>JBOEGD010000059.1:0-540 GCA_050633245.1 Calditrichia bacterium | reverse complement strand
GTCTACTGACTCGCCTGTAACAAACATTACACTCGTTGGATCGAAGCCATCTTCATCATCAATTCCTACTGCATCTCCATCAGCGTCAGCACTTGGCTGACCATCGGCTTCATCATCTGCTGATGCTCCAATCTTCAAGAGTACCATGTCATTCTCATCCGTGATGATTTTATGAGATGGTCCACCATTGGCAGCTACTGTCTCATAATTTTGTTCGCCTTCTCCGTCGCCAGTATCAGCTAAATCACCATAATCAAAGCCCATCACCATAATCTCATAATCCTCTACCTCTCCATCTGGAGCAGGACCTTCTGGACTCATCGCCATATCTGTCGTTAAACGGATACGGAAGCCAATATCATCATTTAAAGTTGATGTCAATGGTGGTACGATACCTGCTATTGTTGCAGTTGTGGCTTGATCAGCTACTGTCGTAAAGTACATCTCCGTAGCAGGATCAAATACACCATCATTGTTCCAATCTATGTATACTGTCAATTTCGCATCGCTGCCAGTCATATTCATCACTGGGAACGTAAG
>JBOEGD010000058.1:0-1447 GCA_050633245.1 Calditrichia bacterium | reverse complement strand
TATTCTATCGTGGTCTCCGGGTTGAATGGATTGGGATAGTTTGGATGCAGTACAAACTCATCCGGCAGCGCTAACGTCCCGTTCACACCGCCGCCGGTGCTGTCTGCAGCCACCCGATTGATGCTTGCGTTCACCAGCTCCAGTTTATCCAGTCTCGCGCCATCCTCACGCAGATAAACGTTCACAAAATGATCACCCGCAGAAAGCACAACCTCGACCGGGTCAGCACCGTTGCGATCATTCACCAACGACTCTTCATAAAGCCCGCTATCGTTAAAGTCCCACAGAAATCCTTTGGACGGATTCCCGTCGACGGTAACGAAGAACGAGTTGCTCTGGCCATCACCGGCATACACCGTGCCTTTCAAGCGATAGGTGCCGGTCGTTGGCACGCTAAAGCAGAACTCAGCGCGGTCGGCGCTGTTGAGATTACCATTGGTACCCGAACCTTCCGGAGCGTGAATAAACTCACCACCGCTGGCATCGTTATCGGTACCGACTATCAGTTCGCCATATAGCGTGGCTTCCTCAGCCTCCTGAATTAAGCCACCACAAACGGCAGCTGCACTCATCAGCTCAAGCTCTATTTGGTCCAGGCGGGTGCCGTCTTCACGCAGGAACACACTCACAGTGTGATTACCTGCCGGCAGCTGCACCTGCACCGGATCCATGCCACCGCGATCGGAGACATAATCATTGTCATACGTGGTATTGCGTGCTGCGTCCCAGAGAAAACCATCGGATGGCGCACCATTGACCTTCACGAAGAAGGAGTTGGCACTGCCGCCATCGGCATGCACTCTGGTGCGAATCTGATAGGTTCCGGCAGTCGGAACTTCAAAGCAGTAGTCAACACGATGCAGTGGATCCGGGCTCCAGCTATTTCCATCGCCGTCGGGCACATGCACATAGCTGCCACCACTGGCTGCTCCATCAGAGGCCAAAACAAAGTTACCAAACAGCGTGCCGTCTTCGGCTTCCTGCACCAACGGTCCACAGCTGGGGTTGCTGTTGACGCGCACCAGCTCCATCTTGTCGATACGGGTGCCGTCTTCACGCAGATACAGACGCACGGTATGACTACCCGGCAACAGAGCCATTTGCACCGGGTCGGGACCATTGCGGTCGGACACCAGATCTTCATCATAGTTGGTGTTCTCACTGGTATCCCAGAGATAACCGTTTGTCGGCAAGCCATCGAGTGTGGCAAAGAACGAGTTGTCGCTACCACCTGCGGCGTAAATCCATCCATGGATTTCATAGGTTCCTTCCTCCGCCACGGTGAAGCAAAACTCAACATAGCTATCGGGGTTGATGCCGCCGTATTCATCGCCACTTCCATTTGGCACATGAACGTACGCACCACCACTGGCGGCCGGGTCGTTTCCAATCTCAAAAAGACCCACCAGCGTGGCTTCCTCAGCCTCACGTAAAAGACCAGCGCAAG
>JBOEGD010000057.1:0-705 GCA_050633245.1 Calditrichia bacterium | reverse complement strand
TACAGTATATGTACCTCTGTACCATTCGATGGAGTAGTCAGCCAGCGTGATTGCTGCACCACCATCTTCAGTGATGTTGATAGTTACTGCTCCATCTCCAATGTCGTTTGTGCCATCACAGAAGGTATCATCAGCTTTTGTGTTCAGACTGATTACTGGATCAACCTGTACATCCTCGACTACCACATCGATAGTAGCAGTAGCACATGCTGTTGTATTGTGCGTGATAGTGAAAGAGTATGTTCCTGCGTTTACACCGGTGAGTTGATCATTAGCGATTGCACCAGCTCCTGAAGTACCAGGTGTACCTCCACCAGGGACTGTCCAGTTGATAGTGTAAGGGCTTAAGTTGTTCAACGGAGTAGCTACACCATCAATAATGATTTCATCAATCGTGATGGATCCATTGGCCGGCGTACAGTTATCATTGTCTACCACAGTTACTCCTGTCGCCAGATTCACAGTAAGGGTAGGCTGATCGGTACCAATGGTGAAGGTAGCGAATGAGCTACATCCTTGGTTTCCATTACCACTTGCATCCCCATTGTCTTTGGTGATGAAGACGGTATAAGTTCCAGCTTCGAGTCCGTCTAGAGATTGGATGTTACCATTCACGAGTGCGGATCCTGCATTCGCATTACCCGAGTTAGTGTCATCTGCATCGCTATCATCAGCGATGAAGTCACCATCTAAGGTACCAGGAGC
>JBOEGD010000056.1:0-612 GCA_050633245.1 Calditrichia bacterium | reverse complement strand
AGGCTTTTTTTATATCTTTTAAAGCTGGATGATTATTCTTCAATATCGATGTTTTTATTGATCTCGTAGAATCCCAGCTCTGTCTTATTCTTCATCTTAATGCGAATAACGCAGCCTTCCTGAAAGCGACCCTTAAGGATTTCATCGGCCATTGGATCTTCTATGTATTTCTGAATGGCGCGCTTCAATGGACGTGCACCCATTACCGGATCGTATCCATTATTGACGATAAAGTCTTTAGCTCCATCGGTAAGCTCAAGCGTAATATTGTGCTCTAGCAATCGAGTGGCCATATCATCGACCAGTAGATCGACAATGGTAACAACCTGCTCTTTTTGCAGCTTTCGGAAGATGATTTGCTCATCCAGTCGATTTAAAAACTCTGGATTAAACTGGCGTCGCGCATCTTCTTTTATCTTTTCGCGCATGACTTCGTGTTCCGCATCGTCTTTGCCTTGGGTAAATCCCATCGACACGTTCTTTTTAATGTCACGTGTTCCAACATTACTGGTTAGAATCAACACAGTGTTGCGGAAATCAACCTTCCGGCCCAGACTGTCGGTCAGTTGACCTTCATCCAGAACCTGAAGTAGGATATTGAACACATCAGGA
>JBOEGD010000055.1:0-714 GCA_050633245.1 Calditrichia bacterium | reverse complement strand
CTACCGTGTAAGGGGCAGTCCCTGTGATAGCAGATAGGTCGATGGAAATTCCCCCATTCGGATAGTTGAGTCCTCCATCACAATCGGTCATATCAACAGCAGTCACATCGGTAAGGGGAGCAGCGAATGTTGGGTTAGTAGCGTTATCATCGATAGTGAACTCTTGCGTTTGGTCACACTGAGTGTCGACGTTGGTTACCTGCACGGTATAAGTACCTGCTTCGAGTCCAGTTACAGTTAAGCCAGTAGCGGTATTCACACCTGTAGCTGAAGTACCAGCGAGCGCGTCACCGTCAGTAAGGTCAGCAGCATCGAGTGTATTGGAAGTACCCGACCCGAAGTACCATTGGATGTCGTACCCATTTGTAGGTTCACCACCTGCGGTTGTAGGGTTGACCGATATTTGTCCATTAGGATCGACAGTACCTGGCACACATACGGTTAGGTGTTGATCGATAGTACCTCCGACGGTGATTACAGCAGGAGTAGCCCCCACAGTAACGGTCACCGGAGCGGTAGTACAACCAGTAGCATCGGTTACTTCGATGGTGTAGTCTCCAGGGTCAATACCTGTTATAGAAGCAGTAGTTGCATTAGTAGTTTCCGAGATATTGATGTTAGCAGTCCCTGCAGTCCCTTTTTCGGTGAATATGTCAGTAGATCCATCTACAACTAATTGATTAGCAGCAAGTACAGAACCTCCGAAGTAGTAAG
>JBOEGD010000054.1:0-714 GCA_050633245.1 Calditrichia bacterium | reverse complement strand
CTGAGTATCAACGTTTGTGATCTGAACGGTATAAGTTCCAGCTTCGAGACCTGTAGTAGTAAGTGTTGTAGCCGCAGTTGCAGAGGCAGAAGTTCCAAGGGCATCACCATCCACTAAGTCTCCAGCATCAAGTGAATTAGAGGTACCAGAACCAAAGAACCACTGAATGTCATATCCACCAGCTGGCTCACCACCGGCAGTGGTAGGAGTGACGGTTATCTGCCCATTCGGATCGACAGATCCAGGCACACAGACAGTCAACTGTTGATCGATTACTCCATTGACAGAGATGACAGCAGGTACAGCATTGACAGTCACGGTAGCTTCTGCGGTTGTACACCCAGTACCATTGTCAGTTACTTCGATGGTATAGTCACCAGGGTTAAGTCCAGTAAGGGATGCTGAGGTTGTGTTGTCAGTTGTTTCGTTGATGTTGATATTGGCAGTTCCAGCAATACCTTTTTCAGTGAAGATGTCAGTTGTATTATTAACAGTGAGCTGATTAGCCGGCAAAGCGGATCCACCAAAGAAGTAGCTTACGGTATAGTTACCTGAACCAGTGATAGCTGCAAGGTCGATGGATATTCCTCCATTCGGGAAGTTCAATCCACCATCACAATCGGTCATGTCTACAGGTGTAACATCTACGACTACATTGTTGAAGGTAGGCGTTACAGAGTTGTCGACGATTGTGAACTCTTCAGTGATTGGACA
>JBOEGD010000053.1:511-1164 GCA_050633245.1 Calditrichia bacterium | reverse complement strand
CGCTCTTCGAACTGTCCGCGATACTTTGTTCCGGCAACAATGCTACCCATGTCCAGGGCAACAATGCGTTTATTGTGCAGAACGCGCGGTACTTTTTTACTGATGATGCGCAGTGCAAGTCCTTCAGCTACGGCCGTTTTACCAACACCTGGCTCACCGATGAGCACGGGGTTGTTTTTCTTGCGGCGACTGAGAATTTGCGCAACGCGTTCAATTATCTGATCCCGCCCGATAATCGGATCCAGCTTGCCTTGCATGGCGAGTTGGGTCAGATCGCGACCGAAATGATCAAGAGCGGGTGTTTTGACTTTCTGTGATGATTGGGAAGAATATGACATGGACGGCTTGCCCTCCAGGATGTTCTTTAACTCGTTGTAGACAATGTTGTAATCTACATTAAAGCTCATTAGTACCTGCGCTGCCAGACCTTCTTTCTCTTTTAATAAGGAGAGTAGAAGGTGTTCGGTACCAATAATGTCGGATTTGAAGTTTTTCGCTTCTAAATACGTAATCTTAAGAACTTTTTCTGCACGTTTCGATAGCGGCAGGTTGCCCAAAGTCATCATCCCGCCAGCCGGCCCGGATGCTTCTTCGAGGCGTTGCTTTAATTTTTCGAGGTCGAGATTCAGATTTTTAAGAATTTTTACGGCAAT
>JBOEGD010000053.1:0-488 GCA_050633245.1 Calditrichia bacterium | reverse complement strand
AAATGCTCGGTTCCGATGTAATCGTGCCCGAGACGCATGGCTTCTTCTTTTGAGAAGCGGATAACTTTTTGTACCCGACTGGTGAAGTTGTTTCTCATCGAAAATCCTAACATGGTTTTAGGTACCTTTCAAAAGTATGTTCTTCCGCCGATTTCAATATAATCCATCGCCTTTCATTAATCAAGTTTCATTATCGTATCGNNGGATTAAATGGATCTTTCCGAAAGTAAACACTATTCTGAGTGTTGCAAATGAAAAAGCGTGCTGTAGTGTACCGGCAGCTAATATTTATAATGCAGTCCCGCTTTGTATAGTTCCATAACATTATCTGATGCGGTTCTGAGATGTCAGTATACATCTGACATTGTAAGTATTGGATGATGCCACTCACTTTGGGTTACAAAATTAAAGAGAACATAGAACACAAGAAAAGGGATACCCGCTCACCTCTCGCCTCTCGCTTCTCGCTTCTTGCCACTCGCCTTTTT
>JBOEGD010000052.1:0-1518 GCA_050633245.1 Calditrichia bacterium | reverse complement strand
TGTAAGTCGTCAAAATCTCCCGGAATCGTGAAGCTATTTTCTTAGAGACGGTTTTTTGATTAACTTAATCAAACCGTTTGGAGGCGCATTATGCCTAAGAAATCCAATTCAGAGAAACGAATCAGGGAAATCAAACGACGCATTCGCCGCAAATTCTCATCCGAAGAAAAAATCCGTATTGTGCTCGAAGGCCTGAAAGGTGAAGAGAGTATTGCCGAACTGTGTCGTAGGGAAGGCATTAGTCCAAATCTGTATTACCGCTGGAGTAAAGACTTTCTTGAGGCCGGTAGGAAGCGTTTACAGGGCGACACTCAACGTGAAGCTAATACAACAGAGGTGAGTGGACTGAAGAAAGAAAACCTCCACCTTAAAGAGTTAGTTGCTGAGCTGGCCTTAAAGAATCGTGTCTTAAAAAAAAGCTCGAATGGCTGGGATATCGACTCGGAGGAGCTATGAAATATAGTTCTTCCGAAAAGCTCGAGATCATCCGTCTAGTGGAGAAATCCGAATTACCGGTAAAACAAACACTGCGGGAATTGGACATTCCTGTGAGTACGTTTTATGACTGGTATCATCGCTATCTAAATGAAGGATATGACGGCCTCATCAGCAAACGTAATGGACCCAGACGTTTCTGGAATAAGATACCCGATCACGAATGCAAACGGATCGTGGATATAGCTCTGGAACATCCCGAAAGGTCCCCACGTGAGCTGGCATGGCATATTACCGATACCTGCGGTTATTTCGTCTCGGAATCCAGCGTATATCGTATTTTGAAGAGTTTTGATCTCATCACTTCACCAAACTACATCCTGATATCAGCAGCTGACAAATTTAAGAATCCGACGCGTCGAATTCACCAGCTCTGGCAAACGGATTTCACCTATTTCAGGGTGGTTAACTGGGGTTGGTATTACCTGACGTCGATACTGGACGACTATTCACGCTACATCATTTCCTGGCAGCTTTGCACGAGTATGAAGGCAGGCGATGTGAAAGCAGTGTTGGACAAAGCAATCTCCGTGAGTGGCATGACAAACGTTCCAGTTCGGCACCGGCCGCGGCTTCTGTCCGACAATGGACCGTGTTATGTCTCAGATGAATTAGCAAGTTATCTCGAAAAACAGGAGATCCAACATATTCGCGGCAGACCGTTTCATCCACAAACACAAGGCAAGATCGAACGGTATCATCGTAGCATGAAAAATGTAAGCACCTTACAGAATTTCTACTTCCCCTGGGAACTCGAAGAGGAGATCAGACAATTCATCGATCATTACAATCATGAACGTTATCATGAAGCATTAGATAATGTGACACCAGCTGATGTGTATTACGGACGGCGAGTTGAGATTTTAAATCGAAGAGAAAAAATAAAGCGGAGGATATTAAAGAAACGCAAACAAATCAATCTAAATAACAGGGGTCAAAGGCAAGCAAAAAAGTCATTGATTCATCCGGAAACCATCTCTTAGATTAAAGGTAAATCATTCCGGGAGATTTTGACGACTTACA
>JBOEGD010000051.1:0-1517 GCA_050633245.1 Calditrichia bacterium | reverse complement strand
TGTAAATCGTCAAAATCTCCCGGAATGATTTGTCTTTAAACTAAGAGATGGTTTCCGGGTGAATCAATGACTTTTCTGTTTGTCTTTGACCACTATTCTTTAGATTGATTTGTTTACGTTTCTTTAATGTTCTTCGTTTTATTTTTTCCCTTCTGTTTACTATTTTAACTCGTCTTCCATAATACACATCAGCCGGTGTGACATTATCCAATGCTTCATGATAACGTTGGTTATTGTAATGATCGATAAATTGACTTATTTCCTCTTCCAGTTCCCAGGGGAAGTAGAAGTTCTGTAAGGTAATGACGTTTTTTATGCTGCGGTGGTATCGTTCGATCTTGCCTTGTGTTTGCGGATGAAAAGGCCTGCCGCGGATGTGATCCATTTCGTGCTTACCCATATATTCAGCAAGCTCATTTGAGACATAGCAAGGCCCATTGTCAGAAAATAGACGCGGGCGGTGCCTGACTGGAACATTCGTCATACCACTCGCGCAGATCGATTTGTCCAACACTTCTTTCACATCACCGGCCTTCATACTCGTGCAAAGCTGCCAAGCGATGATGTATCGAGAATAATCATCCAGAACGGAGGTCAGATAATACCAGCCCCAATTCACAACCTTAAAATAGGTGAAATCCGTTTGCCAGAGCTGGTGAACCCTGCGCGTCGGATTCTTAAACGTATCCGCTGCGGATAGCAGGATGTAGTTCGGTGAAGGAATCAAGTCAAACGCCTCCAAAATGCGGTATACGCTCGATTCAGACACGAAATAACCACAGGTGTCGGTGATATGCCAGGCCAGCTCACGAGGCGATTTTTCTGGATGCTCAAGAGCTATATCCACGATTCGCTTACGTTCGTGATCGGGTATCTTATTCCAAAAACGCTTCGGCCCTTTACGCTTGCAAATAAGTCCATCATAACCTTCGTTGAGATAGCGGTGATACCAATCGTAAAAGGTACTAACCGGAATATCCAACTCCTGTAGCGTATGCTTCACCGGCAATTCCGATTGTTCTACCATGCGGATAACTTCCAGCTTTTCGGATGCACTATATTTCATACATCCTCCAAGTCGACATCCAAGCCATTCAAGCTTTTTTTTAAGACGCGATTCTTTAAAGCAAGCTCAGCAACCAACTCTTTAAGGTGGAGGTTCTCTTTCTTAAGTCCAGTCACCTCCGTTGTATTGGCCTCACGTTGGGTATCTCCCTGCAGGCGTTTCTTGCCAGCCTCAAGAAAGTCTTTACTCCAACGGTAATACAGATTTGGACTGATGCCTTCTCTGCGGCATAGCTCGGCAATGCTCTCTTCACCTTTGAGGCCATCGAGCACGATACGGATTTTTTCTTCGGATGAAAACTTGCGGCGGGTGCGTCGTTTGATTTCCCTGATTCTTTTTTCTGAATTAGATCTCTTAGGCATAATGCGCCTCCAAACGGTTTGATTAAGTTAATCAAAAACCGTCTCTAAGAAAATAGCTTCACGATTCCGGGAGATTTTGACGACTTACA
>JBOEGD010000050.1:0-12766 GCA_050633245.1 Calditrichia bacterium | reverse complement strand
CAGGAAACTGAGCAACGAAGTCCGAGCCACCGATATTCGGTGCCGGTCCGGCACCTGCTGCACCGGGAACAAGTGCATAATCTTCATCGTCGGACAGAAAATAATTGTCCAGCGCCACAGCCGAAGCTGTCGGATTAGCAATTTCAATGAACTCTCCGGCGGTTGGTGTTGCCACCACTTCGGAAAGTAATAAGTGATCGTCCGTTCCGGCCAGGGCAACAGTAAAAAGACTGCCAATACATGCAAAAGCGAGCACGTATGTACGAACCGGGAGGATTGATCTTAGAAACTGTTGGATCATAAATGCCTCCATTTGGATTTTGGTAAGAGAAAGGCGCATTTGCGCATTAGATATATGATAAACGAAATGTTATTGCCGGAAGATTGGGGATGGAGCATGTCCCAATAGATGTACCGTTAAATTCTTTGAAAGACCCAGTTCTGAATCTATCGTACCAGGGCCTTTTTATCAATTATTTTCTTAAAAGGTTACCACAAGTGGGCGAAACTATAATAGGAAATCTATTTATACAACGACATTGCATTCACGTGTAAAAAGCATAACAAAAAAAGATACTTCCTTAGTCGCTTTTTCTATAATCATACGCTAACTTATCAGCTTAAATTTTTTAACCCACATTCTCAGGAGTTAAACATGTATCGAATTCTCATCGCCGATTCGCTTCCGGAGGCGATCATAGAAAGCCATCNNCAGTGAGAGCATGACTATCGACAACCGTGCCGGTATATTAAAAGAAGAACTAATAGAAATCCTTCCGCAGTACGACGGGCTGATTGTGCGCAGCAGAACCAAAGTAACGGCTGATGTTTTGGAACATGCAGCAAAACTAAAGGTTATCGGACGTGCCGGTGCCGGAGTAGACAATATAGACTCCGCAGAGGCAACACGCAGGGGCATTATTGTAGAAAATACGCCGGGTGGAAACACCATTGCTGCAACGGAGCATACAATCGCACTTATTCTTGCAGCACTTCGCAACATTTCACCGGCAGCAGGTGCGATGAAAGCCGAAAGCTGGGATCGCAAAAAGTATATGGGGAACGAGCTCTTCGAAAAGACAGTCGGTATTATCGGTCTCGGTAAGATTGGACGTGAAGTAGCAAAACGCGTTAAAGCTTTCGATACGAAGCTGCTCGGCTATGACCCGATCCTTAGCAGCGAAATGGCAGATCGTATGGGCATTAAGCTCGTTGGACTGGACGAGCTGATTGCCAATTCCGACATTATTACCATTCACGCCCCGAAGATGGCTGAGACAATTAACCTCATCAACGCTGAGCGGCTAAAGATGTGTAAGCCAACAGCCTTGCTTATTAATTGTGCGCGCGGTGGAATCGTTAATGAGGCAGACCTCGCTGCTGCACTCGATGCCGGTCACCTGGCTATGGCAGCAGTAGACGTATTTGAAAGCGAACCACCAAAAGATTGGACGCTGGCCATGCACCCAAAAGTTCTCGCCACTCCGCATCTCGGTGCATCTACCGAAGAAGCTCAGCTTAAAGTAGCTAATCAGATCCTCGAACAAATGGCCGAGTATTTCGATCGCAACGTTGCGCGAAATGCCGTTAACTTTGTTTCTATCGGCGAAAAAGAGCAGGAACTACTAAATCCATATTTCAAGCTGGCAGAACGCTTGGGGACTTTTTTTAGTCGCATCCAAACCGGCAGACTTCAGGAAGTTGCCATTCGCTTCTACGGAGATATTATCGAGCTACCCACCGAGCCCATTGCTGCTCACTTAATGGCAGGTGCGCTTCAGCCGAAGCCAGAGGCAGGCACCAGCGTCGATCTGCTAAACATGGTTAACTCGCTTACCGTTGCGCGAGATAAAGGCATCTCGATTGAGATCAGCAAAAAAGATCAGCGCCTAACAAATCATACCAATCTTATTGCCTGTGATTTCCATACCGACGCCGGAATGATTCATCTGACCGGAACGGTATATGCCCGCGACATTTATCGCCTCATCGAATTTTCAACATACCGCGTTGATGCCGACTTGGCAGATACCGTAGTAATTGTAGAGAATGATGATGTACCTGGAATTATTGGCAAGGTAGGCACGTTGCTGGCCGAAAAAGGCATCAATATTACCCATGTTTCTTCCGGGCGAAATACCGAGACGAAGAAGGCTATAAACATCTTCAATATTGAAGGTGAGACAAATGGCACGCTGGCAGCAGACATCAGTACGATCAAGAATGTGGATCAGACACTGATTGTTCAACTAAATGGCTAAGAGACGACAGGTAGAGATGTAGCCGCAAGCTCATTAACGCGCACGACGACAATCGTCATGTCGTCGTGTTGCGGCGTGGATCTCGTAAACCGTCGCACCTCCTTGAAAATGCCATCCAAAATGCCTTCTGAAGAGTTCTCCGACAATTTATCGATCGCCTGCTCGAAGCGTTCGTCTCCAAACTCCTCTCGATCTTTATTCATCGCTTCGGGAAATCCATCCGTATAAAAAATAAAGAGGTCATCCTTTTGTAGCGGAACGGTTACTTCCTGAATCGTTTTGCCAAAAGTGATGCCCTTTTCCATACCGATCGCTATTCCACGTGGATTAATGGTCTGCATTTCAATCTGACGCCCCTTGTGCATCAGGACAGGATTGTGCCCCGCTCGCGCCATGGTCAAAGTTCCGTTTGCCATGTCAAAGATTCCATAAATCATACTGATAAATACACCGCGCTTTACATTATCGTAAAACAGTGCATTCAACTTGGTCAACACCTCTGCCGGTGAATCGGAACCGCTTGCCAAAGCACGCAAAAATCCTTTTGTCAGCGTCATGTAAAATGCTGCCTGAGTTCCTTTGCCAGATACATCGCCGATGCATATGCCGAGTTTATTATCGCCGAGTTCTACAAAATCAAAATAATCTCCACCAACTTCCAGTGCCGGCTCGCAGCGTGAAGCGACATCTAATGCTTTGAATGCCGGGTTATCATGCGGTAGAAAACTCATCTGCACATCGCGAGCAATTTCCAGTTCTTTCTGCATCCGCTCGCGTTCAGAAATGTTTTTGGTATAGACAGGCGCCAATCGCTTAAAGTCGCTTACCCGGTCTTTGGTAAAAAGGGTCACAACTCCGTAAACAAGTGCTCCGGCAAATGAGCCAAGAAGCAGGTAGCCTGAAATATCATTGCTTCCGGTATACAGTAATGCCAGCCCGGGCGTTAGAAGATTCATGGTAAAGATGCCAACAAATGCCGTTATGATATTGTAGCGATAAAATGACCAAACCAGAAGAAACATTGGCAAAAAGGAAATCAGAAAGTCCATACCGAATGGCTCCACCTCTTCCTGAATTGCAAGAACATAGATAACGGTGACAATCAAAACAGTTGGAATACCCATCTTCAGATATTTGTATATGATTGAGCTGCCAAAAACGACATACGACGATACAGCCCAAAAAACAAAGAAGAGTGCCAGAGTTATTAGCCGCAACAATGGCGTAGTTGAACTCAACGGTGCCAGAACACCTCTAAGCCCCGGACGCACAGAAAGTGGTTCCAGTGTTTGTGCCAGAATAATCAATAGTAGCCAACCCGCAAACGCACAGCATCCCAAGGCGATACCGCGAATAACATTGCGCCCTATTCGTGAATGCAGCCAGTAGCGATTGCGAATCAAGTCCATCGGGATAAATTTGTTAGCCCAAACCTCGCGTGCTAAAGATTCCCCAACTGCCCAAACAAAAATCAACGACCCTCCGACAAAAACCCAGTTTATCAGGGAACTGACAATTGCCTGCAGTAGCGGTGCGAATCGATAGGACTGTAGAAAAATGAAGACGGCAAATCCGAAGCCACCCACAATGCCCAACACGATGCCCATTCGAAAATCCATTTCATAGGAACGCCAGCGTTTGAGCGCAATTATGACCGTACTTAAAAGCACAAGTGCGAGCAAAAGCGGAAAAGCAACATTACTCGGTTGGAAGCCACTTGCTTTTTCGAAACGCTTGGGAACATTATATTTTTTTTCAAATGACGTGAATCGCTCCCCAACGGTCACAACTGAGACCTCGATACTATCAAACGGCGCTGCTGCGGCCGTCTTGCCTGAAAATCGATATGAGAAATCATCCGACGATTTATTCTGAGGCGAAGCGTTTATATCTGTTGAGTCTGCAGCCATCTTCTCAATTGGAAGAATGTTTGCAAGCTCGGAAAACGTTGTTAATAGCGCATCGGCTCGTTTCCGGGAAGCATTCTTGGTCAGGCCGGTTGTTATAACACTGTCTGGTAATTCCTGCTTAAACAGCAGCAAGTTACCGTTCGTCTGAAATTCCAGCTCCATATTTCTGATGTGCTTCGTACGGGGGGTATTTGAATTAGAAGCCTGTAGCAGATTGGACCACCCTGAATCGGTAATCCAGCGAACCTTCCAGCGATATACCGGTATCTCATCCGACATTGTCACATTTGCTTCTTTTAGGCCGAGGCTTTTTTGCGTGAAACGAAGCATTGGGGCGTCATGCTCCAGACTGACACTTGGATGGAAACCACTCACATCGATATCAACAAAATCCATTAACTCGTAGGCACGCTGCTCGATCTGGTGTTTTTTTAGCGTAAGTCTAACCGACGCATCGGGATAGATAACAGGATAAATGTTGAAGATGATGAAGGCACTGATAGCAATAAGAGTCCCGTAAACCGCTAAAAATCGTAGCTTGTTCAATACACTGCTCCCTTCGTCCAATAGCAAAAAGAATCGACTACCATCCTATAAAAACATAGCTCTGCAAACACATATTTGCAATGTGAATTGCAGGGTATCTTTTCAATACGCAATAATTATCAAAAGGATGCGCTTGGGTGGGGAGACGGGCGAGCGTTGCTTTTCACACTCTCTTTCTCACGATGTCATTTCTGAGTTCTGAGTTCTTTAGTAAATCATAATTCATCAATCTACAAAGTGATCAATCGCGTATCCCGAAACGCAGAGAGTGGATGCTCATCAGGAATGAGGTCTTTCAACGGTTTTTCCGTTTGTAAAAGAATAGAAATGCGTTCATCGGTGAACATTAATGTTCGTAGCGTTTGAAAAAGGTCCGTTTGTCCAAGAAAACTTTCGTTAGAAATCAGACTTTCGAAGTTCTTAAGGATAACATATGAGCGCTGCTTGCGCTTTAGCTTTACTGTTAGAACCGTCAAATCATGCGGCTCATCCGGTACGCTGGCAGGAACACCGGCTGCGCGAAGTAATCCACTGACAAAGCCCTTTCGTGTTGCGCATTCCTCAGAACGCAAATCCAACACGCCCATTTCCGGCAAAACGTTGCGATGCAGATGTTCCAATAATTCGCGCCACTTCATATAAGTGTTTTCAACGACCAGGTTCAGTGATTGTCCTTCGACAAGTTGTTCGGCAAGATACTGATTCATATGTAGCCAATAGGGAACGTCGCAGCCCAGAGAGGCACCGCAAGCATCCATAAGCAATCGCCACTGTCCTGCTATCTTGTCGTCCTGCAAGTCGACGTAATTCGGCTCAAAAACGCCACCCATTGCATCCGGCAAGGCCACATCTTCACGTTTTACCGGAAGCAGAATACTGTCATCAAAGCGTGGATCGCGATCAACGGCACGCTCCATTTCCTGCCGACAATAACTACTTTCAAAGTAGTCAGCGGTCAACACCAACAAATTGATATCCGCACGATCCTGTAGCTCATCCATTTGTCCAATCATCAGTCGGCTGGATTTAAATTCTCGATAATCCACCAGCACATCAGCGCCGCCTGCTTCCAGCACCGGAACCAGACTGGATTTAACCCACTCTATTTGAGATTCGCTGTAGCTGATAAATATGGATTTTTTCATTCATTCTCCTGTAATACAAACAATAATGTCTTGCTTCTTGCTTCTTGCTATTCACCAGCTGTACCTGGCGGCTTCTGTTTTCCAGCTTGCATCAACTCCCGCAGTTCTCTCAACTCTTCGCGTAGCGTCTCAAGCATTTCACTGCGTTCCTGAACGGTTGCTTGCTGTAGCTGAGTCATTTCGGCATGCATATCAGCAACCATTTGTTCAACTTTACGAGTATTGTCGGCCGTCATTTCGTCCACAAAGATAGCGTTTGCCAGTGATAATCCCAAAATTCCACCACAGATAACTGCCAGGATAAAATAGCAGCGCAATAACAGGATAGTACCATCCGACATTCCACTTGCCGCAAGTTGATCGGGTATCTCGAACCAGCCTTCAATCGTAAAGACTTTAAACAAGGAATACATGGAGATAAGTGGATTACCAAAGTACTCAGGTGCATCCTGCTGAAAAAGCATCGTGGCGCCCATAGCAAATGCCAGATTAAGGATAAACAAAATCGCAAAAATACCCACCGATGCCTTTAGTGAGCGATACACACCGAGAATGATATGTTCTGCATTGGGAATAAAGCGCAGCAGTCGTATCGAACGCAATAGCCGTCCCATTCTAAGCACCAGAAAGATCGAGAATGGCGGCACATTGGTAAATGGTGTCAGCAGCGTTGGTAAACTGAGCACAACTACGATAAAGTCAAAACGATTCCAACCATTATCCCAGTATGCTTTCCAACTATACACCTGAATTTTTAGAAGCGCTTCAAGCAGGAAGAAGAGAATACAGGCATAGTCCAACCATAGCAAGACGCCACGAGTTTTTTCATGAATAGACGGGAACTCGTCCAGAAACAGAACAAGTGTGTTAACCAAAATAAGCAGCATCACCAGGTTTTCATTAATCAGAAAGCGCACAATGCGATTTGGTGGTGGTATTTTTTGTTGGGACGTCATTTAGTGCTACTTCTCCGAGTTTTTATGGTGATCGGTGATCGGTGATCGNNCCACTTGCCACTTGCCACTTGCTACTTGTTCAATTATACTACCATGTCACTATATTAATGGAATGCCAATCATGCGTCTTGCTGCAAAACCCAGTTGTTACTGTCCACCAATCTCTCATCTTGCTTTGATGATGCAATCCGATTTATTCATTATTGCAGACAATATTCGCTTTGGAAAATCTGCTCCCATCTCACGCTGCAGACTAAAGGCGACGACCGGTATGCAGTGGTTAACAGTTCCGGTTCATTCCCACAAGCAGGACAAGCCTTTAATACGCGACATTCGCATTGACAATGAGCGTGGCTGGCGTCGCAAGCATTTTCGGCAGCTGGAGGTCAACTATCGCTACGCTCCCTTTTTCGAACACTATGATCTTTTTTTCAAACAGCTTTACGATCGGGAATGGACATTTTTACTAGACCTGAATATGGCCTTTCTCGAGCTTATTTGCAAGGCCTTGCAAATATCTACAAAGGTTCGTTTGCGTTCAGAATTTCAGCTCGATCGCAGCGGTGTCGATGGAATTATTCAGCTAGTCCATGCTGGCCATGCCGATAGCTATTTGTGTGATGCAACAGACGCTCAGTTCATGGAGCTGACGCAATTAAGGCGTGCCGGAATTTCTGTAAGCCACCCAACCGAGCTTGAAAGCTACAGTCAACAATTTGGTGAGTTCATACCGAATCTGTCTATTTTAGATCTACTGTTCAACGAAGGTCCGCTGGCGCGAAACCGCCTGAAAACTTCAATTTCAGACAGAGAAAAACACGTATAGAACACCCCATTTCCAGCCGTATTTCCCCCAACACACAAGCGTCTGTTTTCTCAACATAAAACACTATCCTTCCCAGACGGCCTTTTTTATGCTAAAGGCTCAAAAAAACGATGCGGTAAATCAAAAAAAGACAACATTTTGCGGAAACTGTAGAGCGCGGGTAAAGAATCGACTTTCCGAGGCAAAAACGGGCTCAATTTCACCAGATTTCATTTGGAAAAAATGCCTTTCCTCACTACTTTAATAGGATACAAAAAACCACTATTGTTTTGGAGGAAAAAATGAAGTTTGTGATCCAGAGAGATGAGATTAACGAGGCTCTTCAGAAGGTTGTTAATGTAATTCCTCAACGCTCGACTATCCCGATGACACAGAACGTAAAAATCGTTGCTCGGGGCAATCAGTTAGAGTTGATAACGACCGACCTGGAGATCACCATGGTCTCTCATGTGAAAGCAGACATTCAGGAAGAAGGCGACATTGCCATTCCCGGTCGCTTGATAAACGACATAATAAAAGAGCTGCCGAATGTGGCTCTTACGTTCGAGTCCGGAAATAACTACAGACTTCAACTAAGTTCGGATTTCGGACAGTATCGCATTGGCGGCGAAAACCCGGCTGAATTTCCTCAGCGCCCGACAATTGAGGCAGTAAAAGAAATAGTCATGCCTAGTCCGGTAATGCGTCAGTTGATCAACAAGACTATATTTGCCTGTTCCTCCGATGAATTGCGACCGGCGCTAACCGGCGTCTTCTTTCAGCTTGGCGACAGTAAAATAAAGACAGTTGCGACAGATGGTCACCGTCTGGCAACAATGGATTATTTTGACGATTCCCTACCCGATGAGCCGCTCACGGCCATTATCTCTACCAGGGCATTGAACTTCGTACTACGCAGTTTGGACTCAGACAGTATCGCCGTAATGGTATTAGGCGATAAGCACGCGAAGTTCCATATGGAGAACACCGAACTCTATGCCCGCCTTATTGACGAAAACTACGTTGACTATAATCGCGTGATTCCACAAGAGACCAATTTTGAGCTTACGGTTAACAGCTCAGACTTTCTGGCATCTGTGCGACGCGTATCTCTGTTTTCCAATCCAATTACCGCTCAGGTGGTGCTCGAACTGACCCCTCAGCAAATGACGATTCGCGCTGAGGATATTGACTATGGTGGCGAAGCCCGCGAAGAGATCGCCTGTAATTTTACAGGTGAGTCGTTCGCAATTGGATTTAATTCGCGGTATCTACAGACAATGTTGAAACACGTAGACTCGGCAGAGGTCGTTCTGCAATTGGTTCGTCCCGATTACGCCGTCGTTTCTCGTCCGGTAGACGGTCCGGAAAACGAAAAGCAGCTGATGCTGCTGATGCCGATTCGCCTGGAAGATGCCTGATAAACCCGGTATCTCATCAATCACTTTATCGGGCTCCAGCGCTACTTCATTTGTGAAAGGCGCTGCGCCAATTGAATCATGCAATTAAAGCGCCTGTCTCTGTTTAACTTTCGAAACTATCGCGAAGCCACTCTGGAGTTTGCGAAGGGGATTCACATCCTGCACGGCGAAAATGGAGCAGGTAAAACAAGTATCTTAGAGGCAATTCACTATTTGGGCCTCACCAAAAGTTTTCGCACGACCACAGACAAGCATTTGATTCACCACAATGAGAGTATGTTTCGCATCGAAGGTGAATTTTTAGATAATCAGAATAACGGCATGGATTCTATCCTTGCTTACTCGCGGGATCAGGGAAAACATCTTACAGTAAATGGACACAAGGCTCAGAAATTTTCTGAATACATTGGAGAAGTTCCGCTCGTACTCCTCCACCCGGCAGATTTAAGCTTGTCTCAGGGAAGTCCACAGCAACGTCGGCGTTTTCTGGACGTACTGCTTTCTCAGTCCAGTAAACTTTATTTGCATCACCTGATCCAATACAACCGGTCGCTCAAGCAGCGCAACTTACTGCTTCAGGCGCCCCATACCGATACGAATGTATTGACCTCATGGGAAGAGAATTTAATCTCTCATGGTATGGAAATTATTCTAAAGCGCCGTCGCACAGCAGCCCAATTAAGTGAGCTGGTAAGCAGCTACTATCGCGAACTCAGTAAAAGCGACGATAGTGTAGATGTAGAATATAAGTGCAACGTCGTGCAGCGCGACGATGAAGGAAGTCTTGAAGAGGCCTATCGTCGTTTATTCGCAACAAAGCGACAAATAGAAATTGAAAGCGGGAGTACCGTTCTTGGTCCACATCGTGATGATCTGGTCTTTCGCATTAATGAGAAACCGATGAAGATCGTTGCAAGCCAAGGCGAGCACAAGACCTTCGTCATCGCCCTGAAACTCGCAGAGTTTCAACATCTGGAGCAGCAGCGAAACGAAGCTCCTATTTTGCTCTTCGACGACATTTTTGGCGAACTCGATGCCGGTCGAATCTACCTGATGCTACAACAGCTCAGCAATATGGGACAGGTTTTCGTGACCACAACGTCGGCAAATTTTTTTGAGAAGGTGCACGATATGGAAACGCCGACGCATTATTACATCGTTAACGATGGTACCGTTATGATGGAAACATAACCGATGCGCAAAACAAAAGACAAGCATATTCGCGATTCAATCATGGCGTTTTTGAAAGCTGCCGGTTTGCGTGATAAATTCGAAGAAAATATTGCCATTGCATTTTGGGATGGCGTGGTTGGACCCGAGGTCGCCAAAAAGACAGAACCTCAGCACGTCACCAAAGGCACTCTTTTCGTTAAGGTACACGACACAGTCTGGCGAAATGAGCTGATGTTTCTAAAACCACAGATAATAAAAAAATTGAATGATAAACTAGAAGAACCAGCGATTAAAGACATTAAATTTTACTAAAGGGATGAGTTTCTATGGCAGAAAAAGCAAAACCAAACACTGAATATTCCGCGTCTAATATTCAGGTGTTAAAAGGGCTGGAAGCCGTTCGTAAGCGCCCTGCGATGTATATTGGCGACATCACGCTACGCGGCTTACACCACCTGGTCTATGAGATTGTCGATAATAGTATCGATGAAGCAATGGCCGGTTTCTGTAGTCATGTTCAGGTTAGTATTAATGAAGACGAGTCGATTACAGTAGAAGACGATGGACGCGGCATTCCAGTTGGAAAGCACGCCAGCGGCAAGTCTGCGCTCGAGGTTATTATGACCGTGCTGCACGCCGGTGGTAAGTTTGACAAAGACACCTATAAGGTTTCCGGTGGTTTACACGGGGTTGGCGCCTCGGTAGTAAACGCCCTTTCCCACTCGTGTAAGGTAAACGTCCATCGCGACGGTAAGATGTATGAGCAAACGTATCAAATTGGTATTCCGGACGGGCCAATCAAAGAAATTGGCAAGAGCAAGAAAACCGGAACCACAACGACCTTCCTGGCAGATGACACCATTTTCCGCGAAGTAAAATATAATTTCGATACGCTGGCAAAGCGTCTGCGCGATCTTGCTTTTCTGAACAAAGGGCTGAAGATCACTCTCGCAGACAAGCGCGGTGAAGGACACTCGGAAACATTTCACTATGAAGGTGGAATCAGCGAGTTTGTTCGTTATATCGACACCAACCGCATCGCACTACACAAGCCGATCTACTTTGAGTCGGAACGCGACAATGTAAATGTTGAGATCGCCTTCGAATACAATGATTCTTTTTCCGAGAACATTTTCACCTATTGTAATAATGTAAACACGATAGAAGGTGGAACGCATCTCAGCGGCTTTAAATCTGCTCTTACACGAACCCTGAATAACTATGGTAATAAGAACAACCTGTTGAAAAATGCGCAGCTTGCCGGTGAAGATACCCGAGAAGGTCTCACTGCCGTGATAAGCGTGAAGGTTGCCGAACCACAGTTTGAAGGTCAGACCAAAACCAAGCTCGGTAATAGCGAGGTTAAGGGAATTGTGGAGTCGATTGTAAACGAGAATCTAACCGATTTCCTTGAGCAAAACCCATCTGTCGGAAAAAAGGTAATCGATAAAGGTCTTACTGCAGCACGGTCTCGTGAAGCAGCAAAGAAGGCGCGTGAATTAACGCGACGCAAGAGCGCCCTGGAAAGCAGCACGCTTCCCGGCAAGCTGGCGGACTGTTCGATAACCGATCCGGCGCAGTGCGAAATCTACCTGGTGGAGGGTGATTCTGCCGGCGGTTCTGCAAAGCAAGGTCGCGATCGCCGCTTTCAGGCCATTTTACCACTTAAGGGTAAGATTCTGAACGTCGAGAAAGCACGACTGCACAAAATCCTGTCTAATGATGAGATTAAAACCATCATCACCGCCTTAGGCACCGGTGTTGGGGACGGCGATTTTGATATCAGCAAGCTGCGCTATCACAAAGTGATTATCATGACAGATGCTGACGTGGACGGCAGCCACATTCGTACGCTGCTGCTCACATTCCTGTTTCGCTATATGCGAGAACTGGTTGAGTTGGGCAATATTTACATTGCACAGCCGCCGCTTTACCTGGTTAAAAAAGGCAAGCAACAATTTTATGCCTATGATGAGGATGAGAAAGAGGATATCCTGAAGCGCTTCCAAAAAGCTGAAGGTGGCAACTCTGCACATCTACAGCGCTATAAGGGACTCGGTGAGATGAACCCCGAGCAGCTCTGGGAAACAACGATGAATCCGGAAAAACGCACCCTGCTTCAGGTAACTCTGGAAAACGCAGCCGATGCAGATCATATCTTCAGCACCTTAATGGGTGATCGCGTAGAACCGCGTCGCGCATTTATCGAAAAGAACGCCAAGTACGTGCGTAATCTGGACGTGTAGTGCTCCCGCGAATACTGGAAAGAACTGAAATTAGTGCTCTATAGAAAAGGAAATTGAAAGAATGGAATTACAAAGACAACGTATCATTCCGAAGGATATCGAAGAGGAAATGCGAAATTCGTACCTCGATTACTCTATGTCAGTAATCGTGGCACGCGCACTTCCCGATGTCCGTGACGGACTGAAGCCGGTTCACCGGCGAGTTCTCTACGGAATGTCCGAGCTGGGGATGGCATATAATCGTCCCTATAAAAAAAGTGCACGTATTGTTGGTGAAGTACTGGGTAAATATCACCCGCACGG
>JBOEGD010000049.1:0-1394 GCA_050633245.1 Calditrichia bacterium | reverse complement strand
GACTTCGTTGCTCAGTTTCCTGCAGGTAGCAGCATACCTGCTGGTGAGGTGTTGGTTATTGCCTTCAGCGGACTCGGTTTTGAAACAGAATATGGTTTTAAAGCGGACTATGAGATTATTGGAGACGACGCTGGTACTCCGGATATGGCTCTGCTTTTCGGAGGTCCAAGTCCGGGAATTACCAATGGTGGCGAAAGTGCTGTTCTGTTTTTCTGGGATGGTGCCACTGATCTGGTAACAGATGTAGATGCTGCCAATATTGGCACGCCTTCCTCGACGAATGATATTGGTGATAAGAGCGCCATATCTGTTGATGGACCAGACGCCGATACTATTGCCAGTACCTATCTCGCTGATGCCTTAACAATGCCTTTTCAGGCGGGCGACCCCGGTTTTGGTTTCTCTACCAAGCGTATTGCACTGGAAGGTGCCAATGAGGTGAACGGTGGTGGAAACGGTATTACCGGTGATGATGAAACGACCGAAAATATTGCTGTTACCTGGGATGCAACGTTTACTGCACCCGATCCGGGAACAGCCGGCTTTCTGAGCGGCGGCAACACGCCTCCGGCAATCTCCGGCGTTGCAAGAGCGAGCTTTGTTCCTGCAAGTGGTGTTGCTCAGACCGTAACGGCAACTGTAACTGATGATGGTTCTCTTACCGCTGTTCGTCTGGTTTACAGCGTTAATGGTACTGCCGACTCGCTGGATATGACAAATACCAGTGGTGCTACCTATTCTGCAGATCTTCCTTCTGCATCTGATGGTGACGCTGTTGAATATCTTGTTCGTGCGACAGATAATGAAGGTGAAGCATCCACTTCTTCTTCCGATGGCTATTTTGCCGGTACAACGTCTGTAGCAACGACACGTGTGAATGACGCTGACGGTATTAATGTCTATAATGGACTTGCCGTTCGCATGACCGGTGTTGCAACTGTTGCAACGGATGTTTTTTCTACGTCAAACCTTGACTTCAATATTCAGGACGCGACTGGTGGTATTAATATTTTTGATTTTGGAGCGGCTACAGATCCGGTTGCCCGTGGTGATGAGCTGACTGTTGAAGGAGAGCTGTCCCAATTTAACGGTAAGCTGCAATTAGGCGGCTCGAACCTGAGCTATACAGTCAACAGCAACGGAAACCCGCTTCCGGCTCCGATGGTTGTAACACCAGCTACCGTAGATGAAGCTGTTGAAGGAATGCTGATCTCCCTTGTTGGTGTAGATAAGCAGTCTGGAACCTGGCCTAGCTCTGGAAATAATGGCACAGTTTATCTGACGACGAATGGTGTCGATAGCGCCGCCATGTTTATTGACCGTGACACAAATGTGGACGAGCAGCCTGAGCCATCTTACCCAATAGATGTTGTTGGTATTGGTGGACAGTTTGA
>JBOEGD010000048.1:0-2076 GCA_050633245.1 Calditrichia bacterium | reverse complement strand
CTTCTTCCTGCGCAGGCATAACCGGCAGCTCACTGATAGCCACTGAGGTGTCGACCGCTATCGCGTTGAGCAACGTCTCGAAACTTTGCATCCAGCGTTCCGCGCTTTCGCTATTGAAAAGATCGATGCAATATTCAAGTTTAACGTTTAAATAACCTTCGCCATGATAAAACCAAAAGGTTAAGTCGGTTCGTGAAATTTGTGATTCTACGTGCAGTGCAGTTGTTTGCAGATCACCAAAAAAATCGTTCGACAAATGATCTTCTTCATAGCTTATCATTGCCTGGAAAATTGGCGTTCGGCTAAGGTCGCGCTCCGGTCGGAGAGACTCGACAATTTGCTCAAATGGTGTATCTTCATGGTTCAACGCCTGAAGCGTTGTTTCCCGGGTACGTTGAAGCAGCTCACTGAATGTTGGATTGCCAGTCATATCATTACGCAGTACCAGTGTATTTGCAAAAAAACCGACAATATTTTCGAGGTCTTTATTTTTGCGATTTGCCACCGGCATACCGAGAAGAATGTCTTGTTGATTTGTATAGCGGGCAAGCAGAATATTACTGGCAGCAAGAAGAAGCATGAACAACGACACGTTTTCCTCACGAGCACGCTCGTGCAGCTTCGTAATTAAATCTCCGGAGAGCTGATTAAACATCATTTCGCCGCGCGTGCTCTGCATTGCGGGACGCGGTTTATCTGCCGGCATTTCCAAAACCGGAAGTTCCCCTGCCAACTTTTCATTCCAATAGTCCAGCTGTCGGCTGGCTTCTGCACCCTCAAACCAATTTCTCTGCTGTATGACATGATCAGAATAATCGACTTCGAGTGGTTGAAGAGAACTTTCTATTCCTTTGGTTTCGGACTCATAAAGATGACTCAACTCCCGTAGTACAATTCCTGAGGACCAGCCATCAAAAACAATATGGTGCGTCATAAAAAATAGCACATGATGTTCTTCGGATATTTTATAGAGCACTGTCTTTATCAGCGGAGCCTGATCCAGCACAAACACTTCATTCGATTTTGCACGCATCAAATTGCGTAACTCATTTTCGGCATTGTCACCATACGATGTTAAATCAACAACCGGTAATTCGACGTTAATTTCGTCAAAGATCATTTGATACGGCGTTCCCTTTTCATCGCGAAACGCAGTGCGAAACGCCTGATGACGTTGAACGACTGCTTGCAAACTTTTCCTGAACGCTGCTGTGTTTAATGTCCCCTCAATCTTCAAACCACCATTCACATTATAAACGGGGCTGGCACCTTCAAGCTGCTCCAAAAACCACAAACGTTGCTGGGCAAAGGAACAGAGGCTATAGCGACAACCCTCTTGCAGCTCTTCCAACAAATGAGGTTTTGCAGCAACAAGACGATCTCGCAGCTCCGGCTGCATTTTTCCGCGCGGAGCTTTGAAGCCAAGCTGTTCGCCTTTTCGCCAGAGCTGTAGACCAGCAGCAAGTAATTCCGTGAGAGGGGCGTTTGACATTAAATCATTCCTTCTTCCATTTCAGTTAAGCCCGGGCTGGCTGTTTCGTGCTCAGCCACCATCACTTCAACAAACTCGGCAAGAGCCTGAACAGTCGGATATTCAAACAGCGCCGGTAACTTCAGGTTGATATCCAGCGCATCGTTAATCCGCCCTACAACGCGAGTAGCGAGCAAGGAATGCCCACCCAAGTCGAAAAAGTTGTCATAAATTCCAACTCTTTCTACACCCAAAATCATTTTCCAGATATTGCAGAGCGAGGTTTGTGTTTCATTCTCAGGCGCAACGTATTCCGTTCCACTCGACTGCTCTTCACGATCCGGCATTGGCAATGCCTTGCGGTCAATTTTACCATTCGGCGTCTGAGGAAACTCCTCAAGCTGAACAATTGCCGAAGGAACCATGTATTCGGGTAAATGGGTGCGAAGATGTTGTTTAGCATCTTCCAGCTTTGTAGACATATTGCTGTCTGAAATTACATATCCTACCAGTCGCTTATCACCCTCAGAAAACTCCTTGACGGTAACCACGGCCTGCTCGACTGTAGAATAGTCGTTAAGAACACTTTCAATCTCGCCGAGTTC
>JBOEGD010000047.1:17563-36208 GCA_050633245.1 Calditrichia bacterium | reverse complement strand
GTTCATCTACCTTCTTGTCCTGAGCGAACAGGCTGAGGCAGGTGAAGCAGGAAATCAGTACCGGGATGACGAGTCTGTTGAAACTATTCATCCAAGGACCCCTTGCATATAGTTAGTAGGTTAATAGAGATTGAGTAGTGCATTAATAACTTCTGTTTTTAGCGATATTTTTGCGCAAAAAATATAAGCTGTCATACAAAGTTTAACAGATATGCTCGTTTTTTGGTAAAATGTTACCCCGGGCAGGGGTAAACTGCCGGAGTCTGGCAAAAATTCCTAGACTATACTTAGTACTTCGTTATATATGAGCCCTGCTTTAGGAAATATTTTGATACGTGTTGTAAGCTGGGGGAATAGGAGTGAGAAAATCTGAAAAATACGTAGTATTAACAGACTCAGCAGGTTAATATTATTACAGGTCTCCACTTACTTGATTTCTGATTGCATAGATTGTTAAATTTACTTGCATTGACCTAGTTCTCCATGTATATTGGGCGCGTTAAAAGTGGGCGAAATCCCACTTTTTTTTTTAAGTCCAATTTATACCGAGCACGACATGGATGGTTTGAAACAACAGTTACTGGATTTGATACAGCCGATTTTTGACTCGGCAAATGTCTATCTGGTTAGTTTAACCCTTCGCGGTCGCCCCGGCAGCCGGGTGCTGGATATAAGAGCTGATACGGAAACAGGTATCGGCATGGATCAGATTATTGCCCTCACCAAAGCTGTTAGCATAATGATGGATGAGGAAGACGTTATTAAGGGCGGTTATCGAATAGAGATCTCCTCACCAGGAGCTCAAAGCCCCCTTAAGCAACTCTGGGAGTTTCGTAAAAATATCGGTCGCGAGTTGAAAGTAGAGTTTTTGGAAGACGCGGAGACGAAAAAGGTGAAAGGTGTGTTAAGCACCGTAGACGAAGACAGAATTGTATTGAAAGTCGGAAAAAATGATGTCTCTGTTCAGCTTGCCGATATCAACGAAGCCAGAGTGCAATTAAAATGGTAACCATTCCGGAGGTTTAGATTATTTCATGAAAAGCCAAATTGTAACTGCTGCTGCCGAAATTGCACGCGAAAAGCGAATTGACAAGGAAGATCTGCGCGATATTCTCGAAGACATTTTTACTACATTGATGAATAGAAAGTATGGCGAGGAAGCAGATTTCGACGTGATTGTAAATATTGATCGCGGCGATATGGAAATTTACGTAGAAAAAGAAGTTGTTGTAACGGTTGAAGATGAAGACACGCAGATTGCTCTGGCCGATGCTAAGAAGACCGATCCGTATGTTGAAGAAGGTGAGCAGTTTGCCGAGGTTGTGGATCCGGAAAATTTTGGTCGCCGCCTCATCAATATCGCTAAACAAACCTTGCTGCAGCGTCTTCGTGAATACGAAAAAGAAAAAGTATACGAAGAATATAAGTCACGTGTTGGTGAAATTATTATCGGCGATGTGCATCAGGAAACACGCGGGGGCTACTTTGTTGTCGTCGATCGCACGGAAATGTTTATGCCGCGCTCTGAATCGATTCCAAATGAACGTTTGCGTCGCGGAGACAGCGTAAGAGCGCTAATTAAAGAAGTAATAAAGCCAGACGTACTGCAGGAAGCCCCGGTTGAAGAGCGACCGCGCCGTCGCAGAAATCATCGCCCGGAAATTATTATCTCGCGTGCAGACAAGCGTTTCCTTATTCGCTTGTTTGAAATTGAGGTGCCGGAAATTTTTGATGGTATCGTCGAAATTAAGAAAGTTGCTCGCAAGCCGGGAGAACGCTCAAAAATCGCGGTGGAGTCTATTGATAAACGAATTGACCCTGTTGGCGCCTGCGTTGGAATGCGCGGCGTGCGTATTCAGAGTGTTGTTCGCGAATTGAATGGCGAAAAGATTGACGTTATTCCATGGACTTCCGAACCGGAAGTATTCCTGAATCGCGTCATTACGCCTGCAAAGCCAATTAAGGTTATTTACAACAAGGAAGAGCAGCTTGGTGTGGCAATTATTCCTGATAAGGATATGGGATTGGCTATGGGACGCGGTGAAAGTAACCGCGAACTGGCTCAGGAACTTGCCGGAATCAGCATCGAGCTAATTAAAGAATCTGAATATTATGAAAACACCGCAACAGAACTTGAAGAAAGCCCGGAAATGATGGTTGAAGAAGTCCCCGGTATTTCAGCAAGTATGGCAGAAAAACTTAAAAGCCACGGCATTAATACAGCTGATGAATTAAAGGGACTTGGACTTCAAGGTCTGATGGATATCCCTGGTGTAGGACAAAAAACAGCTCAGAAAATTCTGAGTATGTTGACGATATAAGGCGCCGATGAAGGGCACTCGCTACATGCAGTTAAGCAAGGAATTGATTAGTATGCTTGGATTTGCAAAAAAATCCGGCGCATTGGTTGCAGGCTTTGAAGCTGTTCGTCGCGCGGCGACACAGGGAAAGCTCGGTTTTGTGCTGATCGACGATTCGCTGGCACAGAACTCACGCAAAAAGGTTCTTAGCCTGGTCGAACGTAATGAGATTCCACTATTAGTTGCCAAAGCTACAGAAGATGAATTTAGAGTTGAGTTTGTAACCGGATATAAAATATTAGGTATGCAGTCCGGCAGTCTTGCCAAAGGATTTGCAGTTAAGTTAAAACAGGAGCATCAATGGCGGTAGAAGCTAAAGATAGAAAACCAAAAAAGATATTTCAGATCGCAAAAGAACTGAATCTTGGTTTTGATACTATCAAGGAATTTCTCGAGAAGAAAGGGACGAAGGTTACCAATCCCAATATGAGAATTCCATTTGAAGTTTATGAACAGCTTTTAGATCGCTTCTCATATGAGAAGAAGGAAGCTGAAAAAATTCAGGCGCGTCGCGACGAACGTACTCGTGAAGAAGAAGAGGACGTTGTCGTTGAAGAGACTCCTGAGGCCGTTGAAGCTGAAGATGTGCCTGTAGAGACTCCTGTTGAAGAAGAGATTGCAGAGGCTCCTGTGGAAGAGGAAGCTCCGGTCGAACCCGAAGAAGCTCCTGTGGAAGAGGCTGAAGAAGTAGAGGAAGAACCTGTTGAAGAGGAAGCCCCTGCTGAAGTAGAGCCTGCTGAAGAAGTTGCCGAAGAACCTGTTGATGAAGAACCGGTTGAAGAAGCACCTGTCGAAGTTGCCGAGCCAGAAGCAACTGAGCCGGAAGTTGATGTTGTTGAGACGACCGAAGCCGTGGTGGAAGAAGTTGTAGAGCCTCTCGGAATTGGCGAAGAACAACCGAAGGTCGGTGATATTATTACTGACCACCCGATGGCTAAGCAGTTTCTGGAACGTCAGAAGCGCGAAGCTGAAGAGCGTGCCCAGCGTGCCGAAGAGAAGAAGAGCGGCAAAGCGAAAGCTAAGGCAAAGGCAGCACCTGCCAAAGCTGGCGAAGCCACTGAGGAAGATGATAAAAAACGCGGCAAGAAAAAGACCCGCAAGGAAGATCGCGAAGCTCGTCGCAAAAAAGCTTTCGAAATGCTTCGCCAAGAAGGTCGCAAATCGCGACCCAGCATTCCTGCAGGCGGCGATGATGATTCTTCTTCTACATCCGGATCACCGGGCAGACGTAAGCGCAAGAAGAAAAAAGTTGACCAGAAAGAAGTTGATGATGCACTGAAGAAAACACTCGCTTCAATGAGTGATTCCGGTGGTGGTCGCAAGAAACGCAAGAAGATTCGCACTGAAGAAGGTGTTGAAGAAGAGATTGAAGTAAATGTAGTTAAGGTAACCGAGTTTATTACTGCCAATGATCTGGCTAACTTGATGGATGTGTCTACAATCGATATTATCCGCAAGTGTCTGGAGCTCGGTTTGGTTGTGACTATCAATCAACGCCTCGATATGGATACCATTAGCCTGCTAGCCGCAGAATTCGATTATGAAGTTGAGCAGGAAGAAGAATTTGGCTCAGACTTTATCGAAGAAGCAGCCGATGAAGAAGATGATCCAAAAGATCTGCTACCGCGTTCACCGGTCGTTACCGTTATGGGACACGTCGATCACGGTAAAACATCCCTGTTAGACTATGTACGTAAAGCAAATGTCGCTGACGGAGAGTCTGGCGGAATTACCCAGCACATCGGAGCCTATCAGGTGCAGATGTCTGAAGGTCGCTCGATAACATTCCTCGATACACCTGGTCACGAAGCCTTTACTGCGATGCGTGCCCGTGGTGCTCAGGTTACTGATATCGTTATTCTGGTAATCGCCGCGGATGACAAGGTGATGCCGCAGACCGAGGAAGCACTGGACCATGCGAAAGCTGCCGGTGTCTCTATCGTAATTGCAATAAATAAAATGGATAAGCCGGGCGCTGATTCAAATACGATTAAGAAACAGCTTGCCGATCGCAATATTCTGGTAGAAGACTGGGGTGGAACATTCCAGTGCGTTGAAGTCTCTGCTAAAACAGGTGACGGCGTAGACGATCTACTGGAAAAAGTGCTTCTTGAAGCCGAATTGCTTGACCTAAAGGCGAATCCAAACAAACGTTCTCGCGGTGTGGTTGTTGAAGCTCGATTGGATAAGGGCAAAGGCCCGGTTGCAAACGTGCTTATCTCTGCCGGAACGCTGAATGTTGGTGATAGCTTTGTTGTAGGACAGATTAATGGTAAAGTTCGTGCCATGTTCGATGATAAAGGTAAACGCATTAAACAGGCCGGACCCTCTGTGCCGGTTCAGGTGCTTGGGTTAGACGGTGTGCCTGAAGCGGGAGACCGCTTTATTGGAATGGAAGACGAGCGCGAAGCGCGGGATGTGGCACAGCGACGTCAGCAATTGAAACGCGAGCAGGACTTCCGTCAGGTAAGACTAATGACGCTGGACGAATTGTCCAAGCAGGTTCAGCAGGGCAATCTGCAGGAACTTAAGTTAGTCGTAAAGGCAGACGTAGACGGTTCTGCGCAGGCTCTGGCAGATTCGCTACAGCGACTTTCTACCAATACCATTGAAGTGCAGGTTATTCGTCGCGCGGTTGGACCAATCGCTGAGTCAGACGTTATTTTGGCCGCTGCTTCGAACGCGATCATTATCGGCTTCCACGTTAGACCGTCCGTTAAGGCAAAGGAACTGGCCGATCGCGAGAAGGTAGATATTCGCCAATACAAAGTCATCTACGATGCTATTGAAGAAGTTGAAGCGGCCCTTGAAGGAATGCTTCAGCCGATCGAGCGTGAAGTGCTACTCGGAACCGTTGAAGTGCGACAGTTGTTCAAAATCTCTCGCCTTGGAACGGTTGCCGGATCCATGGTGCTAAGTGGAAAGGTTACCCGTAACTCACTCATTCGCGTTGTGCGAAATGACGTTGAGATTTATAGCGGAAAACTGTCTTCGCTGAAGCGCGAGAAAGATGACGCAAAAGAAGTGAATGCCGGCTTTGAGTGTGGCTTGATGATCGAACGCTATAATGACCTGCGAGAAGGTGATATCATCGAAGCATACGAAGTTGTACAGGAAGCACAAACCCTGAAGCAAGACCGTCAGGGCGCCATGAACTAACCATCTCGGCGGCTTCTTAGCCGCCGGGCTCGGATTAATAGATGAACTCCGTTATTGTAGCTGTACTCATTCTTGATATACACCTCCCCGGTAGTCTTTCGCTAAAAGATAAACGCATGGTTTTGCGCAGCCTGAAAGACAAGGTGAGCAAAAAATTTAATGTGTCCGTTGCTGAATTGAACTATCTGGACAAGTGGCAACGCTCGCAAATCGGAATTGCTCAGATTGGTAATGAGTATGGCTTTCTTGAAAAGAGTATTGATACTATTTTTCGAATGATCGATAATATTCATGAACTTGAAGTCATCGATCATTCGGTAGAATACGTTTAGAAACAGGAACATTATGGCTAAAGAATCCGTTCGGCAGCGCAAAGTTGCAGATCGTGTCCGTGCAACGATCAGTGTAGTAATCGATCGCAAGATAAATGATCCGGACAAGGGCTTTGTTACCGTTACCAAGGTAAAGATGAGCCGTGATCTTAGCATCGCATCAATTTACTTTACTGTGCTAGGCGATGAAAAAGCGACTGCTAAATCATTGGCGGCTTTAACCCGTGCTAAAAATTTTATCCGTGGCGAAATTGCCCCGGAGCTAAGTCTTCGCGTAGTGCCGGATCTACGCTTTTTTGAAGATGATACAATGAGTTATTCCCGGCGTATTGACGAACTTTTAAGCGGCATCAAGAAGGATGAACCAGAAGAAGAATAACATATATTCTGCAGAAGAAGGCCGCATATTGGTTGTCGATAAGCCGGTAGACTGGACGTCTTTCGATGTTGTGAATAAAGTCCGTCGTTTAAGCGGAATTAAAAAGGTTGGGCATGCCGGAACGCTTGATCCTTTCGCTACCGGTATTCTGCTAATTTGTCTTGGTAAAGCCACCAAGCGGTTCTCAGAACTGCTTGAGCTCGAAAAAGAATATGTCGCAACTATTTCCCTCGGAAGCGAAACCGACACCATGGACCATACCGGTTCCATCACCCTCGAAGCCGCACTTCCGGACGTAACCCCTGAAGATGTAGAAAACGTTTTCCCGCAATTTCTCGGTGATATTGAACAGGAAATTCCGTCATATTCTGCCGCCAAATATAAGGGAAAGCGACTTTATAAACTGGCCAGAGCCGGCAAGGAAGTGCCACAGCTGTTCAAAAAAGTTTCTGTATACTCACTTGAATTACTTGCACTGGAAAAGGATTCGCTACAGATTCGTGTTGCCTGTGGTCGTGGCACCTATATTCGTACGCTGGCCAGAGACATCGCTCGTGAAATAGGCAGTGCCGGTCATCTAAGCGTATTAATCCGCACCAGAGTAGGCGAGCATCGTCTTGAAGATGCCTACAGTATGGACGAAGTGCAGGAAGAATTTACCGGTAAAAAGGCCGGTGACGCGTGAAGATTTATCGTCAGCTCGATGAAATTACAGCCGTTGGTGGCAGCGCGCTTACTGTCGGCACATTCGATGGTTTTCATCCCGGCCATCGCGCAATTTTGGAGAAGCTCTTTCAGCAAGCGGAAGAACATGATCTGCGCAAAACTCTCGTAACCTTCGACCCGCACCCCAGAAAAGTTGTTGGCAATCCGGACCATCCGCCGCGTTTACTCAATAGCATTGAAGAAAAAATAGACCTCGCCCGAGAGTTTGGCCTCGATGAATTACTGATTATCCCCTTTGATCGTGCGTTTGCGGCGCTCTCATCGGAAGAATTTGTAACGACCGTTTTAGTTGATAAGCTAAACGTGACCGAAATGATTGTTGGCTACGACCACCACTTTGGTCGCAACCGTGAAGGCAGTTTCGAAGCCTTGTCTGAGCTTGGCGCCCGCAGCGGATTTAACGTGCACCAGGTGGGGGCGCAGGAACAGGATGGCGTTGTTGTGAGCAGTTCTTTGATCCGCAAACTTCTCGACGAGGGCAGGGTAGAGGAAGCAAATCAATACCTCGGCTATGCGTATCGTCTGCGCGGTGAAATACAGCGCGGGGATGGGCGCGGTCGTCAAATCGGGTTTCCAACCGCGAATATTCTACCCGATGATGAAGATAAATTAATCCCTGCTCAGGGTGTATATGCCATCGAGGCACATGTTGCCAACAAGCGCTATGACGGCATGATGAACATCGGCGTGCGCCCGACCTTTGAATTTGACTTCTTGACTTTAGAAGCGAACCTATTTAACTTCAATGATGATCTCTATGACAGCACTCTGGAGGTTCGTCTACTAAAATATATCCGCAACGAGCGGAAGTTCGATGGAGTTAATGCACTTGTCGAGCAACTCAAAAAAGACAAATTGGAATGTGAAAAATATTTCGCTAACTGGAGGACTTAAACATGTCTAGCATTACAAAAGAACAACGACAGGAAATCGTTGCCAAGTTTGGAGAAAATCCCAATGATACCGGACGTACGGAAGTTCAGGTTGCCCTGATTACCAGCCGTATTGTTCACCTGACCGACCACTTGAAATCGAATAAGGAAGATCACCACTCTCAACGTGGCTTGCTTAAACTGGTTGGACAGCGCAGAAGATTGTTAAATTATCTGGAAAAGAAGGACATCAACCGCTACAGAAGTCTAATCAAAGAGCTTGGACTACGACGCTAACGAGACAGAGGAACGAATGATAGTAAAAAAAGAACGAGAAATTAATGGACGAATGTTGGCCATTGAAACGGGCCGCCTGGCAAGACTTGCCAATGGCGCAGCTGTGGTGCGATACGGCGACACTATGATCTTAGCTGTAGCTACAGCATCGAAAAGCCCGAGAGAAGATTTAGATTTTTTCCCGCTCTCCGTAGAGTATCAGGAAAAAACCTATGCCGCCGGTAAAATTCCCGGTGGATTTTTTAAACGTGAAGGCCGCCCGGGACAAAATCAGATCCTGAGTGCTCGCCTAATTGATCGCCCGATCCGCCCGCTATTCCCAAAAGCATATCGAAATGAAACTCAAGTCGTTATCTATGTCCTCTCCAGTGACAAAGAAAATACGGCTGATGTGCTTGGTGGTGTAGGAGCATCTATTGCTCTTGGCGTATCCGATATCCCTTTCGAAGGCCCGATCGCATCCGTGCGCGTCGCTCAAATCGACGGTGAGTTCGTTGTCAATCCGACACTGACTCAACTCGAAGACAGCATTATCGATCTGGTTGTTGCCGGAACCGAAGATTCTATTCTGATGGTTGAAGGTGAGGCAGAAGAAATTAGCGAAGATGAAATGCTTGCCGCTCTGCGTGTGGGACACGAGTCTATTAAGACGCTCATTGAGCTGCAGAAAGAAATTATTGCCGAGATCAACCCGACGAAGATGGATGTTGTAAAGCCGGAATTACCGGAAGGTCTCGCCGAAAAAGTAGAAAATTTCTCGCTGGAACGCATGCGTGAAGCAGTAAAGCATACCGAGAAAAAAGAACGTCATACTGCATTAGGTGCTATTCGCGATGAGTTAATGGAGGAACTTGGCGAAGAGTATGTAGACTATAAAAAAGCCATTAAAGGTCTTTTTAGCGACTTGGAAAAGCGCGAAGTTCGCGATATGATTATCAGCAAAAATATTCGTCTGGACGGACGCGGATTGGACGATATTCGTCAGATCGATTGTGAGACGGCATTTCTGCCGCGTGCACACGGTTCTGCGATCTTTACCCGTGGGCAAACTCAGAGCCTTGGAACAACCACTCTGGGAACAAAAGTAGACGAACAGATTATCGATGCCCTCGAAGGCGAGTCTCGCAAAAGCTACATGTTGCACTATAACTTTCCGGGATTTTCAGTAGGTGAAGCCAAACCTTTCCGCGGCACCAGCCGTCGTGAAATCGGTCATGGTGACCTTGCCGAGCGTGCTCTGAAAACCGTACTGCCGGATGAAGACAGCTTTCCTTATACCATTCGCATCGTATCGGAAATTCTGGAATCGAACGGATCCTCTTCAATGGCTACCGTTTGTTCCGGTTCTCTAAGTCTGATGGATGCCGGTGTGCCAACAAAGTGCCACGTTGCCGGTATTGCCATGGGGTTGATTAAAGAAGAAGATGAAGTGCGTGTGTTAACAGATATTCTTGGAGACGAGGATCATCTCGGTGACATGGACTTTAAAGTAGCCGGAACCCGCGAGGGAATCACGGCTTTTCAAATGGACATTAAAATTGGTGGAATTACTTTTGAAGTAATGTCGGAAGCTCTGGAGCGCGCGAGGAATGCACGCTTTAAGATTTTGGGCATTATGGAAGAGACCATCAACAGTCCACGTGCGGAGATCTCTCAGTTTGCACCGAGAATACTCTCCATGAACATTCCGGTCGATAAGATCGGTGCAGTTATCGGGCCGGGCGGTAAGGTGATTCGTGGAATCATCGAAGAAACCGGCGCCAAGATCGATATCGATGATACCGGTTTGGTGATTATTGCATCCGTCGATTCTGAAGCAGCTGATAAGGCCAAGGCGATTATTCGCGGGCTGACAGTTGAGCCGGAAGTAGGCACACGCTACGAAAATGCGACCGTTATGAAGGTTATGGACTTCGGCGCTTTTGTAGAATTCCTCCCCGGTAAGCAGGGTCTTGTTCATATTTCCGAACTGGATCATAAGCGTGTAGCGAAAGTGACTGATGTGGTTTCAGAAGGCGATAAGCTTACGGTAGTCCTGAAGAAGGTCGATCGCGAGGGGCGCTACAATCTGAGCCGCAAAGAAGCACTGCCTCCGCAAGAAGACGAATAACGTTACTACATAGCAGTATTTAAAAGACCTCGCCCTGGCGGGGTCTTTTTTTTTGGGTAAAGCGGAAACCATTCAGCATTTTACAACTTCGAAGGAATACATGATAAATCCAAAGGGGAAAATAGTGAAGTATCCGATGCTGCTTGTTATTGCCATTCTACTATTTGTTGGGTGTTCGGAAGATCAAACAAATGTAAACACTCCCGAGCCCGAACCGGAAGAGTACTCACTGTCTGTATTTCTGGATGGTCCGACTGATGATATTCTCTCCTGGGCAATTTTACATTCCAACGACGGTCAGCAAATACTTGATAGTCGCAGTTTGCAGGGAGAGGGAACATTTGACTTTGGCCTAGTAGATAGTTCGACCGTAACGGTCTCGATAATAGAGCGACAAACCGATGAAGAACCAGTTCGCTATTTTATTTCAACGTTTTGGAACGCGCCTGCCGGCAACTGGACAATCAGACGTTTTTATAGTTCAGATACCCTGGGCACGGCGCATGTATTTACCTATCTACCACGGGGAAACTATACAGAGGCTTTTAGCGGTGGCCTCGGATCCAGTCTGGTCGTGAGTGACTACGAATCGGGAAGTTATGATAATGTCAATCACCTGTTTACGGTACGCTATCTAGATTCACTTAATAAAATGTCTGTATACGGAGCAGGATATAATGAAGCTACCGGTGTTGGCTATTATGGACTCAAAAAGGGACTCGATTTTACAATAGGTACAACAAATGGTTATTCTGTAACTGCAAATATTCCTTTAGCCTCTAAACCTATGATGACATCCCGACCTGTGGAAGCAGTTTCTATACGCTTTAGTGAGCGGGGCAGTGTTGGAAGCTGGCCCCTGCGATCATCTTTCAAAGAAGTGGAAGGTGGTAAATCGGATTACCTTGTTTTTTATCCCGATTCACTGGATGTTGAATCGTTTTTTATTGTGACATTCGTAAGAGATACTGATTCAAGATCTAATTATTTTATCGCCACTGAAGAGGTGCCCGATATGCTTAATGTTCCCGGTGGTGCGGTATCTGCTCAAGTGAATAGTAGCAACAGTTCAATAGAAAGCATTATCTATACTGGTGAAGCAGATATGCTGAATGGAACATGGTCCGGATCGAACAATACCAGCACATTATTCTGGCGAGTGTATGCATCCGGGAATAATAATGTATTAGAACGTCCCCTAATTCCCGACTCCGTTTTACAGAACCTGGCTATTATCGATACGTTTCCTGCAATGGCCCCCTTTGAAGTTGCGGCTGAAGAATGGCCTGAGATGAATGGATATGAGGAGGGCTTAACGTATTGGCTGATTGGAAACGGGATACCTCCGGCACATCGCTATCAAGCCTATAGAATAATTGGGACGCGTACGTCAGCTTTAGTCAAAAAAGACAGAACGATGAGTCATGGTGAGGTAGTTCAACAAATAGTGAATATAGAAAAAGAGAAACTTCACCGGGAATAGAAATGCTGTAACGAGTCTGGGTGAAGAGCGATTCGTTTGCAATCATATTTAAAGGGCGATCCTCTGTAAATGGGATCGCCCTTTTTTATGTCTCTGACAATGACAATTGGTGAAGAGTGGTATATAAAGTTCTGGTTATTCTTTGGTAACAGTTACTGTCTTTGGCTGAATCGTAACAATACCGGTAACTACACCAATCAACATGTCAACAAACTTATGTTCAGTTTTAATGGTGTAATTCTCCGCTCCAGCAGCCATTACCTGAGAATCCACTTCGTTCAACGGAACAAGACCCCACAAAATATACCACTGTTTCTTTTCCACCTTATTTGCCGAGTTACCACCATTCCCGACTGTATGCACATTCGCATAGCAACCGCAAAGGGTAACCATTGAGACTACCAGCAAAAGATTAGTAAGCTTTTTTAACATGGGTTTCTCCATTTTTAGATTAAACTAACTATTTTATAGGGCTCTTAGCGAGCCGATTGACGCTTCAATACTTTTTAGAAGACCTTCATAGTTTTGACGCGATATACTGTAATCCAGCTGCAGGTGTTTCCCACCGGGCGATTCCAAAACGAGTTTAAAGGCAACCATCTTATCCAGCATTAGCAAATACTGGAAGACCGGAATGCCGTTGATTGCGAAATTGGTTTCGCGAATTGAAACGCCGGGAAATTTATTATTTAGATCTGCTCTATAGCTCTTGGCAAACTCTGTCAGAGATGAAACTGATGTGGCGCTCTCAATTTCAGATACAATTAAAATCCTGCCATCTTCGAAACTTCCGAAAAGTTGAACCGGGCTCAAGCGATAGAGAGAGTCGCTGATCATTTGCTGCGCCAGGCGATCTTTAAACGCCTCGAATAAAGGAGCAGATGCTTTTTCCCAATGAGCAGGCGGATGTATGGAAATTCCATGCGTGGCATCCGAATAAGCAGCTGCCAGCAACTCGGGGTTTACATCAAATTGCAGGTTTTCTGAGACATCGGGTGAGGACTTCTCACCGCAGCCGCCTAATAGAACAGTGATCGCCAACAGCACACAAATAAGAGCTGATTGGGAGTATCGTAGAGGCAAAGTAACCCCTCCTTTGGTTGATTGAATGGTTAAGCATCATATGCGAATTACGGTTAGAAGTCTATATCTCTATTTTTGTCACGCCGAGCGCAGCCGAAGTGCCAGCACGACATCTTTGTCCGTGAAGCATAGCCAAAGCTTCAACATGCAACTCATACATAATGACAAAAGGCAATAAAATCAAAATGTTTTTTTGACCGACGTGTATGTCATTATTAACCATCCTATTTCGGGATGAGAACTAACTCCATAAAGTGAATCTACACAAACAGAACCGAGATTCCGGGAATATGATAATCTTGGTGTTAATCATACGGCGAGGGAATAATCTGATTATCGCGCGTGAAATCAAATAAACTAATTTTTTTTCTAGCCTTTTTAGGAAGAAAATTATAGTTTTGTAGCGTTTGAATTAAAAATAACTATATTAGGCTCATGAACGTCAAGCAACTAACATCTTTGAATTACTTGAAAGCAGCGCTGGTTGTATTGCTGCTTAGCAGTATGACATTAGCTGCCTGGCACGTTTATGAATGCGCGGATGAGCACGATTGTACGATTTGTATCGTGCAGAAAAGTGCAACCGGGTTTCTAATGACTTCTTCTGACACCGCACCTGCTTGCCAGTATCCCACAATTGAGATTGACGAGCCGGTTTCTATTATTACAGAGGATGTTTTTGCCTCTGCCTCTGCCTCCCGGGCCCCACCCACTATTCTCCACTAATCGTTTAATTTATTTTAATTATTGCTGACTGCGATTTAATCGCTGTTGTACGCAATTGTACGATTGCGCCATATATAATTGGCGTGGAGGATCTATGTATAGTTTTATGAAGCCGGTAAGATGGTTATTGATAGCCATTTTACTGAGCGCGTCTCTGTTTGCACAAAATTCAACCCGCTATGCTGGACAGGTAATAGATGGTGATACCGGTAAAGGATTGCCTGGAGCTTCTATTGTTCTTCAAAGCAGTCGGAATCGCACGAGTAATCAGATTATCGGTACTACCTCCGATGAGGATGGGGTATTCCTGTTGGAATTGCAATCACTTCTTCCAGACTCTATCGAGATTATTTATCTGGGCTACGAAACGCTCCTCGCCGAAATTTTTCCGGACAGAGAGGAAGATCGTGTTTTTCAGTTGACCTCGATTCTTATTGAGATTATTGAAGAAACAACTTTTGGTCAGCGCAATCTTGAGAAGGAAAGCTCGCAGTCTCTGACTGTTCTAAACGAAAAAGAGCTGGAGCGCATTCGCGGACAAACGCTTGCTGAGGGCTTAAAAGAGGTAGCCGGTGTAACGGTGCTGCAAACGGGCCCCGCCGTTTCCAAGCCAGTTATCCGCGGTTTGCACAGCCAGCGCATTACTATTATGAATGCCGGTGTTGCGCAGGAAGGACAGCAATGGGGTGGGGATCACGGCCCTGCGATTGACCCTTTTGCACCAGCTCAAATTGAAGTGCTTCGTGGCCCGGCAACCGTGCAATATGGCTCAAACGCCATTGGTGGCGTTATCAAATTATCGCCAAAACGTCTACGATCTTCTTACGGAGTTGCCGGTAAGTTTAACCTGAATGGGTTTTCAAACAACCGGCAGGGGGCAGCGTCGCTATTAATTGAAGGACGTACGGAGCGCTTTAATGGTTTGAGCTGGAGGATGCAGGGCAGTAGTCGACGTGCCGGAGATGCTCAAACTCCGGGCTATGTGTTAAACAACACCGGCTTTGCTGAGTTTAGCGGTGCTGCGACGGTAGGGTTTCAGCGCGAGAGCGGAAGTGTCAGAGCTTATTACAGCCATTTCAATACCGATTTGGGTATTTTTCGTGGTGCGCATATCGGAACATTAAACGACCTTGAACGTGCGCTGGAGCGTGGGGAACCGGCGCGTCTTAATTCATTTTCCTACGAAATTGATGCGCCGAAGCAGTCCATTTCGCATCGATTACTTTCAGTCTTTGCAGGTCAGCGAATCGGACACTTGGGTATGCTGGAAATGCAGTATGGCTGGCAGCAGAACCACCGACAGGAATTTGATGCGCACAGCCGTTTTTCTTCAGAACCACCGAAAGAGGCAGCCTTCGATTTAGAGCTGACAACCTACTCAGGTGATCTGACGTTTCGCCACACACCGGCAAATAATTTCTTTGGTAGCTTCGGGGTTAGTTTCTCCCGGCAGGGAAATGCCCGCCAGAGCAGCGGCTCGCTGATTCCAAATTTCCGCGCTTACAATGCAGCAGTGTTTGCTTTGGAAAAATGGACCACTGGTAACCTGACATTGGAAGCGGGAGCGCGTTATCAGTATCGCTGGCAGAAGGCATTTGTCGAAAGGGTAGGGGCTGTCACAGAAGACACGAATACCTACCAAAACCTGTCCGGGGCTGTCGGACTAAACTACCAGCTGGGAGCGGGCTGGTCTTTGGGAACAAATATCGGCACGGCCTGGCGTCCGCCGGGAATTAACGAGCTCTATAGCCAGGGACTGCATCATGGTAGTGCCCAGTGTGAGTTTGGCAATGAAAATTTAACGTCCGAGAGCAGTCTTAGTGCCGATATCTCTGTTCGGCATGAGGGTGAGCGTATACAGCTGAGCGTCAGTGCTTACAATAATTCCATTACCGACTTCATCTACCTCCAACCAAGAGAAAACCTCTGCGTAACAATTCGCGGTGCCTTTCCGGGATTCGATTATGCTCAGGCGAATGCCCGTCTGCGTGGATTCGAGGGGGAGTTCTTTTTTCATCCGACTCTTACCTATCAGGTCGGCTTGCGCGGATCATTCCTTCTGGCAGATAATCTCGATGCGGATGAGCCGCTCATCTACATGCCGGCCAATCGTATGCGACTGATGCACGAATTTCACCTGCCAACCGCTCTTGGTTTGGATGAACTTTTCCTTAGCTACCAGACCGATTTCGTGGCACGGCAGGATCGGTTCCCGGCCGGGCAGGATATTGTGGATCCACCAGATGGCTATGTACTGCATAACCTGGAGTTTGGGGCTGAAATGCCTATTGGTAACACGACGCCGCGCTTCAGCATCAGCGTGCGCAATATTCTCGATGCCAGCTACCGAAGTTACCAAAGCCGCTACCGCTATTTTGCAGATGACCCGGGACGAGATATCGTTCTGCGTGTGGCAATTCCGTTTGGGCAGGAAGAATGATCGGGTATTGTTTTTGTCACACCGAGCTTGTCGAATGCTGGTAGGCAGTAAGGCAGTAAGGCANNGTAAGGCAGTAAGGCAGTAAAAAACGGTCAGAAATAATGAGAAACAGTCAATAAATAAACCAATTATTCGATCACCGTTCACCGATCATCGCTGCTCGAGAGAAGCCGAGAACTGAACTTAGAACATTGAACTTATAAAAATTTACACCCATAACAACTCATAAAGGAGGCCAAAAATGGCTTTTATTCGATCTATTCTATTTGTTTTTTTTGCAGGACTCATCTTTTTCGCATGTAGCGAGGATAGTGTTTCTCCCAGCGATGATCCAGGTGAGGAGGAGCTAATCTCCCGCGTTACGATTACGCTGACAGATACTTCAAATCCGGCAAACCAGGCTACTGCAATTTGGGATGACACCGATGGCGATGGTACCGCGAACACTATCGGTACTCTGACGCTAACTGCTGGTGCTACCTATACCGGGACTATCCTGCTGGAAAATGCGCTGGAAAGCCCGGCAGAAAACATCACGCTGGAAATTGAAGAAGAAGATGATGAACATCAATTCTTCTACAGCGTAACCGGTGATTTGGATGGGGATATAACCCTGGCTATCACAGATACGGATGACAATAACTATCCGGTAGGGCTTGAGTATACCGTAGCTGTTGCTGCAGGCGTTGCAGGCCAGACTGGCGAAATGGGCATTATCCTTTACCACTATGATGATGTGGTAAAAGATGGCGTTTCCCCCAGTGACGAGTCGGATATCGATATTTCCATACCGCTAACGGTGAATTAAACACCGGCCGGGGCATGCATTGCATGTCCCGGTTTTTATGTCGAAACGGAGAAGGCTAACAATGATACACATTCAGAATGTTCGCAAGTCTTTCAACGGTAACATAGCCGTTCAAAATTTAAACTTACAGGTAGGTAAGGGAGAGATCTTAGGCCTGCTTGGAGCAAATGGAGCTGGAAAGTCCACAACCATAAACATGATACTGGGTTTTCTAAAGCCAGAATCAGGGAGCATTTCTGTCGGAGATATGGATGTTTCACTCAAAGAAAACGAAGTTCGTACTATGATCGGTTATATCCCAGAGGACGTGAATTTGTATCCCTACCTTTCCGGTCTGGAAAACCTGGATTATTTTTCGCGTCTTGCCGGCTTGAAATACACCCAAACTGAATTGACAAACTTTCTGAATACCTGCGGTCTGCAATCTGAAGCGCATACCAAAAGAGTGTCTGATTATTCCAAAGGAATGCGACAGAAAGTCGGAATAGCCATCGCTTATGCCAAGAAGGCCAGAGTCTATTTACTAGATGAACCTGCTAGCGGACTGGATCCTCTGGCTAGTAACGAACTGTCCGTACTGCTAAAAAAATTAGCCGATGAGGGGGCAACAATCCTGATGGCCTCTCACGATATCTTCAGGGTGCGGGAAGTTTGTCATCGAATTGGGATTCTTAATAAGGGCGAGTTGGTTAAAGAAATTAATAGCGCAGACGTTAGCGCTAATGAATTGGAAGCAATTTATCTGCAGTTCATGCAAAATTGAGATTACCATGTGGAAAATTATAACTAATGAATGGCGGTACTTTAGCCGCACCAAACTTTTTCTTGGAATCAGTTTCGGCTTCGTGTTTCTTCTTATCCTCACAATTGTGATGGGTAATTTACAATCAGAGAAGCAGAAAGACTCCTACAGTTATGCTAAAGATCATGTGCGCGAGCAGTGGGAGAGCATTGATGCGATGAATCCGCATAGTGCGGCTCACTACGGCACCTACGTCTTCAAACCGACTACTTTGTTGAGCGGCCTCGATGACGGTGTCAGCAGCGTTACCGGTAATCTTTTACGGGTTGAGGGGCATGTGCAGAACGAGATGGTTCATTCCGAAGCATCACAGATGCAGGCCGTTTCCAGGTTCGGAAAGCTAAAAAGCTCGCTCCTGCTCCAGTATATTATCCCGCTGCTATTGGTTTTTCTGGCTTTCAATATCGTGAGTGCCGAAAAACAAAGCGGAAGGTTAAAGCTGCTGGTTTTGCAGGGAGCCAGTCCATTTCAGATCGTGTTATCTAAAACCATTTCTGTCTGGCTTTATGGCCTCTTCTTTTTGTCTCTTGTTCTATTGGCCTACAGCATACTGAACTTTCAACAAATTGATGCAGAGATGTTAACCAGAATGAGCCTTTTCTTTCTGGCCTATGCGCTTTTCTATTTCATTATTTGTGGTCTCACAGTAGCACTGTCTGCCCGATGGCATAACGCGACACTTGCCCTCACAACCATGTTTGGCATTTGGATACTCTGGAGCATTTTTTTGCCGTACTTCTTTATGAGCAGCGTGGAAAAATTGTATGATCTGCCAAGCAGAAATAGCTTTAATACTGCAATGAAAGAAGATCGTGCAAAGGGTATTGATGGTCATAATCCTGCGGATGAACGTGGGAAGGCACTAAAAGAGCAAGTCTTGAAGGAGTATGGAGTAGACAGTCTTTCGCTCTTACCCATTAACTTTGACGGCCTTCGAATGCAGGCCGACGAAGAATATGGCAACCAAGTCTGGGATAAGCATTTTGGAAATCTTCGCACGGTAATGGCTCGGCAAAAAAGAACCTATCAGTTAAGTGGAATAGTAAACCCCTTTGCTTCCTTGCAAAA
>JBOEGD010000047.1:0-17497 GCA_050633245.1 Calditrichia bacterium | reverse complement strand
TCAATGATAAACATGCCTACGGTGGTTCAAAAACCGGGGATTGGGGATGGAAAGCTGATAATGATTTCTTTAAATCTGTAGCGGACTTTCATTATCATTCACCTCCAATTAAATCCAAATTCCAAAACTATGTTCTGGACCTGCTGCTATTAGTCTTTTGGACATTTATAACGTTTGGATTCCTCTATACTGCAATTAGAAGGATGCGAGTCGTATGAAACCCTTTACAATTCTACTTTATGAGTGGAAACACTTTGTCCGAAGTCCATTCAAAATTGTGGCTTTATTCATATTTATTGCTGCAGGAATATATGCGCTGCATAACGGAGCGGATTTATATCATCAGCAAATGCGGGAGATCGAGAAAATACAATCGAAGGTTGAAAAAGAAAATTTGGAGACCCTGGCATTCTATGAAGAAGGTAAAAAGGGACCCGAAAGTCGTCCCTGGGTAGATCTGAACAAACCCTACTGGGCAGTTTGGTACGCCTCGCCGACACATTTTAAGATGCCTTCCCCGGCAAAGGTGTATAGTACCGGACAGGCCGAGCAATTTGGCTTCTATAAGAAGGTATCGTTCTGGGATACACCCTACGATGCGGATATGGCAGAGGAAATTGCCAACCCCGAACGCCTGCAGTTTGGCACCCTTGATTTTTCCTTTGTGATGCTCTATCTACTTCCGTTGCTGCTGCTGATATTGCTATACAATATAAAAGGTGTGGAAGCAGATAATGGTATCCTGCCGTTAATCTATGCTCAGGTGCGTTCTAAAAATATTTGGCTGCTTTCCAGAATCGGATTTTATACCGGATTGATGTCCATGGTTATTTTAGGACTGATGTTTTATGGAGCTGTTTTAACAGGCGTTTTTTCAGCTGAGAATGTTGCCTTCGAGCAGATTAATCTATATCTACTGCTCTATCTTTTTCTGTGGAGCGCGATATATCTTCTAGTTATTAAGTTTGGTAAAAGCCTTCTGACAAATACCATTATTATGGCCGGTCTTTGGTTGATGGTTGCCTTTATTATCCCGGCCACCGTCCATCAGCTTGTAAGCGTAAAACATCCCGTCAATTTAATGACCGACTGGATTGATGCGCAAAGAGATGAACGTGAAGAGCTGTTTGATCAGCCGGATAGCGTTTTCCAGGCAAAACTTATTGAAATGTTTCCGGAGATAAGTAGCAGTTCACTCCTCACAGATAGTTTGCGGATAAAAAAAGCTTTGAACCGATCAGCTTCTGCGCTGGCGAATGAGCTAACCAAGAACAGCATTATTCCGATTGAAGAAGCCAATGCGGCCAAGAACAATCTGATTGAAGGCACCTATTGGTTTAATCCGATCGCGTTTTTCCAAAATCGACTAAATGCATTATCCGCCACCCATTATCTGGATTATCAGGGTTATCGCCATGAGATCCAAATGCTGATAGACAGGCAGATCGCGGTAATGGTTAAGGATATCTGGAAAGATGTGCAGGTAGATAAAGAAACGTATCAGGGGTATATCCGGAATATCTCTCTGAATGGGCAATAGCGTAAATAAGAGTGATTTTAGAGGGGCTCCAAACATTGCAAATATTATGAAAATGACAAATTATTCTTCCATAAGCTTCAGGGCACTCGGATTGTCCTGTCTGATATTTTTCTTCCTGCTGGGATGCACGGGTTCTTCCAAACCCGATCCCTTAATGGAAGAGGCATTTCGCATCCATCAACAGTCCATGCAGATAGTTAAGGAGATAAAGGAGATATTAAAAAAACTTCCTGCAGGTGATGATAGCGTTCTGAAAATAGAATCGCGTTTAATGTCCTGGAATGAAAATCTGATTGAGGTTCCGGGCTTTGAACACGACCACAATCATGAACATCATCACCATAAGCATGGTTCGCAAATAGAATTGTCGCCTGAAAATATGCTGGCGGTCCAAAAGGTTCTGCTGGATAGCGTGATCGTGATTCGAAAAGAACTTGAGAATCTACAGTTTTAAAGTATTCGTGTTATCCTGGTTATTACCAAAAGGAGAAAGTTTTGAGAATTGAAAGTGCATTCACCGTAAGAAATTTTGCGGACAGGATTGGGGTGCTAAGCACCTCACTTTGTGCATTACACTGTTTACTTGTGCCGGTACTTCTGGTAGCGGGTACCACTCTACCAATTTCATTTTTTACAGATGAACTTTTCCACAAACTTATGCTGGCGATTAGCTTGCCTGCCGGAGCTTTTGCATTTGGAATCGGTTGTTGGCAACACAAAGACCTCTGGGTGCTCGGGTTAGGTGTTCTGGGGCTTGTTGGATTAGCCAGTGCTGCCTTTCTGCTGCACGACCTGATTGGACATGAAGGGGAGATCATCGTGACGGTTGCTTCAGCAGTAGCATTGATTGCGGCGCACGTGCGTAACTATCGGTTATGTAAAAGCGATAAGTGCGACCATTGCTGATTTGAATGCCAATAGTTTAACATTCCCACTACAGAAGAAGGCTTCCCATGAAAATAAATTTGATATACTTACGACTGCTTATATTGGGCATGACCATCTTTGTGAGCACGCCTTCTCATGTATTTGCTCAGACGAGCAACCATGTGGGAATGGCCAACAATGAAGATACCAAATCTTCGGCAATTCGATTGCAGCGACTTACAGGTACGATACAGATTGATGGCCGAATTGACGAGGAAGCATGGTCGGCTATAGAGCCATTGCCATTGGTTACTTACCAACCGACCTATCGTGGTACAATGTCTGAACGAACTGAAATTCGCATAGCATATGATGAAAACTACATCTATGCTGCCGGGCACTTCTATGTAAATAACACGGATAACCTAAGAGGAAATTCATTTTATCGCGATCGATGGAGTGGGGATGATACATTTGGATTGCTCTTGGATACCTTTAATGATNNATGAATCGGCACTCTGGTTCTATACCACACCATTGGGAATGCGTGCTGATGCAACACTCGCAAATGATGCTGAAGCGGGCACAAATTGGGACTGGAATGGCTTTTGGGACTCAGCGTCTACCGTCACTGATGAAGGATGGTTTGCAGAAATGAGAATCCCCTTTAGCACGTTAGCCTTTCAGCAGGAGAACGAGCGCGCGGTCTTTGGATTGTCTGTATATCGTTGGATGACAACTGCTAACGAGCGGCATGTATATCCTGATATCTCTCCGGCATTCAATAATGGATTTAGGAAACCGTCTCAAATGCAGGATGTTATCCTGGAAGGAATTAACAGAAAAAAACCGCTCTATATTGCCCCTTACGCACTAAGTGGTGTCAATCAATTCTCTATGTTGAACAATAGTCAATCTGCCTATAACCTGAACGATGACTTGACGAATGAGGTTGGTCTGGATCTGAAGTATAACCTGACGCCAAACCTTACGCTGGATTTGACGGTAAATACCGACTTTGCTCAGGTCGAAGCAGACGATCAACAGATTAACCTAACCCGTTTTTCCCTCTTCTTCCCTGAAAAAAGACAATTCTTTCAAGAGCGTTCGGGAATTTTTGAGTTCGATACGGGGGGATCAAGCAGCAGGCTCTTTCACAGTCGCAGAATTGGGCTGGTTGAAGGTGAGCCGATCCGAATTCTGGGTGGTGCTCGAGTTGTCGGACGCGTAAACGATTGGGATGTCGGATTATTGAATATGCAAACCGCGCGGCAGGATGGATTTCCCACCGAAAACTTTGGTGTTATTCGTATCAGAAAACAAGCCTTCAATAACTACTCCACTATTGGTGGAATGGTAACCAGCCGTATTGATGAGGATGGTACCTACAATGTGGCCTACGGCCTGGATGGCATTGTTCGGGTGACCGGAGATGAGTATCTCACATTAAAGTGGGCGCAGAGTATTGATGAAGCTGATGTTAACAATGATAATTACAAGCCATTTGAAGCAGGGCGGGCGGTATTGTCGTGGAAGCGTCGTAAGCTCCAGGGACTTTCTTATAATTTGGACCTCACATGGTCTGGAGCCAATTATCTTCCGGCAATGGGATTTACCCGTCGTTCTGATTTTACCTATTTTTCTCCTGACGTTAATTATCAAAGTTTTAAAGATGAATCTTCCCGTTTTCGCAGAGTGTGGGTGGGCAACTGGGCATCAACTTATCTAAGGAACTCTGATGGGTCGGTTGAATCGTTTTGGGTTCACCCCTTTTTCTGGTTTGAACTGAAACAAGGTGCCACATTCCTGATTTCTACAGATCATTACTATGAGGACGTGCGTGAGTCGTTTTCGTTCTCGGAAGATGCTGAGGTACCCGCCGGATCATACTGGTATCACGATGTTTGGTTAAATGCCAGTGCACCTGAAGGATGGCAATTTAGGCCGGAAGTCGAATTGATAAGCGGTAGTTTCTACGATGGTTGGAGAACCTCCTTGTCTCCTGGATTGGCCTGGAATGTGTCTAAACATCTTGAATTAGGAGCCAATTACGAGCTAAGTGCTATTCGATTTCCCGATCGCGATCAGGAATTTAATGCCCATTTACCGCGAATCCGGATCCAGGCTGCATTGGACAGACATTTTTCAGCCTCCTCGTTCGTGCAATACAATAGTCAGATAGATCGTGTGAGCATTAATACAAGACTAAGATATCATGTTAATGAAGGCAGGGATCTTTGGATCGTTTATAACGAGGGGCTCAATTCCAATCGACCTCGTAACCAGTCGCCTCGATTGCCGGTTACGGATAGCCGGACAGTATTACTTAAATACACACATACATTTGCAATGTAGCTGCTAATTGGATGTCATAAACTATCATACTGGAGCATGATATGAATAAAGATAGACTGCCTGTTACGGTGCTTTCCGGCTTTCTCGGGGCAGGGAAGACCACGTTGCTTAACCAGGTGCTAAATAACCGCGAAGGCCGACGCGTAGCAGTGATTGTAAATGATATGAGCGAGGTGAATATCGACGCAGCGCTTGTTGAACGCGGAGGTGCTGAGCTCTCGCGAACCGAGGAAAAGCTTGTAGAAATGACCAATGGCTGCATCTGCTGTACACTGCGGGATGATTTGCTGGAAGAAGTCTCGCGCCTTGCCCAGGAAGGACGCTTTGACTACCTGCTGATTGAGTCTACCGGAATCTCGGAACCGATTCCGGTTGCACAGACCTTTACCTTTGAAGATGAAAATGGTGTTAGCCTGGGCCAGGTGTCCAGACTGGATACGATGGTTACCGTTGTAGACGCGGCGAGCTTTTTGCAGGATTATAACGCTGCTGATGCATTGGAAGATCGTGGTGAGTCGCTGGGAGAAGACGACAATCGCACAGTAACCGATTTGCTCATTGATCAGATTGAGTTTGCCGATGTTATTGTGCTGAACAAATTGGACTTGGCAAGCAAAGAAAAAGCATTGGAGGTCGCAGCTATTGTGAAAGCACTCAATCCCGGTGCCCAGATTATCACAACAACGCGCGGACAGGTTGCACTCGACAGAGTTCTCGATACGGGGTTGTTCGACTATGATAAGGCTGCGAGCTCAGCCGGTTGGATTCGTGAGCTGCAGGAAGAACATACACCCGAGACGGAGGAATACGGAATTTCAAGTTTTACTTATAGAACACCACATCCCTTTGACGCCGAGAAACTATGGATGTACATGCTCGATGAAGAAAACTGGGTAGGTGTGCTCCGCTCGAAGGGCTTTTTCTGGGTAGCTGCGGATCACCGGATTGCCTATGAATGGGCTCAGGCCGGCGGTGCCAGTGAAGTAAACCCTTCCGGTATGTGGTGGGCGGCTGTGCCACGCGATCAGTGGGAATACATTGAAGGGCAGCGTCCGGACCAGCAACCAGACTGGCATCCACGCTTTGGTGACCGTATCCAAGAGCTCGTCTTCATAGGTCAGAATATGGACGAGAAAGAAATGCGCTCCAAACTTGATGCATGCTTGCTTGACGAGCGTATAGCTTCTGCTAATAGCGATTCCTGGGCAGATCTAAAGAACCCTTTCCCCGAATTACAGGTGAATGAGGAAGCCGAGTGAGCTCTGCATATTAAAATGAGTATGAATTCCACTTTATTGGGTCAATCTTTCTTTGTGGGGTGAAAAAACGCTATGTTGACGGGCTTTCATTTGCATAATTCACCTTCCAAATAGTTGGTGTGTCTTCTATATCCTTCGACTCTCCCCTGTAGTAAAGTGTCCATAAAGGTTCTTCTGGAAAGTCATTCATTTGTATCCAACAATCATCTCTGGAATATGAGGATGTAGTAAACTTCCCTTCTTCATTATTTTCTGGATTCCAGGTTATTCGTTCATATAAAATTCGATCGATTTTTTTTAACACTCCCAACATTTATTCACCTCGACTGATAGATTCAAACCCACTAAAATAAACATCTCCTCATATATTCAAACACCTACCGAAAATAATTACTCCTGCGGTCTCCCCGAATGCTGCAAATACTTTCCCACCACAATAGCAGTAATGATAACCAAATAAAACTGACCGATAAGGCCGGTAAGAATTGCTGCCTTTTGCGCCACCTGGGTAACCGGGATAATTTCTCCATAGCCGATAGTGAGCAAGGTAATAAAGGCATAATACATCAGCGCATCACCGCGCATGGTTATATCCTCGCTCTTCATCAGCGTGCCGGAGAATGACCCGGGCTGATGTACTTCAATCGCCATCAGCATAAAAAAGGCCAGAAATCCCAGACACATATAGCCGCTCATCACGCCGATAATCACGGTCTCGTCTACCTCCTCAGCGTTCCAGACCTGCCGGATAATCTGAAAGGTGATAATGATATAGAAAACGGAGTAAATCGTCAAGCGCATCGGAATATTATCTCCCATGCCGCGCTCAAAGAAGCTGGCACCGAAAATACATATTGCCAGAATAAACAAGCCGATTGTCATCCACATCAGCGGTTTATTTTTCGAGATAAGGAATATTCCGGCAGCAATATTAAGCTTGATGAGCACTGGCAATACGGTTTTCTCAAATATCTCTGGTGCACAAAATAACGCACCAAACAAAACAAACAGCTGCGTGATAAAAAAAATGGCAAATCTATGTTTATAAAAGTTCTGAAACATTGCGGTGTATCCTGTTTTTGATCTGCCTTTACGATTGGCACCCGACTTTATGGCCTTTAATAGTACTGCTCTAAAGGTAAGGATGTTACTAAAAATCTCCATGCAAATTGAAATATTCGCCTAATAAACTGCCAGTCAAGCAGTTCAGAACAAGTGTCTCAACCTACTTTACACAGTACATTCTATTAGATCCTACACTACAAATAGTATTTATGAAATCCGGAGCTTAGTAGTAAGTATGAGTTCTGTATCGTAAATTACATTTTTGACAAAATGATTTACAACACGATAGTCGAACCATATAACGATATTTTTCATATGGATCATTGTTATAATAAAATGTTGCAGAGCCTGTGGCTCCAGGCCGGGGTAGTGCAGGAAAACGGAGTCTCCTCAGAGTTTTGATCGAGCTTTGTCTGAATATTCTCCAAGTGAGAACTTAAATCTCCTGGATAATATCGAATATCGCTGCATTATTAGCTGGCTTTACCATGCCTTATTCTTATACTTAATTATATTGACTTCGCTTAATAAACCTTTTTGATATATGTGCTGCCGCTAGATGACCAACTTCATTGACAGATGAATTGGACTTTAACTATTCAAACACTTATTCCAGAGGTTTAGACTATGCCCCTAACGTCAGCTTCTACCACACATGCGTTTTCTGCAAATCAACAAATTGAACAATTCAGAACAATAATTACAGATTCGCCAGACTATATCATTCTGATGGATAATAAGCTTAATTATCGAGCTGTTAGTCACTCCTTTTGCCAATTTCTTGGTAAGAGTGAGGAAGACTTAATTGGCAAAAATGACTTCGATGTTTTTCCAACTGAAGAAGCCAAAAATTATCGAGAAAGCGATCTGGAAGTTATCGATTCCAGAAAATTACAGGTTTTGTTTAGGGACGTAATGTCTTCATCCGGAAGAAGTCAGTGGTTAAAAATTATTAAGGTCCCGTTGTATTCAGAAGACGGGATGCTGGATCGCGTATTAGTCTGCGCGCACGATATCAGCGATTTAAAGCAGCTTGGTCAGGAGTCCCGGGATCCATCACTGCTGGAAGCACAGTTCGAGGCGACTCTCGATGGCATACTTGTGGTCGATGAGAATGGGATGGTTGTTTCGGTGAATGAAAGAATGCTTGAGCTGTGGCAGGTGCCAAAAGAACTTTCGGAAACCAAAGACGATACCTTGCTCCTTAAGCATGCACTGTCCAAACTGGTTGATCCGGAGCAGTTCCTGAAAAAAGTAAACTATTTATATTCTCATCCTGAAGAAAAAAGCAAAGATGAACTTGAGCTTAAAGACGGTCGATTTTTTGAGCGTTATTCTTCTCCACTCATCGATTCCAACAGTTGCTATCATGGCAGGATATGGTATTTTCATGATATTACCGAACGAAAAAATACGGAAAATCGACTGAGGGACTATCATGATGAGCTGGAGCAACTAGTCGAAGAACGAACCGCGGAGTTGAAGAAAAAGAATGAGCAGCTGCAAAAACAAATATCCAGGCACGTGAAGACCGAGAATGCATTGAAACGAAGTGAAGATCGCTATCGCGCTCTGTATAATGATAATCCTTCTACGTTTTTTACGCTTGATAAAAGCGGCGTTATTCTTTCTGTTAACAAGTTTGGAGCCGGGCAGATCGGTTATTCTGTTGAGGAAATAACCGGGATAGCGGTACATCAGTTATTGCCAGATGAACAAATCGCTAAGTTTGATGAGTTAGTTCAAACATGTCTGGAGGACCCGGGAACTCTATATTCCGGGCAATTAGTTAAATGTCATAAAGATGGACATTTAATCACGTGTGAAAGTTTTGTACGTGCCGTGCCAAATATCAACGGAGAACTTATCCTTCTAACTGTCTGCCATGATATTTCGGAACGTCTGCAGGCTGAAGAAAAGGTTAAACTAGCCACTGCGCGCTATCATCGACTATTTGATAAAGCACCAATTATGTATGTCACTACAATTTATCGCAATGGTTCTCAAATCATTACGGATTGCAATGATCAATTTTCGCAAACGTTGGGATACCAAAAAGATGATGTTCTTAATCACTCTCTCATCGAATTCTATACACCAGAGTATCAAAAGAAAATTGTACAAAACGCTGATTATGCGGAAGCTTTTTGCAGCGGGTATGTTTCTGAAGAACGGGACCTGCAAACAAAAGATGGCAGAACCGTCAATACATTGTTGCGTGCAATTCCAGATAATCGGACCGGAGAAGAGTTGGGAGAAACCTGGGCCATGTTTGTTGATGTGACCGACCAAAGGCAATCGCAGTTTGAGATACAATGGCTTCAGCAATTTTATGAAAGCATTCTGGATAGCATCCCTCTGCAAATTGCGGTCTATAATATGGATGGCTGCTATATCTATCTCAATCCGGCATGCGCAAAAGATCCTGGCATTCGCCAGTGGCTAATAGGCAAAACGGATCTTGATTTTTGCCTAAAAAAGAACCTTCCGGTTTCTCTGGCTGATGATAGGAAGGAAATGTTGAACAAGGTGATGACTGAGAAGAAGGAATTTACGCTGGAAGAGGAATACCCCTCGGTTGCGAACGGTATTCGCAATATCATACGTACATTTTGCCCAATTATAGATTCGGAAGGAGAAGTGACACATATTATTGGGCTTTCTTCAGATGTTACTGAAAGAAAAGCACTTGAGGCGCAGATGTACCATGCCCAAAAGCTTGAAAGTGTTGGCGTTTTAGCTGGAGGCATCGCTCATGACTTTAACAATATCCTAACCGGTATCTTGGGGAATGCCAGCCTTGTAGTCGAAGACCTGCCTAAGAAATCGCCCCTGATTACAAATGTAAAAACCATTGAAAGTGCGGCACGACAGGCAGCGGAATTATGTTATCAACTTTTGGCCTACTCTGGAAAGGGACGCTTCTTCTTAAAGGCGATTAACATAAACAAGCTGGTAAGTGAAACAACGAATCTGCTGAAAGTCTCTATTTCAAAAACGATAGATCTTAATTTTGAACTGGCATCTGAATTACCCTTCATTGAAGGCGATGCAGCGCAAATTCGTCAAGTGCTGCTGAATCTTGTCATCAACGCGTCTGATGCAATTGGTGAAAAAGTTGGTAATATTACCCTGAAAACCGGAGCAATTCATCCTGATGAGAGCCATCGGACATCGACTTATTATGATAGCCTTTCGACAGATCAGGAATACGTCTTTCTTGAAGTAGTTGATACGGGGCATGGTATGGATAAGGAAACGGTCTCCAAAATATTCGACCCCTTTTTTACGACAAAACCCGAGGGGCATGGTTTAGGACTTGCTTCCCTGATTGGTATCGTACGTGGTCATAAGGGAGGTATTGATGTTAAAAGTGAAGTAAATAAGGGGACGCGTATTAGAGTGATGTTACCCGCAAATTCGCAGACCCCACGAAAAAGTCGAAAGAGACGCGAAATTCCGGAAGGTTGGAAAGGGGAAGGCACGGTACTTATTGTTGATGATGAAGAACATATCCGCAAAGTAGCCCGGACAATGTTCGGTAAGCTGGGGTTTCAGACGAAGGTTGCAGCGGATGGTGTAGAAGCAGTTTCCATGTTTAAAAAGAATCAAAGCGATATTGTGCTGGTACTTTTGGATATAACGATGCCTCGTTTAGGCGGAAAAGAAACTCTGCTTAAGCTGGAAGAGCAGAAAACAAATGTCCCGGTGTTACTCTCCAGCGGTTATGACAAAAAGAATGTTTTGCAGGAATTTGTTGGGCAGGAAAATATTGAATTTATCAAGAAACCATATCGATTCGACGACCTGGTTCGGATTGTACACCGCCTGCTAACCAGGACGGTGTAATGGTTGATTCTTCAAGTTAGAATGACGTAAAAAAGCAATATTCTGAATATGCCCGCCTGCGGTGATTGCTGTCTAAAAGACTTCCGGGATCTCATCCCCTTGAATAATAAAGAACTTCAGCACCTTTTCGGCATTGATGGTGGGTAGCTTAATATGAGCGATGTAGAGACCACTGGCCACCTGCAGCCCCACCTTGTTGCGCATATTCCAGCGCAGAAATTGAGACTCGTCATTTTTCTTTAGCTTCACAACTTGATTGCCACCGATAGTGAAAATACGAATCACTGCCTCCTGCGGTAAATGCGTAAAAGTGATGTAGCTGTTAAATGCCGAGGTCGCCTCGCTATTGTAGCCGTAGTAGGGGTTAGGGAAGACGTTTATTTGCTTTATGTCTTCTCTGGCCTGTTGTTCGTCAAACTCTATTGCATCCGTGGTAAAGCGAAAGACATCATCACCGGTATTCACGTTTGAGGCAAAAACCTGCAGGTCGAAACTTTCGTGCAGATAGGGACGGGAACCGCGGGATGTAGGCCAAATGGCATAGAGACAGGGAATTCCGCCCATAATAATTGCATCTTGCGAATAAAGCGGATCTGCCGGATTAGGCCCGCTTCCATAAGGTGTGTTGGTGATCAGGATGTATTCCCTTCCTCCACTCGCTGAAAAGGCAGTGCCGTTCCAGCCCATATCCCAGATTAAATTCGTATTGCCTTCATTGGCATCTTCCACAAAGCAAACTATCAGCTGTTCATCGGTTTCGCTGTTCCAGGCGGTAAAGGGCATGGAGCCAATGCCGGAAAATTCGTAGTCTGCGCTTCGGTTATACACATAGCCTTCACTCCAGCGATCCGGTTGGTTTGCCTGCGTATCACCGGCAAAACGCAGCTCTACATCAACAAATTCTTCCCCGGCAATAAGCGTGCTGCCGAGAAAGTCTACCCCGTTGGACAAGCCGCTAAAAAAGCTTATTCCACCCCAATTCCATGCGGATAGCCAGCGATCGCCATTGGTCCAGTTCCAGCCGTTATTGCTACCCGGAATGTCTCCGAAAGGTCCCGGCCTCTGCGTATTTATGCCGGGCGGCGGGCCGGATACCTTGATCTGAAATCCGTCGTAAAAAGGAGCATCCTCATTATCGCGCAACGAAGATAGCTGCTGCTGATTTTCGGCAACAATCACTCCTTCGGAAACATCGGTTAATTTCCAGGTCTTCTGCCGGGGTTCGGCAAGCGACGTGTCGTTGTTTACCGTGAAGCGCACCTCGTAGTGGTGGCCGGTAAGTGTTGTGGGATCGATAACCCGAACGGAAACCGCTCCATCGCTGGTTGCGCCGGAGGCATCCACTTCAGCAAAACTGCCGACAACCGCACGGCGTTCGCCGGGCTTATCGCCCTGTGGAATAACGGTTAAAACGTTGAGTGCGCTCTCTATAGCAGGGTCGGGCATATCGCTATCTATCAGTCCATCGCCATTGCTGTCCTTGGCATTATAGGCGGTAACGGCAAAATGATATTCGAGTCCGGCGTAGAGTGGTGAGTTGTTGATATAGTCCTTATCTACTAAAAAGTATCGTCTGATTCCGGAATTGTTTCCGGACTGAATGGTTACATCCACAATTTCACCAAGTGCTGATACAAAGCGGGGTGCTCTGATTCTTTTGATGGAGTTTTTCTTGTCAATAGTTGTGATTTTGGTTGCCTGTTCTAATGTTGCGTTTGCACTAGGAAGCTGATAAATATTATACCCCTCAAAATTAAAGCCGGTTGGATTGCTGTTCTCTTCGGTCTCTTTTACTGCTTCCAGATCCGCTCCGAAGTCCAGCATGACGGCATTTTCCATAGGAATAGCGACGGCTACCGGTTTAGCCGGAGGTGCAGGGGTGACCTCAAATAGATTGTCAAACATAAACTGTGCGAAGTCGCTGTTTTGCCAAAGCTGTAGAATTGCGGTAAGGTTATCGCCACTTTCTTCCAGAGTTATGCCACCAACCAGTGCAATAATTATTTGTTGAACATCGCCCGGCTGCATGGTAAAGGGCCCGGAAGACATGAGCATGCGGCGATCGCCGGGCGCCGGGTTGTCACCAACTCCATCAAGATCACCCGTTTCGCTAAAGGGATTTCCTGATAATGGAAATTTTGTGGGTTGTCCCTGATTAGGCCCGGAACCGGTGAGAAACGGCTGGGGTGGAGTCGAAAAGTCAACCGCAAAATACCCGTTAAGTAGGTTGTACAACTCTTCTGTGGCTTCATAGTCACCGAAAGGACCAGGATCACCGAACGTAGTTGGCTGATAACCAAACGAACTGAGCGGCAAATTTATTTTCCCCGGTCCAACACGCTTAAGATTAAACGCCCCATAATCACTGGCATCGTCGATGCCGTTGCGGTTGCGATCTTCACCGGGCTGTCCGTCTACCAGTGGACCTTGCAGATAATCATAGCCAGCCGCGGCGGGCGAGAGGTCAAAGGCGTCGAAATCGCTGTCTGTTGAAAAGTAATTGTAAGCATAACCCAATTCTCTGGTCGTATCAACACCCTGCAGATCATCACCGAAGCTGCCAATATCGGGATCGGCCCACTGCGCAATAAACATTGAGTCCAGCACGTAGCCGGATTTATTAAAAATTGTATATTGCTTGAACAGGCTCTGGCCTAACGTGGCGTCGGGTTGATTATATGCCCAGATAGCATTACGAATTTCCAGACCGATTGGCGGAGAACCATACAAGGAGTTCGTGACGTCCGGGTCCAGATCGTTATTAACANNACCAGACTACCTGATCGGCCAGCGCGATACCGGGTTCTTCACGCTCACCACGCTCAATTCGCCCATTATTATTTAAGTCTTCTTCATAACCAGGCGTATAGCTGCCGTCCCCATTCACATCATAGTAGGGGGCACCCAGATTCGCCGGCCAATTCAGCCAGTCTTCTTTATACTGGTTGATAATTTCCAGCTGCTGAATGTCCATTACATTATTTCTCGCAATCTGGAACCGCGCGGCTGCTTCATCAATTATTTCGGGCAAATGGAGGATTGGCTCTCCGCTGCCATCATCACCTTCAAAGAACCGCTTCCAGTCTGCGCGAATTCGCCAGATCGGTGTCGGCTGCGAAGCGGTTGCATTCGGTCCGGGCGTAACCACATAACCGGCGCTGGTACCAACAGTGTAGGTCTGGCCACCTACACGGATTGGTGGTAAATTGGGGTTATTATCATTCACCCTGCAGCCCCAGATAAGCCCATCCTGATAAATAGTCGAGGCTGTCCCGCCAGGATAGATGCCACCGTAATTGCCATCCGGCGTATGCGCGCTCTGACCATCGTTGCGCAACCAGTATTCCCAGTTATTAATGGTAATGAGCGTTTTGACACGATCGGTTTGACTCACAGATTTTTGTTGAGTCGAATGTTTGTGTGGATTTCTGGCGAAGCCGATATCAATACATAAAATGAAAAGCAAAACGAGTGTTGTAGCGTATCTCTTAATCATAAATGCCCTCCCCGAGCAGATGATTAGAATCAGGCTATTTACAAAAATGGCTTTTGTGCATAGCCGTTCGAAGCATTAAAGAAAGCAAATTTCTCCCGTAATCTACTTCTTTCTGCCTACTAATTGATTTTAGAGACTGGCTACAGTGATGAAGAGCCGTAGTGTGACACTATGGCTATTGATGATTATACATCGCACCAGTCATTTGGTTTCAGAAGAAAAGGTATAATCAATGAATTTTTTGCCGATTACTAGTTTACCCGTGAATAGGCAGCTGCCTGCTCGGTAAATTTGAGATTACCACTGATACTCTTGGTCATATGTTGCTGTAGAACAGGCAAAATATACCGACGGCTATTTGCTGGAAAAACGAACATTTTTTCTGTTGAGTGCTGAATTTGTTCTTGTTAGAAGTATCGCGTGCGATGACCATCTTGTAATCTACCGGCTTTGCGGTTTTCTCAAAAAAATGCTTGCTGAACATTCTTTATTTGAAGGGTTTCGTTAGTGAAGATGCAATGAATTTCTTAAACAGGAGTGATGGTTTTGAAGCAGCAACGGAGCCGGATTTAATTCTACTCGACCAATATTTACCGGGAGATAATGGGCATAAAATTCTAAGTAATTTACGAAATTCAGAGAATCTGAAACACATTTCTGTTATCGTGCTCACCAGCTCGGAAAGAGATGAGGATATACTGGAAAGCTATACCCTCGGTGCGAATAGTTACGTAACGAAACCAGTTGGGCTAGAGTAATTTGCAAAAATTGTGCAGTCTCTTGAAGATTTCTGGTTCAAAATTGTAAGACTATCACCGAAAAAAGCCATTTAGTGATAATTTCTCATGGATGGGAGACTTAGATGAACAAACATATAGTTGATCAGGTATCGGCTGTTGCAAATAAAATAAAACTCTTACTTATCGAAGATAACCCTGCCGATAGAGTTTTGCTTCGTGAAAAATTGAGCTGCATAAGCGGAGTTGATTTTCACATAGCTGAAGAAGAGCTGTTTGAGTCGGGATTAAAGTACCTTTCTCTGGATACCTATCTCGATTTAGTTATTCTGGATTTCCATCTTCCGGATGGAAACGGAGTAGAAAATATTGCCCGAATACGAAAAATAACACCCGAACTTCCAATAATTATTCTAACTGGCATGGCAGATGATCAATTAGCCATGCAGCTTTTACAGTATGGTGTTCAGGATTTTCTTACAAAGGGTGAAGTGACCAGCAATAGCCTTCTCAGATCTATCCGATATGCCATAGAGCGACAACAAATGGTTAGTAGATTGGAAAAATCGAGAGAGATTGAGCAATATCTTGCGTATAACGATTCCCTCACCGGTTTGGCAAATAGAGAGCGATTTTATATTACGCTGAACAATAAAATCGCCGATGCCGGAATGAATGAGCAAAAGTTTGCCCTTTTATTTCTGGACTTAAATGGATTTAAGCGCGTCAATGATACATTGGGACACACTGCCGGGGATCAATTGCTCAAAATTGTTGCCACCCGCTTAGCCGGTTGTGCAAGAAAAACAGACTCAATTTTCAGACTGGGCGGTGACGAATTTACGCTGATTTTAGCTGAAGATTGTCCAACCGAAAGACTTGTTGGCATTGCAAATAAGATTCTTAATGAAGTATCGCAGCCCGTTGTTATTGGAGGTCAAGAATTAAGCGTCGGAGGAAGTATGGGGGTCAGCATTTACCCTGATGATGGGATAGATGCCGAAAGCCTCGTTAAAAATGCCGACATCGCTATGTATCACGCCAAGAGCAAGGCCGGAAGCTCATTCGCTTTCTATAATTCTTCTCTTTATGAAAAGCAGGAAGATGAGTTCGAATTAGAAAACCACTTGCTAAAGGGGATTGAAAATGGAGAGTTTGTTCTGCACTACCAGCCTCTCATGGAAATGTCAAGCGGCAAGATAAGCTCCTTAGAAGCACTCATCCGATGGAACCACCCAAAGCTTGGGATGATACAACCTGATAGACTTATTCCAATTGCTGAGGAAACAGGTTTAATTATCCCACTGAGTAAATGGGTTCTTCAGACAGCCTGTAAACAAGGCAGGGAATGGCAGGAGGCCGGATACTCCTCGGTTCCCATTGCGGTAAATCTTTCCGCGCAGCAATTTTATGAAGACGATTTCCTTGAGTCGGTTGTCACTATTCTTAATGAGAACAGTCTTGATCCCAGATTTCTCGGATTCGAATTAACTGAAAGCAGCGCAATGCAGAATCTTGAATACGCAATTGAACTTTTAGAGCTATTCAGGCAGCTGGGAATAAAAATATCCATGGATGACTTTGGGACGGGCTACTCTTCACTTAGTTATCTGAACCGGCTCCCCATAGATACACTGAAGATAGACAAATCGTTTATCAATGGCATTCCTGAGCACAAAGACCGAACGACAACTACCGAGGCCATCGTCGGATTAGCACACAATCTGAGTCTGGATGTTGTTGCAGAGGGAGTGGAAAACTTTGAACAGTTGACGTTTTTAAATTCACTGAACTGCAATAGAATACAGGGGTATTATATCAGCAAACCGGTGGATTCAAAGGCGGCGGAACACTTTCTGGATCGAAAAAATGTTGAATATAATTTATCGTAAGTCTCATGATTATCTTCGATATGGTCTCAAAAAAATAAGATCTTTTTGTATTCAAAAGATGTTGGCATACAGTGTGTGACAACATTTTTCCGTACAGGCTTAGTACAATCTCACCTTTTTTACTCCCACTATTGGAAGATTCCCAACATTGTTGCAAATTCTGTGCAGTTAAACCACGCACTCAATACGGAGATCTTCAGCATGATCAAGCAAGCCTTAATTTTTGCATTCTGTCTTATTCTACCCACACTGCTAGTTGCGCAAAAGGCTGAAATGGCCAAAGCACCAAACGATACGCTAATGGTGAAGAAAATATTTGAGAAAGCATTGGAATCTGGTGAGTCGTATGGATTGTTGGAGTATCTTTGTCACCATATCGGCCCGCGCTTAAGTGGCTCGGAAAACGCTGCAAAAGCGGTTGCATGGACAAAGCAGGT
>JBOEGD010000046.1:0-22757 GCA_050633245.1 Calditrichia bacterium | reverse complement strand
ATATAAAAAAAGCCTCCGGGAAATTCCCGGAGGCTTTTTTTATATCAAAATGTGGCAGTAATCTGGTTTCGCTTCTCTAGTTCTTATCCCTCGGTTCTTCCATTCCACCATCTTCCCCCTCCGGGTCATCGCTATCGGATATCCGATAATCTGGTCGATTTCCGTTCAGTTTATCCGCTTCCTTTTTCAATATGTCACGCTCTTCAGCAGTCAACGACCCCATCCCCTTCTTGCTAATTTTATCAAGGAGATCGTCTAATGATATTTCTTTGGACTTCTTGGATTTGTCTGAGCGACCCAGCTTCGGCAGCTCAAATTTACTAAATGGCGAAGAGGAAGGAGGTTTGGAGCCTAAAAATGGCCTTTTTTTTTAAAGAAATCCTGAAAGAAGGTTCGGCCAATACCTTCGCGTTTATACTTATGGCGAATGTAAAAATAGCCGGCAATGAGTCCACCAATATGCCCAATATGTGATACACCATCTGCTGCAGAAATAGAGAAAAACTCAAATACGGCAATCAGTGCGACGAAGTATTTAGTTTTGATTGGTAGAAAGAACCAAAAATAGATGTAATTGTCCGGATAAAAAAGTGCATAGGCTGCAAGCAATCCGAATACCGCACCCGACGCGCCAATCGTTGGTATATTTGGAGCAAAAAAACCATTCCACACCAGAATTGTTACACCGGCAGCTATTCCCGTAAAAAGGTAATATCTCCAAAATTCACGCGTCCCCCACTGACGCTCCAGCTCACTACCAAACATCCAGACAATAATCAGATTGAAGAAGATATGCCAAAAATCACCGTGCAGCCACATGTAGGTGAAAGGTTGCCACACGAAAAAGCTATTCATAAACAAGTTTGGCAACACACCAAAGATCATCTCAAAGACATTTCCATAATACCATGCCGAGTTCTCCGGCATCAGAAAGCTGAGCGTTTCATTCAAAGAACTTGCAAGCGTTGACTGAAAAAAGAATACCGCAACACATGTCAGGATAATATTTTTTATTGCCGGGGTAATATTCATTCCGGGCGAACTACTATACATTCACGAATCCAATCTATTATTTTGGGCGACTCTTTGGTACAATATCAATATGCTTTCGCAAAAATTACGCGTTGTTTACTGGGCTTTCCGGTAATTACGCATGTTCCTTCCTCCGGGCTATCTGTCCAGGGAATACAGCGAATAGTAACTCCAAGATCTGCTTTTATCTTTTCTTCTGTCTCTTCTGTACCGTCCCAGTGGCTTAAAGCAAATCCGGGCGGGCGTTCAGACTTAGATTTAAAGTACGTATAAAATTCCTTACGATCATCTATTTTTACGATGCGTTCATCACGAAAGTTCTGTGCTTTTACACGAATCGCTTCCTGCATATCATCGAGCGTTTCTACAATTGAGCTTAGTAAATCTTCACGCGAAATATTATTACGCTCTCGATGTTCCTTATCGCGTCTACCAACTGCAAGCATTCCGGCGTCAATTTCACGCTGTCCTACCTCGATGCGAACCGGAACGCCTTTTTTAACCCACGACCAGAATTTTTGACCGCCACGTCCTTCGCGATAATCAACTTCGATTTCCAGGTTACGCCCGGCATAGCTAAGCTGCTTAAGATCTTTAGCAAGGATATCGCAATAATCGAGAATAGAATCGCGCTGTTCTTCATCGTGTATAATCGGCAAAATAACGACATGAGCCGGTGCGAGTTTCGGCGGAATTACCATTCCGTCATCATCACTATGGGCCATTACAAGTGCGCCGATCAGGCGAGTTGAAACTCCCCACGAGGTGGTATAGGCAAATTCCTCTTCGCCGGTTTTATTCAAGAACTTAATATTGGAAGCTTTCGCAAAGTTTTGTCCGAGGAAATGCGACGTACCGGCTTGGAGTGCTTTTCCGTCCTGCATCATTCCTTCAATACAGTAGGTGCGCACGGCTCCCGGAAAGCGCTCTCCAGCGGTTTTTTCGCCTTTAATTACCGGAAGAGCCATATAGTCTTCTGCAAATGTCGCGTACGTATCCAGCATCAGTCGGGTTTCTGCTTCCGCTTCTTCAGCTGATGCATGTGCAGTATGCCCTTCCTGCCAGAGGAATTCCGCAGTGCGCAAAAACAGGCGTGTGCGCAACTCCCAACGTACAACATTTGCCCATTGATTAATCAACAGCGGCAAATCGCGGTAGGACTGGATCCATTTGGCAAACATCTCTCCAATAATGGTTTCGGATGTCGGCCGTATAATGAGTGGTTCCTCCAACGGACCGGCTGGCTTAAGTCCACCATTGCCATCGTCTTCAAGGCGATGATGGGTAACCACTGCACACTCCTTGGCGAAGCCCTCAACATGTTCGGCTTCCTTTTCGAGGAATGACTTCGGAATAAACAGTGGGAAGTAGGCATTTTTATGGCCGGTATCTTTAAACATCTTATCCAGCACTTGCTGCATATTTTCCCAAAGGCTATATCCCCAGGGTTTGATAACCATGCATCCGCGCACCGGCGAATTCTCGGCAAGGTCAGCGGCTTTTACAACCTGCTGATACCATTCGGCATAGTTTACTTCACGGGTAGGATTAATTGCGGTTTTTGCTTTTTTTGCCATATCATTCTCATTCAGTCGTGTATAAACAGAGGCGAAAATTCAAACTATCTGCTAAATAAAACATATAGCAAAGCAGCATTCCAGCGAAAAAAAATATAGGTCGTTTTTTAGGAGGTTCAGAGTTGAGAACCGTCGAAGGCATGGGGGAGAAGTTCTTTTAATGTCATCCGCAGAATACTGTCATTGGCTGCAACCATCACCACTTCAATATCGGGTGCAAAGTCCATCAGAATTTGTCGACAGGCTCCGCAGGGCGGACAGGGCGTCTTCATATCTGCCAGAATATAGATCTTGCGAAAGTCTCTTTCTCCTTCGCTCAAAGCCTTGAACATTGCCACACGTTCGGCGCAGATCGTGAGTCCGTAAGAACTACTTTCAATATTTATTCCGGTAAACACGTCTTCATCCGCAGTAAGCAGAACAGCTGCTACCCGAAAGTTGGAATACAGTGCAAGTGCTTCTTTTTGAGTTTGCTTCAGCAAGCTGATAATTTCTTTTTCAGTCAGGGACAACGCATACCTCCACAAAAATAGTGTTGTTTAATATACGGTTGTCATGCAGAAAAAAAAATCCCCCGGAATCCGGGGGATTTTAAACTTGCGGGAGTCAGATACTAGCGACCTTCTTCTTCAAGCAGCTGCCTAAGTTCTTCAAGCTCTTTCTCTGCTTGCTCACGCTCGCGCTTCAATCTGCGCAACTCTTCTTCGATAGAGCGTGTCTTCTCGCGTTCCTGTAACAAACGTTCGTAGAAGTCGACTTTCTCCTTAACGTTGCCCTTGGAATCGAATCCACCACGGAACTTATCTTTTCCGGAGTTCAGAATAACGTTCAATCCGAGCGTCATCTTCCAGCTGGGATAGTTCGGAAGATCCAGATCACGACCATCAAATGATGCTAATGGAGTGGATGTGTCTTCATCGGAAGACAGGCGAATGTCCATTCCAAGATCGAAGCTGTATCGCCACTTCGGCTTGTACGAGATAGACGGCGTAATATATAGCCAGCTCTCACGACTGAAAGCAAACGTATCCGGTTCAGAGGTAAACGTATTACCCCAGAGCTCCAGATTCAGGTCGAACAATTCAGTGGGATATGTAAATGCCGCACCGTATTCGATCGAGCCGGAATTGCTTGGAGCAGTTACTGCGTTTGCCAAAGTGATGTCGTTATAGATTTCTTTACCAGTATCGTTATAGTAATGGAATCCAACATTTGCGTGCAGACTAAAATCACGCTCATTGATAAACGGATCGTTATAATACGAGAACAACCCGCGGAATACCAATTCAACACCGCCAGCAGAATACTGCTCAAAAGCGTAGTTGTGAACATCACCGAGCGGCAGACGGGTTTGAGCCATCACACCAAACTGCATTTTCCCGGAACCGAATGAGCCAGCCTTCAGACTGAGCCAAAGATCATCGGGGAAATTATATTCACGATTGTTGACAAAATTAGGGCCCTGATAATGCACGTCCTGATAAATTCTTAGGAGAGCTGAGATATCAAAATGCTCTATCAACCCATAGCTGAATCCGACATTTCCCTGAACATCCCAGTAATTGACCTGGGCGAAGTTCGCTGGCTTTTGACCACCAAGAAAGTCTCCAACTTTGGTAAAGAAGCGCATATTTGTTCCCAGATCAAGACGCTGGGGCTTAAGAGTGGAGGCTGTTTGGACATAGAGCAGGCTCTTACTTCCATAGCCAGAGCCGAACAGCAAGCACGGCAGCATGATAAAAAACATCAGTACTGCATTGAAACCTTTAGACATGGGTGACCTCCCGCATGTTTAAGCGATTTAGAAAAAACTGGTTCATTTAGTCCACGTTTTATTCGTTTTTTCGTTTTAATTTACACAAGTTCTAGAGTCGCGAAGCCAACAGTATCACATTTACGATAATTGCCATATCACGCATAAATCCTACGATACGACCAAAAATGTCGGAGATACTGCCGGATACTACTATTACATCTCCCGGCTGAAGGTTCACAAGCAGCGATTGATTGCCTGTCTTGATGAATTCTTCAATGTTCACGGTAATTACTTCCTGATTTTTTCGAATGATCCGCACGTCGTTAAGACGGGCAGACTTAAGGGGGCCTCCTGCGGAGGAAAGCAAGTCAACGATTCCAAAGGAGCTTGGAACGCTGTAAATCCCCGGCTTCAAAACATGACCCCACAAATTCACGCTAATTAAAAGAACATCGTTATTTCCTAAGATATACTGCGCTGGTTGATCGGTATACTGAGCCGGGTTAATATCACGATTATCCTGTCCCGCAACCATCACAGTCATCAGACACAAAATTAATAATGAGAACAAAGTACTTCTTTTCATCAATTACCTAACATCACTTGAGTCTACTTGTCAGAGTATGACTCGTCCGTATCTAACAACATCCGTTTTCCAGTTGAATTCCAGTATTTTCAAGTGACGCTACAAATCAATTCTTGTATATGCTTCTTTTCGAATAAAGAATAAATCGGCCTACTGACACCTGAAGTTTAGCAATTGCTTTAATAAATTTAGAATAATATTCCGAAACCACGAATTTAGTCTACTTTCACTGGATAAAGCAAGTATTCAATTTACTTTAGCCTTTAATTTTGAGAATAAAATCAGGGTATTACCCGAAAATAACCCCAGTTACTCTCCGCGCCCCGTCGAATATCATTCAATCGTCTCACGTCAATTCTCCAGCGATAGCTGCCAGCAGATAAAACATATGAACTGTCTTGTGTAAGTTGCTGTAATGTCCACTGCTGTTCTGACTGAATATTACCTGTTATATCTCGCATAAAAGCGACCAGCGGCACATATTTCCGTACGCCGAGTTTTTCAAGGCGAAAAATGAAGTATGTTTCGACAAAACCATCGAGTTCCCACTGAAAGAAAGCGTTATACTGCTGAGCTTCAACTACAGGATAGCGCAATGCCGGTTTTGGCATCAGCGTATAGAAGTCTGGTTCTGCAAGCTCTCCGGCCAATCCTTCGGGATTCACTGCTCGAACAGAATAGTAATAACTTCTATCGACATCCAGCGAGTCTCTGTCCAGGAAGGTTGTATCGGCTTCCGTTCGACTTGGAAAGACAGAACCAACTTGCAGAAAGTTGCCGTCCGGATTATCTGCTCTGCGAAAAATCTGATACTCCTCGACCTCGCCGGAAAGACGTTCCCACTGCAATGAGATGCCATTCATGGTCTCATTTCCGGGAACAACCTCAGCGGGGTTTTCCGCATCGATTCCCTGCTCTAAACCCGTTGCGACTTCTAATGTGTCGGAAAGCTTAGGAAGCAATTGCACCCTCTCCGGTGCCGACATTGAAGTTGAAACACTTTTTTCGCATGAAGTGCACAGGAGGGCAAAGATTAGCAGGAGCTGTTTTGGTGATATCGCTATGAGAACCTCCTATAGCGTAATAGAGGTGTTAATACGATGACTGCCTCCCAGATCATGCGATCTGAAAGCATAGTCAAATTGAAACAGAGACACTCTAAAACCAACGCCTGCCGTAAATTTTTTATTTGTGAGACCAAAACGCGTAGCCAAACGGTTGTAGTATAAATACTCTAAACCGATATGGTTTGTGGTGCGATCCGTACGTTTGAGGGTATAAGCCAGTAACAATTCACCATTGAGGCGGGAAAACGGCTGGTGGTAAGAACCTCCAACCAGCCAGCTTCGCTTAATTCGATCGAAGTGGCGGGAGTCGGTGTCCCATGTCAGCTTGGTGTTCCAGATGTCTTTGACCGTTACTCCTAGTGCGACTTTCCCTAGCCGGTTATCGTCAAAGAGGTCATCCAGACCGAATCTCAGCATGGTTCCAAGGTCAAAACCTATACCTGAGCTTTTTTGACTAAATAAAGATTGCCTAAGCAATTTAACATTAAGTCCAATTGGAATAGTTATTGGCATCACAAAATATTGCCAGCCAAAATCAATATCTATTTTATTCTGCTTGGCGAGCGTAATAATGAACGCATCTTCACTACTATTGCTAAATCCGGATGCTGAATCTGCTAAAACATTCTGCTCCCAGTTCCCACCACCGGTACTTTCCGCTACGCGCCGATCGTATGAAGAGGTCGGATCGTTCAGTAAGTCGGACCAGTAGCGAGGAATGTCATCAACTGAGACGTTCACCCAATTCAATGAGACCGAACCTTGGCCATAAACCGGCTTGGTCACACCGAGATGATAGTGATTTACCAGAGACTTGAATAGCGAGGCATACATTCCTGATACATCGGTTCGTAAAATATTTGCCGCCCCAGCCGGATTCCAATAGAATGCCGACCCGTCATTAGCAACCGAAGCGTACGCATCGCCCATTGCCATGCTTCTGGCCCCAACGCTTAGCTCCAGAAAAGAGCCACCATATTTGGTGCCCTGTGCAGTAAGCTGCATGCAAACAGCTACTACAAGAGAAAGGACCAGACTAATTTTTACCTGCGTTTTCATAAAAGCCTCAATTATTCACTTTCAGTCGCGCGAAGTTCTCGCCTAATTGCCAGGGTTCTCGACCTGGACTTTTGCGACTTTCAGCGTCTTTTCAATAGTTTCGCCCTCATACGTCGCGCGAACCACAGCAAAGTAAACGCCATACGCCACTTCCTGCAGATCATCATCCGTGCCATCCCAAACCAGCTCGTTATATCCTTTACGCCGTGCACCTCCATCGAGCGCATCGAGTGGGTTATTTTCATCTGAGCTTATCGTTTTTATACGGCGGCCACTGATAGTATAAATGCGAATTTCAAACTTATCCAGATCGTCATTTAATTCGACGAAGTAGGAAAATATGGTTTCGTCTACGAATGGATTCGGATAGTTTCCGTAGACCTTCAAATCAAAGTCTTCCTGCACCTGTAGTTTAAATGTAGACTCGGCGCTGATTCCATTCACATCCTGAACTCGAATTGCGAGATCATGCGTCCCACGGTTAAGCTCGGGAAACAGCGTGAATCCCACAATATCATTGCGCGCCACTGAGTCCGGGATAAAGAGTTTATCTTCGGGAAAGGGTTGTTCATCCAATAGAATTTCGACGCGATCTTTTTGAGTATCTATACCGCTGGCATCCTGCAGCACCAAATAAAGCGAAGGTGTGCTACCAACTAACCCACTCTCGCGAAGTGGTCTACCATCTGCGGTCAGTTCGATAGTCGGCGGCTGCAAATCATCACTAAAGAAAATCGCAAAACTACTGCTCCGCGAGCTCTGAGCCGTCAGTCGTCGGGTAGTGGCATCAAATATTGAATTAACAAACGTCCAGGGGGCACTTCCACTACGCTTCTCGTAGAGTCTAACATCCTGCAGGTTAAACTCATTCGTATCTATCAGCGACTCGTTTAAGGTGATTTCGATTGTGTAGGGAATCGTTAGCTGTGCGTCCGGGTTTAACAATTCCACATCCAAGGCATTAAATTCCCCCTGCTGCAGAAGCGAGATGGGCATCAGACCGGTCTGATTTGCAGGCGCATCAATTTCTCGAACTGCAATGCGCACGGCACTCGAGTCGCTAATCCCGGATGGAGCAAAGCTGGTGCGAAAACGCGAACGCAGAACAATCGTATCCAAGCCTGCGGACGGACTCACATTATAGATAAGCGGCGCAATCGTCTGTCGAAGCGTGTCATTAGTTGCATTAAAGTCGATTACATCTTCATTCTCCGACACTGTCGCCTTCAGCAATAAGTCATAAGCAGGGCGGTCGAGTGGCAGGGTAAAATCAAGAGAAACAGATGTACTATCCAGACTGCTTAAAACGGTGCTCGCATTTGCAAACGACACATTATTTGTGTAATTCTGAATGCCGTCATAAGCCTGAACGTTTACCACAATTTGATTATCAGCACCCGCGCCGGCAGAGTTTTCTAATCCGACACGCAGTTTTGCTCTACGATCGCCGAAGAAGCCAAGGGATTGATTCGCAAAAAAGACATCAGCCCGCTGATCAGTAACAATATAGCTTTGGTTACTGAATACGCTGACATTACCGGTATTATTTTCCAGATACACATTAAAAAAGACGGTTTTTAAACGAAAGGTCGGCGGCAATGTAGCAATATAAACGTCCGGCTCAAGTGGATCGGCAACCGCGAACAGAGAATCAACATTATTTTCCGTGATGACATAGACCCGATTCAGTCCGTTCACATCAACTGCATTAATACGTACTTTTACAGAGTCATCTACGCGAGGTGCATCCGGGCTAATGGTAAGATCGTTGATGACCCCGTAATTCACGCCAATTGAAACTGAACCACCGGCGGAAACCGTTCCATCGGCTAAATAGACACGGAAAAGTCCTGTTCCTTCAGGGAAGTCATCCGGGATTGTCATATTTAACGTAACGGTTTGTCCGGCGCCAAACACCGGCTGACGATCGACGATATTAAAATCTCGATCAACAAGCTCGATATATCCTTCCGCACCAAAAAACGATGAGTTAACCGTAACGTCAACAACTTCACCACGCTGCGGCGTTGCATTGTTAATCTGCACGGAAAGGTCTTTCGGGGTCCAGCGAAAGCGCGTCAGCGGGTCGCCGATAAAGTTATATTGATACACCATTTCCCGGCGTACAGCCGAGTAGCCAGGTGTTCCGTAAACGCGACCGTTCACATTATAACCACCATTATTCCAGTACTGCGTCTTTCCCAGTAACATACTTTCACCGAGCGTTCTGGAACCGCTAAAGAGAAACTGTCCTATAAACCAGAGCATGGTATAATCGTTATGTAGATATCCTAATCCGGAAGAGGCAAGAACGGCAATGGCTCCCTTATCAGGTGCCAATACCAGTTTTTCTGCAAGGCCATCGGTAGAAGGATTCTCGTAAGAACCAGTAAAACACGTCATACTCGTCACAAAAGGATAGCGTCCTTTGTTGTTCAGCAGCTCTACGTCAGGAATATCGAGCAGGTTGTCATCGGCCCAAATACCGCCACCACCGTGTCCCATAAAATTGATAAATATTAAACCGTCATTCCAACGGTCGACCAGACTGGTACGCGTACCAAAGTTCGGATCAAACTCGTTTAGCGGCAGTGTTTCATCCCGTACAGTATTAAGCCGTGCACCGGAAAGATGTTTTGGCATCAACGTAGAAATAACGCGTGAGTTTTGAGTGCGAAATGCCGGGAACTGCTGCCCAAATCGGTTTTCAAGTTCGTAGGTTGCGCGATCGTTACCGCTTATGTATAGCGCCTGGCTTTGCCATGGCGTTGTTACTTCAGCCTGATCGTATTCAATCAGCTTGGAAACGAAGCCCTGAATATCACTGTTGGTGTTGGCTGGTATGCGACCAATGGCTAAATCAGGCAGCTCATCTTCGCCTGCAATCAGTGCATAGGGATAATCTGACGCTGAAGCCCCAAACAGGTCGGTCTGATAAAAATAGGTTGGAACAAAATCGCCCTCAAGCTCATCTTTTGTCTTGTAATCGAAAGTGGCATCTCCAAGAAGCGCCACATATTTCAGGCGGGGCGAACGCTGCCAATTAAAAAAGGCGTAACGCAAAAATTCACGAATTGCCAGCGGAGATTTAATGCCGGAGTTGAATTCATCGTAGATATCCTGAACGGCAACAATCTTCCCAATAATCCCCTGACTCTGTCGATAGTCCAGCAGTTCTTGTGCAGCGCTGCGAAAGCGATTATTAGTTAAAATCACATACTCAGCTGCATTGGCAGCATCTCGTAAGGTTAAGTTCGGGTTTTCTTCATCATAAGGACGATCCAATTCGATTCGCAATGGCTTCTTTTTCATTTCAGGCGTCAGCGCGACATATTCAATGTCATCCGTTACAACTTCATCCTGAAAGGTAATGTCATGTTCAAGTCTATCGCCGGTAATACGCTGGTCGATTTTGAAATTGACGATACGACTAATACCTTTTTTATAGATTTCGACATCAGGCCTACGAAAACCTTCAATTTCAAAGCGAAAAATATCCGTGTCCGGGAATGGGATAAACGATGGTCGCGTAAACTCAACGATGTTATTTTCCGCACGATACAGGCGATCGTATGTAATCTGAAACCAGTTTAACAATACAATATCTGTGCCTTTACTGGGAACAGTCTGACCGTTAACAAGAATGGTAATATCCGGAAGCTCGGGAAGCTGCACCTCCAACACATTTGTTCCATGAATCAAATCCGAATTGCGCAGCGTCGATGAGGAAGCATTGCTAATACGTGCGGTGTCCTGACTAAACCAGTTATTCGGCCCGTTCCCTACGTACCCATTGTTGAGCCAAAGCTGCACATTGTGCGGGACGCGGTCATCAGTAGAGGGATTTCCATCATTAAACTCAGCGCCAAAAGATTTTCCAGCCAACATCGCCTCTACAACAACATTATTAAACGAGGAATTATCGGGATGCTCAAGCTGAAACGGATAAGCGCGCTTTCCAACAGCTTTTATACCGCTGTCGAAAAACCAATTGTCTCGCGTAAGCGAGAGCGTTTCCTGATGACTTTTGCCGAAGCGCTCAAAAAACTCGTTTTTCTCTTGGTGAGTCGTATGACGGTAGTTAAATGCAGGATTGTATTCACCCGGCACAATGGCTGTAAGGCTACCATTTTCCTCTACCATTCGATTACCCGGCGCAACGCCCCATTCAAGCCAGTAAACATTTTCATCGCTAAATGGATCGGAATACTGATCGGGATAGGATTCCAGAAAGCTCTTTTCGTTGCGCTCTCCCCAGAATTCAAAAAAATCCACTTCATCGAAGCTTCCATCCTGATCGCCAAACAAGTAGAAGGCAACATCCTGATCGCGGTTTGACAACCGCATCGTAGCGGTATGAATATCACTGAGGCGAACACCCGCATCTTCCAAGTCTTCACCGGTAACCCGATACAAACCATCTTCATCCACAATTAAGCGATAGCGACTTCCCACCTGCGAGTTCATAAAGCGTGGGGCGGAAGATTTATAGTTCTGCTGAGGAGTCTCTACAACGCTGTAACCAAGCTGTGAGCTGTTTACAACCAGATCACTAAACATTCTGGTGTCTGCAGCGGAGAGTGATGCGCTTCCGGTTTGAGCCCGCTCAAACTGAATACGAACTTCAAAGCGCTTATAAAACTTCATACCAGATGCGGTTACCTGAATTGGATAGACCTGCAGCGAGCCCAGACGATTATCCCGCATAATACCAAGATCGTGAAGCTGACAAAATTCCTGCGGAAAAAGGGAAGTAAACCGCTCTGGCTTAACTTGCGTTGATGATTCAACAGCGCTGGCAGATTCATCCACAAAAAGAAGCGGGAAATGCCCGGGATAGTCTTTTACCTCTTGAACTGCAACGCTGATACGTGAGCGTCCTTCAGGAAGAGCCAACGGAAGGCCGACAACAGGCAGCAATGGATCACCGGAATTGTGATTTTGCTTTAACCCCGAAAGTTGCACACTCCATGCCTGCTCCAAACCGGCAATGGGCTGCATTTCAGGTTCATCGAATTCAAAAACGATAGTTAACCCTGAAGAGCTTTGTGACGTGACGCGATAAAAAGATTGATTGTCTGAGGACTGTGCAGCGATTTGCAGCAAAGATGTTGCAAGCAAAGAACATAACAGTAGAAAGAAATAGTGCATTCTATAGTTCATCGTGGTTTTACTTCTTTTAATCCGTGGAATAAAAAGTTAACTGGAGTCTGCGCGAAAACTATTGTTTATCGACACAAAAGCATAAAAAATAATCTTATATCCCCGATATTGGCCATCGAGAGAAAAACATGCGTCTGATATTCATTATTCATATTCATTGCGATGTAAAAAATCGGCAAAGGAAAACTTCTTACGCTGCGCCATGGTAAACGTCTTATTGAGTCGCGCCAAGACTTCCTCTTCCGATAAATTACGGTCAATTTGTCCATTTTCAGCAATCGAGATATGTCCGGTCTCCTCACTCACAACCAGCACCAGCGAGTCTGTCTGTTCAGAGAGCCCCAAAGCAGCACGATGTCTCATACCATACGTATGATCAATCTCGGGGTTTTGCGTCAATGGTAATTGGCATTTTGCGGCCAGAATAATATCGGACTGAACTACGACCGCACCATCGTGAAGTGGAGAGCGTGGATTAAAAATTGACATCAATAGTGGTCGACTCACTTCTGCATTCAAATCCAAACCGGTTTCAACAATTCCTTTTATTCCAGTCTCCTGCAGCAACACAATAAGTGCCCCAAAATTCTTGTGCGAAAGATCGACAGCAGCTCCGACAACCTCTTCGATAAATTTCGGCTGCTCGACGCTTACAAAACGCTGGATAATGGGATTTTGCCCCATGTAGAGCAGAAGTCGCCTGAACTCTGGTTGAAATATAATTACGAATGCGATAACCCAAATGGTTTTCAGATTGGAGAATATCCACGAAACACCACTTAGGTTGGTAAGATCGGCCAGTATAGAAAAGACAAAGATAATAAGCAGACCGATAATCATTCGAGCTGCGACGCTACCGCGAATAAACTGATAGAATTTATAAAAGACGAATGCTACCAGCGTAATATCGAGCAGGTCAAAAACCGTAATTGTAAGAAAACCAAAGCGAAACAGCATAATAAACCATTTTTTTCGAAACCTGAGGTTTTTCCTCAGGCTTTATTTTCATGGATGGCTTGCCAGATATCGAGGCTTTGTTTAGCCTCCCACACATCATGCACTCGTAAGATAGCTGCGCCTTTCAGCACGCCGAATAAATTGCTGGCAATTGTTCCGGGTAGCCGATGAGCAGTTTCAACATTCAAATAATTGCCGATAAAAGACTTTCGCGACGTTCCAAGAAGAATAGGCTTTCCCAAAACACGCAGTTCGTCCAGACGGCGAATGATCTCGTAATTGTCTTCCAGACGTTTGCCAAATCCAATTCCGGGGTCGATAATAATTTTGGTTAGACCAGCAGCCTCAGCAGCATTACAGCGTGCCATTAAGCTACTTGTCAGCTCTGCCATCAAATGATCGTAATGAGGCTGCCTCTGCATATCGCGCGGCGTTCCCTGAAGGTGCATCAGAATTACCGGCACGTTCCATTCGCGCAACACTTTCGGCATATCGTTGTCGAACGTAAGCCCACTAATGTCGTTTACAATATGAACACCTTCGCAGAGCGCTCGACGGGCAATTTCGGATTTATACGTATCAACTGAGAGCAAACATGTTTCACGCGACAGACGTTTGATAACAGGCTCAATGCGTTTCCATTCATCTTCCAGAGAAATATCTTCCGCACCAGGACGCGTCGACTCTCCGCCGATGTCCAAAATATCTGCCCCCTCTTCAAGCATACGCATTCCCTGTGCATAGGCTTGGTCGCTATTGATAAAAAGGCCACCGTCGCTAAACGAATCCGGCGTAATATTCAGTATGCCCATTATCTGCGTGTGGGTCAAATCGAGCACCTGATTACAGGTTTCGAATCGCCACGCCGTCTGTGCAAGTGCATCGAGTGAGGCTGCAACAAGAGTTCTTAGACGCGAGTCAGTCGGAAGCGTCGTTTTTAACGTATGCAGCCAGGAATCAAGTCGTCCGGCTTTTGCAACAATCCAGCCACTGCTTCCATCTCCCAGCCAGGTTCCAGGGAGTTGATGGTCTGAGGCAATCATCTTCACCTCAACAAAAGAGCTGTCGAAGCAAAGCGCCTCTTCGTTTACGAGCAGAGCAATTTGCTGGTCTGAGGGACGTGAAAGACCAACAGCAGCCAACTCTTCCAGCGCATCGCGTTTATTTAAGCTCTTTAACAATCTCAGCATAAATTAAGTGCCAGGAATTGAGATATTTAACTTTTCCAGACAGTTGCGTATGCCCTGCATTGCCTCGCGCACATAAACATCTTCTTCACCGCCCTTATTGGCAACGCGATAGCGAAAACGCTCCAAAGCCTTTTCATATTCGCCACGCTGTTCGTAAATCGCACCGAGATACAAATGCGCATCGAGATAATCATTTAACTTAACAGCCTCTGTAAAATAATCGGCAGCTTCATCAAATCTCTCCAGCCGAAACAGTGCGACACCATGATTATATTTCAATACGCCATCTCCGGGAGAGAGAGAATCTGCTTTGTTAAAAGCGTATAGCGCGCCGTCGTAATTCTGGATTGCATTGTCAAACTTCCCCTGAAGAACCCAAGTACGGCTTGATTCCGGGTTAAGACGCAATGCCTTTAATAAACGATCGCGCAGCTCTTCTCCGGTAGCCGTTTCAAGATTTACACGAGGCAGTAGATTTTCTGCAAAGCGTTCGAGCGTCGATTCATGGAAGGGAGATATTTCCAGAATACGGCGCAGAATTGCAGTCTCATTTGCAAATCCAAGATCGCGATAGCGGGTATAGTGCAAACGCGACAACGGTAATAGAATATCCAGACTAAGCGGATTTACACCATGTCCAATTTCCAGGAACTCCTCGGCATCGGCATAATATTCATCCAGCATAAAGCTTTCTGCCGTCATGGCGATGAGATAGTCATCATCGATATCGTCTTTCAGATTTTCCTGAACCATGCGAATTAGTACAGCTCGCGAATTGTGCAGAAGTCTTTGCCAGGGCAACTTTCGCTGGTCAAGTTCATTCGTTCGGGTAGCTTCCTGTCCTTCTTTCAACGTTCCGGCACGTTTAATCTCGTTGTAATAATGCCATTTTTGCACTTCCGGATCTTGTGGCATTTTATTGAACAGTTTCGCAGCAAGTTTGCCACTGGCAGCATAGTCACCCAGGTAGAATAAATGGCGTACTTTAGTAAGCTCTCGAATTGCAGGGTTCGGAAGGTTGGCTTGCTTGCGAGCAATGAATGGTTCACCGAGCAGATTCTCCACGCTCTTTATAGCGCCACGCGGATCGACGGAGTTTAGCTCAAGGACAGTTTCTGCCGTCGGCTTTGCCTCACCGTCATCATAGCGTTTTATTGAAAGCATCGGCTTGCCGTTCTGACGATCGACGGAAATAAAGGCATAGGTATATGCCGGCAAGCGGTTCATCAGACTGTCCCAAAAGGCATGTTGCGGGGCGACTTTCATTCCGCCTGTGCCAGCCCAGCGCTGTCGAAAGTTCACCTCATTTCGGTCGCGAAACGGAGTCATACCCTCAGAAAACGCTTCTTGTAGATAGTTGGATAACCAATTGAGCTCTTCATCACTCTCATTTGGTTGAACAATAACAGCATAACGATACATTTTACCTTCCGGAGGATTCGACATCCACCAAAACATGTAGCCGGCGGTCATCAGTATCCATATCCAAAAGAAGAATTGTCGTGAACGTTCTGGCGTAAACAGATCATTCTTTTTGGAGATAGAATTCAAGACTGTAAAAATCAACAGCACCAGCAGGATGTATAGAGCGAGCCCGCCAGGTACATTGCCAGAAAGATAATTATACACTTCGATCATGGGAAAGTCCGTTTAAATCTGTCCGCGAGATGTCTCGCAAATTGTCTGCATTCGTTTGCGATGACTGCCGCGCATACAGGTGCAAAGCTGTGTGGCTTTACTAACCACACGCACGGCAGCAGGTTCCAGTTCAGTCATAATTATGTCGGCTATCTGGCTGGTTAGACGCTCCTGAATTTGCGGGCGTCGAGCCAAATCATCGACGAGCCGGGAAAAAGAAGAGAACCCGGCAATTTTTGTCGTAGGGCGATAAGAGATATCGATGGTGCCGAAGAAAGGCAATAAATGATGCTCGCAGATGGAATAAAAATCGATACGGCGAAGATGGACAACACTTTCACCGGTTGACTCTTCTGAAAAGACGCTTTTTAAGTGGGGCGTAGCATGCAAACCGGCAAAGATATCTGCGTACATGCCGGCTACTCGTTCGGGCGTTTCCTGTAATCCTGGTCGCTGGAGATCTTCACCAATGCCTTCCAGCAAAAGTTCAACGCCACGCTTTATCTTTTCATGATCCATATCGTTTCCAAACCTGCGGAAAGCATTTTAACCAAATATCGTTTATGTATTGTCAAGCGTACGCTCGCAAAAAAGCAATTTAGCGAGCTATCGCACAGCTTTCAGTGCAGTTTTTTTTATGCTACAATGCGTTGTTCTACGCTAATTGTCAGCATCGTAGAAGATAGCTTTAAAAAGTAATAGAATAATCTTGCCAAAACCATTGGTTTGTACTTCTATTTCGCAAAAAAAGAACAGCCCCGCATCAAGCGATACGGGGCTGTTCGAGACTATAGTTTCACAACCGGAGGCCTACTCTTTATCGTCCTCACCTGGTTCGGCTTCAGCAACATCGGTATCTTCACCTTCCGGAGCAGGTGCTGCGGCACCATTTTTATCTTTCCCTCCGAACGTGGCATAACGACGGCCTTTCTCTTTAGCCGGCAGCGTTTCGCCTTTCATCAGCTTATCAATCTCTTCGCCATCTAAAATTTCACGTTCCAACAGCGATTGCGAGATTAAGTGCAATGCCTCGAGATTATCAGTCAAAAGCTTGGTTGTGCGTTTTTCAGCTTTGCTAATAACCGCACGAATCTCAGCGTCGATTTCCTGAGCAGTTTTCTCACTGAAATCGCGGTGCGTTGCTATTTCGCGTCCGAGGAAAATTTCCTCGTCCTTTTTACCAAAAGCCAGCGGGCCGAGTTTATCACTCATTCCCCATTCGGTAACCATACGACGAGCGAGTTCAGTTGCCCGTTCGATATCGTTTCCAGCACCGGTTGTGTAATGGTCAAAAATCAGCTTTTCTGCAACACGGCCTCCCATCAACATACAAAGGCGCGTTTCGATATACTGTTTAGACATTGTATAGTTTTCATCTGTCGGAAGGTAATGGGTTACGCCCAGAGCGCGACCACGCGGAATGATCGTTACCTTATGCACCGGATCGGATCCGGGGATCAGCTTACCAACCAGAGCATGTCCGGCTTCGTGATAAGCGGTGCTTTTGCGCTCATCTTCCGTCATAATCAGGCTTTTGCGCTCCATGCCCATCATAATTTTATCTTTAGCCGTCTCAAAATCTTCCATCGTCACCTTATCGCGATCTGTGCGTGCGGCAAACAAAGCGGCCTCATTTACCAGATTCGCAAGTTCGGCACCGGCCAGGCCGGGCGTTCCTTTGGCAATAACGGTTAAGTCGACATTGCTATCGAGCGGGATTTTCTTGGTATGTACTTTCAGAATGCCTTCACGTCCGCGCACATCCGGGCGGTCGACAACAATCTGACGGTCGAAACGACCGGGACGCAGCAGTGCGGCATCCAATACATCGGGACGGTTGGTAGCGGCAACAATTATTACGCCTTCCTGAGTATCGAAACCATCCATTTCAACCAGCAGCGCGTTTAACGTCTGCTCGCGCTCATCATGCCCACCGCCTAAACCGGCACCACGCTGTCTTCCAACGGCATCAATTTCGTCGATAAAAATGATACAGGGGGCATTTTTTCGTCCCTGGTCGAACAGATCACGAACGCGACTTGCGCCAACACCAACAAACATTTCAACAAAGTCGGCGCCACTCATCGAAAAGAATGGAACACCGGCTTCACCGGCAACGGCACGCGCCAGTAAGGTTTTTCCGGTTCCGGGAGGACCTAACAAAAGCGCACCTTTTGGAATTTTACCGCCAAGCTTGCTAAACTTGCTTGGATTCTTCAAAAACTCAATAATTTCCTTCAGCTCTTCTTTCGCTTCGTCGCAGCCGGCAACATCGCTAAATGTTACGCGGGTTTCATTTTCCATCAGCATGCGAGCTTTGCTCTTACCGAAGGAGAAAATGTTCTTTCCGCCGCCACCACCCTGCATCCTGCGGAAGATAAAAATCCATATTCCAAGGAGAAGCAGCCAAGGCAAAAATTGTCCAAAGACTTCCAGCCATTCAAGGGAGCCCTGCACAAATTTAATGTCGACCTGCTTTTCTTCCCACATTGCCAGCATATCCTTGTCTACATATGGCAGAATCGTTTTAAACTTGTTGTAGTAAACCGTTTTACCGTTGGCAAGTTCTTCGGCCTTGTCTTCTTTTAACTGACCAATAAACTCTTTAATGTCTTCACGAACGCTTACCTCACCGGAATGGATTTCATTATTTTCCAGAAATTCCATGTACTGACTGAAGGGGATTTCCTTCTGACTGTTATCCGTTGGGGGGTAAAGCGTGGCAAAAAGCGCAATTAGCAGAAAAAGAGCTACCCAAAACAGGATACCTCTGGAGCCTTTCTTCCACTGAAAATCATCATTCTTCCCATTGTCATCATTATTATTGGGAGGACGATTTTTGTTAAAGCCATTGTCATCACTCATGTGTACACCACCATCTATATGATTGTTATTTTTTCAGTTGATAGATTGCTTTGGTATTTCTCTTTAGCTGTTTATAGTCGAGGCCATAGCCAACGACAAACTTATCATCTATCTCAAAGCCCACATAGTCGATACTAAGATCGACCTTCAGCGTGCCCTTCTTCATTAATAATGATACAAATTTTAGCGACGCAGGTTTCATGCTTTTAATCCGACGCATCATATACTGCACAGACAGGCCAGAGTCGACAATATCTTCAACGACAATTACATCGCGGCCGTGCAGGTCTGCACTAAAATCTTTTATCATGGTAATTTGCCCGGAAGACACGCGCTCATTTCCGTAGCTGGAGATCTTAATAAAGTCGATTTCACAATCGATTGATAGTTCTTTTATCAAATCGGTTAAAAAAAGTACGGCGCCATTTAGCACGCCTACAAAGATAGGTGCTTTACCGGCATATTCACGGGACAATTCCGCAGCCAGGTCGGCAACTCGCTTTTTTACTTCGTCTTCTGAAATAAGTACTTCAAATTCAAGGTCATCAATTTTTAGCGTTGGTTCGGTCTTCATAGCCGCTCGGTTCTAACGTTAATAATTTGGGTTGTTTTATTGGTTACTTTATAGCGCTCGCTGATTCGTTCACCGAGAACGGCGATTATATCCACCCCGTTCAACAAGACCAGGCTCTTTTCTTTTGGAAGGAAGCGCTTATTCCCTTCAGATAAAAAGTCTTTAATCTTTTTCTCAAATGCCAGCCCAAGTGGTTGAAAACGATCATCCGCTTTCCAAGTGCGTAGAATTAAGGGGAAAGAAATATGTTCTCCATCCAGCCGTTCAAGCAATTTGCCGTCGGGAAGAGCAGTCGTTGATCTACTTTCCTTCCAGACCTCAACCGCGATTCCAGGAGGAAGAAATTCATAGCGTTTATCTGGCAATAGTTCCTCGTGTAACTCCTGCTGTAAGACAGGTCCTGCAATAATCAGATCTCCGGAGCGCACCATCGCAGAGATTTGCTTCGTGAGCCAAAATCGCCTTCCAGTGGGATTATCCAGCCAGCTTGTGAAGCTTTCAAAAGTGTTGTATGACAGTTGATGCGGACGTTCTGCAATCAGATTCACACAATATTCTAACAGCCTCAGACGATTCCTCGAAAAATACTCCCGATAGCTTCCCATTTCAAGTCGAATTTTATTTTCGATCCCGTCAAAAACCAGCTTTTCTTTTGCCTCTTCAAGCACGCTATCAGTGGCATCCAACCACTCCTGCAGCGTTAATCCGGAGCGCAAAAGTGCTTCACGACTAAAATTTCCGGCGTGCTGCTGAATATATGGGATGATTAATTGGCGGATGCGGTTACGTACAAAACGCAGATTTTTATTCGATTCATCTTCTCGCCATCGCAAATCGTTCTGTTTTGCAAAAGTTGAAATAGCATCCCGGGAGGCAAAAAGCAGTGGGCGGATCAAAATATCGCGCTTAAGCCGAATGCCGGCAAGTCCATCGAGCCCGGTTCCACTAAAGAGGTGCATCAAAACCGTCTCGGCCTGATCATCCAAATGATGAGCTGTGGCAACCGCGTCGGCATTTAGTGCATGATGCCGTTCGGTGAAAAATTCCAACCGCGCCTGCCGCCCCGCTTCCTCAAGGCTCAGCCTTTGCTCGTCCGCAAGTTTCTGTACATCGCGTTTGAGGGAATGAAAAGAAAGGTTTGAATCTTTAGCAATTTGTGCAACAAATGCCTCATCTGCATCCGATTCCGCTCCACGTAATTGATGATTCACGTGCAGAATGTGCAAATCCAGCTGTAACATGCGCTGCCATTCCTGAAAAAGCGCCAAAAGCACCATAGAATCCAGACCACCACTGATAGCAAGAAGCAGTCGTTGATTTTTTTGTACAAGCGAATGTTGTTTAAGGAATCTTAGGAAAGCATGTTTGAGAGATTGCTTCATATAAAGTTGGAGGGGAAAGGAAAAAATTGTGGCGGCACAGGGATTCGAACCCCGGACACGTGGATTATGATTCCACTGCTCTAACCAACTGAGCTATGCCGCCATGCACAAGTAAAGATATTACTTCAACTCGGCCCCACCAGCCAGATCATCTTAATGCAGAGTACAGCTACCAGCAAAGTGGAAGGCAAGTTTAATATCTCATTGATCTCCATGCAAGTGTTTCTTGTAAAAAACATGATTCTTTCGAACCGCCGGGTTTACCTTCTCGGCAATTCAAAATTGGCTGTCTTACGGAGCTTTGTAATTCATAGCGATTTTTCTTCTCAGCATACATACCAAATTTTGTACAGCCTTTATCAATTATCTTGTAAAAGAACAACATCAATATGTGCTTACCGATAGGTACTCGATTTTTATAAACTGGTTATCAATATCTTTTTTGCCTTCACCGACGATGTAGGACTTACAATTTTGCCATGCCTCTTTCGTCTCATCAAACTTATTGCCGGCCCAGCTTCCACACAGAGTTATGTTAAAGATCATTTTCATATTTCTAAAGTTGCAGGTGTTATTCCCTTCACAATTGGTACACTGCCACTCCTGATGCCGAGCATTGTCGCATTCGGTATCGGTTTCCAGCAACCGAACCTGATTCTTCAAATTATCACCCGTCCATTTATCCGGCGTTGGTTTAGCGCTTAACGGACCGCCATCCTCCCTTACATTTTCTTTGGGCGCCCAATAATAGAACGTCAATTTTTTGTTCTCCCAAAGGCAGGCGAAGGTTCCTTCAACAGAATCCACCGTATACGGTTTACCACTACAGCCGGGATTGGGGTCGAGTGAGTTTGAGTTCGCGCAATTGATTATCTGGCCATCACTATTCCATTCAGAATCACACATTTGCGGACAGGTATGAATCGTATTGTGAACTACCTTTACGCCATTAATGGTTTCAATGATATCAATTTCACCAGAGCTGGGCCAATCCGTGGAGTTAACAGCCGTACGCGTATTGTAAAAACGTCCCTTCCCCGAGAACTTGTCCAAATCTGCATCTTCGTCTACACGCCCGTTTTTTTCGTAGGTCCATTCATCCTGAACACTGCCATTAAGCCACCATGCAGGCCAAATGCCTTTCGCAGAAGGTAGTTGTCCTTTAAACACAAACAGCAGGCGTTTATTTTCTTCATTTATATTATAAAAAGACTTCGAGGTAAGGCGAAAGGAATCAAAACTTTTGCCATCATTTCTGTCCTTGATGTATAAATAAAGGCCATCGCCGTTCACCAGTTTAAACATATCCTTGTTAACCCACTTTACTCTATCATACACAATATCACCTTGTGTAGGGTCATCGTGCGGGTAGGTGGTAAAAAACTGATTTTCAATATCAGACATATCATAAGAACTGTCTGAGAAGTCCAGTTTAAAATATCTGTTTTCCATTGAACTTACCTCGTTGCCTGATGGTGTCTGAGCAAAGCCTATGCTGGCCATTACCATAACGGTTATAGCAAACGCTACGAAATTTACTGATCGTTTATTGTTCATATTATATTCCACAGGTTTGGTTTTATTGAGAGCATTCATCATTTGAGTATCATTGCACAATACTATTCAAGCCTATTGTAAAGGTAGAACAATATCTGTTGCGGTTCTCAGCGGATACTCAATAAAGATAAAAGTATTGAAGCACAAAATCAATGCAACACAAGCGACAAAACAAGTTAGTGGCAATAGAGCAAAAGGTAAGTGTGGTCAAAGAATTTAAGGCATTGAATGATCAGAGGGATTTAAAAAGCAAATGCAGCCAAGTGGCTGCATTTAAATGATCCGGCAAATGCCTTCTCTTGTAGCGGGGGCAGGATTTGAACCTGCGACCTTCGGGTTATGAGCCCGACGAGC
>JBOEGD010000045.1:0-38997 GCA_050633245.1 Calditrichia bacterium | reverse complement strand
GGCAGTCGGCAGTCGGCAGTCGCAAATATTAGTTAATCCTATCAGCACAGCGCCCTATAAGTGAACGAAGTGAACGCCCTATCAGCACCAGAGGTGCGTCCCACCAGCAAAGCATCCGATTTTTTCCCCTTTAGAAACCGCCTAGAAACGCCATTAGATACGTAAAATCGTATTTCCTGAGCACTTTTTTTAAAAAAGTCTTTGCATCTTGATTTTCACCAATCTATATTTTGGTGTATTTTTGTTCACGATGTATATACGTTCACGTTTTGAGTGAAAATAGAATTCAAAAAATTGATTCAATATCAGAATAGAAAGTAACAGCAAACGCATATATCAATATCAACCGTATTGGGGAAAACATGAGTGCAGACAATAATGACAAGTTAAAAGCCGTTGGCCTGGCGATGACACAAATTGATCGCCAGTTTGGTAAAGGCTCCATCATGAGACTCGGCGATCGACCAAGAGTTGTAATGGACATTATTCCAACCGGCTCCATTTCGCTGGACTCCGCCCTCGGAATAGGCGGCGTGCCACGCGGACGAATCGTAGAAATCTACGGACCGGAATCATCCGGTAAAACCACGCTCACACTGCACGTTGTTGCAGAAGCACAGAAACAGGGTGGCCTGGCTGCATTCGTAGATGCCGAGCACGCACTCGATCCTATTTACGCTCGCAAGCTGGGTGTAGACACGACAAACCTGCTGGTCTCTCAACCGGATAGCGGTGAGCAGGCTCTTGAAATTGTAGAGACACTCGTACGTAGTAATGCACTTGACGTTGTCGTTGTAGACTCGGTAGCAGCACTGGTGCCACGCGCTGAACTGGAAGGCGAGATGGGTGACTCCCACATGGGTCTACAAGCTCGTTTAATGTCTCAGGCACTGCGTAAATTGACATCAACCGTTAGCAAGTCTAACACCTGTGTTATCTTTATTAATCAGTTGCGCGAGAAAATCGGCGTGATGTTCGGTAGCCCGGAAACAACAACTGGTGGCCGTGCTCTGAAGTTCTATACTTCTATCCGGTTGGATATCCGACGTATTGCTTCCATCAAGAGTGGTGATGCTGTCGTTGGTAATCGTACAAAAGTGAAAGTTGTGAAGAACAAGCTGGCTCCCCCATTCCGTATCGCTGAATTCGACATCATGTATTCTCAGGGAATTTCTATGGAAGGCGATCTGCTAGATCTGGCTTCCAATATGGATATCGTTCAAAAAAGCGGCACCTGGTATAGCTTTGGTGAAGAACGACTCGGGCAGGGACGCGAAAATGTTAAAGTGTTCCTGAAAGAACATCCGGAATTTTGCGAGCAAATTGAAGCGCTGGTACGCAAAGAACTGAATTTGATTCCCGGAGCCGAGGATGAAAACGAAAAAGCCGACGACAAAGATGCCAAGAAAGACTCAGATAAGGCAGATGCGAAGAAAAGCTCTGCAAAAAATGGCACACCTGAACCCGCCGGCGCAAAAAAATAAACAGTAAATATCTGCTTGTTCGCCGAGCAAACTCGGCGAACAAAACAGTAAAGACAATCCACTGCCAAAGGCAGATCCATATACAGAAGATGTTTTTCGAAAAAACGAACAACATCCAACAAATTCTCAAATGACCGATTGTCCTTGCCTATCAGTAATGGCAAAAGACTAACCAAGGGAGAAACAGATGTCTGATGGAAATAAGTTACCAACATGGTTTTGGGTTGTCAGCGGAATCGCACTTGTCTGGAATCTAATGGGACTGGGCGCATTTTTTGCCCAGGTCATGGCTAGTCCGGAACAAATAGCAGCAATGCCGGAAGCCCACCAAGAGCTCCATCACAGCACACCGGGATGGGTTAACATTGTCTTCGCCGTTGCCGTTTTTGGCGGTGTTATCGGCAGCGTAGGCTTATTGATGAAAAAAGCCTGGGCAAGCATGGCTTTCCTGGCTTCATTAGCAGGCGTGCTGCTACAGAGCACCAACACGTTTTTTCTGAGCAACGCAGTTGATGTATTAGGTAATCAGGCGATATTCGGCCCATTAATCGTTATTATCGGTGCCGTTGCGCTACTCTGGTTTAGCAACATGACAAAAGAAAAAGGCTGGCTCAATTAGTGTCAAGATTGCAGAACAATAGCTGTTAAGAGTTCTCATTAGGAGAATATGGGTTAGGCACTCAGTAACAACTAACGTTCTTGCTATAATAGACATGAATCAACCTTATCTCGCGGGTCGCACGAGTTTTTTCGGCGACCCGCAAGCACATCTAACACTTCAGAATTTCAATGCCAACAATTATTGACATCGAGTTTCGCCGCAGACGCCCGGAAAAATTTATTATTATCTGGGACACCGGAGAGGAAACAATATTTGCACCCGAAACGGTGTTAAAGCATGCCCTGTCGATGGGACGCAAACTCGAAGAGAAGGAGTTTGATCTTGTTGTGCGGGAAAATGCGGTTTGTCTCGCAAAAGAACAGATGCTGCGCTACCTCGCTATGCGACCACACAGCAGGCAAGAGCTTTTCCTTAAGACATCCAGACGCGACCACGCCAGCGAAGCCATTGAGTCAGCACTGGACGATTTCGAACGCGCGGGATTAATCAACGATGAAGTGTTTACCCGCCAATTTACCCTCAATGAAATAAATTTTCGTCCCTGTGGCCGAATGAAACTCCAGGAAAAGCTCTATAGACGTGGCATCGATGAGTCTATTTCCAAGCCCATTTTAGATGAATTGTATATCCAGTATCCCGCCAAAGATCTAATCAGCATTGTTGCAAACAAATTTGTGCAGCGAAATAGACGGCTGGAACAGCAAAAGCTCGTCGAGCGCTTAACGCGCCATCTGCAGGGTAAAGGCTTCGACTGGGAAACGATTCGCTGGGCAATGCTGGATCAGAAACTTGGCAAAAGGGACATGGATTAATGGGATAAAAAACGATTGAAATGACTAAACGATTGAAATGACTAAACGATTGAAATGATGAAACGNNNNCTGAACTCTGAACTCTGAACTCCGAGCTGTCAATTATTCAATAGATCGTATGCAAAAAGTCTCATCCTACTTCTCCCAACGCAACAGCTCTAACTGTTCACCATCAAAGCGAGCATAACTAAAATGCTCGATCCAATCTCCCAAGTTAACATACTTCTTTTCTCCATAGGGCAAAATGATCGGGAAGTGTAAATGCCCGAAAATAACGTAGTCGAATCCTTCCTGGAATTTACGCTGAGCTTCTTCCTGATGATCGGTGTCGTCGGGCGGGCCATCGTGGTCATTATGATTTCGGCTGGTTTGAGCAACCCATTTTGCCAAAGGAATTCCAAGGTCAGGGTGAAGCAGGCTATAGAGGAAAATATTGGTGCGATTACGAAAGACGCGCTTCATTAGGTGATAGCCACCATCCTTTTTCTTAATGCCATCGCCATGATGCAGGTAAAAGCGCTTACCGTGTATATTGAACTCCTGTCCATCGAAATGAACCGGAATACCAAGTTCGGTTGTCAGAAAGTCGCGCATCCAAAAGTCATGATTGCCGGCAATATAGTGAACTTCTCGGCCAAGTTCGGCCAAGCGCGTAAGTGCTGCAAGTACCTTCATGTGTCCACGTGGAATAACTGTTCGATATTCGAACCAAAAATCAAACAGATCTCCAACAATAAACAAGCGTTCACCGTTGGTCGCAACATGATCCAGAAAAGACAGCAGCTTCTTTTCTTTAGTTACTTCTGATCTGGCGTTCTTCGTACCGAGATGTACATCTGAGATAAAAAAGGTTTGGCCCATGGGTCGTTTCCGGATCGTTTGCCTGTAAACGAAAGTGAAATAACACCATTTCACTCGAAAAAATAAAGCACATTTTTTAATATTATCAGGAGGGGATAGATATTCTACCTATTTCTTTTAAAACTACCGTTTCTTTTCGAGGTACATCTGCGTAAATTATTGCCTGATAAGAATTTCAATCGTGAATAATGCAGCAGGAAGAGTACAGTGACTGATAGCCGCCGAGCTGGCGAAGAAGACCAGGAAATGTCTTTTGTCGAGCATCTTGAAGAGCTCCGTTGGAGGTTGATCCGTGCAATGGTCGCACTAGTTGCGGGCATGGTCATCTGCTTCTTTGTAGCAGAATACATTTTAGCCGTTCTAACTTATCCCGCCGAGATTTTGGACACACCGCTAAACCTACAGGTGCTAAAAGTTCAGGGCATGCTGACCGTATACCTGGAAATCGGCTTTTTTGGCGGGCTGATTCTTGCGCTTCCTTATTTGCTATATCAACTCTGGGGATTTATTGCTCCCGGTCTTATGAAGCACGAACGCAAATATATTGTCCCCCTGCTCTTTTTTTCAACAACACTCTTCCTGGGTGGGATAGCTTTTGCCTACTATTTGGTCTTACCATTTACGATACGATTTCTTATTAGCCTTACCCCAAGTGACATCACGCCGGGTATTGCCATCGATTACTATATCGGTTTCGCTATTCGCCTGATGTTCCTGTTTGGAATGGTATTCGAACTGCCGGTATTAAGCTTTTTTCTCGGAAAAATCGGCATTATAAACACACGCCTAATGCGCACTTATCGCAGACATTCCATCATTGTTATCTTTGTTATCGCTGCCGTTCTTACTCCTCCAGATCCATTCACGCAGATATTACTTGGCGTGCCACTCATCCTGCTCTATGAAGTTTCCATTGGTGTTGTTCGCTACGTCGAAAAGCGACGAGTAAAAATGTTAGCAAAACAGGCAGAAGCAGAACGCGGCGCCGATGAAAGCACCACAGATACTGATCCGATTGGCGAATGACTTCGTTAACGTATTTTGCTGCATTCTTATTACTTGGTAGACTTATTGTTGTCTTTAATTTATCTTTGGATATAAAGTTTGTGAAAACTGTTACAAACTAAATTACGAGTACACTTTTCCAAAAGGTCTGCGCCATGAAAACAGCAGTCAAAAAGATATTCGATCCCTTTAAAGAAGATATTGAACAATTCAACGACGTCTTTAGTGAGGTTATGCGCTCAGATATAAAGCTTGTAGACAATGTTGCTAAATACATTGTTAAGCACAAAGGAAAACAATTTCGCCCCTTAATTCTCATTGTTTCAGCTCGCGCCATTGGCAAGCCGGTTCACAATACTTATGTTACCGCAGCGGTAACAGAGCTATTGCATACCGCAACGCTTCTGCATGATGACGTTCTGGATGAGGCTGAGCTAAGGCGTGGCTTTACCACGATCCACAAAATCTGGAAAAATAAGATCGCCATTATTATGGGTGACTATCTTCTGGCCAAGTCCCTTATTTCAGCATCAGAGACTGGTAACCTCGACAGTATCCAGATTATCGCGAACGTCGCTAAGCGTCTTATTCAGGGTCAGATATTTGAAATGCAAAAATCACGAGATCTGGATATGACAGAAGAAGATTACTTTCGGCTGGTTGCAGACAAAACCGCCTCGCTTATTTCCGCCTGTTGTGAACTTGGTGCGCTAACAACAAATGCAGAACCGGAACAGCGACGCGCACTACGAGATTTTGGTGAATATCTGGGAATCGCATTTCAGATTAAAGACGACCTGCTAGACTTTGAGTCCACCTCCGGTATTATTGGCAAACCGGCAATGGCTGATTTGGAGGACAAAAAAATCACGCTACCAATGCTGTACGCGCTACAGGATGCCCCGGAAAGAGATCGTAAAAAGATATTAAAGCTCATTCGCAAAGGCCTCGATAAAAACGGGTCGCGTACGATACTGGAGTTCTTGCGTGAACACAAGGGTCTGGAGAAGGCAAGAGCAAAGGCTGAAGAAATGCGAGACAAAGCAATTAAGTCTATTGATATTCTTCCACCTACAACGGCACGCGAATCCTTAGAAGAACTGGCACATTATGTAATTGATCGAAGAAAATAACCTGATATAAGCTTAAGCCATTGCCCAATGAAAAAAACTTCTCTCTCTTTACTCCTTACCTTTCTACTTGTTACGGCAACGTTATTTACGAATTGCTCCGAAAAGCAGCGAAAGGTTCCGGTTTCCAAAGCGCAGCCGCACATGGGCACCTACTTTACAATTACCTCCTACGACTTCGACAAAAGCGAAGCCTATCTAAATACCGTTCTGGACAGCGCATTTTTTTTAATCGCCGAGATCGATTCCGAAACCAGCAGCTATGGCGAACAATCAATCACCGCCAAATTAAATGCGCAGAATGGAACGAATCGACGTATTGCTTTGCCAGAACACGCCGCCAATATTGTTCGTCAATCACTTGCAATTAGCAAAGCAACGCAGGGGGCATTTGATATTACCCTCTGGCCTGTTTTCCAAATGTGGGACTTTGGCAAAACGCTCCCAAATCTCCCGGATTCTTCCAGGCTTGCGACAGCAGTGCAAAAAGTAAACTATAAAAGACTTATACTGGCAGGAAAAACCCTTTCCCTTCCGGCTGGAGTAGAAATAGATCTTGGTGGAATTAACAAAGGCTACGCCGTTGAAGCCGTTAGAGCTTTTTTAAAGGCGCGTGGATTGCAAAATTTCCTTATCGATGCCAGCGGGAATTTGGGCATTGAGTGGAACCGGCAAGACTCTATTGACGTCAGTACTCGACATCCACGCACCGACGCGCAGTTCTGGGGGAAGTTTAAAATCAACAAAAGTTGTGGCCTGGCAACCTCCGGCGACTATCACTTTTACTTTATGAAAGACCGGGTTCGCTACCATCATATTCTGAATCCGGCCACCGGAATGCCGGCAAGACCAATGGCTAGTGCAACCATTATCGCAAAGGATGCGATGATTGCAGACGGCCTTTCTACCGCAATTTTTGTTATGGGACCGAAAAAAGGCGCAGCCTACATTGAAGACAATCCGGACTTGGACGGTATCCTCATTTACTCCGAAGGTGATATGCTGAAAGAAACTGTCAGTAGCGGACTAAAGGATATTTATAAACAGGTGATTGATGAGACTACCGCCCCCAAATAAAATCCTGATTATCCGTCTGAGTTCCATTGGAGATATACTGCTAACCAGCCCGGTTATGTGGCAGCTTCGCGAACGCTACCCGCTTGCGCAAATCGATTTTCTGACACGCACAGAGTTTTCTTCCCTTCTCGCCACGAATCCCCATCTTAACAACGTCCTTACCCTGGATACGAATCTTGGCAAAGTTGAATTGGAAGCCATGAGGTCGCAAATTCAAGCAGCGGGTTATGATATAATTCTCGATTTGCACGTCAACATTCGCAGTCTGTTTTTAACGCGCCTCAAGGGCAGCTCGCCGATCATGCGTATGAAGAAAGATAAGTTTGCGCGTTTTGCTTTGGTAAAAATGGGCATTGACTTATACGCCAGGCTGTACGGCAGGTCGCGCACCGTTGCCGAAAAATACCTGCTGGCCGGAGAAGCACTGGGACTCGATTCCAACGAACAACGCCTGGAGCTTTGGCTTCCGCCCGAGATCGAATCGGCAGAAGAAGAGCGATGGAAAACACTCAGCTCAAAAGGCTTTCACGTCGCTATGGCACCGGGAGCACGGCACTTCACCAAACGCTGGCCAGAGAAGAAGTACGCCGAGCTAATTACAAAGCTCTACGAGCAACAGGGTTGGCGCACCATCTTATTGGGTGGGCCTGATGAAAGGACGTTATCTGAGTCTATTATTGCTCAGTTGAAAGATTATTCGATAATAGAGAATTTGGTTGGTCAGCTTTCACTCATTGAAAGCTGTGCACTAATAAAGCAGGCGGGGCTATTTGTAAGCAATGATTCCGGTTTAATGCATGCTGCGGCATGTTTTGGTATTCCACAGCTTGCCATTTTTGGTTCAACGACCCTGCAATTGGGTTTTGGTCCAATTAACGATCGCGCAGCTATTCTGGAGAATTCAGACCTTGGCTGCCGGCCATGTAGCCACATTGGTAAATCTATCTGCCCAAAAGGTCATTTCAAATGCATGAATGAACTCACTTCTGACATGGCGCTTCACAGTCTTACGAACTTGTCTATTGATGGAAAGGCTTAATGCCTGAGTATTACTCGAAGAACATACCGGCACTAAGAAACCTCAATCCATCTCAATTAACATTTTTGGTCAAATAGCTTGCGCTTGTTCATTCGTTATTTGGCAATGGTCAATCTCGACTCATGACTTCAAACACCTATTCATCAATTATCATTCATCGATCATCATTTACCTAACAGTCGCCATCGGAACAAGCCAGCGTTTAATTTCGACTTTTAGAAGACCACTTTTCACGCCCGGGTCTTCATTGGCAATCTTTTCTGCGGCCTCCTGAGACTCAGCTTTGCAAACCATCATGCCGCCACTATTATCGAGAAATGGCCCGCCGATCACAAGCGTTTTGCTTTCCATAAAGCTCGACATATACTGCACATGATCCTTCACTCCAGGCTGCTCCTGAAACGGTATATCCTTAATCCACTTATTACCGGGAGTATGAAATAACACGAAATAGACAGGGGGTAACTGTTTGTTGTTTTCCATAGACACTCTATACCTTTTACAAGTGTGCTTTTCCGTCAATAAATACAAGTTGTCTTATTGTCTCTCACCATTTATCATGCACGGTCTGTCTTCGATGTAGTTTATCCTGAGCTTAGTCGAAGGACTCAGTTTGACGCGAATTTATTGCCTTATTGCCTTATTTATGTATAAGAAATCTCATATATCTCATCGGGGTGTTTATCAACAAGAGCATCTACAAGAGCCTTCTCCCCTCCGATAAACGTGAAGGGGGCGGTAAGGTCTGTATTAACCATCCAGCTCTCGTTTTTGGCATAAATGAGGCTAGGTGTAAGCAGAACGTCTTTGTCTTTCAGTAGAAGAGATAATTCATCAATTGCACCTTCGTAGACTCGATCTTCACGGTCTCTGGTTAATCGAAAAGTATAGAAAACTTCTATCTCTTGAGAGCCATATAGTTCAGATACGACTTCAACCAGAGAGTGGATATATTCTTCATCTAAAAGACCTTCTCCGGCATAAAGCTCATTGCTCATTTGTGTGAAGCGTTTGTAGTGTGCTTCGCTGGAGACGTATGCTGTTTCCACGTCAAAAGGCTGCCCTTTAGAGGCAAAAAAATCTTTCCAGGAGGTCCGCTTGAAGTCGTCCTCGTTTATATCTCCATTGTAGTTCTTCATAATCATAATTTGATCTGCCGGTACATTGGAGTTCACCCAAAATGAATGAAAAGCAACGGCATGAGCCTCATAAGAGCCGGGAATCATACCGCTCAGAAAATATCGCATCGGAGCGGACTCCCTTAAACTGTCATTAACCAGCACGCCTCTTCCTGCAATCGGAGCATAGAGCTGTATCCAACTGGCTATTTCTCTTTTTACAATTTTCATTTTTTTACCAACCCAATATTCCCTTGAAACACAACCGTTTTCTAAATTTAGATTACAATCTCAGAACGAAAAAGCAGCTTTTCACAAGGCGTAACACTATACACTTCTTTACGAGAAGCTAAAATTGCCGACTCATTCGCTTTCGGTACTCTCACCTGATTTTCTTTCTGCTAAAAGTTCTTCCGCTGCTTCAATCGCCTTCGGTAGAAACTTATCATCCTTAGCAATTAGCTCTAATTCTGCAATTCCTTTGTTGGAAAATTTTTTCTTAAAATGATTTTTTAAGGCCAGCTCTCCCGCTTCTTTATCTTCCTCAGAAATTTCTTTCTTAAAAAGCCCAGTTAAATATTTGGATAAGGCTTCTTCATTGGCAAAATAGTGCATAAAACCAACGGCAACCAAAATAAAATCTATTCCTAAAATATCAATTCTTATATTACTGGGGAAAAAGTCGATGAGGTTAGTAGCTCCTGCGACAATAACCCAAAACGCTAAGGTTCGACCTTCTTCAAAGTTTTGATAACACCGAAGCGTTACGGCAATCAGAAACACCAAACCAGCCAGAACTTTATAGAGCAGTATATCTCCGGTATATAAACACAGCGCAATTCCTACCCAGAGCGCTAAAATGGCCTGCCCATTTGATTGATTCAATTGATTTGGCTTTTCATTCATTTTGAGGTTCTCCAGTGAAGATCGCTAAGGTTACCTGACTAAAAAGATGGCCTCGCATTTAGAGACAGTTAGACAAATGCAGCGTAAGGATGTGTTTGCGCTGGCTAAAAGATATGCGTGAGTCGATAATTAGACAAAGCCTGGAGTCATTTAAACGACATTTTTTCGCATCAACAGGCATTAATGTAAAGGTAAATTTATGGTAATAAGGCAATGTCATTGTTTTCCGGGTTTCAGCTCAGTTCTCACGTCACTCATCTCCACTCAGCATCGACACATTGGTCGACGACTCATTGCCTTACTGCCTTGTACGGATCATAGCAATAGTATTTCGGACGTGAATCAATTCGCACGTGAAGCCAGTAAATTCCCAGCCCCGCTGTGCTAAGCCATTTTACCTGGTCACCAATAAATTTATCATACTCAGTTGCCACCTGTTGCCAGAACTCGACCACCTGTGATTCTGGAGCATTACGAACAAATGCCGCCAGGTGAGCATAGCTTGCGATATTGCCAAGTTGAGCCGGAACGATTAATTGCGCATCAGCTCCCAAATTGGCAAAGGCTTTAACGCTGCTTCCATCTTCAAAATACTCACGAAATGCTGTCGTATCCGTCGTAAGCTTGGTCAGCATATTGCCTTCCACCAGCACAAACTCAAACGGCTCGTCCAAGCGACTACGCGTTATCGGACGGACCTCCCAGAAATAACCTTTAAAAGGAGAATTTTGCAATACCTCGATAAAAGACTTCGTAAAGTCTTCCGAATCTCGCAGCCCGGCAATCCAGCGACTGTAACTTACCTCTTCCCCATCTTGCAGAGCAAGGTAATGGGTTATGCCAGCTTGAATTTGTGTTGAGTGATATTCAATCATCTCCACCGCTTTAGCTTTTTGTATAAACGTGCTGATGTCATTAGGCTGATGAGTTTTAATAAAGTTGATTTTTCCGGTAAAATCAACCGTAGCCCTATATCAGTATCGTTTTTATTTACCATCGACACATAGGTCGACGGCTCATTGCCTATCTGCTCAATTGACAATGACCGATCGAATACCTATTTTCTTCACTATGAATCTTTCGCAACAGCTCATCTTTCTTTTCAGCGGTTTAGGTGCCATAAACGGCCTCCTATTGAGCGGCTATTTTTTGCTGGTGAAGTCCGGGAAACGTCTCTCAGATTATTTTCTTGGCGGATTATTGCTGATGGTAAGCATTCGCATTACCAAATCGATATTCATCTTCTTCAACCCCAACTTTTTTAAACTCTTTGTTCACGTCGGCCTTGCTGCCTGTCTGTTGATTGGACCTTTTCTCTATTTATATACCCTAAATGCCACAAAGCCCGACAACAATCTGCGCAAGACCTGGTGGCTTTATCTGCTGCCATTCCTGATTGCCATTGGTTGGATGGAATATGTTCATCCATTTGACGGTCCGATGAATAACTGGCGCGTTTTTGTCGCCAACATATATACCGTTTGGGGAATTTGTATTCTGGCCTCCGGCTATCTTTTAAGATATGTATTAAAAAAGCTTTGGTTAAGTAAGAAAAAAGCGAGTGACGAAGAGGTCTGGCTATTAAATATCTTTATCGGTGTCGCAATCGTTTATGTGGCTTATGAAACGGTAGCCTACACGTCCTATATTGTGGGCGCACTCTCTTTCTCGTTTGTTTTTTATGTATCGCTGCTGCTGTGGGGATTTCAGCGCAGTCGCAGATCGATTGCTTCTGATGCGCCAATCAAATATGCTAACTCGTCGTTAAGCGCAAACGATGCTCAGAGCTACATGCAGCGCTTATCAGATTTTATGACAAACGAAAAGGCCTTTCTCAACCCCGATCTAACTCTAATTAAGCTCAGTGAACAAATCGGAATAAACAGTAAAGACTTGTCCCAGGCGGTAAACCAAATGACGGATCAGAATTATTCCAGATATATTGCACACCTTCGGGTGGAAGAGGCGAAGCGCTTGCTGACGTCTCCCGATCATCAACAGTTTAAAATTGCCGCAATTGCCTACGATAGTGGATTCAACAGCCTGTCCTCGTTTAACGCGGTTTTTAAAGAAATGACCGGCTTAACGCCCAATGAATACCGAAAACAGTCCTAAATTCAGGATTTACTCTCCCAAAATCGTGATCCTGTAAGAATCAAGATCTACAATTCCCTTTATTGCCACAGTTCTTATGGCTTTCCAGCCGATCGAAATGAAATCAACTTTCACCAAAAGGGAATATGAATCATGAAGCGAACACTCTTTTTTGCCATCCTCCTTATAGCCTGCCAAACGCTCTATGCGCAAACGGAAGAAAATAAAATCAAATCTGCCATTAATGGCTACATCGTTGGGACATCTTTTAACTATCCGGATTCCGTTCTGTCATCTTTTCTCCCAGGTGCCAATATGTTTTTAGACTATAAGGACAACCCACTATACGTTATGAAAATCGAGGAATATGCCAGTCGCATTGCAAAGCAAGAGCCGGGAAAGTTTAACGGCCGAGTCAGCAATATTTTGTCCATCCAACGCTATAAAGGCATCGCCATCGTAAAGCTGGAAGTACTCATACCAGCAATAGAAAGACGCTTTATCGATCTCTTGCTACTGAAAAAGCTGGAAACCGGCTGGAAAATCATCAGCAAAACAGCTGCCAGTGAAGCAAGCACAAAAACATCGAATAAGGCTCTGCTTGTTCTGTCAAGTGCCACACACCAGGGTGAATCTGATCTGGCGGCAGGCAACAGCTTTTCCGAAGTTGTTTCAGCTTATTCCGGTTACCTGAATGCCGGATACCATGTCGACATAATTACCCCACTTGGTGGAGCAGCACCACTTGCTTACATCAATCCGGCAGACAGCCTGCAACTACGCTATCTCTACGATGCCGATTTTATGTATGCGATTGCAAACACCAAAAAGCCTTCTGATGTAAAAGCAGATGAGTACGACATTGTTCAGTTTACTGGAGGTAGTGCACCGATATTTGACGTACCGCAGAACGAGGAAATTCAAAAAATCGCAATGCATATCTACGAGCAAAATAAAGGCGTGATCGCTGCAGTCTGTCATGGAAGTGCCGGATTGGTCAATCTGAAAACCGCTTCCGGGAACTATCTGGTTGCGAACAAAAATGTCTGCGGCTTTCCCGATGCGCACGAACGAAAAGACCTGCCTCACTATAAGCAGTATCCGTTTATTATCGAGACGGTGCTGGAAGAAAGGGGGGCACTTTTTCGACATTCTAAAGAAGCTGGGACCGCGCATATGGAAATCTCTGGCCGGTTAGTAACAGGACAAAACTGGCAATCATCTGAAATGGTTACGAAGAAGAGCATTGAACTTGCGAAGAAGTGACAGGAAGACAAGGAGAGCGGGAGATAAAAACATAACATGCCCGCTCCCTAAGTGTAGCCGAAGGGGGCAGGAGGAAGAAGAGAATTGCTGACCGGATAACGGGAAGACGAACAGAGCTTCAGGCCGAAGCCTTCGATTTCGTTCAGGAGAAACTCTGTGAAGTGCTCATTTTCGTTTCAAACCCTGACGTTGATCTCAACCCATAATTCGCATCAATAGTCAATCGATACAACCACTTTACCACTATGCTTACCATCACCAAAACGCTGGATGGCTTTTGCAGACTCCTCCAGCTTATAGGGTCCATCAATGATACACTTGATTTTTCCGGCATCGAAGAGCTCGTTGATATAATCTAAATCTTTGTTTGCTGCCAGACCGACAATATGCAGTTGTTTACCGCTAAACTTCGAGATCCAGCGCTTTAGAAAGAGTAATTGCAGCAGGCGAGTGAGATTCCCACCGACGGTAACGTATCGGCCACCCGGCTTTAATGCACGCGGGTAGGCAAATGAGGAACGCGTCGTTTTCGCATCGAGAACCAGATCATACCGTTGCCCGTTTTTGATAAAGTCTTCTTTTTTGTAATCGATAACGTGATCAAAGCCAAGCTCTTTCATCATCTGTAGCTTCTCACCGGTGTCTACGCCAGTAACGTGGGCTCCGTGTAGTTTAGCAAGCTGCAGACCAAATGTTCCCACTCCACCACCGCCACCGTTAATCAGCACGCGTTCGCCCTGCTGAATTTTCCCCTTATCCATTAGGCCCTGAAATGCAAGCATACTTGCGTGCGGAATAGTTGTCGCTTCTTCGAACGTCATTTTTTCAGGCTTAAGAACCAGCGCCTTCTCGTTCACACATATATACTCTGCGAAAGTGCCAAAGCCATACTCAGACGTATCACCATAAACCGCGTCACCGACTTTAAACGATGTCACATTCGCGCCAATCGCTTCAATCGTACCAGCCAACTCCATACCCGGTATCGGCTTCCTCGGCTTAAAAAAGCCAAAAACGATGCGATAAAGAAACGGCTTGCCTCTCACCAAACTCCAATCGTAATCATTAACGGCCGTGGCATGAATTTTCACCAACACATCATCGTCTTTGGGAGTCGGTTTGGGCATTTCGGTTAACTGTAGTACATCGGGTGATCCGTAGGTGGCGAATACCATTGCTTTCATTGAATCTTCCTAAGAATAATTTGTATTGCGGGGATCATGTAAAGCTATACGACTCGGGGGGAAGCCGTTAAAGAAGCTCATAAATGTTCAACTAATATCAAAACAATCCGGCAACACGACTATAGTAATTATGCCATTTTAGCGTGGCATTATCAACAATAGAATTTTCCGGATTGCTGAGAAGAATATGATCTCCCAGACTCACCAGCGTTCGATAAATCCAGATTAACCGTCCACGGTTTAGCTGAGATGAACCGGTATTGCCGATAAAAATATAGCCCATTTCTGTTTTCGGATCAAACCACATCATTGCGTTGATACAGTTATCACCGCCATTCATTCCGGTAAGCTGGTAGGTTATGCCGTATTGATTGCGATCGATCATAATAAATAGACCGCTATTGTCCACGTGCGTGTTGACAACCTCATCTGCAAGGTTAGTTGAAAGCAGCGTCTCAAACGACTTGGGCGTAAGCAATCTGCTATCCCTGGCGATGATTGCCTGGCAATAAGTGGTTAGTCCACGAACATCGGTTATCAGGTCTCTGCTCGGATAGAGCTGCACACCGCTTGTTTTCACCTCTTTAATTGAGGTTTCGTTGGCTTCATAATATCTACTATGCCGTACGCTATCGGATCGGCCTTCAAACCAAAACGCACTTGTTATTTCCAACGGATCGAAGATATACTTTTGAGAAAAGTTGGTAAATGATAGACCGGACTGCTTCTCGATAATATAGGCTGCCAGCCCACCTCCGATATTTGAATAATTCCATTGGCTCCCAGGCGCATAATTGCCGAAGGTAATATCTCCGTATTCTCCATCCCGAAAATAGGCCAGCATAAATCGCTCGAGCGATTCTTCTTTTTGTGCTTCCTCGATGTACAATGATTCTACGACTTCCTCATTGTAATCCAGTGAGGAGGTGTGGGTGGCAAGGTGGCGCAGCGTAATAGCAATATCCGGGAAGTTGGGGTTGTTAATTTCGAACGGCAGATAGTTGTTGATTGGCGCATCGATGTCCAGGAGCTCTAGTTCTTGTGCCTTTAGCAGCGCAATACCAATAGCAGTTTTGGAAATCGAAGCCACATATTGTTGGGTATGAATAGAATATGGCGTTTGCTCTTCAACATCGGCATAGCCAAAGCCATTCATATAGAAAATGCTGTCTGCATTGAATACGGAAACCGAAAAACCAGCAAATTTTTCTACATTCACCAGTGAATTAAGCTTTTCTTCAACAGTATTAGTTGTCGCATTAATCTCATCTTTCGTCTCATTCAGAACAAATGAGATAAACGCGATGCCCAGCAATAGAGTAACGAGCAGGATGCCCAACAGGATCTTTTTCATATCAATAATCAATCTGGGTTGTGTTGTTTGTGTCGTCGTCTCAAAAATAGTGATTAAAGCGAATGCATAGTGTTACGAAGTAAATGAGGAAAAGTTGGGCATTATTTATTAGGCAGAGAGCTCAGAGACGGGTTAATATTTGTGCAAAACCCTCTCTCTACTGCAATCAATTGAGGGTCTTATTTCTCAGAACTTTTTACTTTGCTGCGAATAGAATTAGAAAACCCCATCACGAAAATTTATGTCGAGAAGAACAAATGTTAAGACCCAACCAGAGGCTATGTATACAGAGTTTACTTATTGCGCTCTTAGCATTCTTTTCACCTGCTTTTTCTCAGCAGCCATATTCTACGGAGTATTATCAAACAATTCTTGAACGCTGGAATACCTCACACGCCACTATGCCATCTAAAGAAGACTCTGTTTTGAGCGAGAGAGCCCGTTGGAATTATGGCTCCGGTGGACCAGTATCAGCCAGCGGCAATCACGTGTATGTTGCGCATGGAGCAACTATTCAAATTGTCTACGCTAATGCCGCCGAACCGTATAAGGTTGTTGGTGAGTTAGAGCTGGATGGAGAAATCATCTCTATGCTTGCGGATGATTCGCTGCTCTTCGTCAACAGTTGGCCAGGCCTGAAAGTCTTTGATATTACTGAACCAACAGATCCGGTATTTCTAGGTGTAGGCGAAGATCTCTTTGGCGCTGCCATGGTGCGCGAAGGGAATCGATTGTTCATGACAGGATATAGCTCAGTCGTATCTGTAAACATCACTGACCTTGCAAACCCGCTACGAATGGCAGAAACATACGTTGGAGGTGAATTTCCAACCTGTCTGGCAGTAAAAGATGGCTATGTTTATGCAGGGGGAAATTGGCTGGATAAAGATATACAAGTTTTGGATGCAACCGCTTTTGACAGCCTAAACTGGGTTGGACGACTGATTACCAACGGCTCATCCAGTTCTGCGCAGGTTGTCGATTCTTATCTATATGCTCTCAGCGGACCGCTTGGCATGCTTATTTACGATATCTCACAACCTTCGACTCCATTATTTGTCAACTACCTTGCGCTTCCGCTAACTACGAGCAGACCAAGAGACATTGCCGTATCGGGGAATCAACTGTTTATGTCGAACGGAGACGACGGCTTAATAACAATCGACATTTCGGATCGGACGCATCCAAAGGTCATCTCTCTATTCCCCGATATGGATGAAACACTTAGCTATGATTCTGGAATTGCCGCCACCAATGGTAGAGTCTATGCGGGGCACTATAGCGGTCTGCGAATCATAAGTGCAGACAATCCGCAAACACCAATAGAAGAAGACTTGATATCCTTTTTAGCATCGCCCTTCAAGGTTTTGTGGATCAACAACCGCTTATATATAGGCTGCTACACCACTGGATTCTGGGTTTTCGATGTAACAAATCCTGAGCAGCCACAGGTGATTTCCAATACGCGCATCAATACCGGCATATCGGATATGTCTATCGATGGAGACATAGCCTATTTTGCGACAGAATACAGAGATGTCCCTTCAAAACGGGGTGTAATGATTTATGACATTTCCAACCTGAACGATCTTCGTCAACTAAGTCATTTTACCGGAATCGCTGGTCCGGGAAATAACCGATTTATTCAAGCTTTTGCCAAATCGGATTCGATTATTTGTATTGCTAACGGACCATCCAACAACAACGATTCGACACTACAATTGATTGATGTAAGTAATTCGGAAGCCCCACAGTCTTTATCAAAGCTCAATGGATTGCGTAGCATTCAAGACATTGTTATAAAAGATGAATATCTATATATTGCGACCGCGGAAGCCCTTAAGGTTTTTGACATTTCAATTCCGGAAAACCCAATAGCGGTTAGCAGTTATAAAGGTTTTGCTGCCGGTATCGTAATAAATACTCCCTTGGCACATGTTCTATCTGGTAACATGACAACCTTAGGAATTATTGATCCTGCAAACCCAAGTTTCCTTAGTGAAATTCCTATAGCTTTTGGGGTTGGCAGTCTCCGAGGAGAAGTTTTAGGTAATTATCTATACTGGACACGCAAAGGAATCGGTGTGGTAGATATTTCCAACCCATTGAATCCGGTGCAAATAACTCATATTAACGATAACAGCTTTAGAAGTATTTCGGCTCATGAGGATATGCTGGCGGCCGTTCATGATGGGCCATCGACCGTAAGGATCTTTCAAAACAACGAATTGCCTGTCGGCCTTTCAGAGGAACTCAACTCTATTCCGAACAGCTTTGTTTTAAAACAAAATTTTCCAAACCCTTTTAACCCAACAACGAACATTACGTTTAGTATTACTCAAGCCACAATGATCAACCTCAGCATATTCGATATCACCGGGCGTCATATTCGAACACTTGTTGATAAGCACCTCCCGGTTGGTGAGCACGCCTTCGTTTGGGATAGTCGTAGCGATTCGAATGAGAAAACGGGCTCTGGCATTTACTTTTACAGGCTTTCAAGAGAAGAAGCATCCGAAACGCGAAAAATGATTTTACTTCGCTAGAACGGTGATTTTCAATGTATACACACCAAACCCACTCTACCAGGGGTTTTAACCATGGGGAAACTCATTCTCATCAAACATTCTCTGCCAGAGATCAACCCGTTAGTGCCCTCAAAAAAATGGACGCTCTCGTCGGAAGGGTTCACTCGCTGTGGCTGGTTGGCCGAGCGGCTGGAACGATATCATCTGAATCAGATATTCTCAAGCACAGAGATCAAAGCTATTGAAACTGCGCAAGCAATTAGTTCTCAGCTGGGTCTTTCAAACCGAAGTATTGCGGGGCTTCACGAGAATGACCGAACAAACTTTCCCTATTTTGAGAACCCCGAAGAATGGAAGCAACAGTTTCGCACTTTTTTTCAGAAGCCTAATGAAAAGTGTATCGGAAATGAATCTGCGGTAGAGGCAACTACACGTTTTTCGAAAGCGCTACAGGAACTTATTGCCGAAGTGACTGAAGGAGACCTGGTAGTAGTAGCACATGGAACCGTTATCACCTTATTTACCGCAGCACATAATAAGATTGTCCCTTTTGAATTCTGGACTAGTTTGTCTTTGCCATCTTATGTTGTGTTGGATTTAGACACCTTCGAGCTTCTCGAAGGGCCGAAAAATTATCCCAGGACCCGGGAATAATTTCTTGGGTGATTTACTTCACCGGTATGCAAATATCTTCTTCAGAGTTTGGATCATTGCGCTTAAACTTCTCTCCCATCACGTCAAAATGAGGGCGATTGTCCAGCTGAAAACCGGAGTGGGGAAGCCATTCGGTGAAGATATATTCAAAGATAGAGTTATCCGTGCCCAGTCCTATGCGATGAAACACCGCGTATTGTCCACCTGGCAGCGTCAATGTTTGCATACCGTCAGGTACACTATCAAAGCCTGCCACCTCAACAGCCGCCCACTTTTCGAAAACAGCAGCCGGACTAAAGGCGGTATAATAATTTTCGGGGAATACCCGCATATCGAGTACGTCTGAGTTCACTGCGTTCAGAATCTCTTTCTTGCGTGGCATAAAGGTGCTAAACACCTGGAAAGTTTTATTGTCTACCAAAGACATTGAAACGGACATGCCGATTAGCTTCTTTTCTTCGATAGTTACTATTTGAGGTTCCATAACCGTCCTTTAATCTTCTCGTATCGTTTCAAATTGTCCCGGGTTAACCACAATCGGATGCGGAAACCCTTTGCCAAGCACCTTCATATCGTCATCGTTTAAACCATCCAGATTATCGAAGCCACTGTTTACTACTGCGATGAAGGACTCGTATGAATCCCAAACCACAATATTAACAAAGTTAAAGGTATTCTCATCATTAATGGATTTGTAAAAAGTCGAGCTGACAAATCCTGGTTTGGTTTTGAAATATGAGATATAGATATCGCGTACCGCAATGGCCTTTTCTTCCATGCCTTCCGGTACCTGAATTGAGTTTATTACGCTTATCTGCTTCATTAGCCTTCACACATTCTAAGTAGAATTTTGATAGGTAAAGAATTCAGGGCTGGTGTTCATGAATCAACTTATTCTCGCCCAACAACTTTAATTCCGAATGATTATTTTGCTTTTAACAATTGATCATATAGCTGAAAGTTCTCGGCATCAAAACAAACGAAAATGGCCTTTTGAACAACTTTACCTGAGAAGGAATTGACTGCATCGACGGCGATTTCAGAAGCAAGTTCTTTGGGAAACCGATAAACCCCCGTACTAATATTCGGAAATGCAATGCTTTCCAGGCCATTTTCTTCTGCCAGCTTCATACTATTCAGATAGCAGCTCTTCAACTTCTCAGCTTCACCATTTTTACCACCATTCCAAACCGGGCCAACGGTGTGAATCACTTTCTTCGCCGGAAGCTTCCCCGCAGTGGTAATAACAGCCTCACTGACCGGACAACCACCCTGGCGGCTACGGATCATCATGCATTCTTCCAGAATCTGCTGTCCACCGGCGCGATGAATTGCACCATCGACGCCACCGCCCCCTAAAAGCGATGTATTGGCTGCATTGACGACTGCATCTACCGCAAGTGTTGTAATATCACCTTTAACCAGTTCAATGTACATAACCCTCCGAAAAAACTTGAATTTATTAAAAACTATTCGTCGATACGCAAGTCGACGACTGCCGTCTGTTAGTTGCGTTCACCGTTCACCAACGATGTCGTGGAAACCACAAACGATGGCGAATAGTTGTAGTTCTCTTTGGTAAGCTGTTGCACATCCGAACCATCTGCGTTCATCAGATAGATATGTTGATTGCGTTTCTTATCACCGCGCTCGAAAACAATTTTTTTGCCATCATCCGACCAGCGTGGACGAATATCCATGAGTGGGTGATTGGTAAGCCTTTTTAGCTTTTGAGTGGATAGATTCATGGTATAGATCTCAAAATCTCCATCAACATTGCCATAAAAAAGTAATGTTACGCCATCAGGGGAAAGACTCGGCATTAGCTTGTCGCCTTTGCTTTCGGTAAGCGCTTTTCTTGCTGTTCCATCCGGGCTCATCGAGACAATCTGATACACATCGCCTCTTTTAGCTGAAAAATATATTCGATTATCTAAACCCCAGAACGGCATCGTCTCGCTTTCTGATGGCTTACTCAGACTCGTTTGATTCGCTCCATTTTTCGACATCGAAAAGATATTGCTGTTTCCGCCACGTCCGGAAACGAAGAGAATGTTGCTGCCATCCGGCGACCAGGCCGGAGCATACTCTGCTCCATTTGCATCAGTAAGTTGAGAAAAGGTGTTACCTGCAAGCTCCAGCAACCATATCTTCCACCAACCCACGCGTTCCGAAGCAAAAACGATCCGATTTCCATCAGGTGACATTACCGGCGTGCTGTCCTTTCGCGGGTGATTAGTGAGTTGCTTACTCTTTCCATTTGTATTTATCACATATAGATGGTCGTTTCCGTTAACCTGCTTAGTAAATAAGATCTCGTAGTCTTGAGAAACAGCAAAAAGGGGGACTAATATCAGGAAAATAATCAATAGCTGCTGAAGTCGAACCATTTGTTCTTCCAATCTATCTTTGAGGGGACATTAGATCTGTTGATTAGACAAAAATTTACGGAAAACACCTCACAAGGTTTCGCATTCCGGCAGTTGCGGAGGTTTCTTCCATACGCATATTGCCGTCTTCAAATTGCCGTCTTCAAATTGCCGTCTTCAAATTGCTGTCCTTTCTTTGCCGTCTTTCAACTGCCGTTCATTGCTTCTCTTCTTCAATATCCAGCAGGTGTTTTTCCGACAGATAGGGCTCAGCATAATCAATTAGCCGGGCTTTTTCAAATTCCTGCAGTTTCTTTTTAATAGTGGAGTAGTCTGTTTCCGCCAGAATTTCCATAGCGAAATAGCTATCGGTTACGCCTTCGGAAGTGCAGTTCAAAGCATTAAACTCATCCCGGATAACTTCCTTATCGTATCCTTTTCTTGCGATAAGAACCAGAATAATGGAATTACCAGAGTATTTGGTCGTCTTACGATAAACAAGCATTTTTTCTTCGGCATCCAACTCGGCAAAAAACTCATCTCCGGTAGCAATCGGCGCTCCATAAAAGGGGATATTATCCAGCCGGTAGATACCGTTCTCAACATCAATCTTTTCTGACCACATCGTTTCAGAAATATCTTCATCCAGAATGCTGCTATGAAACTTAAACATTACCTTTACATGCGTCTCTTCAAGATTTGTCATATTGCCTCTGCTTCCATCACATGCAGATCGACGACTGCCGTTTGTTATTTGCCGTTTGTTATTCCGTTATCAACTGCCTGACTCCGGTAGTGCGCCACTGCAGCCTTCTTCGATAGAAAAATATTCTCCATACCAATCTGCTCAGCCAAACCAGAGCGCCGAAACAGATCACGCACCGGGCCTTTAAGATTACTAAACATCAGTCGCGTACCGCGTTTGCGTAGCTCATCCTGCAATAAACGCAGGGCAGACTCAGCCGAGGCGTCTACCTCATTGATACTGCTGGCATCGACTAATACCGCATGAACAAATTCATCCCGCGCGCGAATTGCCGACATCATTTGCGACTTGAAGTATCGGGTATTCACAAACATCAAGGATGCATCCATACGAATTATCAATAAGCCGGGGATTGGCTCGGCTTTGGGATCGCGCTCAAAATTACGCAAAGTGGTTTTCCCCGGTATCTCCCCCATTAGGGCAATATGAGGATGCGCGATGCGCTGAAAGACTATAATAATTGAAAAAACAATGCTTACCAAAATTCCATTCTGCACGCCGAGCAGCAATGTGGCAAAAAAAGCCGTCACCAGCACCCAAAAATCATTGCGACTAACGCGATATAAACGCCTTGCTTCAGACAGGTCGATAAGTCTGCTGACTGCAACCACAATAATTGCCGCAAGCACAAATGTTGGTAAATAAAAGAATAGCGGGGTTAACGCCAGTAATGTAAGCGCAATAAGAGCAGCCGTAATTAGTGAACTTAACTGACTAGTGGTTCCAGCCTGCGCATTTAGCGCTGTTCGCGAGAAGCTACCGGCAATTGGGTATCCGGCAAAAAAACCGACACCGATATTTGCCAGGCCCAAACTTTTTAATTCCTGATCTGCATCAACGCTCTCACCACTCTGAAGCGCAAATCGCTTAGCTGCAGCAATGGCCTCCATAAAACTCATTAGTGCAACCAGTATAGCAACCGGTAAAAAGTCGACCCAGAACCCGGCAGTAAGTTGAGGAACAGCAAAAGCCGGTAGACCGGAAGGAACGACTCCAACGATGCGAACACCATAATCAGAGAAACTCATTAGCCACGATGTAATCGTCACGCCAACAACAAGTACGATAGCAGCTGGAAAGCCTGGTTTAAGCTGTGAGGCCACCCAGAGAAATAATACGCTGAATAGACCAAACAAAAATGTAATCGGATGCATTTCCAGAACGTGGGACATCAGATAAGAGCCAGTTTCAAAAACGAATTGAGAACGTGGAATGGACATACCAAGCAAATGATTGATTTGGCTGGAACAAATGATGATGGCAGCGGCAGAGGTAAAACCACTAAGTACCGGAAGCGAGAGGAAGTTGATTACGTAACCAAGACGAGCTACGCCCATCAGGAATTGCAGTACACCAACGTAGATGGCAAGTCCGGCAGCTAGCAACAGATATCCAGATGATGCAGACTCTGCAACAAGTGAAAGACTTGCTGCAACTAACATTGAGTCTATTGCTACAGGCCCAACGGACAAATAGCGAGAAGTACCAAGCCAGGCATAAATGAGTAAACCGACCAAAGCGGCATAGAGCCCATTAATCGGGTTTAATCCGGCAAGCATAGCGTAAGCCATGCCCTGGGGGATAAACATTACTGCGACGGTAATCCCTGCCGTCAAGTCTCCTCGAAACTGGCTCTGTTCGTATTGCTGCATCCATGCCGGCAGCAACCGCTGCATTATGCTCATTTTGAAAACTCCGCTGTCTTCTTTGTCGAAAATCAGGGGCTGATCTTCAGACACTTTTCGCGTTAAGTTACAAAATTATCGACCGTGACGAAATGAATGGTAGAAAAAGGCAGGAATCGGGCAAGACAATATAAGGGACGGCAATCAACTGACGGCAATCAACTGACGGCAGAAAAGATGGTAACGGATGTGGTAGTCGATCTGTGCATCGATTGCTACAGGCCACTGCAAAATACCGTCCCATTCCAACCGCAATTATTTTATATTACACGCAATTCTCAACCGCAGTAATATTCACCATAACTTGTATTCGCAAAAAGAGGATATCTTAATGTTTGGAGTCGAGAACTTATTACTGTTTATCGGGGCTGGTTTGCTGCTGAATATTACGCCGGGCCCTGATATGCTTTACGTGGCAACCCGTAGCGCCATGCAGGGCCGCAGTGTCGGCTTAATTTCAGCGCTTGCTATTGGAACCGGAACGCTGGCACATATCGCAGCAGCCGCATTTGGATTATCAACTCTGCTCATGGTCTCGGCAACAGCATTCCAGGTAGTAAAGTGGGCAGGCGCGGTCTATTTGATCTATCTTGGCATTCGTACGTTTATGACCGCCGGTAATCAATTCGAAAAGCAACGTCTTCAGCCCGATTCTATCGGCACGATCTTCCGGGAAGGAGTGATCGTTAATGTACTAAACCCCAAAGTTGCGCTCTTCTTTCTCGCTTTTTTACCACAATTTGTAAATACCGCAGAAAGTGTTTTACCACAGATAATCTTTCTGGGATTCGTTTTCGATTTTTTTGGAACGCTGGTACTATTTGTCGTTGCATTATGCTTCAGCAGAGTAGGAGATGTTATGCAGCGCCATCCACGCGTTCAGCGAGCGCAGAAGTGGGTGACCGGAACGGTCTTCATAACGATGGGCGTAATGCTGGGATTTGCAGAAAAATAGGATACGGCGCAACTTACGCCGTGTCCATAAAGTCAGAAATATCTAATTGGCAGAAATACAATAGAGATTCTTTGCTCCCCGCAAGAAAAGAGAGTTACCCAGAGCAATCGGTGACGCACTAAAAAAATCATCCAGTTTATTAGTTGCTGCAACAACGAAGGTCTCGCCATCTTTCAGAACCAGCGTTGTACCATTTTTACTGGTAATATATACGTGCCCATTTGCAGCAAGCATTGACGCGTAAATCGTGCCCAATCCGGAAAGACGCTGAGTTTCATAAACCGGCTTACCAGTTGTGGCATCAAGACATGTCAAAATCGCATTATTGGATTTGGAAAAGTATAGTCGACCGTTATACTGAACGCCACTCGGGACGTAGGGGGTATCCTTATTATATTCCCAGGCAATGGCATCAGTCGATTTAATATCACCGCTTAGTCCATCCATTCGAATTGCCTGCAACGCATTTCCACGAAATCCACTCATCACATACAGCAAGTCTTTATAAACTATCGGAGTAGGAATTACGTTCATTGTCATGCCGTTCGATTCCCACAGTCGCTTACCGGTTTTTAGATCGTAGCCAACCACATTATTTGTAGCGCTCACAATCACCTGCTCCTTACCATCAATTATATGAATAAGTGGAGTAGACCATGAGGTAGGCTCATCACGTGCATCTCGCCAAAGTTCATCGCCGGTCTTCTTATCAAGAGCAACAATAAATGAAGCTTCTTCATGATCCCAATTTATAACAAGCGTATTCCCGTGGAGCACCGGAGAGCTGCCTTCGCCAAATCCACGCCGGGTGCGCATATCACCGAGATCTTTTTGCCAGACCAATTCACCTTCAAGCGTGTAGCAAAAGATACCACGCGATCCAAAGTGTGCATACAAATGCTCTCCGTCTGTTATCGGTGAGTTTGATGCCCATGTCGCATCGAGATGCGTGCCTTCATGGGGAGTGGCTTCAATCGCAACGTGCTCCCACAGCACTTTACCCGTCTCACGGTCCAATGCCAAAACAGTATATCGCAATACATCATCAGGTTGAACACCACGTGGACGGCGCTTCCTTTTTTTACCATCAGAGCTCTTACCTTCCGGCGGCTTTTCTCCTTTTTTTACATCTCTCGGAGGGCGGGGTGGCTTTTCGCCATTCTTAGGACGCGGTCGCTCACCTTTGGAAGTACCTTCTGCCTTGCGGGGAAAAATCTTATCGGTTTTTACGGCCGTCAGAACAAATATTTTGTCCTGCCAAATTACCGGCGTAGCGTGACCACTTCCGGGAATTTTCACTTTCCATTTGATGTTCTTCTCCTCACTCCATTCAATGGGTGGAGAAGCATTTTCTGCAATGCCATTGGAAGCCGGACCACGCCAGGTTGGCCAGTTGTCGGCTTTTTCGTTCTCTTTTGCAATAAGCGTAACAGCAAACACTATGAAAGCTATCAGCAAACTTCTTTGAAATATTTTCATCTATCATCCCTTTTGTTCGTCTGGATATATAGGTTTGACAGTTCAACGACTGGATTATTGCAAAATTTCACGCGACAATAAGCCACCGGTAAGCCTGCAAAAAAAGCATCCCGGCAGCTTAAATCGAAATCAATTAATTCCGGTAACCTTCATTATTGGCCGCACTTCAATTCTCCAGTCGCCATCCTCAAATCGCGGATCTGTTTTGGCTATGCTTACTGCCTCTTCGAGGCTTTCTGCTCTAATATGATAATATCCTGCAACAACTTCCTTTGTTTCATTAAATGGTCCGTCAGTCAACATACCCTTTTTCCGGGAAACAACTGTCCCGCTCATTTCCAAAGGCTCGGCGGCTATCATTTTCCCCTCGTCCACAAGACGCTTGATAAATCCACCCACTTTTTCAACATGCTCTTGTTGCTTCTGTGGAGATAACTCGGCAACAGGATTTCCATCGGCTCGGATTAACAGCATAAACTCTTTCATTTTAACCTCTCTTGTTTGTGGTTGTTATCTCCATAACAATTGAGATCAACAAACAGGGACAATCTGCCGTAATTTTTTTTGCAGGACATCTAATTCAGGGTTTTTCGGCGCAAGAGAAATAGCTTTTTTGAAGCTGACAACAGCAGAAGGTCGATCTTCTTCTTGCAAAAACAGCTCTCCCATGGTAGAGTGAAAAAGATAGTTATTAGCAATAGCGGCATTCGCTTCCAGCTTCCGTAATTCAGCAATTGCACTGCCGACACCATGGACTCTACTTACGACAACAGCTCTGTTTAATAGAACCAGCGGAGAATTTTCCAGTTGAAGAAGCCGATCGTATAGCTCAAGTATCTCCTGCCAGTTTGTTTCTTCAAAAGTAGCGGCAGTACAGTAATTTGCAGATATGGCGGCAAGTAGAAGATAGGTAGAGACCTCTTGTTCACTGCTGGCACAGGTTAAGTGACGGAGTCCTTCATTAATTAGATCCATATTCCAAAGCGAACGATCCTGTTCTTTCATTTCAATAATTTCACCCACTTCGTTTTGCCGCGCATCAAATCGGGAAACGTTCAAAAACATTAGCGCAAGCAACGCATGAGGCTCGGACTTTCGCTTTACATGTTTATTCCCAGTTAAAAGCTGCGCCAGACGGATTGCTTCAAGGCATAGCTCCCTGCGAATAAACATGTTATTTCCAGAGGATTTATAGCCTTCATTAAACAGCAAATAAATTGTTCTGAGCACAATACGAACAGAAGGGCCTACTTTAAGAGGGAGTTTAAAGTTCCGAGCATCATCTTTTAAAGTGCCCCGTGCTCGGACAAGTCTTTTGTTAATCGTTTCTTTTGAGGTAAGAAAAGCCGCGGCTATTTCAGCAATACTAAACCCACAGAGAACTTTCAAAATCAATGCACACTGCTGCTGTTCAGAGATGCTATCTGTGCAGCAGGCAAACATCATTTTTAACTGCTCATCCTGAATAAGGTCGTCTGAGAACTCAACCCCCTTTTCCAGCTGGTGGTCTTCAGGATATTGACCTACGTAGTCAGCAAGATACTTCTTGCGTTTTAATGCATTTAACATGAGGTTTTTGGCTGTGGTATAAAGCCAGGCTTGTGGATTAGGGGGCAGCGAATTGTGCGTCCAATGCTCAACGGCTTTTAGAAAAGTTTCCTGAGCAATATCCTCAGCATCCGCAATATTGCCAATACCAACATAGCGGGTTAGAAATGCAACGATGCGGCCATACTCGGTTCTAAAAAAATGTTCCGGAAGCAAATGTTCTTCCGCTTGTGATTTATTCTGCATACCAGCTTTTCAATTAAGATTCTTATTCCTCAGAACTATCCACTCGCTTTAATGTAACGATAACATCATCCAGTAAGATTGACCGCATCTTCGCCACCGACTCCACTTTCCCCGAGAGCTGATTGCGCTCAAACTTGAACCACATATTACGGTTTGTGGCAAAAAATACGTCCTTCCGAAAAGGCAAGATCGGATAGACTTTCCAACCCCAGCTGTTCTTCACTTTTAAGGTATCATTCTCAACTAAGAACTCAATACCGAAATCCTTTTCTGTTGCTCTAAAGTTCCCGATATATTGCTGAATTAGTGTTCGTTTGAGTTTGACGGGCCTCAGTCGCTTATTCGACTCTACGGTTCGCTTGCTCAAACTATAGCGATCACCATGCTTCAATAAATAGAAGCGCTCCGAGTCCTTCGCCAACGCTGCAGTAGAGTCACTATAGCGATAATAGTTTGTGCCATCGTAAATTGCAACATAACTGCGCCCAATAACCTCAAAGCGGTCGCCCTGTACCACGATACCGGTATTGTCATCGATTCCCAGGGCAAGGTAATTTCGGTTTGCGAGAATATCCAAAGTATGGTCGAACTGTTTATTACGCTTGAGGAAATGATTCATAACAATCGTTCCCTCAAGAAACTCGAATCCGGTTTTCAGAGAGTCATTCGAGAAATAAGCAGCCTGAGATCCGGAGCCGGCAGAAACCCCGGCAATAATTCCGCCTCTGGCCAATAGCTCGTGAAGTGCATTTTCAGTTTCAGTATCTTTGTAGGCGTCAATAATACTTTCTGTTCGCCCGCCAAGAAAAAAGACAGCATTGTTTTCGATCAACGGCTGGACAAAACTTGCACTATTGGCAACATTTCTGTCACGGGTATGCAAAATCCTAACATTATGAATGTTAAGTTTAGAAAAGCGTTTTTTGATTTTCGCAAACTGAGGGTCTTTGGAAAGGTTTTTATCGGAGAGGGCCGTAGGAACAATAACGACTGTTGCGCTATCTCCACCGGCAATTTTTTTTAGTAGATTTGCATGTCCCTCAAGGATTCCGCCGCCCAGCAGCATCAGCGTGCCATTAGCCGGGCCTTTTGCCGGTATAGGCTCATCTGCCCACAGCGCAAACGCGCCAAAAAGACTGAGTAGAATACATAGCAGCCTGATTTTCTTCTCCAAATTCACCTCGGCCAATATCAGTATAAACAAAAGTGTTCTGTCAAATTGCTATGAACTTTGAACAGGATCTTCTTTTACCCCCATAGACTGCCGCGCAAAAAAGAAGTCCAGCGGAGAGCGAAAAAAATGTGCAAACAAGAGCCTTGTAAGCTCGCGGGTCTGCCCAAATGTAATACGCCGCGATTTCATAGCTATTACAAGCGTAAGACCAAAACTGACAAGAAAGTTAACTAAACCGATTCCAGCCACACACAACGCACCAAACAAAAATAGAGTGCTGTCCAACGCCACATTGCCATGCTCAATAGCAAAACCCAGGTTCGCTGAGCTAAACGCAATATGGCGAATATCGATCGGAAGTCCGGTTATAAAACCAACAGTACCGGCAAGGCCGAGGAAAAACCCCAACGAAACATTTCCTGACAGTACGCCAAGGTTTTTTTCAATATATCCGGCAAAGCGATCTAACAACTTTGCGTTCACGCGACGAAGTCTGGGGTGTGCTTTAATGCGCTGTGGAATGCGGCTAAATATAACCTTATTGTCGAAGTAGCCGGAAATGAGGCCGGAAAGAGATAAGAAGAGTCCGGCAATTGCAGCATAAAACAATGCGCCACCGGCAAGAGGACGTAAGTCGAACAAAAGCTTGTCTGCTTTTACGTCGCTGATAAGGCTTTGTTGAAAGAACTGATCGTATCCCTTCGACAGCAGCCACGCCACCGGAAAGGCGCAAATTAAGTTTCCAACGAATGAGATGAACTGACTATGCGAAACTTTCACGATCAGGTTTTTCACGTCTTCCAGACTGTCGCAATGTCCATCGTCATCAGGATCTAATCCCTGCACTACAGCAGAAGACGTCATTGCCGGCTGCTTGGTTGCAATAATACCTCCGCAGATCTTTACCAGAACAAAACAGGCAGCATAGTTTAACCCATAAATGAAGCCCTGGCCAAGCGGGGGCAATGATGGTGAGGCAAGAAAAACCTTAAAGGCGGCAAAAAATGCGATGATTAATCCACCCAACATACTGGCACGAAGATAGCCCCAGTATTCACTGGCATTTCGTGCAATATATTTGCCACCTTTATACGCAGCATGATCTACAATTTCAAACGCCAGAAGGTCGACATTATCGTTTATTAAACGCCTGAGGCTATTTTTCTGCTTTTCGGTACGAATTAGCGTTTGCCCAATTCTAGCCAGTTTAAAATGAAATTCCGAAGGGCTACTTTCTTTGAACAGCTTAAGAAGCAACTTCAGACGATCAATCTGCTGCAACAGTCGCCGGGTGATAATCGTCAGGCGTAGACTGGTGCCAAATTCATTCTTTTTGCGCCGCAACTCATAGATATTGTTTTCGCAGGATTCGAGCAGTCCCATAATTGGTGCACAAAGATCACCCTGCATCGTCATTGATTTATCCTTCAGAAATTCATCGACGAAACCGGTCAGCTCTTTGTTTTGCTCAAGAAAGGGTGAGTCTAGCTGCTCGAGATGTGGCAACTTTCGCGTGAGCTCAAAATCCATGCCCTGCGCGGCAATGCTGTGTGAAAGAAACTGAATAGCAGAAGCAACCGGCAGCAGTGTGGATTTGTCATCTTGAACTATTCGATAAATACCAAGAGCATCAAATAGCTCAGCCCATAGTTTTTGTGGAATTATTTCGATCCAGACATGATCATTGGAAGCGCTAAAAATCTGATCGAACAGCTCGCTCATCTCGCGATCTTCGGTAGCTCGAGGAAGAGCTTTGTGTTTTAACTTAGACCAGAACTCCGAATAAAAAGCCGTATTGCTTAAAATACCGCTTTCGCTTAACAAATAAACGGGGTCGTAGGCGCTGAAGAGTGTTTTGATATAGCTTCGCAAAGCGCTACAAAAACCATCACCGCTTTTCAAATGCGCAATCAGATTTTCAATATGCTCGGCAGCTTCACCGGCACGTTCTGCTTTTTCCGGACGAATTCTATCAACCAGCTCGCGGAGAAGAGTGGGATCGTGTAAATCCTTTTGACTGGCAATGCGATCCAGTATGGTTTTCATAACTTGTTCTTGACTTGGATTAGTGGTATTTGGGCAACATTAGATCAAGAGGGACAAATTAGCATGGAATTGCGGCAAGATCAAAAGGTATTATCACTCAGTAGGAGTTCAATTAATACAGCGAAAAAGGAGGCTTGAAGCGAGAAACAAATTTTAAAAAGTGTCCAAAGCCATCTGAAGAGCAAAATTAAGCTTTACAACTTTCTCTTCTGACAGCGAGCCAACATAACTTGCCAAACGGGATTTGGGCAAACTAATCAGTTCATCGCAATGGATATAGCTAACGTGTTTTAGTCCATCTTCAGGACCAACCATTACCTGCGTTGTAAGGCCGTGTCCATTTGAGTAAACAGGTGCGCAAATGGCCTTAGAAAATTGAGAGTCAATAAGTGATTGTCGACTGACAACAACAAAAACGCGATGCTTTTTGGGGTCAGAGAAACCCGGTTTCTTGACCAAATATAAATCACCACGCCTCAAATCGGCTCCTGGTAATCCAGAGCATCCATAGCTTCTGAATTTAATTCCGCTGCATTGGCATTAATAATTGCAAGGTCTCTGCTATTTAGCTCCTGCTTCATCAAATGCTTTAGGTACAGCCATACAGCATTTTCTATAAAATCAGAGCGACTCTTCTTACCAGCTTTCTTCTCAATAGCTTCCAGAAGCTCTTTCGACAAGGTAACGGAGGTTTTTATCTTCATACCACTATCATACCACCTTTTTTGCTCCATGTCAATCTGCCTTTTCAGAATAACGAGTCATAGCTTTACTATACTATTCTGAAAACCTGAGAAAATTTTGAATTTATCTCTGAAACATGCGCTTAATAGTAGGTTGTTTGGGAGAGGAGTCGTGGTTTAGCGGTACCATAGTAGCGGTAGGAGCCTGCATTTGCACATAACGTTGACGAACTTGATCTGCCCATTTCAGATACCCCCAGAAGCAATAGCTATAGGCAAGCATCTGTTTGTCCTCAAACTCGCCGGAGACAAGGTTAAGTAATTCAAAGCGACGACGAAGGGAATTCCCAAGGGCGCTCAGGGAATTTATCCCGGCAAAATGGGTTGCATCAAAGTCTAATGGAATGCCAGGTGTCCAGGCATCACGCTCCACTCCATCCCAGGGGTAGATTTCAGGTAATTGCTTGCGCTTAAGCCATTGTTCGATTTGTGGAAGAAAGGTATCCAGATGTTGTTTAATCCAGTCGACACCATCGGTAGAATGAGAATTCGCCATCGCCGCCTCTTTATTTCAACGTGTTCCTAAATAGCAGTTAAAAATAAAGAGGCGGCGAGAGGGCGTTTTCTCTCAAGTCCATTTTAGAAGATATTCAATCCCTTGAAAAGTTATTCTAAATTAGTACAAATTTTAGCTCCGTTGGTGAGCAATACACAGAAGTGGGAATAAAAAAAATAAACAATACACTCTCCTTTTACAAGATACCGCTAGGCTTGAAGGCTCGGCGTTTTTATATTTCTCCGATTATAATTGAGGATGCGGATTGGAGTGCCGCTATCAAAAGGGAATCTAAGATTAGGTAACGATGATGAGCCAGGAAGCAGAAAAGTTAAGCCGCCCCCGGGTAGAGTCGATGGAAGACATTTTAGGCAAGCCATTTAAAGTTCTGGATGATGGATTCGTCCGCGTAGTTGACTATATGGGGAGCGATTCCTCAATCGTGCAGGCTGCGCGCGTATCGTATGGTGCCGGAACCAAAAAGGTTCATGAGGATCGCGGTCTTATCCGCTATCTGCTCAGGCATCGCCATACCACTCCTTTTGAGATGTGCGAAATCAAGTTTCATATTCGCGTTCCAATGGACTGCTGGCGGCAGTGGATTCGTCATCGCACCGCGAATATCAACGAATATTCAACGCGTTACTCGCTGGCAATTGAGGCAGCTCAAACAACGCTTCCCGGTGAATGGCGCTTGCAGGCCAGCAGCAATCGGCAAGGAAGCGATGGCGTTTTAGATGAAGTAACCGGCAATGAATTCACCAATGACGAGACGCAGCTACACCAAATGGCACGCGACCTCTACAATAAACGCCTCGATGCCGGAGTTGCACGTGAGCAGGCACGCAAAGATCTACCCCTGGCAACTTATACCGAGGCCTACTGGAAAATAGACCTGCATAATTTGCTACACTTTTTAGCGCTGCGTATGGATTCGCATGCACAGTACGAAATCCGCCGCTACTCGGAAGTGATTGGGCATGAGATTCTAAAGCACTGGTGTCCGCTAACCTGGCAGGCTTTTTTGGACTATCGGGTAAATTCCATGAATCTTACCGGACGCGATGTCGTTATTATTCAACAAGTAGCTGCCGGGAATACAGAGGAAGCCCTTTCAACAGCACGCGGTTTTGGCTGGCTACCCAAGAACCCGGAAGATCCGATCAAGCGAAATCGCGAACGCGCAGAGCTCGAAGACAAGCTGAAGGCACTTAATATGAATGTGCCCTGGTAAGGCACGTTTGCAACAACCCAAGACCAAGTAAATACCATGAAAAGAATTCTAATTGCCGGATGTTCAGGGCATCTCGGCCGTTATGTTGTTGCAGCCTTAAGGGGTGACGACTATTTTCAGCGCGGCCTTTGTCTCGATTTTAATCTAATTCCCGAAATTGCTGCTTCCTGCAATGAATCCATTTCTGCCGATCTCACAAAACCAACCACATTAAAAGGCGTCTGCGATAATATCGACATCGTCTTTTCATCTGCCGGCGCCAGCCTGGATCCGCGCGCTTTGGGAGATCGCAGTTCCTACTATTCTGTTGATCATATTGGAAATCGTAATTTACTTGCTGAAGCACAGCGCGCTGGAGTAAAGCGCTTTGTATACGTTTCCGTATTTGGTGCACAAAACTCTCGCCATTTGCAATATGCCGATGCTCATGAACGATTTGTTGATGAGCTGAAGTCATCCGGTATGTCTTATGGTATTCTGCGACCGACCGGTTTTTTCGGCATTTTTAATGAGATCTTCGATCTGGCTGTGGCTGGACGCGCGATTCAAATCGGCAATGGTAGCAGCTTAACCAATCCGATTCACGAGGCTGATTTGGCAGAGGCCTGTATTGAAGCGATGTTCGAGCAAAATAATATCGAACGCGATATCGGTGGCCCAGAAGTGTTAACACGATTGCAAACTTCCGAGCTGGCGTTCGAGGCATTGGGAAAACCGTCTAAGGTAATCAGCATCCCTCCGGCACTATTCAAAATGGCAGGATTGTTTGTGCGCCCAATTAATCCGAGGATTTATAATCTACTGGAGTTTGGACGCGAGGTGAGTCTTTCGAAAGTCGTAGCGCCAATGTATGGCAAGCGCAAGCTGGCTGAGTATTACCGAGAGCTGGCGGTGAATCGTGAATCGTGAACTATTCACAAAAGCACCTAATCTGATGCCGCCTCTGACTCTTCTTCTGATCCCCTAATAGCAAGAGAATATCCCGCAGATGCTGCAATAAAGTAGAACACTGCGTCTATTGGCTCTGTCCATTCATGGATATTTGCAAGTACTTCACTACTGGCATCCGACAGCAAAAACTCCATAAATGACATATAGGACTCCTGCGAAACAAAGTAGCATACCGAGAAAAAATTTCCCAAGAAGCAGCCCACCAAGGCAAAAAATCCACCGATAAGACCAAATTGCATGGTTTTGCCATTTCCCCAATGCTGTACGGAGAATCCAACCAAAAATCCTACTCCAATAGCCATATAGCCAATTTGATACTTTGTTGCGACCGTTATAGCTGCCCAGATAATCGCTCCGAGAAAAGCACTCGCCATGCCGGCTAATAATGCAGCTGGCAAATCTGGAATTTCTTCCACATCTGGATGCACAACACCTTCTTCCAGAGTGCTGTCCGGGATTGCCGTTGAAGTCAATTTATGGTAAACAACGAAAACAGAAATGCCAAAAGCAAGAAGACCAAGGAGAGCAAAAAGCATCGTTGAAGAGAAGAATGGATCGGTTGGAATTGCAAATTCTTTTTCATCCGTCTTCTTTAGAATAAAATAACCATAGTTCTGCATGATTGGCTCGGTATGTTCGCCAACATTTAAGTTTACTACTGCCGCATCAAGCACTGGCTCCATATCTCCGGATGCAAGGTAGCCGAGATCACCACCTTCTTTTCCATTCGGGCCTACAGAGAACTCTTTCGCCAATTGACTAAAGTCCTCACCCGCATTCAGCTTCAGAATCAGTGAATCCGCTACACTTCTATCCTTGACCAATATCGCACTAAAGCGGGACTTGGTAACCATTTCCTCAGAAAAGCCAATTGTATTAAGAAACAGAAGCAGGAAGAAGAAAAAGTAGGTGCGATTATTCATATGTTTATTCCGTAAAGAGATAGATTTGCTCATGCGAAATACTGCATACAGTATTTCCACAAAGGTTATTATTTCATTCGTAAGGCGATACAAAAGTCTGAAAAAAGAGGCGTGAATTTTCTGCTGATTGCTTAAGTTTAATAGATATAGCTTTATAAGACAAACTTCGGAGAATCTATTGTATTCTTATTTGTTAAAACCTCTGCTCTTTCTTTTCTCTGCCGAAACGGCTCATAATGTAACGTTTAAGTTACTTGGCATTCCAGGCATTAGCCACTTACTTGGATGGATGTATGGGTATGAAGACACTCAATTAGAGCGTGAGGTTTTTGGACTCACTTTTCGCAATCCAATCGGTCTCGCAGCAGGATTCGACAAGAACGCAATTCGCTATAAGCAGTTTGGACGCTTAGGGTTCGGGTTTGTTGAAATCGGTACGATAACACCAGAACCGCAGGCTGGTAATCCCAAACCACGGCTGTTTCGCCTCGACTCCGACGAGGCACTCATTAATCGCATGGGCTTCAACAATGACGGGCTGCAGGTAGCATGCGAACGCTTAAAAAAACGAGACACCTCGTTAGTTTTGGGCGGAAATATTGGAAAGAACAAGATGACGCCAAATGAAGATGCCATTTCAGATTATGAAAAATGTTTTGAGGTACTCTACCCATTCGTCGATTACTTCACCGTAAACGTGAGCTCACCAAATACGCCCAACTTGCGTGAGTTGCAGGATAAAAAGCCGCTTACCAAACTTCTCAATCATGTTCAGCAGCTAAATATGGCAAAGCCGCAACAAAAACCGATTCTGCTAAAAATTGCGCCTGATCTCTCCGATTCTCAGCTGGATGATATAATTGCGATTGTCAAAGAAACCGGTATTTCCGGAGTGATTGCAACGAATACAACAATATCTCGTGCCGGGTTAAAAACTACCGCAGAGAAAACAGAAGCCATCGGCAATGGTGGGCTCAGTGGTAAGCCTCTAAAAGATCGCTCCACCGAGGTTATCCGCTATCTGCACAGTAAATCCGGCGGTGCCTTTCCAATCATTGGTGTTGGAGGCATCCACTCTGTCAACGACGCGAAGGAAAAGTTCGAAGCTGGGGCAAGTCTTATCCAGCTTTATTCTGGCTTCGTATATGAAGGACCATCCTTGTTAAAGTCTATTAAAAAAGCGCTTGTCTGATCATGAACTCCCTACTCCAATTAACAAACGTTTTTAAACACTATGGCGATATAAAAGCCGTGGATGGCGTCAGTTTCGACGTGAAACGTGGCGAGGTTTTTGGCCTACTCGGTCCGAATGGCGCTGGAAAAACCTCAATATTGGAAATGATTGAGGGGTTGCGAAAGCCGGACAGTGGCTCTATTACAATCGATGGCAAAGATGTTCAAACAGCTCTACAGGAAGTGAAAGAAATTATCGGCGTTCAGCTTCAGAGCACGTCGCTTTATAATAAGATAAAAGTCGGAGAAGCCCTCGACCTGTATGGCAGTTATTACAAAAAGCGCCTGCCAACAGCCAAGCTCTTAAAACTGGTTTCATTGGAAGAAAAAAGCAATGTTTACCAGACCACGCTTTCCGGTGGACAGCAACAACGCCTGGCATTGGCATTAGCGCTGGTAAATGACCCACAGGTTGTTTTTTTGGATGAGCCAACCACCGGGCTCGATCCGCAAGCCAGACGAAACTTGTGGGACATTATTAAGCGAATGACCGCAGATGGTAAAACCGTCCTTTTAACAACACACTATATGGAAGAGGCAGAAGAACTTTGCGGCAGGGTTGCGATTATGGATCATGGCAAAATAATCGCACAAGGAAAGCCTTCATCTCTGGTCGAGAATCTTGGAATTGACAGTTCTTTGGTTTTTACCTGCGACTCGGCGATAGACCTGGAAAACTTGCAAGCGACCGTTCCCGGAATCAATCGAGCACAGGTCGTCGATAACATGATCGAGCTATTTTCTGCTGATGCTCAACTGACACTCACAGGCTTACTAAGTTTTGCATCAAAGATGAACTTAACGTTAAACGAGCTGCACGTTCGGCGCCCTAATCTTGAAGATGTATTTTTACAGCTTACCGGAAGGAGTCTGCGCGAGTGAACATGCTATATCAGCAAATTAAGATGGAGCTGAAGCTGTTTATTCGCGAGCGACAGACCGTCTTCTGGACTTTCTTCTTTCCGGCATTTTTGATTGTAATATTTGGTTACGTATTTAATCAGCCAGATGTTATTCGGTTCACGGTTGGTGTTGTCGATGAAGATTGGTCTCCGGCATCTCAGAAGATCGTCGGTGAGCTTAGTCGGGTAAATGCGCTGTTTGTGGAACCGCTTACCCGCGAAGAGGCAGACGACTTATTACGTCGCAATGAGCTCGGCAGCGTGGTGGTAATTCCGGAGGGGTATGCCGAAGCGTTAAGGCAGCAGAATGCGCAAATCAATTTGATGTATCATCCGGCTCAAGAACAGCTAAATGATTTGGTTCGCTTAATGCTCGACAAAATAGTGCTTGCTGAGAACAGCAGCTTTCTTAGTCGCAAGCTTCCCATCACGCTAACTCAAACGGCCATAGAAGCCGAGCGTGGGGCGGTTAGTTTTCTGGACTTTCTGGTTCCGGGGTTAATAGGATTCAGTTTGATGTCTACCTGTCTATTTTCTATTGGCCTGGTGGTGGTCTCCTATCGGGAAAAGGGCAAGCTACGTCGTTTAGCCGTAACCCCATTGCCTAAATGGAAGTTTATTGCCGGGCAAATTCTGGCCCGCTATGTGATTGTCCTGGCTCAGGCAGGCATGCTTATCGGCTTGGCCATGGTACTTTTCGGCGTAAAAATGGTTGGTGACTTCTTTCCATTTTTCTTTGCTCTCAGCATCGGTATGTTCGCATTTATTGCGCTTGGCTATTCTATTGCAAGCATTGCAAAAACGACCGAAAGCGCCTCAGGGATGGCAAATGTATTATTTATTCCCATGACGTTACTAAGCGGCGTCTATTTTTCCTCGGATGGGCTCCCTGCATTTTTACAACCGCTGATTGAAGCGCTTCCACTCACTCACCTTGTACGAGCTATACGAGCGATCTTTACCAATGGAGCTGGACTATCGAATGTTTTCCCGGAGTTGTTGATTCTGACCTGCTGGACCATCGCCTGCTTTGCTTTTTCAATCAAAAGGTTTAAGTGGGAGTAAAATCAGATATCAGGGGTCGGGCCTGACTGAACTCTGAACTCTGAACTC
>JBOEGD010000044.1:0-52432 GCA_050633245.1 Calditrichia bacterium | reverse complement strand
TTCTAACAATGCTCCAGTCTGGGGTCGAAAAATAAATCAAAACTCAACGTCTTTTTCAAAAATGGAGCCGTTTTGAAAACTTATCCATTTGGGCAAGTTCTCAAGACGACTTCCATCTAACAATGCCCCAGACTTGGCAAAATCGGAGGAAGATTTTATGAAAATTAATCTGCGATTTACATTCCTGTTAATAGGTTCTTTCCTGATACAGGCTGCCACTGCGCAAAGCTTGTTTCACGCGGACAATAGAAGAGCCGCACTAAACTACGAATTCTTGCGCCCCGCAATAGATTTCAACACATTCTTAGACTTAAACGATTCTGCCTCGGAAATCAATAGTGGATTGTTTTCAACAGCACATTTTGTCAACGTGCATCTCAGAATTAATCGCACAACCATGTTTGTCGGAGAACTCCCTATCGGTCATGCCAAGTTTAGTGCAGAAGGTTCAAATGAGGATTTTTCAGAGACAAAGGTGGGAAATCCATATGTAGGGTTACAACTGGGCGGCATCCGACAGCCAACATTAGTTGAGTTCGGGGCTCGTATTCCGATTATCGATGAAGTTGAGGTTGGACATGCAATTGGTCTTTTCTCTGATATCATCGACAGATTTGAGGCTTTTGCACCAAACGCTTTTCCATTAAGAGTTATGATAAATACACGTTTAAAGAATCGCCGAAATGGCGGATTCCTGCACATCGGTAGCGGTGCGACAGCCTTCATTGATCTTGCAGGCGAGGATGAGCAGTCTGTAGGAGAGGGAACTCAGTTTCATTTAATAAATGGTGTAACTGCCGGTATTGAAAACAAGCGAACTAAAGTTGGAATTTCTTATAACAGTCGCTGGTTTATAACCCAAGATAAAAATGATCCTTCCAATCAATTTTTTCACCTTGTCGGCGCGCAGCTACAGCTCAACTATCCCACCATCAGCCCATTTATCGGGATCAGAAAGCCTTTGAATGAAGATTACTCAGATTTTGTTAACACAATTTTCAGTCTTGGCTTTCGCTTAACCCAGTCCAGACGCTAAGGAATCTACACATCGCTAATTCAACTAAAAAACAGCTAACCTGGTTCGTAAAGGAAGGTATCTCTTGATCTCATTTTTAAGCAAGGCACTGGTTTTGGCGAGTATATTCCTCTTGCAAGCAGCTTTTACACAAACCTCTTTTGGTTATAATCAAAGTAAATCAGCATTTACGTATGAGTTTTCAAAACCTGCTATTGATTTCGAAGACGGAATATCCAATAATCTGTTTCTAGGGACGCATTATTTAGGGTTTAATGCCATTGTTACACCTAAGCTCACCATTGTTGGTGAAATGCCACTTGCACATTTGAGCATCTCCTCAGATAGAATAGGCGACATAGCAACAACACAGGAAGGAAATCCATATATTGGACTTCAGCTGAAGAGGCCTGATTTTCCTTTCGCACTGGAAATTGGCAGCCATATCCCACTGGTCAATTCAAGCGAGCTCAGTCATCTTATCGGACTCAGCTCAGACTTTACGGAACGATTCGAGTCTTTTGCTCCAAACACACTTCCAGTAAAGATATTAGGAAATCGTGTTTTCTCAAATGCTTCAGGGCAATTCATACATCTAAGGATCGGACCATCGGTACTGTTTAATCTGGCAGAGTCAGGTGAGGCTACAACAGGTGATGGAACCCAAGTTCATATTCTAACAGCTCTTCAAGCCGGGATTGAAAATGAGAATATTCGCTTTAATATTGGCTATAGTTCGCGGTTTTTACTAAGCGAGAATATTGGATTTGGTGGAAATGAGCTGTACCATCTTGCGGGGTTTCGCGGGAGTCTGAAGTTTAGCCTCTATGAACCCTTCATCATTTTTAAAAAGCCCTTAAATAAAGATTACTCTAAGTTGTCGAATACGATCTTCAGTATCGGGCTCCGTATTACCCAATCAAAAAGCTCTCTTCGGTAGTCATTCTAATTTTTTCAGAAAATATTCAAAATTTTCGCGGTTTTTTCTAATAGATAGTAAGGAGAACATGTTTGGAGATAATCCCAGACTGCTCCATTCTGACAATGCTCCAGTCTGGCAATTGAAAATCTGAGGGAATTAAATGAAATCGATTATTCTCATCACACTAATTTGCTTGATATTCCAACCCATTTTTGCCCAATCTTCTTTTTCTACCAACAACGACAAAGGCTTCTTCAGTTATGAATTTATTAGGCCAAGTATCGACTTTGGCGGTGATGATGGAGCGAGTCTTTTCACAGGTGCACATCACTTTGGGCTCCATGTTAAAATGAACCCAAGACTGATGTTTGTTGCTGAATTACCTGTTGCAAATCTTGGATTACCCGAAGAAGGATTTCGGGTGGCTGAAACAGGAACAAAGATAGGTAATCCTTATGTGGGCGTGCAATTTGGTAATCCAAATCGCCGTGTTTTTGTAGAGTTTGGCACCCGCATTCCTGTCTTCGACAGGGAGGACTTCAGCCTCATTCACAGCATCGCAGCTTTTGCAGATTACATTGATCGACTTGAAGGATTTGCTCCAAAAGTATTACCGTTCCAGTTTTTTATAAACAATCGCTTTATCAACAGAAAAAACGGTGCTTTTTTCAACTTTCGTAGCGGTGGCTCGCTCATTTTCCTCGTTTCCAGAGAAAACTCTTCTTTTACAGAGGACGCTTCATTTCATTTCATTAATGGTTTTCAGGCAGGAATAGACAATCGACAACTAAGATTCGGTATCATTTACAACTCGCGCTGGCTGATCACTGAAGATGGAGATTTTTCAGATTTATACTTCCACACCGTCGGCGCAAAGGTTGATGTAAAGCTCAATTATTTTGAACCTTACCTAAGCTTTAGAAAACCTCTCAATGAAAGTTATTCAGAAATAGCAAGTTATATTTTGACATTTGGTATTCAGATTAGCGCATCACCTCGGTAAGAGGTAAAAGGCAAATGCTCAGCCTAAAAACTCAACTTCACCACTTTTCAAGTGATAAAAAGCTGGTAAAATCTTCAGTTCACGTCGGCTTTTTTCATCCTGAATAAGTGGTGAACGTTCAACAATCGCTTCAGCTGTTAGACGAGCATTCTCGCGCACAACCGCATTCGTCGAGCTATCATCACATGATTCTACAGCTGGCTGCAAGTGCGATAAAAGGTGATTGAGATTGTAGCCCAAATCGCCGCCAGCCAAGGCAGCCTGCACAGCCCCGCAGCTTTCATGTCCCAACACAATAATCAGATTGGTACCAAGATGTGCAACCGCATATTCAATGCTAGCCAAAGTGGACGCATTTGCCACATTTCCCGCGACACGAATCGTAAACAATTCCCCTAAACCGGTATCGAAAACCAATTCAGGCACAACTCGCGAATCTGCACAGCCAAGAATAATAGCGTATGGTTTCTGACCTCCTGTTAATTCCCCGCGACGAGCTGCTCCTTCATTTTGGTGCTCATTCTTTTCATTAATAAAGCGCTGATTCCCGGATTTCAAACGCTGTAGCGCGTCTTCCCAGGTTAAGTTTTCTATATTCATTATTGCTCCTCTTTCATACTATTCCGCGAATCATCCGATAAATTAATGCAGCCGCCATACGAGCAGTGCGATTGTCAATATCATATTCCGGGTTCATTTCTGCAACATCAAAGCTGACACTTTTTCCACTATTGGCAATACAGTCGATAATCAGTGCCGCAACTGCCGGTTCAATTCCAATATGGGCTGGAGCAGAAACCCCCGGCGCAAATGGAGCAGCAAATACATCCAGACAGATAGTAAGATAAATCGCCTCATAGTCTGCCAGGAAATCTTCCAGCTGGTGTTTTAGGTCGGAAAGATTCTCTCGGTTCACATCATCACCCAAAACGGTATCGACTCTTAATCGAGCAGCTGTTTCAAAAAGATCGCGCGAATTGGCATGTTCCTGAATTCCGATACACATGTAGGAAAATTTTTTATTGGCGGCCTTTCGGCGGTCAGCAATTTGCAAAAATGGCGTACCGGAGTTCGGTTCATATTTATATGGCCGCAAATCAAAATGGGCATCTATATTGATAATGCCCAGCTTCTTGTTCTCAGTCTGTTTTTCTATTCCCAGATAATGACCATATGCAATACTATGTCCGCCGCCCAGCAATATCGGATGAAAGTTTGCAGCAAGAATGCGCGCAACCATTGCACCAAGCTCTTCCTGTGCAGCTTGCAGGTCAGAATCGCTACAGGCGATATCACCACAGTCTACAAAAACCACATTTTCATTTATTCTACCGGACATTCCAGACAGTGCTTTTCGCAATGCTTCGGGGCCATTGGCTGCACCCACACGCCCCTGATTTCGCCGCACACCTTCATCACTGGCGAACCCAAGAAAGGCGATACCTTTTTGTCCGGCATCCAAAACCGGAAATGCATCCTCATCTAAATCCAGCAATTCGATACGTTGAAACAGACAGGTGTTTTCTGCAAGTCCCTTGCGGCCGTTCCACATGAATGCGAGTGGTGGTCTATACATTCTGTCCCTTTCTAATTCCGTTTTTCCAGATATACACAGGCTTCATTTTTCCTTGATGATACAAAATATCGCGATGGTCATCCGTGGGGAAAACCACAATATCGGCAAGTTTTCCTGCAGCCAAACTGCCGCGATCTGAAAGCTCCAGCGCGGCGGCGGCACGAAATGTAATGCCGGCAAACGTTTCCGCAGTAGTAAGCTTTTCATGTGCACCAAGAACAGCAGCCTGCATCAGCAAATCGCCCATTGGCGCCGAGCCGGGATTCCAGTCAGTCGCGATTGCCAGCGCAGCGCCACCATCGAGAAGCTTTCGCGCGGGGGTATAAGCACAGCCCAGTCCAAGCGAAGCACCTGGCAAGGCGACAGCAATTACTTTGGATGATGCTAATGCGGCAATTTCACGATCGGTACTCGCTTCGAGATGATCAGCACTCACAGCTTCCAGTTCACAAGCCAGCAGACTGCCTCCCGCAGTAAATTGGTCGACATGCATAACCAGAGAAAATCCCATTTGGCGAGCACGAGTCAAATAGTTACGTGCCTGTTCATTATTAAACGCGCTTTCCTCGACAAAAATATCTACGCGATCTGAAAGTCCAGCGGCCTTTATTTTTGGCAGCAATTCCGTAAGAAGTATCTCAAGATATGCCGATGGATTCTTCTTATATTCTGCCGGAGGCATATGAGCTGCCAGACAGGTCGCAACTAAATCAGCTGACGAGTCGTTATTGGCGGTTTGAATCGCGCGTAGCATTTTCAACTCCTCATCGACACTCAGTCCATAACCGCTTTTCACCTCGCAGGTCGTTACGCCTTCGGCAAAATGTCTCGCGGCTCGCACACTCATTGAGTTTACCAATTCCTCAAGAGAGGAAGCACGAGTTTTAGCAACGGAATCCAAAATTCCACCGCCAGCCTTAGCGATGTCAAGATAAGACTTTCCGGCAACACGCATGGCATAGTCCCGTGCGCGATTACCGCCCCAGCAAATGTGGGTATGGCAATCAACAAACCCCGGCAAGGCAACGCCGGGGTTATCGAGCTTTTCAATTATGTATCTCTCTTCGTCAGCAACACTATATAAATCTTCAAAATCGCCAACCCCCTGAATCGTACCTCCTGTAACAACTACACCGGCGTTTGAAATGACATCGAGCTGCTCATCTGCAAGAGTGCCTTTTAACGGCAGCCCGGCCAGAGGAAGAAGTTGAGCAAACGGGCCGATAAGTTTTAATTTTGAATTCTTCATCGCTTCAACGCATTTTTTGTAGCGACTTCTTCTGCAATTTCATAACCCGCGTCGGCATGACGATAGACGCCGAGTGCCGGATCATTGTGAAGCACGCGGCGAATACAACGTTCGGCACGATCGGTTCCATCGGCTAAAATGACCATCCCGGCATGTTGCGAAAATCCCATGCCGACTCCACCACCGTGATGAAAGGATACCCAGGTTGCGCCGCCACCGGTATTGGCCATCAGGTTGAGCAGCGGCCAGTCAGAGACCGCATCACTACCATCTTTCATCGCTTCGGTTTCACGATAAGGAGATGCTACCGAGCCACAATCCAGATGATCACGACCAATAACAATTGGCGCTTTTACCTTTCCATCGCGAACGAGGTTATTAAATATTACGCCAGCTTTTTCGCGTTCACCCAATCCCAGCCAGCAAATACGACAGGGAAGTCCTTGAAAAGCGACTTTCTTTTTTGCTTCAGTGAGCCAATTAATCATGTGATGATTTTCCGGAAAGGCTTCGATCAAGGCTTTATCCGTTGCATAAATATCTTCGGGATCACCGGAAAGAGCGGCCCAGCGGAACGGCCCCTTTCCCTCACAGAAGAGTGGACGAATATAAGCGGGCACAAAACCGGGATAATCGAAGGCATTTGATTCACCACCCTGACGCGCAAATTCGCGTAAGTTGTTTCCGTAATCAAACGTTTTGCTACCACGCTTCATCATCTGCAGCATAAATCCAACGTGGCGCGCCATGCTTTTCAGAGAATGAGATTTGTAAAATTTCGGGTCGCTTTTGCGCAGAGCTTCGGCTTGCGTCAGCGTCATACCATTTGGCACATAACCGTAAATTGGGTCGTGCGCAGATGTTTGGTCAGTTAAAATGTCCGGAATAATATCATCCTCAAGCATTCGCTCTAACACATCTCCAATATCGCCGACCAACCCGACAGACAGGTTTTCCTTGTTTGCCTTTGCCTTCATGACCCATTCGATGGCTTCATCATACGAATCGGTCATTTTGTCGATGTAGCGCGTATCAATACGCTTTTGAATGCGAGCAGGATCGATATCAACGCCCAAAAACGTTGCGCCAGCCATTGTTGCGGCAAGCGGTTGAGCACCGCCCATCCCCCCCAGTCCACCGGTAACAAGCAGACGGCCTCGCAGATCACCATTGAAATGTTTTTCGCCACAGGAAACAAACGTTTCGTACGTGCCTTGAAGAATACCCTGCGTACCAATATAAATCCAGCTTCCGGCGGTCATTTGACCGTACATCATTAAACCGCGTTCTTTTAAATCGTTGAAATGTTCCCAGTTTGCCCATTCAGGAACCAGGTTACTGTTGGCAATTAAGACTCTTGGCGCCTCGGAATGTGTTCGCACCACACCCACCGGCTTGCCCGACTGAACCAGCAAACTCTCATCATCAGACAGTTCAAGTAAATGTCTAATAATCGCCTGTGCCGCGTCAACATTACGCGCAGCCTGACCGGTTCCACCATATACCACCAGCTCGGACGGATCTTCTGCAACTTCTGCATTCAGATTGTTCAAAAACATGCGCAGAGCAGATTCACTCTGCCAATTTTTAGCATTCAGCGTGCTGCCGGTTGGGGCCTCATAGTGCGGGTGATTCGCGTAACGCTTAATAAATTCCGAATAGTTCATCAAATTCTCCATTCAAATCTATGTTTTCTTTTTTAGCAGTGTCATTTGCGGTCGCTACCAATACCTTGCTTGTAACAATATTGTGTGTAACGTTTATGTCATGGGCAAACACGCGATCCTCTTCAGCATGGTCAATTCGCTGCCGAATGAGTCCATGGCATGCTTCAAGGACGGCACTGGATTTCAACGGTCGGCGGAAGTCAAACGCCTGTGCCGCAGAGAGCAATTCAACGGCAAGAATATTTTCCAAATTCTTCAAAACTGTAAAAGCCTTTCGTCCGCTAATCGAGCCCATACTTACATGGTCTTCTTGTCCAAGCGAGGTGGGAATACTATCGGCGCTGGCAGGAAAGCAAAGGCTCTTATTTTCACTTACCAAAGCAGCTGACGTGTACTGTGGGATCATAAAACCAGAGTTAATACCTGTATTTTTCATCAGTAATTTGGGCAGTCCCTGAACGCCTCCTTCAAGTAACATATAGGTTCGGCGATCTGAGATATTGCCGATCTCGCTGGCGGCAAAAGTGACATAGTCTAGCGGTAATGCCATAGGCTGGCCGTGAAAATTACCTCCGCTAATTGCATTATCCGCATCGAGAATGATTGGATTATCTGTAACAGAATTAATTTCAATATCGAGCAATTCCTTTAAATGCAGCCAGGCATTGCGAGATGCACCATGCACCTGCGGCATGCAGCGCAGCGAATAGGGATCCTGCACACGACCGCAATTTTCATGCGACTTCACCATTTCAGAATCAATAAGCAATTGGCGCAGACGATGTGCAACGTGCCTCGAACCAATATAGGGACGAATGTCATGCAGAAGCGGATGGAAAGGGCGCTGAGTTCCCAAAAGCGACTCAAGAGTCATTGCACCAATAATGTCGGCAGCGTCCAAACAATTTTGCATGCGCTCCAGCACCATAACGCCATAGGCGGCAATAAACTGCGTCCCATTAATTAATGCCAGTCCCTCTTTCGGACCAAGCTCTAATGGCTGAACACCCAGCTCGCGCAGTACGCCTCCGGCATCACGCGTTTGCCCATTATGCTCGACCAATCCAAGTCCGATAAGCGGAAGAAATAAATGTGCCAACGGAGCAAGATCTCCGGATGCACCAACAGACCCTTGTGACGGCACCACGGGTGTTATCCCTTTTTCCAAATGCCAAATGATTCGTTCCAGAGTTTCAATTGCAATACCGGAATACCCTTGTGAAAGTGACTGCAACTTCAGCACTAGCATCATACGAGCAATTTCGGTTGGGATATTTTCGCCAACACCGACACTATGACTGCGAAGTAGGTTTTCCTGCAGCTTACGGGTTTCGGACTCAGAGATAATTGTTGTGCAAAGTGGACCAAATCCGGTATTAATACCGTACACGATATCTTTTCTTGCGACAATTGTTTGTACCGCCTGGTGGCTTGCATTAATCCGATCACGAGCATTTTTGTCAATAGAAATTGAGTGCTTGCCTCGCACAATATCCAACGCATTTCCGGCGCTCAAGTGATCGCTTCCGGCATTAAAGGTGGGTCTTTTCATTCGAAGCCCTCATTGATGAGACATTATCTTGATCGATTGGGAGCGTTTTCCCAAACTACTTATTCAGCTTTTTTAGTATTTCTTTGCTTAGTGGAGTCTGCTCGAGCTCATTCTCCAGTTCAGCGAGCCCTGGCAACAGCTTTGGCAAATGAGCGCCAGATTCGAATAGTTCATTGAGCGAGTATTCCATAGCATCCCAAACCCCTGAAAGAGAATTAAGCATTTCTTCACCGGCTTCAGAGAGCCGAACAATTCGCTTGCGCCGATCACTTTGATCGGGAATAGTATTGATGATTTTCTTTTTCTGTAAAACGGCCACCAGCTGACTAACGGCAGAATGCGTAATTTCCAGCTCAGCGGCAATTTCAGTGATCAGCAGCTCATCATGCTCGCGTAGCAGATACATTATGGGAAACCAACTGGGCTCAAACTGAATACCCAGTTTTTTATAAACGACGGTTATTTCGGAGAGAAAGCGATCGCTAAGTCGTTTTAAGCGCGTTCCAAGAACCAGCACACCAACGTTTTGATAAAATCCCATGCAGTCGCCCGTATTTATGTTAGTGCTTACATAATACCATTTGTGATTGAGTTTGTCAAGGAAAAACGATCGGGCTCTATCACGTAATCAGTCTTCTACTCTATTGCATTAACGGTCTTTTTAGGCTACTTTTAATGCGATTCCAACCGGCAACGCAACACAAATCCGTTTGTTTCGTAGACAACGGATAAAACAGTAGGAGATTTCATGCGTACCTTTCAAAAATCTATAGCGATTCTGATGGCAATCACCTTTCTTCTCATATTGGCATCCTGTAGTGGTTCCGAAGGAGAGCCAACGGCAAAGAGACAATTTCTAAGCGTCGGCACAGCCCCTCAAGGTGGCACTTTCAACGTGGTGGGTGGTGCAATTGCGCAGGTCGTAAACGATGTGAAAAGCGCCAGCAATTGGCAAGTTTCCTCCGAGGCGACCAAAGGCACGCAGGAAAATATTCGACGACTTGAAAATAGTGAACTGGATTTTGCTTTGGGAAACGCAGCAATCACCTACTTTGCGACTCGTGGTGAGGGTGCATGGGAGAAGAAATACTCCACTCGCTCGGTTATGACATTGGCACCAAACATTGCCATGTTTGTTACAACGCGTTCATCTGGAATTACATCTCTTGCCGATCTCAAAGGCAAGCGTGTGGTTGTGGGCCCGGCCGGAGCAGGGTTTGAGTATTTCATCCAGCCACTACTGGCCGCACACGGCGTTACTTATGACGACTTTACCCAGTTGAACAATACGCAAACCGGAGCGGTAGACATGCTCGCTGATGGCTCTGCAGATGCTGCATTTCTTGGTGGTGGCGTTCCTACTCCGTCCATTATGCAGGCATCCGCTACTCAGGATATCCTGCTAATTCCACTTGATGAAAAAGCACGTCAACAGCTGGTTAAAGAGTATCCCTTTTTTGGATTGGCGAGCATAAAAGCAAATACCTATCGCGGACAAGAGGAAACATACGAAGGTCTTAACGTAGGTGCCATGCAGCTGATTTCCTCGGCCAGCGTTAGCGAAGAATTGGTTTATGAATTCACCAAAGCACTCTATCAAAACCGCGCCGAAGTTGTAAAAGCGCATCCGGCTGGCAAAGCAATTAATCAAAAAAATATCGTACGCAATACCGGAATCCCCTTTCACCCCGGAGCGATAAAGTTCTATAAAGAGGCAGGCTTCTGGACAGAGTAACAGAACCTAAAGACTTAGGTAAAGAAGCGATTGTATTGCGTCTTTATCGCTCAGCGCCTCAACAACCCGACTGCTCAACATAAAGAGAACAACTTTGCGCACCACGCTATATACTTACATTGCTGTCGCCCTCTGCCTTTTTATCATAGCAGAAGTCAACTACCCGATGTTGACACCACAAGGACGTCTCGCCATATTCGGATTGCTTGGGCTGACTCTTGTTTTCCTTTCTACGCCGGCGCATCCGCGGCTAAAAGACAACTCTGCAGGTACGATGCTCGATGCAGCACTCATCAGCGGTATTATCTTTTGCTTTGGTTATATCTTTATTCAAAGCGAAGCCGTATTTAGTGAATTCTGGCTCAATGGCCAGCCGCTGGGAAACCGCGCCGGGTCTGAGGTTGCCTGGGATTTTCGCGTTGGCATTCTTGGACTCATTCTGGTATTGGAGGCAACGCGGCGTGCCATTGGATTAACGCTACCTCTTCTTGCACTGACATTTTTGCTTTATGCCTATTTTGGACAGAACATGCCCGACTGGCTTTTCCCACATCGCGGGTACAATCTGGAACGCATCGTTAGCCAAACCTTTCTGCACAGTCAGGGTGTTTTTGGTATCGCACTTAACGTAATGTTTACCTATGTATTTTTGTTTGTTCTCTTCGGCACATTATTAGAAAATACCGGCGCTACCGGCTATATCATCGGAATGGCTGGTCGACTGTTTCAAAAAAGCAGTGGTGGGCCTGCCAAGGTTGCTGTTCTAAGCAGTGGACTCATGGGCTCTCTTTCAGGAAGCGCGGTTGCCAATACCGCGACAACCGGAACGTTTACAATTCCGATGATGCGCAGCTCCGGCTTCAAACCACATGTCGCTGGCGGCATCGAGGCCGCAGCCAGCTCCGGCGGCGCGCTTGTCCCTCCAATTATGGGTGCGGGCGCCTACATGATGTTGGAAATAGTGCAGCCACCGGTTACCTATCTTGAAATTATTCGCGCAGCCATTATTCCAGCGATTCTTTATTATGCTGCTCTGCTGCTAATTGTTCACTTCTACTCCAGGCGTATCGGTGCAGAATCGACCGAAGATCCACCTAAAGAACTTTCGACACCCAAAACCGCTCAGGGCGTTGTATTTTTCGGTTCCTTTGCTGTTTTGCTGCTATTTTTGCTTCTCGGCTATACCCCATTCAGAGCGGTAACGCTGGGAATGCTGACAACGCTCGTCCTTAGCTTTTTTAGCAAAGATACCCGGCTGGACCTATCCGGTATTGTTGATGCTATGGTTCGCGCAGGACGAGGTGGTGTCGCACTCATCGCGGCGGCCGCATGCGTAGGGATTGTTATCGGCGTTGTTTCCCTTACCGGGGTAGGTGCTCGTCTTCCGAGTACACTTCTTCCACTGGCAGAAAACAACCTGATTCTGGCGCTTCTGCTGTTAATGGTATCTACCATTATTTTAGGGATGGGACTGCCATCCGCCGTTTGTTATTTACTGATGGCAACGCTAATCGGCCCGGTTCTTGGAGATCTTGGAATTGTTCCGCTTGCCGCGCATCTGTTTATTTTTTATTTCGGTATGATGTCTATGGTAACACCACCAGTTGCACTTGCAGCTTACACCGCGGCGGCTATTGCCGGAGCCGGGATCATGCGCACCGGACTTGCGGCGTTTCGTTTTGCCCTGGTGGGCTTTGCGCTTCCCTATGCCTTTGTTATGCAGCCTGAACTGTTATTGCTGGCAGCACCGGGAATGGAATTCTCCTGGTTAGCAGCACTCTACGCCGTTGCAAAAGCTCTTTTTGCAATCGTCCCTTTGGCAGCCGGAATCGCAGGCTACGCTTTTAATCCACTCCCGATTTCACACTGTATTGCCTTGGTTAGTGCTGCGTTGGTGTTTTTTCTTGTTCCTCCAGGTGCCGTTAAGCCGTTATTTGAGATTGCCGCTGTTGTTGTCGTTCTGGGAATCGGCTTTTTGAATAAACGACAAATATGGGACAAGAAGGCAGTTTAAGTACCTTTATTGCCTTATTGCCTTATTGCCTTATTGCCTCTATCTTTTAAAAACGTGAGCAATAGATGCCCGGAATCCGTCCTTTTTTCTATCGCATATTAGTCAAGCATATTATCCCGCTATATCGTCGCAAAAATCGAGAAACCGGTGAAATTGGCGGTACCTTCAATGCCCCGAGACCTCCAAAGCGCTTAACAAACAAATATATTGTTTCTGAAGTAGACGTAAATCGGAGAAAGCTATTTACAGTTTCACCCAGACATTCTGCTCACAAGCACCACGTATTCTATTTGCATGGAGGCGGATATATTGCCGGAATTAGCGCAGCGCACTGGTATTTTGTAGACCAACTTATAAAAAAGCTAAAGTGCACTGTTTCGATGTACGATTATCCTCTGGCTCCCAAACAACAGGCCAGAGAGACGTTGCACGATACTCTGGCAGCATACAATACTCTTTTTGCGGACGGTGGAGCGAGAATTACTGTAATGGGAGATTCGGCCGGTGCAGGCATGTCATTAGCCATTGTACAAATGCTTCGCGATGCCGGGCTACGACTACCGGAAAGAGTAATTGGTCTATCTCCATGGATGGATCTTACAATGTGCAATGAAGAGATCGAAGCCATCGCAGCAAAGGATTTCTTTCTGGACGAAAAATACCTCATTCAAGCCGGGAAGGCATATGCAGGCAATGAAGCTCTAAATAATCCGCTACTTTCGCCTGTCCATGCAGACTTTCGAGGGCTTCCTCCAATTCATTTCTTTATGGGCACCGGCGATATCCTGATGCCGGATACCCGGCAGGCTGTTCGCAATGCAGCAAAGCAGGGAGTAGAAATAGACTATCGTGAATACGACGATATGTTCCACGTTTGGATGCTATTTCCAATTCCGGAAGCGAAAAAGGTGTTGAGAGAAATTAAGCAAATTGTGCTGAGAAAATGATTTTTTTGAGACCAGACTGGAGCATTGTCAGAATGGAGCAGTCTTATATTATCTCCAAACACGTTCGCTGTACTATCTATTCGAATTTTTTGCACATTTTTTGAAAAAAATTATTCCAATTTCGGAGACAGACTTTGAACTTAAAGAATCGAATGCTGCTAAAAAGGGATGGCTACATAAACGGCAATTGGCAGCAGTCCAAAAGTTGTCAAACGTTTGCGGTCCATAATCCGGCAACCGGAGAGCATCTCGCAGATGTCGCCGATATGGGCGCATCGGAAACGCGGAAAGCAATTGATGCAGCATCAGAGGCATTTAAAAGTTGGAAGCATACAACTTCAGCAGAGCGAGCAGCCATTCTTAATCGCTGGGCAGACTTATTGGCTGAGCACAAAGAAGATCTCGCAGTAATTATGACGTGCGAACAGGGTAAGCCGCTTATCGAAGCTCGCGGTGAGATCAACTACAGCATCGCCTTTTTTCGATGGTATGCAGAAGAAGCAAAACGCATTTACGGAGACATTATTCCAACGCATCAGCCACATTTACGCAACATGGTTATCAAACAGCCGGTCGGGGTTGTCGCGGCAATTACACCGTGGAACTTCCCGCTGGCCATGGTTGCCAAAAAACTCCCGGCAGCACTTGCGGCTGGCTGCACAATGATCTGGAAACCATCGGAGGAAACGCCACTTTCCGGCCTGGCACTTGCCAAACTCGGCGAGCAAGCCGGTTTGCCCAAAGGCGTGTTTAATGTTATTCCAACGCTGAAGGCTTCAGAGGTAGGGCATGAGCTTACAACAAGTTCGCTCGTACGGAAATTATCGTTCACCGGTTCAACTAAAATTGGCAAACTGCTGCTGAAGCAAAGCGCAGACACTATCAAAAAGGTCTCTCTTGAACTCGGTGGAAATGCCCCTTTTATAGTATTCGACGATGCCAATATTGATGAAGCCGTCAAGGGGGCAATCGCCAGCAAATTTCGTAACGCAGGACAAACCTGCGTCTGCGCAAATCGAATTTATGTACAAGATGCCGTGTACGATGAATTTTCCCACAAATACGGCGAAGCTGTTAAAAACCTTTCTCTCGGAAATGGGTTGCATGAGAATACCGTAATTGGTCCTCTCATCAATACGGCGGCTTTGGAAAAAGTGGAAATGCTGGTCGCCGATGCTTTGGAAAAAGGAGCGACGCTTGCTTTGGGAGGGCAACGCCATTCTCTTGGAGGCACCTTTTTTCAACCCACCGTTTTAACAAACGTTCCGCATCAGGCACGCTTATCCAGAGAGGAAACCTTCGGGCCTGTTGCACCGATATTTCGATTCTCTGGCGAGGAAGAGGTTATTGAACAAGCAAACAACACACAGTTCGGACTCGCATCATATTTCTATACAAAAGACATCGGGCGTGCCTGGCGTGTTTCCGAAGCGCTGGAATATGGAATGGTTGGTATCAATACCGGGATGATCTCGACCGCCGTGGCGCCTTTTGGTGGCATAAAAGAGTCCGGTTTGGGGCGCGAAGGCTCCATGTATGGCTTGGATGATTATCTGGAAATCAAATTTATGTGCATGGGAATAGAATAACGGCTATATTCCTAAAAAAACGAGGCAACTATGTTTAAAAATATGCTAACGCTTTCTTTAACGTTCCTTTTTGTATTGCTTTTTTCCTGCAATGTCGGCAGACCGGAGATTGTAGAGATTACGGATTTCAAGCTGGTGGGCTACAATCCATTCAATAATAAGTTGACTGTTCAGTTTAGTCCGGTAATTAATAATCCAAACAGCATTCCGTTTTGGATTAACCATGTTGAAACGGAAATTTATTTCGACGATAAACACTTTGGTACCGCCACGAGCGATAAAGACATTGCCATTAAGGCAAATGGCGAGTCCAAATTCAACATGTCGCAGGAGTTGCAGGTAAAGAAATTCCTATCGCAGGCAAAAACACTTATGGGCATGGACAGTTGCATGGTTGAAATGCGCAGTAAGTATACGTTCAAAGCCAAGGATTTTGAAGTAACGATTCCCTATAGCGAGAAGAATTACATCTATCCCAAAAGAGATATTCAATCACTCCTTTTCGGCGGATAGCGGTTACAAAAATGTGACTCTTTGGCAATACTGGAAGAATATCATCCGAGCGACATAGAATGCAGATACATAAAAGCTGCTCATAGCTCTATTTATCGACACACCTGCGCGTACCTGCTTGCCTATTTACAGTCCGTTCTATATCTTGTTTAAAATCAATATCAAAATGGAGGTGGTCCATGTCTGATATCAACACCGACCTACGGTCGATTATAGAATATTTTTATAAGTGGGAAAAGGAAACGCCGAACAATGTTTTTCTGCGTCAACCTTATGGCGATACCTGGAAAGAGTGGACCTATGCGCAAGCCGGGAAAGATATCCGTCGCATGGCAACTGCGCTTCAAAAAACCGGTTTACCGAAAGGCAGTCATATAGGGCTAATTTCCAAAAACTGTGCTCATTGGATAATCGCCGACTTTGCCATTATTATGGCAGGCTATATTTCAGTTCCCTTCTATGCCAATCTTACTGCCGATCAATTAGGTGAAGTCGTTAGGCTCGGAGACGTCGAAACAATTTTTGTTGGTAAACTCGATCATTGGGATGAGCAAAAAGACGATGTTCTCAAAGACATTAAGGTGCTGCGTTTTCCTCACTTTGAAGGAAATGCAAAGGTGTCTATCGGTACTCCATGGGACGACCTGATTGCCAATAATGAGCCAATTGAAGACAGTTATGTACCAGACCTGAATTCTCTATGGACAATACTGTTTACCAGCGGCACGACCGGTACTCCAAAAGGCGTTATGCATAACTTCAGCAGCAGTGCCTACGTTATGCGCAATCAGGAAATCAATAACGACTTTTCGCTGACAGGCTCTAATGACCAGAAGTTTTTCTCATTTTTACCGCTGAATCATATTGCTGAGCGCGTCGTTATCGAAATCGGCTGCATGCTTAGCGGTGGCTCCGTTTCATTTGCCGAGACACTCGACTCATTCGTGAAAAATCTCAAAGACACCAGTCCTAGCGTCTTCTTTGCAGTGCCGCGAATCTGGACAAAGTTTCATCTGGGCGTATTGGCAAAAATGCCGCAAGAAAAAATGGATAAACTTTTGGGAATTCCGATAATCGGCGGTTTAGTTAAAAAGAAAATATTAAAAGGACTCGGACTGCAAAATGTAAAAACGGCACTGACCGGTGCCGCACTTACGCCGGAGCCCCTAAAACAGTGGTATCGTAAACTGGGCGTCAACCTCCGCGAAGCATATGGCCTAACCGAAAATATGGGAAGTTTCTGTGCAATGCCGGAGCATGAGTATCAACCGAATTCTGTTGGTAAGCCACTAGGTTTTAGTGAAGGACGTATCGATCCCGAGACCGGTGAGCTGCAAATTAAGCAGCCGTGGATAATGCAGGGCTACTACAAGGCTCCTGAGCTTTCGGAGAAAGTTCTCCAAGATGGCTGGTTTCATACCGGCGACAAGGGTGAAATAGATGAGAAAGGCTTTATTCGCATCATCGGTCGCGTCGGTGATACGTTTAAAACCACCAAAGGCGAGTTCATCATCCCGACGAACATCGAAGATCATTTTAATCAGAATGAGATGTTAGAACAGGTTTGCGTGGTTGGAATTGGATTAACGCAGCCAATTATTCTGGGAGTACTTTCCGAAATTGGAAAGACAGCTGATAAAGCTGCTGTTACAAAGCGTATGGAAGAGAATTTAAAACAGGCAAACTCCGAGCTTCAACCTTATGAGAAACTGGCATCGCTGGTGGTGGTTTCAGAAGAATGGGATGTTGAAAATAGCCTAATGACTCCAACGCTAAAAGTTCGACGGAGTGCAGTGATGGATCACTATCGATCTAAATTATCTGCCTGGCATGACAGTAAAGAGAATGTCATTTGGGAATAAGCTTTAAAGAGCCGCATTTTTTGAAATGCGGCTCTTTCCTTTTAAGCCATTTTCAAGCGCCTCAGCAAACTCATCTGCGCTAAATGTGCGATGTCATGATCAATGATTCCTTCCACAATCCTGCCTAATGTATATGGTTTTCCATGCACTTGTTGGTTCAGCCATTGGTCATCTTTATCTTTTAACACATCGAGCAATTCGGCATGGAGCTGAAAGAAGTCTTTCTTCAATACCTCAAACTCCTCATTGCTATACCGTTTACCGCGATTCCAGTCATTCAGTGAACCAAGCTCTACATCAAAATTATTATTCCCGCGCGCTCGTTCCAGCGTAAAGCGACACCATTGATTGGTGTGCTCAAGAATTTGCCCAACGGTATTTCCACCCGGCAAACCGGCGTTCGGATTCTCCAGTACTCGCAAAACCGCTTCGGCGGATTCACCATACCAAGGCTGTTCGAAAGCAACTTCTTTCATTTTTGCTATTAGCTTAGCGATTCCCATATTACCTCCTCTTCACGTTTAATACAACCTGGTCTGGGCGCAGCGTAACCAATGCCATTGCTTTTGGAGTATGAGTTGTTTTCGTTATGTGAAACTTTTTTGTAAAACGCTGCAGGAAAAGAACCATTTCAGCGAGAGCAAAGTTATTTCCAATACACATTCTCGGCCCGGCTCCAAAAGGATAGTATGCTTTCTTCACCGATTCCGTCGTATTCTCTGGCAAAAATCGCTCTGGTTTAAACGCTTCAGCCTCCGGCCAATATTCCGGATGGCGATGAAGACCGTAGAGGAACGTAACAATTAGTGAGTTTTCAGGATAGGAATACTCACCAAATTCATCATCATTTAACGTCAAACGATCGCTTATCCATGCCGGTGGATATAGACGCATGCTTTCCTTAACCACAGCATTCAAAAAGGGATCGCGAACGGCCTCTTCTATAGATAGAGACCATTTTTTCTCTAATTCTTCAAAGTTGACAGGATTATTTGCAAGAAGGTGCAACATCCAGGCAAGACCATTAGCGGTGGTTTCGTGTCCGGCGATCACCAAGATCATTAACTCATCAATCAGCTGTTCTTCTTCCATCGGCTCACCGCTATCTTCATAGCGTGCCTCAAGCATCATGTCGAGTAAATCACCACGGCTGGTGCCGCTCTTTACTCGATCCTGAATAATGCTTCTAATGATTTCACGGCTCTGTCGCGCTTTGTTTAGCTCGCGACCGCGTTGCCCACTCAATCTTAACCATGGCCGCTTTAACGGCTGGCGAACTTCACGTACCACATAATTCTGAACATCACTGATAATTGCGCTTAACTCAACAAGCGTCGCTGAGGGAATATCCACATTAAACAGTGAGCGTACGACCACTTCAAACGCGAGCTGATTTATGTGCGGATAGATATCCACTTCCGAACCGGAAGGGAAATTTGCGAGGCAATGTTCGACAGCCTGCTCGATCAAACCGTATAACGCTACAATCTTCTGCACGTGAAATCCCGGTTGAATCAGCCTGCGCTGCCGCAGCCAGAAATCACCATTCGAAGTGAGTAAGCCATTGCCTAGAAAGTGGCTGAGAATGTCTGTATGGATTTCGGATTTGGCGTAATTGCGATGATTCTTTTGTAATACGTATGCGATAAAATCTGCATCACGAGTAAGAATCATGTGACGTTTCGGCCCAATAGGAGCGGAATAGGTATCACCAAATCGCTGAAGGCTGCGTTCCATAACCTGAATAGGACTGTGTACCAGCTCTTGCGAATCGCGCAATGTATGCCAAAAACCATAACCGTCGGGGATATTAAAAGAAGCCATGTTTCACCTGCCAGCTTGTAAGACAGCAACAGCAATTATCTAAACATGGTAAAAGAATAGGTTGAGATCAAGCTTTGTGAAAAAAGGTGCATAAAATAATTATGGATAGATACTTATTTCGCTAGGTATCTACTTGGGATGGTCTGGCTTTCGTTCTGTAAACAACATTGACATTCGGGTTGATGGAAAGAATATGCTTGATAAATCCGGCTTTATCTTTAGGCGAGACAAGAACCTTCGACGCGAATTTACCATGTGTTATTTCCAGACGATCTAGCGATGCCGCCGGAGAAGCAATCGGGTTATTTGTTTCCTTGATAGAGCGAATCGATGAAATGTCTATCGGGGCAGATGAGATTAAATCTCCATAGACCTTCAATTCTGCATCATTAACCTCATAGCGTATGCGCGTAAAAAAGTAGAAAATAGCACCGGCTGTGACTACTAAAATTAAGGTTGTTATCCAGCTGAAATCCTGAATAAGAAAATATCCGGGAATTCCAAAGCTGGCCACGATAGCAGCAACAATTCCCCAACCAATTTTCGATTTATAGACAGTCACTTTATCTCCTCTCATTATCGTCTCTGCAAATGATATACGAATTTCAAAGGAGAATTGTTACATGCTGCAAACCACACTGCTAGTTAAGGCTTTCCTTCTTTAACGTATGAATATCAGCGATCAGCTGCTGAATATCGGTCTTGTTGAGGCCATTATATATTCCGCGCAGGCGGCGGTTTTGATCGACGAGGAGAAAGTTCTCAGAATGCAGAAAGTCATCTTCAGACTTCTTCAATCCCATATCCTCTTCCACAAAATATGCTTTTCGCCCAAGCGAGTAGATTTGCTCGCGATCTCCGGTCAGTAAATGCCACTTCCCCGGTAGACAGTTATTTCTATCGCCATATGCTTTTAACGCAGCAACGCTATCCTGCTCGGGAGTAACCGAATGTGAGAGTAGCAAAATCTGATCATCATGTTTGAACGCCTCCTGCACAATCAACATATTGCCGGCCATTTTTGGGCAGATTCCAGGACAGGTGGCAAAGAAAAAATCAGCGACAAATATTTTGCCGGTAACAGACTTCTCACTTACTGGACGTCCAAACTGGTTTTGCAGCTGAAATTCCGGAATCTGATGAAAATCGGTTAAGGTTGCATCTCCTTGCTCCAGCCAACGCGGCGTAAACTCGGCAGAGTTATAATAAGGAAGTTGCTCGACTCGACTCTGCTTTTCTTCCTGATCGTTCTTACTACAGGAACTGAGTATCAATACGGCAGCAAGAAATACCCCGATACATAGACGATTGATTCGTTTCATTTATTTGCTCTCAAATTTATGGTTATCGAACGCTCGCTGGGGTTCCCTGGTACTCACCGGGAAACAATAGGTAATAGCGATTCAAATAGCGGACATTCTGAATATGATAGTGGTACTCACCATTTTTATTATGTGGGGTGGTTGCAAAAAGTCCGCCGGAGGCATCAAGGTCAGTTGGATAGCTTCCGTGCACTTCTCGTCGGCCGTATAGAAAAAAGCCATCGGCCATAATGCCAATCAGTGTGTCATCATCTTTAGACCAGGCAACCGGCTCCAGATGATAGTGATAGCTTTGCGGACCGGTATGCGCTCCGTTATAATCTAACGAGCTTGCCGCTTCCTCCAAAGGAACGTTTGGTCCTTCTTTATCATTATAAATCATGGCACCGCTAACGGCGATTCCAATTGGCCCAAGACCCGTAGCTGAAGATTGCTTCGCATGATTGGGTTTAACCGGAACGCGTAGGGTATACATACCTCTGAAATCATCAATATTGCCAGGTGCCATCTGTGCATAGCTGGTAGCTGTCGGCTCGACAAAAAGCGGGTGGTTCCTGGCATGTGCCGGAGTAACGTGTCCATCCAAAGATCGATCAATGGTGTTCGACCAGTACGGCGAAGTATGATTCGGCAGGCCGTTTGACTCGATAACCACTTCATCGCCATCCATAAAAATGTTCATATTTGTTGAATCAAATTCGGCTAAAGCAGCTGGGAGATTCACAACACTATATCCTGCAGCATCGAGATTAGATTGGCTGCGTTTTGTGAATTGCGGGGCGGGTTCACAAGAACTCAAAAGAACGCCTAGACAGAACAAAGGAAGAAGCTTATTTAGATAGTTCAATTGTCTCCTCCTTTAACGAGTAGCATAGATTTGCGCGCTTCATTCCAAAGATACGGCCATTCCGCGCTTCATAATTTACGTACAGTTTGCCATTCTTGCGCCAGGCCTGCTGCATGCCTTCTTCACGTCCCATATGGTAGGTCAGCTTCTTAAATAACTGCCCATCTTCATACCACTGCAGCAATTCACCATGAGGCTTTTCCTGAACAAATTGCGTTTGTGATCGTAGCTGGCCATTTTTCCACCAGCTCAGTGCTTCACCATGACGCTTTCCAAGCTCATACACTGCGCGATAGGCTGGTTGTCCATTTTTGCCCCAGCGTTCAAAAGAGCCATGTTTTTTTCCATTCAAATAACCTGCCTTCTCAGCAGGTTTTCCATTGTTATAGCGTTTAATCTGATACCCGGAAAACGGCTTGTTTCCATGATAAACCAGCCCCTCATTTCGGCGTAGCTTTAAGCGACTTGCATCGACTAGGGTTTCCGGAACCTCAGACAGGATGTTAGCTTCTTGCTTGGCAATCTCTTTAACAGAAGCCTCATGGCCACCGCTAAAGCAAGCAAGAAGTAACAGTAGAGGTAGTAGGCTATTGAATCGCACTGGGAGTCCCCTGATAATCGCCAGGAAAGAGGATATAGTACTGATTTAAGTACAATGAGTTTTGAATATGGTAGTGATACTCACCATCAACATTATGCGATGTTGCACCAATATGGCCACCGGACGCATCCAGGTCTGACGGATACGTTCCATCGGAATCTCGACGGCCATATAGGAAGAAACCATCTGCCATAATACCAATAAGCTCATCATCGTCCTGTGACCAGGCTGTAGGCTCAAGATGATAGTGATAACTCTGCGGGCCGGTGTGAGCACCGGTATAATCAAGCGAAACAACGGCGTTATCTAACGGAACATTCGGGCCTTCCTGGTCATTGTAAATCACTGAACCACTTACAGCGACACCAATCGCTCCAAGACCGGTTGATGAAGAATTGGAGGCAGCCACCGGCGCAGCATCAACCCTAAGAGTATACATTCCGCTAAACTGATCTATATCTCCGGGTGCCATTTGTGTATAGGTCGTAACGGTTGGCTCCACGTCTAATGGGTGCCCCGCAGACCAATAGGGAGAGGTGTGATTTGGCAGGCCATTGGTTTCAATTACCACATCTGTGCCATCGAGATATATCGTTGTGTTCGTTGAGTCGAACTCTGCAAAGGCAGCTGGAAGCTCAGTAACCTCTTGCATTGGTTCGGTCGATGTTGTGCTATCCTCAGAACCACAACTAAAAAAAAGCATGAGCGCCGCTACTGCTAAAAATCCTATCTTGCTTGTCATAATCCGCTATCCTTTCTTAAGGGGTTTTAGATTTTGACAGTAAGAGAAAAAAAAACTTGCAAAAAATATTCACTAAAAGCAGGAGTGAAAGAGTTGGAGGCATTAAGTTCAGGGTTTTAACGCATTCAGTTTTTTTTGCAGCAACTGACGATCTGCTTCACTTTTAACCAGTTCCAAGGCCTTACCAAGCTGTTTTCGAGCCTCTTCCTTCTCTATATCGATATACAGTTCGGCCATTAATGCATGGTATAAATAATTGGATTTTAGATTTAGTTTCGCGGCTTCAATAATAGCAGCTTCTTTACCGCGGGCACGGGCCAAAGCATAGGTCCGGTTCAATGCAGCGATTGGGGAATATTCTAACTGAAGAAGCAGATTATAATACTGCAAAATGTTTTCCCATTTTTCGAGCACATCTTCGCTCCGAGTATGCCAATAAGCTATAGCGGCTTGCAAATGATAGGTGGAGAGCTGACTTCCTTCAGAAGCTTGACTTAGAAATTGTTCACCGCGTAAAATCAAGGCTTCATCCCAACGCGACCGATCTTGATCGTAATAGAGAATCATGGCATTATCAGAGCCAATGCGAGCCTCAAATCGCGACGCATGAAAACACATTAGAGCAAGCAATGCGCGTGCTTCCGGCTTGTTGGTAGGTTCTGACTCAATCAATTGAAGCGATAAGCGCATCGCCTCGAGACATAGATCTTTTCGCAATGTGGTGTTGGCACTTTGGGAATAGTAGCCTTCATTAAAGAGTAAATAGATCGTCTTCAATACGGTTTCCAGACGGAGTGGAATTTCTGCCGGATCTGGCAGTTCCAACTGAATACTCTTCTCTCGCAAAACTTGTTTGGCGCGGAACAAGCGCTTATTTATGGTCTCTTTATTGCTCAACAGCGCGTCTGCAATCTCTGAAATTCCAAAACCACAGAGAATTCGCAGTGAAAGTCCAATTTGTGCCTCCTCGGGAATTGCCGGATGACATATTGCGAACATCATTCGCAGCTGGCTATCGGTAATGCTTTCCTCAGACAGATTTGGTTCAACAAGCTCTCCTGCAATCGTATCACGTTTTAGTTCAGGTGATATCTTCTGCTGGAAAAGCGCATCCCGTCTCAGCTGATCCTTCACTTTATTTTTTGCAACGGTATACAGCCAAGCGGTAGGGTTTTGTGGGACGCCTTTAAGTCCCCAAGTCTCAGAGGCCAATAAGAACGTGTCGCTTACGATATCTTCCGCGACCGACATATTTGCGAGGCCAAAGATATGAGTGAGCACAGAAATCAATTTACTCGATTCTGTACGAAAGAGGTGTGGAATAAGGTCTGGTGCATTTGTCATTGAGTCTCTCTAAAAATCAGCTTCGCGCCTATTTTACTAAACGCGAAGCCGGCTGCTTAAACCTCAATTTGCATAATGTTACGGACTTCAACATTGCCACCAACTTCGAGAATCGGGCAACCTTTCGCCAATTCAAGGGCTTCATCAAGTGAGTCGGCCTTAACAATAACGTAACCGCCAATTAACTCTTTTACCTCGGCATAAGGCCCATCGGTTACAACATTACCCGGCTTAAGGGTTTTACCTTCTTGTCCCAGCTGATTTGTGCTGCTAAACTTTCCCTGTGCAGCAATTCCGCCAATCCAGTCCTGCCATTTTTTTATAGTTGCCTGAATTTCTTCCGGAGATGGTTGATAATCACCGTAGCCACTGCTGCGAAACAACATCATAAATTCATTCATTTGAATAACCTCGTTAAAAATTGTCTTTGAATATAACCCGTTTACAACCTGATAACGAGTGAAGCGATTAAAACTGGACAAATTTTTTATTAAAATTAAATTTGTTTTTTCTGACCGCTTCAATTATTACTAATTACGTTTAAATTATCGCATGAACTGGCTTGGATTGCTCCAATGCAATATCGCTTGGGAGTAGCTTTTGGGGAATTGGAGCAGTTTTAGGACATTGGAGCAGTTTTAGGGCATTGGAGCAGTTTTAAAAACTGCTCCAATGTAGAAGAATTCAAAATTTTACTCAAAAATTCTAATAAAGGTTGAGAGCCGTCGAGCTCCCAACACTGCTCCATTGTGAGAATGCTCCAGTCTGGCAGCACAAGAAATATTTTTATTACTCAAAAAGGAGTTTTCATGTCCAAACGAAATCTGGTTTTTATCGCGCTTATTCTTATTGCGCTGGTTGATATGATAATTCCGGTCCCCTTGCTCGCATTGTTACTAATGTGGGTATTAGCGGATAGATCGCCCTGGTTTAAGAAACTGGTAGAAGATGTATATCGGTAAGAACAGGTAAAGTACGTAAAAGCAGCAGTCTTCCAAATCACTTTGAAGGGCTGCTGCTTACAGGTGCTCATTATTTTAATAGCGACATCTTGCGATAATGATTTTGGCTTTCCGTAATAACACCATAAATATACACTCCACTTGCAACCGGCTCACCCGCGCTGTCGGTGCCATCCCAGTGAAGCGTATGCTCACCGGCAGGAAAAACAGCGGATCGCAATGTCTGTATTTCTTGCCCCAATATATTGAAAATACGCACTGCGATTGATTGGTGATGCCCCGCAGGAACCGTAAAGCTGATTGCAGTTTCCGGATTAAACGGATTCGGGTAATTCTGGTTTAATTGAATCGTCTTGGCAATAGTCACAGACGGTTCATTTTCACTAAATCCGGTTAAGGGATTAATGCCAGTATCTATGCGATGCAGTGAAATCGGTGGACCATTCTCATTTGCAGCAGGGTTCATAAATCCCGCTACGGTTAAAACGACGCTTTCACCGGTATTTTGCGATACATCAACCGGAAAGCTACCCAACATTTGCCCATCAGCAGGGCGAATAATATCGATTATATGATTTCCCGGCTGAAGGTTTACACCACCTGATGCATCACCATAGCGCAGCGAATCAGCCAGAATGTTGCCATTTTCTTCCAGCTGAATCATTGGTGCATCGGTCACGGCATGGATAAACATCGTCAGGGCCTGGCCTGCTACAATCCTATTAACCTGTATTTCAAATGGCTTAGTTGACAGCGCAATAGTTCGACCATCCGGGTTAGGAGAGTAATTCGTTGTATCCAGAATTCCTGTTAAAGAAATTATCAGTGGATTCTGCTGATCGAATAACAAGCTATCGAACTCGAGTGCTGCTGACGGATTTTGCACAGGCTCAAGTTTAAAATCAAAATATTCAAATAGCGGGATATCATTCACCGCGACACTCTCTCCATAGCTCAAGCTGTCGAAGACCGTTACTTCGGTATTTTTTTGATAGATTGCGCCACAGTTTGGATAAGACCGAAATGCTACCCCCTTCACCGATGTACCGCTACCCCCTCCTCCACCAGTGCTAACACGAGCGGAGTGTGATACAATAATGCTATTCTGCCAGCGATACTTCCATTTGGCCATCCCAAAGGCGTTACGCACTCCGGCTATCGTAAAATCGCCACCGACATAAACCAGTTCTCCTATTGTATCCCAACACCCGGGCATTGCCAGCAGATCATAAACCGGACCGTTGACACCATCTGCCCGGGCGTTCCAGGTTCGTGTTGTATTATGCCCGGCATAATGAGCGTAGCTCGCTACGTTATTTGCAGCTCGCTGGTTTCCGTTATCATAAATAATTCGATTAAAGTCTCCACCGATCCAAATTCCAGCATAGTCAGTAAACCTCATTACTTCAATTGTGTTTACAGTGCCGTTTACCCCTCCGGAAAGCGGCACCCACCATCCATCTACAGAGTTCTGCCGCTCACGAAACCAGCCGGTTACATGGCCAGCCGGAAGCAAAGTACCATCGGCTGCGATTACACCGGTAAAATCACCTCCGATATACAAAAAGTGCTCAGCAAAATACCGGGCATCTTTCACGATGGTTCGCACCGGAGCGTCCGTTCCCTGTCCGATAGCACGCCACTGATTTCCTGGGGTGCCTGCCATAGGATCCAGCTCCGCAATATTTGTACTGTTAATCGTTGTTCCGTCCTCATTGACAACCGATGTAAAATCACCTCCAATGAAAAAGTAGGGTAAACTTTCTTCGATCGCATAAACGGCTTCTGCCCCACCTGCTACTTCGCCAATAGTGCGCCACTCCTCGGTAAAAAAATCCCACTCGGCTATAGAGCGGACACTTGTGGGCACTCCGTTTTGATCGATAACTGAATTAAAGTCACCCACTACAACAAGAACGCCAAGGTCGCTGCCGCCGGCTCGGGTATGTAAGTTCGCAATATCGTAAACGGTTCCACCTACGCCGCCACCAACAGGGAACCAGACTTCGTTCTGTTCGTCCCATAGCGCGATCCCTGGCGCATCCAGCACGCTGCCTCCGGGGTTTATCACTTGGGTAAACTCTCCGCCTACTGCAACTAAATTAGAATGGCCTGCTGCAACCGTATGAACAGTACCGTTCGTACCTCCTGAAAGTGACGACCAGCTTGCTCCATCGTATCGGGTAATATTGTTCGAGTTTGTTCCACCTACTTGTGAAAACTGTCCACCGGCATAAATAAACTCTTTACGACCAAACCCGTTGCCACTGCGCTCCCAGGACCGAACCACACCGTTAGATCCGTTCGGTCCAACATCAATCATGCTTTGTAGTCCGACATTGGTTCGCCAAACATTCGTTTTTATCGATCGAGTCTGATTATTCGGTATATCTACTACCTCATCAAAAAAACCACCAGCATAGAAATGCACGATCGGATTTTGCTGATTTGCCGCAAGAATAGGAAAACTTTCCTGTCCGAGCTGTAGAATATTATCCCACTGCGTGCCATTCCAGCGAGACAGGTACGCGGCCTGAGGTTGAAAAGAAGAGTGACTGAGAAAAATCTCTCCCAAACCATTCTTTTCAATTGAAGAATAGATCATGCTATTTTCAACCCCCGCGTCAAAACTTACCCAACCGGGGTTCGCCCAAAACAACACCTGACCTTGTGCAACATTTCCCCCACCGTTGTCACCACCGGAAAAGTCTCCGGCAACAAACAGCCCAGACTGATCTACCAGCATATCGCTGACAAAGATGAAGCCATTCAAAGGAACAAGCCCTGCTGCCAAAGACTCCCATTCACCGAGTGTAAAGCTCCAGCTTGCAATCCCGGACACCTGAACAGTCTGACCATTGTTGTTGAAAGCATTTAGCATGGTTCCACCAATATAAAATCCGTCTTCATGCATTGTCAGAGCAGACGCGAGTCCGTCTAACCCCAGGCCAAAGCCTTGCCATTGTGGCACAGCCGCAGAATATGTCCAGCGCCCGACGCCATTTACCGGAATGTCTGTTCCATCTGAGTTATATCCATTTAGCAACCCGCTGACATATAAATTCCCGGCTGCATCAAAACCAAGGTCTGTTGGAATACCAAATCCACCCTGCCCAATTCCCTCCCAACGCTGTTGAGCGACGTTCCATCGGGCAAGTCCGGTCGACTCAACACTATCGGTATCGCTGGTATAAGCCACAGTAAAGTTGCCACCGACATATACATTCCCCTGCGCATCAACTGCCAGTGCTCCGGCAGATGTTTGAATGCCTGGACGCACCAGATGACTTCCAAGGAAATGCCAATCATTTCCATCCCAGTGAGCAACACGCAATACATTTTCCGCTCCAAACGGCAGCGTTCCGGCGACATAAACGTTTGATCCCGTTTCTCCAACGGCTGCAACCTGCGGTCCGCTAGAAAATGGTCCTCGTTCATTTACAGTCTGCACGCCGAACCAATCTAAATTGTCCGGTGGGTCAGGCAATTGCTGTGAGAATAATAGATTAATTCCACAAATTAGCACGATCATGCTGTAAAGAGAGAATGGGGCTTTCATATGATACTCCTAAGTAAATGACAATAACTCATCTTGCCATTAAATTATCAAGGAGTTCCAAATAGGTTAGTGCGCGCTCTACTCCATATCAATGGGGGGAAAGGCTACATTATTTAGGAAATTGCAATGGCCTGAAGGAATTAGATTATAATTAAAGACAAGCGAAGAAGAATGATTTGAGAGTCTAACGATTATATAAGGTCGGATTTACAAATGATCTTTATCGGTGCTGAGAAGCTCGTCCGATGTAAGAACCGGAATTTTACTGTGACGAAAGTCTTTTTTGTTACGAGTAATAATCGCGTCTATGCTGTCAATTGAAATGACACAACAGTATGGCACGCCGTCTTCTAAATCAGAGAATTTCGATACTGCAGCCATCTGCAACATTTCCCGCGTGATAGGCTGAATGGATATCAGGGCAAGAAGAAATGCCATTTTTTCTTGCCTTCTCCTGGCTCAGGTCTTTTTCGAGTAAGTAATTGCAGGTTAAAAGAGCCTTAAAAATAAAGCCACTCCGAAATATCGGAATGGCTTTGTTAAAATAACTTAAAGATATTTTTTGCAACTTAGTCCTGATAGTGCTTAATCAGAATTTCTGCAACTTCCGGACGAGAGAACTCCGGTGGCGGTGCTTCACCATTACCGAGCATCTCACGAACCTTCGTTCCGGAAAGAAGAATAAAGTCTTCCTTGGTATGGTCCGGCGCGTCACGCATCATAATAACCTTACCAAGCTTCTTGGACCATGCAGTGTGGTCAGCTTCGAAAATCTCGATTTTCAATGCGCCTGCAGGAACGTGATCGCGGAAAATAGATTGCGCATCGAACGGACCGTAGTAACCGCCAACTCCTGCGTGGTCACGACCAACAATCAGGTGCGTACAACCGGTATTCTGACGGAAAACAGCGTGCAGAACGGCTTCACGTGGGCCGGCATAAAGCATATCAAAACCATAGCCGGTTACCAGAACTGTATTCGGCTCGAAGTATACGTCTACCATCTTACGGATTGCAGCATCGCGAACATCGGCAGGAATATCGCCAGCTTTCAACTTGCCGAGCAACATGTGAATCAGAATACCATCGGCGCCGGTTGCCTCATAAGCCATACGGCAAAGCTCTTCGTGAGCACGGTGCATTGGATTACGCGTTTGAAACGCAACAACCTTGTTCCAGCCAAGTGCAGCCATCTCATCACGAATCTCGTATGCCGTTTTAAACGTGCCTTCAAAATCTTTTTCGAAGTAGGAGAAGTTCAGAACTTCAATTGGTCCGGATACGGCAACATTGCCAACAGAATTAAAATTCTTCACACCCGGGTGCTCCATATCCTGCGTTGCAAAGATTTGCTGAGTCATGGATGCCATTTCATCGGCAGAGAATGTTTCAACTGCTTTAACGTGCTGGACCGCAATTACCGGATTACCATCTACATTCGGATCGCGAAGGGCAATTTTATCACCAACGTTAATGCCATCAGCGCTTTCCAGCATATTCAGAACCGGTACCGGCCAGAATAGACCATCGCTGGTTTTCATATTTTCGGCAACGCCAAGCGCATCAGCCTTGTTCATATAACCGGTTAGCGGATTAAAATAGCCGCTTGCAAGCATTACTGCGTTGGCAGCTGCAGCGGAACAAACAACAACAGAGTGTAAACCTTCTGCTTCTTTAGTCAACTCGGCTCTCTTCGCATCGTCGCGTACGAATAGTGGATTGAGAGTTTCGGAGCCATGAGGTGAAATCATTACCGTCCTCCTTTTTCTTTGAGGCAGCATCGGGCTACCCGGCAAAGATTGGTTTAGTGTGCATTTATGATAAACGAAAATGTTAATATCGTCAGGATGATTAGTCAAGAGGTTTTAAAGTACGTGCAGCTGTTCCATAAAAATACATCACTACAAATCAACGGAACACCTGTAGCGAACTTAAATCATTTCCGAAAGCTCTAAATATAAGGAGAAAATCCGAAGAAGATGCGGAGTGGATCAACTATTACAAAATATTGAATATTTGTAGTCGTTTTATAGTTGATTTATTACCTGTTTTGAGACGAAATAGTAAAGTGTGTTGGAAAAAGGTATGCCAATAAAGCACCTGCCATCATTAGAAGACCAAAGAGCAGAAAGACATGGCTTCCAATAGTAACACCAGGGCTTAAAACTGCGTTTTCCGGTTTTTCTGAATCATAATAAACGATAACCGACCCTTTGGGAAACCGATTATATTCTGCCTCGACCTGGTGATAATTTTCCGTAGATAAATCATTATAGGAGACGGTATTAGATTTGTAGGTACGGCCATCAATCTTATATTCGTAAACAAGATCGAGAGAGTAAAGCGTTTCAGTATCGGAATCATCTTCACTTATTTTGCTGGAAAGAACTATTCCCTCGGTTTGAATCCAGCCTTCACTGGAAGTCCCGAGGTAATACAACATTGCCCCTCTTGTAAAAATTGCCAACCCAAAATAGAACAGCAACACCAGAAGCAATATCCCGGGCATTGAGCGAGTGGAAATAACTTTTTCAGGCTTTCTCTTATATGACTCTCTCAGTTCATAAAGTTTAAAAGAGATCGAATTCCAAAGACCGTAATTTTTAGATTTTTTCATACTCTATATCAGGCTTTTTTTCATCACAACAACATCTGATCCCTTTGAATGAACCTGCTCAATTGCTTCCCAGCCCATACGAGCATAGAGGCCGCCTGTTAGATTTTCCGTTTGCAGATAAATCGTTTCAACCTTAAAATCACGAGCTTTTTCCAGAATGCGCAGAATGATCTTTTCAGCCATACCTTTACCTCGATATCCATCGGCAACATAGACACCGCCCAACCAGTGCTCATAGTCTGGAAACATATCCATTTCATGGTATTTCAGTTGCGCTGCACCGGCAATTTCTCCATCAACAACCGCAACAACAATCAACGGCATGCAGTCAGTGTTCAGGTAAGTCTTCAAACCCTGCTTTACGTCGTCGAGGGATTTGGTGTCGAACACGCTTGCCCATTCATCATAGTACCACTGGGCAATGATGTCCAAAGCATCCGGGATTTCTGCCAGAAGATGTAGCTGCATAGGGCTCTTCAAGGCTTAGAGTTTGTCGTGTTCGTCAGGTTCAACATCAGGCACTTTGGAGAGTGTTTTCAAAAAAGATTTTTTCCCGCCTGATAAAATCCAGTCTTCTGCAGCGCTAATAGCCTCTCCTAACGAAGCAAAGTCGAGCTCTCCGAGCAATTCCTCACCCAATGCAGGATCTAAAACCCAAGTACCTTCCTCAGTATTCGGATAAAGCTCTACTGCTCGTTGGTCATTTCCAACGACAACGAAACAACCGATTCCTTCACCAATGATCTTGGTATCAATATTTTTATTCGGGAAAACCTGACATATCTTTTCCAGTTTCTGAAACAGGTCTTCCATTATGTTCTCCACAATTCATATTAACACTTCGGTTCAAATTTATTTAAAAAAAATGGGTGAAGCATCCTCAAAGTTATTAATGATATCGTAAATTACACGAAATGTTCTATATTTAATAAATGTAGTTCAACAAATTCTAATACCTGGAATTTTACAATGGCAATGAACGTTCTCGGAACCAAACTCGAAACCTGCTCCATGAAGCCACTGACAGGCTTCACACGCAATGGAAAATGTGATAATTGCGTGCAAGATCGTGGTCAACACACCGTTTGTGCAGTAATGACCGAAGATTTTCTGCAGTTTTCCAAAGAAGCAGGTAATGATCTTTCCACGCCAAGATTGGAATACAAGTTTAGTGGATTAAAGCCCGGAGATAAGTGGTGCATCTGTTTACCTCGCTGGATCGAAGCCTGGAAAGCCGGTGCTGCTCCAAAGGTTTCACTGAAATCAACACATCGCTCGGTACTCGAATATGTCGATCTGGAAGACTTGAAAGAATACGCGCTGGACGATATTTTTGACTTGAACTAATCGCATTTCAATCGTATCTCTTATCTCTGCCTCGAGGTGCTGGTATGAAAAAAATGAACAACTTATATTCACCCGTATTGGTTATTGTCCAATTACTGATAATTGCTACAGCCTGTAGCTCGGAAGAGTCAACAAAACGAGAATTCGACAGCACGCTCTGGAAATCTGCGGCAGCAAATCCAAACTCAATCATTCGCTTAGAAATGATTGAGGATTTTATTAAAACACATAAATCCCGTGATATGAGTCGCCAAGACATTGTTGACGTGCTCGGCTTGCCCAAAAGGCTCAGCTATTTTAGCGATTATCAGATGATGTATCGGCTAGGTAACGATGATGGCCTTATTCCCGGGCCCAACTATTTGGTCATTCGTCTTGACAATAACGACCGCGTTGAGCAACTGGCTATTATGAAAGACTAATCTATGAGAATCCAATACGCAACAGACAGGCCAATTAGCGCCAATGAATTCATTGATGTATTAAATCGCTCAACCTTAGGTGAACGTCGTCCGGTTCACAATCGAAATTGCATTAAGGGAATGCTGCAACATGCAGACATCTTGGTTACAGCATGGCATGGCGAAAAACTGATCGGTATTTCAAGATCCGTAACCGATTTTCACTACGCATGCTATCTATCCGATCTTGCGGTAGATCAGGCCTATCAGAAACAAGGCATCGGAATCCATCTCATGCAAATAACTCAGGAAGCACTTGGTCCGCTATGCAATCTGATTCTACTCGCTGCTCCTGCGGCAAAAGACTATTATCAACATGTTGGATTCGAGAACAATCCACGCTGCTGGATTGCTGGTCAAGATTCGACAATTGGCAAAAAGTGAACCCTTTGGCAGGCTAGGGGCCAGCGGTGAAAATTATAAATAATATTGGAGACCATCATGAAGTATGTGCTAACATTGCTTTTACTCTGCGCAGGTTATCTGTCTGCAAAAGATTATCAGCTCTATTTCCTCGGTGGACAGTCCAATATGGAAGGCTTTGGATATAACAAGGAACTTCCTGCAGATCTCCGCAAACCGTTTACAGACGTTATGATGTTCAACGGACAAATTCTACCGGACGATCAGGCAGCCGGAACCCTTGGCCTTTGGAGCCCGCTACAGGAAGGAAATGGAACCGGCTTTAGTTCTGATGGACGCACTAATCAATACTCAGATCGATTCGGTCCTGAAATGACGTTTGCACAACAGCTACGCCAACTGCAACCGAACACCCCAATTGCACTTATAAAATACGCGCGAGGCGGCTCATCCATTGCATTGAGCGCATCTGGATATGGTACATGGGATCCCGATCATAAAGATGAGTTCGGCATTAATCAGTACGATCACTTCCTGAAGACGCTTAATCAGGCTCTCGCTGTTCGCGACATCGACGGTGATGGTGAGGATGATCGATTAATTCCCGCCGGCATTCTCTGGATGCAGGGGGAATCCGATGCACACAAAAATAAAGATGCAGCAAACGCCTACGAATCCAATCTGAGACGAATAATTGATCTTTTTCGCGCGGCACTACGCGTAGATGACTTGCCTGTAGTTATTGGTGAAATCGCAGATTCCGGAATGGACGACGACGGAAGAATGATGGACTACCTGAAAGAGGTTCAGCAGGCTCAAAATAATTTTGTTAAAAAAGACCCCAACGCCACCCTTATTCGAACAAGCGACTTGACCTTTGATAAAGACCCATGGCACTACAACAGCGACGGCTATATCGAGATGGGCAAGCGGTTTGCAAAATCAGCTTACCGGTTAAACCGACGGTTTACTGCCGGTAACAATATCTACAAGTCTATTCTTGATAGTGAAATTCCCTGGCGCGTAATTGGGCAGTCTACTGAAAAGCGCGATATCCTTCTCTATGAATTTGGAAACGGCGAAAACACAACGCTTATCTTTGGTGGTTTTCACGGGAATGAACAACTCGGCGTTGAGTTCGTATTGCAATTCGCCGAACACATTTATGCAACCCAACCAACGTTGAAAAATACCCGCGTTCTTATTGTGCCGGTGTTAAATCCGGACGGCCTTATCCGCAATACCCGCATGAATGCAAATAATGTGGACGTGAATCGTAACTTTCCTACCGAAAACTGGACGCCTAAAGCACGATCGCGTCAAACAAATCCAGGACCAGAGCCAGCCTCAGAGATTGAAGCGCGAATTGCAATGAGTCTGCTGAAAAACTATAAACCAGACCGCATCGTTTCGGTACATACACCGCTAGAGGTTGTTAATTTTGACGGCCCGGCAAAAAAGCTCGCTCATAAAATGGCAGCCAAAAACGGCTATCTGGTAAAAGGCGATATCGGCTATCCAACTCCCGGGTCGTTCGGAACCTATGCCGGCAAGGAAAATAGGATTCCGTCAATTACATTAGAGCTTCCACGCAGTACAATCGACAAGGTCTGGCAAGCCAATCGGGATGCCGTTTGGGAAGCGCTAAAATATTAAGTTCAGAAACTTGCCATACGCTACGGCCATTTGCTTATTTCGCTATTTCTCGGCATTTTAGGGCATTCACTTCCAACCGGAACCGAGGCCAAACATGCAGATCACAAAAGCTGGTCACGCAATTTTTTTCCTATTTGTGTTTCTATTCATCTCCTGCTCCGAACAAAAGTCATCTCAGTCAGATGTTGCAATACAAAATCCATCCATTCTTCCAGAGGTACAGCTTGTTAAAGGTCTGGTTAATGCCTTTAATAACCACGACCCCGCTGCAATGGGAAAGTTTCTTGCAGAGGACATTGTCTGGTACGGGATGTATGCAGATACATTCGCAGTGGAAGCCGAGGGTCGGGAAGCACTTGTACATTCCATGACAGGTTATTTTAAATCGCTTCCGTCTGCACGCTCAAAGATTGAATCGATTACTCCCGCCGGCTCTTACATTGCAGTACGCGAACGGGCTTATTGGCAGGGTAAATCAGGAGAAAAATCTCAGGCATCACTAGCCGTTTATGAAATAAAAGCCAGTGAAGTAAACCGGGTTTGGTATTTTCCGGCAACAGACTAATTCGTATTCCTGGAGGAAACATGTTTAGTTACAAATTAATTCGCAGCGCAATGGCTATGGTACTTATCGTAATCAGCACAACTCTTACTGCGGGCGATCTTACCGTTTCGGTTACTCTTACTAAGGAGCTGGCCGCTGAAGTGCAGGATGGACGACTCTTATTTATGCTTGCAACGCACGATGAGAAAGAACCGCGTTTCCTGATTAACAATGGCGTAAATACCCAGCTCATCTTTGGCCGCGATATAGAAAACTGGCGACCAGGGCAGAGCATCATAATCGACAACACAACGCTTGGGTTTCCGCTAAAAAAGCTCAGCGATATACCTCCCGGCGAATACTATATTCAGGCACTGTTAAATCGCTATCACACCTATAAGCTGGCAAACGGTAAAGTTGTAAAGCTCCCACCGGATCGCGGAGAGGGACAACAGTGGAATAAAAAGCCGGGTAATTATTACAGCGATGTTCTAAAAGTAACCGTCAAAAAAAACGCCAAGCAGCAGATCGAACTGGATCTTACCCAGGAGATTGCGCCGATTGAGCCACCTGCAGATACAAAATTCATTAAGCATATTCGCATGCAAAGTAAATTGCTAAGCGACTTCTGGGGAGAGCCGGTTTATCTTGGCGCACATGTATTGCTTCCCAAGGACTTTGAAAAACATCCGGAAGCAACGTTTCCGCTGATGATTTTCCACGGACATTTTCCCAGCGATTTCGGCGGGTTCCGAACCACTCCACCAGATCCGGGTCTTAAGCCGGAATATAGCGCGCGATTTGATGTAGATGGCTATAATATCATCCAGCAGCAGGAAGCATATGACTTTTATAAAACCTGGACCAGTGATGACTTTCCAAGGTTTCTAATCATCGAAATTCAACATCCCACACCCTATTACGACGACTCATATGCTGTCAACTCGGCTGCACAGGGTCCGTACGGAGACGCGATTACTTATGAGCTGATTCCCTATATCGAAAAGCAGTTTCAGGGAATTGGAGAAGGATGGGCGCGCTTTACCTATGGTGGCTCAACCGGCGGCTGGGAAGCACTCGCCGTACAGGTGCTTTATCCTGATGAATACAATGGGTGTTTTGCAGCCTGCCCCGATCCTATTGACTTTCGTGCATACATGACGGTTAATATCTATGAAGATGAGAATGCCTATTTTTACAAGAGCCCATTCCAAACATTACCAAGACCAGCGCACCGCGATTACCTTGGCCACGTGACAATAACGGTGGAAGGCTATAACTTGCTGGAAGCGGTTCTGGGCAGCCGTGGACGTTCCGGACAACAGTTTGACATCTGGGAAGCAACTTATTCTCCAATGGATGAAGATGGCTATCCGAAACGACTATGGAATAAGCTGACCGGTGAAATAGACCATGAAGTCGCAACATATTGGCGAGACAATTACGATTTACGTCATATCTTAGAGCGCGATTGGGATAAGATAGGTGAAAAGCTAAAAGGTAAAATCCACATTTACGCCGGTGATATGGACAACTACTATCTTAACAACGCCACGTATTTGATGGAGCAGTTTTTGGAATCTACGACCGATCCCTACTATGCGGGTGAAGTGGATTATGGCGATCGTGCCGAGCACTGTTGGAATGGCGATCAGGAAAATCCGAACCACATATCCCGCCTGCGATATAATAGTATGTATGTGCCCAAAATTATGAAGCGGATCGCCGAAAGCGCACCAGAGGGTGCTGATCTAACAAGTTGGCGTTATAAGTAAATAGAGAGCAGGCAGCAGGCAGCAAACCAATTGCTTCTTGCTTCTTGCTTCTTGCTTCTTGCTTCTTGCTTCTTGCTTCTTGCTTCTTGCTTCTTGCTTCTTGCTTCTTGCTTCTTGCTTCTTGCTTCTTGCTTCTCGCTTCTCGCCTCTTTTGAATTCCCGACAACTTTTCCTATCTTTTAACAATACAGTTGTCTTCCTCTCTTACCAAATATGGATAACAATGCGACACATTCGCGCCACATGTATCCTATTAATGATTCTAGTAAGTTCAATCTTATTTGCTCAGACGAACTCTGAGAACTGGCGTGAAGCCGGGGTTCCCTATATCCAAAACTACAGTCCGAGCGATTACGGATACAATCCTCAGAACTGGGCTGCTGCACAGGATGAAGCCGGCATCCTCTATTTTGGAAATACAGATGGCTTACTCGAGTTCGACGGTACCCACTGGAAGCTTCACGCACTCCCAAGGCGATCGCCTGTGCGAGCAATTGCCATGGACAAAGATCGAATCTATATCGGTTCTAGTGGAGAAATTGGCTTTTTTAAGCGAGATAGCTATGGTACTCTGACATATACCTCTCTTATGAACAAAATTCCGGAAGAATTTAGGGACTTTCGTTCCGTCTGGAGCATCTATGTTTCTGAGAGGCAGGTATTCTTTCGAACAAATACCCACGTTATACGCCTGAAGGACGACACCTGCAACTTGTGGAGAACAAAAACGCGTTATCATCAATCGTATTTTATAGACAACGTGCTTTATGTACTCGAAAGGAACATTGGGCTAAAATTCCTCAGTGGAGACTCTCTACAATTAGCTCCGGCAGGGGAGTTTTTCAAAGATAAATTCGTCTTTTCGTTTCTGCCATTTGAGCAGGGAAAATACCTATTGACGTCTCGACAACATGGAATGTTTATATACGATACAAAGTCTGTTGAACCATTTTTCATGCCTGAGCAGCAATTTGTGAGCGATAGCAGACCGTTTAACGGTGTCGCACTTGGAAACGGACTTTTTGCCCTGGCAACCTTAAGAAATGGACTTCTGCTTTTCGACAAGTCTGGAAACGTCCAGCAGGTCATCAACAAAACCATTGGCCTACAGGACAACTATTGCACCAGCATTTTTAGAGATCGTGAAAATGGCATTTGGGTAACACTAAACAATGGCCTGTCTCGCATCGAATTGATAGCACCACTCACCCGCTTTCGCCATGATACCGGCTTAAATGGCACGATAGTGACAGCATTACGCCACGATTCGAAGCTATATGTAGGCTCTACCAGTGGTCTGTTTGTATTAGATCCGTCTCATCGTAAAAACCAAATGAATTCGAGTTCTAAAAGTGATCTGGACAGACAATATGTTCCAAGATTTCAACTGATTCCAGACCTGCCAAATCAGGTTTGGGATATTAAAGAGATAGATGGGAAGCTCCTGGTTAGCTCAAACCTTGGTTTGGCTGAAGTTCGCAATGACAAATCTTTTCCTATTTATGAATGGCAGACAGTGCAGCCATCCTGCATGTTCAATTCAGAAGACTATCCTGATTATTTATTTGTAGGGCTGTGGCGTGGGTTAAGCTTTATGAAGAAGGAAAACAACCGCTGGGTTTTTCATTCTCTCATCGACTCTGTAAAGGGCCGGATTACCAATATCGTGCAGATGTCCGCAGACGAATTCTGGTTGTCAATGCATGAAGGGCTAGCGTATAAGCTGAAACTTTCCAACATCAAAAGCGATGATCCTTTTAGAGACATAATACTTACTGAATTTAATCAAGATTCAGGAATTCCTATAAATAATGTCTATGCCGCAATGATCGACGGCGCATTGCGGATTGGTACGCAGGGCGGTCTCATGCGGTTTAATGAAGCAAATCAGCGCTTTGAACACGACCCCACCTTCGGCGAAATTTTTGCTGATAGCTCAACGTGGGTTTTCTATCTGGATCAGGACCAACATGACAACGTCTGGATTGTTGCTGGTAAGGGCAAGCAAACCGTCAATGGTAAGGCAATAAAGAATCCTGATGGAAGCTATAGCTGGTTCGATGAACCATTTCTGCGTATGGATGATATGGGTGATGTGTTCTCAATATATCCAGAAAAGAACGGAGATGTCTGGTTCGTTGGTTCAGAGGGTGTGGCTCGATATAATCATCAGCTGGAAACAGACAACAAAAACGCATTTCATACTCAGATCCATGCCGTTAACAATATTAGAAATGCCGAAGACCTTTCCACAAATAAAACCGCTCTCGATGAAATGTCATTGTCTCATGCTGAAAACTCGCTACGCTTTCTTTTCTCGTCAGCCACTTTTCATAACACTGCAGCAAATCGCTTCCAGTTCAAGCTCGAGGGCTTTGATGATAACTGGTCTGACTGGACGAGTGAAACGCGAAAAGATTACACCGGAATCTTTGAGGGTAATTATACCTTCAAAGTTCGCTCAAAAAACATCTATGGCAAGATGGGCACGGAGGCCGCTTTAAAGATTGATATTTCTCCTCCATGGTACCGTAGTTGGCCAGCCTATCTGTTTTACCTTATTTTAGCAACCGGATTCGTCTACAGCATAGTACAGGCTCGCGTTAGGCGGTTTAGAAAGCAGCAGGAACGACTGGAGTCGATGATAACCGAGCGAACTGCCCAGGTAGTAGAACAACGTAACCAGCTAGCTGAGCAATCTGAAAAGCTCAAAGAACTCGATGAACTGAAATCTCAATTTTTTGCCAATATTTCGCATGAATTTCGCACGCCGCTCACGCTGATTATTGGGATGATTGATAATTTAAAAAAACGGGCAAACGAAACCAGCGACCAAAAAGAATTAGGTCTGATAGAGTTGAATGCAGATAGGTTGCTGAATCTAATTAATCAGCTGCTGGATTTGTCCAAGCTAGAGGCCGGAGAGCTAAAAATCGCTGCAACCGAAGGCGATATCGCCCGGTTTATTCGCAGGATCTTTGCATCATTCGCATCACTTGCCCCACAACGCCAAATAACACTGACGCTAAATGACATTCTTTTTGAAGAAGCAAAAGACGTAGATGTTATCAAAGCCTGGTTTGATAAGGACAAGTTAGAGAAGGTGTTCTACAATCTACTGTCTAATGCTTTTAAATTTACCCCAACTGGCGGGAGAATCGATCTTAGCTACAAACTGAATCCGGATAACGACGAAGTCGTGTTTCGAGTTTTGAATACCGGGCCCGGAATACCTCCTGAAAAACTACCTCACATCTTTGAGCGATTTTATCAGGTGGAAGGAAATAGCAAGAGAGAATTTGAAGGCACCGGCATCGGGCTGGCTTTAGTGAAGGAGTTGGTAGGCCTGCACCATGGAACCGTTACCGCCCACAGTAAGCAAAATGTAGAGACTAGTTTTGAGGTCGTCTTACCAATCGGCAAATCCGTTTTCACTGAAGAGGAGCTTGGTCAGATACAAGAAATTGTAACCTCCGAACATGCAATACAGTCACCAGCTCACCTGGACGCGGGTGCCATAAACAATAGCGATGCACGAGCATCAGATTCAGAATCTACAAACAGTGAACCTGATGACACTCTCGTTTTGATTGTAGAAGATCATCACGACTTACGACGCTTCATCTGCGAAAGTTTACAGAGTCATTATAGTGTAATTGAAGCAGAAAATGGTCGCATAGGAGTAGAAAAAGCAATTGCCCGTATTCCAGATTTGATAATTAGTGACGTTATGATGCCGGAGATGGATGGCTATGAACTCTGTGCTGAGCTAAAGACCAATGAAAAGACAAACCACATTCCCATTATTCTACTGACCGCCAAAGCTGCCCAGGCAGACAAGATGGCAGGGCTTGAAACAGGCGCAGATGATTATTTGCTAAAACCATTTAACCCGGATGAGCTACAGGTGCGGGTTCGTAACCTCATAAAAATTCGTCGATCGATGCGCGATAAATTTAGTGGTGAGATGTTATTACGTCCTACGGATATTACCGTATCCTCTGTTCATCAAATCTTCCTCGAAAAACTTACCGGTATTATCGAAGCCCACATGGATAATGAAGAGTTCAGCGTTGAGGGTTTGGCCAATGAAATCGGCATGAGTCGCGGTCAACTGCATCGCAAGCTAAAAGCGCTAACCAACCAGTCTACCAGTGAATTTATTCGCACCTTTCGGCTACAGCGTGCAGCCGAGCTAATAAAACAACACGCTGGAAACATTGCTGAAATTGCCTATCAAGTAGGCTTTAGTAGCCAAGCCTATTTCACCCGTTGCTTTCAGGAGCAGTTTAACTGCTCGCCTACCGAATATCGCAAACGGGAAGCACAATAGACCGGTTTTTCCTTCCAGACTGGAGCATTCTTGGAATGATATCCAAATGGAGCAGTTTTCAAAACTGCTCCATTTTTGGAAAAGACCCATTTTTTTGGATACTTTTTTCCAAAGGCCAGACTGGAGCATTGTCATAATGGAGCAGTCTTATAGAGTTTTTTTGATTTTTTTCTCTAAAAAACCCACCCACAGCACCAAAAACACGCCGTTTTGTACATAATTACAAACATATGCACCATAGTTAAAAGATTTTCGAGTCGATAAATTCGATATTGCTATCAAACAAACACAACAACAACCGATATGGGAAGAAGAACATGAAAGCTATCGCATTTGTTTACTCAGGAATTCGCACAACTTTTTTATTCCGTCTCTACAAACACTTTATTTGGGACAGCATTGTTATTATTAAGAAATCTGGCTTCAGGGAATTGGCACGCCAAAGAGGTAAAAAGTTCTTCGCAATCATCTTTTGTTACTATCTGGTTCGCGATACATTTTTGTATATCCTGCTACCGATCATGCTTGGTCGCAGCCTCTTTTAAGTATCTGAAAAATGTTTTTCAAAACGCCAATCCATATTGTAACTTTGAAGCTGTTTAAAATCGGGGTAATCGTAATATCCCATGTCTGTAATTCTAAAGATAGAAGTGAACAATATGATAACTACGAATGATCTCGCCCTACAGTATGGATCACGAGTTCTTTTTGATGAGGTAAACCTTAAGTTTACCCGTGGAAACTGTTATGGCGTTATTGGCGCTAATGGCGCTGGAAAGTCCACATTTTTGAAAATCCTGAGTGGTGAACTCGATCCGTCACGCGGAGGTGTTGAAATAGCACCGGGTAATCGCATGGCTGTGCTGAAACAGAACCACTTTGAGTTCGATGAGATTCGCGTCGTCGATGTGGTAATTATGGGGCATAAGGGGATGTATGACATCATGATGGAAAAGGATGCTATCTACATGAATCCCGACGCCACTGATGAAGACGGACTTCGCGCAGCGGAGCTTGAAAACACTTTTGGAGAGATGGGTGGCTGGACTGCCGATAGCGATGCTGCAGAGTTACTGAGCAACCTCGGCGTTACTGAAGACCTGCACGACAAGCTGATGAAAGACATCAGTGGACCGGAAAAAGTTAAGGTTCTTCTCGCTCAAGCACTATTTGGCGAACCAGACATCCTGCTGCTGGATGAGCCCACAAATGACGTGGATGCCAAAACAGCAGCGTGGTTGGCCGATTTCCTGGCAGACTTCCGAAATACGGTTATTGTCGTATCTCACGATCGATATTTTCTGGACATGGTCTGCACACATGTTGTGGACATCGATTTTGGCAAAGCTCAAATATTTACTGGAAACTACACCTTCTGGTACGAGTCCAGTCAGTTATTAAAACGTCAACGTGATGACAAAAACAAAAAAGTGGAAACGCAACGCAAAGAACTGCAGGACTTTATTCGCCGCTTTAGCGCCAATGCCTCAAAATCTAAGCAGGCTACAAGCCGCAAGAAAGCATTGGAAAAGCTAACCGTCGACGATCTGAAAATTTCCACCCGCAAGTATCCCTACATCAAGTTTGTTCCTGAGCGTGAGCCGGGCGACCAAATATTGAAGGTCGAAAATGTTTCCAAAAAGGACCCTGATGGCAATGTGCTTTTCAGCGATGTCTCTTTTGTGTTGAACCACGGTGACAAAGTTGGATTACTCTGTAACGAGACAGCTGCACTAACGGCATTCTTCGATGTGCTTGCTGGCAAGGTAGCTCCCGATAGCGGAGAAATATCCTTTGGACAGACAATCAAACTAGATTATCTGCCAAACGAGAATCAAGAATTCTTTTCCAATGACAATGATCTCGATCTCGTAAACTGGCTGCGCCAGTATTCCACAGAAAAAGATGAGCAGTTTATCCGCGGATTCCTTGGACGTATGTTCTTTCGCGGAGATGAGGTTCATAAAAAATCCAGCGTATTGTCTGGTGGCGAGAAAGTTCGCTGCATGCTTTCGAAGATCATGCTCAACGAGCCAAACTTCCTGCTAATGGACGAGCCAACAAACCACCTGGATCTTGAATCTGTAACCGCTCTTAACACGGCGATGGTAGATTTTCCGGGATGCATTATTTTTACTTCGCACGACCTTCAATTAATGCGTACGGTAACCAACCGCGTTATCGAACTTACACCGAATGGTATAATTGATCGCATGTCAACATTTGAAGAATACATGGAATCTGAGCAAACGCAACAGCGCCGTAAAGAGCTGAACGCTGCAGTTGTCGCTTAAATAAATACTTTTTCCTGCCGCTCTAATGAGCGGCAGGAAGCTTTTTTTGAGTTTCCCTTTTCACTTGATTTCCCCCAAAAAACTTAGCTGTTTATATCTTACTATTTCATAAACAAAGCTGGAACACCATGCACATATGGGTCGATGCCGATGCCTGTCCTATTGCAGTTAAGGACATCCTTTTTCGCGCTGCAAAACGTACAGAAACCAAACTCACGCTGGTCGCAAATCAGCCGATGCGTATTCCACGCGACGATTTAATAGATTTTATCCTGGTTCCTGCCGGGTTCGATGTAGCCGATGGCGAGATTGTCAAGCATGTCGAAAAGAATGATTTGGTTATAACCGCAGATATTCCACTCGCAGCTGAAGTAATTACCAAGGGAGCAACGGTTCTCGACCCGCGTGGTGAACTTCTGACAGAAGAAAACGTTCGTTCTCGTCTAAGCGTACGAAACTTTATGGAACAGCTTCGGGAAAGTGGTGTACAAACCGGCGGTCCAAAAAAGCAAAGCCAAAAAGATGTTCAGGAGTTCGCCAATAGCCTGGATCGCATTCTTAACAAGGCGAAGCGGTGAGCGGAATTTGTCACTTGCCTTAAACAATATCCAGAAAAAATTTGCCTTATTGCCTTATTGCCTTATTGCCTTATTGCCTTATTGCCTTATTGCCTTATTTAAATTAAATAAACGGAGGATCTATGGCCAAAGAGAACTTAAAACCAGTACTCAAGTTCCTAAAAGACTTGGAAGCCAACAATAATCGTGAATGGTTTCAGGACAACAAGAAACGTTTCGAAGATGCAAAACAAACGTTCGAGGCCTTTGTCGACGGCATAATCGAAGATTTTTCCCTGGTGGAAGATCTCGGTGGAATTCGCGCCAAAAGCTGCCTTTTTCGAATCTATCGCGACGTGCGTTTCTCAAAAAACAAATCTCCCTACAAAACCAATATGGGAGCCTCAATTTCCCGAGAAGGCAGACGCTCGTCTTTACCACCATATTATCTGCATATTCAACCAAACAATGAGTCCTTTATTGCAGGTGGACTTTATATGCCAGAGCCCAAACGTCTCGCCGGCTTTCGGGAAGCCATTGCAGAAAACTCAACAGATTTCAAAAAAATTCTGAATAGCAGTAAATTCAAAGAATACTATGGTACACCAGATGGGGAGAAACTCAAAACTGCGCCTCGCGGTTTTGCAAAAGATCACCCGGAGATCGAACTGCTGCGCTTAAAACATGTAACAGTTATGCATCGTGTAAATGACAACGACGTAACATCAGATACATTTCATAAGATGGTGGTAAAAGGATTTACTATCCAGCAACCATTTATTCATTATCTAAGTCAATTCAATCGGGACTAAGGGGAAAATATGAAGCGAATCTCAATTATTTTTATGCTGCTTTTACTTGGCCTAACGCTACAGGCTCAGGAAATGACCAGCCATGAAAAAGCAGCCGAGAGACTTTTGGAAGCGACAAAGTCCGAGCAACTGATGGATGCCACAATGGAGAACATGCTCGATCTACAGATGGAAGCGGATCCCAAAATGGCACCAATGCGTAGCGCAATGGAAGCGTTCTTCGAAAAATATATCAGCTACAAAAGCGTCAAAAACGATTTAATTGCTCTATATGTAGAATCCTTTACCGAAGATGAGCTTAATACCATCTCAGATTTTTACGCAACGCCAGTGGGTGAGAAAGCGATCACCGTCATGCCGGATGTGATGGCAAAATCGATGAAGATTGGTCAACAGCGCGTTCAAGATAATATGCAGGAGCTTCAATTAGTGCTAATGAACGCTATGGCAGAACATCAAGCAGCTTCAGACTCTTCTTCGCAACTGGATGAAGCAGCAGAGACGGAACAATTGGAAGAAAAGTAAGCAGAGGCAACACGTTTGTCAGACCAAAATCATCAGCGCTTCAGTGAGGGGCGTCGCAGCATTGTAATTGGTGTGTCTATTAATGCGTTTCTCGCCGTCATAAAAATCCTGGCTGGCGTGGTCGGACACTCTTATGCGTTAATTGCTGATGGTATTGAATCTGCGCTTGATATTTTCAGTTCAATCGTCGTCTGGAATGGCCTGAAGCTGGCAGCACAGCCCCCCGACGAACGTCATCCTTATGGACATGGAAAAGCAGAAGCCCTGGCTGCAATTGTTGTGGCTTTCGTTTTGATTGGAGCTGCAATTGGAATAGCTATTCAAAGTGTTCGAGAAATTCTTACTCCCCACCTGACTCCCGCACCATTCACGCTAATTGTTCTGATTGGCGTTATTATTACCAAGGAGTTCTTATTTCGTTTCGTTTACAATGTAGGAGAATCCATTGACAGCACGGCACTAAAAGTAGATGCCTGGCACCAACGTTCCGATGCCCTTACTTCACTAGCCGCTTTTATCGGAATCTCATTCGCTCTTCTTGCCGGGCCGGGCTATGAAAGTGCGGATGACTGGTGTGCACTTGTAGCATGTGGTGTTATCGGCTACAATGGCTACCTCTTATTTAAAACTTCAATCTCGGACATTATGGACGAAACCGCACCTCCTGAAGTCGCGCAGCGCGCCAGAGAAATTTCACAAAATGTTCAGGGAGTATACGATATTGAAACGTGCCGAATGCGTAAAAGTGGATTCGGTTATTTCGTTGATATTCATGTAGAGGTAGATGGTGCGATGAGTGTTCGCGATGGGCATAGTGTCGCGCATAAAGTCGCTGATGCCCTAAAGCAATCCGAGCTCAATATTCATGAAGTACTGGTTCATATCGAACCCAATGATAATCGAAGTGCGAATTAACCTGCGAGCCGTCAGCGTCCACCACCGTCAGAATACGCTAATCCCATTCCCAAACCGTTCTCTTTCCAGAGCTCAACCGTAAGCCCATCAACCTTCAGCGTTCGACGATCGGGGAAACGAGCAAGTAAATTAACCGGCAGCTTAAACTGATAGAGGGTACAACGCTCGCCAGCCATATTCTTTAAATTTATTTGTGCCGCAATTTGCTGATCAATCGAACAATATCGGCCTCCCAGCAATTGATAGCCCTCATTGGAAAAATTTGGAGCCACAAGAGCAAAGTCCAGCTTACCGAGTGCTTCGGCAAGTACTTCATAATCGTTTGTTCGATGCTCCATCTCCAAAGCCTTCAAATGATTCTTGGCCACTTGACGAGAGACATCTTCCTGCCAGCGGTTTGAAGCATAACTTTGAACAATATAGAAGCCAAACAATAGGAAAAAAATAGCAGCAACAGCCATATATTGGCGTACATAGTAACCATCTCGTCCGGGAACAGATTCGGGAGAAGCATCAACTGTATGCTTCCCTTCGATCGTTTTCTTAAGATGTTCCATCATCTCGGAAGACATTTCCTTGGAACGATAGAACTTATCTACGTTCTTATCCAGGCGCTCAAAATTATCTGTCATGCGATGCCGCCTTTGTTTTACCCGGTTCACTGCGACCAAGAATATAACGCAGCTTATTTTTAGTTCGATGCAGCTTACTAAGAATCGTGCCACGCGGACTGCCAGTAATCTCACTCAATTCATTGGCAGTATATCCTTCCACAACTTTTAGAAAGAGGAGTTCACGTTCACCGTCGGCCAGCTCATGGAGTGCATCACTCATTCGGTCATCAAAATTTTGCTCATCCATTTGTGAAAGCTCAGAGGAGTCTTCCAAAACCTGATGATCCAATGCCTCAAAATGCAGCAAATTGCTTCGCCTTCCGGCATCAATGTAGCGATTGCGAATAGATTTAAAAAGATAGGGAATATTCCAGGGACCGCCTAGTCGGCTTATCGAATAGCAGGCCTCCTGCACAAGCTCTTCCGCATCCATTTTGTTATGGGTGAGAGAAAAGGCATAGCGAAAGCCACGCTGCAGGAGTTCTTCAATATCAAAATCGGCCTGGTTCATCTAATCCTCATGACACTCCCTGAATAGGGAAGCTACTTAATGACAACTGATAATTAACGAGCATTGTTTAACCAGCGTCAGTAATCTTATCTACTATTGCCGTTAATTCGGCGCCCATTTGCTTCAACGTTTGTGTGGACTTAAATGTGCCGAGCACTTCGCGCGTGTTGCCGTCAATCAACAAAATAAACCCGGTTTTGCCGCCATATTTTGCCCATACATTATCGAGTCCTAAAGACTGCGCCATAAATTTTGACTGCTGTCGGTTAAAGTCACGAGTATGATCGAGTGTAACATATAGCACAGGCTGGGTATCAAATTTGGCCTGTAGTTCTTCAAAAACACCACCCATTGCCTTACATGAACCACACCAGTCTGCATGAAATTTCACAGCGATAACCGCTGGTGTCGCGTCCGCAGTTTCATCTTTTTCTCCGGCTTGAATGGTAAAGATTGCTGCCGACAGAAGCAATAATATAAAAGCATTTCTCAACTTGGCTACCATAATGATTTTCCTTCCTAAATGTAGGTTATTCGGATTATGTTTACGTATGAGTAACGAACGAGATAAGGGTTTGATTGCATAAAGACAAAAAAATATTCCTGTTATAAAAAGTTTAGAGCTCTGTTAGATTTGTGGAACGATTTAACCGTATATTAAATTAGATAAAAGAAAGAGCCGGTTTTTAGACTAGAAATAAAATGAGGACATACAAATGCGATACTTATTAATGTTAATGGTTCTGGGTGGATTGGCCGTTTTTGGCCTTTCGACAGCTCAGGATAAATCAGAAACCCTAGAAACTGCGACCGTCGCAGGTGGGTGTTTCTGGTGTATTGAAGCTCCATTCGACAAAACAGAAGGCGTTCATCGTGCTGTTTCCGGTTATTCCGGTGGTAAAAAAGCGAACCCGAGCTACAAAGATGTTTCTTCCGGACGCACACAGCATCGCGAAGCAGTGCAGATTCACTTCGATCCGAACGTTATTACCTATGAAGAAGTATTAAACAAGTTCTGGATGCAGTTCGACCCGACAGATGACGGCGGCTCTTTTTACGATCGCGGTCATCATTATACCTCAGCTATCTATTATCACAACGAAGAGCAGCGCAAGATTGCGGAGGCGACCAAAAAGGCACTCGCCTCTTCAGGTCGTTTTTCAAAACCTATCGTAACCCCGATTGAAGAGTTTACAAACTTCTACCCGGCTGAAGACTACCATCAGGATTACTACAAAAAGAATCCGGCTCACTACAATCGCTACCGCACGGGTTCAGGTCGTGATACATTTATCGAGAAGCACTGGGGAAATGAACCCATGAGCTCTGGTAAATATTTCAAACCTTCGGACAAGGAACTGCGCAAAAAACTGAGTTCCCTGCAGTATAAAGTAACCCAGGAAGACGGTACCGAGCGTCCCTTCAACAATGATTACTGGGATAATAAACGTGAAGGTATTTACGTCGACATTGTCTCAGGCGAACCGCTCTTTTCCTCTACTCATAAATACAAGTCGGGCACTGGTTGGCCAAGTTTTTATCAGCCTTTAGTTTCAGAAAACATTGTGGAAAAGTCTGACCACAAGCTATTTATGAAGCGTACTGAAGTTCGCAGCAAATATGGCGATTCACATCTTGGCCATGTTTTTAGTGATGGTCCAAAGCCAACCGGACTGCGCTACTGCATGAACTCTGCTTCTATGCGTTTTATCCCTAAAGAGGATCTGGGAAAAGAAGGTTATGGAGAATTTGCTTCGCTTTTTCAGAACTAACACCACTTCGACAAAACATAACTTTTTCAACTGCTGGCTTCGTAGATATTCTGCGAGGCCAGTGTTGCTTTATCCTTATCAATACCTTCCTAAAATAGACTTCTCAGATTCAAACATATTTCATATATTCTGATGTTCGCTGCCAGGCGCCCGCAGCAGCAGAATAGTTCGTTTTTTCAAAAACTGATAAAAAGAGGTAAGCACAATGCGTTGGAAAGGTAGACAAAAGAGCTCCAATGTAGAAGATCGTCGTGGCAGCAGCGCCGGACGTGGTATGAAAATAGGCGGCGGGATTGGCACCATTGCTATAATCTTTCTGGTATATCTGCTTGGAGGAGACCCCAGCAGCATTATTCAACAGCAGGCCAGTAGTAGCCAAACCAGCGGAAGCGGCTCGTATCAACCCAATGCACAGGAACAAGAGCTTGCTCAATTTGTATCCGTTGTGCTCAAAGATACTGAAGATGTCTGGGCAAACTTGTTTCGCCGTAGTGGACAAAGCTACCGCAAGCCTACGATGGTACTTTACAGCGGTTCCGTACAGTCCGCCTGTGGATACGGTCAGGCTGCAGCCGGTCCGTTCTATTGTCCGGGAGACTACAAGCTCTATATCGATTTGTCATTCTATGATGAACTAAATCGCAAATTTAAGGCACCCGGAGATTTTGCGATGGCATATGTTATTGCTCATGAGGTGGGGCACCACGTACAAAACCTGCTAGGTGTAAGCGATCAGGTAATGTCTATGCGCAATCGCGTAAGCAAGACAGAGTTTAACAAGTACATGGTGAAACTCGAGCTTCAGGCAGATTTCTACGCCGGTGTTTGGGCACATCACGCTCAGAAAATGAAAAACATTCTGGAGCAAGGCGATCTTGAAGAAGCTATTCGCGCTGCAAGCGCTGTTGGTGATGATATGATTCAAAAGCGCACGCAAGGCTATGTTGTTCCTGAAGCCTTCACTCACGGCTCCGCCGAACAGCGCATGCGCTGGTTTCGCAAAGGGCTGGAAAGCGGTGATGTTACGCAAGGCGATACCTTCAACGCACGAAGACTTTAGACTCTCTTATTATAAACTCTTTACAAAGCTCGCAGATTTTATCTGCGAGCTTTTTTCGTTTCAGGCAATATGGCTTACGTTGTATTTATCTTATAAAATTGTATATTTTAATGATACCGAGCGAATAGTTCCTGCACCTGCACAGAATTTCACTAGCAATTCAATATAACAACACCCTAATCTGAAGCATCTGTTATTGCTTCTCTTACCCACAACCTCACGGAGGTCTGATGAAAAGACACGTCACCAGTTTTATTGTGTTTTTTACCATGTTGTTTTTTTCCACCCTATTTGCCGTTCCACAAATCGATTTGCAGCAGTTAATGCTTGAAGCAGAGCAAGATGCTTCTGTCCAGCTACAGGCAAAAAAGCTAGCAAAACAACAGGGACTACCCTCAAACATTATGCTCGCTAACGGCACGTTTATGTATCCCCTGGGGACTGAAAACGGCGAAGTCATTTATGCCGTTATTCGTAATTTGGCGCACCCACTTCAAGATGGAAGTACTGCATTCTGGAATGAAATTGAGCAATCAATGGACTTAGCCAATGCAGACATTTACTATGCCGGCGACAGACTACGCCACCAAGCCACGGCCTCATCCAAGCGCGCGACAACCCTGGTTCTCGTTCCTGAAAGTACAAACGATGGCGTAATGGCTTTCGACTATGCTACCGGAGATCTTGTAGATGCCAATTTTATTCCACCATCACCGGGCCCACTGTCTATTCCACTTATGGCAAGAGAAAGCCCGACTGGAACCATCACTGTTTCTGATCAGATTGAAGATCTGGTGTTGCAGTTTGATGCCACCGGAGTGCTTATCGACACACTTGCACCTGCTGGTGGCCCCGCTCCGGACACGCTAAACAATGTCCGTGGACATAATTATTTACCAAATGGTAATCTTATCGCGACTGTTGCCCTTGGAGCCAACTCAAATTCTATTGCAGAGTTTGATCCCGCCGGTAACTATCTGGGAAACTTTATTGATATCGGTGTCGGCGGACTCGACAGTCCATGGGATATTCAATTTCGCGCAAATGATATTCTGATTACATCCATCGATACAGACAATGTTCTTCGTTACGATCTGAACGGCGCCTTTCTCGACATTTTTGGACAAACAACAAATTTTCCTCAACAAATTTCTGAAGATGCTGATGGAAATGTTCTGGTTGGCGTGTTTTCCTTACCAGAAACCGGTGTCGTTGTATATGATGCCAACGGAACATTACTCCGCACCCTAACCGGCATTGACGGTAATCGAGCAGCTTTCCGACTCGGCAATGGAAACGTACTTACCACGAATGGCGCCGGGGTTTTTGAACTGGATTTTAATACCGGTGCAGTTATTCGTAATACAGTTGCCGGCGTAAGCGCTCGTCTTGCAGCTACGTATGGCGAGGGCAGCAGCAGTGATGAAACGG
>JBOEGD010000043.1:0-4162 GCA_050633245.1 Calditrichia bacterium | reverse complement strand
TTAATTTGCCGTTATTAATTTGCCGTTATTTAGTACTCGAATGCCGCATCACTTCATCGAAGATTCTCTGCTAATCGCTCCGATTTCACGGAATTTAATATCGTCTTGAGGAAGAATTCGGGCAAAGTAACGGCGGCTCAGGTCCCACTGTGTTTTAGCCTGATCGATGAGGCCTTGATAGTAAAGCATATTGCCGCGATACTGATAGATATTCCCCATACATTCATCGGAATGTTCGCAGATACCCATAAGCTGTTCGAATATCTTGTCTGCGAACGCAAAGTCGCCACTCTTGCTACAATAGCGTTCCAGCGCCTTAAAGCCGGGCGCATTATACGCATTATGCAGTAGCATTGCGTTTAGCAGCTGTTCAACTCGTTTCAGATCCTGCTTATCCAAATAGAAATCTATCAAGTCTAAATAGGCATCCTGTTGATCTGGCATAATGTGAATACAGCGCGTCATATACTCAAGAAAGCGGTCTTCTTCGCCAATTCGTTTTAGAGAAAGAGCAGCGAAGCGATTAGTCTCATAGTGCTGCTCAAGAGAGAGTTTGTGTTTCTGTTTTAGTGCGCGAATTGTATAGTTATACGCGTCGTTGTACTGCTTTTCGCGAAATGTTATTTGAGCCAGATAATACCAGGATTGCGCGTCGTCCTGTTTACTGTTCTTTAGAAAATACTCTCGCGCAATTTCTTTTTGACCGTAGTCATTATAATAGACGCCAAGCCAACGGTTCACCCGGGTATTACTGCTTCCCAGCGTAACAGCCTTGCTGTAGTGAGTAAAAATCGTGTTTTTAAGTTTTAATACCGTGGATAGATCGACAATTTGAGAACCATTGTCGATGCTCAGCTGCAGGGAATAGAAATCGCCCAGCAGTCGATGAGCAATTGCCGAGTTTCCCTTTTGGGCGAGTAATTTGCGCAAAAGTCGATCGGGATGACGTCCGGATGCAATAACAATTGAACTGTCTGCTGTGTCGCTAGCAGGCTCGTTTTGCAGATAAAATGTGGTAAAGCCGCGCTGCTGAAAGTGGTTCTCAATCATGTTCTCAACAAATGAGGTAACGATCGGAGAGAGTAGTCCGTCTCGCTGAATAGCACCTTCGAGAATAATATGCGCGCTGGCATATTGTTTAGAAGCAATAAGTTGCCGAGCAATCGTAAGATCGTCTTCTTGTTGAGAGACAGCGGGAAGGGCAAAAATAAGTAAAATGCACAAAAACATATATTTCATTATAGCATCTCTTTATTAGAGCAGATTGGCTCATCATCAGATCTAATAGAGCAGATGAACTAAAACATCAGGCGGCCAGGAACGTAAATTTAACAGACCCCTTCTTATAAAACTTTCGAAAAAACAACACCCGCGTTTCAGTTTCCACTCACTTAGCTACGTATGTAACCATAGATAAATATATGATTTTATTTTACTAATTTCAACTTTGAAAATAATTTAACTTATTTTTTCCGCAGGTGATTACTTTTGACGAATAACATCATTTCTGATCAAGAAGTTTCCGTTAAAATGAATTGGCAAACCGCGTCCTTCCCACGGAGGAAAATCACCTTCCCGATAGGCATAGATATGGAGTAAGGGCTGATCCACATAGCCACTGTCACCAACACGAGCCAGTGGCTGACCTGCGATTACTGTATCGCCTTCAGAAACCATCAGGCTTCCTTTTTGCAGGTGATTAAGAACGATGGTTACTCCGGTATTGCTGTGAATGTGAACGCGATTTCCAGCTACATTTTCATCAAGACTGTCACTCCAGGATAACTGCAGTGAACCAACTCCGTCCACAGCTTCAGTGACTATGCCATCGACAGGACTGTAAACACGTTCGCCTAAAATATGAGAGGCCGATGAATCGGTAGAGAAAAAGCCGCTGGCTTGTTTGCCAACGGAAGAGAGCTTGACTATTTTCATGGAAAACTTATCCGGCACATCCGGGTATCTGTGTAAGCTGTTGATAATTGGAGAGTTACCCCCATCGATTATTGCATAATCGCCCGTTTTTAATGGAAAAGTCGCCTGAGTTGCAGCCTTATTGTGCGTCTTTCCGATGTAGCTCCATATTGCCAATCCACTAAAGATGGCCAAAAAGAGAAAGATGATTAGGCCGCCAAACCATTCCTTTGCGTCGCGTCTATGCCATGCCGAAAGATTGCGCAGACGGTAGAATGAAGCACCAATCGCCACTGCAAACACAACGGGCAGCATCATGCGAATTCCATATCCTGAAACGTGCCATTCACCGGCGAGGAAAATATAGAAAATGTAGCTTCCACAAAGAAGCGACATAACAATCCGGTCCGATTCGCTTTTGTACTCACGTTTCCAGAGCCAGGCGCAGAGGGTAAGAGGGAGAATGAAATGTCGGACTAAAAACATCAGCGCATCGTAGAGGAGCATGATAAACCTATGAGTCGTTTGAGTGGGAAGCAGGGAGAAATCCCTGTCTTATAGTAAAAAGCAGCATAATCCAGCCAGCAAGAAAGCAAAGCCCTCCAAGAGGAGTTATGGCGCCAAGCCACGTTATCCCGCTTAAACTAAGGCTATAGAGGCTGCCGCAAAACAACAAAATTCCAGCATGAATAAGATTACCGGCGAGCCGAAGCTGTTTAAGAGCATTAAAATGGAATGCGGCAAATGAGATAAACAGTAGAACGATAGCGTGGGTAAGATGATAATAGGTTGCAGTTTTGAAGGTTGTAAATAGCTTTTCAGTTAGATGGGTCTGAAGCAGGTGTGCTCCAAATGCTCCAAGGGCCACGGCAAAGAAAGCATGAATTGCTCCGAAGGTTGCAAAGCGGCTTGCGAGTTGTGTAGCAGACTGTAATGCCATTTCTTTACCAGCTTGAGAATAACGCGGTTACCGGCTGAGCAACCGCATGTGAAATCAACTTACTCAGGAAAAATAGCATAGTCGAAGCGAAATTCATATTGAAAATTGTTAAGCGGCAGTTACCTTGGCTCGCCGTCGTTCGATGAAGCGAACCAGACTGATAAAAATGACGCCAAATAAAAGTCCGCCAACGATAATTATTCTCCACATATTCGGGACATAGCGCTGTTGATCGGCATCATAGATAAAGCTCATCTGAAGAAAGCTGTCGGTTAGCGTCGGGCCCCAGGAGTCTTGCGCCTCGAGCAGTGCAAGCCGCAGGTCGAGCTCGGAGAAACTGGTACTTTGAAAGTAGCGCACTACTTTGCCCTCTGGGGAGAGAATGATGAGTGCCGGCGGATGGAAAAAATCTTTACCTGATGGAATAAACTTAAAGCCCACCTTGTCGGTGAATTTGCGGATTTGGCGTCCTTTACCGCTCAGCCATGGCCACGCTTCATTGGGAAACTCTCTGGTGAGACTTTTAAAGTAATTTGCCTTTTTGGCCTTTGCGAGTGTTGGGCCTTCCAATTCATTAAAGCTCAGCGTAAGCGCTTCAAAATCTTCACCCGGCTCGAGATCGAGGCGATTGAAAACATCGATGACACCACTGAGCAACGGCGTACAGATGCCGGGACAATTATAGTATACAAAGCTAACTACTGTAGGTTTGTCTATGAGCTCATCAAGTGTTACGTAATTGCTGTCTTCGTCGAAAAAATTTAATGACAAATCTACTTGTGCGCCGAGATTTCGATATACTTCAGATCCGGGAAAAGACTCTTCATCCTGCGCAGAGACAGATAAAAGGGGTAAAAAGAACAATAAAAGTAAGACAAAACGCTGCATGTTTATAGGACTCCATTCTTGTTTTCAATGCAATAGCGCAACATATATGCCAATAACAGTCGTTATGCGCCTCTTCAAATTTAGCGCCTAAAAACGTTGGTTGCAATGGCAAAGCAATGTTGTTGCAGTCTTTTACCTTGAAGGAGCTGTGTAGAATGTTTACAAACAGAGTACAGAGATTAATGAGCGAGAGAATGGGAGACTCACGACATTGCTAATTGCCTATTAATGCGAATTACGGGTTGAAGTTCATGGCATAACCTGAAACGAAAATGTCGTGCTGAGCGGAGTCGAAGTGCACATTTTCGTGTATAATGCTTTAAATTGCTTCTCTTAGCGCCTCGACTTCGTTCGGCGTGACAAATGTAAGCTGTTTGCACTCAACATGTAATTCGCATTATTGCCTATTGCCTATTGCCT
>JBOEGD010000042.1:0-598 GCA_050633245.1 Calditrichia bacterium | reverse complement strand
GCTGACGGCTACGGTAAGCAATGTCCTTTGTGACGATAATGGAACGAACGATCCAAGTGATGATACTTATACCTTGGAGTTGTTGGTGACGGGTCAAAATACATCTAGTACTTGGGTGTTGACAGGTGGCGGGAGTGGTGCTTATGGCACGCCAGTTATCTTAGGCCCCTTCTTAATTTCAGATGGGGATCAATTATTGACCCTTACCGATGCTAGCAATAGCAATTGTACGGCCTTTGCTACGGCAACGGCTCCTGCGGCTTGTTCTCCAAGTTGTCTGATTAGTTTTGCGACCTTGGATGTATTGTGTAATGATAATGGCACAGTGGCGGTACAGACGGATGATTTCTACGAAATTACGATTGACGCTAGCGTTGTAAATGGAGGAGGTACGAATAATTTTGAAGTCTTAGTCAACGGCACTCCCTCAGGCACTTTCGGCTATGGCACTGGCGGTACGATTACTCTACCCGCTGACGGCACTAGCCCAGAGATTACGATTCGTGATGAAACAGAAACGACTTGCGCGGTTTCCCAAACGATCGGGCCATTAGATTTTTGTACGGATCAATGTGTGCTGACGGCTACGGTAAGCAAT
>JBOEGD010000041.1:0-50911 GCA_050633245.1 Calditrichia bacterium | reverse complement strand
CACCGCTCACCGCTCACCGTTCACCGCTTGCTTCTAGCCCCTCGCTTCACCCAACAAAAATATCGGTTCATCAAAAAAAGTGCTTGACTTTTCTTCATAAATGTGCGTTATAACAAGGCTATTGGTTAGTTTACTCGTGATGTCTATGGTTAACGGATATGTTTGAAGATTTATCATCCCGACTAGATTCAGTTCTGCGCAAAGTTCGCGGTAAAGGAAAGATTAACGAGAAGAATGTTTCGGACTCGTTAAAAGAAATCCGCCGTGCCCTTTTGGAGGCTGATGTAAACTATAAAGTAGTCAAAAAGTTTATCGCTGATGTGCAGGTAAAGGCAGTTGGCGAAGATGTTTTAAAGAGCATTACCCCGGGTCAGCAGATCGTTAAGATTGTGCACGACGAATTGGTGCAGCTGATGGGGGCAGCGCATAGCGAGATCAAAGTTGCCGGAATTCCGCCAACGGTTGTGATGCTCTGTGGGCTACAGGGATCGGGTAAAACAACCTTTTCCGGTAAGCTCGCCAGCTTTATGCGTAAGAAGGGCAGGCGCCCGATGCTCGCGGCAGCAGACGTGTATCGACCGGCAGCGAAGACTCAGCTGGAAGTGCTGGGGAAAAGCTTGAATATTCCGGTGTATTCCGATGACTCAACCGACGCTGTGGCAATCTGTAAAAAGGCTCTGAAGCATGCGCGGGAACAATCCTGTGACTTTCTTATTCTGGATACCGCCGGACGTCTGCACGTCGATACGGAGTTGATGGACGAACTGCGGCAGATCAAAAAAGAAGTAGGGCCGCACGAAATTCTCTTTATTGCCGACGGAATGACCGGGCAAGACGCGGTGAATACCGCAAAAGAATTTGTCGACACGCTGGACTTTGACGGTGTCGTATTAACGAAAATGGATGGTGATGCCCGAGGTGGTGCAGCGCTTTCCATTCGCGCCGTTACAGAACGCCCGATTAAATTTCTGAGCGTGGGTGAAAAGCTGGATGCACTTGAGGTGTTTCACCCCGATCGACTTGCATCGCGAATCCTGGGAATGGGAGACGTGGTTTCGCTGGTTGAAAAGGCTCAGGAGAATATTGATGTTGAGCAGGCTCAGGAGCTCGAGAAGAAGCTGCTGAAAAATCAGTTTAACCTGGAAGACTTTTATGCACAGCTTCAGCAGCTGAAGAAGATGGGGCCGCTTGAAAACCTGCTGGGAATGATTCCGGGAATGGGCAAACAGCTGAAAAATGTTCAGCTCGACGACAACGCCTTTGGACGCGTTGAGGCTATTATAAACTCAATGACCCTAAAGGAAAGGCGCAAGCCGGAGATTATTAACGGTAGCCGTCGCAAGCGCATTGCCCGCGGCAGCGGAACTCGTGTTCAAGACGTGAATCAGCTGCTAAAACAGTTTGGCGAAATGAAGAAAATGATGAAGCGAATGAAGAATATGCGCTTCAAGCCCGGTGCTATGAAGCTACCATTTGGGTAATGGAAAAAAATACTAATAGAAATTATAAACTTTTTTTCATAAATAACAATATGTAACGGAGGTAACTCACATTGGCTGTAAAATTGAGGCTACGTAGAATGGGTCGTAAAAAGCGCCCTTTCTACCGTATTGTCGCTGCTGACGCCCGCGCACCCCGTGATGGACGCTGTATTGAAGAGATTGGCTACTATAATCCGCTTACGCATCCGGTAACGGTTAACGTAGTGGAAGATCGTGCACTTTATTGGCTGGGCGAAGGAGCTATTCCTAGCCCGACAGTAAAGAATCTGCTGAGCCGCGAAGGAATTGTTTTGAAGTTCGATCTTAAACGTCAAGGCATGACCGAAGAGCAAATCGACGCTGAAATGCAAAAGTGGGAAGCGCAAGTCGCTGATCGCTCTAAGCGTATGGAAGCGAAGAAGGTTGCTGAAAAAGCTGCAAAGGAGAAGGCTGAGAAGGAAAAAGCTGAGAAGGAAGCTGCAGAAGCGAAAGCCGCAGAAGATGCTGCTAAGGCCGAAGCAGAAGCCGCAAAAGCTGCAGAAGAAGCGGAAGCCGCTGCTGAAGAAACAGCAGAGCCCGAAGCAGAAGCTGCTCCTGAAGAAGCTCCAGCGGAAGAGGGTGCAGGGGAAGAAAAGCCGGCCGACAAAGGCGACGATACCTCAGATAAGAAAGATAGTGAGTAGGGATTTTAGCTGTTCAAGCTATAGCGTATGGAACTAGACTCTAAAAAGAACAGTTGGTATCAGTGACAATCTGGCGGTTTTTTTCTGGCCCTAATACTCTAAAGGAGGTTTGCCCGATGAAAGACTTTGTGGAGTTCATTGCCAAACATCTGGTTGATAAGCCTGAAGAAGTATATGTAACGGAAGTGGAAGGCGAACGCGTAACGGTATACGAACTGCGAGTCGGTGACGGTGACCTTGGAAAGGTTATCGGGAAACGCGGACAGACTGCAAAGGCTATTCGTACCCTGCTGAGCGCGTCTGCAGCAAAAATGGGCAAACGGGCAGTTCTGGAAATACTTGAATGACGCTTCGCATGTGCTGTTAAGGCATAAGTGAAGCAAGTCCGACTTGGCGGAGATTGCATTGGCTACAACAAACAATACGCATATTGCCGTCGGTAAAGTTATTCAAGCTCACGGTATGGATGGTTACTTAAAAGCTATGCCGTATTCCGGATTCCCACAGCGATTTCAGTCGCTGAGGACGGTCTATGTCGAAACGTCCTTCGGAATGCAGGGGTTTATTGTTGAAGATGTGCGGTTGCAACAAAAATCCGCACTGCTCAAACTCAGAGGCGTTAATTCTCGTGATGAAGCGCAACGGTTTGGAAAAGCAGACCTTCTTGTCCCTGCTGAACAGGCGATTGAACTGCCGGACAATAACTATTTTGTGCATGATCTGATCGATATGAATGTCGTCGATCAGAAGGGTAATCACCTTGGAGCAATAACAGAGGTGCTTACCAATAGCGGCAACGATATTTATGTGGTTCGCGACGGAGATAAGGAACTCCTTATCCCGGCTGTAGAAGCGTTTATTAAAGACGTTAATGTAGCCGACCGACGCATGACCGTAGAACTTATCGAAGGAATGTTGGGCTAAGATGCATATTGATGTACTGACCGCCTTCCCGGATATCCTGCAGCAGCCGCTGGATGAAAGCATCCTAAAGCAGGCAAAGAAGCGAATCGAGCTGGATATTCAGCTCCACGATCTTAGACAATTTGCGCTCGATAAACATCGGGTGCTAGACGATACTCCTTATGGTGGCGGGCCCGGAATGGTCTTTAAGGCAGAACCACTGTTTCGCGCCTTTGAAAGCATTCCCGGTGTAGCAAAGGAAAATGCCAGGGTTATTTACCCTTCGCCGCAAGGACGATTATTTACTCAGGAGGTCGCTCAAGAGTTGTCAGAATGCGAAAACCTGATCTTTCTCTGCGGGCATTATAAGGCCATCGATGAACGAGTTATCGAAACCTGGGTGACAGATGAGATCTCGGTAGGCGATTTTGTGCTCTCCGGTGGAGAAATACCAGCTCTGCTGATGATCGACGGTTTGGTTCGGTTAATTCCCGGAGTGTTAAACGACCTCGAGTCTGCAAAAACAGATTCATTTCAAGATGGTCTGCTTGATTGCACGTATTATACCAGGCCGGAAGTCTTTCGCGATATGGCAGTTCCTCCGGTATTACTGTCCGGGAATCATGCCAAAATAAATGAGTGGAGACAGCAACAGCGTCTGGAAAGAACGAAGAAAAGACGGCCAGATTTGTATCAGGCCTATTTAGATGAAATAAACAAACGTAACGATAAAATTAAATAAGCATTATAGTTAGTTGAAAGGAGCACGACATGGATATCCTCACCACGGTTACTGCAAACCAATTGGTTAGCGACCGCCCGCAGTTTAAAGCCGGGGATACCCTTTCGGTACACGTGCGAGTTATCGAAGGCGACAAAGAACGTATCCAGCTGTTTGATGGTGTATGTATCAAGAGAAAAGGTGGCGGCATTAATACGACCTTTACTGTTCGAAAGATTTCGAATGGAATTGGCGTTGAACGTGTTTTCCCACTGCATTCACCTCGTATTGCAAAAATTGAAGTGCTGAAGATTGGCCGCGTTCGTCGCGCCAAGCTCTACTACCTGCGTAATCTGCAGGGCAAAGCCGCGCGAATCAAAGAAAAGCGTCGCGTCTAGGTAGCACAGAATTAGTGGAATTTGAATTGCGGATGCCGTATAACGGTATCCGCTTTTTCCATTTTTGCGAAGTAATAGTTTTGCCTGTACCGGAAGGCAGTTGAAGGCTTCGATATTGTGAAAAACATAAAAGTAACGTCTATAAAACGTGTTAAGCCCGCATGATAAAATCCATTAAGCTTGCTCTGTTACTCACTTTTGGGGTAGTTCTCCTGCAGCAATGTGCAGTTCGACGCGCCCCGGAAGGTGGGGAGCCAGATAAAACACCGCCGCAGGTGGTTCACACTTTTCCGAATGCTGATTCTACCAACGTTCGTGAATTGGACTATCTGGAGCTGCGTTTTGATGAGAACCTGGAGCGTAGCTCGGTGCGCAACCAAATATGGTTGCTGCCAGAACCTCCGGGTGGATTTAAGCTGGAGTGGAAAAACAGCAAGACTCTGCGGATTGTTATTGGTGACTCACTGGAGAAAAATCGAACTTATCTGCTCACCGTTGGTACCGAGGTGAAAGATCAACGCAGCAATAATCTCGAAAAGCCAATTCTACTTCCTTTTTCCACCGGCGAAACAATTGATAAGGGTGAAATAGCCGGTAAACTTTATGCCTCTCAGCCGGAAAATACATACATATATGTCTACGATTTGAATGACGCTTACTCAGACTCTTCTATCTTTAAATCCAAGCCCGCTTATTATTCGCAGGTAAGCAAAACCGGTGAATACCGCATGTCTTATTTGCGTCCTGGAAACTATCGCGTATTTGCTTTGAGCGATCAAAATCGTAATCGCCTCTACGATCGTGGAGTAGATCTACTCGGAATTCCTCAAGCCGACGTGGTGTTGGATTCTACTCATCTGTCAATTGCAGGCTTAGATCTGACGCTGTTTTCAGAAGATCTGATGGCGCCCGCCTTTGTTCGTGCATCCAAAGTACATACTCATCAGTTGCGTTTGAGTTTTTCGGAGCCGCTCGCAGATTCGATTCCTGTAAAAGTTGTCATTAACGATAGTATTACCCGGCAGCCGCTTCAGGTCTTTGGCAGCGAACTGGACAAGTCCGATAAGACTCGTGTCATTGTCTATACTGCCGCGCAAAAAGAATTACGCTACGCTGGTGAAGTGGTTGGTGGCGTGCAGGATACCAGTGGTAATAAGCTGGACACTATTCAATTTGTTTTCTCGGGAAGCACTAAAGAGGATACGGTAAAAGCACGCTTTATTAAACATGTGCCGTCGGCAGGGGCGGGCAAATTACCGTTCGACACCAGAGTGTCTCTTGAGGTTTCACAGCCGCTGAGCAAATCCAGTTTACAAGCTGCAGTTCAACTTACCGATAAGGATAGCCTTGCCGTGGCGGGGGAATGGCAGGAAACGGGGGGACGATTCCCAGTCTTCGTACCCGCAGCGCCACTTGCTCGCGATGGGCGGTATGAGCTTGTTATCGATACGGCAAAACTAAAGTCGTATCGCGATGAGGTTTTGGGCGATTCAGTTTATACGGCAGAGTTTACAACCTGGCAACACGATCAGCTGGGTGAAATCTCGGGCGTGATTACTGTAGCAAATGATAGTTCCGATGTCATTCTTGATGTGGTCTCGTTTAATTCGAAGCAGCGATTAAGACGCAAGGTTTCCCCGGCTAAGCCTTATCTTCTGAATAATATCCCCGAGGGCAAATACCGTATGGTTGTGCGTCTCGATAAAAATGGTAATGGAAAATGGGACGCCGGGAACAGTCTTCCATTTCAATTTGCCGACCCCTTCTTTTTCCTCCCGGATACAATAAAGGTGCGCAAGCGCTGGACTACCGAAGGTATCTCCTTTCAGGTTAAATAGGGAGTCGAATGTCAAAGCTACACTTTCATAAAATGCATGGTGCAGGCAACGATTTTATTCTGCTGGATGGCCGCAGCGTGAATATCTCCTCAAACATATCGTCTTTGGTGCAGTTTCTATGCGACCGCCGTACTGGTGTCGGAGCCGATGGTTTGATGATTTTGTTGGAAGATGATAGCTGCGATTTTCGATTGTGCTATTTTAACGCTGATGGCTCTGAAGGAGAAATGTGCGGTAATGGCGCGCGTTGCGCTGCGGCATTGGCGCATCGACTTGGGATGGCTCCCGCTAAGATGCGCTTCGTTATTCTAAGCGAAGAATATGCTGCTACCATCGAGGTTGATGGGCAAGTGCGAATCGGGATGCCGTCGGTTGTGATATTGAAGCAACCGACCGAGCTTCAACATCTTTTGCGAGCGAATCAGCGGGCAATGCTCTTGCTGGAGGTCGGTGTACCACATCTGGTTGTAGAGGTTGAAGGTGATTTAGCGAAGATCGATGTGGCTGTCATTGGAAGAGAATTGCGCTATCACTCAACGTTCGCCCCGCGCGGCTGCAATGTCAATTTTGTACAGCTTGCGCCATCGGGCAACGTGCTGATTCGAACCTATGAGCGTGGTGTAGAGGAAGAAACGCGTGCTTGCGGCACCGGGGCTGTGGCAGCTTCCTTCTATTATCAGCAGCAGGGAGTTGCGCTGCCGTTAAATGTTTTGCCACCCGGAGGTGAGCTACAAATTCATGCTGCTGAACCGGGGTGCGATCTGGTTGGGCCGGTTGCATTTGTCTTTGAAGGAAGAATGGATCTTCCCGCCGATATGTGTAGCTAGAATTCTGTGAATAACCTGGCTGCTTTTGGCATTGGTCACTGCTGCATCTTTCGGGTGGTGTTATTATGCAGCATCTCAAGTTCTCGATATTCTTGTCGCAAATTTATACTGGCGCCAGCTCGATAAACACACGTTTCTCGGGATACGAAAATTCATCTGACGAATAAGGAAACAACTCATGAGCATCTACGCAACGCTAATGGCGGGTGGTGTGGGCACCCGATTCTGGCCAAGAAGCCGCAAAACTTCTCCCAAGCAGGTATTGAATATTGCCAATGAAAATACCATGATACAGGCCACGCACCAGCGTCTTAAAGGTTTGGTTGATGATTCAAAAATTCTTATTGTAACGAATCATGAGCAGAAGCCGCTGATTCACGAACAGCTTTCCATGCTAACGGATTCGAGTTTTGTCTTAGAGCCGTTTGGCCGCAATACTGCACCATGTATCGGACTTGCCGCACTGCACGTTCACGCTGCTGACCCGGATGGAATAATGGTCGTAATGCCTGCCGATCACCTGATTTCCAATGTTGAGGAGTTCCAGCGTGTCGTTGGTTTGGCATGTGAGTTTGCCCGGGAAAATGGTGGGTTGATTACGTTGGGCATTACGCCGAATGAACCGGCAACCGGTTACGGCTACATTCAATCCGGAGACGTTGTGCACAGCCAGGATGGGCGCAATGTATGTCGCGTAAAGTCCTTTGCAGAAAAACCCAATCTCGATACGGCCAAGCGTTTTCTGGAAAGTGGTGATTTCTTCTGGAATAGCGGCATGTTCATTTGGCGGGCATCAACAATTCTAAAGGAAATTCGCGAGAAGTTGCCTGATATCTATGAGCCACTAATAGCACTGGAAGCGTATTTGGATAGTCCTGAATACCCCGAGCGTCTCGAAGCTATGTATCGTCAGATCCGCGGCATTTCCATAGATTATGGCGTTATGCAGGAGGCAGAGGAAGTGTATGTTATTCCGACAGATATGGGTTGGAATGATGTGGGGAGCTGGGAAACGGTTTTTGAAATATCTCCCAAGGATAATGATGGCAATACTGGCGAGTATCGCGATATAATAAGCGTTAACTCAGCGCGTAATTATGCTTATTCTCCAGACAAAGTTGTCTCTTTTGTTGGAGTTGAAGATTTGATTGTCGTTGATACCGGCGATGCGCTGCTTATCGGACATCGTGATGCGTCTCAGGATGTGAAGGAAGCTGTTGAAGCCTTAAAGAAAAAAGGTTTGGACGACCTGCTCTAAAATATGTTGATGTATCGGAGCTGATTTCTCACTCCGATACATTGCCTTATTGCCTTATTGCCTTATTGCCTTATTGCCTTATTGCCTTATTGCCTTATTGCCTTCTTGCCTTATTGCTATTATCTTAGATTCATAATTCATAATTCATAATTCATAATTCATAATTCATAATTCATAATTCATAATTCATAGTTCCGAACTCATGAAGCGACATAAAAAAAAGAAAAAGCAGAAGCCGCAAGAGAACCCGGAAGACCTGAAGCTGTTTGATGAGCTGTGCAATGAAGTGGCAACCTTCGGAATTGAAACCAGGGTAGAGAAGGGAAATTTCCACGGAGGCATTTGCGTGATGGAAGATGAAAGCCGGGTTCTTTTTGTGAATCGCAAACACACGCTTGACAGGCGAATAGCGTTGGTTTATCGCGAACTTGCTCTTTTAAAGGAAGACAGTCCTAAAAAAAACATACCAGAGGCTTCCCAGCCGGTTTAATACGCGTTTTAACTACCTCCCTCAAATGTGACGAAAATTACACAAATTATCTTGCATCTTTTATGCGAACCAGTTATAATAGTAAGCCTTATTTAACCAAGTCTTTAAGCTATAGATGCTTAGATGTAACACCGCATACGTTCAACCATCATTGAGGAGACTGGATGGAAGGATGCTACTACCTGCCTTTTTTCAAAATACAACGTACTTCACTATATACAAATTCTTCCGGTTGAGATGCTATTTCGCTAATGTGCTAATGCTCTGTATTTAACACGTTTGAACGTTGTTGCGTGCAAATTTCTTTGTTTGTTACGGAAAAGTTTTTCCTACTTTAGGCGGTAGTTTAATGAGGCCCCAAGTTGATGAACATCACAGAAGTTGTGCTTCAAGTATTTGATTCTAAACGATTTTAGTCAGTTTTTACTTATTTTTGGTATAGAAGTTGTTTAATAGATATTGCCAACGGATGTATAACAAGGAGTGCTTATCCTTTAAAATCGCTGTTTACTTAGAAAATGATGCTTTTTTAATGAACAGCAAAAGCCATCGGAGTTAATAAGACGCGAATTTATTCGCAGAAGATTTGCTCCACCCTAATTACTTATTTATCTCAAATCACATTTAGCTCAGGAGATGTGTATGTTTAAGAAGATCTCTACAATTTTGTTAGTTGTTCTCTTTGGTTTTTCCGCGACATTGTTTGCTCGTGAAGAAGCCAAAGTGCAGAAAGTTACTCCGGAAGTGGAAGCAGAGTGGGTAAAGAAGCTTGATGCCAATGCAGACTATCCGGTAGCGCCAGTTAATTTCTCCAAAGCTCGTATTGAGCTTGGTCGTACATTTTATGATTATGCGACCAATAACATCATGGGCCGTATGCTTGATAAAGCGAACAATGCCGGAACTGATGGTATTCACTTTGCATTTATGAAGATCTTTCCGACAAGCGCCAGTGAGCGTTTTGTAACGTATGATTACTACGACATTGGTACGAACTTCCTTTTCGGAAATCAGTCTATTACTGAAGACGCACGTACCGGTTGGGGCCGTGTTCTAAACGGTAAGAATGACGAAGCTATTGTTTCTCATCATGGTGGTGGTAACCGCCTGTGGCAAGATGTTGGCGAAGCAAACTACTTCTTTGCCAATGTGTTAACTGTCGGTGCTAGCGCTGGTGCTGTTTTTCCAGGTATTGCACGGCAGGGCGATAATGTATCATTTACAAATCAGTCGAATGGTGATTGGATTCCTATAGCAGACTCTTCTTTCATGATCTCCAATGACTACATGGCTACCTGGACGGCAAACTCGATTGGCGCTGCTGACCCATTGACTACCGATTATGGTCAGTCAGAATTGTGGCCGACTTTTGATCCTTTAGACGCTTCCGGTCAGTCACTGGCATATGTTCATACACCAGACATTACAGCTACTGGTCCGAACGGTGCTGTTTGGTGGCAGAGCACTACTGATGGTGGCGCAACATGGGCTGCAACCGAAGTTCAGAATGAAGACATTGCTACTGGCGATGCTTTCTATATTATTGACAACTTTGGTCAGTTGAACAGCCAGTACACTTCAGACGGTAACTATCACATTGTATATGGTGCTGTTCAGGGTGTAGACACCATGGATGTAAGCCGAATCGCACTGTTCCCGATTGTTTACTGGAGCAAAGACGAAGGTGTTTTCAAAGAGCTTACTTCTGTAGAAGCTGGTCGTCCTGCAGATACCACTGCCCAGAATGGTCTTGCTGACCTTCGTCCTGGTAATGGTCTTGGTAACGCTTATCCTCAGCTTTCCGAAGGGCCTAATGGCGAGCTACTTTGTATTTGGCAGCAGTGGGAAGATAATGGTAGCGGTGGTCTTGTTACTGTTGTTGGTTCCGCAGGTGCCGAGAAGTTTATGACAGACATCTGGGGTGCATATTCTCCTGATGGTGGCCTTAGCTGGTCCGCTCCTTTCTTTGTTGCAGGAACTCCTGGTGAGTCCGATGTATTCCCTAACCTGACGCCGACATTTGATATATCTGCTGACTCGGTAAATATGGACATGATTTATTTCATGGATCCCGATCCAGGCGTTTCTCTATTTGCTGACAACAACGGTCCTTCCGAAGGTGTTTGGTACTATGAGAACGTAGGTATTGCATTGTCCGATATCATTTTGGGAATTGAAGATCAGTCTACTGCTGTAATTGGTGACTTCAAGCTTGCTCAGAACTATCCGAATCCGTTCAACCCGTCTACAACGATCGAGTATTCGCTTGATAAGTCTGCTGATATCACGGTTACAGTTTACAACTTGGCTGGTCAGAAGGTTGCTACTTTGGTAAATGGACGTCAGAATGCTGGCACTTACTCTATCAATTTCGACGCTTCCGATCTGGCATCCGGTGTTTATTTCTACCGTTTGGCCTCTCAGAATGTGAACCTGACTCAGAAGATGATTCTGATGAAGTAAGTTTTAATATTTGTTCCTTTAACAGGTCTGCTGCCCGCAGACCTGTTAAAGTTCTTCAAGAGACACAGGGCTATTGTCTGTTTTGCCATATTGCAGTTGAACAGGTTTTGAAGGAAAAGCGTTACTTGCAGCACGAATGGGGTGCACGAATCCGGCAGATTATGACAGCAAACAGCATACGACTTCTACAGCACACACATCCCTTCAAACTACGACAATAATAGTTGTTTATATAGATCAAGTAATTCAGTAAACCAGTTACGTTTAATTCCTGATGCATGGAGGAGATATGTTTAAGAGAGTTATTACGATACTCTTCCTTCTGGGTTTTGTAGCCGGTCTTATGGCGCAGTCCACTGGTAAGATCAGTGGAATCGTGCGCGATAAAGACTCTGGCGAAGCACTACCCGGGGTGAATGTAGTGATTAAAGAATCACTTCTTGGAGCTTCAACCGATGTAGATGGAACGTTTATTATTCTTAACGTTCCGCCGGGCACCCATACCGTGTCCTTTAGCTATGTTGGTTATCAGTCTACCGATATTGAAGGTGTTCGTGTTGTTACGGACTTGACAAAGCGACTTGAAGTAGAACTTGGAACAACCACTTTGGATCTCGGAACATCTGTTACTGTTACCGTAGACAAGCCATTTTTTGAGCAGGCTGCTACAAATACAGTGCGTGTTCTGGACTCGGAAGAGATCGAGCGTATCCCGGTTAAAGGGGTAAACTCAATCGTTTCGATTAACGCCGGTGTTGTTAGTGCCGACGGTAGTGGTGGTCAAACGGACAACGCCACGTTGAACGTGCGCGGTGGTCGTGGCAATGAAACGCTGTTTATTGTAGACGGTATTGTTTACAATGATGCCCTGTTTGGAAATGCTGCCGGTACGATTCCGGATGCTGCTGTAGAACAGGTTTCCTCGCAGCTTGGTGGATTTAGCGCCAAGTATGGTAGCGCACAGTCCGCTGTGGTAAACATTACAACAAAGAGTGGTTCTTCCAAATACTTTGGTGGAATCGAAGGTGTTAGCTCCGGTTTTGGCGGGGACAATACGCGATTTGATAATGTTGCTGCTACGGCAAACCTGACGCCTGAGCAACGCACTGCTTTCGAGGCTCAGCTGGATAAAGGTAGCTTTAGTGATGATTATGTTGGCCTGGATGCCTTTGGTTATAAGCAGCTTACCGGTTATCTCGGTGGACCGCTGATTCCCGGCAAAAAGAATCTCACCTTCTTCCTGTCCGGTGAATATATCAATGCACTGGATGATAATCCGCGTGCAAGTGGATTGAGCATTCCTACCGCCGGTATCGATCAGGATTGGTTGCCGGATAATGAAGGACGCGTTATGCGCTTTACCGGAAAGATCGATTCTTATATCGGAACGGCATTTAAAATTACCGCCAGCGGTAATGCGTCGTTTCGCGATGGTCGCGATTACATCCACTCTTATGCGAAGAACAATTCGTTTCACAACCTGAACGTATATGAAGATGTAATTGGTACGTCCTTGAAGTTGACGCATACAATTAACAATACTACATTCTACGACGTTACCTTTCGCGCAAAATCTCTAAAGAATAAACGCTATGATGGTTTCTGGGATGATGATCTGTTCGCCTATGGTAATGCAGCTCGTAATGCCGAAGTCGGAGCCATTCTACCTGGTGGCGACGGTAACCGTATTGCTCGTACCGCGCAAGAACCGGTTTTTTACCCGTTTGGTCGCGTTTCCAATAACCACCGCAAATATGATGTTCGCACTTATGGTGGGGACTTGAACTTTACCAAGCAGCTTTCTACACACTTTATTGAGTTTGGTGGAAGCATCGAGCAGAACACGGTTCGTTATTACAGTATTGCACCGGTTGCCCTGGCTAACGGAGCAAATAATGAAGAATCCTTTGTTCTGGCGGCATCATCCGGTTCCTTTTACGGCTATGATATCTTTGGAAATGAAGTCAATACCACGCAATTCCGCACCGTTGATGCTGGCACGATTAATGAAGATCGGATTGAAGAGGCTGCTGCACCAAAGCCGCTGACGGTTTCTTTCTATATGCAAGATCGTATTGAATTTCAGGATTTCATCCTGAATCTCGGTCTGCGTTTCGACTCTTTCGATCCGGACGGCAAGCGCTTCGCTAATCGCGACAATGCTCTTGGAACCGACGGTCTTTTAAGTACTGATGACTTTGAAGACATGCCGGTTGAGAACTATATCAGCCCGCGGCTTGGTTTTGCTTTCCCGGTTTCACCGACGACTGTATTCCATGCGCAGTATGGTATTTTCCGCCAGCAGCCGCGATTTTTCGATCTTTATGACTCATGGGTAAATTTGTCCGACCTGGAAGCCGGATTTGATGGCCAGGGACAGAATGACGGTCACCTGCAGTCTGAAGAAACAGTGCAGTATGAGTTTGGATTTAAGAAGCAGTTTGGTCAGACAGCAAGTTTAGATCTTACCGCTTACTATAAGAATGTTAAAGGTCTCACGAATGTGATCACAAGAGATACCCGCTATGCAGCAGCAGCAGACTTTAATCAGAAGTATATCACTGCTGCCAATACTGACTTTGGTACCGTTAAAGGTCTTGCCCTTAGCCTGAACCTGCGAGCCATTGGCCCGATCTCTGCCAAAGTAGACTATACGCTGGCATTGAATGAGGGAACGGGTTCCAGTCAGAGCAGTAGCCAGACCGCGACTTTCCGTAACGACGCCAATGAAGTGCCGAAATCGATTGCTCCGCTGGACTTCGATCAACGCCACTCATTGACAGCTAATGTCGATATTCGTGCTGGAAAAGATGAAGGCCCGAAAATGGGCAGTTTTAGTCCTCTGTCAAATGCCGGAGCTAACTTCCTGCTAACGTTTAACAGTGGTCGTCCTTATACACCGAAAGTTGCAATCGATCTGCTGGGTGGTGGTTCATTAACCAACTCGCAGACAGTTAATACGATTAACTCTGCTTATGCAGAAGGCGTATTCCGTATTGATATGCGTTTAGATAAGCGTATCAATATTGGTAGTATGACGCTTGTTCCTTACGTGTTCGTTCAGAACCTGTTGGATCGCGCGAACTTCAACTCCGTATATGAGTCTACCGGAGCCCCGGATGATACCGGATGGCTGCGAACCGCAACCGGACAGCAGCAGATTGCTACCAGTGCGCAGGCAAATAATGATGGTGGAGAACTTTTCCGCAGCGATTATGCCGCTTTCGAGCAGGACCCGGAAAACTATGGTATTCCGCGTATTATTCGGGCTGGACTTCAGCTGAAGTTCTAGGTGTCTGGATTTGATTAATTTTAACGTAAAAGAGGCTATACTAATGAGATTGAAAATATATCTGATGCTCATTGCGCTAGGCCTGTCCATTTGGACGCCTCTTCTGGCGAAAGACGATAAGAAGGTTAGTAATCGCGGCGCTCAGAAGCTGATCCTTGGTGATCAGGTAATAATGAACATCAATAACATCGACCTGCCGATGGAAAATGATGGTTCCAACGGTAATGATGGAGAGGGCCATTATCCGAATGGTACCGATCTAGTCTTCCTGTTTCAGGGAGGAATTGCAGCAAGTGCAAAAGTAAATGGTGAACTACGTGCCTCATGGATGGCACGTGCCTCACTAATTCAGGAATATCAGCCGGGCCCATGGGGCACCGACCCTTCAGCAGCCGAATCGAAGTTTTACACGGCTAATGATGGTGATTCACCAGGTAGTGCAAATCACCTCGCTTGGGCAGATGCAGTAGCTCAGGGAGCTGACTTTCAGGATATCGATGGCAACGGCGTCTACGATCCTAATGTAGATCGTCCGGATGTAATTGGTGATAAGACATTCTGGGCCGTATATAATGATAATACAAGTCTGTCGACACGTACACCTCGTCTTCAGACCGACCCGATTGGCTTGGAAGTTCGTCAAACCGCCTGGGCTTTTGCTCGTGGCGATGCGCTGGGCGACGTTGTGTTTATTCGTTATCGCTTCGTGAATAAAAACGAAGTTCCGATCGATAGCCTTGTATTTACGATCTGGACAGATCCGGATCTGGGTGATTTTGAAGATGACCTGATCGGTAGTGACGTCGACCGCAGTATGGGTTACATTTATAATGATGGTGATGATGCCAACTATGGTCTGAATCCGCCGGCTTTTGGTGTAGACTTTTTTCAGGGACCGATTGTTCCGTCTCCCGGAGACCAGGCTCTGCTTTATAAGGGACCTTTCTTTGGTATCGATACCGTGCAGGATTTCCGTAATCTTCCGCTAACATCGTTTACCTTCTATATTAACGGTGACCCGCAGCTTGGTGACCCAACCACTGCCGAAATCGCCCGCTTCTATCAGTTGGGTGGATTGGATGCCCAAGGTGTTCCGATTGTTCCGACAGCATGGGGAGTCGGATCGGATGCTACAACGGACAACCGATTCTTCTATTCCGGTAATCCTGAAGATGGCACAGGCTGGTTGGATAATGCTCCTGGTGATAAACGCTTTATGGTAAACACCGGACCGTTTACATTGCTCCCCGGTGAAGATAATACCCAGGACATTGTAGTGGCTTATGTTGTATCTCAAGGTAGTGATCAGCTGGACGCCGTTCGTCAGCTTCGTTTAAAAGACGATATTGCTCAGTTGGCTTATAATGCCAACTTTATTATTGCTGGTCCTCCTCCGACACCGGTTGTCCAGGTTCGTACGGATGATCAAGAAATAGAATTGTTGATTGACCTTGAAGAAAATGGAACACTGGCTTATGAAGCAACTGACGAATTGTTTAACCGTCAGGTCTTTGAAGGTGTTCGTATTGTTCAGTATCGTTCTCCACGTGTTACAGATGACGTTGTAAAAGGCGTAGAGAATATTCGTGAATTAACAATACTCGATCTGGATAATGAGTATGGTCCCATCTTCTTACGTAATGCAGATGGAACCTGGAGTAAGGTGTTCGAAGGAAATAATAATTTGGACGCGAATGATTTTCAGGTGGATGGCTCCGGTATTATTACCTATCGTATCACAAGTGATGGTTTTACTGGCGAGCCGCTGGTTAATGGTCAGGAATACTATTTCTCGGTTACTGCATTTAGCGTGAACCCACCATTCTTGAATCCGGATGTTGGTGGTGTAATCACAGGTAGTGAGAATAACTGGCTTGCAAGCAGTGAAGCCGATTTCTTGGAGAATGCTGCCGCAACGAACCTTTATACTGCTGTTCCGCAGAGTGATGAAACTTCACCTTTCCGCAGCTCATTTGCTGACTATTCAGGCACACGCTCTTTATCAAGCGATGCCGTAAGAGGGCAAGTCTTTGTCGATGTTATCGATCAGTCTGCTCTTACTGGTGCTGAATACACTGTTGAGTTTGAAAGTGATGGAGATCTTTGGAGTCTGTTCAGAACAGATGGTGGCGGTCGCACATTGCTGAGCGATAGTCTTGCCTTCCAGTCTCTCAACGATCCGTCTACCGACCCGGCATATAACTTTCCAGTAGTCGATGGACTGTCTATACAAGTCTATAATGTTCCGGACGGCATTGCTAATGTAACTGTGACGACACCCGATCAGGTAACATTGGCAGATACAACGCTTGCTAATCCCGATCCGTGGATTGTCAGCCAGGCTAATTTGGATTCATCAGCTGGCTTTGACCTTGGGATTAACCTCTCGCGTATTGACAGTCCGACTCGTTCCACGACGACTCGCGATTCGTATTTCCCGGTTCGCCTGGAGTTCCTCACCGATGCAACCGAAACAGGTTATCGCTGGTTCTTGAGTAATTTTGCCAATGATAATTTCTTCAGAGGGCCAGACAGTATTGCGCTCCGCGCTTTCGATATGAGCAACCCGGATAGTCCAAGACGCTTAAATATTGCGTTTAACAACTCCATCAACGGATTGCCGTTTAACTCCATCAACGATATTTACATTATGGAGACGGATTACGATCCGGCAAATGCTTATGTGGTTCCGGGGGCAACGGATGCGTTCAAAACTGAAACATACTTACAGCTATCTGTCGAAGCTGCTGGTGATTTCGTTCGTGACTTCCCAATTACAATGGATGTTACACCGAACTATCCGAACTCTGATGTCGATGCGTATCGTATCAATAGCGGTCTCTTGGCACCGGATCTGTCTTCCGGTGAGCGGGCAGACTTGTTAGAAGCAGTAAAAGCTGTTCCGAATCCTTATTTCGCAGGCAGCTCTTATGAAACCTCTACCGACACACCGATTATGCGTTTTACGCACCTCGATAATGTGGTGACAATTCGCATCTTCAATATTGCCGGTCAGTTGGTGAGAACGCTGAATAAAGATGACTCGTCAAACGAACTTCGCTGGGATCTGCGTAATGAAGCTGGTCTGCGTGTGGCCTCGGGAATGTATATCGCCCACATTGAGGTTGCCGGAGTTGGCGAGAAAGTGCTGAAGCTCGGTGTCGTTCAACGTGAAGAGCGTATCGACCGCTTCTAAGAGATGAGCAGGAACTAATCAGCGAAATTAATGACGAGGATATAAAATGAAACGTATCAATAAACTTCTGACGCTTGGCTTTGTGCTGCTCTTTGCAGCGATGTCAATGCAGGCAGGCGATCTGGATCGGATTGGAACCACGAGTGGTTCTCAACTTCTGATTCCGGTTGGTGCGCGCTCGATTGCTCTTGGTGGCGCGCCGCTGGCTACCATTAACGGAGCCGAAGCTATTTATTGGAATCCTGCCGGTATTGCCGGTGGAGCTAATTCAGAGTTCATGTTCAATAACATGCAGTATATTGCAAACATTGATGTGAACTATCTGGCCGCGGTCTTTAATGGTGGAAACATCGGTTCGTTTGGATTCCATATCAGCAGCATGGACTTCGGTGATATCGAACAAACGACTGAGACCTCTCCAGATGGAACCGGTGACTTCTGGTCCCCGACCTTTGTGGTTGCAGGATTCTCTTACAGCCGTCTCTTAACGGATCGCATTCAGGCTGGAATTACCGGTAAGTATGTATATGAAAGCATCATTGATGCGAGTGCCGGTGCTTTCGCAATTGACATGGGTGTGCAGTATAACTTTGGTAAAAACCTGCAGCTTGGTGTTACCATGAAGAATGTAGGAACCAAAATGCGCTACTCCGGAACATCTTTGGAGCAGACATTCCTGGTGAATTCTCCAAACCCGGATCGCGATGATGGCTTTTTTAGCAGCGTAGCGATTGAGTCAGACATTCCTTCACTGTTTGGATTTGGAATGTCTTACAATGTCAATGTTAATGAGGAAAACAGCTTTGTATTAAGTGGTGCTTTCTCAAACTATAACGATGCCTCCGACCGTATCTTTAGTGGCGTAGAGTATAACTTCCGTCAAATGTTTTATCTGCGCGGTGGCTATAACTACGAAGCTCAGGTCGACGCGGCAGATCAGCTGTTCGGTGCTACTTTTGGCGCCGGTGTAAACTGGTCTTTGGGAACGTTTGGGTTTGCTGCTGATTATGCTTATCAGCAGGTGAATGACTATTTCGATTCCGGAAATATCTTCACTATCAAGCTTACATACTAAGCATCTGATTTTTTTGATAGCGGGCTATCTGCAAAGGTAGCCCGCTATTTTTTTGCATCTATTCTCCACTTTCTGTAATCACAGATATTTTTTTTCTACTTTCCTGTATTTATCTTTTTGTGTATTCTTTAAGATCGCTTAGAACCCAACAAAATTAATGGAGATTCTGTATGAAAGAACAAGCAACTGCCAGAACTCCCGTAACCCTGCCAACCAAGTATTTTCGTATTGTAACCCGCATTCTGATGCTTTGTGTCGGAATGATGTTCTACGGACAGACTGGATATGGACAAGCTGGAACGTTTAGTGGTCCGGCTTTTGGTAGTGTTACCGGAGGTGTACTCGTATCGACAGAGAATTTTAAGAATTCTCCTTCCATAATTGAGCCGGAAGGAAAGAAAGTTCATAATCCCTTCTGGGAAAAATATAATCCTGATTACTATGGTGATGTGTTCAACGTTACGCCTGCACTCGCCCCGCTAAACAGCAATGAGTATCAGGATAATGTGTCTTTGAAGAATGCAACATCGCAGCCGCCAACTGTTTTGGCAAGCTTTGAGAGTATTCCTCAGGGGAACAGTATTCCGCCAGATCCGATTATGGCTGTTGGCCCGGATCACATTATTTCGTGTGTGAATACCTCATTCGAGATTTATGATAAAGGTGGTAATCGTTTATTCCGTAGCACGGCTGATGCCTGGTATAGCAATATTTTACCAAATGCCGGTGCTTTCGACCCGGTAATTTTCTTTGATCATTTTGAGCAGCGTTGGGTCATGCTGTGGGATAACTTTGATGAAGCAAGCGTCACGGCATTTTATCTTATGTCTGTATCCGATGATGCAAATCCTTTAGGTGAGTGGTACAATTACGCTCTGCCCGCACATCTAAATGGCTCCAACCAAGCCTTTAACTGGGGTGACTTTCCCAAAATGGGCTTTGATGACAAGGCAGTTTACATTAGCGGCCGTATGTTCTCATTAACCGGTGGCGGGTTTAACTACTGTAAAGTTCGTATTGTCCCCAAAGATCAGTTCTATGCTAATACCGGAGGCCCGGTAGACTATACTGACTTTTGGAACTTCCGTGACCCGGCGAATCCGAATGCTGTTGTAGATGGTCCGCCAATCGCAGCATCCCATATGGATTCTACAAATACGACCTATATCGTTGTAGATGCACCGTATAATACATCAACATTTATTTCACTTTGGAAACTCACCGATCCGCTGGGAACAAACCCAACGCTTGTTGGCGTGAATGTGCCGACGACTGCGGCGCTTGGTCCACCGGATTCGCGACAACCTGGTGGCACCCAGCTTATCGATGGTGGACGACGTGCCTATCGTAACGCGGTTTATCAGGATGGTTTTCTATGGACTGCCACTGCTGTTGCCGGTGGGATTGGAAATCAGTCTGCATTTACGCGCTATGTAAAGGTAGATGTGAATGCTAATACAGCTGTTGAAGACTTTGCACTTGGTGAAGATAACTTTTTTCATATGTATCCGGCCATTGCTGTAGATGATGAAAATAACATTTTCATTAGCTACTCGCGATCGGGAGACACCGAGTTTGCCGGCGCGGCTTTTACGGGGCGTCGTGAATCAGACTTTCCGGGACTGGCACCTACTTCGATTATTAAAGAAGGTGAAGCATATTACGATCAGCGTTTTGGTGGCGCGCGTAATCGCTGGGGTGACTATATGGGAATTCATACCGATCCCAAATTTCCCAATATCGTTTGGGGGCTAATGGAATATGCTGGTAGTCCTTCCAGTACCTGGCGTACTTGGGTCGGTGCTTTTGCCTATAACTTTTATGGCGCCGGTGGCACGATTTCAGATGCTTCAAACAGCGATCCTATACAATTTGCCAAGCTTACACTGGTAGAATCCGGTCAGGAATCAATTACCGGAGCAGCAGGTGACTATCAACTGATTTCGCCGATTGTTGATCCAACATTCAGCGTTACATCATTTGCTTATCAACCGACGACGGTAAATCCGACGTTGTTGCTGAACGATACTACGGATGTAAATATTACCATGCAGCCGGAAGTTCAGGCAACGATAACCGGCCAGATAAAAGATCTTACCAGTGGTGCCGGTGTTCAGGCGGATATTGAGCTGTGGGCTGAAGGCAATCCATTCCCTGGTCCGTATCAATCAATCTCGACCGACGCCAGTGGAAATTATAGTGTTTCAACCATTATCGGTAATTATGAAGTTCGCGTTTTGCCAATTCTTCCTTATCCGGATTTAGTAATTGCAGATTCACTGACGTTGGAAGCTGCTGGCGCAACATTTGATGTCGAGATTTCAATCGCCGATGTATTCGTTATCGATGATGATGAAGGCAGTGACTATGAAGGTCTTTTTAGCAGTGCTTTTACCGATGCCGATATTTCCTCTCGCGTATGGAGCGTTATGGAGGATGGCTTGCCGTCAGCAAATGAATTCAATCAATTTGTCGGAAGTGCCCTTGTATGGTATACCGGCGACGGAGCAGGCACAACGCTAACTGCTGCGGAACAGACATTGCTGTTGGATTATCTGAATGCCGATGGTAAGCTGTTGTTAACCGGTCAGAATATCGCCGAACAAAATGATGCTACTGCGCTGCTGACTCAACTGGGTGTTGGTTTCTCTAACAATATTGGTTTCCCTGTTGTCGGCGGAATTGCCGGTGAATTTACCGAGGGGTTGACTTTCAGTACTCTGGGTGGTGATGGTGCAGCAAACCAAACCTCCCGGGATGTGCTTTCTATCTCAAATGCAACGACGACTCGAAGCGTTTTTCTGTATGGCGCCAACGCGAACAACATCTCCGGTGCCGCTTATGAAAATGGCGATAGCCGTGCAGTAGTGCTTGGTTTCGGATTTGAGGGAATTAATAGCGCTGGCTCACGTGCCGATGCCGGTGCTGCAATCGTCAACTTTCTGAAAGATGGAGCCGTAGGTATCGAGCCGATTCAGCTGGATGGCAATGTACCTGCAGAATTTGACCTTGCTCAGAACTATCCAAATCCATTTAATCCGGAAACAACAATTTCGTTTGCCGTAGCAGAGAACGCTCAGGTAACTCTTGAGGTTTTTAATATGCTCGGCCAGCGAATTAGCTTGTTAACAAATCAGAAAATGCAGCCGGGTAACTATGAAGTTGTCTGGAATGGTCAGAACGATTTTGGACAGTCTGTGCCGTCCGGTGTCTATCTGTATCGTTTGCAAACATCGAATGGTTTTCAGAAGTCGATGAAGATGCTTCTGGTTAAGTAATCTTGATATCTCATCGCCACATTCTTGTGGCGATGAGATAATTTAAACCCACCTTGCACTTTTTTACCTTATCTGCATTATTCTCTTGTTTTTCTTCCATTTAGTAACTTTTTTAAGAATAAGAGACCTTTTCCAAAAAAAAGTTTTGGAATTTTTATTCTCGCGCATTTTTTTTTGAAAAAATATGCCGATTATAGGCATTTACGATGGGTGGAGTGTGAGAATGGGACAAATGGAACGCATTTAGGGGTAAATGCGTTAAACTAAACGAGATAGCTTTATTCGGTTTAAATGCGGAACTCGTTTTGTCTACAAGCTGACAAGGCTCCACGATTGGATTGTATTATGGTAAGTAGTTGTCGAAGATTCAGGCAAGGAGGCTGATCTTCAAAATGGATTTTGCAAAATTTCGCAGTCATTTTTCGATCAGTTATCTGATTTTTGCCATTGTGGTGGTAGATTTTATTTTCTGCCATCAGCAGGTGTATAATTCAGAAGGCGACAGCTACTATGAGGCGACACGCTCATACGAAGTCGGTCAGTATGCGCAGGCCTTGACCTTTTTCGAGCAGGCCCTTAAGGAAGATTCCACCTTTACCTCACGCTATCCACAAATTCAGTTCAAAATTGCCTATTGCCTTTATAAAACAGAGCAATATCAGCCTTCCTTAGACGCGTTTCGCAGCGAAAAAACCCGCATAACTGAAATTGAAGACTATGCCGATTTCTTTGCACTAAGAAGCATATTAGCTTTGGGCGATACAGTAACGGCTATAAAAGGACTTGAGCGCTTTCGCCGTGTCTACCCCAAAACAACGCTTGGTGGACCACTAGACTCTCTTTTAGCCTCGATTCACTATGCTCGGGAAGAATATTCTAAATCTGCCGCTTATTACAAAAAAATGTTGAAGTATCGCCGATTTGATAAAGGTGACACCTATGGCCACCTACTCAGAATCAGTAAAAAGTTAAATTGGCAAAAGTCTGTCGATGCATATGCCATCAAGCTGATGCGTTCATATCCGTTTCACTCTGAGACGCCCTATGCCTTTACGGTGTATGCCGATAAATACAGCAAACGGCTAATTCCGCAAAGTAATCTGCGCCGGGTTTTTACTTATTTGACAAAAACAGATCAGTTCCGAAAAGCAGGGGTAATCCTCGATCGACAGGAAAAACTCGGTGGACGAGGTGAATTGACGCGCTGGCTGCGCATTAAGCTGTCTTATGAACAGAAAAATTACTGGGTCGCTTTTCAGGAATGCAGAGATCAGCGTTCGAGCTTTAAGAATCTGCGTTTTCTGCGAGATATTGATTTGCACATTGCGCGTTGCTACCTGCGACTGGGCAGTACAAACAAGGCGATTCAGGCGTATGATACGTTTCAGAAGCGTTATCCAAATGATGGCCTCTCGGCGGAAGTGCTTTGGGTGATTGCCTGGATGTATGAAGGGCAAGACAATGTTCTTGAGGCAACACGCTATTACAAGAAGCTTCTTAAGCAATATCCGCGTTCAGAGTTTGTCGATGAGTCTCGTTTTCGAATTGGACTGTCTCATTATCGTCAGCAGAATTACTCAGAGGCTCGCGCAGTATGGAGTCGTGCACTAAAACAGCGCCCATACACCAGAGAGCCGGAACGATATCAATACTGGCTGTCCAAAGCGTTTGAAAAAGAAGCGGTAGATTCAAGCCGCAATGAGATATTGGTTGAGCTGGCGAAACGGCCTTTCGAAAGCTATTACAATATGAAGGCCTTCCTGCTGACAGCTGAAGAAAACAATGTAAACCATTTCGTCGACTCACTGCTTTGGGAAATGCATCATAAGCGCACCTCTTATTTGCCAAAATATTTGGATAACTTCCAGCGACCGCTGATTGTTCAGGATATTCTTGGGGAGAACTATTCGCAGACCGAGCTAAATACGCTTTCGCAAAGCCTTAATAAATCGAAGTGGGAATTGCTCTATGCACTTGGTGAGATAAATGAGCGTCTGCAAAATTATGGTAAGGCATATCGGTCTTATCGCAGGGTGTTTAACGAAAATTTTGCCCGACGAGATTGGAAAGACTGGACATTTTTGCTCAAAAACCTCTATCCTTTTTATTTTGATGGAGAGGTAAATAAATATGCCAAGAAATGGCAAATAACGCCCGCCAGTATTTGGGCTGTTATGAAAAAGGAAAGTGCATTTGAACCACAGATTATTTCCTATGCCGATGCCTATGGATTAATGCAGATTATTCCTCCCACTGCAAAGCGGCTTTCGCAAGAGTTGGGACTACAGCTTGATGATGTTCGGCAGCTGTATGAGCCGAATTTTAATATTAAGTTGGGCAGCTATTATATCTCCGAGCTGTTAAAGCGTTATCAGGGGAATTTATATCATGCGCTGGCGGCATATAATGCCGGTGAGCATCGCGTCGATCGTTGGCGTAAGGTTTTGAAAACCGATGATAATGATTTCTTTATGGAAAATATTGAATTTGAGCAGACGCGTAAATATGTTCGTGGAGCGACGAAATTCTACTGGACATACTACCTCATGATATATCCTAACCGCACGCCCCAGGATCTGTTGGGATATCCGGAACGCATTTCGCTAAAAGCGAATCCATTCGATCTGAAAATCAGGAACTGATACCTCGATTAATAGTAGTAATCGAATCAGCGCATTATTTTTTTCCCGTAAGAAGGAAAGCGTATTTCTGTGCTCTATAGAGATATCACGGTCTTTTTGTGCAGCTTTGACTATTCCCCTGCAAAAGACTTTAGAATCTGTTAGCTCTGTCAATTATCTGCCGATAATTACGTGTATAGTTCATACTTACCGTTTAACGATTATGTCTGGTGTAAAATGAAAGCAAGTTGCTACATCATTCTGCTTTGTGCAACGCTTCTGATCCCGATTCAGGAAGCGAATGGGCAACATGCGTCCGAGCTGCCATACCGAAAAGCTCTGAATGCAGAAGTAGCGTTTTGGAAGCTGATTTTTGGCAAATATTACCGAAATCAATACCTGATTCACGATCGTGAAAAGCTACAGATCGTCTACAAAAGCGTCACCTTCGATTCCAGCCTCAGCGAAAAGAAAGTTGATAAGGCCCTACGTGCCCTAAAAAATGACATTGAAGACCGGCTGAAAAAATGGCATGCCGGTAAGGTCGATACCTCAAAACTATTGGGTTGGGAAAAGAATGCGTATCACAAAATTGCGGCGCTAGGTGGCGATGACCCCTTCTTAAAAGCAGCAAAGCGGATTCGCGCACAGCAGGGGATTCGCAACAACTTTATGGCTGGTGTAACGCGTTCTTACGCCTACCTCCCGCATATTCGGCGCATATTCGATAAGGAAGGCATGCCGGATCAACTTATCTATTTGCCACATGTCGAGTCCTCATTTCAGCCAGCTGTAATTTCGCATGTTGGCGCCGCGGGAATGTGGCAGTTTATGCGTGGAAGCGCTAAGAATCTGATGAAACTCAATAAGATTAAAGATGAACGGTTCGATCCACTGGTTTCTGCACGTGCAGCTGCCAGAATGCTGAAATACAACTATGGCCAACTTGGAGATTGGGCGTTAACGCTAACGTCTTATAATCACGGGCTTGGCAGCATGCGTAAAGCGAAAAGACGCTTTGGCAAAAATTATATGAAGATACGTGAAGGCTATCTGCGCCGTAGCTTTGGGTTTGCGTCAAAGAACTTCTATCCGGAGTTTCTCGCCGTTGTGGAAATTATGGATAGTGTTGATGTCTACTTCCCGAATATCCCGAAAGATCCTCTGTTGGTCTTTGACGAGATTAAGCTTCCCGTTGCGACGAATCTTACCAAATTGGCAAGCAGCCAAAAAATATCATTGGATTCACTTCGCTGGTTGAACCCGGGGTTTATTGATGACATTTGGGAAGGCAAGATAGCTGTTCCTAAAGGTTATCAGATTCGCCTGCCGGAGTCTTCTGATGAGGCCGCCGTTTTGGCGTATTTGCAGTCGGCGCCGGGTGCAAAGCCGGGAAGTCCTGATGTGTTACTGGCCGGAAAGGTCGCTGTAAACTCATTAACAAGGAAACCATCAATTGCAGCATTACCAGCTGCCGGAAATTCGTCAGCAGCGAATACGTCTGGATTACCAGAACGAAAGCGCCGCATTGAAAACGAAGTGAATAGTTTGTTCTCATCTATACATTTTTCAATTCCAGAAGATGATGCAGCCACCTGGCCGCTGATTGCCTTCTCGAATGACGATTTGGACGTATCTCGTAAGCCATTTGTTTATGATAATGCGTTTGGTGAAGAGAATTCGATTGCTTTTACTGAGAATGAACGGGAGTTTCTGGCTGTACGTATGGAAGTAGAAACAGAACCCATAGCAGAAACGACGCCATCTGAGTCTGTTGCTGTCGCTGAAGTTACCAGACCAGAGATCAAAGATCCAGCCATTACAACTGCGCAAATTGCTGCGCTGGACGTAGAGCTTCAAAGTCGGATAAAAGCTTTTCAAACTGCTGTTGCGAGACCCGGGGTTGATGTCGGCTCAGAGCAGATAATTTCAATAACCTCATTTTCGACAACACTGCCTGAAGATCAAATTTGGAGTAGCGAAGCCGCACTGTTATCCGCAGCAACTACTGAACAGGGAATCCTCGTTAAAGGCTCACCATCCATTCTTCTCGGCACAGAGCAAACAGATTTTCTTGCTGTTGAAACGAATAACATAAGCTCAATTGTCGTTTCGAAGGAAGAGCCGGTTGTTGCTTCGCTCAGCACCGACGGGGCAACGGTAAGGCCAATTGCATCTCTGCCTAAGGCCGATGTGAATGCACCTGTCAGGCTACCTCTTGTATCCTCGACGATTGATATCGATGAAACGCCTCCAGCGTCTTTACTCTTAGCGGCGGAGGCTCGCGAAAGCGATGGGTTTAACAAGCCGTTGGTACAGGACGAGCCACTGACGCGCAAGGCTGCGTTTCGTGCAAATACCTTTCTTGCTGTTGTGCCGTCTGAAATTCGCATTGCGGAATTGCCGTTACTTGCTGCTTCTACTGCGGGTCAAAAAAGCCTCATGCGCAAACCGGGGCCGACTCCGGATCATTTTGGTGCGCCGGTTGCTCAAGCGGCATTTATTGCGGTAAATAAGGAGTCGATTCCAACGAAGGCGGCTTCATTGACTGCGGTTTCGCCAAGTAGTGGAGCAGATAGGTCTGCTGTTGGGTATTCGCCTGTTGTAGATACGCAGCTTAATCAAACTGTAGATATCAACACTATCCTGGCATTTGTCGCAAAACGACTCTTGCCGCGAGAGAATGCGATACTTGTTCACCCGGATGAAACATTGTGGAACTATGCAGACTGGTTAAACGTTTCAACGACAAGACTCCGCGCCTTGAATCAACTTCGTGGTAGTCGAAATATGCAATTGGGGCAACTTATTAAGCTGGACTTCTCAAATCAGACGGTAGAAGCGTTTCACAGGAAGCGTGCTGACTTTCATAATGAGCGAATTCGTCGGATGCTTGGAGATGTAGCGCAGGTTCAAATAATTGATCATACTGTTCGCTCAGGAGAAAATATCTGGACTATTGCGCGAAAAAGGAATAAATTCCCCGTAAATCTTTTGCTTTATTTTAATGATTTAAATAAATTAGCAAAGTTATTCCCCGGTGACATTGTCAAGTTACCGGTATCATACAATTAGTGCATGAGGAGACCTTATGAAAGTCAAAGAGAAAATGGAAGGCGACATTGCCGTGCTATCCGTTTCAGGGAATATGATGGGAGGCCCTGAAACCACCGTGCTGCACGACAAAGTTAAAAGCCTTATATCTGACGGTATTAAAAAAGTTGTTATTGATATCAAGGGTGTGAAGTGGATGAATAGCTCCGGCCTTGGTGTATTAATGGCTTGCATGAGCTCTCTACAACAAGCTGAAGGAACACTGAAGCTTTCCAGCGTTACGGAAAAAGTGAAAAGTATTCTTATGATTACCAAGCTTGTAGAAGTTTTCGATACCTTTGAAACAGCCGAGCGTGCCGTTGCCAATTTTATCGAGTAATCGATAGGATGTAGCAACCAGTCATACTTTAGCCCCTGATGCTTTGGCATCAGGGGCTTTTTATTTTTCTCGTTACACTGGGCAGAGGTTGTGCTTATATTTTTTTGAGTTCAGGCAGAGCTCCGGAGTTATCATTAACAATAAAGCCCTCTCTTCCGATTGTTCTAAACAGGCATTGCGTAAACATTTATTCAAACACCGCCATAGCAAGTAGTGAGAGATTTTTTTGATGAAGCAGACAGATAAGGATTATCATGAGCTACGCTCTCAGCTCGATCAAAAAGAGCGCGAGCTTTATTCTATTCAGCGAATCGGCAAGGCGTTAAGCAGTACCCTCCGCCTCGACGAACTCCTCAGTCTTATCATGAAAGAAATAACCATTCTTATGGAAGCGGATCGCAGTACGCTTTTTTTGGTAGATCATGCTTCCGGAGAAATCTGGTCTAAGATTGCATTAAAAGCGGAAGTAAAAGAAATTCGTTTACCGATCGGTAAAGGGATCTCCGGCTTTGTAGCTGAAACGGGTGACACAATAAATATTCCTGATGCTTATCAGGATGATCGCTTCGACCCGGCGACAGACTCTAAAACCGGCTATCGCACCCGATCTATCTTATGTATGCCCATCTGGGAACCGCAAACTATGGATAGCGGCAGGAAGAAGATTCTTGGTGTTATTCAGGTATTGAATAAAAAAGACGGCGTATTTACCTGGGATGATGAATCGCTCATGGAGACGCTGGCTTCGCAGGTTGCCATCTCCATTGCAAACTCACGGCTTTACTATCGCCTGGAAAAGAAGTTTAAAGAAATTGACCTGTTATATGATTTTGAGCAGCTGCTGAGTTCCGTTAATGAACTCTCAGACATGCTGAAGAAGCTACTTGGCAAAACTGTTGAACACCTTCAGGCGCGTACCGTTGTTGCGATTTTTCCAACTGAAGAAGGGTTCTGTTTTGCCGGAGCAGATGATAAGCAGCGGGCTTCGGTAACTGTTGTTAACTCTGTTTCTCTGGGAATGAGAAGCTTTTTGCAAGAACCTTCCCTGGAACTACTGATTGACTGTATGCCAGATTTGCATGAACAGCTTCGCATTCCTGAGGATCTCGATCTTGAAAAAGGTGCTCGTATTTTTTCCAATGTGCATATTGATGATGAGAAAAGTGGTATTCTGTTTGCCATTGGCGTGCAAAGCGGCCACATGCAGAGATTTGAAGATGAACGGAAAATGATTGAGCTGGTAGGTCAAAAGATCTCGCGGGCGTCGGAACTAAATTCCCTGCGTGAAACGCTGCTTAAGCGCGAAAGACTGTCCGCTATCGGTCAATTAATGAGCACTGTTGTTCACGATATTCGTGGGCCGGTGAATACGATTTATGGATTTGTTGATCTTATGAGAGATGTAGATACGAGTATCGAAGAGCGTGATGACTACGGTAATATTATCCGTCAGGAAATTCAATCTCTTACCAACATGATTCAAGAAGTGCTCGATTTTTCCAAAGGCAAAACGAGTATCCTACCCCGGAAATCCAGCGTTACTGATGTGCTGCGTCGCTTCAAACCTCGCCTCGAACAAATGTGTCAGAAGGGCAATGTCGATCTGCGTATCGAAGTAAACAGCGACAAACTCTTGCATGTTGATGAGGAAAAGATTATGCGGGTGTTTTACAATATCAGTAAAAATGGACTTGAAGCGATGAATTTTGATGGTGTCTTCACCGTTCGCGTGGATGATGAAGATGATATGGTTTCGTTCCATTTTATCGACAATGGCTCAGGGATACCCTTCGAGATTCAGGATCGCCTTTTTGACTCCTTCGTAACAAGTGGTAAGGAACAGGGAACCGGCCTTGGTTTGGCCATTGTTAAAAAGATCGTTGAAGAGCATCACGGCCGTATCGACATAGATTCAAGTCCCGGTAAGGGAGCAACATTTAGTATTCGTTTGCCGATCTATAAATAGGTCTTGTTTGCTTTGCATCGAGCAGTGATTGTATTTATCCTCCTCCGACAGTATCTTTCCTAAAAAAGTATCTTATGACTCCCTGGAAAAACATCCATTTTTTTTATCATCCCCTATTCTTGCGCCATCTTGAAGACGTTGCACATCCGGAAACACCCGATCGTCTGCGAATAATTATCGAGTATTTAAAAGAGCAGTCGGTCTGGGAGCAGCTGACTCACAAAAAACCTCAGCCAGCAGCTGTTGAATGGCTGAAGCGAAATCATGATTCTTCCTATGTAGACTCGTTGCTTGGGCTTGTGGGAACAGAGCCCTGCATTGTAGATGGCGGTGACACAATTGTTACTGCCCACTCAATTGAAGCCGCTCTTCGCGCAGCGGGTGCGGCGATTGAGGGTGTGGATGCACTGGTATCTAATCAAACGGACTCAGTGTTCTGTGCTGTGCGGCCACCCGGTCACCATGCCGAGTATGCCGAGGCGATGGGCTTTTGTCTGTTTAACAATGTTGCGATTGCAGCCCGCTATGCGCTTGAACATCATAAGCTCGAGCGCGTCTTTATCTTTGATTGGGATGTGCACCACGGCAATGGAACTCATTATAGTTTTGAACATACTGCCGATGTCTTTTTTTGTAGCATGCATCAGGAGATGCTTTTTCCCTCTACCGGAGCAGCCAGTGAATCCGGGATGGGCGAAGGGAGCGGATATTCGTTAAATCTACCGCTGCCTCCCGGCTGTGGTGATGACGTTTACTTGAAACTGTTGGATCAGAAGGTTCTTCCGGCAATTACAGCATTTCGTCCTGACCTGTTTATTCTCTCCGCCGGATTCGATGCGCATACAGACGATCCATTAGCTAATATGCAGCTTTCGACCGAGGCATTTGCAGAAATGACTCTCTTGCTACGCAAGACGTTGCAGCCATTGAATGGTGGTAAGATTCTGTCGGTGCTTGAGGGTGGATATCATCAGCGAAACCTCGCAGAGAGCGTTTATGCTCACCTTAAAGCGCTTGCAGAATCCTCTGGTCATTTATAACAGCGCCAAGTTATTGTTTTTTGTAGTTTTTATGACAGTTTCCATGAAACTATTGCTGCTTATTGCCATATAAAGGCTATACACAGTTCACTATATCATCTCTTTACAATATTGCGGTTTAATTATGATCTTTTCGCGTGCGCTAATTCTCGCCGTTTGTCTATTTCTCAGTTGCGATACCAATCGTTTTGTCGGTTATCAGTATGATGCGGAGCCACTACAAACGTTTGCGCAGATTGAAGGTAAGGTGCTCAATATTTTTGATGAAAGTGAGACGGTTTCACAGGCCCGGTTATCTTTTGAAGGTCAAACAACGTCCAGTGATTTTTCAGGAAACTACAGCATTAACTATGTGCTGCCTTCCGATGCTCTTCGCGACAGACCGATCTCTTTACGCATAACGCAGGATCGATATTTCCCACTCGATACAACGCTGGTTATTCGTGGAGATGTCAATGATATCAGCTGGCGAATGACCTATGGTGCCCCACGTGTTAAGAGTAGTGTAAAGACAATCCCGGTGTTTACCGCGGTTGTCTTTGATTATCAGGGCATTAATTCACTTTCCTCTGTTCAGGCGATTGTTACCTATCGTGATGGAGTGGTGGAGCGAAGAAACCATGACACTCCTTTTTTGATGACTCGAACTAGCCAGATAGATGCAAATACCGCTGTCTATGAAGTTTCTGTACCCGACAGCATTGTCGTAAATAATGGCATTACAGCAAACTTAATGACCGAAGCGCCGTGGTCTATTCAGGCTACAGACGTGGATGGGTTTATTGAAACGGTTAAGTTTTCTGCGCGATAATATGTGAATGAAGGGAGATGTGGTGTGATGAGATTTTTTCGTAATTTGACAGTATTGATAACCTGCTTGGTGATCGTCGGTTGTGAGGCCGATCGATTTCTGGGATATCAATATGCTGCAGAGCCGCTTGCAGAGTTTGTCGGCGTCTCGGGGAAAGTTGTAAATACCTTCGACAGAAGTGAAGTTGTCTTTGAAGCAATGGTTTCGTTTGAGGGCCAAAGCGCCGCAACAGACCGGCAGGGCGACTTTCAATTGGACTATGCCTTAACCGGAGACGAGCAGTTCGATCGCCCGATTAATGTGCGTATTGAACAGGAAAAGTATTATACATTGGATACCACGCTTGTGGTACGAGATGGCGTCTCTGGCGTGGTCTGGCCGATGGTGTATGGCTCGCCCAGGATAGCCTCATCGGTTCGCGACAGTTTGACTTACACGACAACAATCTTTGACTATCAGGGTGAGCAGACCATATCAAAAGTTCAGTGTGCTGTCTATTTTCGCGATGGCGATGATGATGATACGCAGTTGTTTTTGGATATGGAAAGGATTGATACTGTCGATGCAAATACGGCTGTGTATCGCCAGACATTTCCTCAAACGACATTTATTAATGGCGAACCTGTTTATATCATTACCAAGCGTGGGCATCAGATTGATGCGGAAGATGTGGATGGTTTTACAGAATCGATTTATTTTGTGGAAGAAGGGGCTACTGAATGAATATAAAGCAACAAACTTTATCTATATCATCGGGATTGGTTTTCATGCTGCTAATGTGCAGCATTATAATTGCGCAGGAAATTCCTGTTGTAAGCGGATTGGTTGTGGATGATCGCACTCGCGAGCCGCTCGAGGGAGCCGACGCATATTTAGTAAAGGCGCAACGTGGTGCCGCTGCGGATTCGGATGGTTACTTTTTGATTGAAGGAAACTTCTCCGGGTTTGACACGCTCGTAGTGAGTTATGTTGGGTATCAGGAGTATCGCGTTGCTCTGCGAGATCATAAGCCGAAGAAGATAGTGCGCCTTAAAGCTGTTAATCTTGAGCAGAAAGCGGTGAATATCCAGGCGGATAAGATTGATCTTGTAAAGCAGGAAATTCCACATGCAAAAGATGAAATCAGTTTTGAAGAGATTGAACTACGCGGCAGCAGTGAGTTGAGTGATTTAATTAAAACTGTTTCGTCTGTTCGGATTCAGGGGAACGACCTTAGCGGTCGCACCATTCAAATTCGCGGAAGCGACTCTGATGAAGTGAATGTTTACGTCGACGGTATTCTAATTAATAATGTGGGTCTTGAAAATGCCGCGGATTTATCAATTATTCCGGTGGAAAGTATTGAAAAGATTGAGCTGCTAAAAGGATCAAATCTGGCGCTTTTGGGGAGTGGGGCATTTGGTGGTGTTGTAAATATTACTACCCGAAAGAATCTGAAGCGCGGGTTATACCTAAAATCTAAAGTCGGTAGTTTCTCAACGCGCTACTACATGGGTGAAGTGAATATCCCATTATCTGAAAAGCTGATTGTGAATTATTTTGGTCAATACAACCAGTTTGAACCGGGAATAAACTATTGGGAAGATGTCCCGGCTGAGCAGCGATTAACTGCCAGCGTTATAGAAACAGTAAAGCAGAACCACAATTTAAGCGTCAATTATTATCGCGGAAACAGTGAGATAAGTAATCGACTCTTTTTTTATAACCTCGACTATACAACCGAAACGTTTCGCAATAAGCGGGAAAATTATTTAGTTGCCGGATCTTTTAAAGGAAAACTTCCCTTACTAAACAATATCGATCTGAATGTAAACTATAATCGCAGTGACGATGGAATCGAGCAGTTTCCGGTCGAGAATGCACCCGGAAGAATCGTCAATGACTTTACGTCTGACAGACTGGCGATGCGAATGGTCAAAAAATATTCGCTCACTAATGAGAATGAGTTCAATATCCTGGCAGAGTATGTTCACGATGAGCTCGACCGCGCAACTACAGAGCAGCGCGGCGACGTTACCATCGATCGATATCAGGCTTTTTTATACGAAAATCGCTGGAGCGCTGCCGGTGTTGCGGCTTTTAAGAATCAGCTGGCCGGGTTTAAAAATATTACCTACGATACGCATGCCGGTTTGCGAGGAGATTTTATCGCTAATGGAGATATCTTTGTCTCACCGTCGATTGGCGGCCGTTTTATTGTCACCTATCCCGATTGGGAGCTACAGCCCTACGGTAGCTTTGGACGCAATATTAAAATCCAAACGCTGCTGGATAATGCCTACGTGCGGCTACAAGACGTGTCACAGTCAGACAGTTCTTTTGTGCGTCTCCAGCCTGAAACAAATAATGCTGCGGAACTGGGGCTTGTTTACACATATTCTCCTCAAGACAAGATTTATCGCTCTTTTGAGGCATCGATGGCGGTTTTTCGCAATCTGATTGTCAATAAGTTGATTAGTCGTCCGGGTGATGTGTTAACTACTCAGCAACAAATTGGACGGAACGTAACCCGCGGTGTTGAAGCATCTGTTGCATTTAACCAGATTCGCGATCTCATTAATCTCGGTGCATCTTTTAACTACCTCGATGTGACGGACAGGCTTCTTTACGCCTACAAACCGAAAACCGGTACCAATGTGCAAATGGATATAATTTCGGGAAGCGGAATCTACGTAACAGGCGTGTGGTTTCATGAAGGAGAAAGCCTGGCTCTGGATAACCGTCGCAGCCCGGTAACGGGTGAAGAGGAGATAGCCAGCATCACTATTGACCCATTCTATGATGTTGACGTTTCGGTTGGATATCGATTTTCTGTCGGACAAACAAAATTTAATCTGCAGGCGGCCGGATATAACCTTTTGGATAACAGTGGGTATCAGGACTTTCTGCTGAAAAAGCGCTTCGTCCAGCTTTCGCTATCGGCCCGTTACTGATAGCAAAGCACGAGAACATTAAAGAAGAAATCAGACTTTGCCTTAGTCAATCTACTGCCAGTCTGATTTCTTCTTTTAAGCACTTCTTTCAAAATCTTCAACAAATCAGAGTCTTCTTTCTGTTCTTCCTGCCGCTCTATTTCTTTGAATATTTGATTGTGCCCAGATTATTAAGAGGAACCGCTGAATTGCCCGGAACATTATACCCGGCAAAGCAGTCGATTTCTGTTTTAAGCTCATTAACGGTTTTATCTTTATCGATCAGTTTGACCTTCAGAGGGAGAGAAATATATTCGCTCTCCACGCGCTTGTTTAAATCAGGATCACCCAGCAGCGCGTCAATACTCAGCAAATCGATTAACTGCTCACCAGACTTTAAGCGGTAGCTCTTCCGAACAGTCTCCGTTACTAAATACACGTCGTAACGTCCCTTTTTTACCTCCAGTTCTACAGTAAAAGAATCTATAGCTGCAACTTTGGGAGCATTCAGCTGAATGCGGGTCAATACCGGGCGATGCGGCGATCTTGGTGGAGCGAGTTGGGCACAACCTTGCAGAATGAGTAACAACAGGACGAACGAAATTGCTGAATATTTAAAGTTTATTTGCATGTGGACTAACTCCAATATAATTGACGCGGATAAATGAGGATGTTTATAAAAAGCCTTTGGTTTTTGTTGATAATCAGAAGGCTTTTGCAAATGCATCGTGTCGACTGCTATATATTAAAGCTGTCAGCCTAAAAAATGATCCAATGAAATTTCCATATAATTTTAGTATGTTGATGAAATTAATCTAATGGAGCCAGCGTTGCAACACTCAATATATGACTTTGAAGTAAACTCAATAGATGGTGAGCCTGTTTCACTGAAGGAATATAAGAATAAGGTTTTACTTATCGTGAACGTCGCAAGTAAATGTGGTTTTACCCCACAATATACCGGATTACAAAACCTGTACGAAACATATCACGACAAGGGTTTGGAAATCCTGGGTTTTCCGGCGAATGATTTCCTGTGGCAGGAGCCGGGTTCAGACGATCAGATTAAAGAGTTCTGTAGTTTGGAGTATGGGGTTTCTTTTCCAATGTTCTCAAAGATTTCAGTTAAGGGCAAATCTCAGCATCCGCTCTATAGCTATCTAACGGACGATTCCAGCCATCCTGGCTTTGGTGGCAATGTGAAGTGGAACTTTGCAAAGTTTCTCGTTGGCAGGGATGGAAGCGTCTGTGGTCGATTTGGTTCCAGGACTGAGCCTTCAAGTAGTAAACTCATCCGGGCTATTGAAGCAGCGCTTTAGAGGCAGAGCTCAGACGTTATGCTATTCGGAAGTTTGATTCTTATCCGGGCGAATGCCGTTGCGGTAGTCTGATGGAGAAACACCGATGTGCTGTTTGAAGACTTTTGCGAAGTGACTCAAGTTATTGTAGCCAACCATATAGATAACCTCGCTAACATTGCCGACTTTCTTCTCGAGCAGCTGGCATGCTCTGTTTAAACGCAGGGTTCTGATAAATTCTCTGCTCGTTTTCGCGATAATCGCTTGTAGCTTGCGATTTAACTGACTTCGACTAAGATTCATTTTTGTCGCGAGTATAGACGTGTCAAACTTTGTGTCGTCCATGGCATCTTCCACGCAAGCAATGGCCCTTCTTAAAAACTCTGCGTCAGTAGACGTAGAGGTGATTTTTGATGGCTCTAAGGAAGGTAGTTTGCTAAACAATTGTCGCAGCGCCCGTCTTTGGTTAATTAAGTTGCTTATCCTGGCAAGTAGTGATTGTGCAGAGAATGGTTTGACTATATAATCATCTGCACCTATCTGTAAGCCTTTCACTTCTGTGTCTGCTGAAGGATGAGCAGTTAGTAAGACCACGGGTATATGACTTGTTTGTTCGTTGGTCTTTATGTGCGTACAAAACTCAAGCCCATCCATTTTAGGCATCATCAAGTCACTTAGTATAAGATCAGGCATCATATTTTGAGCCATTTTTAATGCCTGGACGCCATCCTCTGCCTCTAATACAGAAAAATATCGTGACAGAAGCCTCTTTAAATAGAGTCGAACCTCAGGATAGTCTTCGACAATCAGTATAAATGTTTCCTTATCTTCCGGGATAACGCAATCGTTGTTCGACAGATTATGTAGTGTTTCTTCGAGATCCACAGACAGGTTGCGAAGTGATGCAGGTTGCTCAAACCGCAGATAAAGCGAGAAGGTATCCTGTGTGTGCTCGAATAGCCTTAACTCTGCATCAAGTCCGATATAGTTCTCTATGTAGTGAAAGTCTGCTTTTTGCTGCCAGTTTATCGGGTGTTCATCATCAACCGCCATAAGTGATTCAATATCACTCTTAATCTGCTGAAACCCATAGCTCTCCTCCGTCGAGTTTATGAATATCCTGAAAAGGCGTTTTCCATCAGGATCCGTTCCGGTCGATCCTTGAATTAAGCTGTGAGCAGGTAGATTTAGGACGAGCTGTCCAATCAAATCTCCCATAAAACTTTGTAGTGTTTTTTTGTTCGTGATTGTATAGACCGAATTGCTTTCATCTGTAAGAATAAAACCAATGTCATTTTTAACAGCGTAAGGTAGCAGCGTATTGTAGACACTCTGAAGTTCACTGAAAATCTCTACAGCTTCTAATTGTTGATATTTTTCTTCCGGCAGGGATTCTTCTAATGCGTCTAATGCCTCTATGGATTTGGACAGCAGGTTTCGTGCCTTAAGTTGATCAGAGGAGGAGAGGTGTTCTGCCGTTTGAAGTAACTTCTTTAGCTGCGTTTCAAATGACCTTAATCGCTTCGACTTTCGGTTATTATATTCCGTGTTTTTCTCTTCAGAATCGGAGCGAAAGCTCAGTATTAAGCAGGTGGATATTGCAATGAATGCAATAATTGTAAGGTTAATATGGTAAGATTTTGAAAAATAATCACTCACTTTATTGAGTAGTTCTACGCTTACGTCACCACTAACAGAACAAAGCGCAAAAGTAAGAAAATTTGCGACTTGCATTATTTATCCCCCTTAAACAAAGGGAAGATGACCAAATATTCCCTTTGTAGTACAGCATCTTATTATTACTTCGAGCCCCATAAATCGTACTACGCGGCTGATTTGAGTAGAAAGGATTGATTCTCTTTAGGTATATAACATGTTGTTATATATTGAAATACAATATTTACCGGCGAAAGTCAATTTTTAATTATACATGCAGTAGGAACAGTATGGCAGAATTAGACAGCTAAGCTTTACAATAGTAAGGTAGTTTATTAATTGTAGGAAACATATCGGAAATTTGCTGAGGGCCGGTTATGGGGTTTTGTAACGCGCAGAAAAAATAAGAGAGGATTGTGAGATCCAGCGAGCGAGGCTGCCGGTCGCAAGCCAAATCCCAAATCCTCCCCCTTATACTTGTATTGCTCTGATTGCCCGGAATTCACCACACCGCAAACACCGGAATCCCGGGCAACAGGTGAGCAATTATTCTGTGTTGAACGTAATCTCTTTTTGTTTAATGATTGAATAAAGATACATCAGGTAATGGGGTTTTCGCTAACGTCTGTGGTGCATAGGTTGACGGTATTGAGGCATTTTGCGCGTTTTAGAAGGGAAGTTGTTCCAGATCTACGTTTCCCCCGGTCAATATGATGCCAACTTGTTTCTGTTTAAAGTGCTCCGGGTACGTTAAGATGGCTGCAAGTGGAACGGCGCATGATGCTTCAATAATAATCTTCATTCGCTCCCAGGTCAGTCGCATAGCATAGATAATTGTTTCTTCATCGACAGTTAGAATGTCATTTACGTGACGTTGGATTAATGGAAAGGTTTTATCTCCGAGCGATGTGAGCAAGCCATCTGCAATTGTATTTGGATTATGAGATGGAATTAGCCTACCTGCTTTAAAGGATTGCCAGGCATCATCTGCACCTGCAGGTTCTGCTGCAATAACCTCACATTCAGGATGTAGGTAGTGGGTTGCCAGTGCAGTTCCGCTAAGCAGTCCCCCCCCGCCAACCGGCGCCATAATTATATTGAGGTCGCCAACCTGTTTGTGAAGCTCCAATGCCGCGGTGCCCTGGCCACAAATAACGCGATAATCATTGTAGGGATGAACGACCTCTGCATTGGTTTTATCTACAACTTGTTTAAGTGTTGTTTCTCGTGCCTGAAGGGTCGGCTCGCAAAGAGTAATATTTGCACCATAGTCTTTTACTGCACGTTTCTTAACCTCCGGTGCATTCGAGGGCATAACAATATGAGCCGGAATGTTGCGTAGACGGGCAGCTAATGCTAAAGCCTGAGCATGATTTCCGGAAGAATGTGTAGCTACGCCTTTTGCCGCCACCTCTTCAGTTAAACCCATAACGGTATTGCAAGCGCCGCGAAACTTAAAGGCGCCAACTTTTTGGAAGTTCTCACACTTAAAGTATAACTCGGCGCCCGTTAACTGGTTAATGGCTCCGCAAGTCAGAACCGGTGTGCGATGGGCGTAGGGCGCAATCCTTTCGGCTGCCCGACGAATATCGGCGAGAGTAGGTGCTGTTTTCATATTATTTTCCCATCACTGGTATTTCCCTGATCGCGCGAATACGTTCCAAGGTCGGCGGATGAGAGTAGTTGAGGAAGACATAAAGCGGGTGCGGTGTCAGGTTACCAAGGTTATCGGCTGTCAGCTTCTTTAGCACATTTACCATATCATTGGGTTGTTCGGTGGTTTCAACGGCATAGCGATCAGCTTCAAATTCATTCTTACGCGAGAATAGCTGCATAAATATGGACAAAATCATTTCTATTGGAGCGAAGAGCATTCCAAAGAATATCAGGCCGGCGTAAACGCTCATATTGTCCATATAAAAAGCGTCGAAAAGTCCGCTATGTGTCATAAAAACAGATAGTAAATAAAATGTTATTCCCATATGCAGAATACCAATAACCATACTCTGAAGGATATGCTTCTTCTTGTAATGACCAATTTCATGCGCAAGCACGGCTACGAGTTCCCCGATAGTATGATTCTCAATAAGGGTATCGAACAGGGCGATGCGCTTGTTCTTACCAAAGCCGGTAAAAAAAGCGTTGGATTTACTGGATCGTTTGGATCCGTCCATCACAAATAGATTTTGCAGCGGGAAATTTACTGATTTGGCGTAATCCATGATGCGGCTACGTAGTTCACCGTCTTCAAGCGGTGTAAACTTATTGAATAGCGGCATAATCCAGGTTGGCGCAATAAACTGCATAATCAGGGTAAAGAGCGTGGTGGCAATCCAACAGTAAAGCCAGGCTTGTGGACCCGCATAAAGAAAAAATGCCAGAATCCCTGCTAGTAAGATTCCTCCAATAACAGAGCCGAGCAGTAGGCCTTTTACCAAGTCTGCAATAAACGTGGCAGGTGTAGTTTTATTGAAGCCGAATCGCTCCTCAATAACAAAGGTAGAATAGATACTGAATGGTAGAGTTATAGCGCTTCGGGCAATTAACAAGACGCCCATGTATAGTAAACCGGTAACAATCTCTCCATAACCCAGGTCCCGAATCCAGATATCGAGTATATTAAAGCCGCCGCTAAACCAAAAGCCCAGCGTAAGAAGCAGCGAAAATGTAGACGTCAGAAATCCGAAGCGTGTTCGGGTTCGGGTGTACTGTTGAGACTTGCGATATTTATCGGCATCGTATACATCACTAAACTCTTTCGGAAGCTCGTCTTTTAGAGCACGCAGGTTTAGTATCTCGGTAATGAAGTCTACCAAATAGCCAAAAAGCAGGGTGATAAGAACAATCAGCCCATAGATATTCATAATTTCTCCTGATAAATGATAATGTGTATAAAGTAAGCCTTTGAAGCGCATGGGGCAAGGGGTGCGCGATGTTCTTGGAAGCATAAGTTTTTATTGCTAAGAGCGAAATCACCTGTATCTTGTAATAAGAGACGTTGGAGGCGTTATGAAACTAGTTTATACCTTAAGTGTTCTGCTATTCTTATTCGGTGCTTTTAGCTTTGCAGCGGACTGGAAAAAGAATGCCAGAGCTGAAAAGCTGCCGTTAGAAACGGTAAGGATTGACATTAACCTCATTGATTTGCCCTTGCACAATGATGCGAGAACGGGGGATAATGGCAGTGCTCGTTGGCCGACGGGTTCTAATCACAGTTTCCTGTTTGAGACGGGAATTGCTCTTAGTGGCCGAGTCGATGGCGGAATGCGCGCCTCGTGGACCTCTGGTAATATCTTTGCAAGAGAATGGGAAGCTGGCAATCTGGGTACGAACCCTGATGACCCCGAAGTGAAGTTCTATAAGGTTGCGAGATCGGATACCTTTGGTAGTCCTGCCTATATAGAGTGGGCTGACGCGGTAGCTCAGGGGGCATACTTTCGCGATCTGGATAATAATGGTCTTTATGATCCATTTGTTGACCAGCCCGATTTACTTGGAGATAAGACGTTTTGGTGTGCATATAACGATGTAGTAGACACCACACAGCGCCCGCGATGGTTTAAGACCGATCCGCTTGAGGTCGAGATTCATCAATCCGTTTGGGCATACGCGCTAACACAGCGAGACTTGCAAATTGTATACTTTCGCTACCGTATGACAAATAAAAGTAATACTGATATTGAAGACGCCTATTTTTCAATCTTTGCCGATGCTGATATCGGAGATTTTCAAGATGATCTGGTTGCATGTGATACCTCATTAAACTTAAGCTACATGTATAACGATGGTGAAGACTTTGATTATGGCATCAATCCACCTGCTTTCGGAATTGGTGTTGTGCAGGGCCCCGCAGTTAACTCACCCGGAGATACGGCATTTACTTATCGCGGAGATTTCTTCGCCCCTGATACGCTTTTTGATCGTAAGCGGCTGGGTATGATTTCCTATACGCCAATAAATAAGTCTTCAGGCCCGCTGAACCAACCTACCGACACCACAGTTGCACGTTTGTATCAGCGTGGCGGATTTCTACCAAGTGGTTTACCCATCGATCCAACTACCTTTGGAGTTGGTGGAACACTGCAGGATGATCCTCGTTTTACCTATAGCGGAGATCCGGTAACGGACATTGGCTGGATTGATATAATGCCTCAGGATCGACGTTTTTTGATCAACACCGGACCTTTTCGTATCGCAGCTGGCGAAACGCAGGACATTATCATGGCCTATTCCGTAGGTCAGGGACAAACCTCTGCCGCAGAGGCAATAACCGAGTTGCGTGCTGTTGCAAGAAATGCCGCTGAAATTATAAAGAACCGTCAGGTTATTACGGGAATTCGCGACCAATCAGGATTGTCTTTGAGTGAATTTACGCTAAACCAGAATTACCCAAATCCATTTAACCCGACGACTGCAATTCCATTTAGAATAGAAAAACGTCAGCACGTAAGTCTAATTGTGTTTGATGTCATGGGAAAAAAAGTTGCGACACTGCTTGATGACGTGGTCTCGCCTGGTTCGTATCAAATAGACTTTAATGAGCAGAATTTGCCCAGCGGTATTTATTTCTATCGGTTAAGAACAAAGTTGCAATCCCAGTCGCGCAAAATGGTATTAATGCGTTAATATGAGCTTCTTGCGGGCAATGATAACTGGTTAACGCATCATTTCTTTAAAGGCATAAAATTTGCCGGAGTGTAAGACGTATTATATCGTATATTCTAACTGTATCTCTTCTTTTAGACATGACGAATAAACAGGTCTATTCACTGTGGGTAGCGCCATAGTTGTTAACCAGAATGAAAGGATAAAGTATGCGACTTTCGTATAAAGTATTAATTAGCGCCATAATGTTGTTGATCTCACTTCCGAGCCTTGCCCAGTATCAACTGGTACAGGCTTACCCCGGATTAACGTTTGTGCGCCCGGTAGACTTTCAGCACCCCGGTGACGGTACGGATAGAGTTTTTGTTGTCCAACAGCGCGGAATTATCTCGGTTTTTCAAAATGATTCACTGGCTACTCCTGCAGATGTAACAACATTTCTAGACATTGAAGCCAGGGTTGACGATTCGTCTGATGAGGAAGGGTTGCTCGGTTTAGCATTCCATCCGGATTATGCAAATAATGGGTATTTCTTTGTTAATTATACGGCAAACGGACCAAATCGCACCGTGATCGCGCGCTTTAAGGTCTCGGACACCGATCCGAATGTAGCAGTTGCAGATAGTGAACTGGTAATTTTAACAGTATCAAAGCCGTTTAGTAACCACAACGCCGGTCAGATTGCTTTTGGACCGGATGGCTATCTCTATATTGCTACGGGAGATGGCGGTAGCGGTGGTGATCCGCAAAACCACGGTCAGCGACGCGTCACCGATCTCGGTAATATGCTGCGAATTGATGTTAATAACTCAAGTCCTTCCGAGCTTTATCGCATTCCATCTGACAATCCATATGTTGGTAATTCGCAAGGCTATCTCGAAGAAATCTATGCCTATGGATTACGCAATGTTTGGAGATTTAGCTTTGATGATGTTACCGGGAACCTTTGGGCCGCAGATGTTGGGCAAAACAACTGGGAGGAAATCTCTATCATTACTTCCGGCGGCAACTATGGCTGGAAGATAATGGAAGGTAATCACTGTTATCCTCCCGGAAGCGCCTGCGATACTACAAATCTGATTAAGCCGGTATGGGAATATCCGCACGGTAGCGGAAATGGTTCAATTACCGGTGGCTATGTGTATCGTGGAAATCGAATTCCAGAGTTAGCCGGCCGATATATTTATGCTGACTATCTTAGTGGTCGCGTTTGGGCACTGTCTTATGACGGATTAACTGAACCGGTGAACTCACTAGTTGTCGATTTTTTCAGCAATATTGCCAGCTTTGGACAGGATCTGAACAAAAATCTGTACATCTGCTCGTTTAATGGAAGAATCTACAAAATTGGTGGCTCTCTCACTGGCATACTTCCTCCAACTACTGCACCTGAAAAGTTTACGCTGGGTGAAAACTATCCAAACCCGTTTAATCCGCTTACACTAATTCCTTTTGACCTGTCCCGATCTGCGTTCGTTTCAGTCCGAATCTTCGACGTTAGTGGAAAGATGGTTGCTGAGGTTGAAGGTGGAGAGCTTTCCGCCGGTTCGCATAGTTTGCGTTGGGAAGGAACGACAAATACTGGCCAGAAGCTGGCCAGTGGTTCTTATTTTTACTCTCTGGTTGTAGACAAAAAGGTTGTGGAAACGCGCAAGATGACGCTTCTACAGTAAGATGCAATCCCTTTTCTCTGAACACGTCCTTTATGGCGTCGACTTTAGTGGCGCCGTAAAGGCTGGGAACCATCTTTGGATAAGCTGTGGCAAAATAGAAAAGGATGTTTTGCGGATTGTTTCTACCACTCAAGGTAAGAACCTTCCGGCATCCGGCCTGTCACGAGAAAAATGTTTGATTGCCCTGCGGAAGTTTATCAGCCTGAATCCAGGTGTGTACGGCCTGGATTTCCCTTTTGCAGTTCACCCCTCACAAATGTTTGGATGCGCAAACTGGCTCGACTTTGCCAAACGATTCTCAATAAAATTTACTTCGCCGGAAGACTTTCGCAATTATTGTCGCAGCCTGTCTGCAAAGCCCGAGCTCAAACGCAATTGCGATGTGCTTAGCGAGGCGCCCTTCGCGCCATATAATCTATGGATTTATCGACAGACCTATTATGGAATAACTGAGGTCCTGATGCCGCTGGCAATCACGGGTAAAGCCGTCATTCTTCCAATGATGCCCTTTCATTCACATAAAGCAAATCTACTTGAAACCTGTCCGGCCTCTTTTCTAAAGCGACACGGTTTATATCAGCCCTATAAGGAAAAAAAGGGTGATCCGAAGGCGGGAAAACGCGCGCGACGACAGCGTGAAGGGATACTGGAATACCTTGAAGTGCAAGATGTTCTAATTAGTGAGAAGGAAACGAGAGAGCAAATTCTTGCCGATCGCTACGGAGACGCAATTGATAGTCTGATCGCAACGTGCATTCTCTTTGAACTCTTTAAAAAGCCTGAACGACTTCAGGCTTCGCTTGCCGAAGAGTTTTCTCTGGCAGGATATGTTTATTTCTAGCCCACCGATTTAATTCCGGATACGTTTCACCGAACCAGAGTCATTTTTTGGGACTGCTGGAATTCCGGAGTAGAGAACACGTACATGTAAACCCCACTGCTCACAGGAAGACCATCACTGTTCAAACCATCCCAAACCACCCCGAATGCTCCTGCCGGTTTGTGCTCATTGACCAGCTCGCGAACGAGCTGCCCGTAGATGTTGTAAATCCTTAATTTCACCCGATTGGCTTGTGGTAAGTGGTAGTCGATTGTTGTAGTCGGATTGAACGGATTAGGATAATTGACGCTCACGCGAAAATCGCGCACAGTCGTTTCCCCATCTCCGATACCGACTACTGAACCTATGGCGTTGAAAATGACTTCCCAATCTCCCACAGCGGTTTGTTGATCATCATCAATTGCTGCAAAAACACCACTTGGATAACCGGGCAAAGGGGTTTGAAAAGCACAGATGCCGTCGGTATTGGAAACACCGCCGAGGTTGAAGGTGCCCAGATGTTCCCAGGTAAGACGGTCGAATACTTCAAAATCAGTTTCTGAGGACCGTTGGTCGGAAACGATGATCAGGCCATCGCCGGTGTCATCACCGTTTGTAGAAAGACATTTATAGAGCCAGATGCCCTCGGCATCAGCATCAAAAATATCGCCGCCACCAAAATTGTTGCTGCCGTTTCGTTCAAACGGTTGACCATCCGGATGGTGGACATAAACCCCGGTGCCACCCATTTCATCAGGAATATAAATCACCTGGTGATACTCATCGGCGGCCATGGTTTCCAGACCATCTTCCGGTTGGAATTCCCCCAGATAATCCCCACTGGCGGCATCGTGAATATAGACGGTGGTCTTTGAAGACAGATAAATCCTTTTATCGCCATTGGGAAGTTTGAGAAGGGTAAGATTCGGTTCGTTGTCGAGGTCGACACCCGGTTTGTTGAAATTGTGAATGAAGGTCAGGTCCGGCAGGGAAAATACGCTGACAGTACTGGCCGGATCTGCAGTCGCGATATAGAGCAAATCTTCTTCCTGGTCGACGACGACCCCATTCACCCGGCTGTTACCGAACGTCGAATGTGTCAGCGGGCTTTGCTGGTTGTTTTCAAACGGATATTTCCAGATTTCTACCAATGAGTTGTCCTTGGAGGTTACGAACATCAGGGTATTGTTAATATCCGGTGCCTCCCAGAAATCAATAGTATCGACATTATCACCAACACCATCGAGCGTGAATACCGGTGATATTGTTGTGGAACTAAAAGGTTCCATATTGCAGGCGGGCCCCTGAGGAAAAACCGGGAAATGAAGAACAAGGATCAGGACAACCACAATACGCCACGCCACGAAAAAGCGGATTTCCCGCTCTGAAAACGTTATCCTGCCAAAGTTCTTTGATCTGGAAAGATGCATAAAAACTCCCACATTTTTTTGTTGTTCCTGAGAAGACACTGCAAATACTTTGCCGGTTACGTTCTCCGGAAATGCTGTCGTCAGAAGGTAACCAGGGGTTGAATTAACAGGTGATTTGTATATAACTTTTACAAATTAATTGTTTTCCCGGCAAAGAGGGGAATAGAATTCCGGGCGGCGATCGGTCATAATGTTGTTTAGCGCAGTAATGTCCTTATTTCGAGCCAGCGCGGGGTCAATTTCGTGTATTTGCAGATCGGTGCGTTGTGATGGTGCACGTTGCAGTAAAACGCCCTTGGGAGCTACTATTTGGCTTTTTCCGGTGAATCGGAGTTCGCCGTGTGGACGTTTGTCAATGCCAAAGCGGTTAGCCGTTACAGCAAATACCGAGTTTTCGAGGCAGCGAGAGAGCATCGTCTGTTGGCAATAGCTGAGCACGAGGTTAGACGGGTGGCAAATAATGTCGGCTCCCAACACGGTTAGGCTGCGCATGACCTCAGGAAAGATCCAGTCGAAGCAAACCATCATCCCTACCTTTGCACCACGAACATCTGAAAGCGCCAGTGGAGTGTCACCGGGGTCGAAGCAGTTCTTTTCCTCTGAGAAAAGATGAAGCTTGCGATAGGTATGAATAATTCCTTCCGGACCGAGCAAAATTGAGCTGTTAAAAACTTTATCCTGCTTTTTCTCGGCGAAGCCGGTAACTAAATAAAAATTTCTTCGTTTGCACAAGTTGAGCAGGCTATCAATCGTTGCGGAGTGGTTTGGGTCTTCTGCCAGCTGTAGGGTCTCCTCACGACCACTAAAGTAATATCCTGTAAACGCCAATTCAGGGAGCACAATCAGATCTGCATCGGCGGGCGCCAACGCTTTTAATACTTTTGAGAGATTTGTGTTTACCTTGCCAAATAGTGGTCGAAACTGATAATAGCCAAGTTTAAACATGGGTGGGATATCCTTTTAGTGGTGCTTTCAAGGTGAAAAAACCGGATAGCAAGTAACAAACCGCTTGCATATTCATTTCCATACAAGTTAATTTCAAACCCGTTGACGGTCAACGGTAAAAGATTCTATGAGGCGGAAATTATGACTAAGATTGCGATTGAAGGACTAAAACCGGCACTTCTTTGGGAACATTTTTATGGCATTAGCCAAATTCCGCGGCCTTCTAAAGATGAAGAACGCGTTAGTAAGTATGTAATAGGTGTTGCGGAGAGAAATGGCTTCGAATATCGACTCGATGCAGTAAAAAACATTGTTGTTCGCAAGCCTGCTACTCCTGGGATGGAAAACACACCAGTTGTTATTTTGCAGAGCCATTTGGATATGGTCTGTGAAAAGAACAAAGATACGGTACACGATTTTGATAAAGATCCAATCCGCCTCTTAAGAGACGGCGACTGGATTACCGCTGATGGCACAACGCTTGGGGCGGATAATGGAATTGGTGTCGCCGCCGCTCTTGCTGTTATGGATAGCAAGGACGTTGCTCATGGCCCTATGGAATTCCTGTTCACCATTGACGAAGAAACAGGACTGACCGGCGCTATCGAACTTGGTGAAGATATGCTTGAAGGTCGCGTGCTGTTGAATATGGACTCGGAAGAAGATGGTGCCATGTATATTGGCTGTGCAGGCGGACGTGATACCGTCATCTCCTTTCCTCTGAAAACTGAAATGGTTCCATCAGGGTATGCTGCAAAGCATGTTCGGATTGGTGGATTACTGGGTGGGCACTCAGGATTACAAATTAGTAGCGGTCTTGGTAATGGATTAAAGCTGCTTACCCGTTTTCTACATCGTTGTTTGGAAGACTTCGATGTGCGTCTTGCGCATATCGACGGTGGAAGTATGCGCAATGCCATTCCACGAGAATGTGATGCTGTGATATATATTCCACTTGAAAAAGATGCGGCGATAAATGAAATCGCATCAGAATTTGACAAAGTTTTTAAGGATGAGCTAAAACTGGTAGATGCGGATGTTTTCTTAAGACTGGAAGAAAGTGGCTTCAATGCACCGCAACAGGTTTTTGCAAAGGACCTGCAAACGAGGTTGCTAAATATGCTTTACGGTATGCCCCATGGTGTGTTGGCAATGAGCCAGGCCGTTCCCGGTTTGGTAGAGACCTCAACGAATCTTGCCGTAATCAAAACGCATGATGACCATATTCTTGTTCACACCAGTCAGCGTGGCTCTGTTGCCTCTGGTTTGCAAGATGCAGTAAACATGGTCAGTGCGTCTGCCAAGCTTGCTCAAGCTGATATTCGGTATAGCAATGGTTATCCCGGCTGGGAACCGAATCCGGACTCGAAGCTTCTGCACCTGGCGAAGGGTGTCCACGAGCAGCGTTTTGGTAAGGCGCCGGAAATTCTGGCTATTCATGCCGGGCTGGAATGCGGTATTATCGGAGCGAAATTTCCGGGAATGGATATGGTCTCTTTTGGACCGACGATTACCGGTGCGCATTCGCCAGATGAGCAGGTGCAAATTTCAACTGTCGAAAGATTCTGGGATTTTCTAGTCGGAATTTTGGAAGCCGTTGGAAAGAAATAAATAGTTTTTTAGAAAGGGCCGACGAGGCCTTTTCTTTTTAATACGATTTGAACGCTGTTCAATCATTTCTTAGCGAAAGGAACGCCATGTTTACAAAAGATACGCTTAAAGGGAAGTCGATATTAATTACCGGTGGCGGTAGCGGACTCGGTTTGGGGATGGCGCGAGCATTTGCTGAGCACGGTGCAAATATTGCCATTTGCGGTCGAACGGAGGAAAAGCTTAAAAAAGCAGCTGAGTCTATCGGTGAGTTCGGTACGAAGGTGCTATGGCACTCAGTTGATGTGCGTGACTATGAGGCAGTATCGGAAATGATGAAAAGCCTGAAGACCGAGTTTGGTGAATTGAATGGTTTGGTAAATAATGCTGCCGGAAATTTTTACTGTCCGTCTGAAGAGCTGACACCCAATGGGTTCAAGGCAGTTGTCGATATTGTGCTAACCGGTTCATTTAACTGTAGCCAAACCTTTGGTGCTCAACTAATTGAAGATGAAAAGCCCGGAAACATTATTAACATCGTTACAACCTATACCGAAACGGGCTGTGCGTTCGTATTACCTTCAGCCTGTGCCAAAGCGGGTGTGTATGCGATGACCAATTCGCTGGCCTACGAATGGGCGACCTACGGAATTCGCGTGAATGCCATTGCTCCGGGACCATTTCCCACAGAGGGAGCGTGGAAGCGCTTGATGCCGGATGAGAACTTTGAGAAGATGTATCTGAAAAGACATCCAATGAATCGCTACGGAGAGCCGGAGGAATTGAATAACCTTGCCGTTTTTATGATGTCTGATTTGTCGCCTTATATGACGGGCGAGTGTGTAAACATTGATGGCGCCGAACGACTACAGGGGGCACAGTTCAACATGGTAGCACAGATGATGCCGCGCAAGCAGCTGAAACAAGTGTTCCAAATGATGCGCCCAAAGAAGTAAATATTTTGCTTACCGGTCGCCCCCATTCGCGACCGGTAAGCTGTGTGAAAACCTCTTGCCCCTGCCCATTGTAAAACACCCTGATCGTCATATAGTGCGATAAAGCCTTGATAATCATTTCCGCCGCTAAGCGGTACCTCCGTCGCCTCACCGGGGGCGAAAATGCCGGTCATCTAGTACTTGCATTTCTAACTAGATACGGTTATCCAGGTGCTTACTAGGAGTTGGGGAGTGGTGTGGAAATCTCAAATGGCAGGGAAGCGGCTGTTCCACAGCCGCTTTTTAATATGATAAAGCAGAATAAAAAAGTATGAGTTCTATTTAAAACACGCGCACATTAATAGCTCGGTCGCCTTTCATCTCACGCTTCATATCAAAGCCGACGTTCAATCCTTCGCGTAATATTGCGTTGCGGGACTTTGGGTGGACGTCGTTTTTTGAGAAATACAGATCGTCGTCATCTTCGGTAACAATAAAGCCAAACCCTTTTACCGGATCATACATCTTGATGGTTCCCTTTTCCATAGCAACTCTCCCGAAATTTATGTGCAGTGTTTCGTATTAAATCAATATCTATTCATTTGTGATGAAATTGCAATCTGTATTTTTTGAAATTTCTTTTCCGCAGTTTGATAAAGGGGTAAGCTGATGACTGTTTTTCTCGCAGAATTGGCCAGCTAAAATTGTTTTGTGCTTTTGAACGCAGGAAGAATGCTTATATTGTATGTTCTACATTGTTCCGGACTCTATATTCTCTGCTTTGTGTAGGACAGTAATGACTTATTCTCTGGCAAATTCGCCGTTGTTTTGCACTAAGAAGCCGGGTGCTATTGTGGGTTTATGTCGGGTAGATAGCCCAAAGATGAAAAAATATTTTTTAGAGTTGCATTAAGATTTCATCCTGTTATATTAGGGGGCTACTTTTAATTGCTGGTGTAGCTCAATTGGCAGAGCAGCTGATTTGTAATCAGCAGGTTGTGGGTTCAAGTCCCTCCGCTAGCTCTTGGGCGGCGACGGCGAGCGAAACCCGAAATGGGTTTGGCGGCGTCGCGGTCCCGCGAGCGGGTGGCGGGCAGGGCGAGGGCGGCCGTCTCGGCGGGCCGGCCTTGGTCGGTCACCACAGGCCAATGGCTTCACCGCGGTCGCGGCGAAGGCGGAGGCGGGCGGTTTCCGGAAAAGGTGGGTTACCGAAGCGGTCAAACGGGTCTGACTGTAAATCAGATGGCTCTGCCTTCGCAGGTTCGAATCCTGC
>JBOEGD010000040.1:0-453 GCA_050633245.1 Calditrichia bacterium | reverse complement strand
GCAACGGATGCAAATGGCTGTAAGTGTAACGATAGAAAATATAGCTGGTCCAACAGCAGACGCTGGTGATGATGCAGCTATTTGTTTGGGTGAAAGCACAGATTTGGAAGGAAGCGCAATGAGCGGAACAGCACCATATACATATACATGGAGTCATGGTCTTGGAACTGGTGCGAATAAAACAGTAACACCAAATACAACAACGACTTACACTTTAACAGTAACTGATGCGAATGGCTGTGTGGATACAGATCAAGTAACAATTACGGTTAATCCAAATCCAACAGTAAGTATTACTAAAGTAGATGCAACATGTGGCTACGCAAACGGTAGTGCAACAGCGAGTGCATCTAATGGAACTGCACCATATTCATATGCCTGGAGTAATGGTCAAACAGGTGCAACGGCTACTGGTTTAGCACCAGGTACATATACAGTAACTGCAACGGATGC
>JBOEGD010000039.1:0-909 GCA_050633245.1 Calditrichia bacterium | reverse complement strand
CCATGTATTCAGACATGTCAATGCGAATTAATGCATCTTTGCGTTCGAACATGTATTCTGCAAGTATTTTTGCCAGATGCGTTTTACCGACACCTGTTGGCCCGAGAAACATAAACGAGCCAATTGGTCGGTTCGGATCTTTCAGTCCTGCACGCGTTCGGCGAATTGCTCGCGTAATGGTTTCAACTGCTGCATCCTGTCCGATAACGATCTTCTTAAGATGATCTTCCATCTTCATTAGCTTGGCAGATTCGTTTTGTGCAACGCGTTGAACCGGAACGCCTGTCATCATTGCCACAACTTCGGCAACATCTTCTTCTTTTACCTCGGCGATTTGGCTTTCCTCTTCGCGTTCCCACTTGTTGCGCTCAAAAACCAGCTCTTCCTGCAGGCGGCGTTCAACATCGCGAAGCTTGGCAGCCTTTTCAAAATCCTGCTGCTTGGCGAACTGCTCTTTCTCCTGGCGAATCTTCTCGATGCGCTGTTCCAGCTCCAAAATTTCCTTTGGCACAACAATACTGGAAATGTGCACGCGGGAACCGGTTTCATCCAGAACGTCGATTGCTTTATCCGGGAAAAATTTGTCGGATATATACCGCTCGCAGAGCTTTACAGATGCTAAAAGCGCTTCATCTGTATAGCGCACGCGGTGGTGCTCTTCATATTTGCCTTTAATAAAGCGCAGGATGTCGAGCGTTTCTTCCGGTGTTGTTGGTTCGATCATTACCTTTTGGAAGCGTCGTTCCAGAGCACCGTCTTTCTCGATATACATGCGATACTCGTCTAATGTGGTTGCGCCGATACACTGAAGTTCGCCACGAGCGAGTGCCGGCTTAAACATGTTTGAAGCATCCAGCGAACCGGATGCGCCTCCGGCACCAACAATCGTGTGAAGTTCATCAATAAAAA
>JBOEGD010000038.1:0-1303 GCA_050633245.1 Calditrichia bacterium | reverse complement strand
CACTTTCAATCTCGCCGAGTTCGATGCGATAACCGCGGATCTTCACCTGGAAGTCGGTGCGACCAAGACATTCCAAACGACCATCAGCATGATAGCGCGCCAGGTCGCCTGTCTTATATAAACGAGAATTCGCAGCAAATGGATTTGGTACAAACACTTTCGACGTTAACTCATCGCGATTCAGATACCCCACTGCAAGGCCATCGCCGCCTATGTATAATTCTCCGGCAACGCCTATCGGCACCGGCTTCATCTGCTTATCAAGGATGTAAATAGTGGTATTGGCAATCGGACGACCGATTAAGATCTTTTCCTGCTCAGGGTGCATCTGCTCCACGCAAGACCAAACGCAGGTCTCGGTGGGACCATACATATTCCATAGTTCTATTCCTTTAGCCAGCAGTGCATCGCATAGCGACTGTGGTAAAGCTTCACCGCCACACAGCGCTTTGAACCCTGACGGAGGCGTCCAGTTGCCATCGAGCAGCATCTGCCAGCTCACCGGCGTGGCCTGCATAACGCTGATCTGCTCGTTGGCAATCAGGTCTTTCAGCTTCACATCATCAGACGCATCGTCACGACTGGCAATAACCACTCGTGCGCCTTTAATCAGCGGCAGATACAGTTCGAGCACGGCTATATCAAAGGAAAGTGTTGTTACCGCAAGCAGGCGATCTGAGGCCTGCAAACCGGGCGTTTCACTCATCGAATTTAGAAAGTTCACTACCGCAACATGCGGCAATGCTACGCCTTTTGGCTTACCGGTTGAGCCGGAAGTATAAATCACATAAATCAGGCCTGCAGGATCGATGGCAATATCAGGATTGGCATCAGACTCAGCAGCCAGCGCTTCAGGGATATCATCATACACAATGCGGGTGCCGCTGAAGTCGCTAAGCAGATCGTTCTGTGCACTTTCACTCAACAGCAGCTCAATGCCGGCGTCTTCGCACATATAGGCCAGACGATCTTCCGGAAACCCCGGATCCATCGGCACATAAGCGGCACCGGTTTTCATGATGCCGAACAGACCAATCAGCATGTCCAGCGAGCGATCCATGCAGAGGCCCACCTTGTCACCGGTTTTTACGCCGGACTTTATCAGATAGTTCGCCAATCGATTCGACTGGCGGTTCAGCGCATCATAACTCATCTCTTCGCCGGCAAAAACCGCTGCTATTTGCTCGGGATTGGCTGCCGCAGTGGCTTCAAATAAACGAGGCAGACTTGCATTCTTTTCAAAGTTCACAGACGTATCGTTCCAGTCCGTTAAAAGAAGTTCTTCTTCCTGCGCAGGCATAAC
>JBOEGD010000037.1:0-38879 GCA_050633245.1 Calditrichia bacterium | reverse complement strand
TAGCCGTTTGTTGTTACGCAACCGATCGTCATATAAGTCAAACCAAAAACAACAAGCAGAAAAAGCTGACTATTCATGGGCACCTCATCGTATCGTTTGATGAAACAGGACATCCTACAATAGATTTTTCGAAAACGATGATAGATGCTGAAAGATTCTGCCCTTTCCTGTCATTTAAGGTCCGCAGGGATTGCCATCCAGTAAATATCCCAGTTTCCATTGGCGTTACTCGCAAAAAACAGATAGCGGCGGTCCCGGGAAACTTGCGGAAAGCGCACGTCACTGTCGATAGGAATGAATGAAGAAATATTCTCTGCAGGCTGCCACTGATCGTCTTTGTTACGGCTCATGTAAATTCGTCCATCACCAGGCCGTAGCGAGGCAAAGATCAGAAAGCGCTCTTGCGGATCTATATAAGGCTCATCTTCATATGAGGATGAGTTTATCGCCGGACCAAGATTTACCGGATTTCCATATACGCCATTATGATACTCCGAACGATATAAATCTGCCGATCCCTCCCCCCTATCGTACAGCCCCATAAAGTAGAGATTGCCGCTTTCGGCAATCGTTATACCATACTCATCGCCACCGGGAAAGCCAACCAGCTTGGGATCAGACCAGCCGTTGCCTTCCCGCTCAACAAACCAAATATTCATTTCCTTGCCCGGCTCTTCGCCTGGAAGCGCTTCATCGCTGGCAAAGAACATCTTTGAGCCATCATGCGACAGAGTTGGATACATATAGGTGCCGCCAACACGACAAAATGACTCAATTTGCGGCGCGCTCCAAGAATCATCTTTCTGCTTCATCGAGAAGATAAAATCGCCACGACTGGTATAAACCGGCGACCAATAAAGTTCTTTGCCGTCTAAAGAAAAGTTCGGAGCACTATGATCATAGAAAACAGATGAGACAATTCCCTTAGCAAACAACGTCGGCGTATTCTCGGGTTCCGCCTGTCCCAAATAATTCCCGCGCTGTCTGTTAATTTTTTTTGGGCCTACCGCGGCACCATGCAATAGCAATAAGTCTGAGATCTTATTCCGTGCAAAGTCGACAGCGTAATCCAAAGGTGTACGATCAGCCAAATCGCGCACAACAACATCACTATCAAAACGAATCAGCAACTCTGCTACTGCTCTTTTGCCTTCAATTGTAGCTAAAAATAGTGGCGTTTGGCCATAGCGATTTATTGCGTTCACTGCAAACCCTTCAGCTATCAGGCTCTCGGCTAACCAGAGTACGCCACCTGCTGCCGCCGAGTGAAGCAAAGAACCACCGTTGTCATTTTTTGAAGCGACATCGGCATCGTTTTTTAGCAGATGCTTTATCAAGGCATCATGCCCAACCAGGCAAGCATTGTGCAAGAACCAACGTCCATCTTCGCCAGCCGATGGGAAACGTGTTCCGGCATCGAGAAAAGCGCTGAGCGCCTCATTCTTCTGCTCGCGCAGGCCACTAAAGCGCAGCGCATAATTGAGCGTAAACTTTAAGGGCGTATTGCCATACTGATCTTTCTTATGTGAATCCGCCCCATGGTTTATCAGTAAACGTATCAAATCAGGGTTATCCGTCCGGTGCAGGGCATTTTTTCCATTCGGCAGGGTATCATTCGCTAAAGCGCCGGCTGCGAGTAACTGCTGCGTCATCAAAACCTGGCCGTTTTCAACAGCCAGCATTAGAGGCGTATTACCGGATTCGTCACGAGTGGAAATAGATTGAGGAGAAATTTCCAGCAGCATTTTAAAAGCAACTGTATCTGCCTGCTGAATTGCGTCGTGCATCGTAATCGATTCAGATTGTGGTGAGGACTTACAGGAAAGGACAAAAAATGCGATTGTAAATATAATCAAGCGTTTCATTCGATATCTCTGTCTGGTAGGAGGATTCTTGTTACCTATCCAAACGACTACCAGCCAAGTAAGTTGCATTTTACAAATAATGCTTTTTGGCTTCTTTCGCAAGTTTATCTCTGCATTAATTCCAGCCATCAACCCCTTAGGAAGACGCCTTCAACCAATTCTTTTGCCCGATAGCAAACATCATCACAATCAATGCAACAATTCCGGTAATCCATAGCCCTGCACTGCTGAAACCAAATGGGTTCAGCAAAATGACAAGCGCGCTTCCGGCCACCCAAAGCCAGTCCTGAATGATGATAAACTTAACTTGTCCTGCCGGAAGAGGATCACGTGTTGCCGTAAAATAGACACTCGCAGCAAAAAGAATCAGTCCGATCCCCACTATTGGAACCGCTATATGCGGTGCTATTCCCAGCCAGCCGGCAACCTGTTCTGCCATAAACGTCATCGCCAATCCACTCATTAAGCTAAAACCGGCATTGGTTTTTAATACATTACGCAACGGTGCGGTTTTCATTATGAACTCCTTTGAATATTTCCTCTGATTGATTTTTAAGTGCTTCATTCATACCGATAAAACCTTTTCGGGTGTTTTCGCCTATGAAATGCAGCAGAAGGCCTGACAATACCCCGGTGAAATTTTCACCGTGAATTAGCTGCGTTTGAAATTCTCCGCGCTTGTTAAGCTGAAAATAATGTTCGCCATCGAACAACCCGGAGAAAAACATCTTGCCCTTCCATCGCAGCTCTAGTTCGGGCGTTAGTGCCAAAACACGCGGCTTGAATATCATTGGTCTGCTATTTGGCGGTTGAATAGAAACTATTATTTCAGAACCAACCATTGCCAGACCCGACACCGACGTCATAAATGGATTCCACTTCGAATACTTATCGAAATCTGTCAGCACCTGCCAGACAAGTTTAGCCGGGGCATTAATGATCGTTTCTGTCGTAATTCTCTTCATTCCTTTTCCTTTCCCTTATTCTGTCTGTAAAAAAGGTAAAGACTTTCGCTTCTAAAGAGTAATCAGCCCGCGCCAAAAAATTGTCATTTGACGCCAGCTCAGAAATGCTGTAGATTGAATTATGGCCTTTACCGGAAGATTTATCGCAAACATTGCTCATTTCGCTTCCAAACAAGGAGCGAATTTAAATGAACTAATCGCGCTAAGCGGGAGGTCTTTGGAGGAACTGTGCGCTGAAAACTGTTTTATAGAAGATGCGGTATACAATTCAGTTATTGAACTGGCTGTTGAGAGAACCGGAGATGATTTTTTCGGTCTACATGCCGGAGAAAATATGAATCTGGCCGCGGCGGGGCTTATTGCCCAGATCAGTCAGACCAGTGAAACGGTCAAGCAGGCATTGGAATACTGTTGCCAATTTGCCAATTTGGGATGTAGTGCACTACCGATGCAGCTACTCGAGGAAGTTAAAACGTACAAACTAACAATGACGCCGCAGAGACTGTGGCGTGAACAATCACCACTGGCCGTGCGGCATACCGCCGAAGGAATGTTGGCCTTTACCATAAGGGAATTTCATGCGCTTCTATTGCAGCAGCACTATCCGCTGAAAATTCACCTGCCTTGGGAACGACCGCCAAGCACATTAGAATTAGAGCGCGTTCTTGCTTGTCCGATAAAATATGAACAGAATGATATTGCGGTCTTTTTCGAGAAAGCTCATATAGAGTCCAAAATCGTTACCTCAGACTTCAACCTGCTACGCATACTTGTTGCACATGCCGAAGAGAAGTCGGCTCAACTGGCGCAGGAATTAGGCTTTACAGCCCAGGTTAAGCAATCGGTTATCGCTCTGGTAAAACCGGCATTTCCGACGATTGAACAGGTTGCAGGACACCTCAATCTAAGTCCACGTACGCTACAGCGCAGGCTACAGGATGAGGGGGCAACCTATAAGCAGCTTCTAAACGATTTGCGTATGGAATTCGCTGTCGGCTATTTAAAACGTCCGGAACTAAGTATCGGTGAAATCGCATATCTGCTCAGTTATGCCGACACCAGTAGCTTTACCCGCTCCTTTAAACGCTGGATAGGCAAGTCACCAAAAGACTATCGACAATCGCTGCTTTAAAACGCCTCGTTTAATTACTCTGACTTAAGCATTTCAGCCACAATATCAAAACGCACTTCTAATTTGTCTTTGGCTCTAATCAATCCAAACAACGCGCGAGGAGGTTCAATATCGAAGTCGTGCATTGAGACAAACTTACTGCCGCGTATGCTATATCGATTACTTCCAATAGCCTGCACAATGAAGGCTATTTCTACCTGCACATCTTTTCCGGCAACGGTCATAACGCCCTCAGTGACCACTTCAAATGCCGTTCCGTCAGGCAGTTCTGAAATCTGATGAATATCCATTAGAACGAACTCAATAAGCGGATGTTTCTCGGTTTCCAGTGCTTTGTACATATCTTTATTCATGCGTCCCGAGCCACAATCCAGACTGGTAGCAACAAGCTTGATCTCTGCGGAATAATGATGCAGGCCACTACTGTCCTGTACCAAAATTCCGCTCCCGCTTCCATCTATTGTTGCAGAGCTGCAAAAGAACTTGTTTACATTGGATGATCCGGCAAATCCGACACTACTCTGCGGCAGTACCTTAAAGCGTATTCCCTCACCATGCAGGCTTGCCTGAGAAAATCCGAAGGAAACCAAGAAGCACAATATGCTTAAAGTAATCGTCCATCGCTTCATTACTTCGTCTCCGCGACAGTCATGTTTAGTTCAAAATGAACCACGATATTTTTATTGGTGCGAAGCGTTCCCAACATCATTTTCGGAGGTTTCACACCAAACGCTGTCATGTCGAGCGGAACGCTTCCACTAAATAGAATCTGGTCATTTTCCTGAAGTACGCCAACTACCTGAATAGCAATTAACTGCATGCTACCCGCAATAGACAATGTACCTTCGGTGTCAAAGATCAATTTATCGCCCATTGAAGAGTTCGACTTACGAACTGCCGACAAATTGTAATGAATATCTGAGTATTCCTCTTCTTTCAGCGTTTCATACATCTTCTTGTCCATCCGATCGCCTTTCGAGCTTTTAATCGAACGAACCGGGATCACGACATCTATATCAAAAGCAATATTCGTCAAAACTGCGGCGGAATTTTCTCCCGGACTGGTTAACACTGCCGTAAAAGCTTCAGCTTCACAAGACCAATCATGCAGTGTAGACGTTCCTTCAAGCCAGATTCGACTGCCCTCCCCGGCATTTAGAGTAATTTCGGATTGTGCAAACAAGCTGCTGACAAGGGTCAGCATTAGAAATGTGATTAAGCAACGCATTTTTATCTCCTTTGAGAATGATGTGCTCACGTTTCCTATAGATGGGAGATACAATTTCTATGCCTGTTTGGAAGGAATCGTCTGAAAGCCACTAAAATCCGCTTTGGGGAGATTTTCTGTGGGATCCACGCACTTAAAAGGTGCCACAAGCCTTCCTTTTGAGCACGCTCTGTGGCTATTTGAAACTGTTTGGACATTTGAACTTCTTCAATGAAGAAGTCGAGAGCTGAAAAGGAAAATTTATGGCAAAAATTGCGTTAACAAACGGTGATACATACAAAGCACTTATTAATAGATACTTAACCATCAAAGCCCGGCACAACTCCATGTACTTTTTTTCACAAGGCTATTCCACAACGTTGAAAAACAACAAAATTGGCATTCGATTTGAATACAATCATAATAGAGAACGCATGAAAGCAGAAATAAGGCTACTCTAACCTAAAAGGGGATTATCATGAAACAAGTTATCATCTTTTTAATGACTTTAGCTTTAATGCTTTCCGACGGATTGGCACAAACATCAACGGATATGTTGAACGAATTTGAACCACAAAAAAACGACGAGCAGTTTGACGGAGTTAAGGTTCAGGTCGGGGGAGCATTTGCTCTGCAATACCAGGCATTGTCGCATGAGAATACTGCCGATTTCGTGGATGACGGCAATGGTGCAAACAGCAATGAGTTAATTGAGCTGGCAAAGAACTTTAACCTGGCAACTGCGAATATGGATTTGACCGTAACGCTGGGACGGGGGCTTAAAGCCTTTTTGCGCACCTATATGTCTTCACGACACCATCCGGAGCCGTACGTAAAAGGCGGGTATTTTCAAGTCGATCGGCTGGACTTTGTTAAAGAGGGTTTTCTCGATAACGCAATGGATTATGTGACAATTAAAGTCGGCCACATGGAGAACAACTACGGTGATGCGCACTTGCGTCGTTCCGACAACGCGGCTGCATTCTACAACCCATTTGTCGGCAATCTGCTTATGGACGGTTTTACCACAGAGGTAGGTGGTGAAGTATACTATGTAAACAAGGAAACCGGACTGCTAGTGATGCTTGGTGTCAGCAATGGCAAGCTAAATCAGGACGTGAAAGATCCGGGAGAGACCGGCGTTGCAATCCTGGGTAAATTGGGATTCGATCGCACATTTGCCAACGATGCACGTGTCCGTCTAACCGGTTCCGTTTACTCTATCGGCAACGCAGAGCGCATTTATCTTTATAGCGCCGATCGCACCGGATCGCGATACTACAGCGTAATGGAAAGTATCGTTGCTACCAGAGATAATTTTCGCTCCGGTCGTGTAAATCCAGGCTTTGCAGACGAGCTAACCGCGTTTATGATTAACCCGTTTGTCAGTATCAGCGGCGTGGAGTTCTTCGGAACATACGAACGCGCAAGCGGTGGAGATTTTGCTGACTCGGACGATACGCGAGACTGGAACCAATTAGCTGGTGAACTCCTTTATCGCTTTGGGGCAGACAAGCAATTCTATGCCGGTGGGCGATATAATATGGCCAAGGGTAAACTTGCCAATAGCGATCCCGATGAAGTGAGTGTAACTCGTTTTCAGGTCGGTGCAGGTTGGTACTTAACCCCGAATATCCTTGCGAAAGCAGAATATATGCAGCAGGACTATAAGGATTATCCAACGAGCAGTATTTTAAGCGAAGGTAAATTTAACGGTCTTATGCTGGAATCAGTCATCGCCTTCTAAAATGATGTAGAAACGCAGTAAACATTGTATTCAACTAAGACCCTGCAACACTGTAAAAGGGACTCGGAAAACCGAGTTCCTTTTACAGTGTACACACTTACCCTACCAGCTATTGTGCAAACACTAAATCTTCTGTATACTTCTTTAACAATTCGCATCGCAGCTATTTAAGTGAGGGGTATGGATGAAGTTAACACTCAGGCCTGAACAGGCAATTTTCGTATTAATCATGATTCATTCACAGTCCTCAGCTATTTAGATAGCTTGACCGAATAAATTTTCCGTTTTAGTAGAACGTGTTGCACCGGGATCCAGCCTTATCTCTATCCAAGCCGTCAAAATAATTACGAGAAAAGTATGTCAAAATTTTTGCATCAGATATTACGTTCCGTTCCTTTTTTAGCTATTTCACTTAGCCTATTTCTGCTATCTCAGGCGGCATATGCTCAGGAAAATCTGCCTGCGCCTGGTTCTATGATCCATCGCTCCCCACCGCCACAGGGGGCAACAACGCATGTGGTTAAGCTGGGTGCTCGATTTGAAGTCAATAGCTTTCGTTCCTGGCTACTTGGTAAAGACTATCGCTCGCTTTGGACAATGCCACTTGAAGTTCCGGTGCTGGATCTGGATGTTGTGGGTGATGGATTGACGCCGCTTCGTACCGGTGGCTTTGGGCAATCTATTTCGCTGCACTTCACCGGAGAAGACGGCCATCGCTATACAGTCCGCTCTTTGGATAAAGATCCGACTAAACGTTTAGACGTTTCCCTGAAGCAAACAGTCGTAGAAGACGTTTTGCAAGACCAAATAAGCGCTTTGCTTCCCACTGCAGGACTCGTAACAGATCCGCTAATGAAAGCGGCAGGCATCCTACACTCTCCACACACTTTGGTGATTATTCCCGATGACCCGCGCCTAGGTAAATTTCGCGAAGAATTTGCCGGGCTTCCCGGCACGTTACAAATGCATCCATCAGAGCTACCCGATAAGCAACCTGGCTTTGCCGGTTCGCGAAGTATCAGCGGCACAGAAAAAATGTGGGAAAAGTTGGAAAAAAGCCCAAAAAACCGTATCGATGCTCGAGCGTATTTAAAGGCCCGCCTGTTTGATATATTAATTAATGACAAAGATCGCCACTTTGGACAGTGGCGATGGGCGCGCTTTCCCGATGGAAAAAATTACAAGTGGGTGCCAATACCAGAAGATCGCGATCAGGCCTTTATCGATCTCGATGGTGCCGCGATGACCCTTGCGAGATTGGCCATCCCAAAATCCATTAAATTTGAGGCCGATTTTCCAAATCAGGAAGGCCTCACTCGCACCGCCTGGGAAATTGACAGAGAGTTTATGTCTGAACTCAGCAAAGATGCATGGGAAGAGCTTTCAGCTGAACTTCAGAGCGAACTAACAGATGAAGTAATCGATGACGCCTGCCAACAATTGCCAACGGCCTTCTACGATGTAGTCGGTGCAAGGTTGGCAATAAACCTGAAATCGAGAAGGGATAAGCTGGGAGAATTCGCACAAGGTTATTACAAGCTGCTCAATAAACAGGTAGATATTCTGGCAACTGACAAACGAGAATATGCCGACTTCCACTATAGCAATAATGGAACCCTGAGCGTCTTAATTGGCAAGATCGACAAGTCTGGCAAAGAAAAAGACGCAGCATATTTTAGTCGCACCTTCATCTACCCAGAGACAAAAGAGGTCCGGCTCTATCTGCGTGGCGGAGATGATGTCGTTACCGTAACTGGCGCGAAAGGCAAGATAAAGATCAATATTGATGGAGGCGGTGGAGATGACACCTATCGCAACAGCTCGAAGAGCAATAGCTCAAAAGTATACATCTACGACTCAAAGGGCAGCAATCAACTCATCGATGGAAATGCACATTACACCAACCGAAAATTTAAACGCCCTGCTGCGAAGGAGCCAAACGATCGCCACGCATTAGACTGGGGGAAATTTGTTTCAACCGTGCCAATCTTGCAGATTGACCCGGACTTAAACGTATTTATGGGCATTCAGCGTAGTCGCGAAATATACGGATTCCGCAAAACACCGTTCGCCTCTTTTCACAAATTCCGCGCAGCTATTGCTTCAGACGGCTGGGAGCCAGAGCTAAGTTATAGCGACATATATCGCGAAGTTATGCCGAATATCGATTTGACGATTCACCTGGAGTATTCTGCAATAAACGTGTTGCGCTTTCACGGCTTTGGGAATAAAACAGTTCTGGTTGAAGATAGATCCTTTTACGATGTCGAGCAGCAGGAGCTTTTAGTCGAGCCGGGGTTTGCCTATCGCTCCGGTGTTAACCACGGCGCGCATCATGGTGCGAAAGAATCTTTCCGACCAGAGTTCAGTGCCCACATTGGACTAAAAATTCGCTATGCAAAAGCGTCGCTTGCAGAAAATTCAACCCAGTTCGTAGGCAGTATTTTTCCAACGCTATATGGTCTGGACAATTTTGGGCAGGCAGGCCTTCAGGGACAGCTTATTCTCGATGGACGAGACCATGCGGGATTTCCAACAAAAGGTTATCTGCTTCAAACATCCGCTGCTTTTTATCCCGGCATATGGGATGTAGAATCCTCTTTCAGTAATTTTAAAACCTCGCTGGCAACTTATCTTACGCCGAGTTTTCCGGCAACGCTGGCTCTACGAGTTGGAGCAGAAAAGGTATGGGGAGATTTCCCCTTTCATGAGGCTGCATTTATCGGCGGCAGCAATACGCTGCGTGGTTTTAGCCGCAACCGCTTTGCCGGAGATCTTGCCATTAGCGGCACAGCTGAACTGCGAGCAAAGTTATTTCCGATTACGTTATTGGTCCCTGGCACTATTGGAGTTCTTGGAGGCATCGATACCGGTCGCGTTTTTGTCGGTAAACTAAAGCGGAACTCCGGACCTTGGCATCGCGGTGTTGGTGGCGGGTTATGGCTTTCTTTGCTCAATAAGCGTCAGACATTCAGCCTGTCCATAATGAACAGCGATGAAAGAACCGGAATTTACTTCGACACCGGATTTATGTTTTAAGAAACACAAAGGCTCAAAGATGAAAATTCTCGATAATATTATTGTCAGACTCGTGCTCTATTATGTTTCTACAACGGCATTTTTTAATGGTCTGTTCATGTTATTTCCCAAGATTCCCTACTATATCTACCTTGAAAGAGAGCGATATGCATCCGGCCCCGGGCTGGACCTTACGCCACAGGCTGGAGCAGCTGGTACTCCCGTCAGTATCGAAAACTTCGATAGCAGCATGGTTAATCAAATGATGAATCCAGAAGTTACCGTTCCGGTTTTAATGGCGCTTATTGCAGCTTTCACTGTTACTCTTCCAGTTACCTGGGTCTATCATTGGACGCGTCCGCGTAAGCGCTACAGCCAGGCATTTGCTCATACGTTGCTGGTTGTTCCGATAGCCATTGCGCTGGTTGTATTCCTTGTGAAAGGCAGCCTTGCGCTGGCCTTTAGTCTTGCGGGAATCGTGGCAGCGGTTCGCTTCCGCACCTCGCTTGACGAGCCAATGGACGCCGTCTACATGTTTATTACGATTGGAATTGGTTTATCAGCTGGAATTCACCTTTTGCTTACGGCTTTAATCGCATCCGTGATATTCAACGCTATTGCGCTGGGCGTCTGGCGCTCGAATATTGGGGCAACTCCGGCGGTCATCGATGGCTGGACGCTGGTTGAGACTGACGAATCCGGACAGCTGCTTGGCGTGAGTGGAACTCTGCAGCCAACAATTGCAATGTCTGGTGCCAAAGGCGAAAAGCCATTTAATGCACAGCTGCGTATTCATACCACGAAAGTAGATATTGCCCAGCGTTCTGCATTTCCGATATTGGAAGCGAACACATCACGCTGGCAGGTAGGTCAAGTTATTCAGCAAGAAGATGGCACCGCGATAGTTGAGTTTGATTTGAGAATAAAAAAATCTGCCGACCTGGCATTGTTTATTCAGAAAATTGAGCAAAGCGAGGCGCAATATGTAGGTAAAGTGGAGTTGACAAAACGGAAAAGCAAAAAAGAGATAACAGCCTAATGGATCCAAAATCACGAAAAGCATTGCTGATATTTGCCGGCCTTAGTTTTGCGCTCTTTGCTTTCGCACTTCTGTTCCCCGGCGAACTTCCAAACAAGAGTATGAGCGAAGCACAAGCAAAAGCTGCACCTGAAGAAGTCAATATTGCAGAACTCATTTCCCAAAAAAGCAAATCAGACAAACAACTGCTTAATCAGTTCAACTTCCAGGAAGCATTCGCAAAAACTGTTAAACTACCTAAAACTCTCCGTGAGATTTCCGGACTCGCCATAACTCCAGATGGCAAGCTATTAGCTCACGATGATGAAAAAGGAATTATCCATGAGCTAGACTACACAACCGGAAAAATCATAAACTCCTTTAACATTACCATTGGCGGCAGAACTCTCAGAGAGGATCTGGAAGGCATCGCTGCCACAGAAGAATATATTTATACTGTAAGCAGCATGGGGAAAATTTATGAGTTTTCGGCAGGAAAAAATCGCGAGGCAGTTCCATGTAAAATATACCCAACAAACCTTGCCGTTGACTGGGAAGTGGAAGGTCTAACCTACCACAGACCTTCACGTTCACTTGTAATTATCAGTAAGAATCCTCGTAGCGCAAAAGTTCGCGGCAAAGTAGGGTTGTTTTTCTGGTCGCTCGACAGTCGCAGTTTACAACAGAACCAAACAATTTTAATGCCGATCAAAGACTTTGCCGGCAAAATCGGATTGAAAAACTTCCAGCCATCCGGTATCGAATGGGATACACCTTCGGGCAATTATGTTTTAGTTGCAGCGCGTCAGCGTGCAGTTGCCGAGATAAATAATTCAGGTAATGTGCTTAGGGTGAAGCGCCTGACAGCTAAATGGCATCGCCAAATGGAGGGAATCACCTTCCTGAATGGTAAGGGCATATTGATATCTGATGAAGGCGCTAAACAGGCGGCCCGGTTGACGTTCTATCCTTTGAAGTAATTTGATAAACTGAATTGGAGCAGTTTTCAATACTGCTCCAATTTTAAGGCCCTGCCAAAGGTGGAGCAGTTTTGAACCGATAGTGGAGCAGTCTTAAAGACTGCTCCAATTTTAAGATCCTGCCAAGGTGGAGCAGTATTGATATCAGATTGGAGCAGTCATGAAGACTGCTCCAATCTATTTGCTTCTTAATTCATTAGCTGATAAGTAAACTTCAGCAGAAAAATATTCGTTGGTTGACTATCCGCAAGACCTTCCCTTAAACCCTCATATAAACTGCTGCCCGGGTTTTCAGAATTAAAGACATCCTGCGACCATACCAAAAACAGCTCGGAGCCGGGCGAATACTCCCAGCGAAACACCAGATTCGATCGCCACTGAACAACGGCAAAATCCGGATTACCAATTTGATAATCCACGGTGCCATCGCTGTTTTCATCAATCTCATAAACACCATTCCCCAGCGTAATCTGCTCATCACCAAACACATTAAATCTCTCAGTGAATTTCGCTGCCAGCGGATCGGCAATTCGCTTAAAGGCCTGATAGCGCCCGCGCGAAATAAATGGTTGTCCCCAGTACTGCAAACTAATATCTGGTGTAAAAATCCAGTCGAAACGCAGCGGGACACTCAGCGTTTTCTGCTCAACCTCCGCCACAATATAGCGAGCACTACTCGTGAAGTTTCGGTTTCCAACAAACTGTAGCTGATTCTTGAAAAGAGAAAACGTTGGTGTTACCGTCATGGAAAATGCGTTTGTGGGTTGCCAGGTGATACCAGCACTAACATCCTGATAACGAACTGATGAGTTGCTGCCCCAACGCCCGGAGTGATTTATGGTAAAGCGCAACACCTTGCGAGCATCGGAAATGATTCCGTTGCGGTAGCTGAACTCTCCGCCGAGTCGCAAGCGTGGTCCGCCGCGTAACTCATAACTGGAATAACGTATCGGCTTGAGTGTAAGTCCACCATTCAGCCACCAGTTCGAATTTAAGTGCATCCATCCATTGCTAGATATCATTGCTTCATTCAGATTACCAGCAAAGTCGAAAGCGGCAAAATGAGTTGCGTTAATGCTAAATTGCCGAATGCGTTTTAATGGCTTAGTCGTTCGATAGTTCAACCAACCGTATTGACGAATGTCATCAGCCTGACGCTGAAAGCCGAGATCATTTAATTCAAGCCCGGGTGAATGCCAGGTGGCGCCAGTCTCGAAACGCCAGTTACCACCAGCTTTCCCAACCTGAACATTCCCCCCACTACCGCTCAAGGAGGTTCGTGTCGTGTCGAGCTCCAGGTGCGACGCATCGACACGCTGATAAAGCCGCCGAATGGAACGTTGTGTATTTGTAACTGCTTGCTCTGAACCACGTACCTGGCTAAACACCGCACTGCCTCCTGCATACCAATTGCGATTCAGCCACTGATGTTTAAAGTCGAGCCCGCCCGTGTAAGCCGAATTATGTAGAAAGTTAAGATTTGAATTCTGCTCCCTATTGGTTGCCGTAATAATTCCGCCCAGATAAGTATTTCGCTCATTGAATTCTTTTTGAATTCTACTGACAAAGTAGTTTGTTTGTGGCTCCACGCTATTACGGCGTTCCGATATGCCATCCGTGATGGAGGCCTTCTCATTTGCCGTAACGCTTTCGAGCACGCCAATGGACCAACCACTTTTGGTTTTACCACTAATTTTCGCCGCAGCATGAATTGTCGTAATATCGGGCTGCTCTGAGAACTCGTTTGAACTTATTCTCGGAACGCCTTGTGGAGAGCGTCCAATACGGCGCGAATAAAAGAGGTTATCGAACCCGAACGTATTCCCCGAAAGCGAGCTGGCGAATTTGTAGTCGAACAGGTTTTTGTTCTCGATAAAAAACGGACGCTGTTCCGGAAAGAAAATCTGGAATCCATCCAGCGCAATGGCCGATGGATCGGCTTCGACCTGTCCAAAGTCAGGGTTAACGGTAAAGTCCAACGAGATGTCATTCGTCAAGCCAATCTTACCGTCAACTCCTGCGCCTATTCTGCTATCATTGCCATCTTCAAATGGATTACCAATCTGCTGCGGGAAGGTTTTTACGCTACCGGAGGTATAGGGTTTTAGCGCCCACTGTAGTCGCGGACGTAAATTGCCTAACCCGTGAAGTTCGCCAAATCCGCTTACCCAACCAGCGGCGTTCAGTGGAGAACGCTGCCAGGTAGAACGCTCTTCCTTTCGGAAATAACGTCGTGTGGACTGGATGCCCCAAATTTGATTCTCATCTTTGCTAAATCGTAACTGACTGAGCGGAATGCGAATTTCTGCAGTCCATCCACTACTATCCACATTCGTCTCAGCATGCCAGATAGGATTCCAGGTTGCATCCCAACTGGCACCGTTATCGGTAATAAACTCTTCACCCTTAACGCCGGCTGCCGTTATAGTGAACGAGAATGCCGTTCGCTGATCGTAGTAGCTATCAATGTTGATTTCCACCCAATCACCATCGAAGCCATCGCGACGAGAAAGACGCTCGACCACACTGTCCGGCGAACTGTCTAAACAGTCGAAGGCGACATACAAATTTTTGTTATCATACAGAATCTTTAATCGCGTTTGCTGAGATGGTTCGGTATTCTCCTGCGGGCTCCACTCAATATAGCCCCCGCTCCACTCGACCAAATCCCAGCAGGAGTCATTAAGTTTGCCGTCGAGTTTTGGCGCAGAAACAGTCCCCAGCGCGGTCGTGGTGTAAATGCGTTTTGCTACCTCGTCTTCGGCGAGCAAAGTGGAAAAGTGCAAACACAAAAGGCATAATAGCCATATCGTCCAATGTCGCATTACCACTCCCCTTTCACGTCTTCCAGATAACCAGTAAAATCGGGTTTTTCAGCTTTTTTAAGAATGTGCTTAATCCATGCATGCCTTTCATGGCTAATAACCTGCAATTCCCACACGCAAAGGAGAGCATTTTTTTGATAAGGAGAAGCGGTAATTCTATCGGGTGTATCATAACTTGCAAAATAAACCACTGTTTCCATCATCTCACCGCCGACCCACCAATTTAGCAGCAGCCAAACGCCTTCGCGTCCCTCATGTGCAATTAGCCATGCGACATCGTACACCGGCAGCTCGGGATTGTCTTTTGCGGGAAGCCATTTCGGAAGCATCTCTAATGCCTTTTCGACAACGTCGAACAAGCTAAAAGCCTCATGCATAGTGATCCCATAAACCTTTACTTGCCAGTTCCCAATAGGTGCGAGCTTCAAAAAGGATATCCTGCGATCGCGATACTGCTCAAATTTGCAACTCATCTTTCCTCCGGTGCGACGTGCTGTAGTTTTAGTATTAACTTCTCGGCTTTCTTTAAATCTTTTGGCTCGAAAACCCTTGTTGTAGAAGCCGGATATTTTGTCAGGTGTTTTGTTGGACGAATCGGGCGACGCTCAAAGTTTCCACCACATGATGGGCAGACATTTTTAAACACCTCACATGCACACGCTTTGCAATACGTGCATTCAAAGCTGCAGATCATGACATCTGTAGCAGTACTGGGAAGATCTTTCCCACAGTGCTCACAACAGGGTCGAATTTCCAGCATTATGAATCCTCCAGATACAGTTTGGAAACCACTTCCATGTGCCAGATATCGTGGCCGATTATCGTAAACGCTGCTGCCCGGGCAGACATTGCTCCACCATTGGCATCACCGATATGCTGCAGATTAGAATCCGAAAGGCTGTCTAAAAGAGAGATCGATGCCGCCCGCGTTGCGATGAATTCTCCGATTAATTGCTCTCTCGATTTTTTTGACGCACCCGATGGCTCTAAATAAAGATCCTGATTAAACCCGGCTAGCGACGTTTTGTCATTTCGTGCTATACGAAAACAGCGATACATAAAGATCCTCTCGGTATCAATTATATGCTGAAAGACTTCCTTAACGCTCCACTTGTCCGTTTGATAGCGGTAGTCTAATCGGTCTTCCGGGACAGACATAAAAAATTGCCGAACCCGTTCTCCGCCGACTTTGAATCCATCGCGAAGTCGTGTTTCATTGGAAAGTTTATCGATATAGCGGCCATAGTAGGGATCGTGTTCGGTGTTGACCAGATCGTTTATTGTCACAGCTCCTCCAGATATTTTGTTTATAAGAAGCTAAAACAGAATTGGCTTGCTAAAAATAGCCACTATGCAATATTTTTAAAGACCAATTCAAGGAGGGCTATGGCCAAGCTACAAAAGGAAATTATTATAGCCGGGATCACTTTGGAGGCTGAAAGTGAGATTCCGCTCTACAGGCAGGTTTATCAGCAGTTTCGCGATGCCATTCTTGGCAGGCGTTTTTTACCGGGGCAACAGCTACCGCCTTCTCGGGAGCTTGCCGGTTATCTAAATATTTCGCGAACCACGGTAACAATGGCTTTCGAACATCTGATGTTGGAAGGCTACATTCGCGGAAAACAGGGCTCTGGTACGTTTATAAATGAAGATATTCCAGAACGACTTTTATTTGCAAATTGTGAGCGTAACGAACCTTCTTTGCAAGAGAGCAAGGCACAAGTGGAACGCAATATCCCCGGAAAGAATCTTGCAAACATTCTTGAACGTGAGCGAGACGATTACAATGCGTTTGCGCCATTTAAGCCAGGCGTACCAGACTTAACGCAATTCCCCTTCAAACTTTGGGGCAAGCTTCTTTCTCGTTCAGCGAATACCCTCCCCTCAAAAGAGTTCGGCTACGGCAGCTCGGCTGGTTATAAGCCGCTGCGTACAGAAATTGCAGATTATCTGCGGGTCGCTCGAGGAGTAACATGTGAGGCACATCGGGTAATTATCACAAGCGGGTCGCAACAGGGGATTTCCCTTGTTTGCCGCGTGCTACTTTCAAAAGGAGATTTAGTCGGGTTTGAAGATCCTGGTTATGTCGATGCCTTGAATATTTTAAATACTGCGGGAGTTGGCTTGCTGCCTATTCCGATGGATGAGGAAGGTCTCAATTTTAAAGCGACTTTCCAAAAGCCAGGCTTACTTTACGTTACGCCATCACATCAATATCCACTGGGCATTACCATGAGCTTAAACAGGCGTCTGGAGTTACTCAATTATGCAAATAGTATTGGTGCCTGGATATTGGAAGACGATTACGATAGCGAATATCGCTATAACGGACTTCCTCTATCAGCACTTCAGGGTCTGGATAATAGTAACTCGGTCATCTACATGGGCACCTTCAGCAAGGTGATGTTTCCGGGCATTCGACTGGGCTATCTGGTTGTTCCGGACACGTTGATCGATCCATTTATTGCCGCACGTCTTTTGATGGATCGACATTCACCGGTCTTTGAGCAGGCAGCGATGAAGCTATTTTTATCCGAGGGTCATTATGGCAGGCATATTCGCAAGATGAGACTATTATACCAGAAGAGGCGCGAGAGCTTTTATTCACTCGTTAAAGCTCACCTCAATGACTATCTCGATCTGCATCCAGCGGAAGCAGGTTTGCATACGGTTGCCTGGCTAAAGCAACATCAGGATGATAGTCAATTCGCGGAACAAATGTTAAAAGCGGGAATCTATACTCCGGCGCTATCCGGTTATACGCAAAAACATAGTCAAAAACCGGGACTGGTTTTGGGCTATGCGGCTTATTCCAGAGGGACGATTGAGCAAACGATTTTGAGGATGAAGAGAATCTTGCAGTGACAAGGTGAACTACTGAGCGGGAGACGGGGCGACGGGGCTTATCGAATCTATTTTATCTACTTGGCTGTAAATATAGCGCCCCGACCAGATCGGCACTAAGCCAAAACTGGATTCGAACGACTTAAAGATTGAAGCAGTTTTCAAACCTGCTCCAATCTGCCTTAAAATCCTGCAAGCTTCAGAGTGGCTACTTAATAGAGCGCCCCATTCTATTCCGCGCACGGCTAAAGTATTCCACAATAGCCAATATCGCTCCGGTTAGACCAACCGCAATAAAGGAAGTAAGCAGTGACGTTACATTTAACTGACTAGAGAGCAGGCCGGTAAATGAACCAAGGAGAACAATGGCTGAAGACGCCCCCCAGACGATTCTGGACAGCAGCGTGCGGGAAATAAAGAACAAAAAGAGCAGCAGCGCAATAAAGAACAAACGCACAACACTTGTAGGCATTTCCTGGCTAAAGCCAATAACAATAGCCTCACCGGAGTCAATTAAATACTGATGTGCAGCAGGAATAGCTGCTACCAGTAGCAGCACAATCGTCAGGACTGCTGAGAATTGAATTTTCTTAAACATGTACTTCCATAATTAATGAATTCGGATTGCCCGACCAGAGTTCACTTGATTCAATGACACCGCTTGCTTCCTGAAACAAAGTATACATTTATGCAATTATCCGCAATAGATACCGATGAACCTGCCGATAATACGCTCATCTCACAATTACGTGAATGAACCATTCTTTCGAGTAAATTTAGATTACCGACGATAGGAACCGTCTATGAGAACCCTCTCGCAGCAGATGAGTGACGCCGAGTTTATTGAGTTTTGCTATCAGAGTTTCCTTAAACAGCCTGCAAGTGCAGAAGACAGCCATGCCTTTGTTAATGCTCTCGCAACATTTCAAATAACGCGGGAAGAGGTGCTGATACGGTTTGCGACGTCTCCAAAGTTCCGCAACCGAATGAGCGAGCTGGATGCAGAATTTGTTCCGCCGGGTCATTTTTACTCGGCCGTTCCATCAGCAGAAGAGCGACAATACTTTATTGATGCTCCATGCAAAACAGCGCTATCCGTGCCCGGAATAGATATAAACGAGGTCGGCCAACTCGCGTTGCTGGAGCGGCTTGCACCGCATTATCAGGCCTGTCCATTTCCAGAGCATCCAACAGATTCCTACCGTTATCACCTCTCCAACGGCACCTATTCTTACACCGACGGGCTTACACTTTTCGCGATGATGCGCGAGTTTAAACCGCGCAGGATTGTAGAAATCGGCTCGGGCTTTTCCTCCGCAATGATGCTCGATACCAATGAACATTTTTTCAATGGTAAAATCGACCTCACATTTATTGAGCCCTATCCGGAATTGCTACACTCGGTTATGAAACCGGCAGATAGCAAGCATACGATTATCGATACAAAAGTGCAGGAAGTAGACCTTGAGCTTTTCAGAAGTCTTGAGGAAAACGACATTTTGTTTGTGGACTCTACTCACGTTTCAAAATTGAACAGCGACGTCAACACAATTATATTTGACATTTTGCCGCAGCTAAACGACGGGGTTTTAATTCATTTTCATGACATCTTCTGGCCGTTCGAATATCCGCGAGCATGGATTCGTGATGGCAGGGCCTGGAACGAAATCTATTTGTTGCGTGCTTTTCTGGAATTCAACAATCGCTTTCAGATTCTCTTTTTTGCCGACTATTTACACAAGTATCATGAAAGCTGGTTCGCGCAACATAAACCGGAATGCTTAAAAAATAGCGGGGGTAATATTTGGCTGCGTAAGGTATCGCAGCATTCAGATAAAGGCCTGGGTTAACATGTCACCTCGCAACAAATCGCAGCCACCTCACAACAAAAATTGGACAAGCTGCTTCACTGCAAAGTATAAAAACACAGAGATCATTATCACGACCACTACCAACCCCGTTTTAGAATTGGCATTATTGGTAAATGGTTTTAGGTAGAGATTGCGTACACTTCTGAAGTCTTTCTGATGTTCCGGTGGGATACCAAACTCCAGATTTTCCTTTTCTTTTGGAACATAAAGCGTGCCGAACATCCAGTCCCACAGTGCAAAAGCACCGCCCATATTCTTGTCCCAATGCTTCCTGGCCACGCTATGGTGAATCTGATGCTGCGCCGGGCTGATAAAAATTTTGCTAAAAATAGGCCCGTAGGAAATCCAAACGTGCGAATGCCGCAGCGAATAACCCATCACATAGTAGACAAAAATTATCGCATTTAATCCCAACACGGTATAGATGTGAATTTGCCCACCGGTAAAGTAGTTGAAAACAGCTTGGGCTGCACCAAGTCCAATGCCTTTTGCGGTACCATAAGTCAGGATTTCCAGCGGATGAGCACGATAATCTACCAGCGGCGTCAGCACCTCCGCTGAATGGTGCACCTTATGAAACTCCCACAGAAACTTCACCTTGTGCATTAGCAGGTGATGAAAATAGAAAAACAGGTCTGCCGCCATTGCGGAAATAATGGTGAATGCAGCCACCAGCACGGCAACGATAAACCACGACTCGGGCATTACAAACTCCTGAATACCAAAAAGGTTTTCGAAGAGCCAGTAGCCACCTTTATAGGTAGCTGCTGCAGTGCTAAAGGCCAGTGCAGGTTTAAAAAAAACGCCGGCAATAATTGGAAATGATAAAATATACTTCAGATCAAGCTTTGTTGAATCGTGTGTATAGATTTCTTTGGGAAACAAATAACTCAAAAACCCTTTCGCCGTATATCCACGTGATTTGGCATAGTGCCATAGATACACAATTAACGCGAGAGCCACGCAGGAAAGCAGAAAATACCAGCGCGTAGCCGGATATTGAAACCACTTAACATACTGCCGCAATATGGAGTAGAGATCGGAGAAATCAGGCATAGACGTTTCCGTTGCCGAGTCGATGGGTCAATTTATTGCAAAAGGATACGGAAAAAAGATCTGCGTGATATTGAGCGAAATCAACTTTATATAGTAAATATTCTCGCCGATTAATTTCTTCGAACGTCTATCATCTCAGAAGAAGAACTCCAAACCAATCGAATAGCATCGCATAAACCGTCGGAGAGCTTGACTACCTTTTGGCCATCACCAATTACTTCTGACTCCATCGTAATTTGTTTACCACAAAGCGCATTTTGACTCATACTGTCCCCCAGCGGAAACGAGAAGCGAAACTCGGAAATGTCATCCATTTCCGAAGCGACCTTCACCGTAACAACAAATAGCGAATCCTGATGCCAGCCCGCAACATCATCATTCAGCCCATCCTTATTTATATCAGTGGTTAAACGCTGAATGTCTGTCGCCTCCAGAATAATGCGCATATCCCCCTTTTCATTGACCTTTGCGACCTTCCAACCGGGGTTCAGCGTCATTTCATAATTGAAGCCTCTGATTGTATCACCAACGATGCTCGTGGGCTGTGGGAAAACCAGTTCATTATAATCCTCGATACGCAGAATACCACCCAATCCCAGCTGATCTTTGCCCGACAGTGTGGCGAAGCTTCCAAACTGGGTATTTTCCATATGCTCGCCCTTTAGCCAGGAATATACGATATCCTCTTTATTTAGAACCATGGTTCCATTCATGTTAAAGCTCATGCTATAGCCTTTCGGCACTGCCACCTTCAGCGTTGGTTTATCGTAAAAAAGATCAATGTAAAAGTTGGTTAGCTGCTGCTGATTTTCCTTACGGGCAATTTCTTCCTGCTCTATTGTCGCAAAATTATTTCGTAGCCTGGCAGCCTGAAATCCTGAACCGTCATACCGCAATTTCTTTTTAAGCACCTGCGATTCATAAATATCCAGAAAGTTATAAACGTCAGCGAATCCAACTCGCCAAGCTACATTCAAATAGTCAAAGAGAAGCCCATAAGCCGGGCCGGTGGCATAGGGAAAAGGCCGCGTAAAGGTTTCCGCTGATTCACGAAAGTCGATTTCCTTTATGGCATGCTCATACTTGTTTTTGTAGGAAGACAATATGATTCCGGTATAGTTTGCCAGACCTTCGACTGTTTCCAGCTGTAGCTCCAGATCCAGATAGTCGCTATATTTTTCCTGACGAATCCTGCGAAAGCGAAAAGCATCGTTCACAAACTGCATTACCTGCTGCTTGTCTGCCTTCAAATCGATTGCACCAAGTGCATTACGCAGTGCTTCATATTCTAGTCGCAGCCAGATGCGTGCATCATAATTATCCAGATAGGTAATGGGATCGGCCTTCAGCTTCATATCTCTTAAGTGCGCGAGGTGAAACAGCTCGTGAATAATGGTTGAGCTGCTGTCATCTATTGCATTAATCACTACGGTCGCATATTCCTCACCAAGAAACTGCTGCGTGGTATTAGTAAAGCTGAGACTGTTATCGGTTACCAGCTTGTAAAAGAGTGCAGAGTCTTCGGTAACACTTCCTTCAAACGGCTTGATGCTGTAGACATTAAAATCGTAGTCAATCACCAGCACATTCTCATTCCAGAGCGGTTCACCCCATAATGCTCCACCATCGTTTTGCAAAATCTCTTTCGCAGCCTGGAGCGCTTTAATAATGTTCGTTCGATTACGTTCCGGCGCACTGTCCTTATTCGCCTTTACCTGCCCCAACAAAGCTTTCCAGCGTGGAGAATTGTGCAAATCTTTAAGATCGCCATCTTTTTGGATATGACTCAGATTCGAATAGAATTTTTCTGCCGCCAGGTATTCCAGAATTTTTAGTGCCTGTCCATTATCACCATTTAATGCCAGAGCACAGGCGCCGTTGTACAATCGCCGATTGCTCATTTCAAATCCCTTCAAAATCACCAGCTTGGAAAAGTGTTTTGCGGAAGCAGCATAATCTCCGGCATCATAAGCGTCCATAGAAAGTGAATAGAGGCTATCGGGGTTTTGGGCAAAGGAAATAGAGCTGGAGAAGAGAAGCAGAGAAAAAAGGACGAGCGTTCTCATTTGGCAGACCTTTCGGAATTTGGCATGGCTATTTTGGGTAGAGATAAAAGATAGTTTCAGGGCGTATAAATATCAAGACGACATGGTGGGGGAAATAGTTTTGATGCTCAAGGCAAGTGACAGGCAGCGGGCAGCGGGCAGCGGGCAACGGGCAACGGGCAACGGGCAACGGGCAACAGAAATTGCTACCCGAAAGCCTCAGATAATTAGTGGAATCAAAGAATTTTGAATTTTCACCCCTATGTTAAAAGACATTACGCGCCTTTTTTCAGTTGAGAGACTCAGCTAACCGGTACAGCTACTGTTGCAATACCATTTTTTTAGTTTCCGTAAAATCATCTATAATAAGATGATAAAAATAGATTCCGGAACTAACCTGATTTCCCGCGTCATTCGTCCCATTCCAAACATATAAGTGCTTACCTGCATTAATCTTTTCATTAACCAGCGTTTTAATCAATTTTCCACGTACATCATATACTCTTAATCTCACAATGCCGGCGTTTGTAGACTGAAATTCGATATTTGTCATCGGGTTGAAAGGGTTTGGATAATTGTTTGCTAATTTATATTCGGATAACTGATGTGCATACTCTTCAATATCTGTTATTCCTGTTACTACCTGCACAACGGTCATCGCAGTATCCTGTGTATCAGTAACTTTGTAAGTGAACTCATCAACGCCGATATATCCCGGGTCTGGAGTATAAATCAAATAAGATGTATTAGAGAGGACTGTTCCGTTTGAGCCATCCGTTGCAGATGAAATGATAATTGCATTGCTATCAGGGTCACTATCGTTGGCTAACACATCAATCGCTACAGACGTGTTTTGTTGAGTAGAAGCTGTATCTGGAGTAGCTATCGGTGGACTGTTAACCGGAATCTCCACGGTAAAGTTAAGACGATAGAGACCGGATTCATCTACGCTACTAAATGCTAACAGCGTAAATAGTCCACCACTGCTAAAAGTATAATCTATATGCCCACTATCCGGTAGAGCTAGAGCATGTCCCTGTTGATCATAAAGTGATAATTGCGGGAGAACATCACTGCCGCCTTCCGGAATCATATCAATAGTGGTGCGATCAAGAGGCCATGCTTCAAACACATAAGAATCAACCTCACCCTGATTAATATCAATTAGCAAGTTCTCTCCAATAACAAGAGAGTCGGCCATTAATGGATCATTAATATTCTGAAGATAGATCGAATATTCCCCCCTCCCATTATTCTGTTTATCACGAATATGTATAGAGTAAATCCCATCAATAGGTATTGTTTCGGGTCCAATTTGAGTACGATAACGACCGAAGTTATTTGCGCTGGTAGGCGACGTTGCAATGGAAATAACGTTACCAGCAGGGTCTAGTAATTCAATTCGTTGATCGAAACAAAGACAAGCGCCACCACAATTGCCTCCAAAATCGCTCATTTCAACCACATGAATTATAATTGCATCGCCTGCACTAGCTTGAAAAGTAAAGGTGTCTGTTTGTGCGCAAGCTATTGCATCAAGTCGCATCTGCCCATAACCAATAGAATTTTGAGCACTCAATTGAGAAGGGAGCAATATTAAGAGTATGGTAAAAACAAGTCCATTTAAGGCTCTTATTCCATCTACTCGATTCTGCTTATTCTTCCAATAAGATTGCAAAGAAACTAAGTGTTTATAGATCATAATTCACCCAAATGTAAATTTTGCGGAATTAATTGACGAGAGTTTTTAATCTATTAGCGTCTGCGATAAGTGTTGCATCATTTAGTTTCTAACAATTTATGAGGGGAGAGATTTTTAGCTAAGTCTTTAAGGGGGAGGTGATTATAAATAGTAATACATAATCTTCAGCAAGTCAACTGTAGAGAAAGTTGGGTCTGAGTTATAACCTGCGGTTTCTTGCAGCACAAAGGCTGTTGGGGTAATCTTCATCGAACCAGTAGAAAAGAACAAATCTAGAAACTCTTCCAGATTAAGCTCATTAAGCTTTTTGCCGAGCTTAAGCAGTTACTTACTAAGCGTAATAATTCTACAATGGTGGAATTATTACGCTTAGTCTCTTTATCAGAATCAAACCTCCGCCAGCTTCCAGCGCCCCTTGTTAAAAAGCCAGAGTGTGAATATGCCGACCAGGGTTTCTGATATGAAAACTGACCAAAACACACCGGACTGTTCCCAACCCAACGAAATCGCCAGATACCAGGCCAAGGGGATTTGAATCAACCAGAAAAATACCAGGTTAATTTTCGTCGGTGTTGCCGTATCACCGGCACCGTTAAACGCCTGCACCGAAACCATCCACCAGCCGTAAACAAAATAAGAATACGATAATATCTTCAGCCATTCCGCACCAACTGCGATTACGCCTTCATCCGAGGTAAATATTTCGATCAGCTCGCGATTGAAAAAGTAGTAGACTATCGAAACCCCAATCAGAAAAATCATATTGTAATAACCAATTTTCCAGACCGTTTCTTCGGCTCGTTCCGGGCTACCGGCCCCTAGGTTTTGTCCAACCAGGGTAGCTGCAGCATTTGAAAGCCCCCATGCCGGCATCAGCGTGAACATCATAATTCGTATGGCAATAGTTGAGCCGGCAACGGCCTCACTACCAACATCTGCCAGAATGCGCATCAGAAAGATCCAGGAGGTCATGGCAACCAACATTTGTCCAACCCCGCCCATTGAGGTGCGGATAATATTAACCATAATTTTGGTATTCACATGAAGCTGCGAGGCCTTCAGACGAAGATGCTTGCCGCCATTGAATAGCGTCCACAGCTGCACGGCCACGCCGATGCCTCGTCCGATGGTAGAAGCAATGGCTGCACCTTCGATGCCCATGGCTGGAATGGGGCCCCAGCCAAAGATCAACAGCGGATCGAGCAAAATGTTAAATCCGTTGGCAATCCACAATACGCGCATTGCGATGGCTGCATCTCCGGCGCCACGATAAATCGCGTTGATCACAAACAGCAGCACAATTACCGCATTGCCACCCAACAACCACTGGGTATATCGATAGCCGTGATTAATACTCCACTCATCGGCTCCCATCAAAATGAGCAGGTCTTGAGCATAGAAGATTCCCGCAATCGCGAAGGGCAAGGATGACAACAGGGCAATAATAATGGCCTGCACAGCTGTTATCGCTGCCGCTTCATTTTCTTTTTCACCAATTCGCCGCGCCACCGTTGCGGTAATCGCCATCGAAAGCCCCATAGCTACCGAATAGAGCAGAAACAAATATGTTTCGGTTAATCCAACCGTTGCCACGGCAGAAGCGCCGAGCTGACCAACAAAATAGATATCCACTACGGCAAAGGTAGACTCCATAATCAGCTCTAAAATCATTGGCACAGCCAATAGCAAAATGGCTCGCTTCAGGCCGATCTTTGTATAATCGGCCTCGGTGCCCTTAATGGCATTAATAAGTTCGCGCCAAACGGATTGATTGGATTGATCTTCAGGTTGGTCTGCGGATATTTCTTCTTGTGATGATTGTTCAGGTGTGTTTTGTTGCTGTTCCGTCACGTCTTTTTCCAGTCTCTGTGAGGTTTGTCTTTAATTGAATTATGTTACCAAAAGATAGAGGATGGAACAACGAGGTATTCTTAGGGGGAGGCAAGAAAAGGCTCCAATTTCTGATTTTGAAAATATAAGTTGAAGTTGGAACCAAGAGTTTTACAATTTCTAAGAGAGTTTTGAACTTAAATGTACTTGCAGTCTCGAATGTAATTTCGAAAGAAATAATCGAGGAGTTAAGGTTTTAGAATAGACTCTCGCCACACTCTTTACAAAAGTTCCTATTTTCATTATTTTTCTCATTGCAACGTGAACAGATTGTTAATTTCGAATCAGTGAAAATCTTATCTTTGTATCTATTTTGAAAATCACGTTTATGCTCTCTATTTGAGCTAGGCAATATTAAGGCAAGAGTAATATATACCAAGGGGGGCACCGGAAAGGTCAAAAAGGATAAGACCACTACAACAATGCGGACTATCAGAGGATCAATACCGCTATAGATTGCAATACCTCCGCATACACCAAATATTGGACCCTTTGATTTTCTTAATGTCTTTACCTTTGCAAGGTTCTCTTTATGATCGCTACCATGTTTTGGTGTCATTTTCCTTGGCTCGCTTTTTTATCTTTGATATATCTGACTATTTTGACGGCCTTATTCATATCTAGCTTTATTTTCTCCTCCGATAAATTCATTTCCTCGTCTAAAAAACCGAAACTATCGTCAATTTCATTATTCTCTATCGGATTTGCTAGTCTATCAACAATATCATTACTTGTATCTTTGTCCATAATTGCTAATTCCACGCTCTTGCTATCTGTAAAAGATATCCAAATGGTGTCAATTTCCTTATTCTCCACTTCCTCATCTTTAAAAGGATTGTTTATAAGTATTGAATTTATCGCAATACCGACGAGGTCAGAGTAATGATATTCCAAGTTTTCTTCTCTAAACTTCTTCGACAAAATAAAATTGTAGAAAAACTTGCTAATACATATCTTACTGTCATTTTGAAAAATAAAGACCAAGAACATTCCGGAATGAAACAATGAGTTTGCGACCTTCTTAAAACCAAAAAAGCTACTCAAATTCTTTGGGAAAAGTTCAGACATTTCTTTAAATTCTGGTTGGTAAATAGCAAATCCATTGAGTGTATCGGTTTTCGGAGATTCATCTGCGTCTAAAAAATATATTTCCTTAGAAATCTCTCGCATTTGAGCTATTTCTTCTTCGCGCCACCGCAGAATTTCGTCTATTGATGGAAGCTTTATATCATTTAATTGCTCTAAAACAATTTCTTTTTCTTTGCGAAAATGATCTAAGTACAATTCTAATTTATTTACTTCATTTTTAAGTTCTTCAATGTTGAGACTAATTGTATTCTTAATAACCTTAAAGAAAGTATATGGGGTAAAGATTAACAAAATTATTGCCAGAAGCAGAAAAAACATTAGCCAATATTGAAATTGAAAGCTAATTACAGCACTAACGACAAGAATCCCTGAAAAGAGAAGGTATTTCGTTGAACTAGATAATAAATCCGTTGCTTGCTCTAATTCCATTTCACATCTATCAATGATTTCATCAAAATTATTATTTAATTTTTCAATATCTGGTCTAAAGAAAAAGTCCCATTTTTGTTTTTGTTTTTCTAACAGTTTTGGCCTTATTGAGGCAGAATAATACAATTTTCGTTTAGTCCTGGACAAATGTACATCTGACGTAAATACATTAAAGTCCCATAAACTGGAAGGAAGTCCGCTAACTGTATCAGGAAAAACCGTGAGAATCTCTTCATCAGTATTTTTACTGAAAGATAATCGAATTCTAAATGCTCTGATTTTTTCTTTTTCTTCTGAGATAATTCGCCATTCATTCTTGTTCTTAGTTTTCAATATTGGACTGTCTGAACGAATTGAAATTCTATTACTTTCAAACTTATCTTTTACCTCTTTTTCCAAAGAGCCAAAATAACTTATTCGCGGTAATTTTGTTGAAGAAATACTCAACGTAAATAATTCATTCATATATTTATCCATGTTATCAAGCTGTGTTGAGAATTCATGTATTTAGGTTGTTGTTGAAACAACAACAATAACCTGAGAAAACTCTATGATTTTTTTTGTGCAAAGTATATTAACCAATCAAGTCTCCATAACTAATTTGTTTTGCGTAATTTTTCTTGAAAAGGTTACCACTATTCTTTAAAAAACCTTGTGGATTTTTCTTACTTCACTTTTCGATTTAGTTGATAACTTCATACCTACAAGAAAATCCTTAATCAAAGGAGAGTTGCGAACATTATTATCATACTTTGTGTTTGTGTTTTTGGGCATAGGAACCTCCCAAACATCATAGAACTCATTTTTATATATAATCACCAAACAATAAGCTGTTTTGTAAGTTTCAGGATTTAGGTCTTGCAATATGCGGTGTAATTGATGAACTCTATTATCAATGGAGGTTTTCAGTAGATTTCTCAAGCCCTTTTTTATATCAATGGATGCAAGTCCAATAATTATATTATGACATTCATGATAGTCTTTTTGAATCGATAATAGTTTTTTTTCTGCATTTTCTATATCATTCTCTCTTAGAGTGTTTAAAACTTTGTTTATTGGATATTCTTGACTTTTCAAATTACGCGTCTTAGGTATCTTTAGACTGTCGGAGCCAAAATTGAAGTGTTTTTTTGCTTGAATAGGGGAGTTGGCTTCTTTATTTTCTCGAGATGTGATTGCTTTAAGAATTTGCTCAAGACTACCTTTTACAAACCAATCTGTATACTGCAAATGAGCAAAGCGTTGTGGTATAACACAATTATCTAAGCGGACAGGAATGATGAAAATATCATCATCAGGAAACATATCTAATGTGCTAAGCGCTAGTTTAAACTCTTTTTGAATGTAACCACGTTTAGAAACAGAGTTACTTGAGAAGAAAACTACTACAAATTCTGATTTAATCAGTGCCTTGGAGATTGTTTGTTCCCACTTTTGCCCAGGCAAAATATCTTTTACGTCCATCCATAGCTTAACCCCAAAGCTATTTAGTTGATCGTAAATATCTTCTACTAACTTCTTGTCTTCTCGCGCATAAGAAAAAAACACTAATGGTTTTGCGGTAGTCACCTTTGATCCCTTTTTATACCCACACCTAGACTTCCATTCTCTCAAAAAGCAGATTGTTCGCGAGCTCTATTCATTAGACTAACTTAATAAATACCCGCATTTACACCATAGTTGACAAATTAATGTTAACGGTTGTCGTTCAAATTTAAACTTATTGTCTTCATTGTCGTTGACTATTTGACATTGCGCCTCTTTATGAAGCCAAGCCACAACACACGTTACAACAGGTGTTCAAAACATGATAATTTTTTAGGGAGTATATAACTATAATAATAAACACTTAGGGATGCAAGCAATTGAGTCCAAAAGCTCAGCGTTATCATGATCCCGGAGAGTACATTACGTTATCAACATAGCTGTTCACTTTTCTCTGCTACAATTTAGCAATAACATGCACCCCTTTCCTTCTATGTCGTGTTGACAATTAAGTTTTGAATTTTCTATCTAAATATCGTTTTTTCATGTTATTTTTCGTTTATGAAACGACGATACGAACTTTTGGATTCGAAAGTGGGAGCGTATCAAAGACTTGCTCCCAGGTAAAAAAACGATGTTGGTCGCACAGCTGAAGACAATCGCGCATTCTTAAATGCTGTCTTCTGGATCGCTCGCAGCGGTGCTCCCCGGCGTGATCTGCCAGAACGCTACGGTAGCTGGAATAGCGTCTATCAGCGGTTTAGCCGTTGGTCAAAGAAAGGCGTTTGGGAACGCACCTTCGATAAACTCCAAGAACTTGACCTTGACTGGGTTATGATCGATTCGACATCCATTCGCGCGCATCAGCATGCGGCGGGCCAAAAAAAAGACGACAGCCGAGAATGAGGCACTTGTGCGCAGCCACGGTGGCTTTACCAGTAAATGCTTTAGGCAATCCAATGCGCTTTACCTTATTGAAATGAATATTCAGTAAAGATTCAATTTGCTATAATAGATAGTATAAGACTATTCTCACAAAACCAATTTAATTGAGCAGGCTATGAATCGAGTTTTTTTTCCCGGTCGGTTGTGTTCTGCCCTTTTCAAGGTGTTCATTATAGTCACACTGTTATCTACTTCAGGCTGGACACAAGAGACCAGGGCAGATACAACCCATAAGTGGATCACCTTTTCTACAGGAAAAGGATTCGCAAAGTCCAATAAGGGCCTTTTTAATCTTAATATGGATTTTAGTTGGGGTAAAAGAATTCTGTTCTACCGCGTCGGAGTTGATCATTACTCAAACAACCGGCCGGGGGTCGTACCCTGGCTTACCACCATTAGCCTTGGAGTCGGCTTTGCAAAAATAGAAAAAGAGAATTATTTACAATTTATTTACATCGGCCCAAGTTTTAATGTATTTGGAGTAAATCGGACCAACTTTTCGGCTGGGCGGACTTTTGACAATACACCCGAGCATTTACAATCTGTAGGGCTTAATGCAGGCATGCAATTCCTAACCAACCCGAATAACAATTTCGGATGGGTTTTTGAGCCCTATTTCCGGTTGAATTCAGCAAAAAAGGATGCGGCATTCTATCAGCGGATCGTTGGCCTGCGAATTGGTATCTTTTTCGCTGGTTATCCTCCAAAAGAATAATTACTTCACAGCAAACCAAAAAAACCTTAGCGAATGGTGAAGGCTTGCATAAAAACATTGTAAATTTAATACGCTCACCAATGCGTGCTTGCATTAAGAATGGAAATGCCAACTATTTCGTTCCCAGACTTTCGCAACAAAATATCTTCTTCGAGTTCACTCGTTTCCGACGCTTCTTACGGCTGACGGAAACGGAGGTAAACAACATCGGCTTCCCGATCGTAATCAATCCAGAGTTTCTTAGGTCGTTCACTTAACAGCTTTACTCTGAAACCTACTTCACCAAAAGCATCTTCCTGGCCTGCAAAAACTGCTTGCCCACCTTCAGGCGATAGAAATAAACTCCACCGGCAAATTTACGAGCATCGAACGTCACTGAATGTGTTCCCGCGCTTCTCTGCTCATCCAGCAGCAGCACGGCAACCTCCTGACCCAGCACGTTAAAAACCTTCAGCTCAACCCGCCCGCTTTGAGAAAGACGAAAGTTAATCTGCGTCGATGGGTTGAATGGATTGGGATAGTTTTGCAGCAATTCAAATCTATCGGCAATAGGCGGTCTAACACTATTTTCTATTCCGGTAAGAATATCTACCCCGGCGTCAAGCGTAATCAACTCCATGGCAGCGCCATTTTGGTTTGCCACAGGGTCGAGAAATCCCTGTAGGAGTTGCGTTACCACCTTCCCGGCAGCGCTTTGTAGATCCATGGTGTATGTCCCCAATACCTGCTGGGAAGAGGCATTTCGTACTTCAATGTTATAGCTCCCCGGAGCAAGTGCAAGCGGAATGGAATAGTCACCAAAGGCCAAATCGCCGGCTAAGGTATTGCCATTTTGAATAATAATATCCACCGTCGGAGCATCGGTAACCGCATTAGCAAAAACAACCTGCACTTCAGCGGCGCTACCACTATCCCCTGCTACCGGAACTGCCATCATGCGAATAGCTGTAGAAATACCGTCTGGATTCGGCGCATAGGCGGCAGGTTCGTCCACTCCGGTTAGCACTAGAGCCAAAGGCGTTCCACGGTTGATTACCACGCTGTCCAGCATAGCAAATGTATCCAGCGGACTTTCAGCATTTATCAGAGAGAGATCGAAAGCGCGATAATTCGGCAGACTGTCGATAGCAGCCGATTCCCCATATGCAAGACTGTCGAACCATACTTCTTCGATTATAGCATTCGCCGTTTTATTAATATCAAAACAGGGTGGAATAGACATCACCGCCTTCGTCCCATTACCACTGCCTCTCGATGAGCTTCCAACAGCAGAATGGGCCAATGCACCGCCACCCCAGCGACGATTCCATTTCGCCAAATCGCGTGCTTGCTTATTCCCGGCAACTGTAAAATCTCCGCCAACCATAATATGTTCACCGGCACCGCGACAGGGAGTAAACTTTGTTGCCGTATAAATTGGCCCATTCGTCCCATCGCCCATCTTATTCCAGTTGGGTATAAGCCCGGGAGCAGGGGTGCCGATAGCAAAAAGTGCCGTATTATTTAACGCACGTGCATTGCCGTTTTGATAGTATCCCAGCGAAAAATCACCCGTAATAACGGCTAATGCTTCAGAATTATAGGCTTGAACATTGACGATATCATACACCGGGCCGTCTGTTCCGCCAGCCAACGGAAACCACTGACCGGGATTCTCGTACCAAGCACCGACGTTGCGGCAAAATATCGGACTACCGTTACCATCGAACATATTCTCAAATTCCCCACCTATCCAAATGGCATTGTCAAGTATTGCCGGGCTTTTTAGAAAAAGCTCAATATCTCGAACGATACCATCCGTGCCCTGGCCAAGCCCTTTCCAGCCGCTGGCGTTATCACCATCCCAATACAAAATATTCGAACTATTTACGGTGCTTCCGTCTGCATTACTGCCTTCGGAGAAGGAGCCTCCGATATAGAATTCTGAATCGGTAATCCATGGCCTGTCGAAGGTGTAGACAATCGCATCGCCACCGCTGACGCCGTCAGTCTGCCCGGGACTTTCCCAGGCATCATCGGCAATCGGACTGAAGCGAAACTGCCCAAAAGAATTCAGCGGCTCAACACTGCCATCCGGATTAATACCGGCAGTAAAATCACCTCCCGCGAGCACCTGTCCATAGAAGCCGATCGATAATTCCCGCAAAATCCCCCAAACGGTATAGACCGGGCCATCAGTTCCCTGTCCAATCGCATTCCAATTAAAGGTAAAGAAATCGTAGTAGGCAATATTGTTGACCAGAACGGAGTCGCCTCCAGAGTTTATGGCATGTGAGAAATCGCCGCCAACGACGATGTATGGCCCGGCAATATAAACCGAATGCACGGTGCCGTTAACGCCGGTCCCCATAGATTGCCAGGAGCGTCCATTGTACATCGCCACATTTTGCGCATCAATCCCGGCAATCTGCGAGAATTCTCCACCAACAACCAGGCTATTCCCATAAGGGTATCCTATTTTCATGGATAGAATCCGACCGTTGCTGCTACTAATTCCATTCATTGCTCCCCAAAACTGGCCATTATAAATGGCGTTGTTTCGAGCCGTCAAGTTGCTACCGGTTTGTGGATTAAATATTCCGCTATACAGGCCGCCGCAATATAAACGCGTATTGGGGAACTGTTGATTGGTGGCAAGCGTGAAGGTGATCTCTCCCTGAATATCGGCAATATCCAACCAACTCATTCCATCAAACACGTCCAGATTTGGACCATTAAAATTTGTATCCATCCAGAGTAGATACACATTCCCACCAGTATCGATCACCATTTCTGTAGAGGTTAGGAGCGGCAGCGTCGGCATAGAATTCCAGACATTGCCATCCCAACGGGCGAACGGGCCATTTACTGAACTGCCATCGTTGTTCACGGCGACGCCATCAAAACCAGCCAGGTAGACGTCTCCATTTGGTGCAATAGCCAAATCACTTGGCACAAAGTAGGTCGGCGTGATCCCCTGTCCAAGTGGCTGCCAGCTAACACCGTCCCAATGTGCGATATGATTCACCGTTACCGTGCTGAAATCCGGATTTTGCAGCGTTGTAAATTGTCCACAAATATAGAGTTCATTATTGGCATCAAGCGCCATATCAGTAGTCGCCAAATCGACGCCCTGACCGACGATCTCCCATTCACTGGTTGCGATATTCCAGCGTCCTAATTTATTAATCCCAACCACGGTGCTATCGGGATTCCAGCCGATCTGAGAACCGGCCACATACACATAACCATTGATCTCATCAATAGCCAGTTTGTCCGGAAAGCTGCTGAGGCCATTTCCAACCGCCTCCCATAACGGTGTCGCCGCTCCGGCGTTCCAGCGGAAAATATTGCTGCAGCGTACGCTTGGCAAACCGGCACCGTTATCTGCGCGATTAAAATTTCCGGTGATATAGACATCACCATTGGCCATCACCTCAATATCGGCAACCGAAGGAGTCGTTTGCCCCTCAAGCCGCAATCGCTCTCCGAGGTTTACCCAGCGCCGATTGGTCGATTCCCACCTGGCAATCTTTAATCCTGTTCCTACCTTACCGGCAATCACAACGTCACCGTTGGGAAACATCGCCGAGGCCTTGGCACCGAATGGTATCGGTCCGGAGTTGCTGCCGAGAATGCCGCTCCAGGATTCATTTCCGGGCATTGGTGGCGGCCAGGTTTGGGAAAACAGCATGCTGGAAAGAATTAATATTAAGGTAACGGAAAGCGATAATCGCGAGATTCTCATTTCAATACTCCTGTGCATAGTTCAGATTGGGGCGAGCGGCTGATTGTTCAGCTGCTTTTGGCACAGGGGAGATTAGAAAGGGGGACACGTTACTAATAGTAAACAACTAAAATATAGTCAAAGGAAAAGTGATTCGATACCTGCATGAATGGGGGGGATGCTGCAGACCGCTCTCCCGAAACGTTGGGATCGCGGTGAGAAGTAAAAAAAACTTACAGTGCTGACACACGAAAATTCAAACCAGCCCAGAATCAGATTTTATGTTTCAGTTTAGCGTGTCAACAACATTTTGCCTACGCGTGCGATATCACCTGCCAGACGGAGTTCATAGAAATAGATTCCACTTCCGACTATCACATTATTATAATTACGCCCATCCCACGACACTTCATCAAAAGTGTGCATATTACTAGTAGTAAATTGCCAGTTACGCACCAATTGTCCGGCAATAGTATAAATGGATAATGAATAGCTTTCACCGACACTGCCCGCTTTCAACGTAATCTCAAAGCGGATTGTCGTGGCGGGGTTAAATGGATTAGGATAGTTATCCAGCAACGTGATTTCAGTCGGTAAAACGCTCTCTTCACCCGGTGGAATACCCGTGCTCGGCTGCAAATTTTCGTAATAAATAAGCCCGCCACCGTCTGTTCCACACAGCAAATCCAGATCGCCGTCATTATCAAGATCACCGGTTGTAACATGTACATCCGGGGGGATGCCCTCAAGTATAAAGCTGGTATCCAGCTGAAAATTTGCGTTTTGAGAGTTACCATTATTACGATAGAGAAATAGCCCCTGGTCATCACTGCCAATCAGTAAATCCGCATCGCCATCATTGTCGAGGTCCGCAAGATGCGGTGAGCAAAATGAACCGACATCCACCCCAAGGTAAAGGGGGTCTTCCAGGGTAAATACGGGCACTTCAGACGTTCCGGTGTTTCGAAAGAAAAATAGAATGCCCTGGAATTCTCCACTAATCATATCCAAATCGCCATCATTATCAAGGTCTGCCAACGTCGGTGCGTTATCGAATCCGATATTTATCGCACCAAAATTATCGTCGATGCGAATCAGGTTAGGGGATGTTGGAGTACCCTCATTACTATACAACGTGAGACCTCCCATCCACTTCCCAAGCAGCAAGTCTGTAGTGCCGCTATTATCGAGATCATAAAAAGCCATTGTATAATTCAAATCCAGACGTTTATCGTAATTCAGATAGTTATTGCTAATCAGACGAAATTGCGGGCTTGTTTCTGTACCCTGATTTTCAAAATAGGAGATTCGGCTATTGAATTGCTCAGGCGCATCAATGTCTTCTTTATTTGCAAGAAATAGGTCCAGGTCTCCATCTCCATCGAGATCGACTAGTGCAGGAGCGGCACTGCGTCCGATATCAACACTGCTAACCAGTGTTTTGGTAGCAAGGTTAAAATTTGCAACAGCAGGAGAGCCTCTGTTTTCGTAAAAATATAGATTGGCTTCCAGATCCGCGATAAATGAAGCGACTCCACCTTGAATACCAACGAACATGTCGTAGTCGCTATCTCCATCAATATCTGCAAATCGCGGAACGTTAAATCCACCCGTTGAGACAGGTGCTCCTGGCGGATAGTTTTCAATAATTTGTGAGGTGTCGATCTGAACATCGGTACAGGTGCCTTCGTTCTCAAAAAAAATGATACTTGTCGAAAAAAAGTCGCCCCAGAACAAATCGAGATCATTATCATCGTCTATGTCCACCCAGGTGAGTGAGTTTGATCCATGGCGGTCATTGGTGTTGTTTAAACCACTCTTAAGAGCTCCGCTTCGAATATACAGATCCTGAAAACTATCTGTAATGAGTTTGAAAACCGGCAGGCCATTGCCATCCAGCCCGATATTTTCATAGAAAGAAACATTACCACTCATCCGACCGAGAAACATGTCATTGTCGTTGTCACAATCAATATCAGCCCATTCGGGTACGCTATACCCATCGACAAGAATAATAGCCCCGGTATCGTCTCGCAGGCTATCAACAGTCAGAACAAAGCTTGGTGCGCCGGGCGTGCCTTCATTTCGGAAGAAGCTGATTATTCCAAAGGGCTTTTCGGCGAACAGATCAATGTCGTTGTCGCCGTCGATATCGGTAAATTTGAACCACGCTCCTATCGACAGGTTTTGAAAATCATCCGTTACCCAACGATAATTCGGATTGCTGCTACTTCCACGATTTTCAAGAAAAACCAGCCTGTTGGCCCTGTCTTTGATAAACAGGTCGACATCTCCGTCAGCATCGATGTCTACAAAATCCGGCAACGGTGTATTCAATCCACCGAGTAATGCCTGATCGAAGGGTGTTCCATCGGACTGTAACATTGGAAAGGGCTCATTACGTCGTTCAAATGTCAAAGTTTGAGCAAAAAATGATGTTGTAAATGCTAAACATATAACAAGAGCAAGAACATGTGGTGGGCGCTTCATAAGGATCTCCTAAAGTAAATCCATCTTCCCGTGAATGCTCTAGAGAAACAAACTGCATTTTGAATAACCAGCAAGAGAATGTCTGGCGATAATACCCGTTAATTCGAGCCACAGGTAACTAAAAATCGGAGGTAAGAATATATTTACGCAAGTATTCTTCATATTGTTGCCTGATCTACAAAGCCTCCGAGCACAAGACTCTGACACACCCATCCCAAAAACGCAACAGGTCTTTGCAGAAACTGCAAAGACCTGTTGCGTTTTTGGGACGAAAGAGGACTGACCCGGCACATACCACGGGTGCCGCTAAAGCAACATCCAAAACTGCATTCCTGTTTTGTCAAACCTCCACAAATTGATACACATTTATTTCAGGATAAGTTTTCCATTTCGAATCTCTCTAGTTTCAATTACAAAACGATCCAAATCACCAGCAAGTGTTGCAACTACATCCTTCAGGAAAATTTCATTATCCACAGACCAATTGTGACTGTCTCCGCCATTAGCCTCGATTTTTGCTTTGTTATTTTTAAAATGGATCCCGCAATTAATATCTACTGCTTTTACAGGCTTATTATCCGGTAAACCACAGCGACCTGCTCGGGGAGCAACTCCAATACGCTTCACATCAGATAGTTTCAGTACCTTGTCGTGCGGGTTATAATAGTTCGTCAACCGAACGCAATGGCGGTAAAGTGAAGACGATTTGGCATTGGTTTCGCTCATTGATCGACTGGAAACATCCGCCTCTAGGAACAGAACCTGACTGACTGTCCAATTTGTTTGAGCAATAGCTGGTCGATCATCTGCATCATCAAAGGCCTCCCGAACCACATAAGCACCGGTTGAGAAACCCAAGATGTGTGTATTTATACTACAATCAGGACGTTGCAATTTAGCAAAAAGAGCAATGCAATCTTTAACAAGCTTGAAAGCTGATTGCTTGGCGTCATTCCGATCTTCCAGATAATTAATAGCCTTACGGTCACTTGGCCAATCAAAACTAATCAGTGCGCCCTTATACCCGTATTTTTTTAGATCATTTTTGAGTTCCTTATGGCGTTTTCGCACCTCTCGAATAGAGTTATTGTATCCGTGAACAAATACCAAGATATTTCCAACGTCCTGACCTGTTATATCATCAACACCGGTTTTAGCCTCTTCAAGCACCGCCTTAATCCATTCACTCTTCACCATGCGTTCATTTGGTGAATAGGTAGCTTGATTATTCTTCACTTCCAGAAAGGTAGCGATTCCAGGCTCATTGCCAAAGCCATTGCGTTTTACATTCCGTACGCACACGATATAGTCCGACATACTGTTCTCCCAAAAATTGCCTATACTTTCCTGCTTTTTCAAGCAGCTCATTTGTAAGGGGTTCTACTACATATAAAGAGAGGAGTAAATGGAAAGAGTCGTAAAATAAATTTGGGGAAAAGTATATTTACATTCCGCCGCATAATGCCAGTAATTGCTAACTATCATTTGGTTCAACCTATTCCACAGGAAAAAAGAGGCCATCCACCTTCGGGACAGCCTCTTTATTTGGGTGTCTTGTTGTTATCCACACATCCTGTAGCCGTATTTAGTCAACATCCATTTAGCGGACAGTTACCGGCATTGATTTGCTGGCAAAAAATACTTCCCGATAGCTGTTTCTGGTTGCTGTTGCAACAACAGAATGATTTCCGATCAGGTAGCCCATTTTGCCCCATGAAACGGTTCTACTGGCTCCTGGCTCCAGGTCAAAATTATCTACCGACGGACCCCATCGATCTGCCAGCCCCGGTGAAACCAGCTCGACTTTTATATTATGTGCAGTAATATCGCCAGTGTAAATCGTCAAAATCTCCCG
>JBOEGD010000036.1:50049-77118 GCA_050633245.1 Calditrichia bacterium | reverse complement strand
TTAAATCATCCTGTTCATCCATATTCATCATCCTGTTCATTCTCCTCTTCATCCATGTTCATTTCCGTCGTCGATCCATATCATGTCTCCCGTCCATCCATGTTCATTTCCGTCGTCGATCCATATCATGTCTCCTGTTCAGCCATGTTTTTCATATTGATTCATCGTATTCATCCATGTTAATCCTTATCTCACAGAACTTTTTCAAGGTAGTCGGCGTCTCAGTTACAGATCGCACGAATAGAACACGGAAAAGCGAATGAGTGATGCACAACTAATTGAGAAGTTCCGCAGCGGCGACATCGGATGCTTCAACACGCTCGTTTATCGATGGCAGCAGAGGCTCTATAATTTTATCCTCCGCTACTCCGGTGACCGTGATGAAGCGCATGATCTATGTCAGTTGGCATTCATCAAGGCACACCGCAGTCTTGGGCAGCTACGCGATCCCGAAAAATTTTCCAGCTGGATCTACCAGCTCACATTAAATGTCTGCCGTGATGAATTTAAAAAGAATCGTCGAAGACAACGTCACGTCACGGGCTCTCTGGAAGAAACAGAAATCCATCCCGGTGATACACGTATTGCCGGAGTCATTCCGCCGCTGGAAAGCGAGATCTGTCGCAATGACCTGCGTGATATGCTCAATAAAGCACTGCAGACCTTATCCGAAGAACAGCGATTGGTTGTCATTATGAAAAATTACCAGGGCATGACCTTTGCCGAAATTGCCAGGGCACTTAACATCTCAGAGAACACGGCAAAATCCAGACTTTATTATGCGCTGGCTAACTTAAAGAATGTATTCGAAAAATGGAATATTCCGAGGGAGAGCATCAGTCATGAAATGTGATCTTTCAAAAGAACAGCTGATAGATTTTATCTACGATGAGCTGAATACAGAAGGCATCAAAGTTGTTGAGCAACATATAAAGACATGCATAGCCTGTCGGGAAGAAGTTGCAGCACTCAAATCTACTTCATCGACGCTGACAGAGTGGCCCGATGCCCCCCTCCCCTATCGCATGCGTTTTGAAGCCACACAGCAGCAATCGTTTTTCGATGCTGTTGCAACCTTTAAGGGCAGCTTGTCTCCGATAGCAAAACGCTGGACGATGGCAATGGGGGCTACACTCGCGGCCTTTATCTTGCTGGCTGCATCAAGTTTTTCACTTACCTATCAGGATGGTAATCTACAGGCAGGATTTAATTTAGTGCCTTCGCAAACATCTTCAGGCTATTTAGACGCTGACCGGATTGCACTTCAGCAAGCCACGCTCGACAGTATGCGGTATATGATTCAAGCCAGCGAAAAGCGGCAGCGACAAGACAGAAATCAAAAGCTTACTAAGTTTGCGCGCGCAATAGAGTCTCAAAGAAGTCAAGATCTGCAGCTCCTCGGAGAAGGGCTCGATGTCTTTCAGACCTTTAACGAGCAGCGCTTTGAAACAACGGAACGGCAGCTTCGGCGAGCAGATAAGCTATTGCAGCGTATTATTACAGTCCCTGAATCGAAGAACAATTCTTTTGAGATAAATGGATTACCGAAAAGGAGAAATTAACATGAGAATGAGCTCAAAAATCACCCATTACCTGCTGGTATTTGCATTGTTATCTGGAATTACTCAGCTACAGGCAAAACCCAAGAAAAAGGGCTGGCTAGGTGTTGGTATTGAAGAAACGACGCCTTCGATGCGCGCCGACTATAAACTGGGGAATCGTGACGGCTTACTTATAACGAGCGTACGAGACGACAGTCCGGCACATACAGCAGGCTTAAAGGAAGATGATGTGATTATTCGCTTCGACGGCAAGAACGCCACCACTATAACGGCATTTGTTGAGCAGGTGAAACAAACTGCACCCGAAACCAAAGTAACCGTTGCATACATTCGCGACGGGAAAGAACGCAAAACAGATGTAACGATAGGAAAACGTAAGAGTAGACGGCATCAAATGAGTTGGATGACACCCGGTGGCGGAGCCAATTTTATGTTTATCTCGGATCGCCCCACTCTCGGGATTAAGCTCCACGCATTGGATGAGAATCTATCCGAATATTTTAGCGGGGCTGCTGCGGGTGCAGCGATGGTGTTAGAAGTAATTGAGGATTCACCTGCCGCTAAAGCCGGAATAAAGGCTGGCGACATTATAACCAAGGTGGATGGCGAAACAATTGAAGAGCCGGATGATATCATTGCACTATTGGAAGAGTATGAAGAAGGCGACGAAGTCGCGATTGCCTATCTTCGCAAAGGGAAGGCAGGTAATGCAAAGGCAGTGCTTAAAGGAAATGAGCACAGCATTGGTGGTAATATTTTCAACCTTGATGGTGACGGCGAAGGTTTCGAAATGTTTTTTCACGATGACAAGGATGGCGGAAACCGCAAAGATGTTGAAATCATTCTACGAGACAAAATTGACAACGTAAAAAGGAAGCTCACCAAGAAGAAAACGCGGGACGAAATAATTTAGCAGAAGCGCAAAAAACTCTCTTGCGCCATGCATCAGGAAAGCACCGGTTTCGGATTCGAAACCGGTGCTTTTTTTTATCCTTCAAGTCTGTCCAGAATTCCCTGAATTCTGTTCTTCTGATTAACAGGAGCTTTTTCCAAGGCCGTTCGATAATACTTAATTGCCTTTTTCTTGTCGCCCTTTCGATCATAGCCATCAGCGAGACTGTCATAAACATTCCAGGCGTTCGGAAATTTTTTAACATTCTGCTTAAAGATATCAATCGCGCGATCCGTCTTGCTGGCCTGCAGATACATATAGCCAACCAAATTCATATCCGCTTCAATGCCGGTATTTTTCGCAAAGATATAAGCCTCTTGACGAACCTTGTCCGACTCCGACGCACGATTTAGCTGATCTAATAAACCTGCCTTTACAGACATATTATTCACATTACGTGTATTTCCAATAGAACGCTCAACCCAAACTAATGCTTCTTCATGGTTGATATTGTTCTGCAGACAATAGTTCGCTGCCTGAAGAGGACCCTGCCAGCCAAATGCGGGGAGATTGGTTAGCTCTTTTCGCATGCTCGCCAGGCGAATTTGATGAGCATCGAATTCGATTTTAAACGGAACTTTTAGCTTTTCCCAATGCAGATAAGCAACGGTTGAAGATGCTGTCATGTCTTCAAAACCATACATTAGCCACTCTTGATGTCCAGCAACAACCGGTGTGGCGGTAACACGAGCCGCGTCGTTTTCCGCATTGTAAAAGAAGCTTCCCCACGAGGCGTTGTCGTTGCTGAAAATAATCGTCCACTCGCCTTCTTGCGGGATCATATGCAAACCATAGGTTCCGGCTTTTAATGCTTGGCCGTTAATGCTGACATCATGAGAGAAAGTTATCGTAGTGTTTTCATTTGCGCCGGCTCGCCAGGGAAAGGCATTGCCAGATCCGAATGCAACGCCCGGAGACATGCCATAAGGTACGAGCGCACCCCAAACGGCGCGGTCGCGAACGGCTGGACGATGATAGTCAATGGTAATGTCACTTAACCCGATACGTTGAGAGACGTTAGCATGTGGACTGACTCGGGTAGGACTAAGATTCTGAGCCAAGGTCGGCAATGACAGACAGCTAATTAAGAATAGAAATAGGAGTAATAGTGTTCTTCCTCGCATTTTTCCTCCTGCGAATAAGAGTTAGTATTACCCACGCGATCAATGAACTAGAATTTCACCCAAAAAAGTATTACGATTGCAAATGGCAAAGGTTGCAGCACATTCAAAAAAGACTATGCTGCAACCGTAACACATATTATTCACATCAAAGTCTATTTATAATTCGGTATAGCCGCTTTCTTCTACCAGGTTTGCGCAGGGATAGCGCCAATCGAACGCAGGTGGCTCCAGCAGGGTTCTGGCCACATCGGGCCCCCATTTACCTGAGGCATAGCCATAAACAGGAATCTGCGGACGTTCTGCCCAGGCATCCTGAATTGGCTTCACAAAGCGCCAGCTTGCCTCAACAGCATCCGAACGTGCATAGAGCGTGCTGTCACCGACGATGCAATCGTGAAGCAATCTTTCATACGCTTGCGGAATGCGCTTTTTGCTAAGGTCGGCATAGTGAAAGTCCATCCCAACAGTTTTGATATCAAAGCCTGAGCCGGGCATCTTCATCCCGAACTTCATCAGCAAGCCCTCATCAGGCTGAATACGGATAATCAGCTGATTTCCGCTAACGCCTGGCGTCCCGCCCTCTTGAAATATATCATGCGGTGTTTCTTTAAAATGGATTACCACTTCCGTAACGCGAGTCGGTAAACGCTTTCCGCTGCGGATCAGAAAAGGCACGTTCTTCCAGCGCCAGTTGTCGACATAGGCTTTTAGGGCAACATAGGTTTCTGTGCGCGAATCATCAGCTACACCAACTTCTTCACGATAGCCATTTACGCGTTCACCATTTAACTTCGAAGACATATATTGCCCGCGAATCACATATTTACTCACATCTTCGGGACTGTAGTGTCGCAGCGAATGAAAAACCTTGACCGTTTCATTGCGAACATTATCTGCACGGAAAGAAGAAGGTGGTTCCATCGCAATCATTCCCAAAACCTGCATTAAGTGATTTTGCACCATATCTCTAAGCGTTCCGGACCGATCAAAATATCCGCCGCGACTGCCAATTCCAATCGATTCTGCCGCAGTAATTTCAACATATTCGATATAGTTTCGATTCCAAAGAGGTTCAAATATTCCGTTTGAAAAGCGTAAAGCCATTACGTTTTGCACAGTCTCTTTACCGAGATAATGATCAATACGATATATCTGTCGCTCTCGAAAACAGCTTTGCAGTCCGGCATTCAGCTCCATCGCCGTTTCGAGATTGTATCCAAATGGCTTTTCCACAATAATGCGACGCCAGAATTTGCCCTCTTCCTGAATATTGAGCTTTTGATGAGCGAGATGCTCAGCGATTGGCAGAAAGATGCTCGGTGGAACCGAGAGATAAAACATAATATTGCTGCCTATTCCATCTTCCGAGTCGAATTTATCAAGACGCTTCTTCACATTGGCGTATGCCTTATCGTCCATAAAGTCCATAGCTTCATAAGCCAGAGATTTTATGAATGTATCCTTTAACTCTTTATCGCCGTCGCCGGCAAATTCATCAAGTCCGGCACGCATCGCTTTCTGAAAATCAGCGTCTTTCCAGTCCGTTCGGGCCAAACCAAGGATGCGCCACTTTTCCGGCATTAGATTTAACTTATACAGGCTAAAAAGCGCGGGTATAAGTTTTCTCTTTGTTAAATCCCCTGAGGCGCCAAAAATGACGACGGTGCAGTTCTCGAGGGTACTTTCCATTTATTTTTCCTTTCGTCAAACTTCAAAACATAAGCGGATATCGCATTAACTTACAGGATAATTATTTAGATGACAAACGATTTCAGCTTGCACTAGGCACCTTGAAGCTGGTTACGCAGAGCCTCCTTTACGTAGCGCAAATCTTCCGCAATATTGCTACCCAAATGAATGCGAATAGTAGGACGTTTGCCATCGACCAAAGCCTGCAGGTCTCCCTGAGCCTGAGCCATTTTCAACACGCCAAAAGACATCCCGGATGCGGCACTTCCAGCTTCGTCGGGGATTGCAACATCGTCAGGCATATCAGCCGTTATCTGAATAAACAACCCGTTCCCGGCATCGCCCTTGTGAAGTTGTCCGGTAGAATGTAAAAATCGGGGTCCATACCCAACTGTTGTCGCCACCTTTAAGCGCTGCTGCAAATAGGAACGAAGTCCCTGCACCGCTTCATCTGTTTCCTCTGTCGATGGCACATAGGCCTGTAGCGCAATATAGGCACGCGGTGAATTGGCCAACTCGGCATCTTCCAAAAAGGCTGCCATCACCTCTCCCAGGTTATTTCCCTTCTTTTCAGAGAACACTCGGATATTCTTTTCGGTAAGGCTAGCTTCAGCTTCCGGCAATTTGCCGTCCCTAAGATAAGCCGCAACCATATCCCGTGCCAAAATCTTGGCAGATTCTACATTTGGCTGATCGAAAGGGTTAATTTGAAGCTGTGCACTGGCGATTGCTGTTGCAACCTCCCACCGAAAGAATTCTGCTCCAACATCATACACATCTTCCAACAGCAGCTCTACCACCGGCTGCCCGGCATCACGCAATACCTGGACATGAGAATCCCAGGTATCATCGCCTTCAAGACGTAAGTAAGCAAACAAGCGATCGTCTGCATAGCCGTCCGGAGCCAGAACGTGCTCACCATCGACAGGGAGAATCCCTTTCCCTTCTTTACCGGTGCTCTCTGCAATTAATTGCTCGACCCAGGCACCAAACGCGGCAATCGGAGGAGAAGAAATTAATGTAATCTTATCTCTTCCCAGTAGTCCAAGTTGGCCCATAAGAACACCGAGAATTGCCCCGGTGTTGTCTCCTTTAGACGAACAATCCTCCCTCTCGCAATTGCATGCCATTATGGATGCACGATCCAACAGTTTTGCAATGTCTACCCCAACTAAAGCAGCCGGCACCAGGCCGAAGAATGAAAGTGCGGAATACCGACCACCAATATTCGGATCATTCAAAAACGTTTTGCGAAAATTAAGCTCACCGGCCATCTTTTCCAGCTTACTGCCGGGATCGGTTATGGCAACAAAATGCTTTCCGAGGTCTTTTGCATCCACCAGCTTGCCGGTTTCATTGTAAAAGTATTTGAAGAACGACAGGGTCTCAGCAGTGCCCCCTGATTTTGTCGCCACAACAAATAGCGTTTTTTTAAGATCCAGCTCCTTATGAAGTCCGAGCACAACACCTGGATCGGTAGAGTCTAAAACTGCAAGATCCGGATGACCTTCCTTTACGCCGAATGTAAGGCGAAAGAGCTCAGGCGCCAGACTCGAGCCTCCCATTCCCAACAAAAGGACATTGGTAAATCCGTCGGACTTCACTCCTTCAACGAAAGCATTAATATCATTAACCTCATTCTCCATCACTTCAGGGCTCTGAAGCCAGCCAAGACGATTGGTTATCTCGGTTGGTTCATTGCTCCAAACGGTATGATCATGCTTCCAAATGCGACGCATCATATTCGTTTCACGCATATAGTTTAATGCGGCATCAACATGTGTCTTATACTCATCTGATATCGAATAGGAGATCGTCTCACCCTCTGCCAGCAGACGTTCACGTTTTCCCTCAATGCTATTCATTAGCGACTCAAATGCTTGCGCAAAGGAAGCAACGCCATCATCCTGTAGCTTGGTAGTAATTGCTTCGATATCGACACCCAGTTTATCAAGATCTGCCAGCGCACGTTCGGCTGCATCAATCCCCTCTCCTAAACGCGCATCAAGACTTCCGGTTTCCAACCAGGCATTCAACGTTTTCGGTGGAATCGTATTTACAGTTTGTGCACCTATCAATTCATCTACATAAAGTGTTTCGGAATAAGAGGGGTCTTTCGTGCTGGTACTCGCCCAGAGCAAACGCTGCGGTTTAGCCCCATGGGCAGAAAGCGCATTCCAACGATCACCGCTAAAGAGCTCTGCAAAATCTCGATAGGCAACCTTTGCATTAGCAATGGCGATTTTGCCTTTCAATTCAAGACGCCCTTTTTCAACGACAGCGGCATCTACGGCCTTATCGACACGACTGACAAAGAATGAGGCAACTGAGGAAATCGTTGCAACGGTCTGCCCACCTTTTACCGTTGGTCCGTTGGCATGCAATTCTTCGAGGCCGGCAATATAGGCTTCCGCAACATCATGATAGTTTTTCACCGAGAAAATAAGCGTTACGTTAATGCTGACACCAGCGGCAATTAATGCCTTAATAGCTGGGATCCCGGCAGCCGTTGCCGGAACTTTAATCATAACATTCGCCTTACCCAGGCTTTCATAAAGTGCCTTAGCCTCGGCAATGGTGCCTTCAGTGTCATGAGCGAGTGTAGGGCTTACCTCAAGGCTGACATAACCATCCAGGCCATTCGTCTCCTCATAAACCGGCTGCATAAGATCTGCAGCTATGGCAATATCTTTAGTGGCCAGAGCTTGATAAATCTCATCTCTGCTCTTACCTGCAGCAACCAGTTTGCGCAGCTGCTCGTCATAATCTGAACTTCCGGCAATCGCCTTTTCGAAGATTGAGGGATTCGACGTCATACCACGTAAACCTTGCTTTAATAACGCTTCCAGCTCACCGTCAACTAAAAATGTTCGACGTATATAATCATACCAAATAGATTGTCCATTCTCTGCTAATTTTCGCATCTTTGTCATTGCTCTACTCCACTGTTTCGTTATTCAGATATATAGTTAGATTATTGTTTGCGAAGATTCAAGTTTATACACTGTACCAGACTATAGACTATAATATACGACAGGGTTGATGCAATTGTATACCCGAACTGTGATAAAAACATCATATTTTTATCACCAATAGAGTTAAACGTAAATTGCTCTGTAGAGAAATGAATTGTATCTTATTCGCACGCAATAGCATCCTTTGTATACGAACCCAAATCTTCTGAGGAGATACAATTGGAATACCGATATTTAGGCTCATCCGGTCTTAAAGTTTCTGCACTTTCTTTTGGTGCATGGGTAACCTTTGGAGATCAGATAGGCGAAGATATGGCTTATGATCTGATGTCTAAAGCTTATGAAGCCGGAGTTAATTTTTTCGACAATGCTGAAGCTTATGCCTCCGGTAAAGCAGAGACTATTATGGGCAACGTTTTCAAACGCGCTGGTTGGAAGCGCTCCGATCTGGTTGTTTCAACCAAGATCTACTGGGGTGGCAGTGGTCCGAATGATCTTGGCCTGTCCCGAAAGCATATCATTGAGGGAACCGACGCTGCTTTGGAAAGACTCCAGCTGGATTATGTTGATCTCATCTACTGTCATCGCCCGGACTTGCACACGCCGATTGAAGAAACCGTTCGCGCAATGAACCATGTTATTGCCCAGGGCAAGGCCTTCTATTGGGGAACCAGCGAGTGGAGCGCAGAGCAAATTCGCGAAGCCTGCCACATTGCTGAGCGCTTAAATTTGATTCGTCCACAAATGGAACAGCCACAATACAATATGTTCCATCGTGAGCGTTTCGAAAAAGAGTATGCGGATTTATATGATGACATTGGCCTGGGAACTACAATTTGGAGTCCGCTCGCCAGTGGTCTGTTAACCGGTAAATACAACAATGGAATTCCGGAAGACGCGCGTGCAAATATGAAAGGCTACGAGTGGATAAAAAAGCGAATAGAGAGTCCGGAAGGTCGCGCGAATCTTGCCAAGGTTCAAAATCTGGCAAAAGTTGCTGAAGAACTAAACATGAGTATTGCACAACTTGCTCTGGCATGGTGCCTGACCAATCCCGACGTCAGCACTGTTATCACCGGCGCCTCTAAAGTTGCTCAAGTTGAACAAAACATGCAGACCATAGATATGGTCGATCGCCTTACACCTGAAGTTTTAGGTCAAATAGAAACTATTCTGGATAACAAGCCACAACCACCCCAAGATCTACGTGGTTAATCTTCTTGCCTGTTCCCGCAGTTTGTCCCTTTCGACAGGCTGCGGAGAGCAAAGGTATCAACCTGCAATTTCGTCGATTTTCTTGCTTTCTGCTTTCCAATATAAAGCGAATCCGTTAGATTGTCGCACAAAAAATAACGTCTGGAGCCGTAATGCTGCGAAGTATCAAAGCCGCCTTATGTTTTGCATTTCTATTTTCATTCGCTTTTACCCAACAGCCGGAAGCTGCAATTACCGATACCATGTCCTTTGAAGACTACGAACCCATTTCTACATTGGTTGTTCCCGAGAACCCGGTTCAGAGCGCCCGCTTTCCCTTCATCGATGTGCATAGCCATCAATGGAATATGCCTGAGCAAGACTTGCAGCAACTTGCCCGTCAAATGGACAGCTTAAATATGGCCGTCATGGTCAACTTGAGTGGACGCGGATTCGTACGCAAGATGGGCCCGGACGGTAAGCCAAGATATGTTTTTCGCGATCGCGGTTTTTTAAAGAATTCGATTAAAGCAGCAGAGAAAGCGATCCCCGGTCGGGTTATTGTTTTCACCAACATCGCCATTACCGGGATCGATAAGCCGGATTGGCAGGAGCGAACGCTTCGCGAGCTGGAAGAAGACGTTGCTAATGGTGCCAAGGGGCTAAAGATTTATAAGAGCCTCGGTCTGACGGATGTTGATTCCAAAGGCAATCGAATTGCAGTCGATGATCCGCGAATTGATCCAATCTGGCAGCGCTGCGGTGAACTGGGCATACCTGTACTCATCCACTCCGGAGAGCCGGCCAATTTTTGGAAGCCGAAGAACAAATACAATGAACGCTGGCTGGAATTGAAGCAAAAGCCCGAGCGTTATCGTAATCCGAAATTGGTTCCCCCATTCGAACAAGTTATGGGCGAACAACAGAATGTCTTTCGCAAGCATCCCAAGACGACGTTTATTAACGCACATCTGGGATGGATGGGTAATGATCTTGCCGGGTTAGGTAAACAACTCGATGAATTTCCAAATGTGTATACCGAAATCGGTGCCGTCCTGGCAGAGCTCGGAAGACAACCGCGTTTTGCCAAGCAATGGTTTATCAAGTATCAGGATCGTGTCATGTTTGGTAAGGATCTGTTTCGACCAAAAGAGTTTTTTTATTACTTCCGCACTCTGGAAACAGCGGATGAGTATTTCCCCTACTATCGTAAACGACATGCGTTCTGGCGCCTCTACGGCATGGACTTGCCGGATGATGTCTTGAAAAAGCTCTACTATAAAAATGCACTGAAGGTAATTCCCGGTATAGATTCTTCTCGCTTCCCGGAATAATGCGATTTAACCTGTAGTAATTGCGTGGTGATTTGTTATGACTTTTCTGGACTGGAGTATCCTGGGCACCTATTTGCTCGGGATGATCGGGCTTAGCGTTTATCTTGGACGCGGTCAAAGCTCGGCAGACGACTATTATGTTGGTGGAAGAAGCCTTCCCTGGTGGGCAATTGGTATTTCAACGATGGCAACACAGTCTTCGGCGATCAGCTTTATTTCTAAACCGGCATTTGTTGCATTAAAGCCCGGCGGCGGTATGACCTGGCTCCAGTTCGAGCTGGCAGTTCCTTTAGCGATGATTGTGATTATTGCGGTGCTGGTGCCGTTCTTTCGTAAGCTTGAACTCGTCAGCGTCTACGAATATCTGGAACTGCGTTTCGATAAATCGATACGTTATCTTATTAGCGGCGTATTTCTCTTCAGTCGCGGCCTTGCAGCGGGAGCAGTTATCTACGCAACGGCTATCGTGCTTTCCGTTTGCCTGGAAGTAGAGCTTTGGATAACCATTCTGATTATCGGCACTGTAACGGTTATTTATGATACCATTGGTGGCATGGCAGCAGTTGTGTATTCAGATGTCATTCAGCTGGTTTTACTGCTTGGCGGTATTGCGCTTTGCATGGGGATTGCTATTGCCGAGGTCGGCAGCATCGACGGTGTGTTATCTGCACTGCCTTCAGAACGATGGAATGCACTGGACTTTTCATCCGGGTTTGGTGATGGTTCCAAGGCACCGTTTTGGGGCGTATTCATCGGCGGATTTTTTCTATATATTTCATATTATGGAACGGATCAGAGCCAGGTTCAGCGCGAACTCTCTTCTGAGTCAGCTGAAGGCACCCGCAAATCATTACTCTTCAACGGACTTGTCCGCTTTCCGCTGACGCTGGCCTATATGTTTCTCGGCGTTGCCGTTTATGCGGTTTATATTCAGGCGCCCGATCTGCAGGCTGCCGTTCCATTAGACAAACCAGATTATCTGATTCCGCAATATATTCTTCTCCATCTCCCCGAAGGCATTCGTGCACTATTATTTGCCGCTATTCTTGCTGCTGCAATGTCCAGCATCGACTCGACCCTGAATTCTCTGTCTGCTGCTACTATGCGTGATTTTATCGACCGCGATAATACTCTGGGAGATCGCACACTTTATGTCAGCAAAATCACTACCGTCGCCTGGGGCATTTTTATAACAGCTTTCGCCTTCTTCGTGCCTTTTTTTAAGGACACCTTAATTGAGGTTGTCAACAAGATCGGCTCGGCATTTTACGGGCCCATTGTTGCAGCATTTCTTATTGGAATCCTCAGTAAACGAACCAGTTCAAAAGGAATTTTTGCCGGTATTATTAGCGGAGTTGCCATAAATATTGTGCTATGGCTTTTCTTTGGTGAAGTTTATTGGATGTGGTGGAATTTTATCGGATGTGCCGTAGCTTTTGCCGTTACCATGCTAATGACGCTAATCAGTCCGATGGATCAGGATGCAGATTCACGCTATACGCTTAGCTGGTCGGACGTAGTGACGGCAGAAAAAGAACGCGTCGTGCAGTATTCCGTGTTGACTGGTTACTTCGTTTTTATGATGGTCTGTCTCTGGTGGCTTGGCACATTTGTCTAGTGCTTATCTTTTTGCGGGTAGCCAAGGTTCTCAAGTTTTTCCCACACCTGAGCCGGAACATAATCGGGTATATCGAGTTTCTCTCGCTTGCGAAACAGCGACAGATCTTGCTTACGCATCACCATGGCACGCACGTCCTCTTCCGACAATCCAATCTTCTCTTTAAACCAAATCTCTGCACCATCAGTCAGATCTTCATAAATTGGTAGCAGCTCGCTTAACCCTCTAAAACGCACCTCAACATTTTTACCACTACTATTGAGGTAGCGGTCTTCCTGCTGCATTCCAAGCGATTTAGCTTTTTTAAAGGCTTGCTCTGCAGTTTGCGCACGCACAAGGTGAGTATTAATATGAACAACGTTTTTCTCAGCATCTTCAACGGTTATTTCCAACACGACGTCGGCAAAAAACCATTGGCATTCAGGGGCATTCTCAGGCATGTCTTTTCCTCTGGTGTGTATTCCAGTTGTTGAAATCTATAGGATAAGACCTTTGTTCGACCCAATTTCTCTCACGAAATTTAAAATAGAATAATAAATATCGGTAAGCTTCTACCTCCATTCGCCAAGCACTAACCCTTTCCGAAGTAACAGAAGATGAGCAGCCGACCAGCTAAAATTGTGCACTTTCAACCCTTCACCGGTCAGCGGGTGATAGTTCTCGCGAATTGAAACGCGCTCGTCTGAGATCCCTTCTGGCCTCAATAAAAGCTGCCTCGCAAACATTTGAGCATCATCGGAATAGCCATATTTTGCCAGTCCGGCAACTGCAAAATACGCCTGATCCAGCCAAACCGGGCCACGCCAATAGCCGGACATGAATCCAACCTCATCCTTCGCTACGGTTGGAAACGGAATATATGTTGCAAAGGTCGACGTATCGGTAAGTACCTTGTGAACACGCTCAGCGTTTTTCATACTTGCCGCTCCTGCCCAAAGGGGGATCCATCCCTCAGGCCCCTTTACCTTAACAAATTCATCTGATCCGACGATCACATCATAGAAATAACCGCTTTCAGAATCAAAGAAACGAGTGTTGATTCGTTCTTTCAGCATTGCTACATCGGCCATTAAAGAATCGGACAGCGTCTGCTCGCCTAATACCTTTGCTAGTCTGGCAAGAGCTTTTTTTTCGAAATACAGATAGGAATTCAAATCGACAGATTCCTGATTTATTGACCATGCCTGAGGACCATTTTGCAGCATTTTAGAGTCATCAAATCTAACCGCATCGTCCATTCCGCTTTCCCAACGTGCTGCTTCCAGTGTTCCATCAATTGAACCATATTCGCAAAGCCCATTCTCGTCATGGTCGCGCTCGGCATACCACCAGCGATGATATTTCAATAATTTCGGAAATAGCTTTGCAAGCCCCGTCGTATCTTCGTCAAACACACGTACTGCTGCCCATGCAGCCAGGGGTGGTTTGGAGTCGCGCCAATTATCTTCACTTTTATCCGGGAATACACAATCGGCGATCATGCCGCGTTCGTTTTGAAAGCTCATCATGTCAATCAGCTGCGTTCGAGCCATCGGCAAATCAATATCAGCCAGGGCAACAACATGCTTCCAGGAATCCCAGGCCCAGAATCCGTTGAAGTAGCCGATAGATGCCGAGGGCAGCGTACCTGAGTAGCCGGCGAGATCACCATACCCCTCACGATGGTTCATCATAAGAGTTTGTAACGCTTTCACTGCAACTCGATTCAGCTGAATGTCATTTGTATCGGCTGAAAGCTGAAGATTCTTCAGATAGTTACGAATGTGGTTATTTGAAGCAAGTAACTCTATATTGGTGTTGTTGAGAAGTGAGTCGGGATCAAGCGTGTCAGGATAGTGTGTTAACTGAAAGGCTGCTTCCATTTTTTTAAATTTGCCGACGATAAACACTGCACGATTCTTGATTGAGTAACTATAATTATCTACTTTTATATTCAATTTTTTATTAACTCCGGATGCCCACTGCAGAGCAAAGACAGGCTTACCTGACAAGGTATTAACCAGAATACCGGTGGAATCTTTTTTCGTGATTTTATAATTGGCCTCAAAGATTCTACCAGCGGCAAGGATGGTAAGAAAACGCTTTCGCGGAGTCAAATTAGTTACTTTTACAAATACTGCAGCAGTACGGTTTGTAGTGTATGAGTAGACAAGATCAAATTCAAGGTGCAAACTGTCGACATATAGTTCCTGGCGCAACCGTCCCGGTATCGAATAAATATGCACCGTGTCCGACTTACTGAAATCGATTCTATCAGTCCGAAAAGATTCCGGCATGGAATCAGATTTCAGTTCTTCAAATATCTGGACATCCAGAATCGAATTAGCCAACCATTCTTTTTTGTCATGCAGGTAAGGCCCTATAAAACTCCCCCAATATTGAGAACTATCCTGATGTGGCAAGGAATATCCCTGCCAGGCCCCCTCGTCATAAAAGACCTTCTGCCCAAAGTCGTCTACATTCCCCGGAATAAAACTAAAGTCTAATAGGTTCGGATAGGTATCCCGGCTTAAATAGCCTTTATCTTTTGATTCAGGGTGGTCATGTACACACCCACTGAAAAGTATGAGGAGAATGGCAACACGTGCTAGCCTCCTGAAACCGCCTGTAGAATTGTCATCCGGTCTCCAGACTTTAATGCGATATCGGGGTCGTCCAGCCAATCGATATTCTCCTCGTTAAGAAAGATCAAAACGTGCTCGCGTTGAATGCCTTTGTCATTGAAAAGATGTGGCTTTAGCAGGGGATAGTCTATCAGAAGCGTATCCAGCGCACCTGAAAGTGTGTTCGCATCTATCTCAACAACTGTTCGCTTGTTTGTGCAGTGCACCAGCAACGCCGGAATTTTTACCGAGATCTTCATTCTACTCAATCACCGTAGCAAGACTACTAATTCGCGGCAGCAGGAATGGCAGCAATTCCCAGTTGTCTCCATCATCACGACTGTAGAAGATCTGGCCGCCGGTTGTACCGAAATAGATTCCGGCCTGCTCAGCAATAGAATCCGTTGCCATGGCGCCACGCAATACACCGACAAAACTATTGTTCGGTAAGCCCTTACGCATTGGCTGCCAGCTTGTACCGGCATCTTTACTGCGATAAACCGTTAGTTTTCCATCTTTCGCAAAGCGGAATTCATCGCTTTCCTGAGGAACGGTATAAAGCCAGTCGCTGTTCTGGGGATGCATCACCATCGGAAAGCCGAAGGTTCCCGGCAATCCGGCTTCAATGCGCTGCCAACTGTCACCGGCATCCAGGCTGCGAAATACACCGCGATGGTTTTGCTGAAATAGCCGATCCGGTTTTTTGCGATCCATTACCAGCTTATGAACACAGCTTCCTATTTGCTTATGCTCTTTGCCTGGAATGACAATCTCCAGGCCTTCATTTTTTACCTGCCAGGTTTCTCCGCCATCTTCACTGCGAAACACGCCGACGGCAGAAATGGCAACCCACATTCGCCCGGGATTACCCGGATCAATCTGAATGGTATGACAGCACAAACCGCCGAGTCCACCAACCCACTCCCCTCTTGTGGCATGTTCAGACAAGCCTTTCATTTCAGTCCAGCTGTCACCACCGTCGCGGCTAACAAAAATTCCGGCCTCCGATACACCGGCAAACAGCGTCTCAGGTTCTGACAGATGTCCCGGCGTGATATACCAAATATCCTTGAGCGTCGATTCGCTATCCTCAGCGTAGGCGGGTCCGTTTTCAATCTGCTTCCAGTCACGTCCCATATTAGTCGAACGCATAATAGTGGCGCCATAGACATAGTTCCCAACTGCCGAGTAGAGTGTTTTGCGGGCTCCTCGTTCATCTGCAGCAACGTGAAAGACTTGCCATCCCTTAAGAATCGGACCTTCTATATTCCACTCTTTACGGTCCTCATTGGTTGTCAGTATAAAAATGCCCTTTTGTGTAGCAACATACAGGTTTAGTGTTTTCATAAACTCTCCCGGTGGTTTTCTCCTTTAGAATGCTATTTGTAGAGACAATGTAGCACTTATTTTTCCATCTTCGGAAACGGTCGCATTGGGATGGATGTACGGACTCCAGTTCGCATCAATAACATTTGCCAGCCAAAGCCCCGCAACAAGATAACTAAACCCCCTCCGGGTCTGATACCAACGGTTGTAGCGATCATATTCTTTAGAAATTTCGGCCGGTATGTTTGCGCTTACATAATCTCCTTCAGCAGCATTTTCTGCAGCAAAGGATATGGCAGTGCCGGCAAGACTAAGCCAAAACGCACTGCCTAACATCCAGGCACGCAGCTTTTGGCCTTTATAGGCCTGCCCCCATCCCGGCACAAAAATCGAGCGGGCTGCAGCGGCCGGACGCAAATCGATTGCCGGCACATACCGAATATAGGTAACACCGGCTGAAGGCATCTCATCTAGCTCGGTATTTGCCGGCAATGGCTGCATCTCTTCAAAAAAACGTATGATTTTCGGTGAGACCTCACCGGGGTCTGGTCGAAAAGTTGGTTGCAATGATAGAACACTCAGGAAGTGACCTTTGGCCAAATCAAACTTACCAAGATTATATGCTGCCAAAGCAAGCGTTCGATGAAGAAACACACCTTGCATCTGCTGCAAAACGACGCCACTGTTTATTAGCGAATCACCGAGAATAAGCACCTTGTTAAAATCCAGGGCATTGTAATGAAGCTCAACCCGAGTGAGGGTCGAGTCCGTATCGCTTGCAATGTTGGAAGAAGTTGTCAATAGTAACAGAGTAAAGAGAAGCGCAAGCCACCAGGTAACCGACCTCTTATAAGCGGGCGTATTAATCACGAGTAAGAGTCACTTTTTTTTGTGTAGTTTCATTTGCGAAAATTTCGATTGTTCCTTCCCAGCTGGGATATGCCGGATTCAACAGGCGAACGGAATGCTTCCCCACCGTAAGTGCAAGTGGTTTCTGGAGCGGAGATGTTTCTTTATACTCCCCATTAACGTAAATTTGCGCCCAGGGAACTACCTGAATGTCGAGAAAGCCTTTCGCTGCCTGCAGAACGATTTCCATGGTATCAATACGACCAGAGGTTAGTTTGATCTGTTTTTCAAATGTTTGATACTGTGGATTACGAACCTCAATAAGATATGAGCCTGCCAAAAGTGATATTGGTGAAAAAAGAGGCGTAGTCTCGGCCTTCTTTCCGTTCACATAAATATCTCCCCATGGGCGACAAACGACAAAAACGCCTGAGGGTTGAAGAATGGCATCCATTGTGTCCAGCGCAGCTGAGGTGATTGGGTCTGGCTTTGCAGCAATGACCATATTGTCCAACTCTGGTTGCTTCCCCAAGACAGATTCAGGGTTTATTTTCTTCGGCCCGGCAATATCTGAAACTAGCTGCTGATCTGCTTGCACAACTTCAAGAGGTACCTCCAATTCGGATTTCACAAAAAGAGAGTCTCCGGCTACGCTGGCGACGCCTGTCGGCACATTATTTGAGTCGCCCGCATGGCTTGTTGCCTTCCAGGCAGCGATCAACAGCACAAACATAATGACTGCAAAGAAATGCGATATACCGAAAGATGGGATGAAAGTCTTCTGCGGATCGCCGGTCGGCAGTTTTACCACAGGAATAAGAGGCACCACCTTTCCCGCAAGTTTCTCTTGCGCCAAAGAACTGTGTTTCCACTCGGGGTGGCTCAGTATTACAGAGGCAGAATCGGGTCGCTCATCCGGCTGCTTCTGCATCATCTCTCCAACAACCTCACTAAACCATCGGGGAATATCTTGTCGCAATGTATGCAAAAGCGGAGGCTTAGAAGAAACCAGTTTTTCTATTGACTCGACAATATTATCGCCGGAAAAAGGAGAATCACCGCTTGCCATTTCATAGATGGTTGTACCCAAACTAAACAGGTCGCTGCATTGATTTAGTGCGCCGGCCCGTGCCTGTTCCGGAGACATGTAGGCCGGTGTTCCAACAACTTCTCCTTGCACGCTAATTGCAGGCATTGCAGACGTTTTCGCCAGACCAAAATCTGTAAGCATAACAACGCCATTGCGAGACACCATAACGTTATCAGGCTTGATATCGCGATGAATTATATCATTTTGGTGTGCATAATCAAGACCAGACAATAAACTAAAGCATACATAGGCAATTTCTTCAAAAGAAAATTCGGATTCATTTCCCAAAAGGCAGGCCAAATTAACACCATCAATATAATCGAGAACAATAGCCAGTCCCCCACCTTCTTCGACAACGTCGAGAACTTCAACAATATTCGGATGTTTAAGCGGTAAGGAAATAGTCGCTTCTCGTCGAAAGCGCTCCAGCAGGTCAGACTGATTCGCCCATTGACTATTGAATTGCTTAACGAGAGTCAACCGTTTATCCGATAACCGCTCGCCAAGCCAAGCAGTGGTAATCGAACCTCGGTTTATCTCATAAAAAAAGCGATAGCCTGATACGCTCATTGCGATTCCGTGAAAATCGGTTAGCGGTGTATTACTAGAATATAGTATGCACAAGCCCAAGGAATCAAACGTTTATCGAGCGTTTTCGCAACTATCGACTATAAATAAGTTTAAGTGCCCCCTGTTGATCTTGCTGGCGATAAACCGCAAAATAGATCCCGCTGCTAACAACAAATCCATTTTTATCGCGGGCATCCCACTCAAAGGCATACTTACCAACAGCGTGTGCTTTCGAGGCTAATTGTCGAACCTTTTTACCGGTAATATCAAAGATTATCAAATCAAATTGTCCGGCCCTCGGTAAAAAGACATTAATTGTAACCTGCCCATTAAAGGGGTTAGGGTAACCAATGGCCTGAATAAATGTGGACGGCACATATTCCTGTGGCTCTAATCCGGTAATCGGCTGAGTATTGAAGCTTAGTACCGATGCACTTGGGTTTTCAGGATTGTTGGTATATCCACCGATCACGTAAATAAGACTGTCAATCCGGGCTGCGGAGGCACCAATACGACCAGAAGGCAATGGAGACCCTGTAAACGTTATGTTCTGATTGGAATCATATATCTCGACCAGTGAGCTGGACGTTCCATTTGAAGTAATACCGCCAATCATATAGAGACTATCTCCACACACCACAGAACTTCCATTGCCACGAGCCTGGGTGAGGCTCGGTAAACTAGACCAGCTGATATTCCAATTCGTGTCAAAAATACCTGCAAACCCATCAGAGACCGGTGCACTCAGTATTCCACCAAACAAATAGAGCTTTTCATTAAAGACACCCGAAAATGGTACCGCCCGTAACGCCAGAATTTCATCTTCTGCATCTTCCCATTCATCCTCTGACACATCATAATACTCTATCTTTTCAACATACTCGTCGTCGTCATCTACTCCCCCAACAGCAACAAGGAAATTATTTATTACAACAAGCGAATGTCCGCGTCTTTCATCGCGCATTTTGCGAATTTTGCTCCAGGAGTTTGTAGACTCATCGTAAACCTCCGCTGTGTCAACCACTTCGCCATTTGCATCCAATCCGCCGGTGAGATATATTTTACCGTTCCAGACTGTGGAAGCTGCATCCAGACGCAGTGATCTTAAGGGGGCTGTACTCTGGTCGTTCCAGGAAGTGGAACCAACTTCGAAAGTTTCGATGCGTTCTGCAAGTATGCCCGATGGCCCGGAGCCCCCCATCACGTAAATTTTGCCGTTAAGCGTTACGGCAGTTGCTCCGAAACGCGGCGTGGTTAATTGCGGTGCAGTCTGCCACTGTTGCGCGGTAAGATTTATTAACAGCGCCGGGCACAAGAGCAGCACAATCGACATCATCGTAACAGACACTTTCCCCGCTACAATATTTTTCATCCTTAAGCTCCTCATTAATTCTCCCCGCCGGCAAGGTCCCATTCCTTGATGCGATACTGTAACCAGCGACGCGACACTCCAAGTATCTCCGCGGTTCGTCCGCGATGTCCGCCAGTCAATTCAAGCGTTTGCATTATCAGGGCTCGCTCGACCTCCTGCAATGATCGTCCAACCAAATCACTTACACGTACCTTGTTCAACGCGAGCAAATCTGCGGTGATGGTTTTATCGGAAGCCATGATAACCGCGCGCTCAACGGTATTCTCCAATTCCCGAATATTGCCCGGCCACTGATAAGCATCGAGTATTTTTAGCGCAGCGGCATTGAATCCTTCCAGCTGTTTACCATTTTCCCGGGCAAATTTGGTAAGAAAATGATTTGCCAATATCTGGATATCATTTCCACGATCACGCAGTGGCGGCATTTTAATACTGATGACATTTAATCTATAGTACAGATCTTCGCGGAATCGCTTGGCCTGCACCTCCTCCCATAGATCTTTATTGGTAGCAGAAACCACCCGAACATTCACTTTTCTGGTCACGGTCTCCCCTACCCGCTTTATCTCCCCCTCCTGAATCACTCGTAGTAGTTTGGTTTGAATATTCGTATTAATTTCCCCAATTTCATCCAGGAAAACCGTGCCACCATCGGCCTCTTCAAATAGACCAGCCTTGTTTTCAATCGCACCGGTAAAGGCGCCTTTTCGATGCCCAAAGAGTTCACTCTCAAGCAAACTTTCCGCAAGGCCACCACAGAATACCGGTACAAAGAGTTGTTCTTTTCGACTGGAGTGTGAATGCAGCGCGCGTGCAACCAGTTCTTTACCCGTTCCACTTTCACCTTCAATCAATACAGCTGCTTTTGCTTCAGCTACCCTGTCTATAAGGTCGAGCATTTCCTGCACTTCCTTGCTCTCGCCGATGATCTCTGGAAAAACCTGGCTATAGGAGAGTTGCTTCTTAAGGCGTTGATTTGAAGTCTCAAGCTTTTCAAAACGCCGTTGATTATCTATCGCAATAGCGGCCTGCCTTGCAAAGGCCTGCAGGAAACGCAGACTTTCATCATTGAAGCGCTCGGCCTGCGTTTGGCTATCTACATAAATTGCGCCGTGAATCGTATCACTCAATATTAGGGGCGTGCAAATAATCGATCGGATTTTTTGAATAAGAATACTGCGAGCCTCGGAAAAGCGTTCATCGCTCTGTGCATCAAAAGTCAATACCGCTTCCCCATTCGTCAGCACATTATTTACCACGCTGCTGGACAGCTCGCGAATGTCGGCAATGCTCTCATTGCTCATATTGCGCGCTGCAACAGCAAGGAAGTTTGCATCATTCTCTTCAGCTTTTAAAAGCATAAAGCCACGCTCTGCACCTAAAACGTCTATTGCTCTGTCGAGAATGCGATTTAGCAGCTCTGGAGCATCGTTTAACTGAGCAATCTCTTCGCTTATATCGAGAAGTGCGCGAAACGGGTCAGACTTTGTCATAACAGCAACCTTCATTGTATTTGTAGAGTGGTTTCATAGGATCGACTGCGATTACCAAATTCGTCGACGATATATAAGACCCAAAAATAGTTTTGCTGATTAAGAGCCGGGTTATTATAAGACAAGAGAGTTTGGTTCGATGGAATGTCTTCAATCGTGTCGACAGGGGGTAAGTTGATACCCACATTCAAATAGATTTCAATGGCATAGGTGAAATCAAAAGGAAGCGTCCGCTGCTCCCAGTGGAAGTCGAATGGCATACCAATTAATCCGCTCGGTTCCAGTGGGCGCGGTAATTGAGTAATGATGCGGGCAAGCTGCCCCTGAATGACTGCACTTTTTGCTCCTTCGGCATCCTGAATCCAAAAAAATGCGGGTTTGCCAATGAGCGCTTCAAGCGTGTTTATGCCAAAGTCTGAGGCGACGAACCTGTTAAAAAAACGCTGATCATTTAGCGGCTCAACTTCAATTAGTGAGTCAAGGAAACTAAATCCCGGCACTTCGACAACTGCGGAAACCAGGCTGCCGGGTCGATCACTATCCCTCCCCGAAACACCAAACTCGAGAAACGTTCTGTTTGGAGGTAAAAAACGTGCTTCGTAGCGCGTCGTTACACTCACATCAGATATCAGCGGTAGTTCATTTAACGCGAAACTCAGATTTTGTGAGGCATTCAAATTCAGTTCCAGAGTATCGGGAGCAAATGCGTCCTTAGTGCATATCACGCTATAACTCCCATTGTTAAACACCTCATCAAAACGAAACTCTCCATTTTCATTGGAAACAGCCGTCGTCTCTCCAGGAAGAACCCGAATCAATGCCTGTTGAATTGCATTGCCATCTGCACTTTTCTCCACTACCCCGGAAAGCTTTATACCCAGAGCCGGATCAAGCGGGTTTTTGCGCGGTGCCTCAGATATGCAGCCATTCAAGTAAAATAACGCAAACACAAGGCCAATTGCCAAACCGTAACGCCTTGAGTAATGGAAAGATAGTTTTATTGCACAACCAGCTTGTTTCATAAGCATTTTTAGCGGTTCCATACATAAAATTGCAGATTCATGCTGCGATTTAGATCCATACTGTTTTTAAGAGCAAAAAGCGGGTGCATACTTTGCACAATGGTGCACGAAATGTGCACATAAACAACCCAACCTTCAAGAATTTTCTTGTTCAATTCCAGTCAATTCGTTTTAACGCTCCACTTTCCTGCAAAATAAGATTTTGGCACGACAATTGATTTAGTGCTGGACAAACGGTATTAAAGTCTGCTGATAATGACGAATCCACAGAATTTCTCACTAGAACGAATACAACACATACATCAAAGACTATGCCATCAAACCAAACTACTACTACTGAGCGAAGTGAACGCGACTGGTTCAATACTTTTCTAAAACTACTTTATGCCGTTTCGCTTGGTATTTACATCTATTTTTTATTCGATGGGCTCGGCTACTACACCACACCATTCCTGGAGCGGCCCTATAGCGAAGATTATCGAACGCTGCGCCCGGCAGGCACTCGGGGGCATACCTTTGGGGTTGTAGGGGCAGTTATGATGCTACTTATGCTTTTATATTCATTACGAAAAAGAACACGTATTTTCGGTAAGTTTGGTCAGCTCAGCCGCTGGCTCGATATCCATATCTATCTGGGAATAATGGGCCCGCTATTTATTATTCTGCACACAACGCTTCGACTAAACGGTGTTATCTCGGTCGCATTTTGGTCTATGATTGCCGTTGCCAGTAGTGGAATCCTTGGGCGTTATCTCTACCTGAAAATCCCGCGACGCAGTAGCGGAGAAGAACTCAACTTGCGTGAGATTGAAGCAACCAGCACCGCCTTTGCAAATGAACTTCAACAACAATTGACCGGTTTTGAAGGAATGGCTGTACCAGCAGAGTTAACTCAACTATCCCGCAACCATACACGTGGCATCATGCGCATGATTGTTTCAGACATGCTAAGCCCATTACATAAACGGAAGCTGAAAAGACACTATCAACGGCGCTACCGACTGAAGGGAGCATTTCTGGAGCAGGCCGTTCTAATGACGCTGGAGAAACAAAGATACGAGCAGCGACTTCAAATGCTCAATCGTGTTCAGCAATTATTTCACTATTGGCACGTGTTTCACAAGCCCTTCGCCCTGCTCATGTTTCTAATCATGTTTGTTCATATCGGTGTGGCCATCTGGCTGGGCTATAGTTGGATATTATAATGAGGCCTGTCTTTTTAATCTGCGTTCTGTTTGTGCTTATCTCGTTAAAGGTGAATGCTCAGCTTTCGCCCGGCGAACTGAGCGAGCCACACAAAATGCTAGAAGGCCTGGCGAACTGCACACAGTGTCATACCGCAGGCCAACAGATTCAGGCAAAGAACTGCCTTGCATGCCACACTTTTTTGAACGATCGAATTAGCGCCGGTGAAGGCCTGCATGCCGGAAGAGAATTTGAGAACTGCGTCGAGTGTCACTCAGAACATCACGGACGTAAATTCAAGATGGTTCATTTTAAAGAAGGCGTGGACAACTTCGACCACTCACGCACCGGCTATGATTTAAAAGATGCGCATACCGAATTAAAGTGTCGCGACTGTCATAATTCACTGAATAATCCAAATGCTGAGTTGTTGATGAGCAGAAAGAAAAAACCGGAAAAAACCTTTTTGGGGCTTTCACAAGATTGCGCTTCCTGCCATGACGATACTCATCAAGGCGAGTTAGGCACAGCCTGTCAGGATTGTCATAATGAAAAGAACTGGAAACCAGCGACAGGGTTCGATCATGCGAAGACTAAATTTAAGCTGACGGGCCAGCATCAATCTTTAGATTGTTTGCAGTGCCATTTTAACACAGGAGAACCAGCTCGGGAAGCAAAATCACTAAGCTTTAAAGTCGCTAGCTTCATGCAGTGTAGCAGTTGCCATAAAGACGTTCATCAGGGGAAGTTCGGTTCAGCCTGTACAGATTGCCATAACACGCAAAGTTTTACCAGGCTTAATCGGGGGGTAAGTTTTGACCACAGCAAAACCCGCTTTCCACTGGAAGGCAAACATTCGAAGCTGGAATGTCGGGTATGCCATAAATCGGGAGCCTTTACCGGCGCGATTGCTTTTCAAACCTGCATGAGCTGTCATAAGGATCAGCATAATGGTCAGTTTACAGAGCATGCCTCCAAAGGAGATTGTGCTTCTTGCCATACGGTTAATGGGTTCCAGCCTTCCACATTTACACTGGTTGATCATGGCAAGAGTTCCTTCCCATTGGAAGGTGCGCATCGGGCAATCCCCTGTTTTGCTTGTCATATCGAACAGAAACCGCGCATTCTACGCTCCGACCAACAGCTTAAAATGAATCGTTTCACGATTAAAGTAGAAGACTGTAGCAGTTGCCATCGCGATCCCCATATCGGTGAAACGAATTCGTTTATGGCTTCTGAAAAGGGTTGTGCAAGTTGCCATTCCGTTGAAAGCTGGCAAGACATCGAATTTGATCACTCCCGCACAAACTTCGTATTGGAGGGCAAACACCAAGATGTATCATGTAGCAGCTGCCATAAACCAATGACTGAGAAAAACCTCCGGATTGTTCGATTCACTTCTACAAAACCGATATGCAGCAGCTGTCATGAAGATGTTCACGATAGGCAATTTGACCAGAAGACGCTGATAAATAGTAGTCTGACTTCATTTACAGATTGCGCACGCTGCCATTCTCCAAACAGCTGGCAGCCTGAACTTTTCGATCATACGCGTGATGCAGCATTTTCACTGGATGGTGCTCATAAAAAACTTCAGTGCAGGAGTTGTCATAAGCTAACCGGCAGTACAGATACGAACGTTTTGCGATTTAAACCTTTGGATAAAACCTGTAGTAGCTGTCATGGATAAGACAGGTTCTAAGTTCTAAGTTCTGAGTCCTGGTTCTGAGTTCAATATAAATGAAAAGGGCAATAGAGCAATCTTCATTTCGCCAAGTCTCCCGGTCACCCATTCTCCCACTCATTTGAATCTGGGCTCTGAATTGGTTCATTATTTGCATTATTAGCATAAAAACGTAAACGGATCTACGATGAAAAAGTGGTTACCTATCTACGCATTTTTTTGCCTCCTGCAGTTGGGGATGCTTCATGCCCAAAATACTGCAAAAAATCCGCATGGAGTGATCGAATTAGACTGTTTTAGCTGCCACTCCACTGATTCATGGCAAGAAGTAAAGCAACCGATGGACTTTAATCACGACAAAACCGGCTTCAGGCTGTTGGGGGCACATAAATTCACCGATTGTATGACCTGCCATCAAAGTGCAAAGTTTGCCGATATCGGCATAGCTTGCGCAGATTGTCACTCCGATATCCATCAACGGTCCTTCGGAACAGACTGTGCCAGCTGTCATACATCTGATAATTGGAACAGTCAACTGGAAGTCTTTCAAACGCACGCGTCGCGTGGATTCCCACTGTCCGGAGTTCATGCAATTGCCGATTGTCAATCCTGCCACGTCAATGCCGGAGCAAACGAATTTCGCGGCATATCGCAAGACTGTGCAAGCTGCCACAGTGGTGATTTTGCTCGTTCCAGCAATCCGAACCATCTCAAAGCTGCTTTCGATTTACAGTGCTTAAACTGTCATCAAAGTGCGGCCGTGGAGTGGCAGCGCGTCAATTATGAACATCCTGCCAGCTTCGAGCTAAAAGGTGCCCACGCTCAGGCACAATGCATTGATTGTCATCAGGAAACCTTTATTAGCACTCCAAAGCAATGCATTAACTGCCATCAGACAGATTTCGAAGCGGCAGTTTCTCCAAATCACAGCGAGTTCGGATTTCCAACAAACTGTGAAACCTGTCATAGTGAGACGCAGTGGGAAGGCGCAATTTTTGATCACCTGCAGGCTAGTGGATTTGCCGTCAACGGAGCTCATCAGAATATCCTTTGTACAGACTGCCATACAAATAACCAAACTACCGGACTTCCAAAGGACTGCGCGGGTTGTCATCAGGACGATTTTAACGCGGTTCAGAATCCCAATCACGTTCAGAACAACTTCCCACTTGACTGCATGGTTTGCCATACCGAAAACGGCTGGGAACCGGCAGCGTTCGATCATAATCTAACCGGCTTCCCGCTAACTGGCGCGCATCAGCCACTGGACTGTGCCAGTTGCCATGCTAACGGACAGTTCAGCGGTACTCCCAGCGATTGCTTTTCATGTCATGATACTGATTTTAATACCGTGCAGGAACCCAATCACGTACAGAATGGATTTAGCACCATGTGTCTGGATTGCCATACCACACAGGAATGGGAAC
>JBOEGD010000036.1:0-49927 GCA_050633245.1 Calditrichia bacterium | reverse complement strand
ACCAATTTCCCGATCACCGGCGCACATGTTCCTCTAAACTGCATCGACTGTCATGCCACGGGATACGTTAATACACCGACAGACTGTTTCTCATGCCACGAAACAGACTTCAATAACGTGCAGGATCCCAATCACGTACAGAACAACTTCAGCATGATGTGTCTGGATTGCCATACCACACAGGCATGGGAACCGGCCACGTTCGATCATGCAAACACCAATTTTCCGATCACCGGCGCACATGTTCCTCTAAACTGTATCGACTGTCATGCCGCGGGATACGTCAATACACCGACCGATTGCTTTAGCTGTCATGATACGGATTACAATAACACAAACAGTCCCAATCACCAGGCAGCAGGATTTCCGACAGACTGTATGGTTTGCCACAATACCTCAAACTGGAACCAAACAACCTGGGATCATGACGGTCAGTATTTTCCAATCTATTCGGGTAAGCACCAAGGTGAGTGGAACAACTGTGTGGATTGTCATGTAGTGCCAACAAACTATCAGGTATTTGAATGCATCTTTTGCCATGAACATAACCGACCAGATATGGACGATGATCACAGTGAAGTTACTGGCTACGTCTACGAAAGTACAGCCTGCTTAAATTGTCACCCTGATGGCGAGGACAAAATAAGTCCACCGCGCATGAATCGCTTTAATAGACTAAACAGAACAGGACGCTCTGGATGAAACCGTTATTCTCAGTACCAACAATGGGAATAGTTTTTCTGCAACTGATGCTTTTAACAACGATTCTTGCTCAGGAGAGGCAAACCGAGGCAAGACTCATTCCCGTACAGTATATCTCTGCCCAAAATGTTTATCTAAAAGGAGGCAGCGACATCGGTATAAAAAAAGGCATGGTTCTTCGCATCTCTCGCAACACAATCATAATCGGATCTGTTCGCGTAGAGTACGTTGCAGAACATTCTGCTTCATGCAGCATAATCTCATTTACCAAAGCAATACAAACGAACGACAAGGCAATTCTAATTGTCGATGTAGCGCCGGAAACGCCTGTTGGAAAAGCACGTACAGAGCACATTGATTCGACAGTGAATAAAATTTCATTCGATAGCAATACGCAAACGAGGCGTATAAATACGACACGCAAGCGGACTAAACGCACTCGCATTAGCGGAAGCCTGTCAGCACGTTATTACCAATATCGCGATGACCGTTCTAATTTAAGGGATTATTCACAACCATCATTTCGCGTTAATGTTCGTGGCAGGCAGCTCTGGGGTAAGGATTATCAGTTTCGCATTCGTACTCGGGCACGCTACCTTGAACGCTCGACATCCTTAAATACAGATTGGCAAAACAGACTTTACGAGGCCAGCTTTAGCTATGACGACCCAAATTCACGGTTAAACTATCGTTTTGGAAGAATTATCTCGAATCATCTCAGTGGAGTGGGATATATCGATGGAGCTCAAATCGCATTACGTAGCTCCGGGAACCTGCAAGTGGGTGCCTTTGGAGGATTCCAGCCAGATCCTGCACTGGATAAATGGGGAGCCGATGTGCTAAAGTCGGGAGGATTTGCGACCTACGAGAAAGGTGATTATAAGAGCAATCGACTTAAGGTTACAATTGCTGCTGCCGGCGAATACCGAAATTCTGAGATTAGTCGCGAATTTTTCTATCTGCAATCGGGCTTTAGTAAAGGACGACGCCTGTTTCTGCACACCAGCGCAGAAGTTGATCTAAATCGCGGATGGCGAAAAGAACGGACAGGACGCTCGCTGGTCCTTTCTTCAATCTTCGCTACTGGAAGAATACAATTAAGTGAATCGGTAAATTTAAGTCTGCAATACGACACTCGGCAGAATTATTGGAGTTCCTTCAACCGCTCAATGGAAGAAGCCCTGTTCGAAGACATCCTAAGACAGGGGTATCGCGGGATCGTCTCTGTAAAACTGCCATTTCGCGTAAGGCTTAGCGCAAATGCCGGTCTGCGAACAGCTAAGGATGAAGAGAATGCTCAAAGTGCTGGAGCACGATTTTACGTGCCAACATTTTTAATTAAACGACTCTCTCTTTCTCTAAGCGGAGCAGGTTTTAAAAGAGGTACCAGTAGCGGTTATAACAACAATGCCAAGCTTGCGTTTAACATTCGCTCGGTCCATCGACTCGAAGTCTACTATGGGCAGTATGCTTACAGAATTGCCGACCTTACCGGACAGCAGCTTAACGATTGGATTGGCGTAAACCTGAGCTTGCTTTTTTTACGTCATTTATACATGCTGGGCCAATTTGAACAGAATATGGGTAGCGATCGCAAGGGCAATACGATGAGCATCGAATTCGGATACCGGTTATAATTATGCAGGAATCTTTTCTAATTTGGTTAGTAACCTGCGGAGTCGCTCTGCTAATCTTTCTACCGTATTTTCTACGACATTCGCGCGAACAAAAAGTAAACATCGCAAAACGTCTGGAAGCAGAAGACCTCGGTATCATTAAAGCCCAGGCACAATATCCCCAGATTAACTTGTCGCTCTGCATTGGCTGTGGTGCCTGCGTCGATGCTTGCCCTGAAAAAGACGTGCTGCGGGTGGTTTGGGGAAAAGCTCAAATTGTTAATGGCCTTCGCTGTGTCGGGCACGGGCACTGTGAACCTGCTTGTCCGGTACAGGCCATTGTTGTTGGCTTAGGCGACGTAAACACGCGTCCTGACATTCCAATTCTCAGCGAGACAGGTGAGACCAGCGTTCCGGGGCTTTTTATTGCAGGAGAACTTGGTGGTTTATCACTAATTAAAAATGCCATAAACCAGGGTCGCGAGTCTGCAGCCGAAATAGTACGTCAACACACTTTAGAAAATATGTCTGTTAGCGATGACACATATGACGCCGTTGTCATCGGTGCTGGTCCGGCCGGCCTGAGTGGGGCACTCAGGTTGGCCGAGGCTGGCTTAAACTACGCGATTATTGATCGGCAAAAGGCCGGAGGCACTATTTTACAATATCCAAGGCGCAAGTTAGTTATGACAACTCCGGCAGAAATCCCGGGTTATGGGACACTGCAAAAAGCAGAATATACCAAAGAAGAATTGCTTGAAATTTGGCAGGATATTCTAAAGAAAAAGCAGATTTGTGTTAAGCACGGACATTCGCTTAAAACAATTGAGCGCCAAAACGATTTTTTTGAGATCGTAACCACTCAATCGACCATAAAAGCACGCAAGATTATTTTAGCGCTTGGTCGGCGCGGTTCGCCTCGAAAGTTGAATATTCCAGGCGAACAGTTACAAAAAGTAAGTTACCAACTTATAGATGCACAGTCCTATACTAACAGCCGGGTATTAATAGTCGGCGGTGGAGATAGCGCAGTCGAAGCAGCTATCGGGCTTGCCAAACAAACAAGTAATACCGTTCACATTTCCTACCGTAAAAAGCAATTTTTTCGCATTAAGCGCTTGAATCAGGATCGCATAGAAAAACTGATTAATCAAGGACGTATTAAACCAATTTGGGAAAGCAACCTGAAGTCAATAGAGGATAGTTCAACCGTTATCACCACGCGCGATGGAGACATAAATCTACCTAATGACTATGTTTTTATTTTTGCTGGTGGTATTGCTCCGTTCGACATGCTCAAAGAAATGGGTATTCGCTTTGGAGGAGAACAGGCCCCCATTGATGAATGATGAATTATGAATGATGAATCAACTGCCTTACTGCCTTACTGCCTCAATAAAACACCAGGTTTGCCCACGTCACTTTAATTGCGCTCAAAAAAGGGTATACTGCTGTAAATACATTCATAAAAACAGGGGTTATCTGATGAAGATGGATTGCTATAAGAAACGTCTTATCCTTCTAGTACTGGCTTTCGCCGTGCCACTTTTTGCTCAAAATCCGATTCCCAATGCGGGCTTTGAAAACTGGACCAATGGAGAGCCGGATGGCTGGACAACCAGTAATACGCCAGGCTCTTTTTCGAATGTGGTTCAGGTAAATACGGCCAATAGCGGAGTAGCAGCGGTTCGTGGACAGGTAATTAACTTTAATTCGATAATAATTCCTCCCATTTTAGCCAGTGGTACAAGCGGGGATGGATTTTTTCCAATTACCCAAAGATATGCAGCCCTTACCGGATTTTATCGTTTTATGCCAATCGATGGTGACCAAATATCCGTCATCGTCTCAGTAACAGATGCCGTTGGAACACCTATTGGCGCCGGAGTATTGATAATTGACCAGGCTGAGTCTAACTTCACTCCGTTTCTTGTGCCAATTATGTATTTTGGAACCGGTGATGCAGCCTTCGCTTCAATAGTCTTCTCAATTCTAAACAGCAGCGGTGGTGCACCGATTACCGGGGCAACCTTTCGTCTTGATGATCTTGAGTTAAATAATATGACGGGCGTGGAGCGACTTGATGACAATGAAATCGCCGAAGGGTTTGAGCTAAAACAGAACTACCCAAATCCATTTAATCCATCAACAACGATTGAATTCAAAACGACTAAATCGGAACACGTAAAGCTGGCGATTTACAATCCACTGGGACAAGAGATTGAAACATTGGTAAACGAAACATTGGCTCCGGGCAGCTATAAGAGTGAATGGCAACCGCAGGATCTGTCTGGTGGAGTGTATTTGTATCGACTTGAAACGGCGAATGAAGTGCAAACCCGTAAGCTAATTCTTCTAAAATAGTGAAAACAAAAGAGGTGCTCCGAAACTTATGTTCAGAGCACCTCTTTATGTCAAAAAAGATATTCGACTATTCAACAATGTCAGCGCGCCGAAGTCCCATTATTGCCATCAACTCCTGCTGTTCTGTTGCAGGAACTGCAAACTGATTCAGGGTCACCTGAAGCTCACCAACCAATGCATCGAAATCTGCATTGCTAATTCCCATGCCTTCATGAATTTCAGTCATGGTTCGCCCGGAATAACTACATGGGCCGTTGGCAGCCTCGCAAATCATCTCTACCAACAATCGCTTGAAACGTGTTAGGTCAGAGTTGGCAAAAAAAGGTAGCAATTGCTGATTGGCAGCGACTTTTGCAGTGAAGGTATCCACAACGGCAGTTATGGCCGGTAATTCACCCAGGCGCTCATAGAGTGTAGCCTCGCCCGGCACTTCAGCAGTAGACTTTTCCTCTATACAGCTAAACAACATCACTAAGGCAAATAAACTGATGATTATATATCGCATAATTTCCTCATTTTCAATTAGAACACATTCCAGCTAAGTCCCATATAAGGACCATGAAAAATAGAATTGTCCAGTAATTCAGTCTCTTTTTCGGCAAAGAATTTTAGGTTATATCCGACAAACAACACGAGCGATGGCCGGTCGTACACTTCAAACCCGAGGCCGGAGCTAAACGTCATTCCGGCATTGGTGCCAATTCCACGGCTCTCCAATGGCTCAAAAATAATTCCGCCTTGACCGCTCGCCTCGTCTCGCACCCACTTATATGCAACGCGGCTTGTGTTAAATTCACGATCCTGTCCAAGGTAGGTCTCAACGCTTGCGGTCCCCTCCTCACCGACAATCAACAACACAGATCCACTGTAGAACATAGAGAACCGGCTTGATATGGTCTCTATACCGAAAGAACCATGTATACCCTCATTTATCCACAACTGGTTCGAGGTATATTTTAACCGGGAAACATTTTGCTCATCATTCGGAAGAATGATTCCACCGTCATCCAACTGTCGCGGTCCACGCAAGACGTCGACGCTTGCCTGCCGCCTATTCAGTGTAAGGCCGAAGGAAAGTTGTGCATAGCGGTTAAAGACATAGCGAATATTTACGTCTACATCGGTTCTACGCGTCCAGCCGTCTGTGGTAAAACGTCGCTCTCTTGAAGTGGCATCGCTAAATGCAAAGCGACCATCATCTAAACGGGTTATCCCATCCTGCGGATCGAATTGAAATCGGCCATGGAAAAACGTCATGCCAAAGATAAACTTGCCATAGCTCAATGAGACAAACGGGCCAAATGAAGGCTCTAACTGCGAAGACTGTTGTGCCGCCGGGATGTCACATCGATTCATCCAAACAGCCGACCCAATGCTAAGACCAAGCGATCTGCCCTCATCCTGTGCTTGTGCAAATGAAAGCATAAACAGGATTTGCAAGAGCAATAATCCGGACTTTCCAATTACAGTGATTCTCATACAGAATATCCTTTCAATCTCATTCATAAACCGCTATTAAGGCGCGCGCGGTATGTAGTGTTTTTGCTTACGCTTGATGCGAAAGGGCTTGCCTTTTTCAGACTTGGCGAGGGTCTCATTTCCAGCAACATCGCATGCAACCCAATAATACTCGATCTCTTTTCCCTGATGAAATTCAACGGGAATGTCTACAGAAACCTCTCCATTGCCTGAGGGATTGACAGTTTTTTGAAGAAAATCAACCTCACCTTGCTGCCGATAAAACAGCTTAACGTAGTCGAGTTTAAGGTTTTCTTGAATCGAGGCCTGCAATCGCAGCGGTTTGGTATGATTATAATTCTTTGAAGATTTGTGCTCGACTACCGGACGGCTGCGATCCATAGCAACAATTGAAGACCTGTTCTCTTGAACTATTTTTGCACTGCGCTCCTGTTCAGGAAGTCCATCGAGCAACTGCATTGCGTCCTTAAGTTTCCCTGACTGAGACAATGAAGCCGCTGTCTGCAATACAATCTGCTGCTTCATCTGAGCCTCACTTAACTGATTTTGCAATTCTTTTGCATAGTCGTTTGATGCGGTTAATCCAGACACCTGCTCAAGTTCTGCTAAACCAATTTCGTATAGACCACTGTTGTAACTTTTTCTTGCCGCAAGCAAGGCGTTATGAAGCTTCACTGCGTTTCGGTAGCCTGTCAGTGTCTCTGCAAAGACAGCGGCAGCTTCTGAAAACTTCCTATTATTCAACTCTTCCGTTGCTTTGGTTTCGCGCGAATCCAAAGCCTCTATTTCTGTAGAAATGGCCATTGAATTAGAAAACGGTAAATTCTTCGATTTGAAAAGCGCTAGAGCAGCTTGAAGCGAGTCTGCAAGCGCTTTATTCCGTATATCGGGTGAGGGTCTGACCGTTTTCTTTGCCGGAGCCACAGCCTTATTTATGTCCCTATTGCTTAGCGTGTTTGTTTTCTGCGACCGTTTTTTCACGGTTTTTGCCGGTTGAGACGGTTGGTCAGCTGGCTTATTCGATGCTGTAGATGGCGTGTTTTTTTTCCATTCCAACGGAGGTGTCTTTACTTCAAGTTCTTCAGGTTCTGCCTTCAATGTCTCTTCTACAGCAGCATTATTCTTAATGCTCTCCGGCTGACTCGTCATAAAATAGGCAAACAGGCTGATACCAACGAGGACAACTGCAGAAATGATTAGCACCATAGGATTAACAAAGGGCGGTTTATCTACTTTTGTAGAAGCACTGCCAGAAGTGTCGACCAAAACCGTCTGCTCAGAGCTGGCTTCACTCCTGGAGATAGTTTTGTCAGCCTTATTAAGGAAATGATAAGCAGGGATACCTGATGACTCGCCGGAAACAGGATTCTCGAGGCACTTTTCCAGATCCTGGCGAACCTCATTCATGGTTTGATAGCGGTCTTCAGGCTTCTTTTGCAAGCAGGTTCGGATAATGTCCCAAAGCGCCGGGTACGGTTCTATTTTTTCAACAATGATCTCCATCGGGGGATCTTTTTGAATGCTGTTGAACTTTGTGTATATGCCATTTCCATTAAACGGCTTCCAGCCACTTGCCAGTTCATACAGCAACACGCCAAATGAGAAGATATCAGAGCGATGATCCAGCTTTGCACCAAGAGTCTGCTCGGGAGACATATAGCTCACTGTTCCCAGAGCACCACTGGTGCCAATGGTAATGTTTTGCTGCAGCTCTTCGCTTAGCACCTTGGCAATGCCAAAATCCATGATCTTAATCGTACCATCTTTGTTTAGCATGATATTGGCAGGTTTGATATCACGATGTACAATCTGCTTTTCGTGCACCACCTGTAATCCACGGCAGATTTGTACTGCAAACTGCATTTTTTCTGACAGGCTATAGTCAATTCTGCTCGAAGTAACTTCCTTAAGGCTAACCCCGTCAACAAATTCCATAACAATGAATGGAGTGCCTTTTTCATCCTCGCCAAAATCGTGGATGATTGCCAGGTTTTCATGGATTAGCGTGGCAGCGAGACGAGCTTCCAGCAAAAAACGTTTATTCAGCAGAGTATCTTTCGAAAATTGCTCCGAAAGTTTCTTTATTGCCACAGTTCGATGCAGCGATTCATGCCAGGCTTTGTATACGACACCGAAGCTTCCTCTACCCAGTTCTTCCTGGAGTTCATACTTTCCGGTTATATCATCCATAAATACTTTGAGTTTTTTTGCGGTGAATTTACAAGGAGGCTCAGAAAACCTTCTTTGAAAGCCTTTTGAGAATAATTACTTCCCCGACAACTAGAATTACGAATTAAAGTTCACAATGGATTTAAGTTTGTGTGGGAAATCACCCCGTATTAGAATTATTTGCTTCTCTAAAGCTGATGCGCTATACTTTCTGCATGGAAAAGATGTTACTGCAAATATGAGTAAGAAATTGTTTAAATACTCTCAAATAAGCCGAAATTGGGCAATCTTTTCTCTGGCACTATCCGCCGCAGCGCTCTGTGCAGCAATAATGTTGTATTTTGGCGCTTTTTGAATGTGTTGCTTAAAAGATAAGCTGCATTTCCCGCTCTATCAATAGAGGAATTTCTATGAGAATCATTTCGATTCACTTCTTCATTATCTCCTTCCTGTTTTTAGCCTGTAACAATACACCAATACAGTTCACCTGGAACACACAAACCAGCGGAATTGAAGGCAACTGTCGCGGATTGAGCGTCGTGAATGAAACGACAGCCTGGGTTAGCGGTATGCAGGGTTCTTATTCAATAACAACAGACGGCGGTCAATCGTGGAAAAAAGGAGTGGTTCCCGATGCAGACTCGCTTGATTTTCGAGACGTTGAAGCCTTCGATGATAAAACCGCTTATTTGTTGGCCGCCGGTCCCGGCAACAAATCGCGCATTTATAAAACAATTAATGGCGGAAAGGACTGGCATTTGCAATTTACAAATGAGACGGAGGAAGCCTTCTATAGCGCCTTCGCTTTTTGGAATAAAGAAGACGGCATTGCCTTTAGCGATCCGGTTAACGGACGCTTTCGAATTTTGCGAACTGTAGACGGTGGTTCTTCCTGGGATATGTTGCCGGAAGCTCAGTCTCCCGAGGCGTTGGAGGGTGAATATGCCTTTGCTGCCAGCGGCACGTGCATTACTGTGCATGGAAAAGGCCAGGTGTGGATTGGAACCGGTGGGAAAGCAGCACGTGTTCTATTATCAACCGACCGTGGAGATACCTGGCAAGTCGCAACGACCTCATTTGTTTCCGGAGAAAGTAGCACAGGAATATTCTCTCTCGCCTTTCGCGATTCGCTAAATGGAATTGCCACCGGAGGAGACTATCAGAATCCTGAGCGCAGTCAAAACAATGTTTCGATAACCTCGGATGGCGGAAAGAATTGGTCGGCAGTAGACTCTGAAAACGAGCTGGCCTATCGCTCTTGCGTTCGTTATCTAACGGAAGCTCAACTACTGGCCGTAGGAAGAACAGGTTCTGATATGTCTTTTGATGCAGGCCAAACCTGGACTGCTCTGGATACGGTTGGATATTACGTTGTTGATTTTGCGCCAAACTCCCGTGTGGGTTGGGCAGCAGGTAGCAATGGACGGATTAGCAAGATTAATTTTTAGAACAGAACTCAAAAATACGCGAATGGGAAAGCGGGAGAATTGGTGAGCGGGAGAATTAGTAAAAGGAAGATTGTCTAATTCACTTTTCACTTTTCACTTTTTCAAACTCAGAACTCAGAGACAGGACAACCAATGTTCAAACCTACTATTGTATTGTTGCTACTTCTTTGCCTTTCAAGTCTTTTACCGGCTCAACGAAAGCTCGGCGTTAGACCAACTGATTCCGGTGGCGTCCTCTTAGCAGAGCAGGCAAGCTATGACGTCACTTATATGGATCTTCAGGTAGCTGTCGATCCACCGACAAAAAGTATTCAGGCCGAGCTTAGTCTACACGCAACCATTGTAAACCCTGTTGAGTGGCTGGTCCTCGATCTGGACACGGCGTTAATAGTAGACGAGGTCACCTTCAGTGGCTATGAAGGTTCGCATCACAGAGCAGAAGTTGAGCGGCGCGGTAATCGCTTATGGATACATCTCCATTTTAGCAGACAGCCGGGTTCAAAACTGGAAGCAACCATTCGCTATCACGGTAAACCGAAGGAAGCCCCTGCACCACCCTGGGTAGGTGGCTTTACCTGGAGCAGCACGGAGTCCGGCGAACCATGGATTGCCACGTCCATGCAAAGCGACGGCGCTGATTTATGGTTTCCATGCAAAGATCATCCTTCAGATGAACCGGACTCCATGCATATTCGCGTTACGGTGCCAAAGGGATTGATCGTCGCATCTAATGGGGTCCTGCAAAAAACGATTGAAGAGAAAAACGACAAAACCACTTTCCATTGGTTTGTAGCAAATCCCATCAACAACTATAATGTTGCCTTAAACATCGCTCCTTATGTATTACTAGACTCGACCTTCGTTTCTGTTGCAGGTGATACAATGCCCTTCCAGTTCTACGTCCGCCCAGAGCGCCTTGAAAAAGGAAAGATTCTATTTATGGAAATGATGGAGCATGTTGCTTTCTATGAACGGCTGCTTGGTCCCTATCCCTTTCGCAATGAGAAGTATGGCGTAGCAGAGACTCCCTTTCTCGGCATGGAGCACCAAACGATTATTGCGTATGGAAATGAGTATAAAGCCAGCATTTACGGCTATGATTTACTGCATCATCACGAGTTAGGACATGAGTGGTGGGGCAACCTGGTTACTGCTCTCGACTGGCGTGACTTTTGGCTTCACGAAGGTCACTGTGCCTACATGCACGGGCTTTACAACGAAGAACGTGATGGTGAGGCAGCCTATCATGCTTATTTCAATGCATTTAGACCACGCATCCGCAACTTAAGTCCGGTCGCTCCGCGCGAATCTCAAACTGCCACAGAACGCTACTTCCTGCCACCAGACTACCTGGAAAGCGATGGCGATGTCTACAATAAGGGAAGCCTTGTTCTACATGCACTGCGTTTTGTGATTGGAAAAGAAAACATGCTCCTGTCGCTTCGCAGATTTGCCTACCCTACAGAGGAATGGGAAAAACGACTGGATGGCAGCCAGTGCCGTTTCGTTACAACAGATGATTATCTGCGAACAGCGGAGTCTATCTACAAACAGCCTTTGGACTGGTTTTTTGAAGTCTATTTACGGAACGCTGCGCTACCCGAGCTGGAGATAGAGCGCGTCGGTAAGCAATTAACATTGAAATGGAAGACGGTTAAAGATTTACCATTTCCGATGCCGCTGGAAATAAGCATTGATGGAAACGTTCAACGCTACGACTTCATAAACGGTGAGCTGGAATTAAACGTTCCATCTGAAGCAGAAGTCAAAGTTGACCCAAAAAATTGGGTATTAAAAAAGATGGCAAAGAACGAGGAGAGCAATAAAGAAAGTTCTAAAAAGAACTAAGGGATACTAGCCGGCACAATCTTGAAAAGCGGTTTCACAAACTTGCCAGCGATAAAGATCCCGGTAAAACGGGATCACAATAAAGCTGCAGACACTATCTGCGGAAAAAGCCTGCAGCTTTATATCAGATGGCGGCGCGGATAATCGAAAAAGCTTAACGATCCGCGATTTTCTGCAACATCTTTCCAGGAATCAACCTCAAAAAGCACACACACAACACCACATGTCGGCACATTGTCTATCGCATAGGTCGTTAGAAAGTTGGCAAACATCGTCATTCCCGGATTATGTCCAAAAATAAACGCGCTTTCATGTTTATCATCGATTTCATTCACCGTCTCTAAAAGCGTATTCAGACTGGCTAGATATAGCGAAGTAATCCGTTGAATCGCATCTTTAGGATACCCAACTTCAGAAGCAATCGTTGTTGCTGTTTCTATCGCCCTCATTGCCGGGCTGGAGAGAATAATACCGGGGGAAACTCTATAGTTAGCCAGACGTTGTCCCATAAAAGGAGCATCTCTAAGGCCACGATTATTTAAAGGGCGGTCGAAATCACTTAACTTCTCATTCTTCCAGCTGGATTTCGCGTGACGGATTAAATAAAGAGTCTTCATTCTAAACCTGCAGTTGTGGTGTTGCACAAAATTTGGAAGGCTAAAAATACAATACTTTCAATAGATTACCAACCTTAGAGTATTTTTACAACGACAAGTGGCATTTTGGTTTTGATCTATCAATTGTATAGATTTCAAGATAATAAACGGATGATAGGTATGGCGTGGAACCAACAAAAAAATCACTATCGAAGTGGGCATTTATCCTGATTACGGGCATTGCAACAATTTTAGCCACGCTAATCATGATATTTTTCTTTCGCACAAACCCCAATTCCGCCCTCTCGGATGGGGTAACGCAAATTTATATGGCCGACAACATATCGCGCGCGCACCAAATTTTAATAGATAAATTCAATGCAGAACATTCAGGTAGAATTGAGGTAGTTGGAGTAGATCTTCCTTTCGAGAAGTTCAGCACCAACGAACGAAAGGAACTTTTAGCACGATCCCTCCGCGGAAAAAGTGATCGCTTGGATATCTTCGCAGTCGACTTGATATGGGTTTCACGCTTTGCGCGCTGGGCGGAAAACCTCGATAGTTACTTTTCACAGTCTTATCGTGAAACTCTTCTCCCATCCGCTTTGGAATCTTGCTATTTTGACAGCAGTCTGGTTGCCCTGCCGATGTATATAGATATCGGGCTCATGTATTATCGCGACGACCTTATTGAGAAGCTGCCCAATTCTGCTGAAATTAGAAAGCAAATGGCAGAGTCGATTACCTGGGAGAAGCTGATTTCTCTAAAATCACATGTTCCCTCAAACTCCCCGATCTACTTGTTTCCAGGGAAGGCGTATGAGGGTCTTGTTTGTAGCTTTATCGAGCTGGTTGGCAGTCAGGGCGGCAGCATTATTGAGGGCGATTCAGTAAATTTAAATACCCCTTATGCCTATCGGAGTCTGAAGCTGCTTAGCGATTTAATAAATGGCCATCAGATAACACCAGCTGAGGTGATCAATTATGATGAGATCCAAGTCTACAATCATGCCATTGAAGAAGATGCTATTTTCTTTCGTGGCTGGCCTGGTTTCCTGGAGCAAATGGACTTGGTCGACGGGAAGTATTTGAATATTAAGAAAACGTTATTACCTCATTTTGCAGGCAGCATACCCAAATCGGTTTTTGGCGGTTGGAACCTGATGATTTCACGTTATTCTAAAAACATTCCACAAGCAGTGGAGTTTTTACGCTTTATTCAACGACCTGAAAACCAGCGGATTCTTTTTGAAAATGGTGGCTATATACCTATCAACAAACTTTGTTATCAGGATACTCAGTTTCTTAAAGACAATCCCTCTCTAATGGAATATAAACAGATTCTTAGCAGAGGGTTTCATCGCCCGGCTAAAGAGAATTATACTCAGATTTCGGATATCCTTTCGTATTACCTAAACCAGGCTCTAAAGAAGCGTATGACAGTTCGTGACGCTTTGAAGAAGGCAACGCGACAAATAAATTCCAAAAAAGTTATGGTGAACTAAAGGGTGGATAAGAAGATGGAATCTAAAATGCCAGGCGGGCAATCCACTACCAGACAAAATATGCCAAATCAGATACGCGCGCCCATCTCAAAGAAGAATCAAAATTACAACTTCCAGTTCAAACACCTTATTATCATTTTCTTTCTTCTTATCAGTTTCCTCCTGTCCATTTCCTATTTGCAAAAGGCTTCTCTTCAGAACCTTTTGCTAAAAACGCAGGAATGGTATCAGCAGGATTCTGCGGAGCGGCTCGCCAATCTTACCGCAACATCACTGGAACTGCTCTTTGAAACCGCCAGTCAGGACGCAATAAATGACAAGCAGGCCGCGGAACGTGTGGTTCGTGCATTTAACATTATTTTGAGTCAACAGGTTTTACAGCAGAATGTCGATCAGGTTGCCATTCTGATTCATGATGATAATCGCGTTATTGTTATTGACGACGGCATGGTTCTCTTCAACTATTTCTTTGAAGACATAAAGGATACAAGCCGGGAAAACTCAGGCTATGCTCACGCAATAAAACTCTTCAAAGAAATCAAGACCGGATTTCGCCAGGCAGAAGAAATTCGCAGCATTCGCGAAGGCAGAAGTACATTTCATGTATTTGTACCGTTTGTTCCACAGGGCGAGCTCGTTGGCGCAGTGTATGTGCAGAACACTCCGGACTTTGGTTTTATTACCAGAGAAATCATCTCGAACTTCGATGAAACAGCACTCATTTTCGCATCACTTATTCTGTTTGGCTTACTCGCCGTATTTTTTATTTCTTCCTATACGGTGAAAGAACGCGATGAGGCAAGGGAAGAACTCTTCGAGGAACGTGAAACTCTGCTTCGCGATGCCATTCATCACCAAAAAGAAAGCTTGTTTACAAAACGTATTTATCATACACACCACAAAGCAGAAAAAGTAATGGGATTCATCAAGGAAGACTTGCGAAACCTCGTAGTGCCAAACATAGAAGACATTAAGTTTCGCGTCACTCGCTATGCAAATTTTATTTCGCGCGTCATTTACGATATGAAATGGTACGATCCGCCACTGCAAACAATACGCAATCCCATATTCAAAACCGATTTAAACGAAGTGATTCGCTTTATTGTAGACCAAATTTTTCTTCGAACCGCCGAGCAGCACGGCTGCGAGTTCAAACTTAATCTGGACGACAAGCTCCCAACCGTTTCTGTAAATGAGTTCGTAGTCTGGGAAGTTTTAGAACCACTTATGCAGAACAGCATCGAGCATTCAAACGATGCGGCGATTATTGTCACGCTCCGCACAGAGTATTTGCAGGAGTCGGGAATCATTCATATTTTTATCTACGATAATGGCAACGGTTTTCCGGAAGAACTGCTTCAAACAAATACCAATGGTGTAAAACGACTCTTTTTAGAAAATATTTCTACAAAGACCGACAGTAGGAACTCCGGCTATGGTTGCTATCTGGCCTATGAAATTTCAAAGCGCTGTGGTTGGACAATTGATGCCGAAAATCCACCAGATGGCGGAAGCTGCATAAAAATCACGGTTCAACATTCGAAAGTTTAGATATGAAGAAACGCAAGATTAAAATCATGCTGATTGAGGATGAGGCCTACGATGTACGGCGCGTTCGCCAAACGATTAAACTGTTGGATGATCAGCTTATTCTTGAAGATGTTGTTTCGAATGGACACGACGCGATTCGACTTCTTGAAAGTAAATCCAACTTTGATGTGGCAATTATGGACTATCAAATTGCCGGTGGAATTTCGGGCGAGGCACTCATTCGAAAGATGAAGGAAATTGATCCGATAATTCAGATTATTGTAATCACAAAAATGACCACGAACATTACAGATTTTGAGTTCGCCAATCGTCTCCTGGAGGCGGGTGCTATGTGGTACTGCACCAAGTACCCCGGCGATATTGAAGACTATATCTATCAGCCCACCGACTTTATTCTCAGCATCTTCAACGCATATGAAAAAAGGCGTCTGGAAAAAGCGCGACGCTCCTCTGATAAACGCCTTACCGATTCGGTGGCTGAGACGCTCGAAAGAAAGAAGATTATCGGGGAATCGCTTCCAATTCAAATCCTGCGTGAGCAAATTGCGCAATCTGCAACAGCCGACACAACAGTGCTCATTCGCGGCGCCTCTGGTACCGGAAAAGAACTCGTTGCTGCAAATATTCATTACAACCACCCGCGCAGGCTGGAAAAGTTCGTCGCGATTAACTGCGGTTCCCTTCCCGGCGATCTTATCGAGAGTGAACTATTTGGCTTCGAAAAAGGTGCTTTTACCGGTGCCCTTAACAAAAAAGCCGGTTTGTTTGAGATAGCAAACGGCGGAACAATTTTTCTTGATGAAATTGCCGAGCTCCCGCTTTCTTCTCAGGTAAAGCTACTGCGTGTGATCCAGGAAGGTGAAATCGATAAAATTGGTCGCACCGGTCCTGTCAAGGTGGATGTGCGTATTATTGCAGCCACGAATAAGAACCTCGAGGAAGAAGTTCGACAAAAGCGCTTTCGCGAAGACTTGTATTACCGGCTAAACGTGGTGTCCATTATTGTTCCGCCATTAAAGGATCGGCTGGAAGACATTCCCCGACTTATAGAGCATTTCTCAAATCAGTACAGCGCTGAGATGAACCGCCCTACCCTATCCATCAGTAACGAGGCGATGCAGGTTTTGGTTTCTCATAGCTGGCCAGGCAATGTGAGACAATTACAGAATGTTGTGCAACGCCTGCTCTTCACAGGAGCTACTGCCATTAACGCGACGGTTGCTTCAAATGCCCTGAAAATGCCGCTGGATGAAGAAGCGAGCGAAACCGCAATGTGGGATCCAAATGATATCAGGCCACTACGCGAGGTAGAGCGCGAATTTCGAGAACAGTATTTCGATTTTGTTCGCAGCCACACCACATCTGATGCAGAAGCCGCGCGCAAACTTGGACTGGCTCCGCCAAACTATCATCGTATGTGCAAGGAACTTGGCCTGAAGTAGTCTTTTACTTATCGAAATAATAAGTGCCTCTTATCAATTTAATAAGTTGCTGTTTGAGCTTTCCAAAAATTTCTACTCAGTACGCCTCTAACTCAGAATTCCCTCAAATACACGACTTCAAGAAATCACCTTTAAACATTAAATAACAGGACGTTAAGCCAACCTAAATCACATTCATGAAAAAACGCTTTATGAACGATAAAATTGGCACAATTTATGTGTTGTTTCGTGATATGACGAATAATAGTCTTGACTCACCTGGACGCTTTTTTCTAGATTTTTTTTGCAAAGTCGGTTAATTTAACTGATGATTCTATCTGGTTATCAGATAAAGAAGAAGCAGCGCACAACCACGAGGTTTTTATGAAGCAGATCATCAGCTTATCACGTATTCTTCTGATAATTTCTATCTGGCTTTTTGCAACAACCGGGGCTTTACTGGCTCAAGGCACTGGTTTCTTTAAGGCAGAGGGCCAAAAGATTGTAGACGGGCAGGGCAATGAGGTTCTACTGCGCGGAATGGGCCTCGGTGGCTGGCTGGTGCCAGAAGGCTATATGCTAAATATTCCCGGTTTTGGCTCTCCCAGTTCGATAGAAGCACAAATCGTCGATTTGATAGGGCAGCAGGATGCCGATGAGTTTTATCGCCGCTACGAGGCAAACTACGTCAATCGAAACGACATTGAGGCGTTGGCTCAGTGGGGCTTCAACCACGTTCGCCTGCCGTTTCATTATAAAACGATCTATGATCCGGTTACCGAGCAATATAAAGAAGAAGGCTTCGCCATCTTTGATTCACTCATTACCTGGTGCGACGACAACAATCTAGACGTCATTCTGGACATGCACTGCGCGCCCGGCGGACAATCCAAAGATAATATCGCCGATGGTGACGGTATACTGGCCCGGCTCTGGACCGATCCGGCCAATAAAGCTTTGACAGTTAAAATTTGGAAAGAGATCGCCACCCGCTATGTGAACGAAACCCGCATTATCGGATACGATCTGATTAACGAGCCGGTGTTACCCCCCGGCATTACCAATGCAGCGCTTCGCGATCTTTATATCCAAATAACCGACTCGATACGCAGCGTTGATACCAACCATATAATTATCGTTGAGGGTAACTTTTACGCAACGAACTTCGACCTGCTCTTTCCTCCCTGGGATGACAATATGGTTTACAGTTTTCACAAATACTGGAGCGCTACAACTGTAAACACCATTCAATATCTTCTTGATCTAAGGTCAGCATACGACGTTCCGCTTTGGATGGGTGAATCCGGCGAGAACTCGAATGGCTGGTTCTACGAAGCAATACACATGTTTGAAGTCAATAACATTGGCTGGTGCTGGTGGACAAACAAAAAGATTGGTACCATTACCAGTCCAATGTCTGCAACGCCACCTGCAGGATATCAAACAGTGCGGGATTTCTGGGCCGGAACAGCCGGTCGTCCCTCTCAGAGCTTTGCACGTGATGCGCTTTATGGTATGGCAGAGTCCTTGAAGCTTGAAAACTGTACCCCCTTGCCCGGCCTTCTGCGTGCAATGTTCGATCCCGACTTCCCGTTTGTTACGCTTCCTTTTGAGAATCACCAGATTCCGGGCACTATCGAAGCAGCTCATTATGACTTTGGGCATCAGGGACTTGCCTTCTTCGATATCGATTACAAAAACACTGGAAACGGTTCGTGGAACAATGGCTGGAGCTATCGTAATGACGGTGTAGACATCGAGCCTTCGCAGGATACTCAAGGTTACGCTTATAATGTTGGTTGGATAGAAACCGGTGAGCGCTTGAGCTACACCGTTAACGTTCAAACAAGTGGCATTTATCTGGTTGGCTTTCGCATGGCAAGTGATCCGGGTGGTGGCAAGCTGAGAATTTTAGTTGACGGGCAGTTTCAACCCCAGGAGTTATCTATTCCAGCTACCGGCGGTTGGCAAAACTGGCAAACATTCGAAATGAATAACCTGGAGCTACAGGCTGGGACGCGTGAAATAACGCTTTTTGTGACCAGCGGTGGATTCAACTTCAATCAGATGTCCTTTCTATTAGTTGCTACCGGAATTGATGATGAAGGAAATATAGTGGATGATTTTCAGCTGGACCAAAACTATCCTAACCCCTTTAATCCGACGACGACGATTAGTTATACCCTGCCAAAAGCGGCAGATGTTCAGCTGAAAATTGTAGACACTCAGGGCCGTGTTATTCGCGAATTGGTAAGCGAGAAAAAGACATCCGGTAAACAGAATGTTGAGTGGAATGGAAGAGACGATAACGGTCGACCGGTAAGCAGCGGCGTCTATTACTATTCTATTGAAGCACGAGATGGGCAATTCTCGTTGTTCAATCAAACCAAGAAGCTCATTCTTCTGAAATAGCATTGAACGGGATCGAACATGAGCATTAGAAGCCGGATTACCCAGGGAGCGATTCTAATGCTCCCATCATCAACGAATTCAATAACTGGTCTTGCTGTAGGTTCATATTTACGAGAGATTGAGCTGAACAATTCGCTTCGCGATATAAAGAAGCTGGTGTATATTACGTAATGAAGCCGCAAAAAAACTCCCAGCCCGAAAAAACGCTCCCCTTAACAAGCAAAACAAAGCTGATGCTTTTGGCATTCCCATTCATTCTGCTCGGGATTGTAGAGTTAACTTTTCGGCTCCTTGGTTTATTCGCTGAAGCACCGCTTTTTTTGGAAACCAGCTATGGCGGCGAGCCGGTTTATCAATTGAATACCACCGTAGCCGAGCGTTACTTCGACGCTGCCAGGATTTCTATTCCCACACTTTATCCGGAAAAATTCAGAAAAGAGAAGACAAGCAAAACCTTTCGCGTTTTTTGCCTTGGTGGCTCAACTACAGCAGGTTTTCCATTCGATGCACACGTGCCATTCCCGCATCAGTTGCGCTTTCTTCTGGCCCAGCGCTATCCCAATCGCGACATCGAGGTTATTAACCTTGGACTTTCCGCAATAAACAGCTTCTCCGTTTTAGATCTGGTCCCTGAGGTTTTGGAGAAATCACCGGATTTAGTGATTGTTTACATGGGTCACAACGAGTTCTATGGTGTATACGGAAGTGGCTCTACGTTTTCGGTAGGTCAGCAAGGATGGTTTGTTCGCAGTTACCTGAAATTACGCAAGCTGCGCCTGGTTGGAATGGTGCGCGCTGCAATTCTCAAACTATCTTCCGGTGAGAAGCATCCGGCAACAGACAAAAGTTTAATGGAACAGGTTAGTGCAGATAAATCAATCGCATTAGACTCACCAAAGTACCAGCTTACAATGCGGAATTTTACGGATAACCTTTCACAAATCGTCGATTTATGTCAAGCGCGAAACGTGCCGATCTTCCTTAGCTCTCTGACTTCCAATCTAACTGATCAACCTCCATTAGGCGATGCGTTAGACGGAGAGAAAGCAACCACAATCTATGCAAAGGCCCTGTCGGCACTTGCTTCTGGCGATACGCTTGCTGCAGGAGTTCATTTTAAGGAGGCCAGAGATTACGATGCAATCCGCTTTCGCGCAGCAAGTAATGCGAATGCGCTTATACGTGAGCTTGCCGCCGATAAACAAGTGCCGTTTACTGATATTAACGAAGCGTTTGAAGCTGCTGCTTCTCCCACACGGCTTCCAGGCAATGATCTGTTCTGTGATCATCTTCACCCGAACCCAACGGGTTATTACATCTTGGCAAAAAGTTTTTTTCAGGAAATTGAGAACCAGGATTTGATTACTGGTGGCAACGAAAGATTCAAGCCATCTCAAAAGCCCGCTTTTGTAACGCCATTGGATTGGGAAATCGGATATTTAAAAATCTATAAAATGATTCATCGTTGGCCTTTTCCAACCAAGCAGGTAAGCTTTGCCACCTACCCTGCCCGCCAGACGGACTTAACGCGGCGAATAGCAGGCGAATATATTTTTTCGCATCAAAACTGGGAACGAGCGCATTATGATATGGCTGACAGCTTAATTCAGGAAAGGCGTTTTTCAGAAGCTATTTATGAATATCTGGCCGTTCATCTCTATTTTCCCGGAAGCAGTGTGCCATTCGAAAAAATGGGAGCCTTGTTCAAAGACTTGAAGGATTGGAAACGCTCTGCACAAAACTATGAAAAAGCATTAAAACGCAAACCGGCCAATCCCGGACTAGTTCTCATGGAGCTGGCTCAAATCCAGGGTAAATCCGGCAATAAAGCACAAGCTGTAGTAACGTTTCAACAAGCATTAGAAACAAATGGACTTTCGAAGGACCAAAGGCTTCAGGCCAAATATTTTCTAGCTGGCTGTCTTTACGATACCGGCAACTACTCGGCAGCGGAAAAAGAACTAAAGCAAATTCTTGATGTATCGCCGAACAACGCTCCTGCAAAACGTTTCTACGAGAAACTCAGAGCTCAGCGCATCTCCGACTAAGCCCACCACTCATTTCCACCACCCCAATTTCTTTTAGCAATCCGGTCTTATTAACCACAGTCGGCACTTATTAAATTGATAAAGCTCACATTATCAGAATAATAACAAACACGTACACTTAAACACACCACGTTCGGCAAATCATGCAATAGCGTCGATTAAACTCTCATTTTTTCTGGCATAAGATATGTAATAGGAGCAAATACTATTCACTGGGGCTCGCATGTTATTGCTTAACGAACTAGACATTTTTACCATTGTCGGCTACTTCATTGCCGTGTTTGGTATTGGCTATTACTACTCTCACCAACAGGAAGAGTCTAGTGAGCAGTATTTCCTTGCCGGCCGTCAAATGGGTTGGCTGGTAATTGGCGCCTCCCTTTTTGCAACAAATATCTCGACTGAGCACTTCGTTGGTCTTTCCGGCTACGGGGCTACGCGTGGTCTTGCTGCGGGAAGTATTGAATGGATGGCGATAATCTTTCTCATGGTTTTGGGATGGCTGATAGCGCCGGTATTTATAAACTCCAAAGTTTTTACCGTTCCCGAATTCTTTGGACTGCGCTTCAATAACGCCAGCCGCATCTATCTTGCCACCGTTTCCATCGTTGCCTATATTTTTACAAAACTATCCGTTACGCTTTTTGCCGCCGGTCTGCTTCTTGAGCAGGTTTTAGGATGGGATATTTACTTTTCTGCGGTGCTTATGATCGTAATAACCGGCCTATATACCATTATAGGTGGATTAAGTGCCGTTATGTATACTTCGGTGCTCCAGGCCGCGCTAATGATTCTCGGCTCTTTAGTTCTGACCGTTGGCGGCTTGATTGAGGTCGGTGGATGGAGTGGTCTTCAGGCACAACTCCCCGCAGACCACTTTAGTATTTTTAAAGCGGCAAGTGATCCCGACTTCCCATGGTCTGGCATTCTGTTCGGTGCTCCTATTCTGGCCATCTGGTATTGGTGCACAGATCAATATATTGTTCAACGAATTTTGGCAGCAAAGGACATTAAAGCGGCACGTAGTGGTACTATTCTGGCTGGTTTTTTGAAAGTGTTACCGGTATTGCTCTGGGTAATTCCGGGTCTAATTGCTGCTGCGCTTTATCCCGGTATCTCTGGAAATGAAGCCTATACTGCTTTGCTTGGCAATGGACTTATTCCTACCGGTTTACAGGGGTTGGTCATTGTAGGAATACTGTCTGCACTCATGTCTTCACTGGCTGCATGCTTTAACAGTGCAGCGACCTTGTTTACAATGGACTATTATCGCGTGTGGTATCCGAACACCCCGGACAGTAAGCTGGTTCTTATCGGTAAGCTGTTTACTACCGGAATGGTGCTGGTTTGCATTTTGTGGATTCCACTTACCAAGTTTATTAACTCTAATATGTATGTGCATTTACAGACCCTTCAGTCTTATATCAGTCCGCCAATTGCTGCTGTTTTTATTACCGGATTGTTGTGGCGGAGAGCAAATGGACGTTCGGCATTTGGTGCCTTAATAACCGGTGGTGTTCTTGGATTACTTCGTTTATTCAGCGACATGGGCTTTCTGCAGGACAGTCTACTTATGCAGCTTCTGCACCCCATGATGTCATTAAATTTCCTACACTTCGCGGCAGCACTTTTTTTGGTAACGATTATTACCATGGCAGCGCTCAGCTATCTATTTGAACAATCTGGAAAACAAGCCTCTGGCAATCTCACACTCACACGAAAAAACTTCTCATTCTTCAGCGCGCCAACAGAAGTATCACCCATGGGGATGATCGCAAGCAGTCCCCAAAGGATGCTTTCAATAATTCTGATTCTTTTAATTATTGGCCTTTCAGGCATATTCTTTTAACACGAAAGTTCGATGAGAATGACAAGATTTTATTCACTTTTGTTTTTAGCCAGCTTCGCCTTCGTTCAGTGTTCCTCGGAACGAGTACAGGAGGTTGTCGAACTTGCAGCCGATAAAAAACAGGTTGTTGCCGCTGCTGGCGAGATTACAATTGACTGGCATCAGCTTTGGCGAAGCTACCACCTCGAACCACGTTGGGGACGTGGAATGAGTAAGGCGGAAGCCTATGCAAATCAAATAAATTATCTGATCGACCAGAAACTTTACGTTCAGGAAGCGCTAAAATCAGGTCTTGACCAACAAAAAGAGATTCAAGGACAGCTCGAGTTTGCCCAAAATAAAGAACTGATTAAAGCGCTATACCGTTCTGAAGTTGCCAGTCACGTAGAAATTAGTGACGCCGAATATACTACGGCTTACGATCAAATAAAGCGCAAAGTAAAGCTCGCATTCGCTGCGACCCCAAACCTAAAACGCGCCGAACAATATCGGGCATTACTGCAAAGTAAGCACCATGCCAAAATTCAGATTCTTAATCCTGTCGAAGACGAGCTCGATGTTACTCCAATGTATTCGTTTGGCGATATGGATGAGCGCATAGAGAGAGCCGCATTCGCTTTAGACCTGCATGAAGTAAGTGAACCAATTCGTATCGAAGGCAAGTATCGTGTTGTAAAGCTGATAGATGCGCAAAAAGATCTATTTATGTCTGAAATGGATTTTGCTGAAAACAAAAGCCGAATTCACAAGATTATTTTTGCTCGCAAAGCGCGTAAGTATTCCGATAAGATTCTCTACAACCTGTTGAAAGATCAGAATATCGATATTAAGCGAGAGGCTTTCTTTGCGTTACTAAAGCAGTTCGAAACGATTGTTGAAGACAAAGAATCAACAACAGCAATGCCGATCTATCTTTCTAATCCGGAGATTAATAAGACCACATCGAAACTTGCAGATCAAAGGCAAGAAGTGCTGGTCAGCTTTCGTGGCGGCCATCTTACAATAGAACGTTTTCTGCAGAATCTTTTAAACCGACCAACCGGTATGCGTCCACAGGTGAACATGGCCGCCTCGCTGAAAAAGGCGATCGCAGTAGCGGTGAGAGATCATAAACTTGTTCAGATGGCCAAGCAAAAAGGTCTTCAGAAAGATCCTACGGTTGTTTACGAAACAGCGCTTCAGTCAGACAAGATTCTTTCTCGTCAGTGGCTTAAACAACAGCGTGATCGCTTTCGTGTTCATCCGGAAGAGTTGAGTCAATTCACTAGTAGCGAGCGCCTTAAAACATTAAAAGCACAGTTTGGTGACAAGCTGGATGATGCCGCGATGGCCAATGTTCGCTCTGATTACTTTTTCACGAAGCATCGAATGCAGCTCAGCGACAGCCTTCGCGGGCAGTATGCAGTAAATTTGGATTCGCTGTCTATTCTTAAGAACATCGGCGATCCGAATACCATTATTGACAAGAATGAAATAGATTTTGCATTCAGAGAAGATTACCAATAAAGCTATCGGGTTAATCCTTAAACAGGAGGAAATGCAAGAATCTGCATTAGTGAGAAATGCGGAGCGAGGTTTTTGGAATTACTAATTCATTAGAATTTATTTACTCAGGAGATCTATCACGATGAAAAAATGTTTACAAGCGTTAGTATGCGTGATGTGTTTCTGGGGTGTTGGCTTTGCCCAGCTAGCCCTGGAAAGTTTTGATGTACCGGTAGATACGAATTATACCGTTATCTATGCTTCAGTTTCTGACACCAGTGAAGTAGTACTGAGTCAGGAAACAACTATTGTTAACGAGGGCACAGAAGCACTTCGCTTCGATTGGCGTGCCGAAGCCGCTGAAGGATGGGGCGGATTTGCTAAAATGGAACTTTGGAATCCCGATTCAATGGCTGTTTGGGATTTCAGCGCATTCGACACTATCGCAATAAGTTATTATATCGACTCGCCTTCATCAGAGCCGGGCCGTGCCGAATTTCGTTTGCAGCTCTTTGACGTGAGCGATGGCGGTATTGACGCATATGATGCAGGTGCAACTGAAGTCTGGTATTCCTTTAACTACATTCTCGATGCAACACCTGGTTGGAATGAACTAAAAATTCCGATGGAAGACGTTGGTGGCGGTGCTACCGGTGGTTCTAACGGGTTCTGGCGTACTGGCTGGGCTGGAGCGGCAGGAAACGATGCACTTGATCTTAATCAGATAAAAGGGCTTGGTTTTGAAATATCTATGACCGGTCCGCAAACCTTCGATGTAATCGATGGCTCAATGGTTTTCGATAACATGCGTCTCACGGGAAGTTCCGCTCTTAACCTGGTATTTTTCAATGGTAGAGTAATTCCCACAGAGAATACTCTTTTTGCCTGGAATGGTTCGGTTGCTGTTGAAGAGGGAACTGGTGCTACAGCCGGAACGAATGCTCTACGCTGGGATCAGCAAGCTGGTCAGCAATGGTCAGGATTTGGATTCGACTTTCCGTCAAAGTATCTCAAATTCCGCTGGGTTGAAGATAGCCTGAAGTTCAAGATTAAAGCTCCGACGGGCACCGGAACACTGCGTGTGCAATTTGCCGACACCTCTGGAAATGCCGTAAAAGAATTAATTACCGAGCCTGCAGGTGGCTATGCTGACACCTGGATGAATATTTCTGTTCCACTTAGTGCAATTGATGATTTTGAAGCTGGAACCTCACTCGATACCACAGCAATCGCACGTTTTGAGATATTAGCCGAGGCCAGTGCAAATGGCTATACTATTTTGTTTGATGATATGTGGACAGGTAATCCGAGCATCGACGTTGTTGCTCCGGATCCTCCGACGACTCTCTTCGTTGTTCCGGATAACCTGACAAATCTGGTTACCTGGGTAGATACACCGAACGAAGAAGGCGAAACGTATCAAATCTACTATAGTAACGATCCGATTACTGACGTAAACGCTGCTGGCGTTGACGTTGTTGAGCAGGGTCTAAAAGCTGGCGAAAACAGCGGCTCTTTGTCTCACCTGCTTTATTCTCCATTAGCCGACTCTACGGTAAATTACTACTATGCCGTAACCGCAACGGATGCGGCCGGAAACCAGGGTGCACCTGTTGCTTCTGTAAACGCTACCAGTAACACAGCAAAAGGAATTGCAACGTTTTCGCTGGATGTTCCTTCAAACTTCGTTGCTGATGGCGACCTAAGCGAGTGGGCTAGTGTACAGCCTTTCGAAATGGCTCCATCTTTAGGCACACCGATTGTAACGAACACGACTATTAGTGGCGACGGCGATCTCTCTCTGAAGATTTATTTCGCAGTCGACAATGACTATCTGTATTTCGCAATGGACGTAACTGATGATGTTGTAGACACGACTGCCGGAAACAGCTACGAGCAGGACAGCCCGGATCTGTATTTGGGAACCTACGACTGGCGCGGTGCTCCGCACACGTCTTATCAGCGTGGTGCAATGGCAGATCACCATCTGCGCTTCAACCACAACCAGGTAATTCTGGACAACATCGGTAGCGCAGTTCTTCTGACAGCCGGTAGTGCAGATTATCACTGGGAAACTCAGTTCCCAATTGGTTATGTATTGGAAGGTCGCTTGTCTTGGGCTGACCTTGCTGCACCAGGCTCCGATGATGTTTTCGTTCCGGTAAACGGCGCACGTATTCCGTTCGACATCTCTGTAAATGATGCAGACGGTGGTGGTATCCGTGAAGGTATTATGGCATGGTCTCCTTACAATGAAGATCGCTCTTTTCAGTCTCCTGAGTGGTGGTTGTATACCTGGATTGGTAATCGTTCCAATCCGATCGTTGGAATTGGTGATGATGAGCAGTTGATTCCGGTAGAATTTGCTCTTGAGCAGAACTATCCGAACCCCTTCAACCCGACAACAACTATCGAATACGTTTTGGCGAAGCAGTCCGACGTTAAGCTGACGGTTTTCAACACCATCGGCCAGAAGGTTGCAACATTAGTCAATCAGAGCCAAACGCAGGGTAGCTATAGCGTGGCACTTGATGCCAGCCGTTTCTCCAGCGGAATCTATTTCTATCGTTTGGAAGCAGGTAGCTTTACGCAGACTCGCAAGATGATCCTGATGAAGTAACTCCTGATTTTGTTCGAAGCAGCTTATGCTGCTTCGAACATCTTAAGGTAAACCCGACTAAAGAGAGAGATTATTGACACATGAAACGCGACAATTCATTCCTGAAACGCCTAACCGTGCTGTTCTTCTGTATGCTTATGCTACAGGGACTAGTCTTTGCCGGAACCACCGGTAAAATTGCCGGCGTCGTCAAGGACGCGGAGACAGGCGAAGTTTTAACTGGCGCAGTTGTCTATCTCGATGGACAAAATTATGGCGCCACAACAGATGTTGATGGGTATTACTTTATTCTTAATGTCCCACCCGGAAGCTACACATTAGTTGCCGAGATTCTGGGATATGGTAAAGTTCAACTGCAAGGTCTGCGCGTCAAGATTGATCAGACAACTCAACAGGACTTCAAGCTTTCGAGTAAGGCGATTGAAGGACAGGAAGTAAATGTTGTCGCAGATCAGCCATTAATTCAAAAAGATGTAACCGCATCGGTTGCAACCATTGGCGCAGAAGAAATTGCTGCCCTTCCGGTGGACGACTTTGATCAGCTGGTTGCTATCCAGGCAGGTGTTGTAGATGGCCACTTTCGCGGTGGACGGCTTGGTGAAGTAGCCTATTTAGTAGACGGTATTCCGGTAAACGACCCGTATAACAACAGCCGTGGTATCGAAGTTGAAAACAGCTCCATTCAACAACTGGAAGTTATTAGTGGTACCTTTAACGCAGAATACGGCCAGGCACTTTCTGCCATCGTCAATCTTGTTACCCGGGAAGGTGGAACGGACTATGAGTTAAATGTTTCTTCTTTTGCCGGAACATTTTTGACATCAAACAGCGATATTTTCCCCAACTTGGATAAGGTCGACGGAGCCGGCGTTCGCAGTGTCGATGCCTCTATTTCCGGCCCCATTCCCATGTTTGGTGACAAAATGCGCTTTTTTGCAACTGGCCGCTATGTAAAGAATGATGGCTACCTCTACGGTATCCGAACGTTCAACACTACAGATGGATATGACCCCGCAATCGGTATTCTTTTCAATACCGGAGACAGCTCGTTCGTTTCAATGAACAATTTTGAAGAGCGAAGCTTTCACAGTAAGCTGACATATTATATAACACCCAGCCTGAAACTAAACATGGGTGTTCTATGGTCAGATAACTTTAATCGCTATTATGACCATTCCTATCGCTTTGTGCCGGACGGAATTAAAGATAACTTCCGCGATAACGCCAACTTCAATCTGGTTCTAAATCACGGGTTTTCAACCAGCGGTTTTTACACCTTTCGCGCTGCCAGAAACATCAGCAATTATCAAGGTTATTTATATGAAGACCCACTTGATCCCCGCTATGTAATTCCTGAGCAGGGGCAGGCAAATGGTGTGAACAGTTTTCGTACCGGTGGTAATCAGAACGACCGCTACGACCGCACGACAACTACAGATGTTGCCAAGCTCGATCTTAGAACTCAGTTTACAAAAGAACATTTTATCGGAATGGGTGTTGAGTTCAAACAGCATGAAATTGATCAATTCTACACTGCATTCAACTCAAACAACATTGCCGGTGGAGAAGGTATTATCTACCCGGCTGAATACTCAATTGGTTGGGAAAACTTTGTAAAAAAGCCCATCGAAATTTCCGCCTATCTGCAGGACAAGATTGAGTATCAAGACTTCATCATGAATATCGGTTTGCGCTACGACTATTTCGATCCAAACACGAATGTTCCTGCAGACCTGAAAGATCCGAACCTTGATTTTCTTGGACAGAATAATCTGCGCAAGATCGATCCGAAGCAGCAAATTAGTCCCAGAATGTCCGTAGCATTTCCGATAAGTGCAGACGGAGTAATTCACGTGGCCTACGGTCATTTCTTTCAGATACCGAACTTCGAATTTCTTTACGGCGGTATTAGTGATTCAGCCGGCGTAACGCGTTTCATCATCGATTTAGGGGCAGACCTGAACGGTCCACGCGGAAATCCCGATCTGGAGCCACAGCGCACAACAACATACGAAATTGGTATTAAGCAGGGCCTTAATGACATCATAGCCGTTGAGCTAACCGGTTATTATCGCGATATCCGCAACCTGGTAGATACTGAAATTATTGAGACCTATAATGGCGCGCAGTATGCACGCTTTATTAACCGCGACTATGGAAACGTTCGTGGTGTAATCCTTGGTCTGGACAAGCGCTTCACTAATTATTGGGGCGGTCGCATCGAATACACGTATCAATATGCCGAAGGAAATGCTTCGGATCCTCGTAGCGTGTTCTTCGACAATCAGTCCGATCCACCACGTGAGCCGGAAAAACAGTTGACACCACTGGATTGGGATCAGCGTTCTACGCTTAACTTCTCGTTGAATGCAGGTAAACCGGGTAATTTTACCGTCGGTGCAATTGGTAGAATGGGTTCTGGAACACCATATACGGCTGACCTCACTTATATCGCAGCACAGGTGAACTTCCGTAACAATCGCAAGAAACCGCTGACCTATCAGCTCGATCTACGAGCCGAAAAGCAGTTTAATATTGCTAATACCAGAGTAACTGCTTACTGCTTGGCCTTCAACGTATTGGATGCCCTGAATGAGAACTGGGTCTATGGTTCAACCGGAGAAGCGGATCGCGATCTTAACGCCATTCGTAATCAGGGTGAAATTATCGGCTATAACAGCATTGAAGACTTCGTGCTAAACCCAACTGCCTATCGATCGCCCAGGGAGATCCGTCTTGGATTCTCGTTCGGATTATAGACTAAGGAGATATTTATAAATGAAGATTATAAACTTACTACTGACTCTCCTGGTCTTTTGCCTGACCTTTACTGTCTTTGCACAAGAAAGACCGGAAGTCATCGATGCTTATCTGAACGAGCCTTATGGCGACAATCTGTTTCGTCGTAAAGGAATCATGGATGGCAATCAGCTTCGAACCCAGTATTTCAATCAGGGTGAAGTCGGCAAATGGCCGGATCAACCTTCTGGCGAGTGGCCAAAAGGCTCAGGACATTCATACCTTGACGGTGTTGCCGTGTTGGTAGGTGCCCGAGTTAATGCCCAACTGGCCGGAGTCGATACATTTATCACTCCCGTAGAAGCGGCTTATCGCGAGCACTTCGACCGCGACCCGATCTCAGGGACGCCTTGGGGCTGGGAACCAGTTCCGGGATACAGTAACCCGGATGTAACCATTTCAGATGCACCGGCAATTAGCAATGATTCCCGTACATGGCCCACACTATGGCCAAACGCAATCTTCACTTTTCTTGATCAACCTCAGTCCGAATGGATTAATCAAGCGGAAGTAAACGGTGAGCCCGGTGAAGATGATGACCGTGATGGTGTCGTAGACAACTTTACCTATTGGTATGGGTTTTTTGGTCGCGGCGTTAAAAATGCAGACATTGAATCCTTTTATGTAATGGATGACGCTTCTGACAAGGAGTGGACACGTCCGCCTTATGAATACTTCCCGATTGCCGCCGATCAAAACCGCGGTGGACTTGGATTACGCGTAGAGGTTCGTGGGTTTCAGTGGTCACAGGTATTGGCAGAGGATAATATCTTCTGGCTATACGACATTGTGAACTTATCCGATACCACCTACGATCAAACCGCTTTCGGGTTTCTTACAGACGTTGGTATTGGCGGAACAGCTGATTCCGGCGACGATAACGCTTCCTTCGATCTCGCATTAGACCTTGCTTATGGCTGGGATGAGGATGGCATTGGCCGAACAGATTTCGGTCCGTGGGAGCCTACCGGCTATCTGGGATATGCCTATCTGGAAAGCCCGGGTAATCCATTCAACGGTTTCGATGATGACGGTGACGGAATTGTTGATGAACGTCGTGATGACGGAATTGACAATGACGGCGACTGGGCCCCATTTCGCGATCTCAACAATAACGGCACATGGGAATCCAATGAACCGCTAAACGATGACCTTGGCCGCGATGGTGTTGGTCCTTTCGATCGCCAGTATAATGGTCCTGACGAAGGTGAAGGCGATGGTCTGCCTACTCCAGGTGAGCCGGACTTCGACCGCACCGATGTTGACGAATCCGATCAGATTGGTTTAAACAGCATGTCTATCTATCGTCTTGTCGACGGTGGTGGCGGTGACGGCTGGCCAAAACACGATGAAGGCTTGTGGCGACGAATGACCTACTTTCAGTTCGACACCACTCTTCAGCGTTCAAACATTCAGATGCTTTTTGCATCCGGACCGTTTGAGCTTGAAAAAGGCACTCGTGAGCGCTTCTCAATGGCTCTGCTAAACGGTAGTAACCTGGAAGATCTTATCTTTAACAAAATTACCGTTCAGAATATCTACAATGCAAACTACAACTTCTCTCGTCCACCGTTCAAACCGCTCCTGAATGCAGTTCCCGGTGATGGTCGAATCTTCCTTTACTGGGATAGAATCGCTGAAGAATCGCGCGATCCATTCCTGCTCGATTCACTTGGCAACCCACGTAAGGACTTTGAAGGTTATCTAATTTATAGAAGTACGGAAGCACAATTTAACGATATCAAGCTGATAACCGATTCGCGTGGAGAAGCTCGCTACTGGAAGCCGATCGCTCAGTACGACCTGATAAATGATATCGAAGGACCTGATCCAGTTGGTATTAATGGTGCCCGCTTCTGGCGCGGCAGCAATAGTGGTCTGCAGTATTCCTTTGTAGACACAGACGTTACCAATGGTCAGCGTTACTTTTACGCAGTCGTAGCTTATGATCAGGGCGATCCGAATTTTGGTACCAGCGGACTTCCACCATCTGAAACGACCAAGAACATCAGTGAAGATGCGGTTGGTAATATTAACTTTATCGACATCAACTGTGCTGTGGTTACACCCAATGCACCTTCGGCAGGATATATACCGCCGGAGATCAGCGGCGACCTCTCTCAGGTACAGTCTGGCATCGGAACGGGTAACATTACTGCAGGCATTCTCGATCCTGAAGAAATTGCCGGCGACAGTCGCTACCGAATCGAATTCCAGGCAGAGGGCGAATATCCGCTATACACCACCAGCACCTATAGCGTTGCACAGGTCGTTGGCGACTCCGCTATCGTTATCGAAGAAGGCATTGATGCGATTCGCTTTGGCGAAGACAATCCAAGCCCACCGGTCGACGGACTGGTGTTTACAGTATACAACGATACAACTGTTGCGTTGAACCCGGCCGAATCCGGTTGGCTCATTGGCAGCAGCAACCTCGATATTCAGCTGACGCCGCATACGCGCTTCCCATCGCTCTCTGAGCCATGGCCGGCAGATTATCGCATCATCTGGTCGGATACTCCGGTTGACACGACCTTTAACTCTGGCTTAGCCGTCAACTTTCGGATATTCAACATTACCGAGAATCGCTTTAGCGAGTTCGAAGTATTTGATAACGACAACTCGGGCGGATTCTCTGTTGGTGATGACATTACTATCATTGAATTCCTGAATGGTCAGTTCCGCTTTGCATACGACGTTGTCTATGGCGGGCCGATCGATCCGAACGCAACTCCGGAAGAGCCGGTAGGTGGTGATGAGTATTTTATTGCTACAACCAAACCGTTCTTCGACGGAGACTATTTCGAGCTAACCACCAAGGCTGCCACAACCAGCCTGGATCTGGCTCGTGAAGAGCTTGATCGCATCAAGGTTGTTCCAAATCCGTATATTGCTGGCGCTTCCTGGGAAGGTCGTAATGCGATATTTGGCGCCGGACGTGGTGAAAGGCGAATCGACTTTATCCACCTTCCAGCGGAATGTACTATCCGCATCTTTACACTCTCTGGAAAACTCGTTAAGAAGATTGAGCACAGTAGCCCGGTTCTCGATGGTTCGCAGCCCTGGAACCTGATTTCTGAGGACGGAACAGATGTCGCATATGGCGTATATGTCTTCCATATAGACGCGCCTAATGTGGGCAGAACAATTGGAAAATTCGCACTCGTAAAATAGGACAGACCGATGAAAGACAGATTTAAAATGCAGATTTGTATATTGATTGTCGTTCTGGCAAGCGGGCTGTCTTATGCTCAGGTTCAGAACTTCGCGGAGAATATCTCCAAACGCGGTACCACCGCAGCCAGTTTTCTTGAAGTCGGCGTTGGTGGACGAGCGTTAGCTATGGGTGGTGCCTATACTGCGGCCGCGAATGATCCTTCTGCGATCTACTGGAACGTAGCGGGAATCGCCAAGATGCAGAAAAGCGGTATCTTCTTCAACCACTCCGAGTGGATTGCCGATACGAATTTCGACTTCATATCCGGCGTGTTCCAGATGGGTCGCTACGGTGCACTCGGTGTTAGTCTTACAGCACTAACAATGGATGAAATGGCCGTTACGACCGTAGATGACCCGGAGGGGTTGCTTGGTCAGCGCTTTAATGCAGGAGATTTCTCCTTCAGCGTTGCGTATGCAATTCGCCTGACCGAGAACTTTTCGATCGGTTTCAATCCCAAAGTTATTCACCAGTACATTTGGCAGCTGTCGGCAACTGGCTTTGCTATGGATCTTGGTGTGCATTACAATACTCCATTCAAAGGCGTTCAGTTGGGCTTTGCTCTCACAAACTTTGGTTCAAAGATGCAAATGAGTGGTGAGAATGCTCGAGTGCTGTATGACTTTGAGCCAGGCTCAAGCGGAAATAATGAACGCGTTCCCGCAATTCTCGAGACCAACTCGTGGGCACTGCCTCTGAACTTTAAGATTGGTATGCTTTACAAACTGCTGAACGTCCAGAGCAACTCCGTCAATCTTGCGGTAGACGCCCAGTATCCCAACAATGACTATGAAAGTCTGAATGTTGGAATCGAATACAATTACGGCAACCGCCTTTCTCTTCGTGGCGGCTATCGCGGCATTTTGCTGGATGATACCGAAGAATCGTTTACCTTCGGTGCCGGTTTAAACTTTCCGGTGGTTGGCAACGTGATGCTGCACTTCGATTTCGCCTATGCAGATTTTGGCCTCTTGGAGGAGGTTCAGAAATATTCACTGGCAATCGACTTCTAACAAATAAACTCAATCGCGCGGCGGAATCACCGTCGCGCAGGGAAGAATATAGCCGGTGAAAACCAGCCGGCTTATTTCTTGGCAATTATTAAATTATTTCGAAAGGACTCTCACGATGGGGTTTCCGTTACGGTCGATTGGCATGACGCTCGTCTTGCTACTTGGGTTTTCTATATCACTTAGTGCTCAGATGAAGACAAGTGATAAGGTTAGAAAGGATGTAAAAGAATTACTTCAGAAAATGACGCTCGAAGAAAAAGTCGGGCAAATGACACAAGTTACTCTTCAGGTCGTTTCCGAACAAAAAAAATGGCACGACAGTGAGTATAAGCTCAATAAGGAAAAGCTAAACGAGGCGATAACCAAGTATCATATCGGTTCACTACTGAATGTTTGGGATTTCGCATTTACGCTTGACGAATGGCATGACATAATCACAACCGTTCAGGATGTGGCAACAAAGAAGACGCGTCTTGGAATTCCAATAATCTACGGAATCGATGCTATCCACGGTACAAACTATACTATGGGTGCAACTCTCTTCCCGCAAAGTATTGCTACTGCCGCAACCTGGAATCCGGAGCATGCACGTGTTGAAGGAGAGATAACCGCGCTTGAAGTTCGCGCATCCGGAATCCCGTGGAATTTCAATCCGGTGTTGGGTCTGGCGAGAAATCCCGCCTGGCCACGTTTCTGGGAAACCTATGGTGAAGACCCATATTTGGCATCCGTAATGGGTAGTGCCTACATCAAGGGTCTTGAAGGCGAGAATAACGATGTATCCGCTGAGGATCGCGTTGCTTCCTGTATGAAGCATTATATCGGCTATAGCATTCCGCTGTCCGGCAAAGACAGAACTCCCGCATTTATTCCTGAGCAGCTTCTTCGTGATGTGCTGCTTCCCCCATTTGCCGAAGCAGTTAAAGCCGGCTCACACACGATTATGATCAATTCTGGTGACGTCAATGGCGTTCCGGTTCACAGTAGCGACTTCCTACTCACTCAAATATTGCGCAAAGAATTGGGTTTTGAGGGCGTCATTGTTACGGATTGGGAAGACATCATACGTTTATATGATCGCGACCGTGTAGCAACCTCTCCGAAAGAAGCCGTTAAGATGGCGATTAACGCCGGAATCGATATGAGTATGGTGCCTTATAACTTCAGCTTTTACGACCATCTACTTGAGTTGGGTAAAGAAGGCGGCGTTCCGATGGCACGCATAGATGAAGCTGTTACGCGCATCCTTACGCTGAAAATGAAGTTGGGCCTGTTCAAAAATGCTTATCCAAACAAGAAGTTGCGCAAGCGCTTTGCTGCAAAATCATCCATTGAAGCTTCTGCAACTTCGGCCCGCGAGTCCATTACACTTCTTCAAAACAACAAAGGTATATTGCCTTTGGCTAAAACGGCTAACGTTCTCGTAACCGGTCCAACAGCAAACATGCTTTCGCCGCTCAATGGCGGCTGGACACTGACCTGGCAGGGCGATCAAGAAGCAATATACCCTGCTGAGAAGCATACTGTTTTTGAAGCTATTCAAGCCAAGCTGGGTGATAAGGCCAGCTATATCGCCGGAAGTACTTTTGACAAAAAAACATCTGTTGAAGATGCCGTAAAAGCCGCGCAATCTGCAGATGCAATTGTTCTGTGTCTCGGCGAACCGGCATACTGTGAGACACCGGGTAATATTAATGATCTAACGCTTCCTCTAGCTCAGCTTGAGTTGGCAGAAGCGCTGATCGAAACCGGTAAACCGGTTGTTTTGGTGCTCATTGAAGGTCGTCCGCGAATCATCCGTCGAATTGCGGACAAGGTAGATGGAATCGTAATGGCTTACCTGCCCGGAATAGAGGGTGGACCAGCAATCGCTGATGTGATTTTTGGCGACCATAATCCCGGTGGCAAATTGCCCTTTACCTATCCTCGTTTTACCAATGATCTAACGACTTACGACTATAAGCCACTGGAGGTATTTGGTGGAAATTCAATTAACCCGCAATTTCCATTTGGACATGGTTTAAGCTATACTACGTTTGAGTATTCTGATTTAACGCTCGATCGCACAAAGGTTAAAAATGGCGAGAAGGTAACCGCAAAGATTACTGTTACCAACTCTGGCGATCGGGATGGCATCGAGAATGTGTTACTTTTTGTCAGCGATATGTATCGTTCTATTACTCCGCCAAACAAGCAGCTCAAGCGATTTGAAAGCGTTCATCTAAAGGCCGGTGCAAGCAAAGAGGTAAACTTTACACTCAACACCGACGACCTCTCTTTTATTGGCCGCGAGAACAAGCGAATCGTAGAAGCAGGTGATTTCGAAATTCACGTGGGTGGCAAAACAAAGGGTTTTACATTGTTGACTCCTGAGCAGATGTCGACAACGAAGGCAGCGCCCTAAGTAATGCGTAAAGGAGCCAGACAGAAGACTTTTCTGTCTGGCCTCTTCCACAGAAAGTGTTTTCAACGATGAATTAAATCGAACTCGTCCAGTATCGCAGGTGAATTACATGATGATCAGTCAGCTGGTAGTAAGCATTGTCGTTTTGCTGTTCGCATTCAGCACACCTCTTCTTTCTCAAAACATATCTATTAATGAGATTGTCTCTTCAAACAGCACCACACTGGCTGATGAAGACGGGGATTATAGTGATTGGATTGAGCTCTATAACAGTGGCTCGCAAGCTATTCAGCTACAAGGATATTTCTTATCTGACGACACGGGAAATGTTCAAAAATGGACCTTCCCTGAATACCTGCTTGATCCAGATGACTATTTGCTCGTATTTGCTTCAGACAAAGATCGTAATGTTGCACAGAATGGATGGGAGACCATTATTTCCTGGGGCGATAACTGGCGCTATTTTTCACCAATTGCCGAACCACCATCGAACTGGCGTGAGATAAACTTTGATGATAGCAGCTGGTTGGAAGGCAAAAGTGGATTGGGTTATGGTGACAATGACGATTCAACAACGGTTGCGCCCCGCCTATCGCTCTTTATAAGACATACCTTCTTCTTGCAGGATGCCTCGGATATTGGAGAGGCTCTTTTGAACATTGATTATGATGATGGATTTGTTGCTTATCTAAACGGCACCGAAGTAGCGCGCCGAACAATGGGCACACCAAATAGCCCGCCACCAGCGTTTAATGAGACAGCTTCCGGCTTAAGAGAGGCAGAAATATATCAGGGCGGTTATCCCGAACTGGTTGCAGGTAGCGAAATTGTTTCGCTTTTGGTAACCGGAACAAATGTGTTAACAGTTCAGGTTCACAACGACAATGCCGGATCATCAGACCTAACCATAATTCCATTTCTCACACTCGGTTCCAGCCAGAACACCGGCGGACGTGGTGTTCACCCGCTGGTGAGTCCAAACATCCCGGCACTTCACACCAATTTTAAAATCAGCTCAGGTGGAGAGACACTTATACTCAGTGACCCTTCCGGGACGATCGTAAATCAGCTGGCCCCGATTGCACTGCCAACCAATATATCCTATGGCCGACAAAGTGATGGGAGTAATTCTCTCTTTTATTTTGACTCCCCTACACCGGGTGCTTCAAATAATACGACTGGTTTTCAGCAAATCCTTCAATCACCTACGGCAAATCTCGCAGCTGGTTTTTATTCCCAGCCTCAGCAACTGGAACTAAATGCAGCCAGCGGAACGATACGATATACCACGAATGGTTCAAAGCCAACCAGTTCCTCCCCGGTTTATTCCGTGCCGCTTACTATTAATTCTACAAGCAATATACGTGCACGAGCATTCCAGCCCGGCTCGATTCCAAGTGAAACGATTACGCACAGCTATTTTATAAATCAGCAACATGATTTGGCAACGATATCAATTTCATTTCCACCCGCAAGTTTTTTTAATACTGATAGTGGCATCTACGTTCTGGGAAATAATTATGATCCTAACTTTCCCTTTTTTGGAGCCAACTTCTGGGAAGACTGGGAGCGCGAGGTTCATTTAGAGCTATTTGAAGAGAATGGCAACCTTGCCATGAGTTTAGGTGCCGGAGCCAAAATTTTCGGTGGGTGGAGTCGCGGAAATCCGCAAAAGTCATTGTCACTTTTTGCTCGAAACGTCTATGGTGCAAATAGCTTCGACTATCAACTTTTTGAAGAGAAGCCGATTGTAGAATTCGAGTCTTTCATTCTACGAAATGCAGGAAACGATTGGAATACCTCCATGTTTCGTGATGCACTTACGCATCAGCTAATTCGTGAGGCGAACGTCGATTATTTAGCCTATAGACCGGCAGCGGTGTATTTAAATGGGGACTATTGGGGAATTCACAATATCCGTGAAAAGATCAATGAACATTTTCTTGCAAACAATCATGATGTGGATGCAGATGAGGTCGACTTGCTGGAATTTGATGCGCAGGTTATAGAAGGCAGCAATTCGCATTATCTGCAAATGTTGAACTTTATCCAGACACAAGACCTTAATGTGCCGGCAAATTACGAGCAGGTTCAACGCTGGATTGATATCGACTCATACTGTACTTATAAGATCTCGCAACTTTATGTAGCGAATCAGGATTGGCCCGGAAGTAACATCAAATACTGGCGACCCAGATCAGAAGATGGACGCTGGCGCTGGATTTTATTCGACACTGATTTTGGATATGGACTATTTTTGCCCAATGCGCAGCAAGCAAATATGATAGCCTTCGCGACTGAAGTAAATGGACCGGAGTGGCCAAACCCACCGTGGTCTACTCTCCTGCTGCGCCGACTCCTCACCAGTAACGAGTTCAAGGTTACCCTGCTCAACAAATGTGCAGATATGCTGAATCAAAACTTCTTGCCGGCAAACGTCATTTCAGTTATCAATTCAATAACAGCTACCCTACAGAGTGAAATGCCTATTCATTTTGCTCGTTGGGGTGGAAGCATTTCTAACTGGAATAACAATATCGCCGAAATAAAGATATTTGCCAGTCAACGTCCTTTCTTTATGCGACAAAACTTTGAGAATTATTTTTCTCTGAGCGGCCAGTCAACAATCACGCTAAACGCCTCTCCTCAGATAGCTGGATCTGTTCAAATTAACTCAGTTCAACCAAATTCCGAAAGCTGGCAGGGTATTTATTTTAATGGCAACCCGGTTACGCTAAAGGCAATTCCAAATCCAGGATATCAGTTCTCCGGCTGGATCGGAGCCTCGCTGCCAGCTTCTGACAGTGTCACGTATGTCCCGACTTCAGATGTAACCATCACGGCTCAATTCGCTCTGGTCGATTCGTTCGATATCGTAATCAATGAAATAAATTATAACTCCAGTGCAGCTGTGAATCCGGAAGACTGGGTCGAGTTTTACAATAACTCGAATCGCACGGCGGACATCAGTAACTGGTATTTTAGCGATGAGGAAGATACTCAAATCTTTCCCTTTCCGAACGGTACAATTCTTCAGCAGGACAGTTTTCTGGTTATATGTCGCGATACATCTTTATTCCAGGCGACTTTTCCAAACGCAACAAATGTACTCGGGAACTTCTCATTTGGCCTGAGTGGTGGCGGCGAACTGGTGCGCTTATTCGATGCAAGCGGGCAGTTGGTGGATTCGTTGACCTACAATGATGTTGCACCCTGGCCAACTGAGGCAGATGGAAACGGACCAACTCTATCACTCATAAACCCAAACCTCGATAACGCCCTGGCGCAAAACTGGCGTGCCTCTATGAATTTTGGTACACCAGGTATGCAAAATGACGTCTTCACCGGAATTGATGATGTTGACCCGATTGAAATTAACTCCTTTCAATTGCAGCAAAATTACCCAAACCCTTTCAACCCGCAAACTACGATACAATTTAGACTACCTACACCTGCAAGTATTGAACTAACTGTTTACGATTTAACCGGCAGACGTGTCGATGTGGTAGCAGCCGGTCAATATAGCAGCGGAGTCCACAATGTAGTCTGGAACCCTCAAAAGAATATCGCCAGCGGCATTTATTTTTATCGATTAACCGCAAATAACAGCGATATAGGCACACGAAAGTTGATTCTTATGCGCTAAGAATCAGACACAGGAGAATATTATGAGCGTCATGGCAAGCTTTGACTGGATAGTCATCGCACTGTATTTCATTGCCGTTTTCGGCATTGCATTTTACGTAACAAGACAGGAATCGAAAACCCGTGAAACATCTGCCGGCTACTTTTTGGCAGGAAAAAACGTAGGTTGGTTTGTTGTAGGAGCATCGCTGTTTGCATCAAATATAGGCTCTGAGCATTTGGTTGGATTAGCCGGAACTGGTTTTCGCAGCGGAGTTGCTGTAGCACAATTTGAAATCCTAGCCAGTCTTATTCTACTTATTCTTGGCTGGTTCTTTGTGCCATTTTATATACGAAGCAGCGTTTATACAATGCCGGAGTTTCTGGAGCGAAGATATTCTGTTCTTGCCAGATATTATCTTGCGGGCATCTCCGTCCTAAGCTATATACTTACAAAAATTGCTGTAACTGTAGCTGCCGGTGGTATCGTGTTTGAGGCATTACTTGGTTGGAACTTCTGGGTTGGTGCTCTCATAGTTATCGTAGGAACCGGCGTTTATACGGTCTTTGGCGGTTTACGAGCTGTAATCTACACCGATTTAATGCAAATGTTTGTATTGATTGCAGGTTCCATTGCGGTAACGGTTTTCGGCTTAATGCACATTGGCGGGTGGAGTGAAATAAGGGCGGTTGCAGGATCAGATTTTCTCAATATGTGGAAGCCGATGAGCGATCCTGAGTTCCCTTGGACCGGCATTATATTTGGCGCACCCATTCTCGGTATTTGGTATTGGTGTACTGATCAATTTATTGTGCAGCGCGTGCTTTCTGCCAAAGATGTTGATAATGCGCGTCGCGGTAGTTTGTTTGGCGGCGTATTGAAGATACTTCCACTGTTCATCTTTGTTATACCGGGAATCATTGCCTACGTCATGTCTCAAAATGGAGATCTGGTTGTTGCTGAAGCCGATCAAGCCCTCCCGGCACTTATCGGGGCGATTTTACCTGTTGGCTTACGCGGTCTTGTTGTTGCAGGCTTGCTTGCTGCACTAATGAGTTCTCTCTCATCGGTATTCAACTCATCCTCTACGCTTATCACTCTGGATATCTATAAGAAAATTCGGCCAGATGCCAGCGAACGAAACCTTGTTTGGGTTGGTCAATTATCAACTGTATTACTGGTGGTTCTTGGGCTTCTATGGATTCCTTATATGCAGAACATGGGAGAATTGTTTATTTATCTGCAAAAAGTTCAAGCTTATGTATCTCCCCCGATTGCAGCGGTATTTCTCTTAGGCATATTCTTTCCAAGATTAAATAGCCGAGGGGCAATTGCTGCACTGGCAAGCGGATTTGTTGTCGGTATGCTGCGCCTTGTTGCAGAAGTCTTTAGAAAAGACCTAACAGGGACTCTCGCCGATTTCGCAGACATTAACTTTCTTCACTTTGCAGTTTTTCTATTTCTACTTTGTTCCACCGTCCTGATACTTGCCAGTTTAACTGCGCGGGCACCAGCATCAGAAAAGACAGATGGCATAACCTGGAAAAGTGGTGAATCATTGGAAACTGGTGACTCAGCATGGCGTCGAACGGATGTCATAATTTCCGCTTTTATTATAATTGCTGTAGCTGCTGTATGGATGTATTTTACGGGATAGAGGCAAGACGCTAGTGGCGAGTAGTAAGACGCTAGTTGGATAAAATTATTATTTTTGAAAAACAAGAAGCGAGTGGTACTTAGCATATAAGTCCACTCGCTTCTCTTTTAAACTATTTTTTCTTTACAAAATCCAGCGAAGCTGAGTTAATACAGTAACGAATGCCGGTCGGTGCTGGTCCATCAGGAAAGACATGCCCGAGATGCGCACCACACTCATCGCACATTACCTCTGTTCGGATCATACCATGAGTTTTATCCACTTCCTCATCAATCTTCTCTTTATCCAACGGCGCATAAAAGCTCGGCCAACCACAGCCGGAATCGTATTTGGTTTCTGACTTGAAGAGTTCTGCATTACAAACAACGCAGGTATAAGTTCCGTCTTCGTTGTGCTCATAAAACTCACCGGTATAGGGACGCTCTGTGCCCTTCTCCTGAGTAACTTTATACTGAATGTCATTGAGTTTTTCGCGCAATTCGGCTTCGGATTTTTGAATTTTCCGAGTCATAATGTGCTCCTTCCATTTATGCCGTTTTTGAACTTTATCTACTTACTATTATTTGATCCACGAAATATCAGGAAGTTACAATTTTGAGCGGCAGACTGGAGCAGTTTTGAAAACTGCTCCAGTCTCTTTGAAAACTGCTCCGGTCTCTTTGAAACGGCTCCGGTCTGCTCCAATTGCCTAATAATTCAAACCACGAATAACCAAAATAAGTAGTGTAAAAGTAATTACGGAATAGGCAGCATAGATTAACGCAATTTTCCAAGCAGGGCGCTTGAAGGGAATAGTTGAAATGGTCATTTTATAGCCACGTCTTGGCAAGGTTATAATTTGCGGCGGGTTATCAAAATTTACTTTTAGCACTTTGCGCAGATCAGAAATCGCTTTAGTCAGTGATTCTTCATTCACAATCGTCTCATTCCACACTTCCTCCACTAAGGCATCCCTTGTAACAAGAGTATTGACATTTTTTCCCAACAGGCAAAAAAGCTTTGCCAATCGTGGTTCTAAATAAACCTCGCCTCCCTTTCCGTCAGAGAGTTTCCCAGAAACAGAATTGATAATCCAGGATCCGACCTTAACGGTATCTGTAGAATTTCGGTTATCTATCGGTTTCATAATTATTGGAGGAATCTTTCAGCTTTACTTCAGGTCTTTTCAACTCATCGTCACTATGGTAAAACATTAATAATATAGATAAATTAAGCCAAGGTTGAAAAGTAGAAAGTCTTCGAATAAAGGCTGATGCGAAATCAGGCCCAAAAGATGCTGACCTGCTCTGCCAACTTTAACGTTAAATTGGGAGATCCACATGACCGCTAATAAAATAAGTTTCTATGGCAGCTGGCTTTTACAAATAATTCTGGGGCTATTGTTTTTGGCAGCTGGCGCCGGGAAGTTTCTTGCTGCTGAAGTATGGATAGCAAAATTTAGCAGCTGGGGCTTTCCACAACACTTCTATTTGCTTATAGGCTTAGTTGAGTTGGCTGCCGCAGTTTTACTCTTTATTCCACGACTATTCAATTACGCGATTATCACATTAACAGCCATAATGCTTGGAGCTGTGCTGACGCACCTTGTTCATCAGGAATTCGCAGAAATCATTCGCCCAATAGTTTTTTTACTTTTTCTCTCCTTTTTGTTTTTCCTTAAAAAGAAGCAAGGCGGCTAGATTCTAGCGGTTAAGAAAAATGTCCCTTTTAGTATGAACTAAACGCAAGTTTTCGGGCCAGACTGGAGCATTCTCACAATGGAGCAGTCTGGGAGCTCGACGGCTCACTTTGTACTTATAAAAAAAGAGCGAAATTTTGAAAATAGATTGATTGTAGCAGTTTTGAAAACTGCTACAATCTTGCTAAAACCTGCTCCAATCAATAATCAATTCGCTGTGGCCGGAGGAGTTATCCTAACCGGACCAGCCACTGCCCGCACGCTTGCCACCTCACTACCTATTGCAGCCATTTTAAGCGTGCCCTCTTCAAAGGACATAATAAAATAGCCATTCTCAGGACTAATATCTGAAGCCCAAACCGCCGTCTGCTGTGGCTCGAATCCCGGCGCAATAAATAGCTTTCCAGAAGAAGGATCAGTACGTAGCAGAATTGCAAGCTCTTCTGATGTCGGCAAACGCCAGTCGTTTCGCCTACCATAACCGGCCTCGTTCAAGCGGTTCACATGCTCCTGTGCCCTGGAAAAAGGGATTTTTTCTGTTCCTCCGGATTGCCAGCGTAAGCCAGTGGCTCTATCAAATAAGATTGTCCCGGCAGCGCCCTTCGGCGTTCCGCCTGGATTTTGCTCGCGCACAAAGTTTCCGGGGAAATCTCTACCGCGTGGGTTCACCTGCTGATCCCACAGATCTTTATCCTGAATAAAAGTACGATACAAATTTAACGTATAATTTTGCTGTGGCGTTGAACGATAAGTAGCCAGTGGCTCGGGATCCCCATTGCTATTCCTATCACCCACATTACTCGATACATTACTTTGTTGCTGTTGTTGCGGTGGCGCTGTACCTGTGGCAGCATCGGCCTCCTGATTAGATGTCCCTGCACTTGCGCCATCGGTAGATCGTACCAACAATAAAACCGCCTGATCGCGTGCGCTTTCCTTGTACGAGTAGCCATTATAGAAGTCCACAATAAAACCATAGTCGCTACTCCAGACAAACTCCATGTCCGGGTTACCCTCAACAAAAATCGGATCAAGATAAAAATTGCCGGATTTTGTCGGTTCCAGCAGCGTCATAAGTTCTTCCAGAGTCGGAATGCGCCAATCGCGATAGCCAGCCTCCCGTCCATCCCGGGCTTTTAGTAAATATGTATCGATTTGATTCTGATAAAACCGCGGCGAAGCTTTTTGTAACCAGGTCAAACCGGTCGCATTATCGATGACGTACTCACCATTACGCGTGTTGCGCCTTTCAAAACTATTTGCCACTCCCCTGCCATCCGGATTTTTGTAAAAATCGAAGAAGTCGTTTTGCTGAATCATTGGCGTTGTCTGCGGTTCGGTCAATCCTTCAATCGGCTGTGTGCGCAGAGGCAACTGCAGCGTTGAACGTGTAATCGACGGATCTGTTTGCACTTCCCTTTCTTTCACGATTAAATACATCGGACGCTCTCGCCACATAACAAATATATCGGATTGACTCGGATTTCTAACAACACGATTTGCAGAAGCCCTATTGTCCGTAAGTGGCGCGAGGGGGCCAACCGGGCAAAACGGCGGACAAGAAATGTTGTTTACGGGATTGGATTCCAATCCTTCACTGTCGTAAAATGGCGGCATATAAAGGTTAAAGGAAGATGTATCAATCATTGCCTTTTCCAACAGCTTTGTTTTCAACCAGTACTCATAAAGCCTTAATAACTCACGACTAATTTCACCATGATAAAAGCGGATGTCCGGGACAAATCCGCCAGCCGGCGGACCTGAGTTCTTGTTAATTGCCTCTTGAAGGGTAACTTTATCTTCACCAAAGAACATATCCTTAGCCATCTGTGCTTCGTCAGGATTGTTCTGCAATACCGCCGGTAGTGGCTGATGATCAAAATAATTTTGCAGTATCGCGACTAAAGACTGCTCACTTAACCCAAAGGATACCGCCAACTTCATTTCAGGTGGATATTTTGTTACCGGAGAAATATCGTCAATTTTCAAGTTAGCAGTTGGCTGCTGTTCAACCTGCATTGCCCCGGGGCCGGATAAGGCCACATATTCAGAGCGTTCCTGTTGATTCATCTGATTTGTATTTTGATCATTGAAAGCTCTGTCGATGTCTTTCATCTGCTCAATTGTGTCGAAGCGAGGCACCAACGGTAGTTCCGGATGCTCGGGTGGGAATAGCATTAGCACCAACGTTCCGACACCAGCAATGAGAAACGTTCCAAGAGCAATGACCGATGGGCGAAGACCGAGTGCTGAATATCCTCGCGTATAGAATAGCTTTCGCAGTAATCGCGGAACCAACGGGGTCAGCTGATCCGGTTGGCTTCCGGAAAGGAAGCTAAGAAAAACATAGTCTCTGGGTGGTGTTCCGGGCTCTGCCTTTTGAAGCATCGATCGCAATAAGCCGCGTATTCGCGACGAGTCCGAAGACGACGAACGGGCTATTTCGATTGGCGAGCTGCCGGGATTTGCAACGGCACTAAGCAGCATATCTTTCAGTGCTAAACGAATACGTTTTTCCTGCGAATGCTCCAGCATGGCAAGAAGTTCAATTCGCAGCCAGTCCGGCATATAACCATGTCGAAACCAGGGAAGTCTGGAGATAGACAGTAGGCGATCTTCACTGAGCAAGCGATGCCCGTCTTCCGCTCTCAACAACATACCAAACGATAGCGTCAGAGCCCAGTTCAACTCCGGATAGGCGGCACAGGCTGCCAGCCAATACAAACCATCTTTATCCAAATAGGTATGCAGTTGTTCAAGCAATCGAAGCAATTGTTTGGCTCTTGGCGGATCGCGTTCCAGCCAACGCAGCGTATGTGCTTCCAGTAAGGGTGGAAAAGGGCGATAGTCTCCGCTGTTTGGAATTTCCGGAATGCCAATACTCTGAGTTGATTCAATAAAGGTGTGCAAGCCAGCGCGATTTGCCGGATATACCTGAAAATCCTGTGCGGCAATTGTCCATTCCCGAAATCCCCAGCCCGGCAACTTTTCCGGCGTAAGCAGGACGCGCTCTTTCCATCCCTGAAACAGTTCCACCCAAGGCAGGATATGATGATTTACCGGGTTGAAGAAACCATTCGCATCTCCAAAAACGATTAGGCGATGTTGTGCATGTCTTGCACCTAGCTCGAAGAGGTGAATTGGGTTGCTGTGTATGTCTTCGGGATAACAGTAGCGCGCGTCGGAATCAAAATAATAGCGATCGACAAAAACTCCCTCGCTACGCAGCTCATCGGTCATACTATCGACAAACTTTGCCTGATGATCTTTGAAGCTGGCCCGATCGATTAGGATTAAGTATTCTGGAGAAGCATTACGCACTCCGTAAACGGGCGTGAAGAGACCACCAGCGTCCATCGTGGCATTTATCGTTTTATCGGCATTAAGCGATAGAGAGGCAACCTCGCGGTGTTTACGCATCTCTCTCACGGTACGACGGAAGCTTAGGTTGCGAAAGAGCTCCTTACCTGTTCCGGCAATCATTAACCGTTCCAACAGAGGTTTCTCACGCGTCGAGCGCCGCTCCAGGATCAATTTGCGACGATAACGGTTAAGCAGGTACCAGCCCAACAGGAAGAAGAGAGGTAGAAGCAGCGCACCCAAGCGTAGAAAGTGATAATAGCTTTTATAATAGCGTTGAAACGGTGTTAGCTGTCCAGCAAGTGTCAGGCTATCTGAAAGAGAATTTATTTGAAGCACAATTTCTCGCAGCTCTGTCACCTGATTTGACAAGGGAGGAGGAGTAGGCGTGGGCCGACTGGTTGCTTTCAGAACGACGACAAAAAGAGTATCCGGGGAATGCGCGAGGGAAACATTTATAAAGCCATTTTCTTTGTCAACTGCGCGGGCATAGAGAGTTGCATTCTCATCTTTTTGCGGGTGAATAATCTCGAACCGACCGCTGCTATCGCTACTGATATAATCTGGCGTAATGCCGGACAGACTGATCTCTGCGAACGGAATCGGTATTGAGCTGGTATCAGCAACAACACCTTTTAGAGAAATAAGTGGGTAAACAGGTTTACGAATGAGGTTCTCATAGATCAAACCACCAAGCAGTGCGAGTGTAAGTCCTACCGCGAGCCATAGTTTGGGATCGCTAAATCTCCCCCATTGTTCCAAGTCTGTCGGTTCAGTTTCAGCTTCAGAAACTTCAACACCCTCTCGCGATTTTTTTTGTGGCAGAAAGTCTTTTTGCCAAGCCTGAAAAATTTGGTAAAATTGCTTTTGCTCTCGCAGGTTCTGGCAGAAGATCGGAGCAAGTCGGGTTTGTAATCCTCGCGCGTCATTAAGATTGTCTTCTGCTGCCAGCAATAAAAGCAGATCCTGAGCAGCAACGATTTGCTCAATTCCAACGGAGAAACCAGCCTCTTGTAGCACGTAGACCAGTGATGTAATAGAGGTATCGTTCATGATTAATCGCTTAACGCAATGTTCCCAGCCACTCGCGAACCATGGCGCTAACGCTCTTTTGATCATCAGCAGTTTTCACCAAACTACTAAGCGTCTTCAGTACCGCCTCCGGGTTACTTCGAAAAGGATTTTCATTTGGCGCAGCAACTTTTAGCGCTGCCAACCAGCCAAGCAGCTCAGCTGTTGCCGGTTTTTTGCGCAGGCCACTTCCGGGATCACGCAGGCGTTTAAACAATGCCAATGCGTCGTTTATCATCGGAGCTGTATCTGCTGCATACTGTCCAAGTCGTGATCTAACAATCTGCTGAAGTCGCGTTTCATCAGGAAATGGGATATGATAAAATGCACAGCGACGCAAAAAGGCGTCTGGCAAGTGCTTCTCGGAATTACTGGTAAGAATGACAACAGGTCGATGTGTCGGGCCGGGGGCAATCTGCAAGTTACCGGCCTCCGGTATTTTGAAATACATGCCTTCAATTTCATTCAGGATGTCATTTGGAAAGTCGCGTGGCGCCTTGTCAATTTCATCAATCAACACAATAGAGCGTTGAGGCATTCCGCGTTGTGCAGCAGGCAAAAACTTTGCGGCAATAGCGTCATCACTGGCGCGAATCAATGCCGTTCCCAAAGCATTGAAGCGAATATAGTCAAGTGGATTCTTACTGCCCTCTCCGGTTTGAGCCGCATAGAAGCGTCCAACCGTGTCAAAGGTATAGAACAGATCCTTTGCAACACTAGTTGATTTTGTTTCAAACTTCAACGGCATTTTTAACCCTAGCTCCCAAGCCATACTATAGGCAAGTTGGGTTTTACCTGTTCCAGGCTCACCGGTTAGCAATAGGGGTTGTCCGAGCGTCAGGGCCACATTAACTGCATCGACCAGTCCGGGGTCGGGCAAATAGCCGGCGGGATGATTGCGTTTATTGATATCGATAACCGGCAGGTTGGCAGGCTTTTCGGGGCGTTGCTTTGCGTTACCGCTATAAAATTCTGTCGACATAATGCGTTCCGTTTAAAGTTCAATTTATTAAGTTCTGAGTTCTGAGTTCTGAGTTCCGAGTTCCGAGTTAAAAAGTGAAAAGTATTGATTCTGCCCTTAATCTCTCACCTTCGTTTCTCACTTTTGTTTCTGCTTCACTGCCTCAAGATAGCCGGTGTTTCTCTAACAAATCGGACAGCTCTTCGCCAAGCAGTTCCATGCAAATCTCACCGTTTTTTCCGGCGATTTCAGGACGATCGTAAAGTGCCTTGACGTCCTTAAGCAGTCCTTGCCAATCACAACATTCCTTCACTTCCCTGCTGCCGGCCCATTCTTCTACATCCTGCCTTTGTAGAGATGTCAGTTCTGGTAATACTACGCCATTTATACGGGTGTAGTTGGCAAAGTTCAACCTCTCAAGATATTCTTTCAGCGCCTTATTGACTTGATTAATCTTACGGCGACGGAAAAAACCTTCAGTGCTACTATCCTTATATTTCACCATAATGCAACAGATAACCGGGTAAGAAGGATTATCCGGCCAGTCGTTCCAGAATTCGAGGTGCTTTTTTGTAATCGCTTCACCATTCTCCTCCCAGTCTTGCGTAAGCAAAATNNGTAGTTGCATAACTGTTACGGCAGAATGCATCACCCAAATTTGAAACCAGGAAGCTGCCAATACCATTTTCCGGCATATCTTTTGGCGGCCAACCCAGCTGATGTTCAGCAACAAGCCCGGCGTGTTCAGGCAAGCGCAATAGCCCCGGAACCATTACTTTTTGTAGTCGCTCGAGGAACCAATGATGGCATTCCATCTCGTTTCCGTGTACAAAACAGACAAACGGGCGTTTTGCCGATGCCGACTTTTCCCGGGTATATGGTTTTAGAGCATCAGCGAGCATAAACTGTTGATGACTTCGATTGCTGAGGTATGGAAGCAGTGCAGGGATTTCACGTCGAATCGCGCTTAAGCCACCTTCTGATGTGATGGCGTTGCTCACTGCAGCAGAAACAAGGCCACCAAGCTCC
>JBOEGD010000035.1:0-56115 GCA_050633245.1 Calditrichia bacterium | reverse complement strand
ACTCATAACTCATAACTCATAATTCATCAATGTTACTGATACGTTCCCGGATACATAAAATAGAGCATGTTTAAGGCCCAGGTATGAATCGGTGTAAAGATCTCGGCAAAAAGTACCCAGGCGATAATGAGTCCGATACCGGTTATTAGCGGCTGACGCAAAAATTCCATAAGCGGTAAGGCTTTTTCTTTTGGCATAAATAGCGGGAAAAGCGAGCTGCCGTCGAGTGGTGGAAAGGGAAGCAGGTTGAATAGGAATAGCAGTAGGTTCAGAATAAATGAAATGGAAAGAATCATTGCCATCATGGTTGGTAAGCCGGCATCGTGTGCCATGACGATGTTGGTGAGTTGAATTTGATTTGGGGGGTAAAAATAGTCGAGGTAAATGCCGAGATGAATTCCAGCGGCAGCAAGAAACATGAGTAAAAGATTTGAGAGGGGCCCGGCCAAAGCCATTAATGCGGCGCGTTTGGGGAAATTGTAGGCCCAGGCAGGATCGTATGGTGCGCTGGCCCAGCCTAACATCCAGCCGCCTCGTGTAACGAGAAAAGAGATGATAGGAACGATAATCGTGCCAATCACCTCTCGCTTTACGTGGGGAACAGGATCGAGTGTTACCTGTCCGCCGTGATATGCCGTTTTGTCACCGAGCTTTAAAGCAGCAAGTGCATGAGCTGCCTCATGCACCGTTGCGGACAATAAAAATACGGCATACCAAATGATACCAAGAAAAAGAAATTCCATCCAGCATCTTTCTTATAGCTGTAGCATTTCGGAATATGCCGGGTCGCTATCTGCCAGCGTTTTCATATAGGCATCAACAAATGACGGGCGGAAAATACGACGTTCATAGGCGACTCGCCCTTCATCCAGCAATTCCTGAATCATCTGACGATAAGTGTTCATCGCTTTGGACTTCACCATAAATGGCACCATACTCATGGGCACGCTAAACAGACCGAAGCTGACTTTCTGCTTGGCGAAATGCTTTTCCAGATTTTCCGGATTCAAATATTGCAGAAGATTTGGCACACCTTTGTCTATCAATGCACGGTAGCCGTTCACCTGAGCCGTTTGATGCAGCACGATATCATCAACTTGACGCTTGATAACGCGAAAACGCTTTTGAGCTTCTTCTTCACTTATTCTATCGCTGAATAAAAATTCTTTTAGCTGATCCGGTGTAGCGGTATTGAGCGGTGTTTGTGTTTCCACCATGGCGATGCCTACAAATTGATCGCGAAATTCAACTGCTTTTTTGAACAGCGTAATCATACCGTCCATTAACAATTCCAAATTCTGATTTACGCGTCCCATAAGACCAACATCGACCCCGATTTCAGAGATCATGCTGTTGTCACCGGAAAATGCTACCGGGGCGGCAGCAGCTTCAGCAGGTTTTGGTGGAGCGGCTGGCTCATCGTCACTGGCCGGTACAAGCTCTTCTGCAAAGGCCTTATTGATACTGGCATTTTCAACACCATTTAAAAGAAAAGCTTCCTTTAGCGCCTGCTGTAGCGTGTCTTTGCGTATTGCTTCGTTTTCGCCATCATATTTTTCCTGAATCTCTTTCATCAGGCGAGCGATGTGATTGGCCTGCTCACGGAAGGGGTTTACATAAATAACCGTCTGATCGCTGGCTGCAGCAATTGCGGAATACTCTATAATATAGTCGCCTACCTTAATACGATCTCCATCAGACAAATCGCAGGTGTCATTTGGCTCCAGCGATTTGTTGTTAACGATCGTGGAGTTGCGACTACCGGCATCAATTAAGATAAACTTATCACTATCACGCTTTAGCTGCGCGTGCTGCCGCGAGATAATTTTGGCCGGATCTTCCAAAAAAATGGCGTTTGAAGGTTCGCGTCCGATCGTAATGATTTCCTGATCAAACTCGCGCTCCTGACGGTACTTCGGATCTGTGGTTTTGGTAACAATAATCTTGGCCAGCATAGCAACAATACTCCAATTTTATAGCGATATGTGCAGTCAAATAGTTAATCGTTTATCTATTGTATAGATGCCTAAAGTGTCGAAATTCTCTCCGGGTTGAAAAGACAAATCAAGCTGGTATATCCTTAAATAAAGATATTTATGACAATGTATACGAATATTTCCGCAAGAAAAATGTGTCCTGCGTTAAATTAGCATACTTATTTAAGCAAGGTCATCTGCTTTGCAGCGATGAACGTTTTGCTTCTAATTCGATAGATATAGATCCCGGAAGGGGCAAGACTGCCGACGCTGTTACGACCATCCCACTGCTCGTGATGAGATCCGGCAGACTTCATTCCATGAAACAATGTACGAATTTTCTGCCCGGAAATGTTAAAAATTTCAATTTGATGTTCTGAAGGCTCAGAAAGCGAATAGGCGATTGTTGTTGAGGGGTTAAATGGATTGGGATAATTTTGTTCAAGAGTAAAAGTTGAGGCCGCTTCAGTATCCGTTCCATCAATCCCGGTGTTGCGATCGAGCTGAATTTTGAACATCGACCGACCAAATGTTGCAGCGACCAGCGTCAGTGTTTCATCATGCAAGGTTAGATCTGTTACCGGAACCAGCGGTATGCCATCGCCAAATGCCTGCCAGGATAACCCAAGATTGGTGCTGGAATATACACCGGCGTCGCTAGCCACGTAAAGCGTCGAGTCATTTTGCGGATCGATCAGCACATCGTTTAGCGGAACCTCGGGTAAGTTGCCGGAAATATCGATCCAGTTTTGACCATAGTCTTCCGTTCGAAATATATGAGGCAGATACTCATCAACGCGATAGCCGGACAATGTTGCATAAGCGATGCCCGGATTGTTCCGGCCGGCAGTAACGCGGGTTATCCAGCGCTGAGGTAAATTCTGAGAAACAAGTGTCCAGTCTGCTCCCGATCGTTTTATCCACACATTGCCGTCATCCGTTCCTGCCCAAATAACAGAGGAATCTACCGGAGAGACTTCCAGTGCAGTCAACGTACCAAACACCAGATTACCGCTGGATGAACCATTCGACAAATCTTCGCTAACGGGGGTCCAACTCGCCGCGCGATTACTACTGCGATAGACGCGTTGTGTTCCGAAATACAGCACTTCAGGGTATTGCGGGTCGAGAACCAGAGGAGAACTCCAATTATTGCGGTTGCTTCCGGATGGAATGCCATTACGCCCTGATAAAAATGAACTACCGCCATTGGTAGAGCGGCCCAAGCCACCATATTGGCTCTCTGCATAGACATACGTGTTGTTTGATGGATCGACGCGAACAAAAAAGCCATCACCGCCATAAATTCGGCTCCAGGTATTTGGTGTGCCGTTGAAGGTGCGAATAGTGCCATTGTCTTGTGTGCCACCATAGAGGCGGGTCGGTGCCTGATTGTCGATCTCACTGGTATAGAACTGTGTAATAGGCAAGTCGTTCACCTTAATCCAGCTATCACTGCCGTTTGCAGAACGATAAATACCGCCATCATTACCAGCGACAATAAAGGAAGAGTTTTGTGGATGTATGGCCATGCCGTGTTGATCGACATGCATATTGCCAGAGCGAAAGATCCACGACTGACCACCGTCAATCGTTCGATATACGTTAAGACCTAATGCAAAAGCGATGTCAGGGTCGTTTGGATCGACGCGAATATTACCAAACCACCAGCCAAATGAGGAATACATGGAATTCAGATTGCCATCTTGTGTACGCATCCATGAGTCGCCATTGTCATCAGTGCGATAGATACCTGCAAAAAATCCGACGCGATCAGCGTAAATACTGTAGAGTGTTTGCGGACTTGATTGAGAGATTGCAATACCGATGCGGCCAACGTTTGGACCGGTTGGAAGACCATGTGTGATTTCCTGCCAGGTATCGCCACCATCAACTGAGCGATATATGCCGCACTCATCACCACCATATGTTCGCTGCTCAGGCGTACGGGTTCGTTGCCAGGCCACGGCATATACAGTATCTGGTTGAGTTGGATGAATAACGACATCAACGCAGCCGGTTGAGTCTGAAATGCTTAAGACATTTGTCCAGCTGGTGCCGCCATCAAGAGAACGAAAGAGTCCGCGTTCGGGATTGGTACTGAACAATTTTCCCATTGCCGCGACAAAAACGCGATCGGAATTTTGCGGGTCAATCACAACGCGGCCGATAAAACGAGTTTCTTCCAATCCAACATTTGTCCAGCTGGTTCCGCCATTGCTGGATTTATAAACTCCGGTTCCACCATAGGTGATAGACCCACCACCGCCATTGACCTCACCGGTTCCCACATAGATGATCTGTGGATTTGAAGCGGAGATTGCCAGATCTCCAATTGAAAGGCTGATTTGGTCGTCAAAAATCGGATTCCAACTGACGCCGCTATCTATTGATTTCCAGACGCCACCGGTTGCCGTGCCGGCAAATAGTACATCGGTATTGGTGGGATCCATTTCGATATCAGTAATTCGCCCCCCGATATTGGTAGGACCTGCTTGCTGCCAAGTTTGTTGAGACAGGCTCTGCTGGCTTCGTAAATAGCTGGCCTGTGCCATACCTGTTAGATGAACCTGAAGATCAATTTCTCCCTGGGGATAGGCTCGTTGGTTAATAAACCAATCATTCGGTTGTGGCGATTCTTCTAATTGCTGTTCACATCCTGCCAGAAGCATGCATAGCAACAGAGTTGAACAGAGTTGACTAACGACTTTTGCCCATACTGGCGCTGGTTGATTTCTCAAAATATTCTCCTATCCCTCAAAAGAAACGATTTTAGCGTGGATTGAGAACCCGCAGATCTAAAAAAATACGCGGGCGTGACGATACTATAACCACAAATTGTTCTTTACGATACTAATGCCGTGTGCGATTGCCATTAATCCATATTACCGAATTGGAAAAAACTTCCCAATAGGTAGTGAAGTTGTTCTATAAAATGGGTTTTATGGAATACTTTTCTATTTGAAAGCGGGGGCTGGCAATGTATATTTCGCCACGAAATGCAAAAACAGCGGGATTGTTATGTTTAATGATAATTTAAATCAGCATATCCAGATTAAACGATCGATGGTTTGCGTTGGACTGGATTCCGACATACAACATATTCCTCCGTGTCTACAGTCTGAATCAGATCCGCTATATAAGTTCAATAAAGAGATTATCGAAGCGACAAAAGATTACGCCGCTGCATATAAATTGAATATAGCGTTTTATGAGGCACTTGGCATTCCCGGCTGGGAACTTCTTGAGCGTACACTTGCTGCAATTCCTCGCGATGCGATTATTATTGCTGATGCCAAACGTGCTGATATCGAAAATACAGCCCGAAAGTATGCCGAAACCTATTTCAAAACGTATGAATGTGATGCCATTACCGTTGCGCCCTATATGGGAATGGACTCGGTTACGCCTTTTCTTGAGTATGAAGATAAGGGCGTGTTTGTACTCTGTTTGACTTCAAACAAAGGCTCCTCAGATTTTCAGTTTATTAAAAATGATGAGGGCGAACCTCTTTATCTTTCGGTTTCGCAGAAGGCATTAGGATGGAATTTTCTGTTTGGTAATTGCGGACTTGTTGTAGGCGGAACGCATACCAGCGAGATTCAGGAAATTCGTGAATCTGCTCCCGATCTGCCCTTTCTCATACCGGGAATCGGTGCTCAGGGAGGGAATCTTGAGATGGTTATAAAATGTGGAACGGATAAGCACGGACGTTCTGCTCTAATCAACTCAAGTAGAACTATTTTATATGCCTCATCCGAACGGGATTTTGCTGAAGCTGCACGAGCCCGTACCAAACAGCTCCGCGACCAGATAAACATGCTGGTTAGTATTCATAAAAACCCTGATATGTTGGGTCAAAATTAAGTTTGCCCACCACCCCTTGGCAAATATATCGGTAGGATAATTGTTCGCTATCGGTAAGATGTTCTTTTTCATATGCGTCCCTAAAGTTTTTCCAAAGGAAAATTGAATGAAATATTGTGTTCTTGCCAGTGGCAGCAAGGGGAACTCCCTCTATATTGAAACTCACCAAGGTCGCTTTCTGATTGATGTCGGTTTGTCTGCCAAGAAAATTGCCGATCGTCTCAATTCGCGTGATATTGATCCTGACTCAATTGACGCCATTCTGGTTTCGCACTCTCACCAGGATCACGTTCGAGGTGTCGGCGTGTTTTCCCGCCGTCATAACGTTCCGATCTATGCTCATCCGGATACGCTCGATCAATTGACTTCCCAAATTCGACCGCATCAAACAATAAACCCTGTAATGAGTAGTTTTACCGTTAAGGATGTTGAGTTCGAGCCCTTTGAGGTATCGCATGATTGCGAGCCGACGTTTGGGTATATCGTAAAAGGGCCTCGCTCTGTCTTGGTTCAATGTACCGACCTGGGATATGCTTCAAGGCGGGTAAAGGATGCTGTGCTTCAAGCGAACATGTTGCTGCTTGAAAGTAATTATGATGAGGGAATGTTAGCGAGTGGTCCCTATCCATGGCAGCTAAAAGAACGTATCTCTGGCAGCAGAGGGCATCTCTCCAATCAAGCTGCAGCAGAATTACTGCGTGAATGCGTGACACCGAGATTGAAACACGTGATCTTGGGACATTTAAGTGATGAAAACAATACTCCTGATCATGTTATGAAAACCATGCGCAGCGTTTTGGGCAGTGAACACGATGGTTTATATGAAGTAATTGCGCAACAAACCGTGTCGGATGTTTTCCAAATCTAAATACGTTGTAATTTGAACCAGGAATAAATTCCATGCCTATCTTCGACTTTCTAATCCTTGCTTTTGGGCTTTTCCTTTTATGGGGTGGCGCAGAGTATATGGTTAAATACGCTTCGCTGCTTGCGCAGTCTATGGGAATTAGTCCACTTATTATCGGTCTTACCGTGGTGTCGCTGGGGACGTCATTCCCGGAACTGCTGGTGAGTACAATGGCAGCCTTTCAGGAAAAGCCCGGCATCTCGATTGGCAATATTATTGGTAGTAATATTGCCAATATCGGACTAATCCTCGGCGTGGGCGCAATTATATTCCCATTGGAGATAAAGGCAAATTGGGTTCGTCGTGAGGTGCCGTTTATGATTATTGTAACGGCAATATTCATTGCGATGGCTTATGGTGATTCTCAAATCAGCCAAATTGAAGGTGTTGTACTGATTGCGCTACTTATTGTATTCGTGCTTTATCTGGCAAAATATACGCTGCGTGAGATGAATGAATTTCAGGAATTGCTTGAGCTGCGTGAGCGGGCTGGCGAAACAATCGATGCCCCCGACAGGGTGCAACGCTGGAAATACCTGGGCATGTCTCTTGTTGGCACGGTTATCTTACTTATTGGTTCGCAGATTACGGTAGATTCTGCTACGAAGTTGGCGCGAACTCTTGGTGTTGCGGAATCGACTATTGGCCTCACGCTGATTGCTTTTGGAACGTCCTTGCCCGAATTGGCAACTACAATTGTCAGTGCACTTCGCAAGGAAGTGGATTTGGCAGTTGGAAACGTTATCGGAAGCAATATTTTTAATCTTACTCTGGTTGGTGGCGCGGCCGCAATTATTAGTCCACTGCCGGCTCTGAGCGATGGCGTAGCCATTTCTATAGAGTTTGCCCTGCTGGCATCTCTTAGCCTCATCATTTGGCCAATGATGCGCTGGCGCTGGAATATTCAGCGTGTTGAGGGAATGGCACTTCTGATCTTCTACCTATGCTTTATCATTTTTACGACGGTTAATATGTAAGGTCGTTTTGGGGGTAGGTCGCGGCTCCTCCGTAGGGGGAGGGCGCTCACTGTGTTCGCTGGTAGTGAGTAGGTCGCGGCTCCGCCGCTTGTAAAGAGTAGGAATTTTTTGATCTCACGACTCACGCTATTTTTATTTTCCCGCTGAAATTGCAGCAATATTTTATATCTTCCCATGTCCCGCATGATCAAACCGGTCACGCCTGATAAAGACGGGATGTTATCGTAACAAATGCCCTAACGAACGCCATAATGCAGGAGGTTAACCAATGGCTTCAACCACTATCGATACCAAACTTACAATCGAAAATGTACGCGAACAAATTGTTGGCATAGACAAGCAGGTACCGCTTTACAATGGTACGATGGTTCCATACATCTTCTTTGATAATGGTGCCAGCACGCCAATACTACAGCCGGTTCTGGACAAGGTAAACGAGTTTATGAGTTGGTATAGCAGCGTGCATCGAGGAAGTGGGTTTAAGTCGCAGGTTGCCTCCCGAGCTCATGAAGAATCGCGGGATATTGTTGCGAACTTTGTTAATGCCTGTCCGGAAGAAGACGTTATTATTTTCGGCAAGAATGCCACTGAGGCTATTAATATTCTTGCTCACTGTCTGAATATACAGCGTGATAAAGTTATTCTTGTCAGCAAGATGGAGCACCATTCCAACGATTTGCCATGGCGATATGGCGGTAAAGTTGTGCACGTTGAGCTGGATGATTCAGGGAAAATGGATTTAACGGATCTAAAAAAGAAGCTGGAATACTATAACGACCGCGTAGCTCTTTTTGCAGTAAGCGGCGCCTCAAATGTAAGTGGCTGGGTTAACGACATACACACGATGGCCGAGATGTGTCATAAATACGGCGTGAAAATTATGGTCGACGCCGCGCAAATGATTCCTCATCGCAAGATTGATATGTTGCCACATGATGACCCGAGACATATTGACTTCCTCGCATTTTCCGCTCATAAGATTTATGCACCTCTTGGTGCGGGCGTTTTAATTGGACCGAAAAAAGCCTTCGAGGAAAACATTCCTGCCACAGTTGGCGGCGGAACAGTTAGCGTGGTTTCGCTGGATTACACCTATTGGGCAGATGCTCCTGAGAAGGAAGAAGCTGGTAGCCCAAATACCGCCGGAATTGTTGCACTGGCTAAGGCGCTACAGGTAATGGATGAGTTGGGCATGGATAAAGTGGCTGCGCACGAAGCGCATCTCACAAACTATGTGCTTAACAAGCTCAAGGAGTTCCCTGAAATTACGATTTACGGTGGAGACGATCCCGATGATGTTGAACACCGAATGGGCGTAATCTCTTTCAATGTACGTGGCGTCCCGAATGCGCTAACGGCAGCCATATTGAATTGGGAAGGTGGCATCGGCGTGCGCAACGGCTGTTTTTGTGCCCAGCCATATATGAAGCATTTATTGCAGTGCTCCGACGCGGAAGCGAAGGCCATGGAAGAAAAAATATTTACCAAAAACAAGATTGATTTGCCCGGTGCAGTTCGAGCGAGCTTTGGTATTTATAATACAACGGAAGAGATTGATCGGTTTATTGATGTGCTTCGAACGATTGTCAAGCGCGAGTGGAAAGGTGATTACGAAGAAGATCCCGCCAGTGGTGATTTCCACTTGAAGAATTCTCCGGTTGCGCTGGATTCCTTTTTTACGGTTGTATAACTATATTTGAATATTGACGCGGGTTGTCATGCACGATGCGACCCGCGCAGACTTACCTCTTTTTTCTTCCTTCAACTCACTGTAGGTATGATAAACCGGACAGATTCGGTAGTCCTTCACGCCCTGCAAGCAGTATAGCTGACGATAATTCTTTGTCTCGTCATGCTTGAAATCCTCTACATCGACAAGTGCACCAAATGGACATTTTACGCAGCCTTCCGGTTGATGTGGTATCTGCGTTGTGCTTTCTCGCGCTACCAATGCCGAAGACTCGTTCCAAATTGGCGGCTCACCGCGATCTTCAACATCAATGCGTCGCAAGCGCTTCATCACCAGTCGACCATTATCGAGCGTGAGAGTTGCTTTTGCATCAACTACATCACCCCTACCAAGCTTTAGCGTAGCGTAGGTCTTCGCTGAAACACGAGCGTAAACAAAATCTTCCATATGCGTTAAGCCAATAAACATATTGCGAAAAATCAGCAAAAAGCCGTTGAAGCTAAAGCTCTCGCCATTGTGATAGGCACGTTTGCGAAAGAGTGGTTTTACCCCGTCGATCTTTCCATTGATCTCGTGCTCGCGGTTTTTATGATCTTCTAACCAGTCTTCAAACTCGTCTAATTCACTCTGAAACTCTTTGTATGCTTCCTCAGAGATTTGTAGCTCCGAGCGATTGTATATCTTCTCATCATAGAAGTGGCGACAACCATTGCAATTTTTGCCCATCTTTTTATAACCACGATAACAGGGCTTTCCCTGCTTGAATAGCTTACATTCCAGCTTGAAATGAAAACAACCATGCGGAAAGCAGCCTTTTTTATTGAGAATGTGGTGTACCGACATCTGGTTTTCAAAACCGCGATGGGCTTCGTGAACGCATTTGAAAATGGAAAGGTTTTTGTAGGCGTTTTTCACCGGTTTGCCTCCCGCAAGCCAATAAGTGTGAGAAACTTCGGAGGCTGCATTTGCAGCCTCCGGAAGAGAACATTATTTACTGCCGCTGATCTTAATTTCTACAACACTGTTCGTGCGAAAGCCAAAAGCCTGAAAAAGTCCGCGCCAAACGTTTTCTTCAATTGTCACGGTACAGTTAAGTTTATTGCTTGCAGGAAAGTTCCATTTGTTGCTCTTCACGTCGCCGATTTGAACCTGCATTGCAGCAGCATTTGCGGGGATCTCAATTGTTTTTTCAGTTTCCCGCAGCCTGAAGCGGACGCGTTCTTCTTTCATTGAGCCTTCTCCTGAACCGTAAATATATACCGTAATAGCTGCCTGTCGCTTATTCATCTTAAGGGTGAGGTTTTTCATCTCTCGTTTCACAGGCTGCTGTTTTTGGCGCTCAGAGTCTTGAAAGAATACAGCCGGCAGAATCTGCATGCTGTTTTGTTGTGCAGCAAAGGGTTCAGTTATAGGCGTGGGTTGATTAAAGGCAACCGGCTTCTTGCTGATTTCTCCAGCTCCCATCTGAATAAGTGCCGGGAGGCCAATGCCAAGATAAAACGCTTTTTTGAGATCTGTCTCTTCCCAAATGTAGGCGACAACTCCACCCATTAATGCAAAGATCAGCAGACCAAGGGCATAGGTCAGACCTGGAAGTTCGGCCTCTTCCTTCATTAGTGAAACCGCGAGGCGAAGTAAATTAGGGGAAATACCGCCAAAAGAGGCAGCAATAAATATAGGTAGTTTTTTCATGTATTCTCCTTCTATCAATCATCCTGAAGCCATGGGAAGTAGTAACTACCCATGGCCTCGGTTAGCATTTTTATTACTTTTATACGCCGGAAATGGCAATTTGGATGAAAGATATTGGAAAAATATGAAGCGTCAAAATACAGAAATCACAAGCAGGGGCTATTCACTGCCTTTTTTTATCAGGTTTTCGAGTATTGGTATCGCCCGGTCATCGCCACACTTTCCAAGAATCAATACTGCACGTTTCCGGACATTGATGTTGTCGTCCTCAAATGCAATCTCTCCAAGGAGTGGAACAATCGATTCATCTTTTTTCATATAATGAGCCAAAAGAGCAACAGCCTGATAGCGTTGAGCCGGAGTTTTGCCCTTTTTAGCAATCTTGCTAAGCGTCGGGACAGCCGTTTGAGCAGACTGGCGGGTTAGTGCAATCATTGCTTGAAGTTTCAACACCTCATCTTCTTCTATACCTGGAAAAAGGCGCTTTAGTTCGCGATGAGATGCCGGTGCATAAAACCGGCCTCCAACAGAAAATGGCCGATCGCTGTTAATTGTCATAGAGCCGTGAAATGACGGTATATGCGGAAGCGGGGGGATGTGCGGAATTGGAGGGATTTCAATGTCGATATCAATTGCCTCCAGGGCCTCGTGCATTTCTGCCATGTGTTCCTCTACTTCTGCAGAAATAAATGGCTCCATATGCTCCATTCGTTCTTCCAAATCGGCTAGATGCGTATGGTGCAATTCTTCCATATGCTCTTCAAGTTCAGCCAGTTTGCCGTTGTGGAGCTCATGCATTACGGACTCCAGCTCCGCAAGGCGTTCGAGGTCTTCCTCGTCGAATATCTCGCCGTTCTCGTGCATGTCGTGAATCAACTTTTGATATTGACTTGAGGTCAAACCATCTTTAAAACTGATGCTGTCTGCCGGGGCATCTTCAGTACCTGCGCAGCTACTTAGGATTGCCAGTAGCAGCAAAAAAAGACCGATAGTAACTTTTGAACTCTTCATTTTTTTACCTTTCTACAAGTGTCTTCTATGGTATTCGTAAAAAATTGCAAATAGTTACTTTGCCAGATCAATTAATGCTTCGACAGCGCGCGGATCTTCAGATTGTCCAAGCCAAAAAATAGCCTTGCGTCTGATTTGATTGGACGGATGCTCGCGCGCGATTTCTATTAATTTGGGAACGGCCTGATCATCATCCCTTTGGGAAAGGGCAAAGACTGCTTTTTCCTTAACCTCTATCTCGTCGGCAGAGTAGGTGATTTCTTCCAGCGTCTCAGCGGCTTTGCTGGATGCCTTCTGGCTTAGCCAGAATATGGCTTTTTCCCGGACTTCTGGGTCACGATGCGTCTTTGCCAGGGAAATCAATGTGTTGAGTGCTTCCTCGCTGTGCATTTGGCTGATACTGAACACCGCCTTTTCACGCACATCACCGGATCTGTCTTCTTCAACTATCTTTTTTAACAGGCCAAGCGCTTTCGGGGAATCGAGTTGCCCCATCCAGAAGACGGCATTCTCGCGCACATCATCACTTTTATCCTGAGTCGCGATAGTATGTAGTTCGGTCTCCAGCTGAGGCAATTCACTGTGCATTGCAAAAGCGGTTACAAGCTCTTCGCGTCTTTTGTTGGTGGGATCTTCTTCCATTGCTTGTTTTAGTAAACCCAGGCTTTGTTCCTGAGTGCAGTCTCCCAGCCAATAAAGCGGCTTGCCCTTTAACTCTACGCGAAGAAACGTATTGCTGATGTCTACGGTGGCCAGCTCGCGCGGTGTTGAACTGTGGCGTTGGTAGCGCAATAGAATGGCTATTTTGCGCTTAACTTTGAGTGGCTCCTTTTTCCCCTGGCGCTCCATTAATCCACGCAACGCCATTTGAGCTGTTTTACCGAATGTCCAGTCTTCAAACCGTTCCGGCTCCGGCTCGCCAAGAAGCGAAGCCAGACTTGGACGATTCTCATCTTCGTCCGAACTCCAGGAACCAATTTGACTGTTTTCACTCATCATGCGTTCGAACTGATAGCCAACCCAATACGCGTCAAGATCAGATGCCTGGTTAATAGCCCAGTCGAAACGCTCCTGCATGGATGCATTGTTGCCAGCGAATTTTATAATCTTTTGTTTCGCTGCCAGCACGCTTGAGATGAATAGTATTGCCAATATCAATAGTTTAATTGTGGATATATTCTTGGTTTTCATATTCTTCTCCATCCTGCTAGTCCAGGTCGTCGGTTAGGATTTTTTCGATTGCTTTTTGTGAAGCTGGTGAATCTATTTCGCCAAGTGCGCGTACTGCTTCTTTACGCAGCTTCAGGCTGTTGCTTTTCTTAATGATATCCAGTAGCACTGGAACAGCTGATTCGTGTTCGGTATTTCCAAGTGCACGTACCGCCAGAATTTGCAGCTCTGTGCTCGTCTCATTCTTCACCATATTACCTAGCAGGCGAACGGCACGTTCGTCTTCGGCATCTGCGATCATATATAACACGGCTTTTTTCACGTCGTTGTTTGTGGTGTTCTTGAAAATATCCAGCAGGAGTTCAGGATTTTCGTTATCCAGCGCATCTGCTACGGCGTGAACAGCTGAAACGGAAAGCCGATGATTACGATCGCTTTTTGCGACACCTTTTAGAAACTCAATTGCCTCAGTCGTCTCCACTTCCTTGATAGCGTATAGCGTTGACTTACGAACATCAAGATCCTGACTCTCATCAAAAATCTTTTTTAGAGCATTTAAGGATTCTCTGGTCTCAATATCACCGAGTGCATGAACGGCAGACTTGCGCAGACTTTGTTCCTGATCTGTCATTGCAACATTGCTAAGAAAGGGAACCGCATCGAAGTTATCGCGGTCTGCCATGGCGTGCAGCACCGTTTTGCGTACGTTGGAAGATTTGGACTTTTTATATACTTCATATAATTGCGCCTCAACTGCGTCGTCATTAAGATCGGCAAGTGAGTGAACAGCTACTTTGGCAATTTGATCTTCCGTCGAATTTGCCGCGATGTTTCCAAGGTATTCTGATAGCTTGTCATTATGTGTTTCACCAAGTGCGTAGACCGCTTTTCTGCGTAAGTCCACATCACCCGGAGATTCGATAATCGATTTTAAACCTTCGACAGCTTCCGGACTGCCTTGCTCACCAAGAGCATATATTGCTTTGCGACGAACAGACTGATCACTGTCCTTGCTGGCAATATCAATTAGCTTTTTTACAACGTAAGGTGAGTCGAACTCACTTAGAACGTGCAGCACCTTGGTGCGAACGCGTGGATTCTCGGAGCGCTCAAATAATTTAGCTGCTGCTTCAAAAGCCTGATCGCTTCCTTGGCGTTCGAGGGCATAAAGTGCTGAAAGTGCAATTTCCTCATCGTCATCCTTCTGCATCTTTTGCAGCAAAGAACGATACTCCTCTTCACCTGCATCGACCAACTCTTTTAGCAGGCGGACCATGTTTTGGCGTGCGTCATCGCGAAAGTTGCTGCCCTTGAACTTTTCCATGAAATCGGAAAAACAATCGTAGGCTTCTTTCTTGTTATTGTTTGCTTTCTCTGCGGAAAAGCAGATCCAAAAACCGGCGTCATCCGACCAGCGGCTGCGCGGGTATTTGGCCAGAAAGCTGTCGAACGCCTTGGTTGCCTGGTTGTACTTTTCATCCAGAACCATTTCATATGCTGCATTGTAGGCTGCTGCTTCTTTTTCCTTTTTACTGTCTTGGGCCACTACAGACGACCACATAACCACTATCAGTAAAAGTGTGAAAACAGGTCGCATTCGAATATTACTGGAAGGCGTGTTCATTTATAAAATCTCCATTGTTTTTTTCTCTTCGACAGGGTCTCGTTGCATCTCTTCAAGATTGATCTTAAGCATGATGCCGCGACGTTCTACACCCGTTTGTAGCATTTCGATTGCCGTGAAATCTTCCTGCGCATCCAGATTGGCAATCTGCATCAGTATGATTTCCAGATCACTCACAAGCTGCCTTAGACGGGCTTTACCCGGTTGTTGAAACGCTTCTTTGAGGTGTCCACCTTCATTGAGCAGTTTGCGAGATACATTCTGATAACGTTGAAAATTCAGGCTTTCCAGATCCTCTTTCTGTTCCATGTTTACCAGCCCGAGGAGTAACACCTTTGAGCGCTCCAAATAGGCGTCGGTTCGCGCTTCGATAGCCGCGGCCTGAACGACATCTATTGGAACAACTTGTCTAGGCGGTTGCATAAACGAGCGTCCGATAAAAACTCCGAGCAACAAAATCGCCGCTGCAGCAACGGTTTGATATGCCCAGTTTGGCAGCTTAATGATTCGAGTTGCTGTTGGTGTCTCCTGAAGCTGTGGCTCCAATTTATCCCAATAGCCCTGCCAAAACGCTTCACCCGGATCAACCTTCTCTCGCTGACTCATAAAGCTGGCGGTCTTTTGAAGATCCGTGTAGCTCTTTGCAAAGTCGCTGTCTTTTTGAAGTAACTCCTCGAAATCAGAGCGCTCTGACTCGCTGAGCTCTTCATAAAGTGCGGCAAGCAAGAGCTCTTCGCGTTGTTGTTGAGTGAAATTTTTCATGTATTTACCAGTCTTATTATATTTTTGAATGATGAATCATGAGTTATTAATCATCATTCATCAATCTTTCTCTATTCCAACCCGATGTCAGGGCGATAATATTCCAGCTCTTTTTGTAGCCGCTGAAGTGCGCGGAAAAGCAGGCTTTTTACCGTTCCTTCCGCAATGCTCAAAACGCCGGCAATTTCTTTTAACGAGAATTCCTGATAGTGGCGCAGAACAAAAACAGAGCGTTCACGGGGCGTAAGCTGTGCCAAGGCCTTCTCTATATTCTTTTGGAGCATTGCTCCTTCCAGCCCGCGCTCTTGTTTTGCCAATTCATGTTTGCTTTTCGAGCTTCCGATGAATTCCGCTTCATGTTTATCTTCCAGATTTGTCGTTAGAATCTGACGTTTTCGCTTCATATCAATAAAACAGTTTACCGTTATTCGATACAGCCAGGAACCCAGCTTGGAATCACCGCGAAACTTGTCTACAGCCTTATACGCTTTCAGAAATGCTTCCTGAGAAAGGTCTTGCGCATCTGCATGATTCCCGGCAAGGTCCAGCGCCAGATAGTATACCTGCTGCTTGTGTTGCTCGACAACCTCGCGGAAGACCCGCTTGTCTGAGTGTACGCGTGCGATGAGTTGTTTTTCCGATTCCACCATAGGTCCTTGCTGATCCGTTACAATCTTATGACGGAGAGGTTTGAGGAAAGGTTTACAGATAATAGAATAAAAGCAAAAAAAACTACAAATTACGCATTGATGTGAATTGATGGACGAGAGCGACACAAAGTGACACTTTTATCTCACAATGTAATTGGCATAATTGAATGTAGTTTTTGATAGGATAAGCCTGTATTGGTTGGTTAACCAGGTGGGAGCCAGTCTGCCTCCGGATCGAACTCAACTCGTCTGACTCTGGTTAAGAATCGCAGTCTGTATCTCCGCAACAGGAGCAGGTATTGGAATGGTAGTCGATAATTGTGCCGCGTCGATCAAACTCAAAATGACAGCATTCCTGCCACATTTCGCGAAGCATTTGCCTGCCGCGCTGAACACGGGATTTGTACGTGCTATAGGAAATGCTCAGACGTTCTGCCGCCTCAACTTGCGGTACATTTTGAAAGTCCGAGAGAATGACTGCTTCACGGTATTTCTCTGGCAGCAGCAGGGACATAAAATGAAGGCTCTCGCTTAACCGCTGTTGCAGTTGTGCATTCGAATCTTCATCTGCCGTTAGCTCATCGGGCAGGGCGTCTCCGGGGCGCTGCCTGCGGTAGTAGTCGATCAACGTGTTGCGAGCAATTTGATAGACCCAGCTTTCGACACGCGCCGGATTGTTCAGCGTATGAATATTCCGATGAATCTTTAGAAATACATCTTGTAGCAGATCCTCAGCAATGGCCGTGTTATTCACACGGCCATTGATAAAGGCCAAAAGTCTGCTGCGAAGTTGTGTCCAGATCATTTCCACGGAGGGCATTATCTTCTTTGCAGAGACTGTATCAACCACAGCAGCCGCCTTTCGTCGGAGCTTCAGCCGTGTTTTCACTGGTCGCTTCAACTTTTTCAGTTGTGCCGCAACAAGAGCTGCCTATTGTTGCGGCTACTACCTGACGCTCTTCTTCAAATTGTTGATCAGTGCAGCAGGCACCAGTCTCCGGTAGCGAGAGTTGAACATTACGCGCTGCTTCTTCATCTCCACATAGAAAGGCTGTAATTGATCGTACCTGCTCATAGCCTGTTGCCAGTAGAAATGTGGGCGCACGTCCATAGCTTTTTATACCAGCGATATAAAATCCCGGCTCAGGATGACGCAGTTCCGCTTCACCATGTGGTGGAACGGTTCCGCAGCTATGCACATTTGGGTCAATCATTGGACCGAGCGTCGAGCTACTTTCCAGAGCCGAGTCGATACTTAACCGAACCTCACGCAAAAACGAGAAGTCCGGCCGTTGACCGGTTGCTACAATAATGTTGTCAAGATTTTCTATCATTATGCCGTCAGAACCTGCGGTACCATAAACGGTCTTTTTTTGCTGCTCTGCAACAATCTTTTGAGCAGAAAAACCGGTGAACAAAGTAAGACGTTTGCTTTCGACCAGCTCGCGCAGACGAGTACCCAACAGTCCACGTGCCGGAAGCTCATCATTTGCTTCACCACCATAAAGGCTTTGCATGTTATCTCGGCGAATCGCCCAGACTATTTCTGTTTCGGGAACCTCATTCGTTAGTTTGGCTAGATCCAGCAGCGTATTGATAGCGGAATGTCCACTGCCGATAACCAGCGTGCGCTTGCCCGCATATTGTTTGCGCTCTTGTTTATACACATCGGGGATGCCGTAGGATATTTCCGCATCCTTCTCGCCTTCAGCAGGATAGCCATCTGCACCCGCAGGATTTGGTGAATTCCAGGTTCCGCTGGTGTCGATTATCGCACGGGCAAAAAGCGTTACGCGTCCGTTGGGTGTATCGGCCAGAACTTTGAACGGAAGCTTTTCACGATTAGCAGATTTTATCTTGTCTGTTCCATCTCTTCCAACAGATACGACGCGATGATTGTAGCGCAGAACTTTCTGCATTTCAGCAGTCTCGGCAAGTGGCTGTAAATAGTTGTCGATTAGATCTCCGCCGGTAGGAAGCCTCTTGAGGTCAGGCTTTTGCCAGCCGGTAGGTTCAAGAATGGAGACGGCAGCTTCATCAAGCGCTAATTTCCAGGGAGAAAACATGCGAACATGACGCCATGTTTGAATTGTTGCGCCAACCTTGTTTCCTGCTTCCAGAAGTAATGGTTGCTGACCACGTTTTATTAAATGAGCCGCTGCTGCGAGTCCTACCGGACCAGCACCGACAATAATTACAGGGTGTTCAGATGTTATCATAGTAAATCTCCTTTATCGCCATTTATCTTCATAGACGGCAGTGGAGGGAAAAAGACGCATATATCATAATAATTTTTTGCTGCTGGTTTGCCTTAATATAGATCGATCCGGTTTGCGATACAATATTTGCCATAATATCACTCTGTGTAAGGCATTGAGGATGGAAGTGGGTGAGAAAGTGTCCGGGAAATATTGCACAACCCTTTCTGGCTCTTCAGTGAAGTAACATTCGAATACTATTCTTCCGGTATTATCCAGTTTAAAGATGCCAGCATATTTACTACAAGAATGACAACTCCTACGATCACCCAAAATACTAGATTCGGCTCTGTCATTACTGTAGGTATGTCTGTTGTAAGCTTCTGCAATCCCTGAATAATGCTCCCTCTGTTCCAGAAGAAGAAAGTGAGCAGGATACCCGCGAGAAAAATCTGCAAACCTGTTTGAATGAGAAAGATTAGGCGCAGTCTACGTCGACCCATATCTTGCTGTTGAATAAGGGTGGCCCGGATCCAGAGCTGCCTGGAAGTTAGGGTAGCAGGCTTTACCGGAACGGTTTCCTTTAAGCGGTCGAAGCAGTCGATTATTTGCTTCTCTTCCCGGCAATATTCGCAACCGGATAAATGCTGCTTAAGTTGCTTATTCAACTCTCCATGTTTCGCTTCAGAACGGATTTGTTTAGTATAAGAGCACGGGTTCTTATTCATAGCCATGTTCCTCATCAACTTTATATTGCTTTAACAGTGCTGTTAGTTTGCGGCGTGCGCGAAACAACATTACTTTGACACTTGGTTTCTTGCATCCCAAAATATGCGCAATGGAATCATGAGGGTGTTCTTCGACATATGCAAGCCATAGGATTGCTCTTTCTTTTGGCTTTAGCAGATGAAAAACAAAGTCCATATCTATACGCAATGACGACTTCATCTGAAAATCTGAAGCAGGTTCTCTTTCTTCTCCAAAAAATGAGTAGAAACTCAATCGTCGATATCCCGAGCTTTTAAGACGGTCTATATTCAGGCGAGTGGCAATTGTATAGAGATAGCTTTTCATTGCAGCAAAATCATTGCTGTTGGGCGGACGCTGTAAAAATCGCAAATAGCTTTCTTGTAATATATCTTTGGACAGCTCACGATTGCCACAAATTCGGATAATATATGCCCATAGTTGCGTTGCTGTTTGTTCATGAAAATCTTCGAAATCAGATTGGTTCATGAACCGGTGTCCGTATGTCCGGTTTCGGTTGTTTGTGACATGTAGATATCCGTTAAGCCCTCCGGCTCATCCAGAATTTCCCATTTACGCGACAGTACAAACGTGACACCTGCAGCAATTAAGAAACCGATGCCAATTGCTGTCATAAATACGGCTCCGAAAATGAAATCATCTTCAACAAAAAATGTTAAGCACCAGGAGCCGATGCCGGTTGACAATGAAATAATTCCGCTACTTAACATAACGATTATCGGAATCTTGGTAGAGGTTCCGGCAGACGTCAAATTGTTAAAAAGGCGCTGTCCAACCGGGCTTTCCAAAAACTTTATGACTTCCTGCTCCTTGCCAAGCTTTTCCAATACCATATTTAGACGCGAATTCAGAGTGTTTACCCTGAATTGATATCTTAAATAGCGTGTGTAACTCAGCCATCCGATAAGAATAAATATTCCAAAAATAGCTGCAGAAATAAAGTTGAGAACCATATACGTTTCCTTCTCCTGGGTTTACAGACCAATTTTGCTCAAGGAGGCTAGTGCCGATTGTTTAAGCACATTTAGAAATACAATACGATGCTTGTCGCCTCCCGGTTGTCATCAATTACCGATTTCGCTTTATATTTCATGTCCGGTGACGGCGCCGGTGCAAATACTGCCGGTAATTCGATATCCGGAATCCAAAAGTTTAATGGGCTCGTCGGTAGCATTTGGAATTTGCCTACTCGAACTTCCAACTCAAGCATATCCCCTTTAACCTTTACATGAGATGCTCCCAGAATTCGATGTCTATAGGTACCTTCCAGTTTTGAAAGGTCATCCGGAGCAGAGTTCATTGTTTCTGGAATTGCGCGCGTCGGCATTTGAAGGGATGTCACCCGGGGATTGTTGATAGCTGGGGTTACACGAGCATCAAGTATTGTCTCGACCAGCTTTAGAAACTTGCCATGTCGAACATTTTGGAACTGGTATGAATTTGCCAGGTGGACGATAACCAGGTCTGCTTCCGGAAGAACAGCAATTTTTTGACCACCGACACCGCTTGCAAAATACATGTTTATATCGCGAATCGGATTTGAGATCCACCATAAATAACCATATGCTCCGCGATCCGCGAAAGCACCGATGTCGCGACTTATCGGTTCGGTACTTTTTTTGATCCACTCTTCGGAGATAATTTGTTGGTTACCCCACTTGCCGTTATTCAAATAAAGTAAGCCAAAACGCGCCATGTCCCGAGCCGTCATGCGAAAAAGATAGGCAGGGTGATTCGATATCTTGCGCTCGTAACAATAATAAGTGTGCTCCAATTTGAAATCGTTCATTTGCAGCGGTTTTGCTATTAGCTTATCGAAGGCATCAAAGATTCCTGTTTCGGTTTTCTGCTCATAAATGCTAACCAATACATTAAAATCCCAATTGTTATAGTACCAAAAATCACCCGGCAGATGACTTCCCCGCGGAGGTAAATTCGCTGCCATACCTTTTGGTGAAAATGCAGCTGGGTGATAAACCCCTGATCTTGCAGCAAGCAGATCGGTGAGGGTTGCTGTTCTTTCAGTTTTCGATAGAGGTTGGATATCATCAATGTTTAATGACTCCAGTGTTTCTGAGAGGTCAATCTGCTGATTAGCAGCCGCAATGCCTATGAGTGCACTCATAAAGCTTTTACGCATTGATGCACACATAAACCGCCGATTGGTCTCCCCCAGCGATAAGAGAACGCGGCCCTGATGTACGACAAATAGCGCGGCACCTTTACTTGTATCGAAAAGCCTTTTTGCTGAATCGAGTTTTGCAGTCGAATATCCTGCATCCTCTACATCATTATAAATTTGCCAATCTCTGCCGGGTTTCTGAAGTTTGTCTGTTTGAGCGAATGTGAGTTGGGTAAAGAGTAAGAGGCATACGATCAAAGTTGTTCGTCTCATTGCTGCGTCTCCGGATTTCATAATTAAAACAGGGCGTTTAATAGCTAAGACGAGCACAAGTATCAAGAGGTTAACAGGTGATGTGGACCAATAGGTGGTAGAAACGCCAAAAGCCCGAGTCACGGGCTTTTGAGAAGATGTAGAAAAATGTATGAGAAGCTACTTGGAACGTTGAGATTAAGTGTCGATGGAAAACCTAGTACGTGTTCTCTCCATTGGCGTCTTCCATCTCCATCTCTTCAAACGTCGGTTCGGGAGATAACATGTTGCGTAATGCGGAAATAAATACGGAATTCTCGAACTGCGGATTCTCGATAATTGACTTTAGCTTGGTATTGCGCTCTCTCTCGCCACTAAGCTGAAATGCTTTCGATGCCAGGATGGCAACGGCAACGTCAGCCTTGTCGATTGAGACGCCACCATCATCTCTGATCCAGCCTCTCTTTTTGCGCTGAGGGCCAACAACCTCCAGCCAGCCTTCCTGATTCTTGCTAATTGCAACCATTTCCATAGGATCAAAGTAAGTGTCGGTAACGGTAAGCAGATCCGGGCGACGATATACATATATTTTATGTACGATTGCTCCGGCATGTGCCTCACGAACGATGCCGCTGGATGATGCCCAACCTTCGGTGCCGTCTGACAAGCGAACCTTTAAATAGTCTACTTTGCGGGATTTGCTGCTGTCTGTTTTTGTGAGTCCCATCCAGGTTACTTTTTCACCCAGTGAAATGCCGGAAATATAGCGACCTTTCTGACTTGGAATTGCCCGCAGGCTGGTTCCGTCCCAAATACAAACACCGTCTACCTCTTCAGAAGCAATCTCTTCAACTACTTCCTCCGGTGCGGCTTCGCTTTTGTTCTCAGCTGATTGCTGTTGGCAGCCTGCGAACAGCAGCGCTAAAAATAGCAGCGTAGATAAAAAATATATTGAACGTATCATAACCCTTCTCCTGTGTGGCAACCAACTTATAAAGTCGGATTCAATATTTTTATTTTATGGGAAAGATGCAACAGTTTAGAATAATCTGTTTCCATTCTGCAATCTGCCTTCCTACATTTACAGCGATAATAATCAACGAATTTTAAGCGGAGCTGTTTATATGTTCAGTAAAGACGATTGGCAGGTAATTGACAATATTATCGATCTTGCGTTCGAGGAAGATATTCGTGATGGGGATGCAACGACGAACGCGTTATTCCAACCGGAAGAGCAGTCTTCTGCATTTATGAAGGTAAAAGATAATGGCATTCTTTGCGGGATTGGCGTTGCCGAGCGCGTTTTTCGTCGTTTAGATAAGGATATTGCCTGGAAGCCCCTGTTTCAGGATGGCGATGCGGTAAGTAATGGGCAAATCATTTTGGAAATTAAAGGATCACGTCGTGCAATACTAACGGGTGAGCGTCTCGCACTAAACCTGATGCAGCGAATGTCTGGCATTGCAAGTATGGCCGATCGTTATGTAAAAGCACGCGGCGATTTACCGGTGCAAATTCTCGATACGCGCAAGACGCTTCCGGGACTGCGGGTTCTGGAGAAATATGCTGTTGCCATCGGCGGTGGCACGAATCATCGCTATGGTTTATTTGATGCCATTATGATTAAGGATAACCATATTAAATTGGCTGGCGGTATTCGCACTGCAGTTAATAAAGTGCGCGAAAATAACCCCAAGAAACTGACGATTGAAGTAGAAACCAGTTCGCTGGCAGAAGTTGATGAAGCACTGGCAATGGATGTGGATATTATTATGCTTGATAATATGTCTACCGAAATGATGCGCGAAGCAGTGCAAAAAATTGCTGGCCGCTCGAAGGTCGAAGCATCCGGCGGTGTTACAATCGAGCGCATTCGCGAAATTGCCGAGACGGGCGTGGACTGTATTTCCGTTGGTGCATTAACACATTCGGTACAGGCATTGGATATCGGACTTTATTTCCGCGATATATAAAACGAAAAATCTTTATGCGTGTAAAGAATAGTGCTTGCTTTTAGAATCACGGGCGTTTATCTTTGTTTCGCTCAAATTGAGTCAAAAAACTGAAAAGAGCAATATTATGGCAAAGCAAAAAGGCAGTACCAACGAAGAGACATTTAGTTTCCCGCTGGATAAAACAAATCTTCTGATTCTTGCGCTTGGAGCAGTTATTATTGCCGTTGCTTATGTTTTTATGGCGATGCCAGATCATCCGGATGACTTTATGACCGTTACTCTGGCGCCGTTGCTCCTGGTTTTAGCATTTGCCGTTGTAATTCCATTTGGAATTATGTATCGTAAAAAAGAAGTATCATCTGAATAGACGGGCTCTTAGCTCAGCTGGTTTAGAGCACCGCCCTTACAAGGCGGGGGTCACTGGTTCGAATCCAGTAGGGCCCACCCGATAAAAGTCCGTCCCGAAACTTCGGGACGGACTTTTTTTTTGCAACTCACCCTTGGCTTTGGGGTATTAAAAGCACAATCAAAATATTTTGATTTCATGATATACAGGAGACAATCCATGCGTTTCGTCTTGCTACTCTTATTCGTATTGACATCGATTTTACCTGTTGCTGCGCAGGACTTTGTGTCTGCTTACGAACGTAACCAATTTTTAATGGGGTCATCAACGTCCTTTCAGGAAGGTTTGCTCGGATTTGCCAATCCGGCAAATGCTGCACAGCTACAGCGTTTCAGCGGACGATTTCACTGGTCTACAGATGAAGACGAAGGGCTGAGCTTCCGTAACTGGGGGATGTTTACAGGTGCTAAGGGAATCGGCTTTGCTGCCCAAAGTCAGAAGTTTGGTGGGGTTGCCGTACGCGACTATCAACTATCAATGGCTGGTGGAAATAGCGCATCGGCATTTGGTATTGGTTACAGTTGGGCCGGCGGCGCGAAAAACGCTTTCAATAGAGAAAAGCTTTTTAGTCTTGGTTGGCTGGTGCGCCCGGCAAAATATCTTTCGCTGGGATTTACCGGTAGTCTTTCAACCGAAACGAGTGCGCGAGAAGGGTTCTTTGAAGCGGGAATTCGTCCACTCGGAAATTCACGCTTAACGCTCTTTGGCGACTTGGCGATGCAAAAACGTACCCGTCTTGATGAAGCGCCCTGGAGCGCTGGTGCTGCAGTAGAAGTATTACCAGGCTTAAACATCACCGGACGCTACTTCGACAGCGAAGCATTTACGGTGGGTATCTCAATAACATCCGGATTTGGTCGTATCGCCACGCAAGGCCATTTCGACACGCAGCAGGAATATAGCTTTAGTAGCTACAGTTTTGGGTTTGGTGACTATGCGCCGGATTTCTACGAGAAAATTCTTCCCGGACCTCCAAAATATCTGAAGATGGAAATGAAGGGGCGCGTAAAGTATCTGGGGTATCGTTTGGGTGATGGAGGCCAGCGATTCTGGGAGGTTATCGAAGACATTCGTAAGGCACGAGAAAATCCAACGATTAAGGGATTCGCATTAAACCTTAGTGGCCTGCGCGTTCTGCCCGAGCATGCCTGGGAAATCCGTGAAGAGCTGCGCCTTGCAAAAGAAGCCGGTAAAAAAATTGCTGTTTTTCTGGATAATGGAAATATGACCACCTATCACTTGGCCAGTATTGCGGACGTTGTTATGCTCGATCCCGAAGGAAGCTTAATGCTTCCCGGTTACATTATGGGACGCACCTACATGAAGGGTACGCTCGAAAAACTTGGTTTAGGTTTTGATGAGTGGCGTTTCTTCAAATACAAGTCGGCTGCGGAAAGCCTTTCCCGCGACAAACTCTCGGAGGCCGATGCCGAGCAGCGCAAAGCATTGCTCGAAGACTGGTATAGCATATTTCGTAACGAGGTGCTTGCCGAGCGTCCTGCTGCTGCCGATAGCTTTGAAGCTGTCATAAATCAGGAGGTCTATGTTGTTCCCGATCGCGCCCTCGCAACGCAGCTGGTTGATACGCTTGGTCGCTGGAACGGCATCTCTAAAATGATGGAGAAGCTGATTGGACCAAGCGCACCCATTTTAAAAGATGAGCTTTATGCGCGTGATGAATCGCGACCCGATTGGGGCCCGACACCAAAGATCGCTCTGGTGTATGCGCTTGGCGCATGCGCTATGGATTCCGGGATTCGCGCTCGCTGGTTGGAAAAGACCCTGCTTCGGTTGGAAAAAAATCCTCATGTAAAAGCGGTTGTGCTGCGTGTTGATTCGCCGGGTGGTGACGGCATGGCATCGGATTATGTGGCCGAAGCTGTAAAAAAGATCACCGAGAAAAAGCCGGTCCTTATTAGTCAGGGACAGGTTGCTGCCTCTGGCGGATATTGGATTTCGATGTACGGCAGTAAAATTTTTGCCGCACCGGGAACGATAACTGGTTCCATCGGTGTGATTGGTGGTTGGGTTTATGATAAAGGTGTTACCGACAAGCTTGGGATGACTTCCGATCATGTGAAGATTGGCGAACATGCCGATCTTGGTTTTGGGGTTCGCCTGCCGATTCTTGGCATAACTGTTCCTCGCCGAAATCTATCAGAATACGAGCGGGCAAAAATGGAAACCTTTATTCGTGGATTCTATCAGACCTTTCTAAAAAAAGTCGCTGTTGGTCGTGAGATGGAAGTAGATGCCGTTCATGAAATCGCACAGGGGCGTGTTTGGAGCGGTATTGACGGTAAGGAAAACGGACTCATCGATGAGGTTGGTGGTCTGCGAGCAGCAATCGCTTCTGCACGTGAGCTGGCCGGAATCCTACCGGATGAAAAGGTAGACATTGTTGAAGTGCCGTCCAGCCTTGGTCTGTTTGATGCAAAGGTGCTCAATCCGCTGCCAATTAGCTTGAGCTTGGAAGAAGATGCGACCCTCAATTTTATTCGTATGATAACCGAAAAGCAGGGGCGGCCACTGCCACTTTTACTGCCGGGAATGTATCCGACGCTTGATGATTAAATAACAATATGTAAATCACATCAATTTTTTGTCGAAAATTTGAGTTATTATAAGTTAATGATTAGACTGGAGCAGTTTTTTGCTAAGCCAGATTGGAGCAGTTTTGAAAACTGCTCCAATGTCTTATCTTTACCCGGAGAATTTTATGAATTGGCTAAAAAATGCCATTCTGGATATTGCCTTAACAGGGCTGATAATTACCGCTGTTGTAACTCAAGTTGATTGGCTCCGCTTTTTCATTATTGCTTATGCCGGAATAATGCTGTTTATGAAGCTCGGTGTGTACCGCAGCGATCAGCTGGCCAGCAAGGTGAATAAAAAAGACGAAGTGCCTGCCTGGTTTAATCATGTATTGTATGCCATTGACCTGGCAGCGCCACTGTATGCCGGCTTTTGGTTGATGGCTGGCCTTTGGGGTGCTATTTGGATTGTTTCATGGTTAACGCAGCAAAAAGGAGTAAATCAGCGTGCTGCAGTTGCCGCTGGTGCAAAAGGCAAGAAAAAGCCCGGAAAACACGCTTGACAGATTCCCTCATCTTCCGTACATAGAACTATTCAAAACACCTCGTATTAACCTTACGGAGGCGATATGCGCTTTCAGTGGATAGTTTTATTTTCCCTCTCAGTTGTTCTATTCTCAAATTGCAGCCAGCAAGAATCTGCTGATTTTGTATTGTATAATGGTAAAATTGTAACGCTGGAGGATTCTGCACCGGAAGTTGAAGCCATCGCTATCAAAGGCGACCGCATTCTGGCAATTGGAAGCAATGTTGAGATTAAAACACTCATATCTCAGACTACGACATCAGTCGATTTGAAGGGTGCTCTGGCGATTCCCGGATTTATCGACAGCCATGCGCATCTATTTAATTTGGGGCGTGCGCGGCTAAGTCTCGACCTTGCTACAGCCAGGACATGGGCGGCAGTTGTTGAAAAAGTTGCCCGGGCTGTAAAAGAATCTGAGCCGGGAAGCTGGGTTGTTGGACGTGGCTGGCATCAGGAGAAATGGGATCGTCTGCCAGAGGTAACAGTTGAGGGATATCCGGTACATAAAACGCTGAGCGCCGTTTCACCGGACAATCCGGTGTTTCTGAAAAACTCGAATGGACATGCTGCATTTGTCAATGCAAAGGCAATGGAAGTGGCGAATGTCTCTGCGGCGACACCGAACCCGCCCGGTGGACAAATTGTAAGAGACGGCAATGGTCAGGCGACCGGGGCAATGCTCGAAGAAGGTGAACGCTTGTTCTACGCTTCCTTAGAAGCGGAGCAAACACAAAATCCTCAGGCGCATTTGAATAAAGAAAAACGCGCTGTCGCTCTGGCTGCAGAGGAGTGCTTACGCAAGGGAATTACCAGCCTGCACGAAGCCGGTTTACTTTGGGATGATATTGATTTACTAAAGGATCTTGTAGAGCGCGGTGAACTGCCGATTCGCCTTTGGGTGATGATAGGCAGCGATAACCAACAACTTGCCGCAAAGGCGGAATCGTATAAATTGCATCGTGCCGGAGACAATCGTTTAACCATTGGTGGAGTAAAAGCATATATGGATGGCGCTCTTGGTTCACGAGGCGCCTGGTTATTGGCTCCGTATAGCGACTTGCCGGAAAGCTCCGGTATTCCCACTATCACATTAGACTCCCTGCAAAAAATTGCAAATATTGCTGCCGCTGCCGGGCTTCAGCTTGGAACTCATGCCATCGGTGACCGTGGAAACCGTGAAGTATTGAATGTGTATGAGAAGACATTTCAAACTTATGCCAATGCCGCAACAAACCGTTGGCGCATCGAACACTCGCAGCACTTAAACCCCGAAGACATTCCACGTTTTGCCGAACTTGGTGTTACCGCGTCCATGCAGGGAGTTCATTGTACTTCCGATGGCCCTTGGGTGCCAAAGCGGCTTGGCGAAGAGCGTTCAGAAAGTGGTGCTTACGTGTGGCGACGACTTATTGACTCTGGTGCGCTGGTTGTAAATGGAACGGATGCTCCGGTAGAAGACATTAATCCGCTGGAGAACTTTTACTCTTCGGTTACCCGAAAAATGGCGAACGGAAACGCTTTTTACCCTGAACAACGCATGACCCGTATGGAGGCGTTAAGGTCGTATACCATTGATGGTGCAAAATCTGTTTTTGAAGATGATATAAAGGGGTCGCTGTCTGTGGGCAAGCTTGCAGATATTACCATTCTTTCCAATGATATTTTGAGCGTGTCGGATGAGGAACTTCAGCAAACAGAAGTGCTGTACACAATTGTCGGTGGAAAAGTCGCCTATCAGAAGAAATAATGATAATTTGGCATAGATGAACAGACGAAAAAAGATTTTGCTATATAATCCGGACTGCGTTTTTTATACCATGCCGCTGGCATTGGTTGCACTCGGTTCAGTGCTGGATAATGAGCGATATGAGGTCATTATTATAGATGGCCGCCTCGAGGAAAACCCTGTTGAGGCTCTCGCCCCACATTGGGATGATGCACTTTGTTTTGGCGTTTCGGTGCTTACCGGTGCGCCGATGCGTGATGCGCTTGCAGTATCACGCGAGGTGCGCGCAAAGCGTCCTGACTTGCCTATCATCTGGGGCGGCTGGCACCCGTCACTGTTTCCACTGGAAACGCTGCAGGAAGACTCCGTAGATATTACCGTGCAGGGACAGGGAGAGGAAACGTTTCGTGAGCTGGTTGCGTGTTTTGATGGTGATGGCTCGCTGGAAACAATCACCGGTATTGCCTGGCGTAAAGACGGTAAGCCAACACAAAACCCGCCTCGCGTATTAAAAGACATGAATGAGCTGCCGGAAATGGATTTTAATCTTATTCCTGTGGAGCAATTTTTTGAATTGAAAAAAGAAAAGCAGCTTGATTATATCACCTCAACAGGTTGTTTTTTTCGCTGCGCATTTTGCGCCGACCCATTTGTCTTTAAACGTAAATGGACGGCTCTAGAGCCTGAGAGAATTTCACAGGAGCTGTCGTCATTAAAAAAACGCTATGGTTTTACGGATGTCAATTTTCAGGATGAGACGTTTTTTACCTACCGAAAGCGTGTTGTGGCAATTGCCGAAGCATTGATTCGCGAGGAACTCAATATTACCTGGGCTGCAACGATGCGTGCCGATCAGGGTAGCCGTTTAAGCGATGACGATTTCGATTTGCTGAAGCGTTCGGGATTGCGCCGCGTGCTTATTGGCGTGGAATCTGGTTCTCAGGAAATGATGGACTGGCTAAAGAAAGACATTAAGCTGGAGCAGGTGCTGGAGTCTGCCGAGCGTTGTTTAAAGCATGAGATCAATGTCATCTTTCCATTTATCGTTGGCTTCCCCGATGAAACACCTCAAAGCGTGAAAGCTACTATGGCCATGGTAAAGCAGCTGCGCCGCATGCACTCAGGATTCGATACGCCAATATTTTATTTTAAGCCCTATCCGGGATCGAGCATAACCAGTGACGTGGTGAAAAAGGGATATCGGTTACCGCAGACATTGGAGGAGTGGGCAGATTTTGACTATGTGGGAAGTGCCGGGCCGTGGGTAACACCGGAGAAGTTTCGACTGATTGAACGATTTAAGTTTTATTCAAAGTTAGCCTGGGGACAGAAGCACTGGCTTTATTCGCCGTTCCGTCAGCTGGCTCGCTGGCGCTGTAATAACGATTTTTATGCGATGCCTTGGGAAAAGCAATTGTTAGAGTGGTTGCGCCCCGCCCCAGAGCTGTCCTGATTTTCTCTTTTTGCAAATTGAACCCGATGGCGGGTTAGGCCATTGAGAAGGCCTTGTTGGGTTCCGAAATTTCCAATTCGAAGGACACATCCGTACCAACATCCACTTCACTGTCCACTGAAATAGCACTGTCGTGAATATCCAGAATCTTTTTCGCGATTGCCAGTCCAAGTCCGGTACCGCCAGTCGCGCGGGCACGACTCTTTTCCACCCGATAAAAACGATCGAAGATATAGGGCAGGTCTTTCTGGTCGATGCCGCATCCGGTATCGCTCACCTTAACACGCAGAGAGTCACCTTTCGGTTGTTCAATGCAAATAGAAACTTTTCCTGCATCAGGAGTATAGCGAATTGCGTTTTCTATTAGATTAGAAAGTGCTCGCTCAATTAGACCGATATCACCTTCAACCTGCGGCAGCTTCTCCGGCATGTGCGCAATAAGGTGGATGGTTTTCTTTTCCGCAACAGGCTGAAACTTCATCACAATATCCTGCACCAGGTCACTAAGTGAAAAGGACTCGAAGTTGGGCTCAATTTGTCGTGCATCCAGTTTCGACAGCTCAAACAGCTGTTCAACCAAACGTTCGAGCTTGTTTGTGGTGTTAAGAATGATGTTGATATATTTTTTACGTTCTTCCGGTTCCAGACGGTCTTCCTTCATCATAATCGTTTCCAGATAGCCCTTCATTGAGGCTAGCGGACTACGCAGATCGTGCGAAATGTTTGCCACCAGTTCTCTTCGTAACGAGTCGGTTTTCTTAAGCTCGTCCATATTGGCAACCAGCGTGTCTGCCATATTGTTAAACGATTCGGCCAAATGACCGAGTTCATCATTTCCGCCAGTTTTGGCGCGTCGCGTAATGTTCCCCTGCTCAAAGTCGGTTACCACATTGGTAATGTCGCGTAGCCGCCTCGTCATGAAAAAGAAAAGAATGAGCCCGATAATGCCAACAGCCAGTAGCGTGAACAGCAGTCCGCGAATCAATGCTGCCTTGACGTATGCTGCACGGGTTGCATCAACGGCGGTATCGTATTCTTCCCCTCCGATAATAACGTAGAGAAAGCCATTTTCTTTTCCTATTTGTAGTGGCGTAGCGGAAAATGGTTTTTCTCGCAGCTCGTCTCGCGGGTCGGTGCCGTAGAGTGGTCCATCATATTCGCCAGCTAGAAAAGTGCGGACAGGATTTAAGTCTATTTCGTGTCGCTTGAGTTTTTTGCTGGGCTCTGCAAAAAAGGCAAGCACCTTACCGGTATCATCCAGCAGGTAAATCTCGATATAGGGATTCACTACCATCATGTAGTGAAACATATTCTTAATGCCCTTGTAATCGATGCTATCTGTGAGGAAAGGCTCAAAGTCTGGCAAAAGATTACTTGCAAGAGACAGGTTTAGCTGCTGGTCGGCTTCAGCCTGAAATGTTTCTGTCGTCTTCAACGTCAACAGAATTTGCGCAGTACCGAGCAATAGCAGTAGTATTAAAAAAAGCATCGAAAGCTTGCCGTAGAAGCTTTTAAAAAAGCGGCTCATGTTGCCAACTCCTCTTTATCGATAAATCGATATCCAACTCCCCAAAGCGTACGAATAAAGCGGGGATTTGCGGGATCTCGCTCAATCTTATTGCGCAGGCGATTTATATGAGAATTTACCGTGTGGTCATATCCATGAAATTGGTAGCCCCAAACCTGTTCCAGCAGATTTTGGCGGCTGTAGGTTTTGCCGGGGTTCATTGCGAACAGCTGTAACAGCTCGAATTCTTTTGCTGTCAGCTCGATTGGTTTGCCGTCGATACGCACGCGGCGCATATTAAAATTGATGTACAGATGGTCGAAGATAACTTCGTCGAGTGTGCTGGTCGTATGGCGGGCCCGTTCGGCTTCTACACGACGAAAAATGGCTTTTACGCGGGCAATAAGTTCACGAATGCTAAACGGTTTGGTTAGATAATCATCGGCACCCAGTTCAAGACCGAGCACCTTGTCCAGTTCTTCGGTTTTGGCAGTTAGCATTAAGATGGGAGTATAGCTCTTTACAGCGCGAATACTTTTTAATACTTCGAGTCCATTTTTCTCTGGCAGCATAATATCGAGTATGATCAGGTCAAAATCTTGGTTGAGTGCCATTTGTAAGCCGGTATTGCCGTCAGTTGCTCTCTGCACATCGCAGAAAAGATCCTGCAAATGAATCACGATCAACTCTGCAATCTCCTGATCATCTTCGACGATCAAAACATTTTTTTTCGTATCCGACATTTTCGCCCTCCCATTTCGCGTTCAGAAATCCTTGTCTTGGATTTTAATCTTCTGATAAGAAAAGTAATGGCCTGGGAGAGAAATGTCATCACAAGACTATCACAAAAGAGGAAAAAAAGCGTGAGTCGAAAGATAACGAACGGCAAATAACAAACGGCAAATAACAAACGGCAAATAAAAGACGGGAGATAACGAACGGCAGATAAAAGACGGTATTGAATTTTAATCTGTGATTGAGTTTCTGGATGATGAGGTTGCGTCACCCGTTCGTCAAGTTACCCTGTCGTGCGGTTAGGATCATGTGTTCACACTGCTGCTGCTCGCGCAAAGCGGCTTCCTGGTTTCGCTTTCTCCATGAACAGCCATAGAGTGCAAAGAATAGCTGATTGTCTACAATGCGATACCAAATTCGCGTAAATAGCTGTCGCTGGTCTTTTTTGATGCGATAACTCATCGCGCCGAAGAGGTAGTCCTCTCTTTTGCTCTCTTTTATATCGAACGACTCGGGAATACTTTCCGCAGACAGCAACTCGGGAAGCATACTATGTAGATCTTCAGGACCGCTAATGTCACCTTCTGCCATATAAATTCGCGCAAAACCAATTCGCGAATCCGGGCGGGCTAAAATGGAAGATTCTGTTGGTACAAACATCCACTCTAGTGGCGACGAGAATGAAATCCCGCACATATTTATGGTGATTGTAGACATGTAGTGCTCCTGATTTCAGGCGAATTAATGGAATTGAAACATGCCGTGACGAAGTAATGACATTTTTTGACAACCCTTGACGTGCTCATGACATCTTAGACATTTGAGCGTCGTATCCTAATACAGTTCAAACAACATACAACCTTAGGAGTCAGATATGAAACACGTCATTACATTGCTTATCGTTTTTTCAATTTCCGCTTTTGCTCAATCCAGCCTTCCCAAGGCCAGCGAAAATTATCTGCACGCTCTGAAGTCTGATAATATCGGTGTTCTGGAATCCGCCGTATTTAATATAGTTAAGTTGAAGCTTCAGTTTCCGCAGCAGGATACCGACAAGTTACTTGCAGCATTAAAAGAACTTAGTCAAAACGCAGGTGATGAATCTTTGCGTTACCGCGCCTATCTTGCCGCCAGCTTTTTACAGCAGGATGATTTGCGCAGCCGAATCAAAGTGAAAAACCACGAAGATGCGGAAGCTTTCTTTGTGCTGCTTGCCAACACGCTGGAAGATGAACTACTGGTATCGAAATAATCTCACACACCACAAGCAAAACGATCGGTTCTGATAGACTAGATCTCCGTTAGAGGCCGATCTTTTGCTTGCGGGTAAAGTTCACTTTATTTAACCTGCAAATTTTCTTGCCTCTTCAATGGCTCTGTCAATACCCAAACAATACTCTCGCATCGCTTCAGGCTGCCGATCTGCAAATTGAATACGATCCCTAAAATAAGTTTTAACCTGCTTTAAATATGCGAATAGCAGTGGATCTTTGCGTTCGAATAGAAGAGGCGCGTAGCGCCATTTCCAACCTTGTGGCTCAAATGGCCTGGAGGCTTTTTCAGCCCGCACAGCCAGATAGTAGCGCTTTCGTTCGTAAGCAATGCATTCATCTGTCGTGATGTAACCATAATGCTTGAAAATATAGCGCAAATGGACTACGGAATGGCTCGGCATGCATACGAGATGCTTCGTGCCCTTCAGGTGGTCTGAGCCTTCTTCCAAGATGCGATTGGTCGTCATTTCGCCAACGCCCGCAATAAGAAGCGTGTCGGCTTCTCCCGGTTGCAAAGGCAATAATCCATCACCGGTACGAAGTTCTATTCTCGAACGTTCTTCCGGCAGGCCAGGCGCATCTGCTTTCCAAAACCTGTCTGCTGCTTCAGGTTGAAGTTCAACGCCGATTGCTGAAACATTCGGGTAAGCAGTGACGATTCGCGTTAGCATTTTCCCGTGATCGTAGCCAATGTCTGCAAATACTCGCGTCTGAGATGGGATGAGCTGAAAGAGTGCCTCAAAGCGTCCGGGTGGACGCTGCGCATTACTCACCATTACCCTCCGTCGGCTTTTTCTTCGCGGATTGATACGATATTCGATTTTGTGTCTGATCGTTAACCGTTAACTGAAAGACATCGGGGCGAGAATAATGTCCATCGGTATCGAGAAACAGACGTCCTTCGACCAACAAATCCGGATTCAGTTCTGCTGTAATGATGGCGGGTTTGTCATAAACGGGTTCGGCAAGATAGTCACCGCTAGGTGCAATAATTGCGCTTCCACCACGCAGCAGCAGAGTCTCTGTTGGATCTTTAATTCCTTCGAGTAGCTGAAATGCTCGCGGGTCTGCTTTAATTGAAGTCAGGCCGTCGTGCATATCTTGAATGCTCAGTACGCAACCTGCTGCCACAACAAAACACTGGCCTTCAAAGGCATAGTGGCGACTGGCAATCTGATGCATTTCTTTTACCATTGGCCATTGTGCTATATGGATTGTTTCCTGTAGACCGTGCATTGCTGCGCGAGCAAGGGGCATCCAATGTTCCCAACAAACGAGACCACCAACAGGACCAAAGTCTGTCTGCATTGCAGCCAGGGTACTACCATCTCCGCGTCCCCAAACCAGTCGTTCTGTGTAGGTTGGGATGAGCTTGCGATGTACTAATGGCTCTGATTGGCTTGGTGTCAGAAAGAGCATGCTATTGTAGAGAGTTCCTCGCTCTTTTTCATTCAAACCCATAACGACATAAACGCCGGCTTTTTTTACCGCTGCGCTTAGCCTGGCAATTTCGGGTCCGTCAATAGTGGGCGAGTTATCGAATAGTGTTTTAAACATTGCCTTTGCAGGAGGATGGTCCCAGAGACCGGCATTCGGTGCATAATCCAACCAAACCGGATAGCCGGGCAACCATGTTTCCGGGAAGACAACAAGCCTTGCGCCACTCTTAGCCGCTGAATCAATATGCCTAATTGCCTCATCTATGCTGGCATCCAGATTCATAAACACTGGTGGGTGCTGAATAACCGCAGTTGCGAAAGGTGTGTGAGTCGTCATGCAGAATACCTGTTGATGAATTTTTTGACTTGAAATATAAGTTGAAGTGGCGTGATTTAAAAATGATGAAGGGGATGTGCAAAAAAAAGCGGCGACAGAAAAATTTCGGTCGCCGCAATATTAATGAAAGTGTTACTTCTGAAGTACGAAGGTGACCTTCATGATTACGCGATATTCAACAACTTTGCCATTGTCAATGATGAGCTTTTGATCCTGAACCCAGGCGCCCTTAACATTTTTCAGCGTTTTTGTTGCGCGTTTTACGCCTACCTGAATCGCATCGTCAAAACCTTTTTTAGATGATGCAATAATTTCAGTTACTCTTGCGACTGCCATAACAGTCCTCCTGAGGTTTGATAAATGTATTCTGCTGCCGATAAAAAAGCAGCAAGTAAGATTTCAGGGGCCGCTTAAAAAGCAGCCCAATATAAAGAAAAGCAATGCCGGGTGGTAAGAATTTTTAAATTTGGTACATCTTGCAGTCATTATTTTTTCAAAAAACCTTAAAGATATACGCAATTGTCGACATGCATATAAAAAATCTTTAACCTTCTGCCTGGAAGTCGATACCCTTGTGTGAGCCGTCGCAGAATGGCTTATTCTGAGAAGCACCGCAGCGACAAAGTGCTCCCTTGGAAACACAAATGCTCTCACCTCCACCGGCATTTTGAATTTCTACCTCTCCCTGAATTAGCACCGGGCCATTTTCAGCGAGGGTAAGAACGACACGACTGGAAGAGTTGGTTGGTTCGATTGCCGCTCCGGTTGTGCCGAGCGAGCCGACATCTTTAAACCCGCCTTCGCGATGGCTATTGTCGCAGTATGGTTTGTTTTTTGAGAGTCCACAGCGGCAGAGCGCAATGCGCGTATCGGTAGTTGAGCCATCTTTTGCTATGATCTCGAAATCACCATGCAAATACAGGCAGTCGTCTTCGCCAATGCGAATCAGATTTTTGTCTGGTGTTTTTTCGGTAGAACCGCCATCAAGACGCTTATAGTGTAGCGCACCTGTCGGGCAACGTTCAATAACTGCAGCGAGCTCATCTGCCGTTGCAGCATCGGGTTCTATCCATGGCTTCCTCTTCGGATCGAATACGCCAGACAATCCATGTACGCATTCTGCGGCATGAATACATCGCTTTACGCTATATTCAACAACTATATCTTTACCTTTGTAAGTATGCAATTTTTCGCTCAAAATGACCTCCGGGTTTGGTTGAGGGCGGATCCATCATTAAAAATATAGAACGAATTTAGCGAAATGCAATGGATTTAGCGGCGAATGTAGATTCGGGTGGATAGCCCACCATTGTCCAAAACCGGTCCTTTTTCCAGCTTGAGTCTTGTTGCTGGTGGTAACTCCTGATTGGCGCACAGAAAGGCCATCTTCCAGTTTGGCTTCATCATTTGCCCAAGACGGGCGTAAAGATCGCGCAAATCTTTGTCTGGTTTTAGGCGCTCACCATAGGGTGGGTTGGTAACAATCCATCCACCACCATCGGGTAATTTTAGCTCAGACAGCGGTTGCTCAATAAATTGAATGTGAGCATCTACTCCGGCGCGCTTGGCATTTTGTCGAGCATTTTCAATTGCACCGGTATCACGGTCGGAGGCTATAATCAATGGCATTTCAGCTTTCGAGTCTCTGGCAGGCGTGGGCAGGCTGGCATTTTTGTGGTTTTTGCAAATAGGCCAGTTGGTATAGCGAAAGGTCCGGTTACTACCGGGAGCTTGCCTTAGCGCCATCATTGCTGCTTCAATTGCAATGGTTCCAGAGCCACAAAACGGATCGACCAGTGTTTGCGTGCCATCCCAGCCAGCGGAGAGCAAAAGGCCTGCTGCTAAGTTCTCACGTAGCGGCGCCTTGCCGACAGCCTGGCGGTACCCGCGCTGATGCAGTGGTGCTCCGGCTGCATCTACGCTGATGGTGCAGGTGTTATGAATCATCCTGATTATTATGAGCTGACTATTTATAGCTGCCTTATCTGATGCTTTCACCAGCTTAATTACACGATTTAACCTGCCGGATATCGCGGTAACGACACGTTCGGCAATCGCATCGCTATGATATAAACGAGATTTTTTCGCAGTAACGCGCATTGTTACATTAGTACCGGGTCGGAGCACATCCTCCCACGGGATTCTGGCTACCTTGCGCTTGAGTTCGGGGAAACCACCGACGTAAAATTCTTCCATACGCATCGAAATGCGCGCAGCGGTTCGTAGTTCTCGGCATGCCAAATAAAGTTGCGGCAGCCTGCCCGGAAAACTTAACCCCCCTGTTTCGGCAGTCGCTTCTATACCGATAGATTTTAACTCGGCCGCGGTAACGTGTTGTAGACCGGGCGATGTAGCGACAAAAAATGTTCGATTAGCTTTTTTCAAGTGTTCACATATATGGGTGGTGGGTGAGTGCTAGAGCACCATCTTAATGTCGGGGTGCTGCTTTAATTCGGTGTAATACCGAGTTCGCTGAAGCTCGTCATCGACGACGAGCTCGAGATTGAGGCTGGTATACTTGCCGGTTGCGCTATGATTTGAAACGGAAATAGAATGTTGCTTATCTGCAACGACAGCTGTTATTGCCTGTCGCATGCTAAAAGCATCCATGCCGATTACCTTGTAGGTCCATTTACAAGGGTATTCCATTTCATAGCTTCCGCTATCCTTGTCCAGTTTAAGCATAAGGCCTTTTACAAAGAGTTAAACTTCACCTAGTATAAGCCTTACCTAAGCAAGCTGCAACAAAAAAGCGGCTATGGTAGGAGTATTATTATTTTAGCAGCACGAGTTTTTGCGTGAGCTCGTTTCCGGCTGCTTTCAGGCGCAGGTAGTAGATGCCGGAGGCAATGTCTGTCGGCTTCCATTCTACCTGATGTTCACCACTGCCTTTGGTACCATTGAAGAGAGACTGAATACGCTGTCCGATACCATTGTAGATGTCAATCTGTATCGGTGCTGATTCTGCGAGGCGATAGCGAATCGTTGTTGACGGATTGAAGGGGTTTGGATAAGCCGACAATAGTTCAATTGTCGATGGAAGTTGCTGTAGCTCGTTCTCAATACCGGTTAAGACTGCTGCTGCACTGACGGCATCAAGAATTCCCCAGCCACTTAAGTTGTCCGGGTTTGAGGCATTGCTTGCGGTAGAACGCATTGCATTCAGTATTTCCATATTGGTTAGAGAGGGATTCGACTGAAGTATAAGCGCGGCAACACCGGCGGCCAGCGGACAGGCAAGCGAGGTGCCGTTTAGATTGATATAGCCCGGAGTCGTAGCGCTGGCGCAGCGAGTTTGCGATCCCATCGCCATAACGTCGGGCTTAAACCGTCCATCGGCAGTTGGGCCGACTGAGCTAAAGCTCGAGCGAGTTCCATTAAACGTTACCGAGCCAATTGCCAGCACGCTATCGCCATCGGCGGGAGCACCAAGCGTGTTCTGTGGAGGCGCGATACTTCCGGAATTACCAGCAGACGTAATAACGATAATACCCCGGCTGGCGGCAATATCGGCTCCGATGGTTATGATGGTCGTATTTCCATCCATGTCCTGCCAGGTGTAGTCTGCTTCACCATTCGTAAAACCGTCACGATAACCGAGTGAGCTGCTGATAATATCTGCGCCCAGGCTATCTGCCCATTCCGCACCGGCAACCCAATCGTCTTCCTCAACATGACGTTCCCAGTCGGTGTTTTCTGTTTTAGCAAGAAGGTAATTTGCCTGATAGGCCGGTCCAATCAGTTCGCCTTCATGAAAACCGGCGATAGTGCTTAGAATATACGTGCCGTGATTTCCCGTTCCCATCTGACCCGGCTCATCGGAAACAACCGCATCGCCATTCACAAAATCCCATGCGGCGACCACGTTAACATGGTCGATTGCTTCATGCTGCAGATTGTTGAAACCGGCATCAAGTAAAGCAATCGTAACGCCGGTGCCATCGAAACCCATATTGTGCATTTCGACAACGCGAATCTGATTGTTCTGGGTAAATGACTGGCCGTAGTTTAGCATCTTACCACTGGTTTTGTTCTTCTCAAGCTCTTCAAGGGATTCGGTCTCTGCCGGGCGTTCGCTTTCATGATGGCGCACGATATCAATTTTACGCACGAATGAAAAGTTGGCGAGAGCTGATAATTGATTCGGTAAAACATATGCCGAGACAGCATTCAGCCAGCGGCTTTTTACCTTGATGTTTTGAAGGTGTGGTTTAACCTGCCCCAGGTATTTAGCATCTATTGGAAGGTCTTTTTGATCCAGCAGATTTTTTGCTCCACGAGTGCGCAGACGTCGGTCGTAGGACGCATCGCTTAACGTCTTTTCCACTGCTCTGAATTTTTGGCGAAGGTTTTTTCCCTTGTCGGTAAAGTATAGCCATATTTTTACGGTCTCCCCGGCTTTGGCTGTTTGCAGCTTCTTTTCCAAAGCGCTGCTGTATTTGTCGGTTGTTGCCTGAGCACTTCCCATAAAAAATGTCGCTATCAGAAAAATGAGGGACAGTCTGCGTAAAATCATATTTTTCTCCAAGGATAATAATAGATGAATCTCAACATAGTCAGTGTTCGGCAATGTCTCAAAAGGTCTGGATTACAAAAAGTAGTTCTTTCTTGCTTAGCGAACCAGAATCATGCCTTTCGTCTGGGTAAATCCATCTACTTTTAGGCGATAATAGTAGGTTCCGCTTGGATAATTATCGGCTTTGAAGGTTGTTGAATAAAATCCGGCAGCTTGACGCTCATTAGTTAGAGTTGTAAGCTGTTGCCCAATTGAATTGAATATTGCAAGCTCAACATTGCCGGATTTATTCAGCGTATATGTAATTGTAGTTTGCGGATTGAAAGGATTCGGGTAGTTTGCTTGTAGTTCAAAATTTCCGGGATGTAATGTTTGAAAATCAGATGTCGAGAGTCCGGTGGTTAAGTCCAGTTTACCTCTGTAGATCGTATTACGCGGCCTGTCGCCTCCAACGATAAAGATGGTTTCAGGATCTGCAAAAGAAAATGAAGACCTGCGCGCAAAGAGAGGAAGAGCGATGACGTCCCATGTATTGCCGCCATCAGCTGTTGTGGTAAGCCCAACAGATGAATTTGTTAAGGCGTCCAGAACCCAAACGGTGTTTTCGTCAATTACCTGTACTTGAATAAAGAAGGATGGAACGGGTCTGTTCTCGGGTATCCAGGTATTGCCACCATCTACGGTTTTAAGGATGATTCCTTCGTTGCCAACACACCACCCGACTAGGGGGTTAAGAAAATCCACATCATTGAGTATTTCTGTTGTATTGCTGTTTTGCGTCGTCCAGTTTGTACCACCATCGGTTGAATGATAGATGCCACCATCCCGACCTACAGCCCACCCGTTTTGAGAGTCTGAAAAATCGAGTGCCAGAATTTGTTCATTACCGATCGGTTGCGTAATCCATGTTTCTCCCCCGTCGTTGGATTTTAAAACGGGACCGTTACTTGTAATTACCCATCCATTAAGTTCGTCTATAAAGAGAATGTCCTCTACAGAGTTTGTAACAGGTAAACTGTAGCTATTCCAATTTACTCCCCCGTCTATTGTTCTCCAAACGGATGAGCTTATGCCAATCCAGCCGTGCTGGGAGTTTATAAAAAATATTCCTTGAGAGGGCTGAGAAAAGTCTGATAATTGAGTTGTTTCCCATGTTTGTCCGCCATTACTGGTGTGCGCAATATACGTCAGGTCTGTATTCGCTCGTCCGATAACCCAACCGCTGTCCGGGGTTGTAAAGTAAACTCCTGTATACATAGAGAAAGGAAGTTCTCTGTCCAGTCTTTGCCATGCGGATCCATTATCCATGGATTTATAAATGACATCACCGGTTAAATAGATTGTTTGGTTATCTGTGAATACCAGTCCGTTGATTCCTTGAGAAAGGAAGAGACTGGAATCAATTTCAACCTCTGTCCAGGTTATACCGCCATCAATCGTTTTAAGTATACTGTTTCCACCAGTTGCAGCCCAACCATTTGAGACATCGTTGAAATGAATGTCCGAAATCCAGGAAGTCATCGGTAAAAAAGAAATATCCCAATTTATACCGCCATCTCCGGTAGTAGCCAGAATACCCCCGGAACCGGCTGCCCAACCATTTAGTGCATCAACGAATTGAATATTGAAAAAGGCTGCTATCGTCGGATGCTGAAAAATAGACCATGTTAGCCCGTCATCTGTTGATTTAAAAATGGTTCCATCGGTGCCGCAGGCATGCCAGGTATCCCCGGAAAAGTTTTCAATACCGTACAGATCTTCATTTATTCCAACTTGAATTACATCCCAAGTAACTCCTCCATTTGTTGTACGAATTACATTGCCTAGTGAGGCTACGGCTATACCGGTCTGAGCATTTTTAAAATGAATCTCATTTAGAAACCCCGTGCTCGGTGGAAGAGTCGTTTGTGACCATGTCAACCCACCGTCCAAAGTTTTGAAAATTGAGGCTTCACTACCTACTGCAAACCCGGTGTTTGAGTCTAAAAATTCTATATCGTGAATCGATTGCTCTGTTAAAATGGCTCTGCGCTGCCACGTTACACCACCATCATTAGTATATTGCACCTCCCCTATTCCACCACCCATCCAACCCTCTTGCGAGTTTGTAAAATGACTTGCTCCCCTTGCTCTATTTATAGGATAGGGATCCTGCCATTGCCAACTAATTGATTGTCCTAAGGTTAAAGTGCTAAAAAAAAGAATGCATATATAGCGCACGAATGCATTAGACATACTTCGCTCCTGTTTAAGAGAGGTAAAATGTTGAGTTACAGATGGGAGGTAAAAAAATATATAGGTTAAGCAGCTAAAATGAAAGCGGAATGTCTATTCACCCCAATCCAAAAAACTCTCTGATGCGCTGCCAGAGGCCGCGCTTTATTTGCCGCCGCTTTTTCTTTATTGCCGCGCGAATGGCCTGCATGTTAATGAGAGCGGTGCCGTAACCGGCATCGTAAACGATGGACTGATAGTTTTCATCGTCTTCCGGAATGTGTTTGACGATCGGTTCAATAAGAGCGTCAGCCATTTTGAGAGTGCGGTTGGTGTTTTCATCAATAGCGATTTCGAAGGCGTTCATTACGACATTGAAGATGCCGTCCGCTTTGCGGTAGGTTCTGCGCTTGCCGAGGTTCACGCCAATGACCACCTCAGCGCCCATTTGAGGAAGGGGGGAAATCGGCACATTCTCAACAAGAAAACCGTCGACCAGCTTTCGCCCATCGATTTCGACCGGAGCATACAGACCGGGGATGCAGGAGCTGGCCATTACCGCGCGGGCAAGATTGCCTTTTCGAAGCACGACCTTTTCGCCGGTAGAGATATCCGTAGCCACAATTGCCAGGGGAATCGGCGAATCTTCAATATTTGCATCGCCGACAAATTCCTGCATGATTTCGCCGAGCTCTTTATTCGTTAAAAATCCACCGCGACTGTAAATAGAGAACCCGGAAATTTTACTCCAGCTCATTTTCGCAGCCTGCTCACGCATATCTTCTAGTGAAACACCAAAGGCATAGAGCGCTGCGATAACTGCTCCGATACTGGTGCCGGATAGACAGTCTATGGGAATGTTGTTTTCACGGAATGCGCGAAGGATACCAATGTGAGCCGTTCCACGTGCAGCACCGCCGCTTAAAGCCAAGCCAACTTTCGGATGATCCTCATGTTGAAGCAGCGATTCAGAATGTTGCAAAGCCGTTGATTGTTCCATGAACCCGTTCCTGTGTAATGTTTGAAATTACATATGAATCATCTTTGAATGCAAGTTGCAAAGAATGCAGCAAAAAGCCCCGCGAATTCGCGGGGCTGGGGGAGGGGCTCATATTGGAGCAGTCTTTTTTAGATTGAAGCAGTCTTCAAGACTGCTTCAATCTGACTAGCTCTCAGACTGGAGCAGTTTTTCTCTTAGACTGGAGCAGTTTTGAAAACTGCTCCAGTCTATTCCTACCTAATTCTGTAATACCTGCCGTAGCAAGATAAACCGACCGTCTTCTTTCAACACACGACGGTAAAAGCGACGAAAGGCTTCATATTCTTCCGGCTGAACGCGATCTTTCTTATTGGTCAGAATACGCTCACCGCGAATAACGCCATCCTTATAGCTGAAAGACAGCTGATAATCTGCCACGCTGGAGGAAATGTTGATGTTCTCACCAAGCTCCAGCGGCTCATATCCCGCCGGTAGCTCAATCTCGATAGATTCGCGCTCTACATCTACGCCGGGCAAATAATCATAGGCGTATTGTCGGGTTTCATAGCTTAAAGCGCGATCAGCTTCTGCTGCATCTGCCCATGGAACTTTCAAAAACTTGAACTTACCCACTTCATTCACATAATCTTCAACCGTAAACGTATAGGTATAGTTGATTGGCTCGTTTAACGCATCCAGATTTTCGAACTCCAGAGATTCCAGACGAACGCTGTTGTAGGAACGCGTTAAAATCTCTGCCAGTACTCGCTCGCGCTCCGAATGCGCTTGGTCGCGATAACTCGCGCGCATTGATGCAGCAAGTGAAGCACTCTTGGAACTGTGCTTAACCAACGAGATCGTATTGTCAGAGGCCATTTTCATCTGCGAGTCGCGATTTACTTCTCGCTGTAGAAATCCGGTTGGGTCGAGGTGAAATGGCTTGGTCGATCCCTTTTTGATTAGCAATGAAAAGCCTTCCCGATCCATCTCAGGCACGGAACGATAAGGATAATTGTTTGCTGTAAGATCCAAAAATTGCGTTCCCCTATCCGTTTCGACACCTACAATACAGTGGTTGAAGGCGATAGACGGAAGCACAGCTTCGTTGCGCCCTTCATCCTTTGTGTTTATCAGAACATAGTAGCTCTCGATGCCAACTTCCCGGAGCATGGCGATAGCCAGTGTTGTTACATCTTTACAGTCACCGATCCGTGTAACCAAAACGTCTCGGGCAGTCTGCGGAATAAGCCCGGATTGACGAAACGATACGGAGCTATAGCGAATATTCTCGGTGATGAAATTATAGACGATCTCAATTTTTTCGTCATCGCTTAGTGCAGACTTACCTGCAAAAAGCTGCTGTACTTGCTCTTTTATCTCATAGGTGCTGCGAGCTTTACTTTGTGCAATATCCGAATACCAGTCGACGATATATTTCCAGTCGTCAATGCTGGAAACGAATAGTGTTTTGGCGATGTCTTCGTAAATCGGCATGCCGTATTCATATTCCATCGCTGGTTCATTATTGGACTCCCAAAGGTAGAGCGTTCCATCCGAGGTCTTTTTCTTGCTCGGTTTTAAGGTCGCGTTTTGTACACTTTGGTTAAACTCAATGGATTTTGGCACCAGAAGCGCATAGCGCGATTTTTTAATCGGGTAAAACCCGTTAAATGAAAACTGATCCCAGAAATGACCGGCAAGCTTACCGCTGTAATAGTTCTTTACGCGCCACTTCAGATAGATTATGTCATCTTCTTCCAGTGATTTAAAGACAACATGATTGCCGCTTACGTCAGCCTTTATTTCACTGCCATCTGGCTTTACAACTGCCGCTTTTTCAACAACCAAACTCTCGGTATAACCGTTGAAGTTTATCCAGTATTCCTTCCAGGAATCGATCCCTCGCTTGTTAAATACCTTAACGAGATAGTCTTGATAAACTTCCGAGGCACCACGTTCGTAGACTACCCGTCTTACATCATCCAATAATACGATGGCGTCGTTCTCCACTTCATTTGCAGACGGAGCTTCAGCAATAACTTTGGTAACATCCACACTGTCGAAGTAGCTGATGACCGCGGGTTGATCTCGCAAGGTGCGAAGCACCTCACGAGCATCATAGTCTGCCGGGTCGAACTGCAGTGCGGTTTCGTAGGACTTCTCCGCAGCTTCCAGCTCTTCCAGCGTGCGCTGAACTTCACCCAGCTTAGACCAGTAAACGGAGTTGCCGGGACAGAGGGCAAGTGCTTCTTTTAACATCGCTTTGGCTTCCGGGTATTTCTGTAGGGAGATGAATGTCGCAGCCATTTGATAATACGAGCCGCGAGCTGTTTCATCGAGCTCTATTATTTTACGATAATATGATTCCCAACTGTCGACGTCCGAGCCTTTTAAATAGGTCGAGGCGAGAGTGGACAGAACGGTGGCGCTGTAATTCTTTTTCAAATAATCTTCATAGATTTCTATAGCGCGACCGTACGTGCGGGTTGTTTGAATAGAGATGTTGGCTTCCATTGATGCAAACTGCCAGTTGTCCGGATATTTTTCGTAGGCTTCTTTGCTTGTTGCGATCAGCTTTTCAATCTCGCGCTTATTGGAATACAGTCCGATTAGCATTTGATACATTGCCGGTTTACCGGTAATGCTTGGCTCCAGCTTTGCCAGCAGTCTTTCCGCCTGATCGATCTGACTGTTTTCCAACGCCTGTTCATATTTGTAAACGAGCGACACAATACCATCGGGATCGAGCGCCGTTGCTTTTTCCAGTGCCGTTGCGACATCATCATCTTTTTCGCCACGACGATAAGCCTCAAGAAGCTGTAGGTAAAGCAAGGCAAAATCCGGAGACTTCTGAAGCGCATCGCGAAGAACCAACTCTCCTTCGATGGCCTTGTCGTTACGTAAGTAGGTATCTGCCAATAATAAGTAGTTTTCCAGATGATCCGGGTTCTCTTTAACCTTCGCGCGAAAAAATACTTCTGCGAAATTTTCAATAGGTTTTATTGAAGCACCCGGGCGCTTCTTGTAAGACTTCTTTTCTATTGAAATGGGCAGGTTTAAATCCTGCTCTTTTGTGTCAGTAATTCGCACCATAAAATTGCACTGGCTAATTTCAGAATAGCCAACTTTGATAAGTAGTCTGTTCCAGCCCTTTTGCAGTTCGGTTTCTACGATGTAGGTGTCTAAATCGTTGTTGTTTTCGTCCTCGTAAGCAATTACTGTTTCGTCATTTAAAAAGGCTTTTAGCGAGCCGGAAGTTCCAATGCGCAGCTGAACTTTTTGCTTTTTTGGGGACTGAATAAAACTGTTGCCATAGAAAACCGCATCGGTGACTGAAAAATAACGTCGGAAGTCGATCCAGCCGTCCGGTCGGGTTTTATCGATCGTGAACCACTTTGCCGGCGCACCATTTTTCACTACATATTGTTTATTTGGATTGAAGGATTCTTCCGGTGCGAAAACTTTGTTAAACCCGGAGGCCGAAACATTTTCGAATGGACCAATAACCGACCAGTTTCGCAATGCTTTCGAGCGTGCGTAGTAGGCATCCGACTTTGCGATATTGCCTTTGCTGCGGTAGTGATCGCCAACGGATTGATGAGCCATTGCTGTAAGCATATCATTTTTGGTTGCATTGTCGCTCATTTGTTTAAACGCGTCAATTAAACCTGATGTGGAATCATTTCGCACTAAGGCCATACGTCCTGAGTTTAAGCCCGCGAACATATAGGCCCGGCCATCAGGATGTTTCAAGACCTTGCGATAGTGTTGCCAGGCTTTGTCGTAATCCTGATTGTTCTGATACAGATAAGCCAGACCAACATTGGCGCGTAAGTTGGCCGGATCGGCCTCTAACGCTTTTTGAAAATGCATTTCCGCATCGATAGCATTATTTTGTTGCCAGCTTTCCCATGCGGCTGCGACAGATACATCGGCATTTCCTTTCGCCGCCACTAAGGCTGTAAGAAGGGTTAGCAGAACCAGGCTGGACAAACGACTTCGCATAAATCTCCCCCAAATCATTAACAATCGAATGATGTATTTAAAATTATTGATGTTATATTTTTGATAGCTTTTCCGCAATTAAGATACATTTTGTTTACGCCGTAGAGCAAGAAGGAGTTCGATAAATGATTCGCTTTTTTTATATCTTCCTGCTTTTCTCCCTGAGCTCTGCTTTTGCCCAAACCTATTCCTGGGGAGCATCGGACTCCGCCGATACTATTCATACGCGTTTTACTGTGCCGGAAGGCTTTCAGCGCGTAGTTGCTGCCAAGGGCACATTTGCCCACTGGTTGCGGCATCTTCCGCTAAAAAAAGGGCGTCCACCGGTTATGCTGCACGATGGACGGCTTAAGGGCAATCAAAATGCCCATGTTGCGGTGATTGATATTGACCCCGGTAAGCGCGATTTGCAGCAGTGCGCCGATGCCGTTATGCGACTTCGTGCCGAATATCTTTATGCCAACAAACAGTTCACAGCTATTCATTTTAACTATACCAGCGGTGATAAAATCTCCTTTTTGCGCTGGGCAGCCGGTGAGCGTCCTGTCGTCAACGGAAATTCTGTGCGCTGGAAAACGAACGGCGTCCTTGGTAAAGATTATGCCAACTTTCGCAACTATCTGAAAAATGTTTTTACTTATGCCGGTACGTATTCACTCAGGAAAGAAATGAAAGTCGTTAAACGGGTTAATGACATGCAGGTTGGTGATGTCTTTATTCAAGGCGGGTTTCCCGGCCATGCGGTTATTGTTGTAGATGTTGCAGTGCATCGGCAAACCGGAGAGAAACAATTTCTACTTGCTCAGAGCTTTATGCCGGCGCAGGATATTCATGTATTGCAAAATCCACTGTCATCTTCGCCTTGGTATTCGTCTGATTTTGGCAGCGTTCTAAAAACGGCTGAATGGACGTTTGGGAAAGATGATTTGAGGAGATTTGACTAAAGATAGTTGGGTAGATCGCCCTCCTGTGTCGGGCTGGTAGTGTGTAGGTTGTCCCGAAGTTTCGGGACTGGTAGGACGTTTGTTGCACTTAATTATTGACGGTAAGTTAAGCTACCACCTACCAGCGAGTGAAACGAGCGCTCAACAAACTACCAGCAGCGAAGCTGCGAACGGATTCTAAAGTGGTGAACGATTGAATGTCTAAACTTTCTCACAGTGAATTAGCCCGCTACGGCCGCCATCTTTTGATGCCGGAAGTCGGTATGGAAGGGCAGGCAAAGCTAAAGCAATCCAGCGTGTTGATTATCGGTGCGGGTGGACTTGGTTCACCGCTCGGGCAATATCTGGCCGCGGCCGGTGTTGGTCATATTGGCATGGTGGACTTTGATGACATTGAGTTGAGCAACTTGCAGCGGCAGGTATTGTTTACAACTGACGATGTCGGCAAGCCGAAGGTGGAAACAGCAATTCAGCGATTGCAGCAGATCAATCCACTTATTCAGTTTACATCTCATCCGGAGCGACTGACATCTGAAAATGCGTTGGATATTCTGAAACGCTATGACGTAATAGTTGATGGTACCGATAATTTTCCTACTCGTTACCTGGTCAATGATGCCTGTGTCTTGCTTAAAAAGCCACTGGTTTATGGCAGTATTTATCGCTTTGATGGGCAGGTAAGTGTCTTTGATGCTTCAGGGCCTTGTTATAGATGTTTGTTTCCCACTCCGCCACCACCCGATATGGTGCCAAGCTGTGCAGAGGGTGGCGTGCTCGGTGTACTGCCGGGAATTATAGGATCGCTACAGGCATTGGAGGCGCTAAAGCTGCTGTTGGGAACAGGAGGCTCGTTGATTGGTCGCCTGATTTTATTTGATGCGCTGAACTTTGAGTTCAACGAACTGAAACTGCGCAAACGTAACGATTGTCCGATTTGTGGTGATAATCCAACAATTAACATGCTAATTGATTATGAAGCGTTTTGTATGACAAAGAATGAGGACGAAATGTTCGGAAGCAAAGTAAAAACCATAAATGTTGCTCAGCTACAGGAGCGAATGAATAACGGCACATCACCACTGGTCTTAGATGTTCGCAATGAACATGAATATACGCTGGGCAATATTGGCGCAGAGCTTATTCCTCTTGCTGTACTGCCGGAAAAGCTAAATACTATCGATAAAAATGCAGAAATTGTGGTACATTGTCGTTCGGGTAAGCGCAGTTTAAAAGCCGCTAAAATTTTGCTGGATGCCGGGTTTAAAGATGTTACTAATCTGACCGGTGGGCTCATGGCCTGGGCTAAGGAAATTGATCCGTCAGTTAAATATTAGTGGGTAGGGCGCTCTCCTGTGTCGAGCTTGTAGTGGCTAGGTCGCTCGTTTCACTTGTTGTAGGATGAGGCCATGCTTAGCTGCAGTTAAATCATAATTCATAAATCATAACTCATAAACGGTATGAACGTTCTTGTCACAGGTGGAAATGGTACTGTCGGTTCGCGACTGGTGCAGCTATTGCAAAAAAAGGGCTGTATTGTTACGCTGTGGAACCGCAAGCGGGTGCCGATTGATAACTACCATGCAATGGAAGCATTTGTAAGTGCCTTAAAGCCCGATATTGTTTTTCACCTGGCAGTTGCATCCACTCCTACCGGTAAAATGAATGAATCGTGGTTGGTGAACTATGAATGGGCCAGCGAGCTCGCCTGGATCACCAAAATCCTCGATATCCAGTTCGTCTTTACCAGTACCGTTATGGTTTTTTCCGATAATGCTGTTGGTCCATTTGATAGATTCTCTAAGCCGGATGCCTCTGAAGGGTATGGTAACGAGAAGCGCATGGCTGAGGAACGCGTTTTCCATCAAAATCCACGTGCGATAATTGCCCGGCTTGGCTGGCAGATTGGTGACGCACCGGGTAGCAATAACATGATCGACTTTTTCGATAAACAAATGCGCGAACATGGCCAGGTTGATGCCAGCAGCAATTGGCTGCCGTCCTGTTCATTCCTTGATGATACGGTAGATGCCTTGTATCGCATAGCGCAGCTCTCACCCGGATTGTATATGTTGAATTCAAACACCCGCTGGAGTTTTTATACGATTGCAGCGGCTTTGAACAAGCACTATGGAGACCCTTGGGTCATTCGCGAGACAGAAGATTTTGTATATGACCAGCGAATGCAGGAAGATCGAATTAGCATGCCGCTGTTGTCTGTGAGGTTGAAAGACCTTTCTTAACAGACGGCAGATATATTTTGCTCGTTCACCGCTCACTGCTCACCGATTCCCGCCTTTGACCCACCACACAACATCTGATGGCAAATAATCCTACCTTTTATAACACGGTCACTAATGCGTTAAAGGAACTGCCATGCCGACTATCCTTGATAAACCTCCGATTCCTGTTTTCAAAAACCTCAGTGAACTTAAGGAGCAGCTCGATGAACAAATTCCACCCAAAAAGCTCGATAAAAATTTACTTGTCGGAACCTGGAATATTCGTGCCTTCGGTGGGCTGACAGAGAAATGGATATCCTCAAGAAGAGATAGCCCCCAGCGCGATTTGCACTCCTTACTGTGCATTGCCGAGATTATTTCACGCTTCGACGTGATTGCCCTGCAGGAAGTGAAGAGCGATTTGAAAGCGCTTCGCCACGCGCTGAAGTATTTGGGAAGTCATTGGGGATTGGTACTGACGGATGTGACAAAAGGTGCACCGGGAAATGGTGAGCGCATGGCCTATCTTTTCGATACGCGTAAGGTGCAGATGTCTGGTTTAGCTACTGAGCTGGTGGTACCGGAAGAGCAGCTTTCGAATATGTCTGCGGATGCACTGGAAAAGCAGTTTGCGCGAACGCCTTATGCGGTCAGCTTTCGCTGTGGATCGGCGACATTTATTCTTATAACGCTGCATGTTCTTTATGGCAAAAGGCCATACGATAGAGTGGGTGAGCTGAAAGCAATTGCCGAATGGATGGCCGATTGGGCAAAAGATATTAATGCCTGGGATCACAACCTGATTGCTTTGGGCGATTTTAATATTGATCGCATCGATGACCAGCTATACAAGGCTTTTACATCGACGGGACTTACGGTTCCGAAAGCCCTTCATCAGGTGCCACGCTCGATCTTTCATCGCCCCGGGAAAGGACCAAAGGATAAGTTCTATGATCAGATCGCCTGGTTTACGGAGAAGGGAGACGTTCCGGCATTGTCGCTGAAATACAATGGCGGTGGTAGTTTCGATTTTACCCGGACTGCGTTATCTAACCGGAGTCTAACCCGTAATCAGGTATCATGGAGAATCTCCGATCACTATCCATTGTGGGTAGAATTCCTGACCTGATTCTGCTTGTTTTTCCACCAGAGGTAAAATGGAATTCCTGTTGCAACAATTGCCAGTCCGATAAGACTTTCCTTGGGCTGCTTATAAAATAGATTCAGCATAATTCCCAGTGAGAGCAGCAGATAAATTCCGGTTGTTACAGGATATCCCCACGCGCTGTAGGCTGACTCGGGATTGGGATTACGCAGTCTCTGCACGACGAGCGCGCTACCGCTTAGCAAGCCACAGAGCAGTGTTACCACAACCAGCATAGACAGCAACTCATTGAACTTATTGAACAATATCATTAACACGACCCAGCCAAACTGAATCCATAATCCTTTCCACGGAACCTGATGTTTGGGATGAAGTTCACCAGCCCACTTGAAAAAGTACCCGTCTCTGGCCATTGCAAAATATATTCTGGGGCCAGACAGAACTGTGGCATTTAAGCTGCTCGCAACCATCAGAATAATAATCATTGAAAAGAAAAATCCGGCTTCATTGCCAAATAAAATAGTGAGTGTCTGGAAGCCAACTTCAATTGTGCCGCTCATGCTGGAGAGGGGCTGTGCGTAGATATACACCACGTTTGTTAATAAGTATAGAGTTGCAACAAGCAATACTGCTCCGGCCAGAGCCTGGGGAATGGTACGTTGCGGTTCCTTTACTTCCTCTGCAATGTAAGCAATAACGGTCCACCCTGCGAAGGTGAAGATAACGCCAACCATGGCAACACCCAATGAAGAAAGTGTCTCAAAGTCAAACTGCTGTAGCATAAAGGGCTGAAAGTTGGCTGGATTACCGTTACCGGACATCAGGCCAAAAATAATCATCGCGACAAGAGTTGTAACACCGAGTAATGTCATGCCGTTTTGAAAAAGGCTACCGCGCTCCACTCCGCGGGTGTTCAGCAGCGTCAAAATAAAGGTAATTCCAATTGCGACGAGCTTTAGCATCGAAAGCTCAATCCCGGCCAGACCAACGGAGGCCGTTTGAAGGTCTGCCGGTAACAACCGTAAAAAATACGCTGCAAATCCAATTGCAATTGCGGCAATTGAACCGGTATAGGTTACCAGAAAGGTAGACCAGCCAAATAAAAAGCCGAGCATTGGATGATAGGTCTGACCTAAGTAGTTATAGTCTCCGCCAGCTCTGGGAAAGCGCGTGGCAAGTTCAGCATACGTCACGGCACCACAAAAAACATAGCATCCGCCAATAACCCAAACCAACAATGCAAGAAAGGGTGAACCGATCTCTCCTGCGAAATATCCGGTTGTTGTAAAGATGCCGATACCGATCATATTGCCCATAATCATCATCGCTGCGTCAAAACGATTTAGCACGCGAGGCAGGGTCGGTTTACTTGTCATAGGAATACCAATTGAAAAAATATGTACCCGTAAGGGAACAGACGGGCAATTTTACCATTTGATTAAGTAGGTGGTTTGTTTATATTCGATTAAGACAATGCCAATTTAGACGTCTAACACATGAAAAGCAAAAATGCAGAATAATCCGGGTCCAGACCGATTAGTGATAGCCAGCGATATGGTGCATCTACCAGAGGTAGAAGCGTTTATTACCAGTCTTTGCAAAAAAGCAGGTCTGAATGAGGATAAAAGTGATAACATGGCCATTGCCATTACCGAGATGGTAAACAATGCGATCCTGCACGGTAACAAACAGGACGTTAAAAAGATGGTCACCGTTGATGTCGCTTATTTTTCCGACCATGTGCAGGTGTCTATTCAGGATGAAGGAGATGGCTTTAACCCGGATGATGTTGAAGATCCGCTTGAGCCGAAGAATCTTTGGAAGCAGAGCGGTCGCGGAATCTTTTTAGTAAGAGAATTTGTGCACTCGGTTGAGTTTCATCCATCAGAGAAGGGCACAAAGGTTGTTTTAACGGAATATATCACCCCGAGTTGATCCACATCATCATAATTCCTCCCTATTTTTGTTAATTATCTCTATTAATATTTTCAGTTGAATTTCCTGGCAAATGTATTAAATTATAAGGCTACGGGAAAACGGAGTCTTTCCCTGATTAAATAAGATGTAGCGTAGATTTTATTTCGTGCCTTTTCGCTGTTTACGAGTGCCCCCGAAAGAAGCGTTGCACGTATGTGAGGTTGTCTGCCGTGGTCTTTTTGCGCTCGAAAATAGCCGTGTTGATTCTTCTTCCGCTTGTAACATTGTTGGTTGGTGTTCATCAAAATACCAAGTCTAAGGTAACCGTTGTTGCTACCGGTGACACAATGTTGGGTTCATGGATCGGCGATATTATTGAAGAAAAAGGGCATATGTATCCATTTGTCCATATTAAGGAATATTTGGATAGTGCCGATTTACATATAACAAACCTCGAAGCGCCTTTTGGAACGCGTGGAAAGCCGTTTGATAAGAAGTTTACGTTTCGGGTTCACCCCGACTTGGTTCACGTTTTACGTGCTGGCAGTGTAGATATTGTAAGCCTGGCAAATAATCATATGCTGGATTACGGTCCGGAATGCGTTGAAGAAACGCGCCAACTTTTGGATCTTCATGAGATTAAATATGCTGGTGCGGGCTCTAACTTAACAGTAGCACGTGAAGCAGCAATTGAAGAAGTAAATGGTCGACGGGTTGGTTTTTTATCGTATACCCTGACATTCCCGGAAGAATTCTGGGCAAGCGATACGTCCGCCGGCACCTGTTTTCCATACGAGTCTTTTGCATTTAAAGACGTCGCCCGCCTAAAAAGCAAAACGGATTTTGTGATTGTGGCCTGTCATTGGGGACAGGAGTTGCGCACGACACCGAAGCCTTATCAGGTGAAGCTGGCACATCGCCTGATTAACAATGGGGCTGATGTAGTGCTTGGCCATCATCCACATGTTGTTCAGGGGATTGAATTTTACAAAGGCAAGATGATAGCCTACTCACTGGGGAATTTTGTGTTTGCCTCATACAGTGAAAGAGTAAAAGACAGCATGTTGCTACAGTTCAGTTTGGGTGATGAGGACGTTATGAAAGCCCGGATTGTGCCGATAAATGTATATAATGCCGTGGTTGATTTTCAACCTGTTCCTCTCAAAGGCAAAGCGCGAACTGCTTTCTTGGAGCGAATGAAAATTATGTCGCAGGAACTCAACTCAGTTCCAATTGGTATCAATAATGATGGCGACATTGAAATGATTGTAAACAGATAGAATATATCATATCATCAGTACAAAGAAGGGATCGTTAACGAATGGCAAGAGGTTCCGTAAGCAGAGCAAGCCAGTCTCTCGATAAGTATCTCCAGGAAATTGGAGAAGTAGCCCTGTTAACTCCTGAAGAGGAGATTGAACTTGCGCAACGCATAAAACAAAACGACCAGATCGCTCTGGAAAAGCTGACGAAAGCAAATCTTCGCTTTGTTGTAAGTGTTGCCAAGCAATACCAAAATCAGGGACTCTCCCTTGGCGACCTCATTAATGAGGGTAATCTGGGACTTATTAAAGCCGCGAAACGTTTCGATGAAACGCGTGGATTTAAATTTATTTCTTATGCCGTATGGTGGATTCGCCAATCTATCCTGCAGGCATTAGCAGAACAGTCTCGTGTGGTGCGACTACCGCTAAACCGCGTCGGTGCTCTAAATAAAATTGGAAAAGCCTACTCCGCATTGGAGCAGGAATTCGAAAGAGAGCCAAGTGCAAGCGAAATCGCCGAACAGCTGGACATGACAGATTTTGAGGTAGCCGATACGCTGAAAATTTCCGGTCGACATCTTTCAATGGATGCACCGTTTAGCAACAGCGAAGACAATCGTCTCCTGGATGTAATTCAAAATGACCATCAGCCGCCACCAGATTCCGATCTGATGGGTGAATCTCTGAAGATTGAAATTGAACGTGCACTCGCAACGCTGACCAAGCGTGAAGCGGAAGTGGTTCGTCTTTATTTCGGGCTCGGTCAGGAACATCCGCTAACGTTGGAAGAGATCGGAGAACGCTTTAACCTGACGCGTGAGCGTGTAAGACAGATTAAAGAAAAAGCGATTCGCCGATTGCGACATGCTTCCCGAAGCCGCGCACTACGCGCCTTCCTCGGTTAGAATCTGTCTAAAAAAACTTAAAGCCCGGTGCATGAAATGTGTCGGGCTTTTTTTTTGAACATGGATAAGCAGGATTCAAATAAACATGGATAAGCAGGATTCAAATGAACATGGATGGGAAGGGGTAAAGTGGATAAAAGAGTTAAAAATGGATAGGAGATAGAAGGAAAAAGCGAGAAAGTTGGTTTAGAAGAATTAGAAGAATTAGAAGAATTAGAAGAATTAGAAGAATTAGAAGAATTAGAAGAATTAGAAGAATAGCGTGTTTAAAGTGAGGATTTGAAATGATTTGGTTTGATCTCAGAAAATCCTTTTTTTTCTCTTTCAGGTTAATTGTATCTAACTCCAATTAATCTATTCATTTATCTTTCTTGGCTAATTGCATTGAATTTCGTATTCATTCTACTCCTCCTTTTCAATTACCTTCT
>JBOEGD010000034.1:0-42741 GCA_050633245.1 Calditrichia bacterium | reverse complement strand
TGAACAGGATGATGAATATGGAGGAGCTGTGGATATATTAATATAAACGAGTTGGATAGAGGTAAGGTCTATTAGGATAAACGGGTTGATAATAGCATTCATTTTGGCACGTTCTTTAGGGAGTGCGGTTGTAGAAACAAAAGCATAAAGGTTCGAGGGGAACAATCTTTCATAAATATACGAATAGTAATAAATGGGCATGGGTAACTACAAACCTGCAACTTTTGCCTATCTCCAGGCAACCTCTTGCCCAAATTTTGCTTTTAGTTGAGTAACTCCCGTAACTAGCGGATATGATAAAGCAACTGAATCAAATACCGGTTGTATCATTTCAGGGCATCTAATTCAGCGCTTTATCAAAGGAACTGTTTCATTCGTTTTTATATGTTTCACCAAGTCGTAACTGCTTAAACTATTTTTATTGGTTTTATCCCTGTTCTGATTGTCCGTTTCAACTATTTTCATTTGTTTTGTCCATGTTGTTATCTTCTTCATCCATGTTGTTATCAAGTGAGTAAATGAGCAAAGTCTTTTTCGAGTTTTGCAAGTTTCGGTCCAATTACAAAGTTGCAGTAACCCTGCGAGGAATTGTTGTTGTAATAGTTCTGATGATAATGTTCTGCCGGATAATAGGCCTCAAGAGGACTAATCTCCGTTACAATCGGATTCGTCCAGAGATCTGACGCATCGGTTTTCGCAAGTGAGGTCTCTGCCTGTATGCGCTGCTCATCATTGTGATAGTAGATAACAGACCGATACTGCGTGCCCTTGTCTGCGCCTTGCTGATTTAGCGTAGTTGGGTCGTGGCTGTGCCATAATACGGTCAACAGTGTTTCGTACGAAATAATATCCGGGTCGAAGGAAATTCTTACGACTTCGGCATGCCCGGTAGTTCCCCGACAAATGTCTTCATAGCTTGGATTGACGGTTTCGCCACCGGTATAGCCCGATTCCACGGCGCTAACGCCTTTTAGGCGCTGAAAAACGGCTTCAACGCACCAGAAGCATCCTGCGCCAAATGTTGCCTGTTCACTTTTATTGTTTTGCATTTCTAGTTCTCCGTTGAAAATAAGTTGTTCATGTCTTGAGCCGTTCGGCAGCTGAGAGCACAATATACTTGCCGATAAACATGCTACAAAGTATATTCCTCAAACTCCAACAAGACCTAACTAAAATGGTGAATTATGTCTCTCTATATTAAATTGCTGTTTGCAGTTCTGACACTTCTCTTGTCCTTTAGCTGTGCTGAACAAAAGCCTTCAACTGTCCAAGAACAACCAGTTGAATCCAGTCCACTACAGCCAATTTATGTCACGGATTCGGTACCTAGCGACTCTGATGACCCAGCCGTCTGGATAAACCATGATAATCCTGCTAATAGTTTGATTCTCGGAACAGACAAAGGTGACAGTGATGTTGGAATTGCTGGTGGACTTTATGTCTTTAATTTAAAGGGGGAAGTTCAATCTGATAAATGTATTCGCAACCTTGAGCGCCCGAACAACGTAGACGTTGAATATGGCTTCAACCTAAATGGAACGCTTGTCGACATCGCAGTTGTTACACTGCGTGGTGCAGACAAAATACGTATTTTTCGCTTGCCCGAAATGGAGCCTCTCGATAATGGTGGAATTCCGGTATTTGCTACGGAGGCCCCTGAGCAGCGTAAACCAATGGGGATAAGTATGTATAAACGCCCTTCTGATGGTGCTGTATTTGCTGTTTTAAGTCGAAAGAACGGACCACCGGGGCGTTATTTATGGCAGTATCTTCTGAATGCAGAGTCCGATAACTCCATATCTATTAAAAAAGTGCGGGAGTTTGGTGATTACAGCGGCGGTGATGGAGAGGTTGAAGCCATTGTCGTGGACGATAAGCCGGGCTATATCTACTATAGCGACGAGCTGAAGGGCGTTCGCAAATACCATGCTGATCCGGCACATCCGGATGCTTCCAAGGAGCTCGCACTGTTTGCAACGTCTGATTTTGCAAGTGATCGTGAAGGTCTTTCCATTTATGAACTGAATGACGAGGCGGGCTATATTCTGGTTTCAGATCAACAAGCTAACAAGTTTCGAATTTTCCCCCGTGAGGGCACTGCTGACAATCCACATGAACATAAGTTGCTTAAGGTTGTGGATGTTATGACGCAGGAAAGCGATGGCTCGGAGACAATTAGTCTACCGCTTGGCCCGGATTTCCCAAATGGGTTGTTCATCGCAATGTCCGAAACCAAGAATTTTTATATCTATTCGTGGGAAACAATTGCGGGGGGGGAATTGCTCCTTCGTTCCGATACAAACTAGTAATAATGATACTATTATTAGAAAAAATAATTCCATGAGCCATTAGCAGGAACAAATTAGTATCGGTTCCTGCTAAAATAAATGTGGAATGTAGTACCAATTAAGTTGTTAATTTTGAGAGACAAACGAAAAGCGATAGTTTTCTGCTCTCATTCCGATCCTCTTGCGCTCTTCAAGTCTTTTGCAAGACGTTAATGCTAATTTATTCTGACACATCTAAAATTGCCTGTGTTTAGGCGAATGACTCTAAAATCTAAGTGATGCATTTATCATATACCTGATTGACTCAACTAGCGCATGCATTCGTTTTATTGAATGCAGTGGTATTGCAGTTCGGAATATACTTATCAATTCAGATTAAATATTGCTCGACAACTTTTAGACAACGAAAGGATTTTTTCTGAGGTTAGTCGTAAGCAGGGAAGAGATTACCCTTCATGGCAGAAGGCCTGTTTTAATTAAGATATAATTGTCATAATGGAGGACATTTATGTTACATCGATACTCAGTAAATATTTGGAGCATCATTTCCCTGGTGTTCTTTTTAAGCGCCAACGTGTTTGCTCAAACGGGTAGCATTGCCGGAACAGTAAGCGATGCTTCTACCGGCGAGCCACTGCCAGGTGCAAACGTTGTTGTTACCGGTAAATTACTTGGAGCATCTGTTGATGTTGGCGGTAACTATCTAATTGAAGATGTGCCTGTTGGAACCTATGAGGTAACGGTAGAATTTATTGGTTACCAGCGCCCTGCTCAGGAAGTCATAGTTACCGATGGCGCAACGGCCACAGCCGATTTTCAGCTTGCTGTTTCCAGCCTTTCTATGGACGAAATCGTTGTTATCGGTTCGACTATCCGAGCAACGCGAAAGGAACTTGGAAATACAGTAACAACGATAAAACCACAGGACCTTGCTAACAAAGAAAACCTGACAACTGCTCTTCAGGGCAAGGTGCCGGGTGCACGTGTTACTCAAAACTCTGGTGACCCTGCCGGAGGCTTTTCCGTAACGCTACGTGGGGTGTCATCAATCTTTGGCTCTTCCGACCCGCTGTATGTTCTGGACGGTGTTGTTATTAGTAACCAATCTGCTAACGTTACCAACCTGAATGTGTTTTCCCCTGGAACATCAATTGGTCAGAATCGTCTTGCTGACATTAACCCCGAGGATATTGAAAGTATTGAGGTTATTCCTGGTGGTGCTGCAGCCGCTATATATGGCTCGCGAGCTGCAAATGGTGTGGTGCTGATTTCGTCTAAAAAAGGTGTCGTTGGCGAACCAAGATATTCTCTCACGCTGGGTTACAACACGAATAGCCTGCGTAAAAAGGTTTATACAAACTTGCGCAACGAGCAGTTTGGCAGCGCTACTCAGCGTCTTTATCCTATTGCCGGAACCGATCCGGTAACCGGCGCTTTAACTGTTGGTCGCAACTTCTCTACAGACAAGGTGAGCGTAGAGCGTTTTGACTATCAAGATCAGGTTTTTGATCGTGGAAATGGCTTTAATACCCACTTCTCTGTATCCGGTGGCGCCAGAAATACGACCTACTTTGCGTCACTTTCTCATTCTGTTAATGAGGGTATCGTAAGAAATACCGGCTTTGATCGCAGTAGCGCCAAGCTGCGCCTGCAGCAAGACGTGAATAGCTGGATGCAGGTTGGCGTCGGCGTTAACTATATTAACAGCTTTTCTGATGAAAGACCGGACGGTAACGTTTTCTGGAGTCCGGTTAACTCTATCAATATTACGAACAATATTTATGATATAACCCAGCGCGACGACTTTGGTAATCTGCAGTCGGTAGAGCCAACGCGTGTTAACCCGGCATCTATCGTTGAAACATTTGATATTACTCAGAATGTGGATCGCGTAATTGCCGACGCGCAGGTGCGTTTGAGCCCGGCCAAAGGTCTTACTGTTGACTATATTTTGGGACTTGATACCTATGGTCAGTCTGGTCAGACATTTATTCCTCCCTATCCATACGAGCCGGTAAACTCAAGTTATTTTAACGACGGGTTTGCCAGTGAAGCGCAGAATAATATTACACAGTTAAATAACGACCTTAATATTCGCTACTACCGTCAGTTGAGTTCTTCGCTGGGACTGGCCACTTATGCCGGTTTTAATGCGCAGCTGAATCGCGCGAAGACGCAGACAGCTCAAGGTCGTGATCTGGCAGCATTTGTTGAGACCGTTTCCGGTGCCAGTAATCTTCTTGGGGCTACTTCATCCGAAGCTAAAACCAATATTTGGGGTTATTATTTACAGGGAACAGCTGATTTAAACAAAACACTGTATCTAACGCTTGCTGGTCGTATCGATGCGTCGACGGCTTTTGCAGAAGACAACCAATCGAACTTCTATCCTAAGTTCAGTGCGAGTTATTTTGTTTCCGGCGAAGACTTCTGGAAACAATCAGGTATTTCCAGTATCCTGAGCGATTTGCGTTTGAGAACATCCTGGGGACAATCAGGAAACCTCACTGCTATAGGCCCATTCACGCGGTTTACTCAGTATAACCCGGGACAGTTAACCGGCTCCACGGTATTTAATCTGCGAAGCCAAAAAGGTAATGCCGATATTAAGCCCGAGCGCAGCGAAGAGCTGGAGTTTGGACTGGATACCGGCTTTCTGAGCGATAGGGTCAATCTGTCTGCAACCTACTATACGGCTAAGATCAAGGATCTTATTATTCCGAGAACTCTGGCCGCATCCGAAGGTGCCTTGACGATTATTGAAAACGTTGGCTCGCTCGAAAATAAAGGCTTCGAGATGTTGCTTACTACGACGCCTTTGCGCACCCAAAATAACAATTTCAGCCTGTTCTTTAACTATACGCGCAATCGCAATGAGGTTGTGGAAGCATTTCAGGATCGCTTTCAGATCGCCTCACCCATCAGCGTGCCGTCCTATATCGAAGAAGGTGAGCCGATTGGTGTATATTATGGTTTTTATTCCGCACGAGATGCGAACGGCGACTTTTTACTTACCGAAGATGGCCTTATGCAGCGTGAGCGCGGTAACTTAGAAACCGGTGAGGTTATGCGCGATGCCAATGGACAGCCTACTGGTGATTTCCTACGTAAGAAAATCGGAGATCCGAATCCGGATTTTGTTTACTCTTTTGGTGGAAACTATCGTTTCAAAAAATTAAGCCTGAGCTTTCTGTTAGATGGCGTTCAGGGCTTCGATATTTTTGATGCTGATAAACGAACGCGTCAGGGTGTTGGTATCGGTGAATTTGCCGAGCAGGAATTGACCGGTGAACTGCCGAGAGGTTGGGTATGGTCAATTTATCCAATTGAAGAGTGGAGAATTGAAGACGGCTCGTATCTAAAAATAAGAGAAATCAGTTTGTCCTACGATATCTCAGACCTTCTCAGCCCGATTATGGATGGAGCAATTCTGACGTTGACCGGACGAAATTTACATTCTTTTGATGATTACTTTAGTTACGATCCGGAAGTGAATTCGGCTGGGCAAGCCTCATACTTGCGCTATAATTTCGGAACAGTGCCCATTCCTCGGACTTTCTCCGTAACGCTAACATCAAACTTCTAGGAGGCTGAAAATGATAGAATATATCAGAAATTTCGTGATACTAAGACGTTTGAATATATCAAAAGCAGCTACAATTCTCCTTACCTGCCTCACGGTGTTGGTATTCTCCTGCTCTGAAGAATTTCTTGATCCGGCTAATCCGGTCGGAAGTCAGGTAGAAGAAAGCGCTGAAGGATTAACCGGTTTAGCGGTTGGAATGCAATCACGCTGGAGCGTTGGTCGTCAGAGTCCTGTTTATACAATTATCACCGGACCAGGCTTTACAACAGATGAGCTGCGGATAATCAATCCTGGAAATCAGGACGAGAATGAGATGGATCTTGGTGGCGATGAAGTTACTAACGCCAATGGGATTGTGAGTAATATGTGGCAGCAGGCGTTGTTAACAAGAGCTGAAGCACAGATTATTCTGGATAAGGCTCCGGAAGTAGTGTCGAATACCGGTGTCAGAGCCGGGCTTATTGCTACAGCCAGTCTCTACAAGGCGTTGGCACTGGGAACGCTCGTTCAGTATTTCGAGCAGGCTCCGCTGATGGTTGAAAAGAATGCGGCGTTTTTCTCCCGTACGGATGTATTAAATGAAGCGGTTCAGACACTTGTTACAGGAAGAAATGAGGCAGGAAATATTTCTGCAGACTTCCTTGAAACTACCACCGGAACAATCGACATTGCGAATTCTATCAATGCTCTGCTTGCCCGCTATTATTTGATGCTCGGCAGGTATAGTGATGCTATCTCAAGTGCCGATCAGGTGGATCTGAGCGTAGCATCTACGTTTGCGTATGACGATGTAACGCCGAATCCGGTAGCGTTTGTGTCCATCCTAACCAATAATGTTTTCCAACCGGTCGATTTATCGCTGGGACTGCCGGCAGCTTTGCAGCCGGATGCCGCTGATCAGCGTTTGGGATTCTATTTTGAAGATCTGAATCCGGCAATGCAGGATTTCCGCGCAGCGGGCTTTCTGGATGACAATAGCGATGGAATTCCGCTGTATCTACCGGGCGAGATGCTGCTGATTAAAGCTGAAGCCTATGCACGAAGTGATGACCTGACCAATGCGGTTTCTTCGCTTGATGCTGTTATCATGAAAAGCCCGTCAGCAGATCCGTTTGGTATTGGTGCTGGCTTTGCAGCAGGTTACAATGGGGCGCAGACACAGGCAGATATTCTTACAGAGATCTATCGTCAGCGCTGCATCGAGCTATACATGTCCGGCTTGCGCTTGGAAGACAGTCGTCGTTTTAATCGTCCGGGACCGGGCGAAGCAAATGCTGAACGGAATCGCAATTTTTATCCGTATCCGGCATCTGAGCGTGTCAACAATACCAGCACGCCAACTGATCCTTCCATTTAATAACGATTGCCTATAGCCGTTTGAAGCCGGGGTCTGGAAACCTCTCCATGATCCCGGCTTTTTTCTGCTTATTTCAACAACACAACCTTCCGTGTTTGCTGCTGTCCTGCGGCCTTCAGGGAAATCAAATACACACCGCTGGCATTGCTCGAGGCATCCCAACGAATCGTTCTTGTGCCTGCCGCTTGCGATCCGCTCTCCAGAACAGCTACTTTCTGACCCAATACGCTATAAATTGCAACTTCAACGTTCATTCGCTCAGGTAGAGTGTAGGAAATCGTTGTTGCGGGATTAAATGGATTTGGATAGCCGCCGTGAAGCTGCGGTTTCTGTGGCAAATATTCCGGATCTGCCGGATCTATTGCAACGAGTGACTGATAGTGCTGCATTAGCTTGCGTAGCGCTTCCGGGGGATTTTCTACAGCTGGATTTCCGGCCTGATCAGACACATTGGCTCCATGACAGCCTGCACAAACGCGAATCTCGCCCGGCTGCATGGTAACCCAATAACGTTCTCTAACAACCGGCGTTCCAAGGGAATCGGTGGTTTGCCAACTTAGAGCTCTGCGTGCTGGAACGAAAGCAGCAACCGAACCATCTGCTTCAATGGCCACACCACCATCCGGCGCATCGGGGAAGTCTATGTTGTTACCATTGTCTTCGTGCATGGCTTTTGCCAAGGTGCGCCTTCCGTTAGTGGGATAGTTCTGATAACCTCTAACCTGATCAGCCTGAAACATCTGCATAAAAGATATATCGTATACTTTGCCGGGAGCGCCGATGGTTTCTGCTGTTCCACCCGGAACGCGTAAGTTATACGGCTGCTGCTTGTCGGCGGCATCGCGCGTTGTAACATTTCGGCTGACGATTAAGGCCAGGTCATTTTGCTCCATGAAGGCCTTCAGCTGATTGATATCAATATTTTCTTCGCTAAAGATTTGCTGTTCGGGCGCCTCAAGCTCCGGTGAGGTGGCACTTGGCCTCGGACGCGCAACTACCTCGACGGCATCCAGTTCCCACATCGGAATACTGTCGACATAGGTGACCATTACATCCGGATCCCAAAAGTTCACCGGCTTGTAGATCCCAGTGGTTAGCAGCTGGTCGGGTGCCAGATAGGCACCGTTTTGCTGTAGCGTTGTTAGGCGGAAGCGGAATGGCGATCTTGGAAAAGCGCGATCACCTAAATTGCTGACCGTACCGTCGAAACTGGTGTAAGAGCTTAGCATGCTGCCATCGGACAATGGTAATGGATTGCGATACTGCCCATTGATATAGCCTTCGGGCGTAAGGTAGGTGATGAGCATAGAGTCCGGGTTTGCCGTCGGCGCCCCGTTTAACTGAAATATCCTTCCGGCGCTGTGATGATAAAACGTTGGAGAGTCTATTGCAATATAATTTCCGGGCTGATCGGGGCGTTCCTTAATCTGAAACATGTTGCTGATTCGATTGTTGTTGTAACCGCTTCCGAGAAATTCCTGCAGGTTGGGATCATCATTAAAGCTGTGAACAAAATAATTACTCAGTTCATGACGCCCAATATGGTTTATGATCTCTTCCTCGGTACCGTCTTGATTTATCATCCAGGGAAAAAACAACTCAAAGCGATTACCGTTTATGTGGCCGTTGTCCAGACGTTCTTCCGGGAAGATTTCCTCATTTGAGCCAGTCTGGATAGAACCGACCGCTTCACTACTCCAGTTGAATGCACCATTTCCGCCGCCGTAATTTTGCTGATCCTGTTGAAGGTGATCCCATCGTGTATAGATTACTCGTCCATACGAATCGACAAAAGGCCGAAAAGCTCCGGAAGGTGTGTGGTTCATGATAAAAAGCTCCCCGCTAATCGGATTCAAAGACCATATGCCGGTATTCGTTGGAGCCGATTCGTATTCATCAAGTTGTGGGTAGAGGTGCAGTGCGCCATTGCGCGGGCGGTCTGAGGTAAATATAATGCGATCATCCGAGGCATAGGATGGACTGATGTTGTTAAACTGCTCAGGTTGGTTTGGAACTTTAGTAATGACCGGGGTTTCACTTTGTCCAAGGCCCGTAATCTCATAAAGCTGCCAATAGTAACTGTCGTACTGATACTGTTGTTCAGGTGCACCAATAACCATGCTGAATACCGCTTTGTTGCCATCCCAAAAAACCTGTGGATCACGTACGGCAATACTTGTGCTGCCTTGAAATCCACTTACGCCATAACCAGCAACTTCAGTTAAATTGCGCAGAGTGCCGTCCGTGTAGCGGATCCAGAGATCTCCGCCACGTCCGACGTTGTTCATGCCGCCAAGATGATTACCAAACGTTTGGGAGATGGTTAACCATTCATCAGGAATAGGAAGTTGCGTAACAAATAGAATTGGGTTCGGTGTTGTTGCCTGCTGTGACATCACCGCAGGAGAAGTCAGAATCAATACGAGTGCTGCGTTCAGAAAATACCGGTAGAATTTTTTCATAGATGGGGGCTCCATATAGTGTTCAGATATCTCTGATACAATTGCAACCGCTATGCCATTTTATGTGACTCCGCAAATCTCATCTAAATGCATTTTTAGATGATGAAGCAGTACAATTGCTCAATATAATGTGTATCTTTTTCACAGGTCGGGCCGCCGACAGATCACTAAATTAAAAAATATTTTATCCGGCTTTACGTATCGATTTACGGCTCTTAAATTAGACTCAAAAATGGAACTTACGATGAAGATAAAACTGAATTATGCCCTGCCAAAAATATCTAAAAAAGGTATACCAGGTATTCTGTTCTTTCCATCTGCCAAATGGGCAATTGAAAACCAGGCCTTGCTTGCATTGCCAGAAGAAATACGTGTCGCTCTTGAGCATTGCAATAATGAGGTTCTCCTAACTATCGACACTATTGGGAACCCGTGGCATTTGGTTCCGATGCTGGATAAAAGTGTTGCGCAAATGCGCGGCGTACTGTCCGGACTATTTGCCTCACTCAGCAGGAAGCACAGGAGTGTGCGAATCCATGGATTGCTTCCAGCCAATGAGGCTGTGTCAGACAGCATTCTTGCGCTGGTTTTTGAAGAGCTGAAAATGTCAACATATCGCGTTGCAAAATACCGAAAGACTCCTCCGGCGGATGTTTTGCTGAAAACAGCGGAAGTCTTTTTAGTGTCAAAACAAAAAAAGCGAGCACAAGCGGAATTGAGTTATGCCGTTGCTGTGAGTGAGGCTCGTATGTTGGCAATGGATCTTGTAAATGCGCCCTCAAATTATAAAACACCGGAAATGATCGCTAAGACTGCGTTAAAACAGGCTCGAAAACATGGCTATAAGGCCATTGTCTATGGCAAGAAAGAGATCGCAGAAATGGGTCTTGGTGCTTTGCTGGCGGTGAACCAGGGCAGTGCGCTTCCACCTCGCTTTATTGTGCTGGAATATAAGCCAAAGCGCGCGGGCAGGCTTCCGGTTGTAGGATTGGTTGGAAAGGGTGTAACGTTCGATACAGGCGGGATATCGCTGAAGAAAAACACGAATATGCATTTATTGAAAAGCGATATGGCAGGAGCTGCAGCAGTACTTGGTGCCGTTGAGGCAGCAGCAACTTTGAAGTTGAAGGTGCACATTGTTGCCATCATTCCGGCAACGGATAACAAACCAGATGGCAATGCTGTGAACCCGAGTGACGTGATTACCAGCTATAATGGGCAAACCATTGAGGTAATTGATACAGATGCTGAGGGGCGCCTGATTCTTGCCGATGCTTTGGCCTATATGACAACGAATTTTAAGCCGGACACGATTATCGATTTAGCGACGCTTACCGGAGCGGCATTTATTGCTCTTGGTGCACAAGCGGCCGCACTTTTCAGCAACAGTGATAACCTTGCCACCGCGTTATCAGAAGCGGGTGAGGCTGTGCAGGAAAAAGTGTGGCGCATGCCGCTATGGAAAGAGTATGCCAAGGCTATGGAATCGTCTGTGGCAGACATTAAAAACTATGGTGGCCCTGCGGCCGGAGCTGTCGGAGCTGCAAAATTTTTGCAGCACTTTGTAGGTGCTCATCCGTCTTGGGCGCACCTGGATATGGCAGGTTTGGTGCTGAAAAGTGATGCTTCGGGAGAGCGTATTGCAACCGGATACGGCGTCGGATTGCTAACGCAATATCTAAAGCAGCTCGCTGGTGGTTAAGCTACAAAATCGGCGGTTGACCGTGAATTGCAGCATGAAAGTCGTCTTGAAAACGGCTGGCATAGCTGTCTAACAGTTCAACGATGCGATCATAGTTTGGTGACTTTACGATGAGTCCTGCGTGGTGTCGTTTGTTCATGCGCCAGACGATTTCGTTGTCTGTAAAGGCATCCAGCACAGGAAATTCCTGCTTCGATAATGTTGTAATAATACCAGCATGGTTTTTCTCCGGATTGGGTAAGGTGTAAGACTCGCCTTCAGGAAGTGATTCCAACTTAGCCCATTCTTCCCAGAGGCTGAAACCACAGGATGCTTCAACCATTTCGGCAATGTGAGCACCGCCTACTCGTGCAGATGTTTCAAGAAAATATGCTCTGCCGTCTTCATGTGCCCGAATGAATTCGGTGTGGGCAACGCCTCGCCGTAACCCAAACGAACGAATAATTCGCTCGTTTAAAACACTCATTTCATTGGTGTCCACTGAGTCGTAAGGAAGTGTATGAGTTCGAAATATTCCGCCGCCCTGAACAACTTCCATGGGGGGAGACATATATCGGCTAACGCGACTGAAAATAATCTCGCTATTATCCACAATTGAATCAACATGATAAATATGACCGGGCACAAAGCGCTCTATCAAATAATAGGATTGCTCCTCACCCAGTGAGTTTAACACGTCCCATGCTTCCACAGAGCTTGTTACTTTATGAATCCCGGCAGCAGACGCCTGCATTCTGGGCTTTATTACCCAAGGGCCAGGTACTTCATTTAGGTAGGTGTTCACCTCATCATGATTTAACACATGTTGATATTCCGGAACCGGTATTCCGGAAGACTCTGCCTTCATCCGCATCGACAATTTATCGCGAAAGTAGCGAGTTCTGGTATCGCCCATTCCCGGCACGCGCAGGTGCTCGCGCAGGGCAGCGGCCTTCTCCAGATCAAAATCGTCCATCGCAACAATGCGGTCAACCTTTTCGTGTTTGCACATAAAGGCAACGCTGGTGAGCGTCTTTCTGATATCCCAAAGTTCGCCATCTTCTTCGATAAAGTAGTCTTTGTCAATTGAACCGAACGGCCACTTGTGATGTTGCAGCGCTTTCGAAGTCAATAGCAAAACCCGCGCACCCTGCTTCTTGCATTCACGCATAAAGTCTATTCCCTTAAACGTACATGCTACACACAGGATGGTATAGGTGGATTTGCTCATTGTATGTCCTTACTGGATCAGGTTAAAGTTGCTGTTACTTTAACATAGCAAAGTGTTAGGATTTGTCAAAAAAAAACCTCCGCAATCGGCAATTCTCTCTCGGCCTTTTGGATTAGAGGATGAAGGCGGGTATATTGGCAAAAGCCAAGTCTGGGAGTTCGATAACGGAGAGAAGAAGGAATAGTGGAATGAGAAAATTCTCGTCAGTAGCAGAGGTGCAGCGCGCAGTGGGGGAGGAGTTTGGTGTCAGCGAATGGCTTACTATCGATCAACAGCGTATAAACCAATTTGCCGAAGCGACAAACGATTTTCAGTGGATTCACCTGGAGGAAGAGCGTGCAGCTCAGACTCCATTTAAATCGACCATTGCTCATGGCTTCCTGGTACTTTCTTTGGCGTCTTCGTTTTGCTATCAAACCTATGAAATCGAGAATTTGACCATGGGAGTTAACTACGGGCTGAACAAGGTTCGATTTACGGCACCGGTCCCAGTTAATTCTGCTGTGCGTGGCCGCGTTGCACTGCAAGGCTATGACGCTATTCCCGGTGGGGCTAAACTTACAATGGAGGTTACAATTGAATTAGAGGGAAACAATAAGCCAGCCTGTGTTGCCGAAATGATTGCATTGGTTTACAGCGCATAAGGCAAATTCTGTGAACATAAATATGAAATGATGTGACTTTAATGCGTCGAATACAATTTGAAAAGAGGAGATACCTATGTCTGGTTTTTCTATAGAAGAACTGTTTTCTGTAAAGGATAAGGTTGCACTGATTACCGGTGGATCTCGCGGTATCGGCAAGATGATTGCCGAGGCTTATGTTGAAAATGGAATGCGTGTTTATATCTCCGCTCGCAAAAAAGAGGCCTGTCTGGAAACCGCGAAAGAACTATCCGTCAAGGGAACCTGCGTTGGCATTGCAGCAGACATGACGAGCAAAGAGGGCAGGGCGGCGCTGATTCAATCCTTAAAGGAGAAGGAAACAGCGCTCGATGTGCTGGTGAATAACGCTGGTGCATCATGGGGCTCGAAGTTTGATGATTATCCTGAAAATGGATACGATAAAGTAATGGACATAAATGTGAAAGCACCTTTTTTCCTGACTCAGGAGCTTTTGCCCATGTTAACAAATGGTGCCACAACTGATAAGCCGGCGCGAGTAATCAATGTCGGATCAATTGATGGCCTCCGTGTTGCCAGCACACCAAACTATGCTTATGGTCCCAGTAAGGCGGCCATTCATCATATGACGCGAAATTTGGCCGTTACGTTAGGAAGGCGCGGAGTAACCGTAAACGCAATTGCTCCGGGACCATTTGAAAGTAAAATGACTGAACAGCTGCTAAAAATGTTTGAAAAGGAAATTTCTCAGGCTTGTCCATTAAAGCGCATTGGCTCGCCGGAAGATATGGCTGGCGTTGCGCTTTATCTTGCTTCAAAAGCTGGAGCTTATGTGAATGGTGCTGTCATTCCGGTAGATGGAGGAATTTGGCTTGGTGGTCAAATTTAGTAACCTGTCAATTTACCGGAAGTTCACAAAGCGTCCAATAAATTCTGATCGTTCGAAGGGTGTCAACAAATTGCTTGTAATCCACCGGCTTTACCATGTATCCGGCAATGCTCATGTTGAAGGTGGTCACCACATCCTGATCAGCTTTTGAGGTCGTAAGCACGATTACCGGAATAGATCGCAAGCGGTCATCGCATTTAACTTCTTTAAGAAAATCGATTCCATTCATTCGGGGCATATTTAAATCTAACAGGATGATACAGGGTTTTTCATTTATTGAATCCTTTAAGTAATCCAGGGCTTCTTCGCCATTGCCCTTTACTGTGAGGGGATTTGATACCTGCAATTCTTTTAATGCTCTGCGAACGGTCATCGCATCTACCATGTCATCTTCGACAAGTAGAATCGTTTTATTGTTGTCCATCATCATTCCTCTAGTCCTGTTGCTCTAGTTTCTTTCTGTACACTTTCTTCGCTGCGTTTTGGCCAGGTAAAAATAAAGTTGGCTCCTTCTCCAAGCTTCGACTCAACCCAAATTGATCCACCATTTAATTCTACAGTTTTTTTGACCAGTGCCAGACCAATGCCTGTACTATGTATATCGTCACTTTTTTGCAAAGTCTGAAATATCTGAAAAATGTTTTTTAAGTGTTTTTCCGGTATCCCGGAACCATTATCCTTAATCGATAACTGCCAATGCGCTTCTTTCTCCAGAGCCTCAACAACGATCTTCCCCTTCGGCTTATCCATATATTTAACTGCATTGCCGACCAGGTTTTGAAACAGCTGAAATATTCGAATTTTCTCTCCATCCAATACCGGAAGATCGGGTGAGACCGTGATAGAAATATGGGGTGGGGGAGCGAGTGTCTCTACCACATCCCTGAGTGTTTCATTAAGATTCACAGGGACTTTAACTTCATTCTCGCGACCCAGCTTTGAATAAGCGAGAATGCCTTCAATAAGAGCGTACATTCTCTTTACTCGTCCGTTGATTAGCTCGATTAGTTCTTGCCCCTGCTCGTTAAGGCTGGCCGAGTGGTCTGCGAGAAGCCAGTTTGTAAGGGAATCGATTGCACGAAGTGGAGCCTTTAAATCATGAGAAACAGAGTATGCGAATTGCTGAAGTTCATTGTTTACATCCTCAAGCTGTTGTAGTAATTTCCCCTGCTCTTCCTGTGCCCTCTTTCTCGCCGTAATATCAGTTGAAACGCACAATATTTTGGGCTCGCCCGAACGGATGCCTTTAAAGATTGTATAGGACGTTAGATAGGTGGCTGAGGTGTTTTCCTTTACGTTGGTGATAACTTCTTCGGTGAATTGAATAGAGCCTGACTTTAAGCAAAATTCTTCATCTACGCAGATAGAGTCAGAGCTTGGTGTGAAAACGATGTGTTCAAAGTCTTCAGACTTTTTACCCTCGATTTCTTCAAAGCTTAAGCCAACGATATTTGCAAAGGCTTGGTTTATCAGTTCAATGCTTCCATCCAGATTTTTTAAGCATATCAGGTTGGGTGTTCCGTCTAAAATACTTCTAAGAAATAGCTTCTGTTCGCGCTCTGCAAGTTCTGTCGCACGAAGACGAGTGACGTCATTAAAGCTCCATACACGACCAATAACTTTGCCTTCCTGAATCTGCGGTCTGGAGACGCGCTCGAAAACCCGACCGTCTTTAAACTCAATTAAATCGAATGACTCGGTTTCAGGAGAATTATATAGTTCCTGAATGCGTTTAACAAACTTTTCGGGTTCTACAAGATCTGGCAGGATTTTATCGATCGGACTTCCTTTACGATCCTCTGCCATGTCTGACTCATCGAGCCTCCACATTTCAAGAAAACGCTTGTTTTGTCCCATCATTCTGCCATCTCTGTCTACTGCGAGAATACCGCTCTGTGTCGCATTGTGGATGGCCTGAAGCAGAGAATATGCAGATTTATGTTTCTCTTCTGCCTCTGCTTCCACGGTGCGATTTCTAATAATTGCTATAAACTGTTTTTCGAGGGCAGGGGCGAAGCAAATAGAAAAGTAGCGCTTACCAGACGGGAAAGGAATTGAATATAGTGCTGTTGAAACGGTTCCGTTCTGCTGAACTTCCAGCAGAGCCTTCTCGATTTCTATTGCTGCTTTCTTGAATGGAATCTTGTGGATTTGCTTACCGAATAAAGCTTGAACCGGCATTATAAAATCGTATATATTAGCAGATTTAACATCAAGGATTTTGCCTTCAAACGTCGTTCGGAAAAAAAGATCAGGCATACTGCGCATAATGGCGCCCATTTCCTGATTAGTCGTTTGTAGCTCTTCCGAGCTGATGTCCATCGAGTGCTGCATAAAACGCATATCTTTATCCTGTTGCGAATAGACGGAACTTACGTCTTCCAGGAAAGACGTCAACTCTTTTGGAATAGGATTGCCTTTTCCAAAGTGTTTCTTTAGCTGGCGATTTAGCGTTTTATGGAAATTGTCCATATCTCTACCCTTGCTTAATTCAAGTCCTTAAAAGCCTTGTTCAGCTCCTTAATTCCAAATGGTTTCAGAATTCTTCCACTGAAGCCGTATTCCTGATATTTTTCCATCACAGGATCTTTGGAATAACCACTTGCGACAATTGCCTTCACATCAGGGTTTATCTTTCTTAAATGCTTAATGGCTTCTTTTCCTCCCATGCCGCCCGGAATTGTTATATCCAGCATAACGATGTCGAATTGCTCGCCTTCATCCATTGCTTCACGATAGCGTTTAATTGCCTCATCGCCATTTGCTGAAAATGCTACCTCGAAGCCGAGATAGGTCAGCATTTCTCCTGCAATATCGCGTATAAAAATTTCATCATCCATAAACAGAATTTTGGCCTCACCCTTAACCAGCGTGTTCTCCTCCTTCTCAATAGCGTCTATCGACTGCTCTTGCGATGCAGGCAGATAGAGCGTGAAAGTTGTTCCAACGTTCGGGGTAGATTCCACCTCAATTTGACCTTCGTGCTTTCGTATGATTGAGTAACAACTTGCAAGTCCTAATCCATTACCTGCTTCTTTTGTGGTGAAATAAGGATCAAATATTTTTGGCAATACATCTTCTGGAATCCCTGAGCCTTGATCCTGTATAGCAATTGAAACATAGTCGCCGGGCTTTAGGGCGCTTGGTCGAGCGGAGTCATTCTCAGCAAAGGCAATGTTTTTTACATAAATACGAATGGTACCGCCCTTTGGCATCGCTTGTATAGCGTTAATAATTAAATTATTAATGACCTGGCTAATTTGTCCAACATCCATTGCAACAACGCTTATTCGGTCGTCAATGTTGTATTTACAGCGTACGCCGCTTCCTCGGGCAACAAAGTCACTGCTTTCCTGAACCAAGTCGACAATTGAAGCATTTTCCTTAATGGGATTCCCTCCACGGGCAAAAGTCAGGAGTTGATTGGTAAGGGCACGAGTTTGTTCCGCAGCTTTAATCGCCTGCTGCAAGAAACGCTCGGTCTTCTCCGGGGCCTTTTTACCGTGCATTTTCGCCATGGAAATATTGCCCAAAATAGCTGTAAGAATATTGTTGAAATCATGAGCAATGCCACCGGCAAGAACGCCAAGTGATTCCAGCTTTTGAGATTTCTGCAGCTCTTCTTCCATTTTCTGTTGCAGTGTAACGTCCCGAAAGGTAAGCAAGACGCCAACAGTATCGTTGTTTCCAAGCTTTAGCGGTGTTGCCGTTTGCGTAACTTGCTTCGTATTGCCCATGCGATTAATAATCTTAGTTGGGGTTGTCGAACCGCAGGCACGACCGTTTTCTAAGACGTATTCGACAGGCTTTTGGACTTGTGGCGTATTGTCCTTTTCAATCGGTTTTTGATAGATCTCGGAATAGAGTTTTCCGATCGCCTCAACTGAAGTCCAGCCGGTAATTTCTTCCGCCGCACGGTTAAAGATAAGAATTCTGCCGCTATCGTCGGTGGTAATAACTGCCACGTCAATGCTGGTTAATGTGGTTGAGAGGCGCTCCTTCTCTACTTTTAATGCCTTCGCCTCTCTTTGGCGTTCAGAAATGTCGTTTGCAACATTGATAAAATAGCGTGGTTCACCTCGTTTGGTTTTAATTGCTGAAGTGGACAGAAATACCGGAAACGTAGACTCATCTTTACGCTTTTGCCGAACTTCTCCCTGCCAGCCTTCGCTCGGGTCTTCAGTGATTAGCTCATAAATCTTCTGCATCGAATGTTTACCACCATCGATAATGCTTAAAGGCTGACCAACAATCTCCTCTTCACGATAGCCAAAATCCTCAATAAAGGCTTGATTAATGAATAAGACGGTGCCATTAATGTCGGTAATTGAAACCATATCTTTGATGTTTTTCAAGGCATTTGAAAGTAGGCGAAATCGACGATCGGCGCGATGTCGACTAACTGTTTGCTCTACAGCAACTGGTAGCATTGTGAGATATTTGCGATTTGCATCTTTTACAAAATAATCGTAAGCGCCGGACTTGATTACTTTTACTGCAATTTCTTCATCACCTGCACCGGTTGCAACCATGATCGGAGTATCATCTACAAGCTCGAACAAATCGAAAGCGTTTCCATCACCCAGATTGAAGTCTGTAATGATGACGTCAAAATTGTGGGATTGAAGAACATTTCCGGCCTCGCTTATGGAAGTGGCAAACGACGCATCATAATTAAGTGAATTTTGAGCCAGAGTACGTTTTAATGCCATCTGATCTATCAGGTCATCTTCAACGTATAGTAGTTTTATCTTGTCATCTTCCATGATGTTCTCCTACAGCATTAATTGATTGCTAAGATCTCTCCGGCAACTGAGGTTGTATTTTTACTTCCTTTGCCCTTTTAATCTCATCACCTTCGGTAATAGGTATTGTGAAGAAAAAGGTCGTGCCAATACCCAGTTCAGATTCTATCCAAATCTCACCACCATACATCTCTATAATGCGCTTCACTAGTGTTAGACCAACGCCGGTGCTCTCATATTCATCGCGTGCCTTTAAGGTCTGAAATATTTGAAACACTTTACCAAAGTGCCTTTGATCAATTCCGACTCCATTGTCCGATATGCTAAAGAGCCAGTTGCGTTCGCTTTTTGTAAATGCAACGTCGACCCGCCCTTCTGGTTTGTCATTATACTTAATAGCATTACCAATAAGATTCTGAAAAACCTGTATAAGCCGCGTGCGTTCAAATACCAGTGATGGGAACTTATTCGGTATTGAGACCTGTATATGTGCCGGTGGAGCGAGTACGTCGAGGACGATCTCCATAATCACATTTAAATCGATGCGAGATTTCTCTTCGCGAATACGACCAAGTCTGGAATACTCGAGTATGCCCTCAATTAAATTGTGCATTCGAATGACCCGCCCGTCCAATAGGTTTAGAAGGTTTTTTCCCTCATCTCCCAGCTGTTGCTTGTAATCGTTGGCTAACCAGTCTGACAGTGAGCCAATTGCCCGAAGTGGGGCTTTAAGATCGTGAGAAACGACATAGGCAAAACTTTTGAGTTCCTGATTCGCACTTTCAAGCGCCGAGTTTAATTGCATTTGCTTAAGTTCGAACTGCTTGCGGGTTTCAATTTCTTCCTGCAGGTTCAGGTTTAATGTACTTAACTTTGCGGTGCGCTCGCGAACTTTCTCTTCCAGTCGAAGCTGATGATCATTTAATTTTGCTTCTGCCTTCTTGCGTTCATCAATTTCCACTTTCAAGTCACTGTTTAAATTCTCCAGCTTTTGTGCATTTTGCTCAATGAAGCTCTTTGATAAAATAACGGTCTGAAACGCCTTGTCCTTTTCACGGATCAGCGTTCCAATCTCCTTCGTCATTTTGTTGAATGCTTGTTCAAGTACGCCGATTTCTCCCTGGCCGCTAACCGTTACCGGAGTGTTGAATTTTCCTTGAGCTACCACGTTCGCCAGCTCAACAAGTTTCGATAGCGGTTTTGTAATAGACTTTGTAGTTATATAAGAAATGACAATAATTAACGTGAGGCCAAAAAAGGTCAGTAAAAAGCTGAACCAGAGGAGACGTGAGTAGTTCGCACGATTGCTTAGAAAGCGCGACTCAATGGCTTCCCGATGACGATTGGATGCTCTCACAATTGAATTGGTCAGCTGATTGTATAAGAAAGACATGTGTTCGATATCATCGATCAGGCTTTTTGAAGCTCGTTCTGAAATCAGACGGTAGCTGACTGAACTCGCTACAACAAAGTAAATTTTACATTTTTCATGCAGTAATAAAAGCGAGTCTCTTTCACCCTCAAATTGACTGGCCCCAGTCATTAATGTATCGATCAGCCCCTTATATATCTGTTCCGTTTCCGCAACCGCTTCACTATCTGCTGCAGCCACAGCATCTTGTAATTCACGTTGAATAAATGAAAAACGTTCTTCAACTTCGAAATTTAGCGCGAGCAGTGGATAGTAATAGTTTTGGATCTTTTGCGCATTCTCTTCGTTGTTTTGGCTCATAAGCAGGATAATCACCGTACTAAAAGAAAAAATGACTCCGGCGATAACCGGGATCAGTATGATCTTCTTTTGTATATCTAATCTGGTGAGTGTTTTAAACATAATTTACCTGAGACCTTGAGGAATTACTTGTAAAGGACTGCCAATTTTTTTACTGAATGAGTTGAAATCTTGCATTCGGCACTTACATAGCCAATTGCACCAGGGTTCTCTACTATATAGTTAAGCACTTCTTTGTCAGATGATAATTCCACTGGCGGGATAGCTCTTCCGGTGAAAATCTTTTTTTGCCAATACGCTTTGACCGATGAGATCTTCTTTTTGTGAATGGTGGTGGTAAAGGCTATTCTGGTAGGAGATTCAATTTTTTGATCAACGGGTACAATAAGGTCTTGGCTTTCCCACCGAGAAGTTTTCTTCAAAAACATTTTGCTGAGTTTTTTACGCGAAATTGTTTCCAGCGTATTCTCTGCGTGAACAATTACGATGAATTTCTCAGCCGCATTGTTATCTTTTGTTGCGGAGAAAGTCAACGGAAGCAGAATGAAAATGAAGGCCAATTTTTTTAGTGTATTTTTCATATGTATTCTCATGATATCGCTCTAAAAGCCAACGGATAAACTAAGTATTGCATATCGTGTTTTATAGGGTCTGTTGTACAGAATCTCGGACAGAGGTTGTTCTGCAAGATACCCCCTATTTAGATGCCCCTCGATTTTTAGCGCGAGGAAGTGAGTTGGTGAAAACTTTATTCCTAACGCAAAGTCACGATTATATTCAACATCCTTTGCAGGAGTATTTGGAATCGCTATCAAATTTTTAACGTGGGTGGTTTCGTTTTGCGAATTAATTTCGAGTCGATCTGTTATGTGTATTCCAAACTGGATATAGCCACCCACTGCAGTCAGCGAGCTTTTAAATAGCTGATAGGCATTTACTTCACTCCGTAAATAAAAGCGGCTGCGAGTAAAATCAACCGCTCCGGCGATCAATCCCATACGTTGTGGTCCCAATAGTTCGTCCGGCTGAAATTGTATGCCATCCTCTACATTGCCGCTAAAACCACCACTACCAAGCCGCAGGCCTTCTACAGGTGTATTGAACCAAAGCCAGGCACCAAGAGCAGCACGTATGGTAGCCTCATCCGCTACAGCTATTTGTGGACCACCGAAGATATTGTCTAGTATATACCATTCTGCCCATTTCCACTGACCAAAATAAACCTCTGCTTCTATAGAGCTGGATTCCCCAACATCTTTATATACCGAAACAGAGAACCCATCAACGGTTTCACTTGTATAGATGCCTTCACCATATGGGGAAAAGGGAACGGAGTAAAACGGTAGCAATATCCCCACATCACGCATTTGGTTGTACATGCCCAGGGGGAGCAGAATTCTGCCTGCCCGCAGGGTAAACGTGTCGTTCAAACGCTGTTCCAAGATTCCCCAATCCAGCTCTACGTCTTCCTTTAAAGGCATAATCGGACTCTGGCCGATCCTCTGATGGTTTACCTGAATGACGACCCGGTTTGCCTGTGAAGGTTGAAAACTGAACTGCAATGCAGCATTGCGATAATCCACCGTTCCATTCGATGAAATACCATAAATGGAATTCCCATCAGAAATCGCATATGCTTGAGAAAAATAACCATGAACATGCAGCTTCTGCTGTGCGCTTGCACTTGAGAGGCACATCAGCAGAAGCAGTAGAACGGCGATTATTGTTCCTTTAATAAAGGGTGCTTTCACTGGACGCTCTTCTCCAGGTTAATATCAAGAATGGCAGGTTCGTCTGTTCCGTCCTGATCAAAGTCAAAGGCTTCCTCTTCGAAACGAATACTCATAGAGTTCTCATTAAGCGAAAACGTTCCGCTGCGATTAACATCGCTTTGCTGCGTGAAGGTCAGAGTGTTTTGTTGAATGGAGATAACCCCATTCTCGACGGTCGTCTGGCCTAAAAACTGCGTAGTGCTTGAGTAGCTTGAATCCGGATTGACAGTGACTGAAAAGACCACTCCAAATTGTCCGAGATTAACCTGTATAGTGCTGTCTGCCTGGCTGGTAAAAACAAAGTTTGTGCCGATCCAGTAGCCTACAAGGCCGTCAGGAACTTCGTTTTGCGTTTGTGTTTGTGTTGGCACATCACTACTGCAGGCTGCAAAAAATAGGAGCAGCATACCGAGTAGGATTTTAGTGGTAAGGTTTTTAAAAACAGACATTTTTTCCTCCCTGAAATAGTTGTCTGGTATCATTGTCGGCTAAATCTATATGTTGAATTAGCCAGAATTGCGAAGATTCTAAAAAGCACCTGAGATACTGAAAATGGTGTAGAAAGTTGAGGGCGGATTTTCTTCTGTAAAAGAAATCGGTTCCTCAATACTAAGGCTTCTATTCCAATGTGTTTCTAGTTTAAGAGTGAATTTGTTTTGCTTATTGTAGCTAATTCCAATTGCTGCATCCCTGTGGTAATCAAAGTCTGAACGCGTTGCGCCGCTTGCGGACGCAACAGGTGCATTTCTGATGTTTAAGAATTCATACTGGCAGTTTAACCGAACTGCTTCTATCGGTTCAAAAGACAATTGGGTTGTGCTCCCGAAGCCGTCGAAGTCATTTGTATACATGTATATATAGCTTTGTTCGGAGCGTAAAAACCAACGTGCTCTTGTCAAATCGATGGAAGAATGCCATATCTGAACCTTTTCGTGGCCGATCAAGCCATTCTGAACATATTGAATGCCTTCACGGAAGTCTGCTTGATTTCCACCCACTCCAATACGAAACCCTTCAATAGAGGTATTTAACCAGGTCCAGAGCCCGATCGAGTTTCGTACTTTAACTTCACCTACAAGCTCTTCACGTTCACCAGAGAGAGGATTTTTGAAAATATACCATTCATTGAACTGATATTCTCCCGCAAAGATATCCACATGAAAATTCCAGTCGTCCCAGAATTCGATTTCATGAGAGAGTGCCACGCCATTGTATGTTTTGGATGTAAAATTCCCTTCGAAATAAAGCGGGTAAGTCGCCTGATAAAAAGGAAGTAAAACACCAACGTCGCTAATCTCACTATAAATGCCAAATGGTCGTAACATTTTGCCTATCTGGATGCTGGAGTTATCTGAAAATTCATATTTGTAGAAGCCCCAGTCGTAGGAAACATCATCTGTAGCCCGCATCAGCGGATTACGACCAAGTCTGCGGTGACGCATTTGAAAATAAACGCTGTGTTTTTCTGCCGGATGAAAACTGAATTGTAGGCCTATGGACCGATAATCGAATGTGCCATCATCCGGGATTCCCCAAATTGTGCTTCCACTGGAAATGGCGTAGCCCTGGGAATAGTGTCCGTGTAGCTTAAACTTTTCTTCAGCATGACTTTGCAGGTTCAAAAGCAGCAAAAGAATAACTGTTGTAAGTTTAGTCAAAGTATTCACGTCTATTTCCTTAAAAGCTCGTTACAAGACTAAGAATGATAAAATTGGTCTTTTTAGGCGGCCCGTTGAAGTCAATCGGTTCTTCAGTCGCAAAACCTTTAGTAATATGACCCTCTGCCTTGATGATATAGTCTCGGTAGTGAAAGTTGATTCCTGCAATATAATCAGAATAGTAATCGACATCCTGAAGGATGAAGACGCCAAAAAAGTCTGCGTCAGCAATATTTAAATTATCGTGTTGAACATTTAGCCAAATCGCTTCGTGTAGCTGAATGCCACCCTGAATATAGAAGCCTTTGATTTTCGCATTTGTCGATTCGAGAGCGGTAAATTCGCTACGCAGATAATATGTCTCTCTTGTCAGGTCAGCAGAAAGAAGAGCCAGCGTTAATCCTTCACCTTTTCCATTAATGTTGCTTCGGCCGGGCTGAATATATAAAATGTTACCATGAACAACAGACCCGCCAAAGCGAACCCCTTCCAGAGGGCTATTTAGAAATAAGCGGCTTCCAAGTGCCTTACGAAAAGAAATGTTGCGGGTAAAGTCTGCAATTGAATTTGTAAACGGATCTCTATAGCGAAACCATTCTATCCATGAAAACTGTCCGAAGTAAAAATCGCTCTCTGCGGACCAATTACCGGGAAGTGCATTCGAATAGGAGAGCATAGCGCCGTCAAAGGCCTTTGCTGTGAAGTTGCCTTCACTATATGGCGTAAAGGGCGCCTGAAAGAAGGGGAGTAGAATGCCTACGTCACGAATTTCATTGTAAATTCCCAGCGGTAGCAGAACGCGACCAAATTTAATAGACAGATTGTCCCTTAGCGAATATCTGAGAAAACCCCAATCGAACTGAATCGTTTTTTCGAGTTTTGATAATGGACTGTTGCCGTATAATCGATGACGAAATTGAAGGTGAGCGGCGAGCTTTTCATCTGCTTTGAAGGAAAAGAGCAGTGCTGCGTTCCGGTAATTTGTAGTGCCGTTTGAAGGGATGCCTAAAATTTGATTGCCATTACTTGCTGCAAAGGCCTGGCTAAAATACCCGTTGATGTTAAACTGATTCTGGCATGTGGCGCTAGGGTTCAGGGAGATTACGAAGCATAAAAGCAGCAATCGCCATGCAGCTGCTCTTATTATGCGCGAGAAGCTTGATATATAATGCGTTTTTAAGACCATCTGATTTCATCCTTGAATTACGGTCATTCCATCTGTATATATAGCTTCGGAGCATTTGCCGCCAACTTTATCATTTATCGGATGCCTTATGACACCACCTCTCTGGTCCCCTTCAGCAACTTTTAAGCAGAATTCAAGACTCAATCATTTTATGCAGTGGCTGTCCGAAAAACATCAGTTAATCTTTCAATCCTACCATGAGCTGTGGGAATGGTCTGTTGATGACACCAAGCTTTTTTGGCAGATGATTTGGGATTATTTTGAAATTATCTCACATTCAGCCCCGAGCAATGTGCATACAGATGACCCGATGCCAAATACACGATGGTTTGAAGGAGCGACGCTAAATTATGCAGAACATATTTTTCGGATGAGTAGCGCAAAGAGACCTGCCATTATATTCCAATCTGAAGCGGAGCCTCTTGGCGAACTAAGTTGGGATGAACTGGAAGAGCGGGTTGCAGCATTTCAGGCCTGGTTAAGGGAGCAGGGAATTGGTAAGGGCGATCGTGTCGTCGCATATTTACCAAATATCCCTGAGGCGACGATCGCATTTCTGGCGACATGTTCGCTTGGTGCCGTTTGGTCTAGCTGTTCTCCGGATTTTGGGGCTGATAGCGTGGTCGACAGGTTTCAGCAAATTGAACCTAAACTTCTGATCACAGTAGACGGGTATCGCTATGGCGGTAAGGGATTTGATAAGTCGGCCGTTGTCGACGAGTTAATATTGAAACTAAGCACCCTTGAAGGCACACTTCTTATCCCATTTCTTGATAAAACAATTGAAGCGTCACGTTTCAAAAGTTGCACGGCATGGTCTGAGGCCCTTTCAACTCCGGCACAAAAGTTGGAGTTTCTGGCGGTTCCATTTGATCATCCCATCTGGATACTATATTCCAGTGGCACGACCGGAATTCCCAAAGCGATAACCCATTCCCAGGGAGGCGTATTGTTAGAACACCTGCGCTACGTCGCGTTTCACAATGATGTGCACCCGGGTGAGCGTTTTTTCTGGTATTCAACCACCGGTTGGATGATGTGGAATTTCGTGCAGGCAACGCTGCTGGCAGGAGCCACAATTGTGCTGTATGATGGCAGCCCAAACTATCCTGACATCAACTTCATGTGGCAATTTGCTGAAGAAGTGGGCATTCATCATTTTGGAACCAGCGCACCGTTTTTAGTCGCATGTATGAAAGCCGGTATTTCACCCAAAGATGATTTTGACCTTAGTGCACTTCGGTCAATCGGGTCGACAGGTGCTCCATTACCGCCTGAAGCTTTTAGTTGGGTATATGAGAATGTAAATCACGACTTGTGGCTTTGCTCCATGAGCGGTGGAACAGATGTCTGCACGGCTTTCGTTGGTGGATGTCCGCTCGAGCCGGTTTATGTTGGAGAAATTCAGTGCCGTACCCTGGGTTGCAGCATGTATGCATTCGACGAATCTGCTGAGCCGGTTGTGGATGAGGTAGGGGAGATGGTAATTACCAAGCCTATGCCATCTATGCCGATATATTTTTGGAATGATCCCGGGAAAACGCGGTATTTGGCTAGTTATTTTGAGATGTACCGCGGTATTTGGCGGCATGGCGATTGGCTGAAAGTGACACCCAGAAATACCCTTTTAATTTTGGGACGTTCTGATGCAACTCTTAACAGGCATGGCATTCGAATCGGCACGGCAGAGATTTACCGTGCATTAAACTCCATCGCGGAAATTCAGGACAGCCTGATTGTAAATCTCGAGCTCTCGGGAGGAAGACACTATATGCCTCTTTTTGTAAAATTGACACATGGTTGTGAACTAAATGAAAATTTAATTAATCTTGTTAAGAAAACCCTGCGTAGCACCTACTCACCACGTCATGTCCCGGATGAAATTATTCCGGTGTCCGATATTCCCTATACTATTAGTGGAAAGAAGCTGGAGGCACCGGTAAAGAAGATTCTTATGGGAATACCAATCGACCGCGCAGCCAATCCAGATGCGATGCGTAATCCCGAAACACTGGATTTTTATGTAAATTTCGCCGAGAATATTAAATAATGATCTAATTTTTGCAGGTTTTATCATTCCGAATTCACGATGGCTTATCGATCCTAAAAAACCATTCCAGCCATCTTTCCACTTAGACTTATCATCTGATTGACCCTCATTATTTATAGATTACTGAATTTTTTCCTTGACTTTTACCATAAAAGTGTAGAATATACACTTATAGTAAGTGTAGAAATTACACAAAGGAAAAAATTATGAATACGGATTATACTAATTTGTCTGCTTACCCTGTAAAATCAGATACGAAATGCATCAAAACCGTATTTGTTGCCGGCAGAGGGGACTACGGTAATTGGCGGAGTACTATCAAACGTTTGCTTACAGACAATGTCGTTATTGCAGAATCTTCAGGTAGGGGATTGGTGAACGCACAACATGATGCTTTTGAAAAGGAGCATGCCGATGCTATCGTATTTGTTATAACCCCATCCGCGCTGTCTACTTTTGATCTTGCGAATGCAGTAAACGAGAGTAACAAACGACCGGAAAAAACAATTGTTTGTTTTCTGAGTGCTGGAAATGAGTGGATGCACGATCCCAGACGGTATGCCGAACTAAGTGAGATTCGTGCAATTCTGGAATCGAATGGAGCACGCTGTCTGAATAGTCTTTCTGAGCTTGCTGATATAATTTAGTCGTAAGTCTTTTTTTATCGTGTAGATTGACGTCTAAAAACTAAGGTTTTTTATCAGGTTTAAACCCATGTAGGTTTTGCCCAATAAAGTCCTTCGGAAATGACTCGACCTCGTCAAAGCCGAGTTCAATATCACGACCGCTATGGGGAATATATGCCTTGCCAAAAAGATAATCCCACACGCTAAGCGTTAGACCGAAGTTTACCCCATAGCGATGCTCATCGGGTAAATGTTTCGCATGATGCCAAATATGCATTTGCGGATTATTGAAGATATATTTAAGCGGACCAAGTGGAACCTGTAGGTTTGAGTGATTAAAATGTCCGACAGCCAGCGTAAAAATATGGACTATAAAAAAGTCATCAATGCCAAAGCCAATCATGGCTAGTGGTAAATACTCGAGAGCGCGATAAACAATATTTTCCATCCAGTGATAACGCAAGTGTGCGGCAAAACCCATTTCAGCCACGGAATGGTGCACTTTATGAAATTCCCACAAAAAATTAACGCGATGCAGCAGCCGGTGTGTATTCCATTGAATAAAATCCCGCACAATAAAAAGACTAAATAGCTGCAGCCAGACCGGCCACGATCCGATCTCTAGTGCGACCAGATTGCGAATACCGACCAGAGCGAGGCCATCCCGGAACAGGTTCACAACGACATCCGATGCTGCGTTATATATTATCAGAGAAAACAGGAAAAAGTTGAAGAACATATAAAAGAAATCAAGCCAAAAATCTTGTCGGAATGAGGGTTGATCTTTTCTCCAGGGACGTGCAATTTCAAGAAGAAAAAACAGTGCAGAAACGCCGAGAAGCCAATAGAAATAGTTGTGCCAATGTGGGTTAAGAACTTCGGAATAAAGATAATTGGCATAGCCTGAATAACCATTCAAAAATATGTCCCAGTAATGCTGCATGTCGTTTTCTCTTAGCTCGTTTTCAAGTCATCTTCTGTTATTATTCCAACCAGCGTTCCATTCTTTACAACAGGTAGATAATTTTGATGGCTGTTATTCAACAGGGTCTTTGCGACATTTATTTCAGTCTCCGGCATAACGGTTATGGGGGCAATTTGCATTACCTCCCGAACGGGCCGCGTTGGAGTCATGTTCATCATCGACATCAGCTCATCTGCTACCAGCATGCCACACAGGTAACCATTTTTGTCCTCGATCGGAATGTGGTGAATGCCTTTCCACTTCATAATATGCACTGCCAGTGAAATTGAGGCTTCTTCATCCAGAGTAAATAAATCGGTTGTCATTATTTGACCGACATGCAGTAATTCAATATCTTTTTTCACCGCGGGCGTTTCACTAATATCAGGCCACTCGTGTACGGGCTTACCTTCTTTCTGATGCTCGACCATACTGCGGGTTACACAAAGAAGAGCATCTTCTGCAGAAATGGTCTCCTTTAGTTTTGTAAAATTAGCCGACTGCCAGTATGCCCCGGTTTTCCCGGAGCTGACGCGCTCTCGAATTATTGACAGAAAGAAATCGGAGTCTTCTTTATTCACACCAGCTTTATTAAGGCCGGCATGTGCGACAGGAAGCAGTTCATCCAGAATCAAATCTCTTGCAGTAATGCTGCGCTTGTTAAGCCAGTGGAAGCTGCTATCCAGCCCACTACGCGCGGCTCGCGTAAAATTGTCCATCACATTATCAAAAATAATCTTGTCATGCAGATTCTCGTAGCGCTCATCGAAGCCGTTCATAATGCCAATCCAAAATGCGGTATTTGCAATTTCATCATCGACAGTAGGACCGGAAGGGAGGTAGCGGTTTTCGATACGCAAATGAGGCTTGCCGTTGCCAACACCATAACACGCGCGGTTCCAGCGATAGATTGTGCCATTAAAAATTTGCAGTGCCGCCAGTTTTGGCATCTTGCCTCGACTAAGCATATCCAGAGAATTCTCGGTATGCTCTGCATAGAGAAGTGGGCGAAACCGGGAAATATCATCTTTGAAGTCTTCAAGAATATTGTGCGTCCAATGACGAGAGAAGGAAACACGTCCGCTAATCTCCTTTAGTTGTTCCAGGCGGCGGCGTGAGTCGATAGATTGTTGAAAAAGCGCGATCCGCGTTTCGGCCCAAAGCCGTTTTCCGAGAAGCAGGGGCGAGTTTACCGCAGCAGCAAGAACAGGGGCGCTAATCAGCCTCGCGACGTTATATGACTCAACAAACCGCTCGGGATAAGGCTGAAAGTGAACTTGAAACGACGTATTGCAAAACTCAAACGTTGGGTAAGTATGTGATATGCGGAGTAGATCGGCGCCGCGAATATGATAGTCGAATCCGCCACCACGCATATCACGAAGTTTTTTGAACAATCCCTGATAACGCTGAAGCGGCGTGAGGTTACTCAGAGATAAATCGTGATTGCGAATAGTGGGTAAAATTCCGGTCATGCAGAAATCAGCTTCATGGTCCCGGCATGCGGAGCTTAGCCTTGCTAACATCTCTTCAAGCTGGTTTTTTAATCTGCGAAAGCAATCGCCTTTAAACTCAAGCGGATCCAGGTTCATCTCGATATTGAAGCGGGCAAGTTCGGTGGTGAAATGTTCATCTTCTATTTTGTCTAGCAGGCTGGTCAGAATAGGAGCCGGTCTGAGATGTTTATCGATTAAACAGAGTTCCTGCTCTGCTCCAATTCGTTGAATTCCCGTCTCTAAATATCCCTCGCTGATGAGAATATTCAATGCTTCGAGGTCATTCAAAACATCCTGTAAAAAATATCTGCTCTTCTTCGAGTCGAATGCTGCTTCAACATTTAAGTTACCCATAATCCTATCCCGATCGTTAAGTATATACTAAGATAATCTAACCACATAAAAGGTTCAATGATTTAGTTGACCGTTATTTTCCTTGTGCCAGATTGCACTGGTAATATTCCCTGTGTATCTTATACCAGAAAATGGAACAGGAATGTTTATGAATGAATTAATTGCCATACTTGATAAGATTACCGAGCTGGAGGAGTCTCAAACTCCTTATCAGTTAGCAACGCTTGTAAATGCCGAAGGCTCGACCTATCGGGATATCGGAGCCCGTATTCTGGTTTGGAATTCGAGCGAGGTTTTGGGAACAATCAGCGGCGGATGTCTTGAAGGAGATGTCTGCACCTCCGCAGCGAAGATGGGCTCTACAGATAAACCTCTTTTGAAAACTTACGATACGACCTCTGAAGAAGATATCTATTGGGGAACGGGAATGGGCTGTGGCGGGAAGACGACCGTGTTGATAGATCGACCTGCAGAAAGCAGCATCTTTTTACGTATGCGACTCTTAATGGAACTACAGAAACCATTCGTCCTTTTCACTGTTTTTCGCAGCAATCGTGAAGGTTTGCTTGCCGGAAGATGCCTTTGGGACGGCCAGAAAAGCCTCTGTTCTTCAGATAAACTTGTGAATCTTTTTGATGATGAGTTAAGGAGTGCTCTTAAATCCAAACGTTCTTCTGTACAGCGTCTGCAAAAAGACGATTTACAGCTAGAGGTTTTATGTGAATATGTGCAGTCACATCAACAGCTCTTGCTTTTTGGAGATGGACATGATGTGCCGCATGTGTTGCGGGTTGTCTCTGAGTTGGGTTGGGCGACGCATGTTATTTCAACGAAACCATCCCTGGCGGACTCTGGCAAATTTCCAACAGCACAATCGGTTCGTGTTTGGGAGAATCAGGGAGAAAGCCTAAAATCGATATTAAGCCCACAGGTGGCCTGCGTTATAATGACTCACAACTTTTTGCTGGACAAAGAGATTCTACGGCTGTTGCTTCCATCTGATGTCAGCTATATCGGCTTCTTGGGGCCAAAAAAACGGGGAAAACGCTTGCTTGAAGAGGCGATAAATGAGGGGCTTGAGGTGAGCGATGAAAAGATTGCGAGATATTTCAGCCCCATTGGTTTAGATATCGGGGCAGAGACTGCAGGGGAAATTGCCGTTTCGATTGTCGCGGAAGTTTTGAGTGTCTTAAGACAACGCAATGGTGGATTCTTAAAGAATCGACAGGGGGCGATTCACGTTAGGAAAGCGACAATATCATGATAACTGCCGTATTACTTGCAGCAGGAGAATCCCTGCGAATGGGCGTTGAGAATAAATTACTGCTGCCTTATGAGGGAAGCGTGATATTGGATGTGGTGGTTCGTGAATTACTGGCTTCCAATGTCGATGAGATAGTGGCCGTAACCGGGTATGAAAGCGAGAGAGTAACAGAGCTTCTCAATCGATATGATGTTCACTTGATTCACAACGCGAACTTTAAGCAGGGAATGACCAGTAGCATTCAATGTGGTGTGCGAGCAGCGTCTAAGTCTTCTGTTGGCTATATGATTTGTCTGGGCGACCTTCCGGGTATTCCGGCAGATGTTTATTCTGAGGTTGCTGATTGCTTTGCCGACCAGCAATCTGATACTGCGATTGTTCTGCCCATGGTAGATGAGCAACGTGGGCACCCCGTGGTTTTGGGGGCAGCCTATCGTGAAGACATCCTGGTGCACAAAGAGCCGAATGGCTGCAAGGAAATCATTAGAAAGAATAAACAGCGGATAAATTACTGCGATGTGTCTTGCAAGCACATCTTGCTTGATATTGATACGCCGGAAGAATATGCAGCTGTTACTAAGAACAATAAAACATCGCAATAACATTCTTTAGTTGGCCGTTACAGGTCACAATTTTCAGTAAATTGCAAAGTATATTCCAATAACTGCCGGAAATATACCTATTGCAATTAATCACTGAACAGACATGCTAATCTCAAGAGAGACACTATGAAAAAAATTCTGGTAACGGGTGGAGCAGGCTATATTGGCTCTCATGCCGTAGTGCAGCTTTTAGAAAATAATTATGAAGTAATCGTTGTCGATAACTTGTCAAACTCTCGTTTGGAGTCGCTCGATGGCGTTGAAAAGATTACCGGAAAGCGTCCTGAGTTTGTAAAGCTGGATCTACAGGATACAGCGGCAACTGCTGATTTTTTTGCCAGCCATACTGGTATTGCTGCTGTTATTCACTTTGCGGCATCGAAAGCCGTTGGTGAGTCGGTTGCCAATCCGTTGATGTATTATCGTAATAATCTGCAGGGCTTAATCAATGTTATGGAAGGCATGCTGGCTGAAGATGTGCCGGCGCTGATCTTTTCATCTTCTGCCACTGTGTATGGTCAGCCCGATGACCTGCCCGTAACCGAAGAAACGCCCATTTTACCGGCCAATTCTCCCTATGGAAATACCAAGCAGATTTGCGAAGAAATTATCCGCGAGACGGTTCATGCGAATGAGAAGCTGAATGCCATTTCACTAAGATACTTTAACCCGGTTGGTGCACATGAAAGCGCGCTGATCGGGGAGTTCCCGCTAGGTGTTCCAAACAATCTGTTGCCGTTTATAACCCAAACAGGAATTGGATTACGTGAGCAGCTTAGCGTGTTTGGATCGGATTACAATACGCCTGATGGCACCTGTATTCGCGATTATATTCACGTCGTCGATTTGGTTGATGCGCACCTGGTTGCGCTAGAGCGCCTGATTGAAGGCAAGAATGAAGAGCGATACGAGGTGTTTAACCTTGGAACCGGGAGCGGCTACAGCGTTCTGGAGGTTATAAAAGCCTTCGAAAAAGAATCTGGCGTTGAGCTGAAGTATCAGCTGGTTGATCGCCGTGAAGGTGATGTAGAGAATATTTATGCCGATCCTGCTTTGGCGAATAAAAAGCTTGGTTGGACGGCAAAGCTGGGGCTTGAGGAAATGGTCCGTTCTGCCTGGAAATGGGAGAAATATTGCCGTGAGACAGAAGCGGTAGAACAGTAAATCAGTTTCGGCTTTTTATGATATTTATTGCGGCTACTTCGCCTTGCGAGGTAGCCGCTTTTTGTTTACCTCCCAAAAAAATCCTTCCTGTAAGAAAAACCCGCAAGACCTGTCTCTATTAATCAGACGACGTAAATCTACGACTGCCCAGCGATTTCATTTATATCACCAGATATTTGATTGAAGCGTCCTGTTGCAGGTTCTAAATCATAGCTTTGCTCGTCATGTCAGACTCATACTCTGTCTAACCAGATGCTGACCTGGTAAAAAAACAGAAAGCGAGTTCGATTCTCGCAAAGTATCTCATACTTACTGGTGGTTACAAAATTGTCCGAATGCCGAAGGTAGGGACATGCTTATTGCAGCCTCAAAGTGATTTCTTGCGAGAAAAAAAATGAGGCGCTGTTTGTCAAGCGCTCTGCAGTGCGTGGATACCGCTTACGCAATACTTCAATCCTCAAAGTCATTATTTGCGACCTTTGCGGATTGGAATGGGACGAAGGCTCAAATTGCACTCCGCGTGGAAGAATGGGTAATAAAGGATGCTTTCCTTGCAAAAGGCATTTAGACAATTTTAACATGAAAGTACTTCTCGCTACAAACTAAAAGGAGGCGAGTCATGATTTGTATTGTAAACGTTAGAGCCTTCGAAAAAGGACTTCATTTTAAGGATGGTGAACTGGTCCGTATTTTGGACAAGGGACGTCACTACTTCTGGAATCCTTTCACTAGAGAGCTTGTAGAGACTGTATCAACGAGAGGCGTTTTTTTGACTCATGAAAAACTGGATATTATTATTCAGTCTGGTTTGCTGGACGAAAATAAATTCCAAACGCTGGAGCTTGCAGATAATGAACGCGCGTTGGTTTGGGAAAACAGACGTTTTAAGGCGGTTCTAAAGCCGGGAAGTCACGTTTTGTTTACCGAGTTCAGTGCAGTGCAGGTAGAAGTGGTTAATACCGATGCCATTCGCTTCCAGCATCAGGAGTTGAATACCATTTTACGTTCTGTTAGCGGTAAGCTGGCGCTGGATGAGTTTACGGTTGAAGATGAACATGAAGGATTGTTCTTTCGAAACGGTGAATTTGTAGAGCGCTTAAAGCCGGGAACATACGCCTTCTGGAAAGAGGCAGGAAAAACTAAACTATACACAAAAAGCCTGCGGACCCAAATGGCGGATATCAGTGGTCAGGAAATTCTGACGGCTGATAAAGTTTCCATTCGGCTAAATGCACTGGTTTCATACCAGCTTACAGATACATTGTTGGCGGTAACAAGGGTAAGGGATGTAGATCAGGCGCTTTACAGAGAAGCTCAGCTCGCGCTGCGAGCAGTCGTCGGAACAAAGTCTCTGGAAAGTTTGTTGAGCAATCGCATTGAGCTTGTCGAGGAGTTACAGCACATATTGGCGAGAAAAGCGGCAGAGTTCGGAGTCGGTATAGCCGGATTCGGTATTCGCGACATTATTCTTCCGGGCGAGATGAAAGACCTGTTAAATAAAGTCATCGAGGCCCGCAAGGCTGCTGAAGCGAACCTGATTTCGCGACGTGAGGAAGTTGCTGCAATGCGTAGCCAGGCCAATGTCGCCAAGATGCTTGAGGATAACCCAACGCTCATGCGCTTGAAAGAGCTGGAAGTCCTTGAGAAAATCATTGAAAATAACAATATGCAAATTGTGCTGGGGGAATCCGGTTTGGCAGACAAGATCACGAAGTTGATCTAATGTCCACCCGGGAAAGAAAGCGCAGGGCCCTGCGTCGCTTAGACGCAGGGCCTCTTTTTTACAGGCAAGATTGCCCGCAAAATTTAATAAAGCAGAATCATCTTTCGGCTTTTTACAAAGCTGCCGGCTTCAATCCGATAAATATACACGCCGCTGGCAACGCGATTTCCATTGTCATCATCTCCAAACCAGGTAATGCTTTTCGCCCCGGCAATCTGATTTCCATCTACCAGTGTTGTTATCTTCTCACCAAGCACATTGTACACCGTTAAACGTGTGCGAACATCGTTCTTTAAGCTGTAACGAATGGTTGTAGATGGGTTGAACGGATTTGGATAATTCTGATCCAATGCGAAGGTCGCAGGAGTTTGATCATCCCCATCCTCTAATGTAACTGTGAGTGGTCCATGATAGGTAAGCACTCCGGCATAGGAAACATCGGCCAAACGATAGGAATATGTGATACCGCGTTGAACCTGCTCGTCGATATAGCTGTACTCGGTGGCCGTAGGCGTGGTTCCCTGGCCTTCAAGCTGGGCAATGGTTTGCCACTCGCCATTATTGGTAGCCCGGTCGATGAGCCAATGGGAATTATCAACCTCACTTTCTGTCTCCCAATTCAGTTCCACAGTATTATTGGCGAGCAGTGGGTTTGCACTAAAAGACTGTAACTCGACCGGAAGAACAGGGTCGTTCGATTCACCGGTAATCTGGAAATCATCGACCATAAAACCATCTTCGGTATAGCCATCGGCAGAATACCCGGTAGCGCAAATGAAAACGATGCGAAAACAGACATCATCATTACCCGACAGACTTGAAATATCGTAGGCTGTATTCTGATTGGTAAAGTCGTTACAGAAGGCATAGCCGCCCGGTGTGATAGAATGTGTGAAGCTCGAAGAAGGCCCACGCTCGTACCAGTTGGTGCCATTGGCATCTGCATCGGTGCCAAGCTGCGTCCAGCTGTCACCCTGATTCGTTGAATACTCGACGTACACTCCGAATGGAGCATTTGCATATCTTACCGCCATGCTCTTTCTGAATGATAAGCTGTATGTTCCGGCAACGGTTAGATTGAAGCTGGGAGAATACAGAGCACAGGAATAAGCAGCCTCAGTTATATCGGCATCCAAGTCCGTTTTCCAACCGTTTGATGCGCTATTTAATGTTGTAATATCATTTGAAGGCGTACCGCGTTCCCAAAGGTCGAGTCCACCTGTGATGGCCTCTGATCCGAAATCGTCGGGATTCGTTTCGAAGTTACCGCCGTCCGCTGCTAAATAAGGTGTTCCACGATTTGGCAAGATATGAATGTAATCTGATTTTACCTCGCTCTCGGCTCCACCGTTAATACTGAGCGTTACGCTGTATTTCCCGGCCGCAGCATAAGTGTGGGTTGGATTCTGAGCTGTCGACGTATTGCCATCACCAAAATTCCATGACCACGATGTTGCGCCAAGTGAGCCATCGGTAAAGGTCGTTGTGTTTCCAAAGTAGTCGAGCGGTTTCACCGCGATAAAATCTGCACTAACTGATGTTGCAAAGATGTCAGTGGAATACATTCCCCGACCATGTGTTGCAGCAATGACCAAACCATCCGAAGACCGATATTGCAACATGTCTACACGTACATTGGCGAGACCGGTATTCGACGGAGACCAGCTTGTTGAGCCACCGTCCAGATCGTCTGTAGACCAAACCCCTAAGTCAGTGGCAATCAAAGCTTGATCTGAATCTGATGGATTGAACATTGCCCAACGAACCGGTATATCCGGTAGGTCGCCTTCAACGGATGTCCAGCTGGTTCCACCATTGGTCGTTTCCCAAATACTGGTCGCGCCAAATGCGAAGTAGGTAACCAAAATATGATTGTCATCCCCGTCTTCCACCTCAATACAGCTGACGTCACTTGTGGGCATGCCGGCACCGGAATTAATGTGCGAAGAGGATAGTGTTGATGCAGCATCATCTACCCGAACGACTCTCCCACCCTCAGTTCCGAAGAATACTCGGTTTGCAGTGTTTGGCGAAACGGTGATTGCACTGGCTTGCGTACCTCCAAAGTCAGTTACGGATTGTGCGCTAAAACTCGTACCTGTCCGTGGGTTACTCCATAACACATAACTATTTGAATTAAACGCCGAGTAATAGACGAAACTGGTATTGTCATAATCAGAGGCATTAATAAAATTACCACCGCTATTCGCCAAAACCTGACTAAATGACGAGCCGCCATTTAGCGATCTATATATATTGTTATTGGTTGTCTGTGCAATTTGCACTGTTGAAGAGCCCTGGTCAATATGACAAAAGGCCCCATCTCCGCCAACGACCTCGGTTGTTGTATTAATGCCGAGAGAGTTGAATTTGTTTGTTCCGTTATCCTGAGCGCCAGCTAAAAAATGATTTGATCCTGCGTCAGGGTGCATGGCACAGGCATAGAATTGGGTCGTATTGTAACCGGTGTTTTTGCTTGAAATAGTTGGAGTTGTTGCCGTGCCATCCGTTGTGCGATAAACACCACCATCATTGCCGAAGAGTATGATGTCAGGGTTGTTATCTGCAAAAACAATGGCATGTTGATCGGCATGAACTTCTTGAAAACCGAACCCACCATACCAGTGTGTTATCTGCGTCCAACTGGTTCCACCATTCGTGCTTTTAAACAAATCAATTCCACCCGCAAATAAGGTGTCCCCGGAAGCATCTGTCGGACTGACGGCTGCTATGAGATTGTACCAGGCCTGTCCGCGAGTAAAGTCTGTACCAACTCCTGGATCATCATCAGATGGGTTGGTTACGGCACTCCAGGTCGATCCCTTGTTTGTGGTGCGGTAAATTGCCTCCAGGCTGTCGCCGGCGTTGGATTGCACAAAAGCATATACGATGTTTGCATTGGCCGGAGCAACTGCCAACTCAATGCGCTCAAATCCACTGGTGGGAAATCCATTGGCACCGGTATTGAGCTTCGTCCACGTGCCGGAGTTTCCCGAAGGGGAAGAATAGACACCGTCGGTTCCAAAAATTCCCATCGCGGCATAGATGCTCGAGTTTGCTGCAATTTCAAGGTCAGCTGCACGTGAAGTTCCAGCTCCAGAGCCGGAAGACAATACGCTACTCCAATTAGCCCCACCGTCTGTAGATCGCATGACACCACCGGTACGAGTAGCAGCATAGACGTCGCCACTATCCGGGTGCACTACAATCTTTTGCACGAAGTCGAATGTAGAAGACGTTGTGCTTGATAGTTGCCTCCATGTATCGCCACCATCATTCGATTTAAAAATACCATCTCCCTGAGTGGCATCAATATTGAACCAACCTTCACCGGTTCCAAAATACATTGTGTCAGTTTCGGTTGGATCGTATGCAATACTTGAAATTGCGAGGTTTTCGAAAAAATCGTTGACCGCATTCCATGTTGGAGAGATTGACGATATATTGGTCGTTTTCCAGAGACCACCTGAGACGCCTGCCGCAAAAACAGTGTTGCCAGATCCGTCGTTTGGATCGATCATAATACCTCTGGTTCGTCCACCCACATTATCCGGGCCTCGCTCTGTCCAGTTTGGTGAGATCATTCGCTTGGAATATTTAGAAGTACTTCTGCGTCGCTCAGCTTCCAGATAGGCTTCATAAAGACGCTCCCGCGGTACTCTGCCGAGCGATTCATCTTTTACACGTTCAAATTCCTGCTCCATGGCAAGATCCATTCGATCTCGCTTGCTCAATCGAGCCTCCGACTGTATTTCAGTCGTAGGGAGCTTCGTTATAGATGCAGTTTGGTCTGAAGGAGATTTTAGAAAGAATAATGAGGTTAAAACGATAAGAAAAAACAGCGCGATGAATAGCTTAGCCAATGACATTTTTACTCCAAAATTAATCGGTGCAGCGGGAAATTAATCGGTAGGGGCAGGTATCTTTGCTTTTTTAGCGGTTGCATGAGCTCTACTTAACGGGCCATCCGTAGCCTCAATCTGTTCCCATCCCTGTATAAAAATTATCGGGGTGGGATAGCAGAAAATGAATTAGAGCACTGATGAATCATATCGAGTATAAAGATCAATTATTGGGCAATTAATCACAGTTTTTAGATAGCGAAATTGAATAAAATTGCATAGCCGTTGGCAGAATGGTAAAGTAGGAATAAAAGATAGATTAGGCAATGTGAAAAAAGTATTGGAACTCCTGCGGTTTTCACCTGTGGATTATGTTCCCTTTTTAATGTCTTACGACATGCATATTGAATTAATGCATGTTGTCACAAGGCTTTATGGTGAAGAAACTAACTTTAGGCTTAAAGTAATTAGTTTGGAAAATAGCACTAACAATATACAATCGAATAGCCGTTATTTAGGGATGTTCTAATCTATGCAAGATGCAAGGAAGGAGACTTTCATTTGATGAAAAGTTATCTGTTAAAACAACTGCGCTCAACAGCGGCATTTTTACTGGTTATCACTGTTTTTTGTTTTGAGGTAAATGCTCAGGTAGATACCACACTTTATAAGCTGGATACAATAGTCGTTACGGGTGACCGGGCAGAGTTGCCACTGAAAGAGATGACAAAACCTGTTAGCATAATTACCCGCGCGGAGGTAAAACAATTACCTGCCCGGAATTTGGTTGATGTCTTAAATTTTGTCCCCGGATTAAGCTTTGTAGATCAGGATGGCGATGGACTCTTGCCCATGCCGATTGTGCGTGGATTTTTTGGTGGGGGAGAGGCCGAGTATGTTCTTATGATCGTTGATGGAGTTCCGGTTAACGATTTGCGTAACGGGCTGGTCAATTGGAATGCTGTTGCGCTCAGCGATATTGAACGGATAGAAGTCTCGCGTGGTGGTGGTTCGGCAGCTTATGGAGATCTCGCACTTGGAGCTGTTGTTAATATTGAAACCAAAACCAGCAGGTTGGGTAACTCCTTTGAGCTTGGTGCCAGCAGCGGCAGTTTTGATAGTCGTGAGGGATATTTGCATGCAAAGCGTAGCGGTAAAAAAGATGCTCTTGCCTTTGGAATATTTGCTGCGCAGTCTGCCGGGTTTCGCGATCATTCCGATTGGCAAAATGCGGAAGCTCGCCTAGCCTATACCCGAAAGTTTGCATACAAGTCTCAATTTAACGCTTCCATAGATTTCGGTCATTTAGACAAGGATGAACCCGGGCCGTTAACGCGTGCCGGATTGTTAGGTAATCGTAGCCAAAGTACGGCTCTTTTTGCAGATGACAATCGGCAACGTAACAGTACCAATGCAACGCTAAGGTTAAATCACTCTTTTTCTGAACTTGCGGGATTAATTGCTTCAGGCGGAGTGCGATATCTTACGCAGGATCAAGTCCGCACCATTCAGGTTGCGAGTGAATTTGGAGATACTCAGCAGAAAGATGAAACGAATACCAGCGGTTGGTCTCAACTGCAATTTCGCTTAAAACAGGGCAAGTCTGAATGGATTTCCGGGATCGATGCCGAACTTGGCAGCTATGAGCACGACTACTTTGCACCTGCCAATGATTCATTACTAAGTGGCGGCGCGGGACGTCGAGTTAAGGCAGGACTATATCTGGAAAACAGAGCTGCTCTAACCAAGAGGCTTCGAACAACTATTGGCGTACGGGCAGATTGGTTGGCAAATCGAAACACGGACAATATTCCGGATGAAAACTCTGAGAAAAATTTTAGTCAGGTTTCTCCGCGGATTGGTTTAAACTATCAATATAGTCGCGGATATGGGAGTGATGGTCATGTGTTCCTGAACTGGTCTCAGGCATTCAAAGCGCCAACGCTCGATCAGCTCTACGACCGTCGAGTTCTCGACTTAACGTCGGTATTTGGCTTTGCATTCAACTTTGCCAATGCCGATCTGAAACCACAACGCTCCAATAATTACGATCTGGGAGTTTACCAGCAAATTCCTTTGGGAGAGTCTAATTATGGTGAGTTATCGCTTGCAGCCTATTGGCTTGATATAAAAAACGAGATTGACCTGGATCTGGCGACGTTTAAATATGGGAATATTCTGGAGAGCCGCCATCGCGGATTGGAGGGTGAACTTACTCTTGGTTTCGCAAATCGCTATCGTTTGCAGTCTGCTTTTACTTATTCCGATGCGACATTTGACGCGGATAGCAATGATAAAAAGCGGATTAAGAATATTCCGGAAATAACCAATGCTCTTCGTTTGAGCGGCAGCTTTGGCAAATTTGGAAATCTGGCAATTACGCATCGATATTTCGGAGAGGTCTTTTTAGACGATGCCAATTTGTTTACACTGCCGGCATTTCAGACTGTAGACGCGCGCCTTGGTTTGGACTGGAGAGACTTTGGTTTATCGCTGTCGATGTTGAATGTTTTTGATAAAACCTATAATAGTAGTGGGTATGTTTTTTTTGATAATTTTATTCAGGATAATGTCGAGTTTCTATATCCTGCCAGAGGACGCTATATGGAAGTGGAGTTAAACTTCTCGAAATAGTATTTTTTGTAACCGACCTAATTCGGGTCGGTTACAAACTAATTCTATAGCTCCGGAAAGTCTTCAACTACGCTTTTGAGTTTTGCTAAAAACGTAGATTGCTCCGCATCATCTGTCAAACCGGAAATATCTTCAGTTGTTACCTGATCCTTAAATTCAATCAGAACTTCATGATTATCACAATCATCTTGTTTGGCCAGCTGCGCAAGGGTAGTGCAAAATGTGTTGAACAATTGCTCATCCTGTTTGGCAAAGGCCTGCATCGTTGCTGTTGGATGATGTAAAAATGCTTCAACAAGAAAAGCAACGTACTGTGGGCCAATTAACTCATCTGATTGATAGCGCTGCCAAAGACCGACAAGAATATCAATCTGACTTGAGGCTTCAAGGTTCTCATGTCGGATCGGATCCATTATCTCTAAATAATTTGCGTAAAACCACTCATTATCTTGTTCCGCTGATTGTTGTGCGAATATAGACAATGTTGAGGCCAGAATGCATAATAGCAGAGTTTTCATGGTGTATTCCTCAAAGGTTCAACGCCCCGGATTAAGTTCCGAGGCGTCTGACGATTTCTAGTTTATTAGCGTCATTTTTAGTGTTCGCGTAAGCCCATTTGTTGTCAGCTGTAGCAGATAAATACCCGAGCTTACCTTTGTGCCGCTGTCGTTCAGACCATTCCATTTGGTTTGATGATAGCCAGCGCGCTTGTAGGTATTCTCAAGCTCTCTGACTTTCTGACCCTGAATGTTGTAGATGGTAACGCGCACGTCACTATCCTGCGGAAGCTCGTATTCTATCGTGGTCTCCGG
>JBOEGD010000033.1:349-11575 GCA_050633245.1 Calditrichia bacterium | reverse complement strand
TAGCCGTTTGTTGTTACGCAACTGCACGTCAAACAAGTTAATCCAAATAGTAGAAGTAATAATTGTTGAATATTCATGATACACCTCTCATCATAGTCCCGGGTATACTATACCAGGTATTTCGAAAACAAAGAGATTTGCTGAAAGATACACTGTGCTCTGATTTGCCCAGAGCAGTAGATAGCGACTCAATTTGATGTCAGGAACTTACCCGCCAAACCATGACATTCTTCTCATGCTAAAGTTCTACAGAAGAAGTTCTTTAAATCGACCTCCACAATGTTGCCTCGCATTAAACAAATTCGAGTGATTCGTTCGCAACCGCCAAGAAGAAGATTCAAGAAAGGAGCGTTATTACTGCCGCAAGGATCTACGCATAACGCCGGGATTTTGATTAAATCGTCGCTTAAAGGCTCGATTAAAAGCCGCTTCAGAGCGGTATCCTACCTTTTCGGCAATGTCGATTAATGATAAGGTTTGATTTGTCATCAACTCTTTCGCCTTCTGCATGCGCCAATTTGTAATATAGCCGATAGGCGTTATACCGACCAGCGTCTTAAAACGCGCAGAAAAGGCAGAGCGTGACATGCCGATTTCTTTGGCGAGCAGCTCCAGCGTCCAGCTAAATTCAAGTCTATCGTGAATGATATTCAATGCTGTATTAATCTGTCGATTTTTTAGCGCAGCGAAATATCCCGTAGACGTCTCAGCCTGCTCCATGTGAGTTCGCAGTACGTGTATCAGCAATGCTTCTGCCAGGCGTTTACTGACAATAGACGATCCTGGACTTCCCGCGCCGGCTTCCTGAATAATAACGTTCGAAATGGTTTCCAACCAGCTTAGCCGATGACGCTTGGTAGCAGAGATGTGAATATACTCGGGTAGCGCCTGTAAAAATGGATGATCCACATCCCGATCAAATTCAAAATGACCACAGATTAGCGTCGTCGCCAACCTCTCCCCAGTAAAAACAGGCTCACCCTGCAAAATAGCCTGTACAACATCCATTCCCGGCTGTCGCATACTTTTGGGATCATCTGCGAGCCAATGCGCGCCTCCAAATGGAAAGACCACGACATCTCCGGCAGAAAGCAAGTTCGGTTCTTCCAGGCCGGTGGTGTGCACCCAGCAATTACCGCTAACAATCATGTGAAATTGCGCAAATGGTCCCTTGTCCACCTGCATCCCCCAGGGAGCATAAAAATCGGAACGAAAATACACGCTACTCTTCAGACTAACGCTATTCAGAACATCACTCAAGGCATCAATCATATCAAATTCCAGAATTTTAGACGATCAAGCAATTTTATTACACTTTAGAGCATTGACATGCTTAAAAAGGATATCTATTTTCGAATCAAGAAGCAAACAAAAAGTGAACAGGGCGGCAAATCCATAACAACTGAGCTAAACGTTCAGAGAATCGTTACGTCGTTCAAATCATACACGAATTCATTACCGAAAAGGAGTACTCATGAAGGGTCTCAAATATCTACTGGCAATCGTACTATTCTCACTCATCTCAATCGGAGGAACCACAATGGCTCAGGAAAGCGCGAAAGCAGCATTTGTAAATAAGGATAACGTCGCGGTAAGCGGCTATGATGTTGTAGCATATTTCACGCAAAACAAAGCAGTGAGGGGGCAGCAGTCACATGAATTAACCCACGCCGGAGTGAAATATTGGTTTTCCAGTGATGCGCACAAGCAAGCCTTTGCAAAAGAGCCGCAAAAATACCTGCCAGCTTTTGGCGGTTGGTGCGCATTCGCCATGGCTATGAACAATGGCCCGGTTCCAAGCAATCCGGCTACCTTTAAGCTATATAACGGCAGACTCTACCTTTTTTACAATGACTTTTATCAGGGTGCGCCGTTCAATACCATTGTTCCATGGAACGCCAATGAGGCTGAGCTAAAAAAGAAGGCTGATGAACATTGGCAGGCAAAATAGAAAATCTACAGGTGGCATTTGCCTAGGTTTCTAATTAACAAGCATAACAAAGGGCGTGGGTTTCGCCGCCCAGCGTTATGTGAATTTTATAGATAGAAAGAGCGAGTGACTAATTGGGTAACTGGCTTTTAAACTATATGAAACAAATAATCGTTAGTTAGACCATTCAGTCGGAAGTCATACTATTATTATCCATCTAATAGCATAAACGCTCCCATTTTTAGACAAACGTATGCCACATCATCACTGTTAATCGGATGTTAAATTCTCAATATACATTATAATCCCATCAGTGTTTATGTAACTCCAACCATTTCTTTGAAAATAAATTGATCAAAACAAACAACTTCACATTCGCGTTACTAAAATAAAGTCTAGCCTTGGCTCGAGTATCTGGCGGATTATAAATAGACGTACTGTCTTGCTGCGCCGCAGAATCCAAATACTCTAGGAACTCCTTAATACTTGTCAGGTTATCTAATATGATCGTCGCATACTGTCCATCAAAGCTCTTTTCAAATTTTTAACAGTCAATTCGAATTACAGCCAGGATAGAGAAATTAACTCTCTTAACTACAATTTTTGAGATTGATTGATCAAAAGAGTCAGAAGAATCTGAGAAAAAGCCTGTAAAAAAGCTCAATGTTATGAAGATTATTGCAGCTTAAAAGAGTAAACCAAAAGGCGAATGTCTTCCTGAACATATTTTTTTGCAACATTTCCTAAAAGTTAAATAGTTTAGCACTGCTCGCTTCTTTCTTATTAATTGAAATGTCATGATATCCTTACTTGTTCAGAGTAATTCAATCAAAGTTAGTCTCTCTTCTTATTGCTTTTAACTCAAACGCTTTTTAATGCGATTAATCTTTGTTTCTTTCATTGCCGCTCCGATTTCCTTTTCTTCTTTTCCTCTCCAGTTCCTCTAATTCTTTCTCCCACTCCCGAAGCTTCCGTTCCTTCTCCTGTATCTTCCGTTCCCTCTCAAGTGCTTTTTCTGTTTTTATACTTACCGACTTTGTCGGCCCACTCGTATCAACAAGTTTTCCTACGTGGTTTTTACGCGTAACTTCCCCTTGCTTGATCTCATCAAGTTTTAGCGCTGTAGTTTGCTCAGAACCTGTTATTACTCGTTTTTCTTCTGCATTATCATACCCTTTAATGTCAATATTAATATCAGTAGTCAGTTGCTCTGGATTTTTAAGAAACTGAAGCGCGTGATCCACCTCGTGATTCAACAATGTTGTTGCGGATATTGTATGCCCTTCTAAAGTTTGCATGGCTTGGTTAGGAGACCACCGTATGGTATTATCATTGGGATCAAATGAAGAAACACCTCTGATTTCATCAACAAAGACCACCTCTTCTCTGGAGCGCAACTCGTCGATCATTCCACCTGCTCCGTGCTTATCTAAATGCTGAACAGCTTCGGCAAATGCAGCCTTAAATTTATCGGAGACACCTGGTGCAAACTCTATTCTGGCGCCGTCTGGATCCGTAAATACAAGCGGGTTATTTAGTGCATAACTATATGGAGAGATGCCGGCATAGTCTTCAGCTAATGGGTCGACCACCATCCAACGTCCGAGCGCAGCGGAGTAATATCGCGCTCCGAAATAATCCCAACCGGTTTCATCATCATGTTCTTTACCGGTAAATAAATTTTTGGTTGAAGCACCTGACGTCATAATGCGCTCAGGCATCTGCAAGCCAAAAGGGTAATAGTCGTAGGTTTCAGTTACAGCACCACCCTGGTCAACAACAACTCTGGTAGAGCCAATGTGATCTTTGAGGTAATACTTTTTATTCGATTCTGCGGCGATAAGCAGAGAACAGCTCATTATCCAGCAAACGAGGAGACATAGAGGATTTACCTTTTTGATGATATTCAACATTGCATGGTCCTTTGGTGAGAACATTTAACATTTAGTCGATTAATTAGTGCGACAAAAATTTTTTGCCCCAGAGATTGTCTGCATTCGTCAGTCTGAGCCTTCAAAAGGCTCAGGATAAAATCAGTCGAAACTCTATCAAGACTTTGCAGCCCCCTCCTTAATGAATAGGGCATCGATGTAACATTACAAAGCAAACAAGCTAATTAGCCATCTATTCCTGTCAGATAGTCTTTTTACTCTATTCATCTTCCTCTTCAGATTTAGGAGGTTTGGGACCCAGCTCATCCTCGCTTGTCGAGGATGAAGACTTGATATCAGGAAGCTTCACATTTGATGTTGGGCCACTTGTCTTAACCAATTCACCTTTATTGTTAGTGCGAGTAACTTGACCCTTTTTAGTTTCCCCCAGCTTGCGAGCCGTTTCCTGTTCTGAGCCCGTTATCACCCTTTTTTCTTCCTTGGTGTCATAATTCGGATCAGGCGTTTTTATATCTTTTTCGTATTGTTCCGGATTTTTAACAAATTGCAGTGCATGGTCAACTTCATGGTTTAAAATAGTTGCTGGTGATTCAACAACACCTCTATCGGTTTCACCACCTAGTGTCGGGGACCAATAAATTATGTTTGATCTATCATCAAAATGTGGTAGCACGTCATCTTGTTCTATATAGACAGTTTCTGGCCGAGATTCTAATTCTGCGAGAAGGCCTCCGGCCCCATACTTGTTTAGATGCTCTACTGCCTGCGAGAAGGCCTCTTTAAATTTTGCTGTGGATCCAGGAGCAAAGCGCACTTTCTTTCCATCAGGATCTATAAGAGTCAGTGGGTTGTTTAACGCGTAATTATAGGGAGAAGAACCGGGATAGTCGCCTGATAATGGATCAACCACCATCCATCGTCCTAATGCTGCGCTATAGTAACGTGCTCCAAAATAATCCCAGCCAGTTTCATCATCGTGTTCTTTGCCGGTAAACAAGTTTTTTGTTGACGCACCAGATGTCATTATGCGCTCCGGCATTTGCAAACCAAAAGGATAATAATCATAGGTCTCGGTTACAGCACCTCCCTGATCAACAACAACTCTCGTAGAGCCACGATGATCCTTGAAGTAATATTTTTTATTGGATTCGGCTGCTGATATAATGACCGTACTTAGTATCAAGCAAAGTAGTAGCCAAGAAGAACTGTATAATTTCCATAAACTTTTCATAGTATTTTAACCTTCTTTGTATAATCGATTAGCCCCCGAGTCTACCAAAGCCCGAGGGCTAGCAAATACTACATTAATTGTCGATACGACCGATTACATCCAACCCAAACATATTCCAAAAGACAAGCGTGCCATTTTCGTCAAAAAGCCCCAGTACACGAGCACCATCCATCATATATACTTCAGCATTATTGGTACCGACTTTCTTGTAAATTCGCTGTCCAGCCGCATTGTAACGATAGTTAATGGTTAAGCCAGGTTTTACTACTTGCGTAGGGAGGTTTAACCTATCATATACAATATTAGAAATTAGTGGCGTAATTATACCTTCGGTTACCTTGATTAAATTCCCATTATCATCATACTCAAAGGTATTATTTTCAACATCCCAACTCACAGAATAAGTGGGATTGGTAGCATCACTTACGCCTTCCAGGCGATTATTACTGCCGTAAATGTATGTTAGATTGTCTATGAGCATGCTGCCATCATCGCGCCGTTTCAGTCGGGTAATGTTTCCATCATCATCGTATGCGAGGCTCCGCACGTCATAAGATGAAATATTGTTCCAGCTATTGGAAAAGTCATTAAAGTAAGAGTAATCGGCGTCAACCAAACGATTCAGATCATCATACAAAAACTTATATTCATACTTACGATGGGTTGAACGTGGTGATTCGCGATTAAAAAAGGTCGATAGTTCAATAGTACCATTATCGTAGTACTCATATTTGGCCGCAAAAGCTTCGCTATTTAGATCAATGTTATTTATTCCACTGACCCAATCACGAATTGTATATTCATAATCCATCACTTCACGGAACTGACCAGGGGTATATTCTCCAAGTTTAAGCTGATGTACCGCACCATTGGCATTATAAGTGTATTCGGCATCTGCCAGGGCTGCAGAAGGATCGAGTAAAGTAGACTCAGAGGCAACAACCCGTATTAATCTGCCCAGGTTGTCATATCCATAATAATGAAAAATCGCTTCGGGTAGGATTGTGCTGGCACCATTTCTTATCGTACCAGATGTTATCACATTACCCTGTCTATCATAAACATAAACCAGATGTGCAGGCAAAAAATTCTCTGTTAATATCTTTTTACCGGTTACACGCCCTTGATCGTCATAAGTGAAATCTTCAATCTGCCATTTACCGGCAGACTTGTAGGCCCGGATAGAAATGTTACCAGAAAGGAACTTCTTGCCCTGTAGGTAGTCAGCGACAGGGAATAAATTAAACGGATAGGCAGTTAAATCGACTTCCCTATCATAAACAATATAAGAAATCCAATTATTTGTATCGTTTTCCCATGCTGGATAACCTTGTTTACCATCAAGAGTGCTAAAATCTTCATCACTCTCACCAATAATTATCGGTCGGCTAAGAGCATCATAAACGGTGTAAACCAGTTTGCCTTCGTCAGCGTCATTGGCATCCTGTAAGAAACGTGGATTACCAAGGGCATCGTATTTGGAATTCACTTCACCAGCATCCGGAGCAATTCGCTTAGTGAGATGATCCAATGTATTATACTCGTAAGTAGTTGAAAGACCTTCAGGAGAACGAACTTCTTTCAAATTTCCAGCTACATCATAGCCAAAATGTGTATCTAGGGTATTGCCACTCTCGTAGCGCCTTAGAAGAACCGTATTGCCGCGCGTATCAACAAATTCTTCCGTATTATTTCCGATTTCATCGGTTGTAATTGTTTTGGAAAGGCAAGGTGTGCAAAACCAGACGCTTGAGCTTAGGTCTTCGATAGGACTTTCATTGACTGAGTAAGAATATTGAACATTATCCCCAGTATCATAAAACACTAAACCTTCAACTCTATCAAATGGGTCAGGCAAATATGTTGTTTCCAGGTAAGGCTGGTTACCAGCATCTGGGCCAGGATCGCCATCGTAGTAAGTCTTTGCTTGGTTTTCATAATCTGAAACATAGTCTAACGTTCCGCTTGACATTGAAAATGGTTTCCAGTTTTTTTCTTCCCTGTCCATATTATCAAAGTCCGTTGCAACGACAATCACTTCACTACCAATATCGGTTAAAGTTTGAATGCTACGACCTAAGCCATCGACGAAGGTTTTTACGTCAGTGAACTGAGTAGTTGATAAATATGTGGTTCTCTTTAGACTATTAGGATCGTTAATGGAATAAGATCCCCCATTTCCATCAGCAGAATAGAAATAATCATACTCACTAAGAATCTCGTTATCATTATCTCTTACTTCCTGCAACCGGTAGAATTCATCATATTCGAACGAACGAATACTGGCATTATGATCCATTTGTAATTCGGGAAGTAGTAGTTGAGTCTCATATGCAACACTAATTGCTAAAGCATCAGATGGATAGAGACGAAAATTATCAATACGCGTATCTACCTTCCAAATATAGAATCCACAGTAGCTACCGTTAAAGTGGCTATTGGTTGCAGTAAAAATTTTTAGTCCGTTCCACCAGACAGTAATGTCATCGCCTTCACACCGAACCCGCATACTTTGAAATTCAGACACATCTATTTCTGTTGCAGGCGGAGTATATGTATCCAGAATACCCCACCCCCCCTGGCCATTATCGGGATTGTCTACATAGAGCTCAAAATGCCCATCAGCATACATTTTTACAATATAGCCAGACTCATAGTAGCGATCGTCAACCAGATTTTGGCGGAATTGAAAGCCAACATTGCTGAGAGGATCGATTGAACTAGCGATACGGAACTGGAAATCTGCTGTGAAGTCATTCAAATCGGCAGCGTCGGGATAAATACAAATCTGGTTGGAGTTTATATTTTTGTCCCAATGAAGTTCACCGTCGGTCACCGTCCAGTGATTACCGACAATTGCCCAGTCAATTGGATCATTATCAAAGTTACCATCGTTAAAATCGTCAACCGCAACCTCTGAAGAACTTGCATTCACCACATCGAGCATGGGTCGATAACCATTGTATCCCCATAAGCCCGCGACTGTTGTTCCATTTGCATTTTGCAACTCGATTATGTTTCCATGGACGTCTCTCTCGAGGACAGTATTACTCAGAATCCATTCCTGATTGTTAATATCAAAGTTCGGTAAACTGTACCCGGTTGCTGAACTTTCCAGCCAATCATACGAGCCTTCCTGTGCCCATCCACCCGCGCCCAACCAGTTTTTCCAGGTTAAGAAATTTGACTTTCGTTCATTCCCTGGAATATTGTCTATATCATATAAGGTTGTTTGGGCAACTTGAGACAGCATATTTGCAGTCGCCATATCAGGATATTTCTCAAATGCATACGTCGTTTTGGTAAGTTCTCTTACATTGCTTCCACCACTACCATCTTGCAACGTATTAAGTGAGACTAAGCCGTTCACAGAATTATATTCGAGAAATTGTATATCCACCAATGGGTGTTCTATCCCCTCAATATATGTTGCCGTAACTACCTGATCGAGTTTTGCCCATCCGGAGGTTACAAAGCTCGCATGGAGGGTTGGCGCATAGTTAGGGCCATTCTGTTCTACATAAGTATATTTTTCTGTGAACAATGGACTCAGTGTATAACTGTTATCCTGCTTCTTAATCAGAGTAAGGGTAGTTCCGTCAGTAGAATACCACTCGGTACAAGTAATCAACCCTCTTTTCCATTGGTTGTTAAAAAGATGTACATACGCATCATTATTGCCAGCTCCAAAAACTGTCGAGGATTGATACATACTATGCGTAAAATCATCAAATTCTCGTGCCTCTGTGCGTAAAATGTTTAGCATAACTTCTCTATAGTCCATATTTAAACCATCATACAGCGTCGGGTATGATGCCGAGTTTAGATAATGTCGATCATGATCTGTAATGGCAACTGGTGGAGGGTATGAAGTTCTTCCGGTGAATTTAATGAATGCATCAAATATATCCGGATGATCGATTTCAAGGTTCCCCCAATCGGTAATACTGTGAATAGTTAAATCATTTTCATGGAAAATTTGCGCATGGATCTTTTCGGCATACATCAGATTAACGGCTGCCCCCCTACCGTTTCCACTAAAGGCACTAGTGTAGTATTTTCGAATTACAGAACCATCCGGACGTGTAATTTGCACATCTGGATAATGAACATCATTTGTAAAGTTCAGACCAACGCCGTTTCCTGCAACGTAAATTGCAGGGCTTTTCAGCCGGCCACTCAAATATCCAAATCCCTCGTCTTCATAAATTCCACCTGCTAAACCATCCAGTTCAGTATTAAGTAACCCATAATCGTATTGGGTAACCGATATTTGCCCAGCTTGCGGATCTGTTATCGTTTGGCTTGCAAGACGAACTCCGCCAATGTAATTGGCCCGAAACAGCTCAGAGGCTAGATCTGCGTCACTGAACTCGGGGTAGTGCACTTCATAGCGATCCGTTTCATATTCAAATTCCAGAGTGCCGCCAGTCGGATAGGTTACCTTCTTTAACATCCATAGATAGTCTCTCAGGTTATCTGGCGTATCTTGCTTTACCCGATTATGTGGCGGCGCTGTTTCGGCAATTATCATCTGCCAGGGGTCCAGGTAACACCGATGATTATCGGGTAAATCAGCAGCATCTTCTAAATAGTAATCAAATTCATAAGACGGTTGATAGTTGCCATCCCCATCACTGAATTGAATGCTATTTAGCCGCAAGCGTAATCGATGTTCTTTTGAAGTATTTGGGGTCGAAACGAAAAAATAATATTCTGCGCCGGTTTCTCTTCTTGCCCAGGTAAATCCACCATTCACTCCGCTGGCAGTTGTAGAATTAAAGTCAACCTGTTTTATAGTTTGGCCGTCTTTTTGTAACTTAATGTTCTTTAGGCTTCTAAGAAGAGTTGTCGGTTCCGGTTGGTGTCCCATGTAGATAAAGGCACGGTCCATTGGGTCATTCGGTATGTCATCCCCTGCCGTAAGATCAAATACGGCCTTATAAGAAGGTGAACTAATTTCCGTTAAGTAGCTTACATCCTCAACTCTGGGCAGCCCCTCAAGGTCATCAAAGACCAGCACATCATAAATACCATAGTCCAGTCGTATCCACCCCCCTAAGTCACCATTATCGGGAGTTCCATTTGAATTAGAATCTGTATAATTCGCAGCAAGAATTTGAGTCAGTTTATAGCTATAAAAGTATTTATGATAATTCTGTGTATGTGAACAAGTTCCATCAAAATTAACAGGATGACATAAATTACTCATTTGGCTGGAGTTTACAGACTTAACGCGGTGGTCATAAATATATTTTGTGCCATCAATATCCGTAATTATAAACTTTTCATATCCAATATGAACATCAAAGTTACTTGTATCGTTGAGTGTAATATTGTCCTCGACTGCTTCAATTTCTATAGCAGTCCAATTAATTGGTTTCCATTCATTCCCAAATTTTGTAATAGGGACTGTGCCCCCAGGATAGCTGAGGTAATAGACATCAGGCGCATCTACTCCGATTTCAGCTACATCGGGCGTACTATTGGGTGAACAGGATATCTGATACATATTCAGATTCCAACCGAGGCCAACCCAGGAAGCGGACTCATTAGCTGAGACGCCATTCCCACTCACATAGTCTAACGAGATATCGAAGTTTAACCCGCTCCGGCCAGGAACGGTCACTAAAGGTATGTTAAAACTCAAATCACCATTATAATGTGGGTCTCCTGCACCTCTTACGACTTCAAACTGGGAGACCGTCGGGTCAACATTTTCAATAATTTGCCCCTGCAACATCGTGCCGAGCATTAAAACGGATAGAAGTAAAATGAGACGTGAATACATAAATATCCCTCCAGAGACATTGATTCTCTCATGAGGGAGGAAGACCTATTAAGCAGCGTAGTTTAGATAATACAGATAATGTGCCAAATTTATTTTTGTTGTTTTTATTGAAGTTAGGCACGGTCAATAAATAGCAAGTGCAAGGTTTTCTTGCGGCAAATTAAAAGATTTTTCAGGTTAGTTCTGGCTAAATCAATCAAAAACAGCACCATAGACAGGTGCAAGGTTTTCTTGCGGCAGTTGGGCAGTTGGGCAGAAACGAAGGTGAGAGACAGTGAGAGACAGTGAGAAATCGGTAGTATCAGTGAACGATGAACGATTATTTTGTTGAGATATGGGAGGGTGCAAGGTTTTCTTGCAGGCGACAGGGCGACAGGGCGAC
>JBOEGD010000033.1:0-284 GCA_050633245.1 Calditrichia bacterium | reverse complement strand
ACAGGGCGACAGGGCGACAGGGAAATTTGTTTTCTAGCCATCGCTTGTCAATGCTTTACTTTATCCTCAAAACCTTGATACCCGATAATCGAACCCGACCTGTCCGGAGAGCGCCCCATAAGCCCCGAAGGGGCGACCGACAACCGAAACCCGTTTCGCGGGGAAGCATAACCTATGTCACCTAACCTTCGCACGCACACCAACACCGACCGTAAGAATCCCCTCAGTCCCATCGCCAGTCAGCAAATAGTTTATTTCCGGCACGATAAGATCCCCCTTACGCG
>JBOEGD010000032.1:0-123404 GCA_050633245.1 Calditrichia bacterium | reverse complement strand
GCTTTTTTTGAGAACTTCTTAAAGCACAAGAAATTCGTTTTGAAATTTGGTAGCGGGGGCTGGATTTGATCCAACGACCTTCGGGTTATGAGCCCGACGAGCTACCAAGCTGCTCCACCCCGCGATGTAATGGGAGGCCAATATACACTGGCATGCAGGCGTTGTCAATAGTTAAATAAAGATAATTGATTTTATTTCTGAGATATTCCGAGGAACACAATCTTTATTGCGAACGACTCTTGCCAACGATGCTTATTATTTGCTGCAACAGCTTCCTGTCATCCGCGACTTCAATCTTTAGATTCGCAATGGCAAAGTGCTTGTTCTGTTCAGATTTCCCTGCAAGAAGCGGACGTATCTTAACAGCGTCTTTCTCTGTCGTTATCAGCTGTTCTGCCCCAGCTGTTTTGGCTAGCTCCAGCACATCCAGCAATTCGCTATTAGTATAGGAATGGTGATCGGCGAAGTGCTTCTGCCAAACGATCTCGTAACCGGCTCCCGATAGCATGTCGGCAAAGTATTGCGGATTGGCGATTCCACAAATCATGCCTACGCGCATTGGTTTTTCTTTGATCTTCTCACCATAAAGATTGGTGATATCGGCAAAAGTGAATCGCGCTCTCTTTATATTAGCTGGATAACTCGCCAACTCAGGTTCTATTTGCGTCAGCTTGTGCGGCTGTGCTTCCCATTTATTAAGAATAATCCAATCGACATCGCGCAGCTTATTCTTTATGTCCCGCAAATAGCTGAACGGCAATAGAAATGGGTGGAATTGCCAGCTGGAAACATCAATTAAGCAAATATCCAAATCCCTGCCAAGACGCTGATGTTGTAACCCGTCATCCAAAAGGATGCAATCCAGTTGGCACGTCTCTAACAGCGTCATTCCCGCTTCATAGCGATCTGCACCAATCCCCATTCCACCTGCTGTAATATGAGGCCAGATCTCAATTGGCTCATCGCCAGCCGTTGTAGCCGTCGGCTGCTGCTCACCATTTGTCGTAAAGGTAAGTATTCCTTCGGACTGGCGACCATAACCACGTGAAAGAATGCCGACCCGAAGCCCGCTTTCCTGTAGTTGTTGAAGCAGTAAAATAACGAATGGGGTTTTTCCGGTTCCACCTGCCTGAATATTACCTACAGATATTACCGGAACCGGTAGGTAGCGTCGTTTGAAAAAACCGAAGCGATAGGCAATGTGGCGTAGCTGTATAGCGGTTAGATGCAGAACACCTAGCGGCAACAGAATCCAACGAAACCATTTCAACATTACAACCATGTCGCAGCAGTTTTATCAAGATCGTTCAGAACCGTCTGTAGCTCACCTTTCATGCGGTCGAGCCCTTCACCACAAAGCTCTGCCGGCACTTCAACCGGAGTTCCATAGGCGACAATTACCTTGCTAAAAGGAACCAACAGCAAAAACTTGTCCCAGCTTCTAAGGCGCTTTGAGTGACTTGTTGCAACACCAACGGGGATTATCGGGCGACCGGTACGACCGGCTATATGAAGTACTCCCGCTTTCACTTTTCGCCGCGGCCCGCGCGGACCATCAGGAGTTATCGCAATTTTATTCTCTCCCTTGCAAAGCTCATCTCGCAACGCAAGATATGCCTTCGCCCCACCTCGCGAGGAAGAACCTCGAGCCGTTTTATAGCCAAACGAGTTTAAAATCGACGCCACAATTTCACCATCAAAATGCTTACTGACTAGTATTTCAAATCCTTGATTTCGGTTGACATAAATCGGCGCCATGATGTTTTCATGCCAAAGGGCAAAGATCGCACCTCGACTGGTTTGCTCATTTTCATCGCGCACCAAACTGTTCTTCTCCTCAATTCGCATCGTGCAAAAGTAGCAGCGTAAAATCAGCGGCGCCACGTATCTGACCAAAAGTAGAATCACTTTTTGTTTCATCGAGCAATATTTCCTGCTAAAGGGCGTAAGTTTTAGAATAATCCTGCAACCTTTTACTAGACCATGTGTCTTATTAGTGAGTCACATCGTCCACAAAAATCGCTCATCACCGCAAAAGATTTGGATATAAACAATATAAAAACCAATCCAATATTGCCAGAATAGTTAGGAATTTCAATTTTTGTTAAAAATTAAATTAAAATGCAAACTTCTAATTGCTTCTCACGTAGTGTAGATGTAACATTTGATCGGTACACCAAACACAGGAATTCCAGCACAATGAAACAGTTACTTACGCTGTTTGCGGCTCTTCTTCTAGCGGGGCTTCTGACAGGATGTGAGGTTCAAACCTCAAACGCCAGTGAAAAAGCAGATGACAATAGCGCAGAGAATGCGGATAGCACTGCAAACGAGAATAACGACTCAGAGCAAAATGGCAGTGACAAGCCATCTCTTTCCCGTCAGGGCTTCGAAAAGAATACGGGAAGCAGCAGCGCAATTCCGGTTGAAGTTACGAGCCTTGTCAGGGGAGATATTTCCAGCTCTCTGGTATATAGCTCTACACTGGAGACGGAACAAACAGTAGATGTCTATTCCAGAATCGGCGGACTGGTTGTTGCTGTTTACGTGCAGGAAGGTGATAAAGTTCGCAAGGGACAGCGCTTACTCCAGATCGAAAAAGATGAATACGAGCTGAGTGAACAAAAAGCGCGTCTTGACTATGAAAAAGAGAAAACGCAGTTCGAGCGTTTCAAATCTCTTCAGGATAAAGAGTTGTTGAGCGAAGAAGAATTTGAAAATGCACGTCTGGTTATGAAGCAGGCTGAAATTGCCTGGAAGCAGGCTGCATTAAACCTGCGCTATACGACCGTTCCCGCACCTATTTCAGGCTATGCAGGCGACCGCCCGGTTCGCCTTGGAGATCGTATTCAGACGTCGACCAAGCTACTTTCCATCGCTAATCTGGATGACAAGATTGTTCAGGTTTACGTGCCACAAAATGAGTTTACCAGAACCTTTAAAGGTCAGAAGGCCATAGTAACCTCCGATGTTGTTCCAGGTGTTCGGCTAAATGGCTTTGTAAAACGTATCAGCCCGATTATTGATTCCCAAAGCGGCACGTTTAAAGTCGTTGTTGCGGTGAAGGATACTAAAAATCAACTGCGTCCAGGAATGTTTGTCTCTACGAAACTGATTGTGGACACACACGAGAATACGCGTCTGCTTCCCAAGACCGCACTGGTTTACGAGAATGAACGAACCTTCTTTTTTGTCGCGAATGGAGAAACAGCCGAACGCGTTCTTTTGGATAAGGGCTTCGAGGATGCGGTAAAAGTTGAAATAATGAATGATCTGAAACCGGGGACAAAAGTTGTTGTTCTGGGTCAGAGCGGCCTGAAGGACGGCAGCAAAATTAAAGTAACGAATGAAAAGTCTTTTTCCTGGCAAACCGCTGGCAAGACGCTTTCTGCAGTCAACTAAAAGACAGCTATCTGAGTGAGCCGGAGCTATTCCGGCTCAGGCCCATATGAAAAATTGAATCTTCCGCACCGCAACATACAGGAACCCCGTCATTATGAAACAGAATTCAGCCAACGATCATAGTTTCTTTCGATTTACCACCCAGCGCCCGGTGGGAATTTTTATGATCACAATCGGCATCATCATTTTTGGCTTTATCTCCTATGAACGACTGGCATTAAATCTGATGCCGGATATTACCTATCCATCATTAACCGTTCGTACCGGCTATGAGGGAACTGCTCCCGAAGAAGTTGAAACCTCAATATCCCGCCCCATTGAAGAGGCACTTGGCGTGGTTACAAACCTCGTTAACGTCACCTCTATTTCCAAGGCCGGACAGTCCGACGTTATTTTAGAGTTCAACTGGGACACCGATATGAGCGAGGCCATCAGCGAAGTGCGTGAAAAGCTGGATCGCATTTTCCTGCCAAATGATGCTGATAAACCGCTCATATTAAAATATGATCCATCCCTCGACCCGATATTGCGATTGGGTCTGGCGGGTAGCGGCGATTTGTTTTTCGAGCGTTATCTTGCCGAAGAGCAAATTAAACGTGCACTGGAAACCATTCCCGGTGTCGCATCCGTGCGGGTAAAAGGGGGTTATGAGGAAGAAATTCGCGTTGAGCTCGACGAGCAAAAAATCACCCTGATCGGTTTAGACATTCAGCAGATTCGGCAGCGTCTGGCACAAGAGAACATCAATCTGGCGGGTGGTGAACTTAAAGAAGGTCAAACAGAATATATTGTTCGCACGCTCAATGAATTCCGCTCCATAGATGAGATCAGCGAATTGAAGCTGAACAACGCCCAAGGTCGCGACATTAAGCTTGCTGATGTTGGAAAAGTATATCGCACATTTAAGGAACGACAAATTATTACGCGACTCAATTCCAAGGAAATGCAGTCTGCGGGCCTTGGCAACATTGATGAAAGCGTCGAGCTGGAAGTATACAAAGAAGGCGACGCCAATATTGTTCAGGTTGCAGAGCGCGTTCGAGAACGCGTATTCGGAACCGAAGCACAGCTTGCCTGGGTAGAAGAGAACAAATCGGACAAGGAAGAAGAAACAAAAGAAGAGGCAAAGGAAGATAGCCAAGCTGGTGGTGGCGGAAGACGGGGCGGACCCGGCGGCGCTCAAATGCTTGAACGACAAATGACAAACTTTATCGCCTATGGTATTCCTGAGAATCTGCGCATTTCGTTACTCAGCGATCAGTCAGTTTTTATTAAGAACTCCATTGATGAAGTAAAAAGCACCGCAATGTGGGGTGGCGTTCTCGCAGTTCTCATACTCCTGCTCTTCTTGCGCAATCTTTCAAGCACCGTGATTGTCGGTCTCGCTATTCCTATTTCCATTATCGCAACGTTTACCCCGATGCGTCTGTTCGATGTTTCGCTTAACATTATGTCACTCGGTGGCTTGGCACTCGGAATCGGTATGTTAGTAGATAACTCGATTGTGGTAATTGAAAGTATTTTCCGCTGCCGCGAAGAAGGCGACAGTGTAACCGAATCCGTTATTCGCGGCACCGGCGAAGTGGGCGCCGCTGTAACTGCATCGACACTCACGACCATTGCTGTATTTTTTCCAATGGTATTTGTGCAGGGAATTGCCGGCCAGATTTTCGGCAACCTGGCCCTGACCGTTGTATTCTCTCTGTTGGCATCACTCGTTGTTGCACTATTTTTTATTCCAATGTTGGCGTCACGCGTTTTTAATTTACCGGTAAGCCAGAAAGCCATTGGCACACCAGCAGAATTCTTTTCAAATACATCGTTTTGGACGACCTTCAAAAACAGCCTGCACTGGGGCTCTCATAAATGGAGCAATGCCAGCGTATTGAAACGGCTATGGCTTGCACCGGCATTAGCAGCCGGCCTTGGCTTTGTTATACTTCGACTGGGTCTTCATACTGTTCTTGCACTTGCTCGCGCAGTACTAACAGCAGCGATGACAGCTATATTTGCCATAGTCGGGGTAGTGGTCATAGTCTGGAATCGCGCCATCTTCCCGGTGATAGAATGGGTTATTAATAAATTCAATTCTGCACTGAATATTCTGAGCGATCGTTATTCTTCAATTATCAGCTCTGCTCTGGCAAACAAACAGAGTGTATTGATGATGGCATTAATTCCCTTTCTGCTAGCGGTGTTTGTGCTCCTGCCAAGACTCGGTAGTGAATTAATTCCAGAGGTAAGGCAAGGTGAATTTAATGTCGAACTAACGCTGCCGATCGGTACTCCGGTAGAAACGACATCGGAAGTTATTCGCCCTATAGAAGATTTGATTCTCGCGAATGAAAGCGTTAAACAGATTTCAACTGTGGCTGGAATAGATATCACTAAAGTCTCCGATTCAGAATCCGGAGAGCATACGGCAAAGATTACCGTTAATCTGGTAGACTCAAACGATCCTGCTGCTCTGGAAGATCAGGTGTTGGAATCTATCCGCAGGGAAATCAGCAACTATAGCGGCATCGTTTACAACATATCTCGTCCTGTTCTATTCAGCTTTAAAACACCTGTCGAAGTTGAAATTCAGGGATTCAATCTTGCTGCTCTTGCTCAGGTTAGCCGAGACGCGGTAAAAGAGTTGGAGAAGGTTGATGGTCTAACCGATGTAAAATCGAATTTGCAGCGCGGCAATCCGGAAGTGCAAATCATTTACGACCGTGAGCGTCTTGCGTTTTACGGATTAAATATCCGCACCGTTGCAGAGCTGGTACGCAACAAAGTACGCGGAGATGTTGCGACACAATTTAAGAAAGAAGATCGACGAATTGATGTTCTCGTTCGCGTGCGTGATGAAGACAAAGCTTCGCTGGCCAATTTGAAGCGCCTGAACGTCAATCCAGGCGGAGAGTTTCCGATTTCTCTCGAAAGCGTCTCACATATTGAGATCAACGAAGGTCCGAGTGAAATTCGTCGCATAGATCAGGAACGTTCGGCAGTTATTCTTGCCAACATTGAAGGGCGTGATCTTTCCAGCGTTAGCGAAGACGTGTTTATTACTATGCAAAACATGGAGCTGCCGGAAGGCTTCTCCTTTAACATTTCCGGACAAAATAAAGAGATGGAAGTTTCATTGGGCAGTTTACAGCTCGCATTATTGCTGGCCATCTTCCTCGTTTACATTGTAATGGCATCTCAATTTGAGTCTTTTGTTCACCCATTTGTGATTCTATTTACCGTACCATTTGCGCTTATCGGTGTAATTCTGATTCTCTTTTTATTCAACATCCCGCTGAACATTATGGTTTTTCTCGGTTTAATTATGCTGGCGGGTATTGTGGTGAACAATGCCATTGTTCTCGTGGACTATATCAACCAGCTCCGTCGCAAGGGTATGGAAAAGGACGAAGCTATCAAAGCGGCTGGTATGGCGCGACTACGTCCAATCCTGATGACAACGGCTACCACCGTTCTTGGTCTTTTTCCAATGGCATTGGGACTTGGTGAAGGTGCCGAAATCCGAACGCCAATGGCAATAACGGTAATTGCCGGTTTGTTAAGTGCAACATTTCTTACGCTGGTTGTTACACCGACGGTCTACGCTATTTTTGATCGTAGCGAAGTAGAGGTAACAGAAAGTGCCAACGAAGCCGATCCGGCTATCAGCGGCGCGTAGGAATTGATGAAGTATGAGTGATGAAGTATGAGTGATGAAGTATGAGTGATGAAGTATGAGTGATGAAGTATGAGTGATGAAGTATGAGTGATGAAGTATGTCGCATTGTCTCTGTGCACTCATAAACAATCAATCATTATTTATCAATAAAATTGCGTGGGAAGCAATTTTTAATCGCCTCCTGTTGTGAGATTGCGATGGGAGATTTGTTTGATCGTACCAACTGGTACCGTCTAAAGAGGTTTTTATGAGCAAGCCATCATTTTTACCAAATTTAGCGGTAAAGAGACCCGTAACTATCGTTGTATCACTCTTTGCCATTCTGGTTATTGGAGCAATCGCCTACGTGCGCATTCCCATAGAGCTGCTTCCACAGGGCTTTACAGCACCATTCCTGGGAGTGTGGGTGAGCTATCCCAACGCAAACCCCGAAGAGGTGGAAGAGCAGATTGCCCGACCAGTGGAAGAACAGGTGCGCACCATTAACGGCGTAGACCGGGTAGAGACATATAGTCAGGTGAACGGCTGCTGGACATGGCTGGAGCTTGATCATGATACCGATCCCGATGATGCCTATGATCAGTTGCGTGACAGAATGGAGCGCGTGCGCGCAACCTTACCGGCAGACGTCGATCGCTATTTCTTGCGTAAATTTGGCCAAAATGATCCACCGATCATTTTTCTATCGGTTGCTTATCCCGATGGCGTTAAAGATCCTTTCCACCTTGTTGAGAACTATCTGAAACGGCCTATTGAACGAATTGATGGCGTTGCTAATATTGAGGTTTACGGAACAGACGAAAAAAGCATTCAGATTAAGCTGAATCAAGACAAGATCAAGGCCCATCGTCTGAATATGTTCGATGTGATCAATGAAATGCAGCAGGACAACTTTGCCATGTCTTCCGGTTGGGTCTACGAAGGAGACAAAAAGTTTATCGTGCGTTCCGTAGCGCGCTTCGATGATCTCGAAGCTGTGCGAACACTCCCGATCAACAATCTCGGACTGACAATAGGCGATGTCGCCGACGTCGATTTCGACATTACCAAACGCACTTGGACGCAAACAATTAACGGTGGTCCGGGCGTTCTTATTGAAATATTCAAAGAATCGCTGGCAAACACGGTAGATATCAGCCGTGAGCTCAGCACTATTTTAAAAGAGGACATCGCCAAGCATCCTGCACTCTCAGAATTAGATATCAATCTGATTTTCGTTCAGGGGGAATTTATTGAAGAGGCGGTAAACAACCTGCGCGATACCGCGATGTGGGGTGGCTTTTTTGCCATTCTCATTTTGCTCCTCTTTTTGCGTAACATCCGCATGACCATTATCATGATGTTCGCTATTCCACTTTCTATTCTTATTGCTCTGGTTTGTGTGTATTTCATCGGTTGGACGCTCAACGTCATTACCATGATGAGTATTATGATCAGCATTGGCATGGTCGTCGACAATGGCATTGTGGTTCTGGAAAATATTTATCGGCGGCGCAGCGAAGGCGAAAGCCCGCAGGAAGCATCAATCTTTGGTGCAAGCGAAGTAAATCTGGCTATTATCATGGCGACGCTGACCACCATCATGGTGTTTGTACCTATTCTTTTGATTGAGGGAAGCGGCTTTGCCTTTTACATGAGACGTATTGGAATGCCGGTAATATTTGCGCTCGCGGGTTCTTTATTTGTGGCTCTGGTGCTAATCCCACTTGCAACCAGCCATTTCTCTACTGACGGACTGGCAAAAGAAAGTAGATTTATCAGCTATATCAAAGCTCGCTACATGATTGTCCTGGACAAAGCATTACGCAATCGCCTTAACGTAGTGATTTTCGCGTTTGGTATAATTATGATGACAGGCGTATTCATAGGTCTGGTGCCAAGTTCAGGCGATAGTGACGGCGGCCCAAATGATGTTACACTGATGTTCGACTTACCTGGACACTACTCAAAGGAAGATGCTCAGACCTTTTTCAATGAGGTAGAAGATACCGTTCGCGCCAATGCTCATAAATACAATATAAAGTCCATGAATACCGGTTTCCGTCAAACCTTCGGCCGTACTCGTCTTTATTTAAACTCACCTCCGCGCGCACAATGGTACGACGTGCTTTGGGAAGGTATGCAAACTGTTGCCGGCATTGAGGTTGACAAACCGATGACTCAGGATGAAGTTCTCGAAGACTTAAAGAAACGCGTTCCCAGCAAACCCGGCGTTAAGTTCCGAACTTCCTGGTTTGGCGCAAGTAGCAGTGATGCCGGTTCCGTCTCAATAATGCTCTATGGAGATGATACCGGTAAACTTGAAGAACTCGCTGAAGAAGTCGAGCGCCGCATGAAGCTGCTTGATGGTGTTATCAGCGTTGAATCCGGCAATGAAACCGGCAGCGACGAAATTCTGATAAATGTCGATCGGGAAGTTGCAACACGCAACGGCATTAATGCAAACCAGATTGCTTACACGCTGCAATATGCAGTACGCGGAATGACACTCTCCCGCGTTCAGGCCAGCGATCGTGAAATTGATATTCGCGTGCAGTTCCGTGAAGAAGATCGCGAGAACTTGATGCAGTTAAAAAACATGTCTTTTATCAGCAGTAATGGACAGGCTGTTCCGCTTGATGCCCTGGCAGAGTTCCAGATTCAGAAAGGGTTTGGGCAAATTGGCCGAGAAAACGGTAAAACCTTTATCAGCATAACAGCAAAATCGACCTCTGACAACATCGAGGAACTGCGTGGACAAATTAACGGCATAATGGAATCGTTTCCACTCCCCTATGGCTACAGCTGGAATCCCGGGAATCGCTTCCGCAGCTTTGACGATGACCAACAGGCATTCGCGAATGCACTTATGCTATCTGTAATTTTCATCTACATCCTGATGGCAATTCTATTTGAATCTACATTTATACCACTATCCATACTGCTGTCCATACCGCTATCCTTTTTCGGTGCCTTTATGATGCTGGCAATTACCGGCACATCAGCCGATATTATGGCGAACATTGGAATTGTTATTCTCGTTGGAGTGGTGGTAAATAACGGTATCGTTTTGCTGGATATGGTCATCCGCCGAAGAAAAGAGGGCTTTAGCCGATATGAAGCCATCATTGAAGCGGGGCAACATCGCTTTCGCCCCATTCTAATGACCAGTTTTACCACAATCTTCGGATTGCTGCCGATGGCACTTGGGACCGGAAACCTGATTGGCATTCCCTACGCGCCAATGGGACGCGCCATCGTTGGTGGTATGCTCACCAGTACAGTATTAACACTGGTAATCGTTCCGGTTTTCTATTCGTTGTTCGATGACCTGTCTATTCATATGTATCGTATGATTGCGTGGCTTAAAGGTACCGGAAAGCAAGAAGTAGCTCCTGGCGCAGCGGCACTTTCCAGTACCGAAAAATAACAATGTATGTAGAGACGCAATGTATTGCATTTTGTTAGATCCGCACGGTTGTGCGGATCTAACAAAAACCACCAATCATAATTCATCAATCATCAATCATCAATCATAATTCATCAATCATCAATTCATCAATCATAATTCATCAATTCATCAATCATAATTCATCAATCATCAATTATTTATCCCCTCCTCTGTGCCTAATCCCACAAAAATATTGAAAAACCCTGATAACTTCTCTACCTTTCAGGCTCTATTATTGAACAGTATGCGTTTACCGCCGATACTAATCATGTAATCTGAAGAGCTATCGCCGGAAAACTATTCCCATTATAAAAAACTAAAGAGTTTATTATGAAGACATCCAAGCAAATTCGCCGGGAATTCATTGACTTCTTCGAGAAGAAAAAGGATCACACTTTTGTGCCGAGTTCCCCGGTTGTTCCCCACGACGATCCGACGCTCCTTTTTATTAACGCAGGGATGAACCAATTTAAAGACGTGTTTCTGGAAACCGGAACGCGACCGTACAAACGTGCAGCCAACTCACAAAAATGTATTCGCGTTAGTGGAAAACACAACGACCTCGAAGAAGTAGGCCATGATACCTATCATCACACCTATTTTGAGATGCTCGGTAACTGGTCTTTTGGCGACTACTTCAAGGAAGACGCCATTAAGTGGGCCTGGGAATTACTGACTGAGGTTTGGGGCATTCCAAAAGAAAGACTTTATGCCACCGTCTTTGGCGGTGACAAAGAAGATGGTACCGAGGCAGATACTGAAGCCGAGAGTCTATGGGCCAAAGTAACAGACATCAATCCTGATCATATCATTCGCTGTGGTAAAGAAGACAACTTTTGGGAGATGGGTGAAACGGGCCCATGCGGTCCGTGTTCAGAAGTACATATCGACCTGACACCGGATATGTCTGGTAAAGATTTGGTCAACGGCGACTCTCCTCTGGTTATGGAAATCTGGAATCTGGTTTTTATTCAATACAATCGCGTAAAAGGCGGTGCGTTAAATAAGTTGCCTGCTCAGCATGTTGACACCGGAATGGGCTTCGAGCGAATTGTCGCGGTTCTACAGAATAAAAAATCCAATTACGATACCGATGTCTTCACACCAATTCTCGATAGTATTGGGAAACAGGTCGGATTGAATTACGAGAAAGCAACCGAAGAACAGCAGATTGTTTTTCGCGTTATCGCCGACCACGTACGCATGCTAACCTTTTCCATTTCAGATGGCGCCATGCCATCCAATGATGGTCGCGGATACGTGCTACGTCGCTTGCTACGCCGTGCTGCCCGATATGGCCGCAAGCTGAATATGAAAGATCCTTTCATCTATAAGATTGTTAAAACGGTTGTAGATATAAACGGTGAAGCCTTCCCCGAGCTTGTAGATAAAGCAAGCTACATTATGGAAGTGATCAAGTCTGAAGAAGAAAGCTTTAACAAAACGCTGGATCGTGGAATTGAGCTGTTTGGCGGTATCGTCGAGGAATTGAAAAACAAAAATATCAAAACAGTCCCCGGCAGCGAAGCCTTTAAACTCTACGATACATTTGGTTTTCCGCTGGATTTAACCAGAGTAATGGCTCAGGAAATAGACATGGATGTTGACGAGAGCGGCTTTGAAGCTGAGATGAGTCAGCAGAAAGACCGTGCTCGTGCCGCAGGAAAGTTTAGTGCCGAAGAGGGTGAAGCTCTCGAATGGCAGGTTATCAACGAAGGCGAAACAGAATTCGTTGGCTATGAAAATCTAAATGTAGAAACCACTATTCGCAAATGGGCAAAACACGACAATCATGTTCATGTCGTCCTCGAAAAGACGCCCTTCTATGCCGAGTCTGGTGGACAAGTTGGAGATCAGGGCATTATTCAGGGTAATGGTTTTAAGATCGATATAGTAGAGACCCGTAAGCAAAGCGGTGAAAATGTTAGCATCGGTGCATTGACCGGTGAAATTGGCAGCGATGTGTCTGTAGAGGCAGGCGTGGATATTGATCGACGTAACCCAACGATCTACAACCATACTGCCACTCACCTGCTGCACGCTGCCCTGCGCGACGTTTTGGGCGATCATGTTCAGCAGGCTGGTTCGCTGGTTGCACCAGACGGATTGCGATTCGACTTTACTCATTTTAAGAAGATTGAGTCGGATGAACTTCAGAAGATCGAACTGATGGTTAATAGCAAAATACAAGAGAACATGACTGTTTCAACGTATTCAAGCAGCTTTGATGAAGCCAAAGCAAAAGGAGCGATGGCTCTCTTTGGTGAAAAATATGGCGATGTCGTTCGCGTCGTAGATATTGCACCATTCAGCGTTGAGCTTTGCGGGGGTTGCCATGTTCAGGCAACGGGCGAAATTGGCCCCTTTATTATTACGCAGGAAAGCAGCGTAGCTGCCGGCGTTCGTCGTATCGAGGCACTCACCGGACCGCAGGCAACCCGATACATGCTGGAAAGACGCAATATTGTAAATTCTTTGGAACAGCTGTTAAATACACCTGCTTCCGAATTAGCAGATCGTGTTCACGCCATTCAGGAAAAAGCGCGACAGTCTGAAAAAGAACTGCAAAAGTTGCAGGCCGGAAAAATTATCGAACGCGTTGATGAATTCATTGCCGGTGCCGAGAAGATCGGCGACGTCTCGCTCGTTATCGAAGAGTTCAGTGACGTTGATGTCGATCTTTTAAAGCAGGTGGGCGATACACTTCGGCAAAAGTCCACTAAAACGGTTGGATTTCTGGTAAACAAGGCCGGTGGCAAGGTTAACTTTGTCTGTGCCGTAACCGACGACCTTATCAAAGAGCGCAGCCTTAAAGCAGGAGACCTGATTCGTGAAGCAGCAAAGATGGCTGGCGGCGGTGGGGGCGGAAGACCACACCTTGCAACAGCAGGAGCAAAAGATGCTTCAAAACTTCCGGACGTCTATGCATTTCTTCGCTCTAAATTAGCTTAGTAAACCCGCTTGCGACAGTCTGAGCTCAACTCAGACTGTCGCTTTTTTAAACACCTGTCCCTTTCTTCGACACTCATCACACAACTTCGTTGTATTTATCGACACTATTTTGAATATTGTACGCAAGTATTTAGCTATTCTGCCGATTATTTCAACAATGCCGAAAATTAACTGTCTACATTGCCCCATTCCACTGCTTACGGCAGCGGAATTCTCATCGGCATACTGCTGTGGCAAGGTGATTAACCGATACCGAGGCCAGAATCTTCATGAGTAGCACATGCGTAAATCTTATGCTCTTGACGAATGATCAAACTCGACGGGAGCAATTCAAGAGAATTTCCGAGCAAACAACCTGGAAGTTGATACCCGAAACAAAGTCTGCTTCGTCCGATGCGACGAATGCAGATATTGCCATTGTCGACTCCAGCTATTTAACATCGACGGGTAAAAAGAAACTCGCAACAATGCGCAGCAAAAATCCGATCTTGCACTTTGCTTATTGGGTGGACGAAAAAAGTGATCAATTTGAGGAAACGTATCAGGAAAATGAATTCGACCTCCTTCTTTTCGATCCACTCTCCCCGGCACGTTTGGCGGCGATTGTTGTCCAATACAAACATTGTCTGGCTCGACAGCATAAGTTCGAGGTAGAGAGCAAAGATGCTGCCGTAATGTTACAGTACTACAAAAATCTGCTGGATTATTCTACTGAAGCAGTGATCGTTCTGAATGAGAACTTCTGCATCGATTATTGTAATAATGTACTGAGCGAGTTTCTAAACATGGATAGCGAAGAACTAATCGGTCATAATTTACAGGATTATCTTGATGACGGTTTTAAAGTGCTCCATCACGTCTATCAGCGCTTAACAATGGGTAAAGAAATTCGTGGGTACCGCGTCAGCATAAAGCACACACAAGGCAAATTCATTGACGCAAACCTGAATGCAGACTTTTTTTATTCTTCCGCCGGTTATGTAAAAGGTTTAATTATTACTATGGAAAATCGCACCATTAGCGACCTGGTTTTTAATCAACTATTACGGCGGGAGAAATTCAACGTCATCAAATATCTATCGCAGGCATTAGCTCATGAAATCCACAATCCTGTAAATATCCTAATGGGGCGACTTCAATTAATGCAGAAGGTTATGCCCGAAGATAGCATACGTTCAATGGACATTGTACATAAGCAGGTAGATCGAATTGACGAAATTATCAGCCAGCTGCGAAAATTCAATCACAACAAAGAAGACTCAATTCCCGAGGTATTTGGGTTAATCCAGTTTCTCGAAGGTATTCTTGCAGGCCAGCATATCAAAACGAGCTTGCAATTCAAGCTGAAATATCAAAAGAATTGGCAAGATATTCTTATTCGGGGAAATGAAAATCAGTTTCAGGATGGATTTACGTATTTGTTTCGTACTCTGGATAATCTATTAGAGTCAACTAAGCCGGTGTCTATCCTTTGCCACCTACTTTGTACGTCAACAAATCCACCCTGCCTTGAACTTCAGATTAACATCAAGGATCTGGATATTCCTGACGGATTTTTTGAGACATTTGAAAAATTAGAGCATACAAAACATTCTGTTTTGGACGCTGCTCTGGCTTATACCATCTTCTCTAACTTTGATGGCAAGCTTTTCATCGATAGTTCAGATGAGAAGAACAAACTTTTAAAGCTGCAGTTTGCTGTAGCAGGTGTAAAAGGGTTTCAGCAAGAGCTCGATTTGACGAATACATCTGAAAAACCGCATCGGGCAAACAAACGGCTCTCGCTACCACTGGAGGACAATTCAAATTGAAAACACGCATTCTTATCGTCGATGATGAAGTTGATGCCTTGGACCTAATGGAAGAGCTTTTCGTTCAGCACGGTTATGAAACGATTACCGCCCAGAACGGAATGGAAGCGATGAGCATTCTTCGCTCTCAAGAACCGGACATTCTTATTTCGGATATGCAGATGCCGGAAATGAATGGCATGGAGCTGCTAGATCTTGCGCAAAAAGAATATCCCGATTTAGCCGTCATGATGATCACTGCGCATGGCACAATTGAAACAGCCGTCGAGGCTATGAAAAAGGGCGCTAAAGATTATATTCTAAAACCACTGCGTTTCGACGAAATCGTTTCCAAAGTAGAAACGATGGCCGAGCTTAAATCATTGATGCGCGAAAACACCTACCTGCATCAACAATTGAAAAACACCTTTGGCTTCGACAATATTATTGGTCGCAATACAAAAATGCTTGAGCTGTTTGATTTAATCAAAGCCATATCTGAAACACCTTCCACAGTTCTCATTCGTGGCGAAAACGGCACCGGTAAAGAGCTAATAGCAAAAGCCATTCACTTCCATTCCAGTCGCGTCAAAAAGAGACTGGTTACCGTGAACTGCGGAGCAATTCCCGAAAGCCTGTTAGAAAGTGAGTTATTTGGACATGTAAAAGGCGCCTTTACCCATGCGATAAAAGACAAGCCAGGTAAGTTTGAATTAGCCGATGGCGGCACACTTTTTCTGGATGAAATTGGTGAAATTGACGTTAGTTTACAGGTAAAGCTGCTTCGTGCCATACAACAACAAGAAATTGAGCGTGTTGGTAGCACACAGGTAAATAAGGTAGACACCCGAATAATCTCCGCTACAAATGCGAATCTTGAAGAAGCAATGGACGCCGGACGCTTTCGTCAGGATCTCTACTTCCGTCTAAATGTTATTCAAATAGATGTGCCGCCACTGCGTGAACGTATTGATGATATTCCACTACTGGTTTCACATTTCGTGGAAAAATACAACAAAAAGCTGTCCAAGGAATTTCACGGGATTTCCAATGAAGCCATGGAAGTTCTACAAGCCTACCCATGGCCCGGTAATATCCGGGAGCTGGAGAATGCAATAGAGCGAGGAATTGCCCTTGGTAAGTCCGACGTTATTCATGCGCGGGATTTACCTTCTACCCTGCAAAAGCAACGCCCACTCAGCCTTCCCGGAGTTGATATCGCATCGGGAGTATCGTTAACCGAAATGGTTGATAATTACGAGAAAAAGCTTATTACACGTGCTCTTGAAGAAAACAAGAACAACAAAAAACGCACTGCAGAGGTTCTTAATATTCATAGAAGCACCTTTATGTCGAAGCTAAAGAAACATGATCTGAATTAAGATGATTTTCTACAAAAAATAGCTTGCATTTGTATAAACAACGGCCTATATTTTTGCCTCTTAACTGTGGGGTCGTAGTTCAGCCCGGTTAGAACGCCGGCCTGTCACGCCGGAGGTCGCGAGTTCGAATCTCGTCGGCCCCGCACAGTTTAAAGGTGGATAGCAAATGCTATCCACCTTTTTTTATTTAGAACATGGATGAAAGGGATAACAGAGAACAGAATACAGAATACAGAGAACAGAATACAGAATACAGAAAACGAATTCACTCAGGAATCGGAAATATGAGCCCGGTTCAATTTGAACGAATAGGTCTTCTAACTTAACTAAGTCTCTATCTTTTCAGGGGAAAGCCAGATTAGCTCTCCCACTCCATCCTACTGTTCTAATTAAGATAAAATAAATCATGCTTGACTTAGTGTTGTTTATACACTATTATATTTACAATCTATTAGAGCAGTACAGAAAAGCAACTCAAAGGAGCGCGTTATGTTTGGATTCAAATTTGCAAAGTTTAATCCGTCCACGTATGTTTTCCAGTATCAAAAAGGACAGATCATTCGGGAAGGTCATGGGCTGTCGTTTTTTTACTTCGCCCCTACCTCCTCACTGGTCGCAATTCCCACCGAAAGTAAAGAGATGCCCTTCATATTCGAAGAGACGACCAGTGATTTTCAAACCATTACAATTCAAGGACAGCTCACCTGGCGAATAAAATCGCCACATAAGACGGCAGAATGCCTGGACTATTCCCTAAACCCGAGAGGCGATTATCAGTGCAGCGACAATGAACGGCTACCACAGCGGCTCATTGCTGTCTTACAGGTACTCATTCGCGCAGAGCTACGCAAAACCAGTCTTCGTGAGGCCATGGGCGTTAGTGATTCCTTATCCAAAATTGTTCTGGGTAAGTTGAGCTCTGCACCGGAGCTTGAGGCTCTTGGGTTGGAAATAATGGGCCTGGCGATTCTGGCCGTTCGTCCAACGCCGGAAACGGCACGAGCCCTGGAAGCTGAAATGCGAGAGAAACTGCTACAGGAAGCAGATGATGCTATTTATATCCGCAGGAACTCGGCAATTGCACAGGAGCGGGCAATAAAAGAGAATGAACTCAATACCGAAATCGCCATCGAGAACAAAAAGCAGCAAATAGAAAAAACGCGTATCGCCGGCAAGCAGGAGATGCAGGCAAAGAAGTTCGACCTGGAAAAGGCAAGCCTTGCATTTAAACAGGAGCTGGAAAATGATAAAACCACACTGATCAAAAAATCAGCAGAGAATGGACGCATTGAAGCGGACACCCGAATTTACGAGCTGGCTAAGACTCTGGATACGCTAAAAACAATCGATGCCGGAAGTCTACAGGCACTCGCTTCCGTAGGAATGGCACCGGGGCAGATGGTGGCACTGGCATTTCAGGAGCTCGCCGAAAACGCTCAGCGTATTGGACAGCTAAACATTACGCCAGACTTGTTAAAAGAATTAATAACACCGCAAAACTCCTGATTAAAGGATGATAAATATGGCAACTAACGACCATCGTTTTGTGCTGGTGATCAGAAAAACCAGGCTCGATGAACAAATCCTGCGTTATAATACCATCAGCCAAACGCGTTTTTATCTTACTCAGATGGGAATCGATTTCGATGATTATCTAATCGAACACAAGACTTATCATCTAGCTCTTGATACAACAATTGCCTGCCTGAAAAAGTTTGGTCGAGTGCAGTTGGTAGATCGACATTTCCTGCCAAACTTCATGTTCGGTGAAGATGACATTGTTTTTACATTGGGGCAGGATGGTTTGGCAGCCAATACACTTAAATACCTCGATCAGCAGCGGTTGGTAGGTTTGAATCCCGACCCGAAACGCTGGGAAGGTTGCTTATTGCCATTCACACCAGCAGATTTGTCAAAAGTGCTGAATGAAATTATTCAGCAAAAGCGACCAATTCGCGAAGTTAGTATGGCGAATGCGACCTTAAACAATGGGCAAACACTGCATGCCGTAAACGATTTCTTCATCGGCCAACAAACTCATGCTTCAGCGCGCTACACCCTTAAGTTCGGCGGAAAGCAGGAATATCAGTCATCCAGCGGCATACTTGTTTCCACGGGGCTTGGTTCCACCGGGTGGCTTAGCAGCGTGGTTGCCGGATCCGACAGGCTAAATAAAGGGCAATCGGGAATCGCTTTGCAGGACATGAAATGGGATTCCCGCTATTTGTATTTCGTGGTTCGCGAACCCTATCCTTATGGCGGCTGTGGAACCACACTAACTTTTGGCAAAATCAACCCTTCAAAGCCCCTTGGCATTGAATCAGGCATGCCGGGAAATGGCGTTATCTTTAGCGATGGAATTGAGAACGATTTTCTGGAATTCAATTCGGGAATGAGTGTCACGATAACATTAGCGGCAAAAAGAGGGCGAATGGTCGCCTAGCCAATGACTTCGCAAAGCAGACGCAGCAACCAATTCAAACCAATATCGATTATATTTTAATACCTGCACAACATATAGGTGAAAAATGCAAACGACGCAAACGTTTAGAAATCATACCGTTTATCCGGACAACAACTTTGAGCTGCTCGAGTTAAGAGCTGGAAAATGGGATGTCTATCAGGAAAAAAATACCGAAACAGCCACCTTTAAAGGGAAAAACAAACAGGTCCGCTCCGGGCTTACCTTTACCCCCTACGCCAATCCAACGCGCTGTAATGCGCACTGTCGGTTTTGTTCGGAAGAACTACAGCGCAGACATCAGAAGTTTCTTACAGCGCAAAACACCATTTCAGATTACACTCGTTATTTTGAGGCACTAAAAAACGTTTTAGCCGATCTTTCTACGATTCAAAATATTGGGCTTAGTCTCTCCGGGCTCGAGGCAACCAGCGATCCGCAATGGCTGTTGGCTTTCCTGAAGACACTCGGTGGCCACCATGTTCCGAAATTTAATGAGAAGGTGCTCTATACCAACTCCTCAGGGCTCCACAACTCTCCAGAGCTTATCTATGGCCTTCGTGATGCAGGTTTCGATCGGCTGGAGATCTCCCGCTGCCACTATAACGATACGATTAATCAGAGCATTATGTATATCAATAGAAACGAGCCGGTGTATCGCAACCAGGCTTACGAGCAGCTCATACAAACCGTTCTGCAACATGTTCCTGTCAAGAATTCCTGCATCCTTACAAAGGTTGGCATAAATAGCATCTCTGAAGTTGAGCGCTATCTCGACTGGGCGCTTTCACTTGGCGTAAAGCAGGTCGTATTTCGCGAACTCAGCAGACTGGACGACACGTATATCAACAACAAAACGAAAATGTGGGTCGAGCAAAATCGCGTTCCAATAGACCTTCTTCTCGTCGAGGTGATGCCTGATTTCAATGAACAGCGAAAGCATTGGCAGTATGCACATAGCAAAGCAGGCTATTACTATTACAATGAACATTTTTGCTATAAAGATGAGGTTGAGGTTATTATGGAAACATCCAGCTATAATGAACTCATCAGCCGCAACGAATCGGATGTTGTGCAGAAGCTTGTTTTTCATTCTAATGGAAATCTCTGTGGGGATTGGGATCCGGAGAACCATATAATCGGGAATTACTTTTCCTGATGGAGATGGATCTTGAAAAATATGTAAGCACTCTTCGCCAGCTCTCAGCTGAAAACATCGCTTATGTTACAATCGGTACTTGGGCGCTGAAGTGCCTTTTTCCAGACAAAATGCAAGGTTATCCGATTAAGGACTGCGATCTTATTATCAGAAACAACATGACAGAAATTCGCAAAGCGATCCTTCTTCTGCGAAAAAATCGATGGAAGGTGACAGTTTGGGAGTCAGATGTGGATGAGCAGGTAGAGGCAGAGTTTCTAAAGGACAAATATTATTTGCGAGCGAAAAGAGCTCAACTCACTTTGGATATTACCTACGAATGCCCGTTCATTAGATGGCAGGAACTGTCCGCTAAAAAGAGCATTATCAAAGGCTGTAATATTGCCTCACTTCAACACATTCTGCACTTAAAACAGATCAAAGGCTCCGAGAACGATTTGCTAATTTTGAAGCGCTTTGAGAGCATATAATACCGGTTTACCCATCTTTAGCAGGCTAATTTCAGCAAACAGCAGTAAGAACTTAACCTTTAAGCTTGTTAGTTGACAAACAACTACTTTACAAAGGCAGCTAAAATTTCTGCCAGGTCGGTAGTATTCCCATTGACCATCCGAAAATTGTCATAGTAGTTATCTGTGATCGCATAAAACTTCTCTGCTTGCTTTGCTTCAGACCATCCTGCTTTTATTGACTGTAGTACAGAGGCGTCTGCATCATGAAGTTGTAAAAGACGCTTCGTAATTTGTTGCTGCTCATCGTTTGCTAATCTCTTGTTTAGCAAGACCGGGCCCAGTGGTATTTCCTTAGAAATCCACAGTAAGCGTGTAGCGGTTTTTAAGGTGGAATCTGCCTTAAGCTGTTTAAAGTATTCATTACTGCCTATTGCGCATAAATCAGCCTCACCTGCAAGAAGCCTTTCCAATGTAGAAGTATGATTTCCGCCATAGCTCACATGTTTAAATTGCTGTTTGGGTGCATTAAGTCCCATTGAACTAAATAATAGCCGTGGCACTAAATTCCCTGAAGTCGATCCCTCGGCAACGAACATCATCGACAAGCCCGAAGCCTTTTCTTTTACATCATCGAGGTCTGCAATATCCATTTTAGTGGTTAACAAAACCGTCTTATAATTATCCACCGCATCCTGCCGTACTTTTAATACGGCCACCGGATTCATGTGCTCATTATTCAGAGATAACAGCAAATACCCTAAGGTATTTATCAAGGCAATATCAACAGAGTTCGACTTCAGACCTTTAATAAAAGATGCCACATCCGGGTAACTGGTTGTGGATACAGGCCTCTTCAGCTGTTCTGCGAGATCATCAGCCAGAGGCTGCAAGTTCTTCAGCCGATCATTTGTGGAATATGTATAGGTAGCCAAACGTAGTGGCTCCTTCTGCTTGTTGCAGCTCATCGTTACACTAAACATCAGAAGTATGGCTAACATTAAGGATAGTCTTTTTTTCATTTTCCCATTTCGCTTTTATCGGTATATCCTAAGACGATTATTTACGCAATGTATCATATTGACCGTTTTCAGCTTAGGTAGCGCTCTTTAATGACATTAAAATGGCGAAGTTCATGTCCGGCTATATGCCAGGCCAGTCCCCTCACAGTGCGCTCGTTCACAACGCTTCCGTCTGTGTCTATGCCAGCACCGCTACGCATAAACGCCTCCTCCGGTAAATACTGGAATAACGTAATCGTCGCTTTCCGTACCGCTTCATACTCTTCAAAGATGCTTTCTAAGCTTCGTTCATTTGCGCCGGAAAATGTCGCATAATGATTTTCTTCAAAACCATGCAGCGGAGTTGAATCGTTGCGGGCATACCGCAGGGCACGGTAGGCAAAAATACGTTCATCATCGATCAAATGAACCAGTATTTCCTTAATTGTCCACTTCCCTTCAGCATAGCGATACGTGAGTTTTTCTTCTGGTAAATCATAAATAAATTGTTTGATCATCAAAAAGTTATTCCAAAGTTGATCAAGTATATTTCCATCGTCTTCCAACAAGTCCAGATAAATACGTGAATATTCAGGATATTCTCCCGGTATAGGCTTTTTGATTTTTCTCATCTCAGAACCCCAGTCCGATCTTCCATGCAAGATCGAGACTTATTAAATGTTCATAATCGAATGTTTTTGCGGCATCCAAGCGAAGCAATGTTGGTCGATAGACTGTTCCGACATAGAAGTGCCGACTAACCCTGTAGTATACTGGAACGACCAGTCCAATGGCATCATTAATAAGCCTCGCCGGCTCTCTGGTTGGAGGCGGCGTATCGGCAGAAAAAGCATTGTAGTTTACTCGCCAGAGATTTCGTGAGAAACTAAGTCCGTATCCCGCAGAAAATCGTTTTAGTTCATGATTATGAGAAACACTGGCATATAGCGTAGCGGCTATTTTATATTCTCCCTCATATTCCAACGGCACTGGAATAGGCATCAGGAAATCCGTCGCACCTGTCACGGTTAGGTTAAAATAACGCGTGGCAGAATAGGCATAATCAAAACCTCCGGACATTCCCAGGAAACCGCTACTGATTTTTTGATCGACTTCACCGTCTGGTTTAAGCAAAAAGCTATTCACATAAGGCACAGAGAAATGCAGCCGAACCTTGCTCGATTTCCGTTCAGAATATGCCATAAAAGAACGGCCTTCGGTATCGCCAAGATTGATATGTAGCTTACCGGGATAGGTATAGCGCTCTGGCTTATCACGCTCTAACCAGAGTCCAAGTCCCAATAACGGTGCCGGATAGGCATTTAGCCAATACGCCCAGGAAGACTTAGATTTTAGCGTAATCATTTTTACCAGACTATCGTTAGCGACGGTAAGTACTAAATCCTCTGGTTTCCGCTCGACGGACAATCTTAAACGCCCCGTGGTTGTTACCAGAGTATCTGCATTAACAATAACCTTCGACGGAGTCGATGTTATAATAGTTATTGTTTGTGTCGGTCCATTCAGGATTGAAGCACATGAGCTAAGCAGCAACAGCAATCCGGGTATCACTAGTATTCTCATCATGCGCTCGTTAGAGTAAGCTCAGTGGTTTCGTTTCCAAGAGTGCTCATTTGGATTAATTATACATTCACGGTAATGAATTACTTTATCCAGGTTGGACAAAAGTCTGAATCGGCATTATCCGTTAACTGAACAAGGTTTTTACCGTCGGCATCTACCATAAATAGCTCCAGATCGGAACCGATCAGCACATTAAAAACAATCTGCTTACCATCGGGCGACCACGACGTTTGATATGCCCAGTAGCCATTGCCTTCAAAGCTCCCATCACCGGGTACCCCGGACTTCAGCAGCGGCGTCATGTTCTTTAGTCCACTTCCATTGTAAGACATTGTATAAAGATGTACAGCCCCGTCTCTGTCTGATAAAAATGCAATCTTGTCATTTACGGCGCAGGTTGAGGGAGCAAAGTCGGTTGAGGCATGCTTACTGAGGTTCAAAGCTGCTTCGCTATTTACCGACTGAATATAAATTTCGTAGCTGTCTTCCCTGCCAGATGTAAAGACAATCTGCTTATCATCACGAGTCCATTGTGGTGTCCTATCTCCACCGGGAACGTTAGTTAATCGCTTCACATTTCGCCCATCGGAATTCGCGATAAAGATATCGGTATCACGTTCACTCCAATTAAACTCCTGGTAAGCAACCTTCTTCCCATCATAAGACCACTTCGCATTATACTCATAGTTTGGGCGCGAAGTAAATCGCTCAAAGCTACCAACCGTGCCGTTATTAATTGTGGCTATCCCCAACTTCCATCCACCAAACACATAGGTATTTGATAACAGCTTCGACTTATCTGGCGATACGACGGCTGCATATTCACCCCGTTTCGCAACTTGGCCCTTGAGAAAAGTGCGAACCTCTTTCGTAGCCGGATCGTAGGTCATTAAACTGGGAGTTTTACCGGTATTCAACCCACCTGAACTTCGTGAGAAAAGGATCTTAGATTGCGCGTAGCTACACGAGATAAGGAAACAGACAAACAGAATGACCAGGTATCGCTTCATATGAACCTTTAAAGTTAATCGCTTATGATGTGAATTACATGTTGACGCTTTGGCTATATTTTAGAGCCGAAATGTCGTGCCGACACCTCGGCTGCGCTCGGTATAAACTCCATCGAAGTTCACATTTTCATTATTTAGGCTGTTATATTATTTGTCTAAACGCCTCGACGCCCCTCGGAGTGACAAAAATATTGATATAGAATTCCAAGCATAATTCGCATTTATGGTTGAATATAATCTCTGGCACTGAGTTCATGCAGTTGTTTACGCTACAAAAGTGGACGCTATCTTTCGGGAATCTCGATATATACAGATTTTCCTCCAGTACGCGTTCCGTTGAGCCATTGCCAGTCGTATCGTATTTCAAGCAGTCCGTCTTCATTTATGGAAAGCGCTCCAGTCGATTGCCCTGCCTTTAGCTCACCGGAATCGGTTAGACACTGATACAGCAGTTCAATTCGGTCATCAGCAACTCGCTTGCCCAACAGAGTTCCTTCTACGATCGACCCACCATGATAGCGACCGCTAATAACACTGTCTTTTTCAAAATATTGAAATGTCGTTTCGTCAGATGATAAACCTGACTTGTTCTCACTTGTTCTGAATCTCTTCTTATTCAGGTTCATAGGTAGATCTCATCCTTTCAAGCATTTTATTCCAACTCAGCCCGCAGTGTTTTTTCTACACGCGGTGCATGACTGGCTCCCATCGTTACAAAGACTGTTTTCCCCTCCCCAACAGCTTCCAAAATAATCTGAACCATATGCTCATCTCTTGCCACATTAGACTTATTCCAGATGCTGTGAAGATATCCCTTAGGCCAGCCATTTCCACTGGAATGTTCTCGCCAGTCCTTATCAGGAAAATCTCGCTGCCAGATGCTATCTAATTCAGTCCATGATGTATAAACACCACGCAGGTGCTTATAATCAGTTCGACTGTTTAAATAGTCCTGCAACGCTGCCTCCGGGCTATCCGGGCGGCCAAAACGCATGTTGCTAAAATAAGGGCGCAGTGTATAGAACATTGCTATTTGCTCAACAGGAAAGTCTCGCATCAAGAGTTCAATTTCTATTTCTCGTCTCGGTTCCCAGGAATAGAGCTCTACTCCGGCATCATCGGCGAGCTGCCGGAGCAATCCGCCCTCGCCATTCGTTTTTATCGGATGCTGTAGGTAGCGTACCAAATTGCCCACACCACCTTCTGCCAGCGCCAAGTTCGGCTGCGCCTTCTCCCAATAGTAGCGAATAGAATCCATTTGCGGGTGATCGACATCCTTGGAGTGCTCAACACCCATTACCCAAACGCCGCCGCCGTTGGCGGCCAAAACAGAATAAATGTATGGGCGACGATGCGTTTCCCATATCTCTTCATAAGCCAGCATATCCATAATGGGCTCTTTAAGCTCAATGTATTGCTTCACATCATAAGAAGGAGCCATAAGCCACAGCACATTAAAGTATATCAAGATAAAAACCAGTGCAATAAGCGCAACAAGGACAAGCAGTATTCCTTTGAGTAGTTTCATCCAGGCTCCTTTAGATTCCGAGTGTGGAACACATTTTTATCAGGTAGCTCAAGGTAAAGATATAGAAATAGTTGTAGATACAACGGGGAAGTTTAATAAAGTGTTTCGAAAAACAGACATTATTTGAACCGATATTCATAAGAAATATGCCGCCCCTCCGGGGCAAAGCCAGTTCTTTTACACAGCTTGTTCGCGAAGCACCAGAGGTGCTTAATATGTATGGCATGTGCTCGCATAAGTATGTTGAACCCCGGAGGGGTGACATAAAATGGGCAACAGGTCTTAAGTGTCAACACAACCTAACGGCCACTCATCTGCTAAAACAAGGTATAAATGAACATACCCAAACTATTTCCTTCAGCCAGAACGATGATTAAACCGAGCAGAAGTAAGATTGCCACTATCGGAGCCAACCACCATTTTTTACTCACCTTCAGGAACTGAACGAATTCCCCAAGAATTGAAAGTTTAGACATCTGTCTATTCCTTATCTATTAATATTGATTTTCGGTTGATGCCGGATCGTATTCAGTCTGTTCGCGCTTCTTCCAGTACGTCTTAGCCTCTTTATCGATACCTGCTTCCAACAAATCCTTGCTCAGTAGTCTCGCAATCATTGATGCCGGTGTAAATACCAGCATGTAGACAAGCGTTAAGATAACGCGCGTCATTACGAAGCCAATTGCCAGAGCGACTGTCATCCAGCCCCAATACAATTGCTTTAAGGCATTGGGCAAGAGCAGACCAAAAACAACGAGCAGCGCACCCGGCACAGTAAAATAAACGGCAGCAGACGATTCTTTCCAAAATAAAAATGCGGCTATTGCCAGAAGAACACCGCCTATAGATAAGCCGAAGCTGCGCAGCACCTTTCTGGTTGTCGCCTGCTTTAATAACTGTAGATCTTCTTTAATCATCATTAGTCCAATTCGTATTCATCTCGCCAATCCCCGGACTCTTCCAGCGGCTTTTGATCGATCTTATTGATTAAAATATTACCAAGTACCAAGTAGTCCATATTGGTGCGCATAAAGCAGCGAAACGCTTCTTCCGGAGTGCAGACAATCGGTTCGCCGCGCACATTAAAGGAGGTATTGATTATGGTTGGGCAGCCGCTTTTTTCGTAGAAAGTCGAAATTAATCGGTGATAACGTGGATTATCCTGTGCATCAACGGTTTGTACGCGAGCTGAGTAGTCCACATGCGTAACAGCAGGAATAGTCGATCGTGCAACTTTCAGCTTATCGAGGCCTTGATTATCACTTTCGTCATCAGAAATTTGCAGTTCCTTCTTTACCGGGGCAACCAGCAGCATATATGGGCTCGCCTCCGTCAATTCGAAGCAGCTATCTACTTTTTCACGCAATACCGAGGGGGCAAATGGTCGGAAGCTTTCGCGAAATTTTATCTTCAGATTCATAACTGACTGCATTTCAGTAGAACGGGCATCACCAATAATGCTGCGATTTCCGAGTGCACGCGGGCCAAACTCCATTCTTCCCTGAAACCAGCCAATTACGTTATTTGATGCAATTAAGCCTGCGACCGAATCAAATAACTCGTCATCCGATAAGCGTTTATACGGCGCACCAATTTCGTTTAACCAGGCTTCAGTGCTGTCGTCGTCGAATGCCGGACCAAGATAGGAACCCGCCTGTAGATCGCGACCATCATTGAGCGATCTCGGATTGTCGAGATACTGATACCAAGTAAACAATGCTGCTCCCAAGGCCCCACCGGCATCGCCGGCTGCGGGTTGAATCCAAACGTTTTCGAAAGGACCTTCACGTAGAATTCGACCATTACCAACACAGTTCAATGCTACGCCTCCTGCGAGCACCAGATTCTTCTGACCGGTTTCTTTGTGAACATGTCGCGCCATGCGCAACATAATCTCTTCCGTTACTTCCTGAACCGAACGCGCCAAATCCATTTCGCGCTGCGTAATATCGCTTTCCGGTTTGCGGGCAGGACCGCCAAAAAGTGATGCGAAATGCCGGTTGGTCATCGTCAAGCCCGCCGGATAATTGAAATACATCATATCCATTTTGAATGAGCCATCTTCTTTCAGATCAATCAACTTATTCAAAATAATATCGGTATAACGCGGTTCACCGTAGGGGGCAAGCCCCATTAGCTTATATTCCCCGGAGTTCACGCGAAAGCCGGTAAAATAAGTAAATGCCGAATAAAGTAAGCCGAGCGAATGCGGGAAGCGCAGTTCAGCCAAAAGATCAAGCTTGTTGGCACTCCCAACGCCATAGCTGGCAGTTGTCCATTCACCCACGCCATCAAGCGTAAGAATAGCGGCCTCTTCGAAAGGAGATGGTAAAAATGCAGAAGCCGCATGTGACTGATGATGTTCAGGGAATAATATCTTGCCCTCATAGTCCAATTCCTTGGCAATGAGATCTTTCATCCAGATTTTTTGTTTCAACCACAAAGGCATTGCCTGGATAAATGAACGTAACCCGGCCGGAGCATACGAGATATAAGTGAGCAGCAATCGTTCGAACTTCAAAAAAGGTTTATCGTAAAAGGCCACATAGTCTATATCGGCAGGAGAGACCCCCGCTTCTCTCAAACAGTAGTCTACCGCATTGTTGGGGAAGCGAAAATCGTGTTTCTTGCGAGTAAAGCGTTCTTCCTGAGCGGCAGAGATCAATTTACCATCTTGCACTAAGCATGCTGCGCTATCGTGATAGTAAGCCGAAATTCCCAATATATTCATATTCCCTATTCCATCTTTATAGTAAGTACATATTATCTATCATAGACGTCAGAAAAACCAGAACTATCCTAAAATTTCTCTGCGGTGCCGGAACATCTTTTTCAGCTAACCGTAAGCTCTATATATGACACCTGTAGTTTGAATAGCAAGGGAGTAGAAATGTCTCAGGATAACACACTCAGCGATTTACAGATGCAGATTATGCGAATTATCTGGGCAGAAGGCGAAGCCAGTGCCGCCTGCGTGCACGAAAAGCTAAATCGGTTTCGCCCTCTTGCCACAACTACCGTTGCAACCATCTTGTCTCGCCTCGAAAAACGTGGCCTCTTAAAACATCGCGCCCAAAGCAGACAATACCTCTACAGCGCCTGCGTCAGTGAAGGCGAGGTAAAGCAGTCTATGGTAGGCGATCTACTGAACCGGCTTTTTCGAGGTGACGTAAAAGCAATGGTAAATCATCTTGTCAGCGAGTCTGAAATTAACAACAGCGATCTTGAAGATATACGACGCTTAATTGAAGAGCGTGAAAAAAGTGGCGGTAAAATCAATGAGTGACGTCGTCATGACGTGGGTGCTTACCTATAGTATTCACAGCAGCATCATTCTTTTGACCATTCTGGGAATATCCTTTGTTCTCGATCAGAGGCAACTACGATTGCAAAACACCCTTTTAAAAGCGGCGCTGCTTACCGGTTTCATAACCGCAACAATGCAAACAGCCGGAGACTTAGCTCCAATTGGCGGGTCTTTTCTGTTTCCCCAAGCCACAGAAGTTTCGCATGCTCAGCCCCCACAACCATCTCAACAGATTGAAACAATCCAGATAAGCGGAACGAGCCTTAACGGTTCTCAATTCTACTTCCGGAATAGCAATATTCGCCATACTCCACAACTTGAGCCTGCTGCAGCAGCAACTTTTTCGTGGCCTTTATTGTTTTTGGCAGGTTGGAGCTTCCTCGCAATAGTTGGTCTAATTCGTCTGTTTTTTTCTTATTGGGCAGTACGCCGCACTCCCAGAACTCTGGTAACGGACAGGTCAATTTTGGGGTCTGTTAGCGCGATCAAAAACAATTCCGGTTACCGGCCAGATGTTATATTGACTAGTTCTGAGCATATTACCAGTCCACTTGCCATCTCTCATAAAGAGATATGTCTTCCCAAACAGGTTCTGGATACTATGGACACCCACCAACAACGAAGCGTGCTGGCCCATGAAATGGCGCACCTTGTGCGCCGCGATCCGCTTTGGTTTGCTTTGATTGCCGTAGTTGAAGCCCTGTTCTTTTTTCAACCACTTAACTATTTAGCCAGATTACGCATGCGAGCAACAGCCGAATATCTATGTGATGATTGGGCACTACAGCAGACCGGGCGCTCGCTGGATCTCGCTCGCTGCCTTTCAAACGTTGCAAGCTGGATGCAGCAACGATCGACAATACCGGAATATGTAGCCGCAATGGGATCTTCCGGTTCATTAAAAAAGCGCGTGGTGCGAATTCTTGATCAAAATGCGGAACGAAAAGATACTTTTCGTTATTCTGCGCCGGTTTTCGCTTTGGCAATGGGAGTCATTCTGTTAACAACAGCACCTCGATTTGCAATTGCAAATGCCCCTGCTTTGGAAAACGATCTATCCCCCTCGCCAACACAACATGTGTTAATTCAACAGCGATCTCGGCTGATAATCAGTCAGGGTTCTCTCCAACAGCGTTTTTTGCGGGAATCGATTGTGATAATTATGCCAGCGCAACTAGAAAAGCCGGTTATAGAAAAAAAACCGACTGCTATTATTTGGCATTAAAAGAGAAAATGATGTTCTCAAAGAAATTTTCATTTTTATAAGGTCGGCATGAAATAGTGCTTCGTATTCCGGGGCTGCAGATATCTTACGTTCTAAAACCTATTTACCTAAAGGAAGCATTACCTCTACACGCGTTCCGGAATCCGGATGACTCTCAATTTGCAGCTTGCCACGATGTAACTCGACAAGACGTTTTGCTATGACCAATCCCATACCGGTACCTTGCTGTTCATATTGGCGGCGCTCGAACTGAATATTTGCCCCAATACGCGCAATCTGCGCCGGACTCATTCCACGTCCTTCATCCTCAACAGCAACAGAAAGACGGCGGCCGTCAATTTTTGTTACAAATCTTACGCGGGTACCCGCTTTAGAAAATTTAAACGCATTGTCCAGCAATTCACCAAAAACTTTTCGTACATATTCTTCAGACATCGCCAGCGTTCGACTATTCAACCGCATCTCAAGATCGCTTTCGCGCTTGTAATGCTGCGACGTCAATTTTGCCAGAACCTCTAATACCTCACCAAGTTGACTTGTTCTGCGGCGACGCACCAGATCTAGCCTTGCCGGATCTGCAGCCAAGAACTCTATTTGCGAATAGGTTAGAAAGTTATTGAAAACGCGGTTCAACCGCGATGAAGAAGCTTTAATATCCCGCGCAATCGCCTTCACCTCATCGTTACTTAGAAGGTCGATATGGTCAATTAAAAGTTCGGAGTTTCCGGAAATGCCGTTTAGCGGAGTTCGTAGCTCATGAGGCAGAGACATGGTAAAGAAAACGCGAATCTCTTCCAATCGCTGTTCTGTTGCGTTCAACAGGCGCTCTCGTCGCTCGCAACAACGCTCGATTGATGCCAGCAAGTCCTGGCCCTTAAATGGCGAAATTAGCAGGTCATCTACATCAACAGATAATAAATTACGCAAATGAGTTTTGCCGGTTTTTGAAGTCATAGCAATACAAGACGTCATCGCGGCAGCACGATTTGCATAGATTTCCGATAACTGACTTTTACCTAAATCCAATAAGAGTTCAGCTTCACAGAGCACAATTGCCGGAGCAAGTGCCGTTATCGAGGCCAGGTCCAACCGACGCGGGGAGCGGGTAATAACCTCGAATTCATTTTCGCGAAGTACCTTAATGCAAAGAGTACGACGCTCTCGATTACTATCGATAAGTAATATAGATTTTTTCTTCATATAGTCCTGTCCTGCTATGCAGGTGAAAGATATCGGTTCGCGTATTTGATGCGACACGCCGATATCCGAGTCTAAGAGACGATACAATTCAAAATGGAATTCATTAAGAGCGTTGAGGGAGTTCCTCATAGGAGCAGGTCTGTCCTGCTACGCCAGCAGTTTTTTTTGGCAGCATAATATGTATTTTGGGCATCTGTTCGTTGGTTGAACAGCCTTCAAGACGAATAATAATATGGACGAACTAGCGCTATAGCCGTGAGTTTCGTATCATAAAACCGGTTTACGTTTTTAATTCCCACTCAATAGAGAGCGCCTTCATGCCTACAATTTTCACACACGCCTACTGCGGTTGGATCCTCGGACGCAGCTTTTTTCGCAAGATGCCGAAACGATTCTGGTTATTGACAATCTTACTTCCCGTGCTGCCGGATTTTGACGTAATTGCCTTCCGATTTGGTATTCCATACGAACACGTATTGGGTCATCGAGGGATAACTCACTCGCTTTTCTTTGCTTTGCTGACAGGGATGTGCGCTTCGGCCTTATTCTTTCGTAAAAGCGGCTTCTCGCAAAAGCAGCTGCTCGGTCTGGCATTATTATTCACAGCTATTACCGCCTCACACGGAATTTTTGATGCGTTAACAAATGGTGGAAAGGGAGTGGCCTTTTTTGCACCTTTCGACAATACGCGACACTTCTTTGAATTCAGACCGATACGCGTTTCACCAATAAAGATTCAAACATTTTTGGGTGAAAGAGGGCTAAGGGTGCTATGGAGTGAGTTCTTGTGGATTGTCTTGCCGATAAGTAGTGTGGGTCTGCTTACGATGTGGTTAAAAAGCAAAAAAAAGAGGCTGCCTCAAAAATGAAGCAGCCCCTAAATAAAAACAACAAGCGATTAAGCCTTTAATCCGCTCGGAATAAATTCCGTGGGATTGATTAGATCAAAGCCAACCTCTTTTTCATAATCAGAAATGCGTCCAAATAGACGTTTTACCTTCGACTCTACACCTTCGTAGTCAAGAAGATCAAAAAGTCCGGTATGACGCATATCGCCATTTTCATCCGGCACCTTACGAATACGCTCAATTCCCTGAAATAATGCACGGCGACCAGCGATTCCAAGATTATCCAGAGCGACATCCAGCACATCTTTCATATGCTCACGACGTCCATACACATTTGCTTTGGAAACCACCTCGGCAAATTTATCGTAGCCGGGAATCAGGTCTCCAGCGGGCATTGCAAAAAACTTGATTACATTATGCAATGCTTCGATAGCCTTAGTTGGATAGTAATACATATACAAACGTGCGCCTTCCAGAAAGAAGTTATAGTGGGCCGCTTCATCAATAGCGATTGTTTGAGCGACACGAGCCAGCACCTCATCTGTAGACTCCTTGAACTCTGCATGCTTGCTTTTGCCTCTGGCAATCAGACCGGTATTAAGATAATTCACCTGGGTTGCACGCTCCTGCACGACCGTGTAAAAAATCATGTGAATAGGGCAATCCCATGGAAGCTCCCATTCTTTTTCACGAAGTGCATGTTTGTAATCTTCAATCCACTTCGGCGTACGAAAGCGCGAAAAGAGCAGCGTGTTTTCCCATAACTCGGCATGCTTTTCTTCTTCCGATCCCCAACGGATATGGAAATGCGAACGACCGTGGCTCTTGCGAATCACTCGTAAAAGCGTAAATACATAGTCCGGGACGTATTGCTCAACGGCAAAAAAGCCCTCCAGAATGGTATTGAGTTTTGCAGTATGGTCGGTTCGGAATTTGCGCCAATCGAAATCGAAATCAGGATTCCAGTTTCGCTTGGTTTGGGAACGTTGCACATACCATCGATATAAACCTAAAAAAGCGCGTTCGATAAGCGTATCTTTCTGCTCATCGCTGAGTAAACCTACCGGGGTGTCCGGTTTCTCCTCGTCAATCTCCTTGAGTAGCTTAGGATCTACTGTTTCCACTATGATTCTCCCGTCATTGATTAAATAGCGGCGCAATCGGCGCCAGGCTGAGACAGCCATACATTTTAGAAAGGAACACCCGACTTGATAATTTAAGCACAAAATGCAGCTTATCCTATAAGATATTCACAGTGCGATACTCAGAACTCAGAACTCAGAACTCAGAACTCAGAACACAGAACACAGAACTCAGAACACAGAACACAGAACTCAGAACACAGAACACAGAACTCAGAACTCAGAACTCAGAACTCAGAACTCAGATTAGAGAAAAAGCTGGCAGAGCCCTCAAAGTCAGAGAGCAGAATAGAATGAGGCAGAAACGGTGAGAAATTGCCTTATTGCCTTATTGCCTTATTGCCTTATTCGAACTCAGAACACTGAAAAACCGACTGGAAAACCGGGGGAAAGTCGAATACCTATCTGACCATTTCTCACCTTTGTTTCTCACTTTTGTTTCTCACTTTTGTTTCTCACTTTTGTTTCTCACTTTCACTTCCCACTAGTGATCTTACTGCCTCACTGCCTCACTGCCCTTCTCAATCGACAAAGAATCCACTTGCACAGAATCCACAGGAGTCAATTTCCCTTCGCTCTTTTGATCCGTCGGCGTATAAGTAAAATAATAAAGCAGCAGAAGAAAGGGGATCAGCCTGATAAGAGTTCGCCAAATTCGCGCTGGCCAATTAATCTTCTCAGGCGTTTTTTGCTTACCGGAATCTGATAGTTTATTATTCATCGTAAACTCTCACTTTCAATTACCCACGACGTATCATTTTTCTTTTCTTACTGCCTTACTGCGTTACTGCCTTACTGCCTTACTGCCCGTTTCTCACATTCTTTCCTCACTTCCTCAACAAACTACCGCTTTCTTCTGATTCACACAACCAGACAGATGTCTAATAAATTATATCGAAAGAGATGGTCAACGCGACGCCTCGACTCCACCCAAACCGTTGTTTACACTAACCTTAACCAGAGAAGTGAATTTTGGCACGACCTTTGACTTATCCATAGCAAAGGCGTTTAAAACCAGAAGGAGCCTGTTATGTTAAAGCATTCTATCGTTTCCCTTATTCTCGTTTGCGTATGTGCAAGTCTGGGACTCGCACAGCCGCTCAAGCGGTCCGACACCATTAGCTTCAACGAGTACAACTTAAGCGGTCCACGATTGGGAGTTACTTATGTAGGAGGAGGAAGTTTATTAGATGAGTTGGAGGAGAACAACCTGGGGCCAATTCTAAGTCAGTTTGGCTGGCATCTTGAATACCAAATTAAGCCTGCCGGAGCCGCACCATCATTTGTCATCGAGTTCATCCCAATGATAGCAGGGGTCGAATATGGCAAATTTATTCCTAATGCATCTCTTGCAATGGGCGTACGACTGCCAAATGGTATTGAGTTTGGAATGGGTCCAACGGTTTCTGCAGGTAAAGATACTGTTCATACTGCGCTACTACTGGCCCTTGGAAAAACATTTAACTACAATGGTGTGCACCTGCCAATAAATCTGGTGCTTGCGACCAGCCCATCAGGAAATCGGTTTTCATTCGTATTCGGCTATGCAATAAATAGACGTAAGTGACGGCTCGCACAGCCTTTAGGCATGAATCGACTATATTCTTTGCGGGACATTTTTACATTCAGTTTGGCGCAGGTGATCTTTTTCGCCTGCGCCATTTTTTTTCACCCCTCCCATTTACCTTTTCGCATCAAATGACATCAATAGTTGAAATCAGATGTTTAGCAGTTATTTTGGAGAAAAGATACAATAAAATTGCAATCGGCGTATGAAAGACGTCATATTGCAAATTAGTTGTGACCTCCAACGAAAAAAAAGCTCTCAATCTATATAGCATATTGATACAACAAAGGTTGAACTCCTATGAAACGCATTCTTATTACGGCACTCTTACTTACAGTTTTTGCAGGTGTACTTTACTCTAACAATTGGCAGGATGATGAAATGAAAGAGGTTAAAAAAGGCCCGGGCTATGAAAAGGAATGGAAGGAAGTTGAGCAGCACATCAGCAAGAATCTTCCCCAATCTGCACTTAAGGTTATCAACGATATTTATGCCAAGGCCAAAAAAGACAAGAACTCCGGGCAGGTCGTAAAAGCACTTATTTACCGTCTGCGTATGGACGACAGTTATCAGGAAGATCCGCAGGCCGGTGGCATTTATCTACTGGAAAAGGAGCTGGCTGCCAGCGTGTTTCCGGAAAAGAATGTGCTAACTTCAATGCTGGCACAATCCTACTGGCAGTATTATCAAAATAATCGCTGGAATATACTTGAACGCACCACGGTCGAGGAGCCGAATGTCAATGACATCCGCACCTGGGACGCGAAGCAGTTGGTGGAGCGAACCATTGAGCTCTACGAAACCTCAATGGAAAAGTCGGATGAGCTGAAGCGACTGTATGTTGAAGTATTTGACGACGTCATTATTAAGCAAAAAGAGTCACGCACCTTCCGCCCAACTCTTTTCGATTTTCTGGCACACCGGGCAATCGATTTTTATATGAATTCTGAATCGGGTCTTACCCGACCGGCCGAACAGTTTCATCTAAGCGATGAAACGCTGTTCGGTTCAGCGCGTAATTTTGCTGCGGCAAAAGTCGAGTCCCCGGAAGAGAATGCCTTACACTATTATGCCCTGAAGTTATTGCAGAACACTGTACGCTTTCACCTGAGAGATGAGAGTCCGGAAGCACTGGTTGATATCGATCTGAAGCGCCTGAAGTTTATCAATCAACATGGTGTTATGCCCAACAAAGACGAGCTCTACCTGAAAGCGCTGCAAAATCTGGAAAAGGCGCATGCCGACAGTCCGATATCTACCGACGTGTCCTATGAAATTGCACAGTATTACTTCAGCCAAAGCTCAGAGTACCGCCATGAAAGTGAAGCCCACAAATGGGATCGCAAGACGGCTTATGAAATATTGCAAAAGGCCATCACCCGCTTCCCGGAGTCATCGGGCGCTCATAACTGTCGCGTTATGCAAGATCAGATAAAGGCCAAGCAGCTTTCACTCAATTTAGAGCAGGTCAATTTGCCGGACATGCCGTTTCGTGGATTAGTGAGTTATCAGAACGTTCCCAAAGTATATCTTAAAGCAATCATCATTTCTCCTGAAGAGCTGGAGCAAAAACGCAATAGCGGCGACCGCATGAATCAGGATGCCTGGATTAAATGGTATCTATCCAAAGAAGTAGTCGCAACCTGGTCGGTAGATCTACCAGATGACGGTGACTATCACACTCATTCAGTAGAAATTAAAATGCCCGCCTTAGCAGGTGGAAACTATGTTTTTCTAATGGGCACAACCCCTGAATTTTCTACCGACAAACAAGCCGTCGCAACGGCCCCGACCTGGGTTTCTCGCCTCGGCATGTTCCAAAAATCCGGGGACAAGAAAAAACATCGTTTTGTTGTGGTAGATCGCCACAGCGGTCAGCCGCTTTCCGGCGTAACCGCAACGCTTTGGAAGCAAAAGTACAATCAGTCCAAACGCCGCAATGAGATGGTCAAGCACGCCACAAAGAAAACGGATCGTAACGGTGAGTTTTTGGTTAAAAGCGGCTCACGAGCCGATCGTTTTCGTGTCGACTTGAAGACAAGCAGCGATCGCCTTTTTCTGGATGATTTTTACAACAATGCCCAGCGCTATCGAAATCGCGGTAACCGGAAGCATACAACAACTCACTTCTTTACTGATCGTAGTATCTATCGTCCCGGCCAAACTGTTTTCTTCAAGGGTATCTTACTCGACTTTTACGATGCCAAACCGTTTATTGCCAAAAAGCGCAGCACAACCGTCACGCTCTATGATGTGAATCAGCAAAAGGTCAGTGATCTAAAGCTAACCAGCAATGAATACGGCACGGTTTCCGGCTCATTTGTATTGCCAAATGGCAGCTTGAATGGGCAAATGAGCTTGCACAATGAAAACGGTTCGAGCTGGTTTTCGATGGAAGAGTACAAGCGCCCGCGCTTTGAAGTTACATTTAATCCTATTGAAGGCAGCTTCCGACTGGACGACAAGGTAAAGGTCAGCGGTAAGGCCACGGCCTATGCGGGGTCCAATATCGATAATGCCAGCGTTGCGTATCGCGTGGTAAGAGCTGCATCATTTCCTTACTATGGCTATTGGTGGAAACCAGCTCCGAGTTCACCGGCAGTTGAAATCCTAAATGGCATTTCAAAAACAGATGCCAACGGAGCCTTTGAAATAGACTTCACTGCATTGGCCGATCCTACTCTGGAAAAGAAAGACAAGCCGATCTTTAATTATACGGTTTATGCCGACATCACAGATATTAGTGGAGAAACACGCAGCGCAACGGCAACCGTACGCGTCGGCTATGTAGCCCTGGATGTGCAGCTTAACGTGCCAGGCGTATTGAATCGAAACTCGTTACCGGAATGGGCTATTACGACGAATAATCTGAACGGTGAGTTTGAAGCAGCTTCCGGCGACATCACTATTCATCGTTTGGATGATCACGGTCGCGTGCTGCGTCCACGCCTGTGGCAACGACCGGATCGTTTTATGATGGACAAAACTGCATATGTAAAAGACTTTCCGAATGATGTGTACGATCGCGAAGACGATTTTCGTTCCTGGGAGCCGGGAAAACGCTATCTCAGTCAACAGTTCAACACCGACAGATACAAGAAGCTACGACTGGAAAAACTCTCTTCATGGCCGGAAGGAAATTATGTTGTCGAGTTGAACACCAAGGATGCCTTTGGTGAAGATATAAATATTAAGAAATACTTTACGATGTACGACCTGCGAGAGAAAGATATCCCCGGCAAACAGTTCAACTGGCAGGCTGCCGAAAAACTGGTCGGTGAGCCGGGTGGAAAGGCAACCTATGCCTGGGGCTCCGCTGCAAAAGATCTGCATGCGCTGGTTGAGGTATACAAAAAAGAAGGAATTCACGAATCGCGCTGGGAGAGAGCTACTGGCAAACGCACACTCAGCATGCCGATTGCCGAAGAAGATCGCGGTGGATTCGGATTTTCCATTACCTGGATTCGTTACGGTCGCCTCACTCAAATCAGCAATATGGTTCAGGTACCGTGGAGTAATAAAGAACTTTCCATCAGCTATGAAACGTTCCGCGACAAGTTAAAGCCGGGTCAGGAAGAAGAATGGCGCCTGAAAATTCGCGGTCACAAAGGTGAAAAACTAGCGGCAGAAATGCTGGCCGGCATGTACGATGCTTCTCTGGACGCCTTCGCACCACACAGCTGGAATTTCTCAATCTATGGCGGATATTCGTTCCCCTATTATCTCAGACAAATTAACTCTGGTAGTAACTTCACCAGTCGTAACTATTCGGCGAATGGGCGCAACTGGAATTACTATGGTGGCCTGCATCATCGCACCTATGACCAGCTGGATTTTTATCCCGGCAGCAATATGATGTTTGGTAGTCGGGCAAGATTAATGAGTAAACGGTCAATGGGTGGCATTCAAGCCGATGCTCCGGCACCGACAATGATGATGGAAGGTGCTGCGCCTGCCGAAGAGGCTGAATTTGCCAATGCAGATGCCGTTCAGGTTCTTGCACAAGCAAAACCAGCGCCGGCAGGTGAATCAAAAGAACGCAACGAAGAAGGGACTCCAGCGGACAATACCAGTGGCGCCGGCGAACCACAAGTCCGCAAGAACCTCAGCGAAACAGCCTTTTTCTTTCCGCATCTGCAAACAAATGCCGAGGGAGAAATTATTCTTTCCTTCACCGTCCCCGAAGCCCTTACTCGCTGGAAGCTGATGGGATTGGCTCATACCAAAAATCTTGAGTTTGGTATGACGCAGAATGAAATCGTCACTCAAAAAGAGTTGATGGTTCTACCAAACGCGCCACGCTTTATGCGTGATGGCGATAAAATGACCTTCTCTGCCAAAGTCAGTAATCTCAGCGAGAAGGCGCTTAGCGGCACTGCCGAGCTACAGCTTTTTGATGCACTCAACATGAAACCGATAGATAATCTTTTTGGCAATAAAAAGAAGAGTATTGCCTTTTCGGCACCTGCCGGGCAAAGTGATGCGCTGATGTGGGACATTAAAGTTCCGGCCGACATTGATGCGGTTACCTATCGCGTAATCGCCAAAGCCGGTAACTTCAGCGACGGTGAAGAGAGCACGCTGCCGGTACTGACAAATCGTATGCTGGTGACAGAAACCTTGCCACTACCGGTTCGCGGAAAAGGCACGACCAGCTTCAAACTTGAGAAATTGGTCAACAATAAGTCCAAAACATTGAAACACAAGCGACTGACGTTGGAATTCACTTCCAACCCGGCATGGTATGCCATTCAGGCATTGCCGTATCTAATGGAATATCCTTATGAGTGTTCCGAACAAACATTTAGCCGCTTTTATGCGAACAGCATTGCTGCACATATTGCCAACTCCAATCCGAAGATCAAGCGCGTTTTTGACAGTTGGAAGCAAAGCGGAGATGCTTTAGCCTCTAATCTGGAGAAAAACCAGGAGCTGAAAAGCTTACTCCTGCAGGAAACACCCTGGGTGCTTCAGGCACAAGATGAAAGTGAGCGTAAGAAGCGCGTTGGGTTATTATTTGATCTGAATAATATGAGTCGCCAGCTGGAAACAGCAAAGCGCAAGCTACAGCAAATGCAGCTACCTTCCGGCGCATGGCCCTGGTTTACCGATATGCGACCCAATCGCTATTTAACTCAGCACATCGTCGCAGGGTTTGGTCATCTCGATCGCCTGGAAATCTCAACCGGTGCTGCCGAAGCAAAAGCTATGGCGCAAAACGCTATTCGGTATCTCGATGAAGAAATGAATGAAGACTATATGCGCTTACTTGAACACAAGGTGAACCTGAAAGACAATCACCTAAGCTCGCTGATCATTCACTATTTGTATGCGCGCAGCTACTTTATGCAGTTCCCGGTACAAAGCCAGCATCAGAAAGCATTTGACTACTGGAAGTCTCAGGCACAGCAATATTGGGTCGATCTCGGTCAGGTGTATCGCGAAGGGATGATTGCGCTGGCTCTGCATCGTTTGGATGACAAGAAAACACCGGCGGACATTATCGCGTCTTTAAAAGAACGCGCACTGCACTCCAACGAAATGGGCATGTATTGGCGCAGCAAAAGCGGTTATTTTTGGTATCAGGCTCCTATTGAAACACAGGCCTTGTTAATCGAATTGTTTGATGAAGTCGCCAACGATCGTCAGGCAGTCAACGACATGCGCATCTGGTTATTGAAGCAAAAGCAAACGCAGGATTGGAAAACCACAAAGGCCACGGTTGAAGCTTGCTATGCCTTGCTGCTTCGCGGAAGTGAATGGTTAGCAGATGACCGTATCGTTGAGGTATCCCTTGGCGGGGAAAAAGTCGACATCTCCTCGAAAGATGATACGAAACCTGAAGCTGGAACCGGATACTTCAAAACGGCGTGGACAGGTAGCGACATCAAACAAGACATGGGTAATGTGACTGTAACCAAGCAGACCGAAGGTGTGGCATGGGGAGGCCTCTACTGGCAGTATTTTGAAGATCTGGACAAGATCACACCTCATGAAACACCACTAAAGCTAAAGAAAGAACTGTTCTTGGAGCAGCCGTCTGCAACAGGTCCGGTATTGAAGAAGCTCGACAAACAAACGCTGAAGCCAGGTGACTTAATAAAGGTTCGCATTGAGCTGCGTGTTGACCGCACCATGGAATACGTTCATATGAAAGACATGCGTGCTGCCGGCTTGGAACCGATTAATGTTATTTCACAATCGAAATATCAGGGCGGACTTGGTTATTACGAGAGCACCAAAGATGCCTCAACCAACTTCTTCTTTGGCTGGCTGCCAAAAGGCACCTATGTCTTTGAATATCCGCTGCGAGTAACGCATGAAGGCAATTTTTCTAATGGAATCACAACAATCCAGTGTATGTATGCACCGGAATTCACATCACACTCGGAAGGTATTCGAATTGCGGTAGGTAAGTAAAGTTTGCTAGTCCAGCAGTGACAGCAGCTCAGACCAATCTAAAATACGGTGCACTGAGGCCTCTGCTTCATGCACCGGCTCAGTCATAATTTTATTTGTACGCTTACGTCCATTATCACGGGCGTAGGTCGTCCAAACCGGCGTCATACCACTTCGCATCGCTCCGCCGATATCATCATCAACATTATCTCCCACGAATAATATTTGCTCATGTACCGTCGAAAGTTCACTTGCAAGCGTATCGAAGACCTTTTGGTGAGGCTTACGATAACCAAGCTCACCAGAAATAAGTGTAACCTCAAAATAGTTCGCCAGACCAAGTTCAGTCAAAATATTGCGAGCACCCTGTCCATCTGTAAAGTTAGAGAGTAAACCGAGTTTATAGCGTTTACGCAATTCTTTTAACATTTCGACCGTTCCGGGAATAACGGAAGCAAACTCAACAAAGCTTGCAAAATAGATTCGAATAGCCTTCGTGAGGCGCTCATCTTCTAGTGAGATAGGCTGCCCAAGCTCTGCGAGCGTAGCGCAAATCCAGAAGCTGTTATGCGTTTCAATACCGGTGTGCCTGGCTGCTTCAAACTGAGATTTGGCAATGCGCACGTAGATCGGATTAAAGGCATCTTCATCGAAGATTATCCCTTCATCGTGCAATGCTCTGCATAAGCGCGAAAGTGCCGTACCAACGGCTGGCTGCCGCATCGTTATCAGCGTGTCAAACAGATCGAATCCGATGGCCTGTATGTGTCTCATTCGAGGGTTTCTGGTTTAAGAAGTTCTGTGTTCTGTGTTCTAAAAGTCAAAGGTGAAAGGTGAAACGTGAATTTACATCTAGCATCTGACATCTGGCATCTCCCGATCACCGTTAACCAAGTCATTCCTTGCCGGGCTTATTATCTCCAAGTTCTTCAATATCAGCATTAACCGTTAGCTCTTCCGACAACACCACGTCGAATTCCATCGACTCGACACGAATCTGATGCAGATAGCCATCGCCGACTTTATATTCTGAATCCAGGTTACTCACTGTCATGAGATACGGATACAAAACACCTTCAAGTTCGCGATAGTCCTGAAATCGCATTTCTCCGGTAACAAAACGAAAAATGTCACGGACGGTATATTGAACCAACTCAATTCGTTCTGTTTCACGGTTAATCCAAACAATATACTGGTCGTTTTCTACATGGGGTTCTGCTGTATTCCAGGTGATAAAGACCTTATCACAAACCTGCCCGCTTAATATACCTTCTCCCATCCAAGCGACGAGCTCAGCTGTATGCAAACGAAAGGGCATCTCAAAAAAATATTGAAAAGCCGGCAGTATGAACAACGTATTGTCATCATCTTTAAAGACATACTCCTGCTGATCGTTCTCACGTTCATAGGTTTTCCAACTTTGAATACCGATTGTCTTGTTCTTTCGATCACCTTCAAGAAACGTAGCCTGGCTGGTAAAAGTACCGTTACGAAAAGTCATTCTAAGCAAATCTTCTTTATTCCAAGGGCGTCCGGCAATCTTTGTCATCAATCCCTGCCATTCATCCCGCATCACCACAGTAAGCGTTTTTTTCATTACCCAGACATCCAGACCGTGTGTTAGAGCGGCTGCTGCCAGAAGCGCTCGCCCTTTATCTTCATCGCCTGGCAGTATGCCTTCAGATTTTAAATAATCATTTCGTAAATCCGACATACAACCACTAAGCAAAATGAATAGCGTTAGCAAAAAAAGCCTTCTTAATTTCCTCATAACATTCCTATATCTTAATAATTCCTGATACCTGACACCTGTCTTTACCAGACGTGTTCTTTGCCATCCCAACGATAGAAGCCACCATTATGTTCGTGTGAAAGAGCTGCAAGAAACTCACGCATCTCACGCACTGAGATTTCAGGCGTAAGGTCACCATTGGGCCCGCCCATATCTGTTTGCACCCATCCCGGATGCATGGCAATTGCAATTCCACCTATTTCCCGTAAATCATCTGCGAAAATTTTTGTCGCCATATTTAGCGCGGCTTTACTGGTGCAATAGTCTATGCGATTGCTTGGTTGCCGTAATCCCATGGCACCTCGCTGCGAAGATATATTAATAACAATTGGCTTCGTAGCTTTTGCCAGAAGTGGCCAACAATAGTGCACCATCATTATCGGAGAAACAGAGTTCACGTCGAATGTGGTTTGCAACGCTTCACGGTCAAGCTTTGCCAGACTTTGATGTTCCTGCATCATGCCGGCATTATTAATTAGCATATCAAGCGACAAACCCGATTTCTCAATTGTGTTTACGGCTTTTTCAATATCCACATCTCGTTGAACATCCAACTCAACAATAGTCAACTCCAAATGCCGTGCTTCCAGCTCGCGCAATGCAGTTGCCATATCTGGCCGACGGCAAGCGGCAAAAACCCGTTCGCCCTGCTCTAAGTATTGTTTCGTAAATTCAAGACCGATACCACGATTGGCTCCTGTAATCAAAATTGTTTTCATTGCTTCTCCCTTTGCTCCGAATTTTTTGCTACTGGAATCACACTCTTTTTAGTTTTATTTTGCGAATCCAATAACATGTATCCAATATACGGCTGAAGTGCTCTATGAACAATTTTTCATTCCCCCTACTATCTATTCTGTTATTTTGCCTTTTTTGGGGAAGCTGCTCAAATTCTAATCCACAGGAAGACCCGCTTCTGGGACAATGGTACGATGCGATTCATATCTTTCCTGAGAAAACCTCGTATGCAGCAAAGCTAACTTTTCAAAATCCGGTAGATAATGCTTCCGTATTTATTAAAAACGACAACGAATTTCCTCTCAAATTAGAGAATAAGAGCGTGGTCTTTGAACTTCCGGAAAAGGGCCTTTATTATCATGGTGTTCTCTCTGAAGACACAACCTTGATTCAAGGCATATTTGTCGAGGGTCGTAACGCCTTCCCCTTGGAAATGCGTTATAGAAAATCGACCAAAGGTGACCGCACATTACGGGATTTTACCGGCTTTTTCTCCCGCCCCCTGCAGTCTCAGGGCATTCGCATTACTCTGGACCGCTCCTTTTGGGGGGCTGTTAGAGGGAAAGTTGATATCCCCGGCCTGGAAGTGCAAAATATTCCCATGAACAACGTTACCATTTCCGGTAATAAGCTAAGCTTTGAATCGGAGCGTCTTCAGTTAAGCTTTGTTGGAGAGTTAAATTCTAACGGCATTTTGCAAGGTGCCTGGAGCAGCAAGACGGTATATCTTCTGAACCAAACGCGCGCAACGTTCAGGAAAGCCATTAAAAGCGACCTCCCTCTGCCAAATGAATATGCTCAGATGTTTTCTAAAGCCTCTCCGGAAGAAACCGGTCTTTACCCGAACAAGCTTTCCCTCTTGCTGCAGGCACTCAATGATGGCACGGCTCCATTTTTGGATGGCATTATGCTTGTAAAAAATAATCGTCTGGTATTAGAGCGTTACTATAATGGCTACACCAGCCAAACACCACATGCTCTCTCCGGAATTTCACGTGGCATTACATCACTGCTAGCGGGGATTGCTCTACCAGACAGCATTCTTAACGATCTCCAAGAACCGATCAGCACGTATCTCGACATTCCAGAAGAATCTGACTATGCCGCAATTACTCTACACCAGCTAATGACAATGAGTAGTGGATTCGCATGCAACGACTGGTCACGCACTTCTTTTTCTAATCGCACTAAAATGCTGCGCGAAAAAGACTGGACAGATTATATGCTGCGCGTTCCACTGGCAGACAAACCAGGCAGTAATTGGTCCGACTGCGGTGGAAACGGCGTTCTGCTTGCATCTATCATCGAGAGAGCAACCAGGCTGCCACTGCAAACATTTGCCGCAGAGAAACTGTTTGATCCTTTAAAAATAAAAAGCGCCCGCTGGGAGCATGATACATTTGCGAATCCCGATGGTGGCTCGGGCATGTTCATGTCTGCTCACGACCTTGCAAGAATTGGGGTTTTGCTGCTAAATAAGGGAAGAGCCAATGGAAGTCAGCTTGTTCCGCCAAGCTGGATTGAAACTATTTGGCAAAAGCAGATTGACCTTGAAGCAGATGCACAGAGCGACTACGGCTATTTTTGGTGGAGCAAAAATATTTCATACAATAGCAAAAATGTTAAGCTACATTATGCTGCCGGTATGGGTGGGCAATATTTGTTTATTATTCCTCAATATCAAATGGTCATCATTTTCTTCTCCAGCGACGTCCGAAATAAGCAGCTGGGAAAACCCTTTGAACTTTTGCAGAACTATATCCTGCCGGCAGTTGTAGAATAAGTCGGTTATTAAAACGGATTCCTATGAACGCTCTGGAAGTGCGTCACCTCTATAAATCATTTGGCACAGTAGCAGCCGTTAAAGACGTCTCTTTTGCAATTCCGGAAGGAGCTGTATTTGGACTGCTAGGCAGAAATGGCGCCGGTAAAACCAGCGTTATTCGGCTGATTATGCGGCTTTACCTCCCCGATAGCGGAGAGATAATTTTTCGCGGCAATCCCGTGGGGCAAGAATTCCGCGACCGCGTCAGCTACCTGCCGGAAGAACGCGGCCTGTACAAGAAGATGAAGGTGCTGGAGACTCTGCTTTTTTTCGCAGAAATTAAAGGCCTTAAGCCAGCAGGTATTCGTGACCGCGCTATGGACTTTCTTAAGCGCTTCGATCTGGCAGATCGTGCGAACTCCCGAATGGATGAGCTTTCCAAGGGCAACCAACAAAAGATTCAGTTTATCATTTCTATTCTTGCAAACCCGGACTTTATCATTCTCGACGAGCCCTTTACCGGACTCGATCCGATCAACATTCATCTTCTTAAAGATCTGATTCTTGAATTGCGCAATGAAGGGAAGGTTCTTCTACTTTCGACCCATCTCATGGATTTTGCGGAAAAGCTATGCGATCACATCGCAATTATGAATCATGGAGAAATGGTTCTTAGTGGAAATCTAAGTGAGCTTAAGCGGCGCTTTGGTGCAAACAGCGCACGAATTGTCGCTGATGGAGCAACGGACTTTCTTAAAACACATCCCCTTGTAAAGCAAATTGAGACCTTCGGTAATAATGTCGACCTTAAAGTTGCTGCCCCAGAACACTTGCAAGACATTCTGCAAGGCATGCTAAACGCCGGTTTGCAGGTAACGTGTTTTGATGCAGATGATATCTCCTTGCAGGAAATGTTTATGCGCGTTGCCGGTGATGTTGCGGAGGAAAGCCATGATTAACTTTCGTACGAAAGCCATTCTCAAACGCGAATTGAAATCGCAGGTACTTACCTGGTCATTTATTCTAAGCACGCTTATCATTCCTATTCTATATATCGTTTTTATAGGATTTCAGTTTTTTCTGGTTCTTTATGAAGAAGATCGCGATACCAACCTTGTTATTGTTGAAGAAAGTCCGTTTATCAACGACCAGCTCTCAACCCGTATTGAGGCAATGTCCGATAAGCTTGGCGCAGAACTAAATACCACATTTATCACCATGTCCCGAAACAGTTTTCAGGATTATTTGGGGAAGATGCATGAATCGCTGCGAGAGGGTATCACAACCGGGGTACTGTTTATTCCTGATTCTGCCAAAACAACCAAAACGCTGGAATACTATTCTGCAAATCCTGTGAACTTGCAGCTATTAGAGAAGTTCCGACGCGTAATTGATGACGTTCTGGTAGAAGCATATTTTTCAGAAAGCCCGGTCCATTTAAAAGACCTTGCTTATGCGAAGCAGTTTGTATCATTTGATAAAATAAAGATATCTGCCGACGGGCAGGAGGAAGCAGGATATAGCAATTTAGCTATTGCCTATATTCTTACCTTTATGCTCTATTCGAGTTTGCTGACAATCGGCTCCTCTATCTTTTCAACAATTACGGAGGAAAAAGAGAACCGCCTGGTTGAAGTCTTGTTGGCATCTGTTCAACCACAAGAGCTAATGAGCGGCAAAATACTGGGAACGCTCATTGCCGGCTTACTTCAGGTTTTGGTTTGGGCCGCGCCTATTGCCTTTGTCGGTTTCGGGTCGTTGCAGTTCATTCAACAATATGCAGATATAAATCTGCAAATCAATGCCGTGCAAATTGTCTATTTTCTAATCAACTACAGTATTGGTCTAATTACGTTTCTTGGGATTTATGCTGCTGCCGGAGCGGTATTCGATTCCGCAAAGGATGCTCAACGCGTTCTTATCCCGGTTATGCTAGTGGTTACTCTATCATTTTATCTTACTTTTACAATGATCAAAAACCCGGCAAACTCCATAGCAACCACCTTTTCACTACTTCCTTTTTCTTCGCTGATCATAATGCCGGCTCGAATGACTCTGATTGATGTTCCCTGGTGGCAGCTTCTTACGACAACAGGTATTAATATTATTACCATGTATGCCAGCTTGCGGGTTGCCGGAAAACTTTATCGTGTTGGTATTTTAATGACAGGGAAAAAGCCAGGTGTCGTTGATCTTTGGAGAATGCTACGAGCCTGAAGGCGGGCAGCGCTCACCGTTCACCGATAAATTTTTAATAACAAATGAATATTTTACTCGTAACCGTGTAATATAGATAGAACACTATTTACAGGAGTACTTCATGTTTTCCCCATCATGTCAGTTTCGAACGGTTTCCATGACGAACAGGTTTTGTATCGCCCTGTTCGTTCTACTTCTGGGTAGTCCCCTGATTGCGGCAAGTGAAGCAGGAGACGAAATCGTTGGCGACTGGACGGGCAAACTTGAAATGCCGAACTCGAGGAGTGAATTGCGGCTCATCCTGCACATTCAGCGCAATGATAAAGGACAGTTATTCAGCACGATGGATAGCCCCGATCAGGGTGCAGCTGGAATTCCGGCAAGCAGCATTACCTATGGCAACAAAGACTTAGAAATTCGCTTTGCTTCCATAGGCGGTTTATATCGTGCCAAATTTCAAGAGAATGGGCGCTTGGACGGCATTTGGAGCCAGGGCGGTGCCAGATTAGACATGTCGATGATCCGGCTGGAAGAACAACAGCCAAGCGGAAGACCACAAGACCCCAAAGCTCCCTTCCCTTATGTAAGTAAAGACATTAGCTTCGAAAATAAGACTTCCCAAATTACCCTCGCAGGCACATTAAGTATTCCGAATGGCTCGGGTCCATTTCCAGCGGTTATCATTATCAGTGGTTCCGGTCAACAAAACCGCGATGGGGAATTGTTAAATCACCGCCCATATCTGATCTTAAGTGATTATTTGACTCGCAATGGCATTGCCGTTTTACGCTACGATGACCGTGGATTTGCAAAATCTACCGGCGCATTTAATTCTGCCGACTCCAGAGACTTTGCTACAGATGCCCTTGCAGGCCGGGATTGGTTGAAAAAGCAAGTTAATATTGATACCACTGCAATTGGGTTTATCGGACATAGTGAAGGTGGCTACATTGCTGCAATGCTCGCTGCAGAGAATCCCAACGTTCCGTTCATTATTTCACTTGCGGGTAGCGGTATTCGTGGCGATGAGATTATTAAGCAACAGACAGCGCTGATCCTCAAAGCACATGGTGGCAGTGCCAAACTAATAGCGTGGAATCGCGACCTGCAAGAAAATCTATTTCAAATTGTAAAAGACGAACCTGACAACACAATTGCTAAGCAAAAAATACGCTCCCACTTCAACTCTTTTTTCGCATCGCTTAACGACGAAGAGAAAAAAGAGTTCAGCCAAAACGGTGATATCGATGCCAATATTGCTCTTAATGCATCTCAATTAACTTCACCGTGGTTTCGCTTTTTTCTTCAGCACGACCCGGCAACGGACTGGCAAAGGGTGCGCTGTCCGGTTTTGGCGATTATCGGCTCGAAAGACTTACAAGTGCCCCCTCAAGTAAATCTGAACGCCATTCGTGCAGCTCTGCAAAAAGCTGGCAATAAAAGAACAACGGTAAAAGAGCTTGAGGGGTTAAATCACTTGTTTCAGAATGCAATATCAGGAGCCCCATCCGAATACGGAGCAATTAGCGAAACCTTTTCTCCTTCGGCAATGAAGCTGGTTCGCGACTGGATTCTACAAACCGTCAAAGAGTAAGTCCTGACTTTATATTCGTTGCTCGCCATTTTTTCTGGCCAGAAACGGATGCTTCTTCATCCTGGCAACAGCCTTTTCGGCAAGTCGAATCTGGCGCTGCACAGCCTTTGGCCCGGTTCCCCCGTCAATATTGCGGTTTTGTAAGCTCTTGCGTAAATCGAGTGCAGTATAAACATCTTTTTCAAACTGGTCTGAAAAGCCATTTAAGTCTTCCAAAGACAAATCTTCCAAAGCGCAATCGCGGCGAATTGCTTCTGCTACAATATTGCCGACTATATCGTGGGCATGTCTAAACGGCGTCCCGCGGCGAACTAAGTAGTCAGCTAAGTCGGTGGCCAGGAGAAGACTATCACACGCCTCTATCATACGTTCCTCATTAAAGCTTGCGCCCTCTATCGTCCCTGCCAAAACCTTCGTGCACAGAATTGCGGAGTCTAGTTGTTCAAATGTTACCCGCTTATCTTCCTGGAGATCGCGATTGTAGGTCATCGGAAGGCCGCGCTGCAGTATTTGAAGTTGATTCGCTGCACTGATTGCAGCAGCACTACGCCCACGCAACAGTTCCAGCGAGTCCGGATTTTTCTTCTGAGGCATCATGCTACTTCCGGTGGTAAATGCATCGGAGAAGGTAACAAAGCCAAACTCGTTGGTATTCCATATTTGCAGCTCCGCTGAAACACGACTTATGTGCGTAAAGAAGCCACCGCAAATAAACAGCAGCTCGGCAAAGACCTCGCGGCTTCCGGTGGCATAGAGCGAATTTGGAGAAATTTTAGCAAAGTTAAGGCGTTTCGCCAACGCCTTGCGGTTGACCGGGATTCCGCTGCCGGCAAGCGCACCGCTGCCTAAAGGCAGGATGTCGAGCCTGGCATAATAGTCATTTAGCCGATCGACTGTGGTATAAATTCCCCAGAAAACAGCGAGAAGGTAATGGGATAATAAAATCGGTTGAGCCTGCTGCCAATGGGTATATCCCGGTAAAATAGCATCCTCATTCAATTTGGCCGTATTCAATAGTACCTGTTGAAGCTCTGTTAGTGCAGATACCCATTCTCCAACCGCACGCTTCAGATAGAGCTGGGCATCCGTCATAACCTGATCGTTGCGACTTCGTCCACTGTGTATGCGAGCACCGATTGCTCCGGTAAGCTCGGTCAAACGACGCTCAACAGCCATATGAATATCTTCATCCGCCAATTCAAACTGAAAACGTTCCTGAGCAAATTCTTTTGCAATTACTTGAAGAGCAGAATCTACCTGCTCGAACTCCTGGGCCGTAAAGATGCCAGCATTCATTAATGCCTCTGCCCACGCGCGATTCCCGGCAATATCATCACGCCACATACGTTTATCTAACTCAACAGAACGGCTAAAAACTTCCATTAACGAATTCGTTTCCTCCGAAAACCTACCGCTCCACATCTTTTTCGGCTTATCTGTCATGTCAAATGTCCTTCCTTAATCCGCATCGTACATAAAATAACACTCACTTCCTGCTTCTCACAAAGTAGTCTAATTATAACCTTTAAACCAACTTCATAATCTGGTTCAACACAGATAATTTATTTCTTATATTACCAGCCGTTAGTAAATACAAAGTCATTCAAAACAATATTGATAAAGGAAGAACCTGCATGAAGATTTTACAGGAACTCGGATTAAAAGAAAAGAATTTTGGCGCCTCTACCGGTCTCAACTGGCTCGAGACCACATCTGAGGGTGAATTTGTTGTTACTTCTCCCGTAGACGGAAAACAAATCGCCTCTGTTTACAAGGCATCCGCGAGCGATTACGAAACAGTTATTGCCAAGTCTCAGGAAGCATTTTTACACTGGAGGAATATCCCCGCTCCGTTGCGTGGTGAAATTGTTCGCCAAATAGGTGAGCGCCTTCGCCACTTCAAACAGCCTCTGGGCGAACTGGTATCCTACGAAATGGGGAAATCGCTTCAGGAAGGTCTCGGCGAAGTACAGGAAATGATCGACATATGCGACTTTGCTGTTGGGCAATCACGCCAGCTATACGGTCTTTCCATGCACTCGGAACGCCCGAGCCACCGCATGTATGAGCAGTATCATCCGCTTGGAATTTGCGGTACTATTACCGCATTCAATTTCCCGGTAGCTGTTTGGGCCTGGAATGCCATGATTTCTGCCGTATGTGGTAATGTAAACCTCTGGAAACCTTCTCCAAAAGTTCCGCTGACTGCGATTGCCTGCCAGCATATTCTTCAGGATGTCCTAAAAGAAAACGATATCCCTGAAGGCGTATTCACCCTATTGATCGGCGATAATGACACAATCGGTGAAACGCTGATTAATGACAAGCGCGTCCCGCTTATTTCCTTCACTGGTTCAATTCGCGTTGGCAGGCATGTCGGTGAAACCGTGGCACGTCGTTTTGGCAAAAGCATTCTTGAGCTTGGTGGCAACAATGCCATTATTATTTCTCCGAATGCAAACCTGAAACTGGCCATTCCCGCCGTGGTCTTTGGCGCAGTCGGAACCGCCGGACAGCGCTGTACCAGCACACGCAGACTATTTATTCACGAGTCGATGTACGATCGCTTAAAAGACTCTCTGGTTAAGGCGTATTCCAGCCTTAGAATTGGTTCACCGCTTGATGAAAATAATCACGTTGGTCCGCTTATCGATACACATGCTGTTATGGCCTATAAAAAAGCACTAGAGCATGCTCAGAAGGAAGGCGCTACAATTGCCTGTGGTAATGAAGTATTGGAAGGCGCAGGATTTGAATCTGGTTGCTATGTAAGACCCGCAATTGTTGAAGCTGAACCAGACTTTAAAATTGTCAAAGAAGAGACATTTGCTCCTATTCTATACCTGATGAAATATACTGGCGGCATTGAAAACGCGATTGCTTTGCAAAACGATGTAACCCAGGGACTCTCTTCCGCGATTTTCACTGATAGCATTCAGGAAAGCGAAATGTTCCTCTCCCAGGCCGGTTCGGATTGTGGGATTGCCAACGTAAACATCGGTACGTCGGGTGCTGAGATTGGTGGTGCATTCGGTGGTGAGAAAGAAACAGGTGGTGGACGAGAATCTGGTTCAGACGCTTGGAAAGCGTATATGCGTCGTCAAACCAACACCATTAATTATGGACATTCCTTACCACTCGCTCAGGGCATTAAATTTGATATTTAGATGACGGTTTTTTGCCGGCTGATAAAATAACGTCAGTCGGCAAAAAATATCTTGCATTTTTTTTAAGAATTGTGGAACTTTTCTTATAATCTTTAGATAAGAAGTAAACAGCGTTTCATATAAGTATACACACTAGCTTTACTCATCTTCGCATTCTTTCTCTCTAGGTGCTGCCAGCGCTGAAATCGATGTAGCTTCTTTACCAATAGATAATTATGTACGCAAGGAAGCTACATAAGGCATTATTTACCAATTTGGAAAAATGAATATTTATTCATAGTTATTGATTTATATGTTCAAATTGCACACATTATTACTGAGTTTGGGTATTAAAAGAATTTTGTGAGAAAGTCGACACCACACCTCTCTATCGAACACCCGACTTTCTGTGGACAGAAAAAAATCTGATACGTACTATTCGGAGGTTCTCTTCCGGGCGGGAGAACTACGTTCAACACCTAGATGTCTATTATGACACGAAGGAGAGGTTCACATGAAAGCAACAAAAATAACATTAGCAATTCTTACTGTACTGTTTTTCAGCGTTACGATGTGGGCGCTGACAGAGGGTGCAGAAGATAATTCTAAGATGGTTACCTTCGAGGATACACATGTTGTAAGCCTCGATGAAGCAGCCGAGTTTACGGCTCGCTATCGTTCTCAAATGGATGAGGGCGAAACTAAGGTGGGTGGCTTTTTTGCACGTGCCGCCATTGATCGCATTATGAGCCAGGATGGTGTAATGGGTCTTCGCTATTACCACGGACTAAATGCTGACGGCGAGAATGTTTTAGTTCTCGTTGGCGTCGACAAAGAAAACCGGGATATGATTCACGGTGAGCTTGCTGAAATGGCTCTACCATGCCCGCCGTTCTGCTTTGACGAAAACCCCCTAAACAGCAATGTGTCCATGGCGAAAGCACAATTAGCTAAGTAATTCGCTAAACCCTCTCCTGCCCGGAAGATTATTAGTACCATCAGGGACTTTCCATTGTCAATGTGAAAGTCCCTGTTTTTTTGTACCCTAAACTTTTTCTTCATTCCTGCCGATTATCAAAAAACCACTGAAGACATAATCATGGAGGATAGTGTCTTGCGCCCTTGTTACCTTGAAAAAATCACAAAGACAAATCCTGCTATTGGGTCACATGCCTTTTGTATAGTTAACGCATATTATACATGTTGCGTGTCATCTAAATCCATTTTCTTTGATGAAAGGACTCTGGATCAATTATGAACGATCTACCAATCTTATTCTTTTTGCAGTTGATCACTGACGTACTGCTATCATTGATCGGGCTTTATTTCTTTCGTAAAGCCTCGATACCGATGAAAATTTTGATCTGCCTGTTCATTTTACACGCCATCGTCGATTTCGTTGGTGTTTATCTTGCTATGAGCGGAACCCAAAATCTATGGCTACACCATATCTATACGCCTATCGAGTTTGCGTTGTTTATGAGTGCCTTTGCCTTTTGGCAGGAAGATAAAAAGGTTCAGAGTATAATGCTTACAACGGCAATCATCTTTAGCCTCATTTGTGTTTTTGCCACATTCTACCTGGGAACTCTCAGTAAATTCGACTCCGTTACCTCGTCTATCTCACGCGTTATTCTGGTTGGAGTAGCCGTCCATACACTTGTCAAACTTTACATGGACAATTATACATCTCAATATACAGACAGCAGGTTTTGGATCTCAGCAGGTGTGCTAACCTATTTTATTGGAACAATTCCAATCTTTTGCTTCAGTAACCAAATTATCCACCTATCTCCTGCCAGTGTTCTTGTCGTCTGGTCTGTATCGTGGGGGGTAACAACAATTGCTAACATGCTCTATGCCGGAGGGCTGTTTTGTCCATCACATCAATAGATATTCTGCAATTCACTTTATTTGCGAGTATCACACTCATCATTTTAGCCTGGGCAATTGTAATTGCTCTTTCGCTTTACAGAAAACGCCACATCAATGACGCTATAGAAAAAGAACAGATATTCATTGATGGTGAGCGCAAGTATAGCGAACTGTTTAATAACATTTCAGATATCGTTTTCTCGCACTCTGATGAGGGCATTATTCAGCAAATGAATGCTGCTGCAACCCGCGAACTCGGTTATTCCGTGCGTGAGCTCATTGATAAATCGTTATTTGAACTCATTCCGAATACGCCCGCTGATAAGTTGCTGCTGCAAACCTATCTCGATAACATTACTGAGAATCGTCAGGCAAACGGCTATCTGTCGCTTCTTAGCAAAAATGGAAATCCACGTATCTTTCAATATCGCAGCATTTTAATTGAGGGTGAAACGGGCACAAAACGGATCGAAGGTATCGCCAGAGATGTAACTGAACAGCGCAAAGCAGAAGCAGCGCTCAAAAAGAGCGAAGAAAACTATCGACGCTTCTTTTTGGAAGATCTGACCGGAGATTTTGTTGCCAATCCCGATGGCGAGATATTATCATGTAACCCGGCATTTGCATCGATCTTTGGCTTTAGCAATCCTACCGATGTGGCGCACAAAAGGCTACAGTCACTCTATAATTCGCGTAAGGACTACGAAAGTTTTTTACAAGCTGTAACCAGAGACAGCAAGTTGGAATACGACCAGCGTAAGCTTAAGAAAGTTGACGGCAGTATTGTTTATATCATTCAAAATGTCAGTGGCATCCTCGATAAAAACGGACAGCTTGTTGAAATTCGCGGTTATATTTTTGATAATACTGAACCGACAAAACTTAAAGAACAGCTTCTTCAGGTTCAAAAAATGCAAAGTATTGGAACGCTGGCCGGTGGCATCGCCCACGACTTCAACAACATTCTGGGAATTATCTTAGGCCACGTGTCTCTAATAAGACAAAATAAACCTTTGTCCAGCCAACTGGATGAAAGTATCAGCGCAATTCATCAAGCAGTTGGAAGAGGAGCAAGCCTGGTTGAACAAATTCTCACCTTTGCACGAAAGTCGGACGCCAAGTTCAAGCCTATTAAAGTGAATCAAACAGTTCGCGATTTAACTCTGATGCTTGGGGGGACACTGCCCAAAACCATATTATTCAACCTCGAGCTTGCTGAAAAGCTTCCTCCAATTTGGGGTGACCAAAATCAGCTTCATCAAATTTTTCTAAATCTATGCGTCAATGCAAGAGATGCGATGCCCGGTGGGGGCATTATAAAGATTCACACGACAACCATTTCCGCTGATGAGATGATAAAGCTGAATCCGGAAGCTCAAAAGTGCTCACATGCTCACATTACTGTTTCTGATAATGGAACCGGTATGGATGCGGAAACAAAGCAGCGGATATTCGAGCCGTTTTTTACAACGAAAGAGCACGGTAAAGGAACCGGGTTAGGATTAGCTATGGTTTACGGCATTATTCGCAATCATGCCGGCTTTATCCAATTGGAAAGCGAGTTGGGCCACGGAACCAGCTTCCACATCTATTTACCAGTGGCCACATCTTCCGTAGACAAACAAGAGAAACGACAAGCACTGGCTCCAACGACAGGCACGGAAACCATTCTTATTGTAGAAGATGAACATATGCTGGTGAATCTGTTATCAACAATTTTTGAACGAAACGGATATAATATTCTTGTCGCCAGAGACGGTGAAGAAGCCGTTCGTGTTTTTGAGGAGCAACGTGAATCCATCGATCTTGTTTTTGCTGATTCGGGACTACCAGAGAAAAGTGGATTTGAAGCCTTTACGGAAATGCAGGCTATTGAGCCGGGAGTAAAAGCAGTATTTGCCAGCGGATACTTCGATCCGGAGCTTAAGACACGCATGGAGATGGCCGGTATAAATGACTTTATACAAAAGCCCTATTCACCGAAAAAAGTAGTTGAGCAGATCCGGCAGGTTCTCGATCGAAATCTTGCGACGGTGGAGTAAACTCCGCTATTTCATAAAACAGCACAATCTTGACGATATGCGAACTATTTCGCATATCGTCGTTTTCCTCACAATCTTTCTTCTCAACACTGCTATATTTTAGAAAATGATCTTTATTATTGATCTTCGGTAAAGACGGTTCACCGCTATGAAAACATTCAAGTCTCCACTTCAGCGTATTATTGCATCTGTTCCGGCTCAAAACGAAGCCTCCTCTCACAATCATCCGGAAATACTTCAGGAAGAACTTCTTCGTAGCAACGCGCGCTTTCAAACTCTATTCGATTTATGTCGTGAAGCCGTCCTGATTATCAATCCCGATAACAGTAAAATTCTCGACGTCAACAAAAAAACTACTGATCTTCTGGGTTATGCCAAGCAGGAAATCATTCAACAGAAAACTACTTTTGTTTTCCCAAAGCAACTTCGTCTTTTCAGAAGCCTATGTCAGGAAGCATTTAAAAAGCAAAGTGCGAGCACAGCAAGATTGTATGCGGTAAGCTCCAGTGGCGAAAAATTACCGCTACAAACCACAGCCTGGCCCATTGATTATGAAGGTAATACCAGTATCCTGCTCTTCATAGAAGACTTAAGTGTACGCATGCAGACGGAGCAAACTCTCCGCGAATACGGTACGCTGATTGAAAATATGCAGGAAGGCTTAATGATCGTAGATAATGATGATGTCGTTCGCTTCGTTAACCCACGGATTTGCGAAATGCTTGGCTATAGCGAAGACGAACTCATTGGCAAGGTCGGTTACACTGTTTTGTTTAATCGGCGCGAGCAGAAGGTTATTCGCAATAAAAACAAGCTGCGCACCAAAAGAGTATCCGATCAGTACGAAATTCAAATGGTGCAAAAAAGCGGATCGCTAATTTGGGTATCCATTAGCGGAGTGCCCGTTACTAATTCAGATGGTAAGGTTTGTGGATCGTTTGGTATTATCTCAGATATCAGTGAGCGAAAAGCTGTTGAAACACAGCTTAAAAATGCACGGGATGAACTGGAGAAACGCGTCCTGGCTCGCACGGCAGATTTGCAGACGTCCGAAATTGCGCTGCAGCGGGCAAAAGATGGTCTGGAGCATCGCGTTGAGGAGCGCACTGCCGAGCTTTCACAGGCAAACCGTATTTTAAAAGAGCAAATTGAAGTACGTAAACGCGCCGAAGAACAGCTGCTGGAAAGCGAAGAAAAATACCGCATTCTGTTTAACAGTGGGAATGATGTCGTGCTCGTCTATCGTCAGCGTACGGATGGCGACCTGACACCGTTCATTGAGGTAAATGATGTTGCCTGCCGCAAACTGGGCTTTAGCAGAGAAGAACTGTTGAAGGCAGACTATCGTAAAATTGCTCTACAGGTAGACGAATCAACATTTTTGTCACGTTTATCAGAGATTCAGGAAGAGCGTTACCTGCTCTATGAAGATACATTCTTTACTCGTTCGGGAAACCAGATTCCAGTTGAAGTGAGTGCGCACCTTTTCGATTTTAAGAATAAACCAACAATTATGGCTATCGCACGCGACATTTCAGCGAGACAGCGGGCCGCTGCACAAATTCGTGAACAGGCTGCGCTTTTGGACAAAGCGCAGGACGCCATTATGGTATGCGACCTGAATGATCATATTATCTATTGGAACAAAAGTGCTGAAAGGCTATACGGCTGGAAAATGGAAGAAGTAATTGGCACGAATGCCTTCGAACTTCTTTTTATGAATCACTCAGAGCAGTTTATCTCCAGCAGAAGATCGGTTTTGGAACATGAAGAGTGGCAGGGTGAGCTCTCGCAGATGACCAAAGAGGGCAAAGAAATAATCGTCAAAAGCCGCTGGACGCTGGTGAGCGGAAATGACGGCAGCGCTAAGTCGATTCTGGTTGTCAATACTGATATTACCGAAAAACGTCGCATCGAATCTCAATTTCTACGAGCTCAACGCATGGAAAGTATCGGCGCGCTGGCCGGCGGTATTGCACACGATCTGAATAACGTACTTGCACCAATCTTAACCGCCGTACAAATTCTACAGGTGCGTTTTGATGACAATAAAAGCCAGCGAATTCTGGACACCATCGAAGCCAATGTAAAACGCGGTGCTGATATGATTAAGCAGATTCTGACGTTTGCTCGTGGCGTCGAAGGTGAGCGCATTCCACTGCAAATGACGCAAATACTGGATGAGATTCGGCAAATCATTGAAGAGACATTCCCACGCTCTGTCGCACTCGAAAGTAGTATCCCACGTTCACTTTGGAGCGTTTCCGGCGATGCTACGCAACTCCATCAGGTTTTGCTAAATTTATGTGTAAATGCACGCGATGCAATGCCGGAGGGCGGAGAACTCCAGCTAATCGCAGAAAACCAGGAATTGACTACCGAGGCCAACCGCGTGCATCTTGATGCACGTCCAGGTCCGTACGTTACCATTCGCGTGAAGGATAGCGGCACTGGAATCCCAGCGGATATTATCAATAAAATTTTTGACCCATTCTTCACAACGAAGACAATGGACAAGGGAACAGGACTCGGTCTCTCAACCGTATCGGCAATAGTGGGCAGCCATGGAGGGTTTGTAAACGTTAACAGCAGTTCCGGAGAAGGAACAACGTTTGACGTGTACTTACCAGCACTGGTCGATTTCGAAGCTGAAGAGATCATCGAAGAAGAAGGAGGTATGCGAGCCGGTAAGGGCGAAGTCATTCTGGTTGTCGATGACGAAACATCAATCCTGGAAATCACCCGTGAGACTCTTGAGACCTATGGCTATTCCGTAATGCTAGCACACGATGGCGCCGAGGCCGTGGCGCTCTATGCGCAACATCAGGAAGCAATACCGATTGTTATTACAGATATGATGATGCCGGTAATGGATGGGGCCGCAACCATTCGTGCACTTCGAAAAATCAATCCGCACGTAAAGATAATCGCATCAAGTGGTTATATGGAAGACAGTAAGATTTCGGAGCTATTGGGACGCAGTGTCGATGGGTTTCTGCAAAAACCATATACTGCGGAACGCCTGCTGGAAACTCTGCATCGCGTAATCGGTGCAACGCGAGAGTAACGTTATTGTTGACGCTGCGATATAAAATGCTGTATCGCATCAATATTTTCGGCAATCTTTGAAGCCGCTTCGCCTTCCCCCTTTGCAGCGTCTGCCAGTTCTAAATACTTAGCTACTTTTTCGACATCCCCGCCAACCAGAGCAACCCATGCCGACGTAATAGCAAGTTGTGGTCGTTTTTCCAACGTTGTTTCCGGAATAACTTTCAGCCAATTCAAGATGCTCAACATGCGTCCTTTTTGTAACCAGGATGCGCTGTATTGTTCAACCAACACCGCGGCGAAATCAAATTCACCCGCTTCGGAAAAGTGAAAGAATGCGGGAAACGGCATTTCCAAAACAGCAAAGACCTTTCCGGCGCGAGCATGAATTTCAGCAAGGTGTTCAAGCCCTGTGCGATGCAAACGCAGGTTTAATTGCTCCCTTGCCAATGAGTGCAATCGGAACCACTTTTTATCGCTATCAACGTATTCAACAACATGGCCTTTTCCCGCAAGCATTACCAGCTTTTCAGCTGCATCAGAACAACCCGATACAGCAGCGGCAACATCGGCATTAAACACATCGAGTATTGAAATATCTCGCAGAAAATCCTGTAGCTCAGCATCCACTTTTTCCAGCAGAGCATCGAATGGCATCACCAACGAGTCACCATCAGATTTCTCATATTGATCGACAAATGTTACTGGCTTGTCGTCTCCTTCCAAGAGGAGTGCCACATAGTTTATCGCTATCGGACGGGACGTTGCCGTCTCCACAATAGCTGAGATCGGCCCGTAGGGGAGCATTATTTGAAATTGCTGCTTTAATAACTTTTCGCATTCATCCACAGAGAAACCAAAATAAGGCGTGCGAATTTCCATCAGACGCTCGTAGGAACGGTGACGAGCAAGATCGCCAAACGGCGGATCGGTTTGCGCGGCAACTACAACGTGCATCTGCGGCGGCAGATAAGTAAGAATAAAGGTCATCATCGCATGAATTGGCGGGCTGTAGATAACGTGATAGTCATCGAGAACAATTACAAAATCGGACATAACCAATGCAACATCATCCAACATGCGTTTCAAGACATCTTCCATTTTGGGCTTTTTTTCAGCCTGAAGCATTTTGAACACAGCATTACCGATGGATGGCTGAATCTGCTGCATGGTATGAACAAAATGTTCAAGAAAAACTGCCGGGTCGTTGTCAAAACGGTCGAGGGTTAACCAGCCGATCTTTTTCGGTGCATCGGCCGCCCATTGACTAAGCAACGTTGTTTTTCCATAGCCTGCCGGCGCAGAAAGAATGGTTACCGGAAGAGCAACTCCCTCCTTCAGCCGATCCAGAAGTTCCGGACGTTGGAGGCGTTTTTCAACAGTCGGCGGAATTTGATGTCGCCAGGAACGTGTATGATCTACAGACATGATAAACCTTCTATTGCTTCCCAAAATAAAATTGGCCGGAAATATAGGACGTTTTAACAGGCGTTGCAACTATCGAAGTATTCTAAGCCTAAACGACAAGGGCTCCGACAGCAAATGCTATCGGAGCCCTTGTAAACTTATTGCGTGAATTCTATTGACCACTCACTTTATAGACCGTTACTCCCCAATCTCGCGGATCGTGCGGAGCAGCAGCATTCCAACTTTTAAACGAATGCGAATCGTCTGATTCGAATACGACGGTATAGTCGCCGGACTTCAAATAGACATTGCCATCAAACACCCGGTTCTTCTTCGATCCACCAGCATGAGACGTCATGCGATAGGTCATTTCCCAGACAACGCGCCCATTCTTATCTTCGATCCATGCGAAGTCATACATATCACCACCGCGCCCTTCACCTATAGCGTAAACACGCACGCTGGCATCTTTAGATACGGTAAATGATTTTCGCAGCTTTTTATCGTCACCGACGCGAGCAAGACGGGCCAGAATATCCTTACCGGCATCTTCATCATACGTCTTCACATCTTTCTTGCTGTTAAAGCCCTTCTCAACGCTCATAATCGTCATTCCCCAGCGCTCGGGGTCAAAAGGCCGCGCCGAGTTCCAATCGCGATAGGAGTGAGAATCATCCGTTACAAAGTTGGCCACATAGTTACCCTTTTTCAGACGAACAACGCCATCGAACAAACGGTTCTTTGAGGCACCACCAGCATGCTCGGTATCATCGTAATCCATTTCCCATACGCGTTCTCGCGTGTTATCGCGCGTTATCCATGCGTAGTCGAACATTTCGCCATGCCGTCCTTCACCTACCGCATAGATACGAACATCCATATCCCGCGTCAGAGTGAAACCTTCGGTACGAAATTCATCATCACCAAGACGACTAAAGTCGAGAATGAGATTTTTCATCTCAGCTTCTTCATAGTCAAACAGCTCTACTGCTGCCTTTGCACTTGAATTATCGGCATACAGCGACACACCCCAAAATTCCGGATCATAAGGCGGCGACGCATTCCACTCGAGAGGGGAATGAGAGTCATCGCTTACAAAATAGAGAGCGTAGTTACCTTTGGGAAAAGCAATTGTACGTTTATACATACGATTCTTTTTAGAACCACCAGCTTCATCGGTATTGCGATAATCCATTTGCCAGACACGCTCACGTGTATCTGTATTGATAATCCAGCCATAGTCGAAGGAACCATCGTCCCGTGCTTCACCCAAGGCATAGATCATAAGCTCGGTGTCCTGCTTAATCTTAAAGCCCTGCTTCTTAAACAAGTCATCTCTCGAAGCAAAGATCGCAACAACGGCCTTTTTTTGAATCGATTCACGCTTGTCGCGAATCGATCGTTTTTCAAGCGCTGAACCGCTACCGGTAATACTGAGAGAATACTCTTCATACGAATCATCATTGTCGCGATCAGAGCTTCCCATAATCCAGTTCTTCAAACCGCTCCAGCCGCTATTGTTATAATAATAGCCCGGAAAAACCGAGAAATATATTTCATAATTACCGGCAGGCAACTCGACCGTATCTTTATAGTTGCGTAGCTTTCGACTCATCCATTTGGAATTTGAATCGGTAAGTTCCCAGACAACGTCGCGATTCTCTGCATTTAGAATCCACGCGGTTGCCAGATAAGAGCTTTTTCCACGCAAGTGCCCACTTACGATATCTATAGTTACATCGCTTGTGCGATCTAATCGAAAACCGGCATATTCTATTTCGTCCGGCTCAATATCGCTAATTTCAACCGTGAACGTTTGAGCCAATGTTGTAGCGACCAAGCCTAGCAACAAGACGCAAATAAATGCCACGTTCGTTCGATATGTTTCCATGTTCAGACGCATAGGTTATTCCCCAGATGTTTCAATGTTTCAGCTTATGCGTAGCCAAGCGACTTTTTGTCGCCTTTGTTCAGACGGGAAATTAAGTGGAATGTTTCTAAAAAATTAGAAAAAAGGGCAAAAGTTCGACCAAACTGTCAGTTTTTTTCGAGGGTAACGTTATTTATCGCTAAAAATAGTGCGAAGAGCGTTTGTGGTTGCAGGAATCTGCTTCGCAACGGGGCTATTTGCAAAGTTGACCATATTCCATAATGCCTGTACTTCATCGAATGAATCGATATCGCGCAGCTGCTCCAGCAGCTCAACCTTAAGATTTGCAGATGTGGCGTTTTCCATAGTTTTTGGCAGCACTGTTTCGGTACTCCAGACAACATCAGCAAATAATGGTGGATTACTTTCTTTCATCGCGATTAGATAATAGCCACCATCAACAGTCGGCCCAAATACGGCGTCGGCATTAGACAATTTTTCAAAGGCCCGATCGACAAGCTTAGAATCGATTGTTGGTAGGTCGCTACCAATAATGCAAACTTTTTCATAACCGCGTGCCAGTGTTTCCTGGAACGCCCGCTCCATCTTTAGGCCAAGATCACCGCTATGTTGTGGGAAATACGAGGCATCCGAGCCCATCCAGTGCTGCATATCCGGAAGTCCGTCAGGAGGCCAAAAAGAAACGAGTAGATCATAATCCGGACAAGAACTGTGCTGCGCAAAGAGATCATTTCCCATTGCCATATAAAGTTGCTGCGATTGTTTCTGCGTCAACTGCGGCTGCATCCGGGTTTTTACGGTTCCAAGACGAGGCGCTTTCATAAACATGATGAGGGCATTTTTCATATTAACAGGTTCAAAGAGTGAAAGGTGAAAGGTGAAAAGACAATTAGGCAATTAGGCTATTTATTCTCCGCCGTCCTTAGTCTACCGTCTGTGTTCTGTGTTCTGTGTTCTCAGGTTAATTCATCAAGCATCGTTCATCAATTAAAAGGGTCTGCTGCCACTTGATGTTTTGGTCACCTTCAGATCCTGGAGCGCGGAAGCATTCACGCGAATTTCAAGTCGATACGAACTAAAGCTCGGATTAGGCGCCCAACGAAAGTTCATGGTCCAACAGTGCAGATCACGCGAGATTCGGAATTCCTGACGATCAATCGCTTGCTCTCGCAAATCGACCTGTGCAGTATAGTTAATCTGCCATTTCTTGGTCAACTGAATTCGTCCGTTAAGAAAGGTATCAAAATTCCACGTTGTATTATCGTTGATAACGTCCTTGTTATAGCTAAAGTTAAGCGCCGCGTTCAGGCTCCAGGGGATATTTAAATCACGGTATTCACCAAAGTCATTACCAAAATTTCCAATTCCCTGTCGACCAGGCTGGTTCGTGGTAACACCGGGTAACTGCTGATCGAGCGAATCGGCAATTTGTTCCTGCTCGGCATCCGGTGCCGGCGGCCGCAAACTAAAGTTGGTATTTGCAGACACCCGCCAATTTAAAAGAGTGGGCAGCTTAAAACCATCATCCCAAACAAACTCATCAATTCTTGAAGTTGTACCAGAGCGCGTTCGATAAAAGGAGTGTGTTGAGTTGAAGCTAAAATTAAAGTTCTGCACCGGCTTTGCTGTAACAGAAGTAGACAAATTGTTCAGGCGTATACTGTCTGCAGCGAAGTTATAAGCAGTATTCATATTAACCCGAATAAGGTCAATTTTCTTTTCTTCTTCACCACGCAGTATTTTGCCCTGAAAAAGGTTGTTTACCGACATAGTCAGCGATCGGCTTTCGCCTCGACCAACGGTAGAAAACGGATTAATATCGCGCCCAAAGCGATCACCATACAGCACATCACCGCTTGAGGTAGTAAATGATTGAAAATAATCATAGCTCTCATCGCCAAAATCCGGCGTGTACGAGAATCCGATACTGGGATCAATTTTATGACGAATCACCTTCATTGGAGAGAAGGGAATCTCCCAAAGGCCATATAAAGTGGTGTTCATGGTTGCCGAAGCAGAATACGTATGGCGAGCCCGAAAACCATCAACTTCTTTGGAAATGAGCGTTTGTGTAGAGTCGTCCAGAGAATACTCCAGACTACGCGGCACCCAAAGTTCAACAGCCCTTACGCTCGGGTTGATTCTAAAGTGCTTTAACACCTTTAAACCGGTAAAGCTTAGCGTGGCGTTATGCTCCCACCCTGCCGAAGTCGTTTCGAGGAACGTTTCAGTCACATCCGTGCTATCATTGATTTGATCCGGCGTTTTATCAAAGCGCGAGCGAATCTTCGAGCCATAGCCGTACTGAATATTATTATACCAGGATTTCTCAAGCCCGCTTGATGGAATAATGCTGCGACTTGTTTGCGAATATATGACGTCTGGCAATGTATAGCCAACCTGACCCGTCTGAAGGTTTTCATCACGCGAAGCATTTACCGACAGTTGCCGCTGCCCCGGTAACTTACGCCGAAGTGTCACATTGGTTCGAAGCTGTTGTTCGAGCCGAGCATTAATGTCTTCCGAAAGATCACGCGTAAAGTCTTTATCACTTACAAAACTTCCGCTGCCGTTAATCGTGGTATTTTCGCCCAGCGTTTGATTATGACTAAAGCGCATGGCCCAGCGTTCGCGCTTTGCTCCGGTAAGCACATCCTTTGGGGCATAATCGGCATTAATTGAACCATTAAGTGCATAGCGAGTTTTATACTGCACCGATCCGGTATACGCCACACCTGTTTTCTCGTAGAAATTGGCCAACAGCGTAGCGTCCCAATAATCTGAGGCAGCCCAGTAAAAACCGAACCGCTGCAGGCTGCGACCAGCTCGACTGTTTTCGCCATATGTAGGTAAAATTATGCCAGAACGTCTGCCTCGCTTGAGTGAAAAAAAAGCAAAGGGAGCGGCAAGAATAGGTACATCGGCAATGTAGAGGACGACGGGTTTAGCCACGGCTGTTTTTCGAACGCGCATGCGCAGCTTTTGACTTCGGAAGTAGAAATGAGGATGGTCATGATCGCAGGAAGTAAAATAGGCATCCTGAATCAGCAGCGTTTCATCGCCAACTTTTCGGATGTCGCTTCCACGATAATAGCCGGGATCCATATTCGTCCTTCCTTCGAGCACCTTTCCGCGTTGCGACTTAAAATCATACTCCAGCTTTAGGCCGACAATGGGCGGTTCACCTTCTTCCAATAAAGTCGGACGCCCACGCAACACCGGGTTTCCCAGTGAGTCGACAGAATCAGCAACTGCTTCGGCAATCATACGATTTTCGGTCCAGTTTATCTGCACCTTCGCAGCATCAAGAGTCAACTCACCATATACAATTTTAACGTTACCTTCCATCTCGGTAGTTTTTTCAGCAACGTGGAAGGTAATAAGGTCGGCGGAATAGCGGATTGGCCCATCAATGCCGCTACCGGGAGGAGCTTGCAACGTCTGCATGGAGTCTTGCACCAGACTATTGCTGCTATCAGGACGCTGCACGATACTACTGCTATCTGAACGTACCGCTTCATCCTGCAGCTGAGCAAGTGCCGGTGTAAACAACAAAAAGAGTAGGAACAAGCTATACGTTTTCAACGCCAAACCCCGATGCAGACATTTTTTGTTCTGCAGTCATAAACGATCTTTTTTTAAATAGGTTCACCTGATAAAGGAAAACTTCTGAAAATAAGCATAGATTTGTCTTGAGAATACTACTTTCCTGCTTTTTTCACTTGCCCGACACCGCAATTTGCTTTCTGCTTTCTCTTAGACAATTGTCTGATTAACTTGCGCGCGAGTACGTGCAAAAGAATACAACAACCTTCTGAGAGTCTATGATGAAAAGCGGTGGTCACTCAGATAGCCCTTAAGCTGTTCAAGGAGAAAAAATGCCCTACATTTATGGTCGAAACCCCGTTACTGAAGCGCTGGAACACGGACAGCCGGTTCAAAAGATTTACGTCCAGTTTGGCAGTAAAAATGAGCGGGTTCAAAAGATCTATACACTGGCTCGCCAAAAAAACATTTCTATTGTAACGGCCGACATCAAGAAGTTAAGCCAAATGGTAGGCGGGGTTACACATCAGGGAGTTGTTGCACTTATTTCTCCGGTGGAGCTTGTTCCGCTAGAAAAGTATCTCGAGAACACTGATGTTGAGGGTCCACAATGTCTGCTCCTGGCCGATCGCATTCAGGATCCGCATAATTTGGGAGCAATCATTCGCAGCGCTGAGGTTCTTGGTGCACAGGGTATTGTTATTTCGCAGCGCGATAGCGTACCGATAACCGACACCGTAATGAAGGCATCATCGGGAGCCGTTTTTAACCTCTCCATATATCAATCAGACAATCTATCTCGCGCTGTTCGTCAACTGCAGGATCATGGCTTCCGCGTTTTAGGTGCAATGCTTAAGGATGAAGCCACACCACTTTGGGAAACCGATTTTTCAGGCGATTGCGCAATCGTTATCGGCAGTGAGTTCAAAGGAATTCGCGAAGGCCTGGAAAAAAATTGTGATACGCTTTTCTATATTCCGCAAACGGGTAAGACACAGAGTTTAAATGCTTCCGTAGCCGCAGGAATCATTCTTGGTGAAGTAGCGCGTCAACGAACGCAGGAAACTGAGTGAGCAGTGAGTAGTGAGCAGGACTTCGAAAACCTCCCATTCACCCCATCTCCCCATCCGCCACTCATTCATTTCTCTGTTCTGAGTTCTGAGTTCTGAGTTCTGAGTTCCGGTACTTAAATTATTGCAAAAAATACAATCCGCACATCTTTCCATTGCTTCAGAGGCAGGTATTTACTAAGTTTAGCCCTCTTGTAAAAAATACAACCACAATAGTGCAGGATCTAACGATGTATCTTGAAGAGTTCGAAAAACTCGTTCGTATTATGCATCGCCTCCGCAAAGAATGTCCCTGGGATCGTGAGCAAACGCCACAAACCCTGCGTCAATATATTCTTGAGGAAGCGTACGAAACCGTTGAAACGATTGACGATGAAAATTGGCCTGAGCTTAAGAAAGAGCTCGGCGACCTACTGTTGCAAGTAGTCTTTCAGGCAGAGATTGCTGCTGAGACAGACCGTTTTAAGCTGGAAGACGTTATCGCGAACATTAACAACAAGCTCATCGAGCGCCATCCGCATGTTTTTGGAGATGTACAAGTAAACGACTCCGACGATGTTCGTGACAATTGGGAGCAAATAAAGTTTAAGTCGGAGAAACGAAAGTCGCTGTTACAGGGAATTCCGCGTCACCTGTCAGCCCTGCTGCGTGCACAGCGCCTACAGGATAAAGCGTCGCAGTCTGGCTTCGATTGGGAATACCCGGAAGATGTTTTAGAGAAGGTTCAGGAGGAGCTGGACGAAATTGCTGCATCCCAGAATGCAACGGAGCTGGAAGAAGAAATGGGCGACCTGCTCTTCACACTGGTCAATTATTGTCGGTTTCGTAAGATCAATGCTGAAGATGCACTACGCAAAACGAACAAAAAGTTTACCAGTCGATTCCAATATATCGAAAAGAAGCTGGCTGAAAAGGGTGAGCAAATGAACGGAAAGTCCCTGGAGGAGCTGGATGCCCTTTGGGATGAGGCAAAAGATCAAGAACGAGGCCAAAAATAACAATGACCTCCCCTGTTGTAAATTTTTTGATGGTTTTTTCAATTGGCGTAAATACGATGTTGATCATTCAACTGGTACGCCAAAAACCCAAGCTTCCTATTATCGCGCTGTATTCATACATCGTATTTCTTTTAACGTTGGAAGGCCTCGGTGCTCTTTACGTCAGCAATTCCACCTATGTGGATGGTAACCTCTTAATAGAGAAATCGCGCTTAATTCTACAGTGCTTTATTCTTGCAATTTTGTATTATTTCTCCAATAGCTTTACCTACTCGCGTACACTATCTGGTTTAACCGTTGGAAAAGCCGCCGTTTTTCTGGCAGCACTTATTCCGGTCGTGCTCGTTTTGGATAACACAATAATTGTTGGCTTAAAAAATAGCGGATACGGACATACTGCAGAGTACTCGAAATATTTTTGGGTTTTTATTACTCTCTTTTGCTGCGTTTCAGGATTATTGTTTATGGAGCTGCACTACAAAAGCAGACGCGTGAGAACGTCCAGCGAAAGCTTATTAATCGCCCCCTTATATCGCGTCATCTACCCGCTTGGCATCGCTACTCTTATTGTATTATATGTGTTTCCATATTTTTGGGGCTTCAATCCGCTTTTTCTGGCAGGATACGTAATTATCTCTGTTACCCTGTATTTTAGCGCAAGACGATTTCAAATTCTCGAAATTGAAGAAGACACGCGTTACCTACTACCGATTATTTTGTTGATCTCACTATTTTTGCTCTTTTTCTTTTTGTCTCCTGAAACCCCGGGGCTCAAAGTTATCCTCTGGAGCATTCCTATATTTATTTCCGCAGTTTGGATTGGCCACAGCCTTTTAGTATTCTTTATTAAGGCATCTGAAAATACGCTGCTGGGTTATAATGAGCTGCTCGATCGCAAGCTGGAAGATTTTTCCCGTCAGCTCATTCGCTTTATTGATCTTGAAGCACTGTTGGAATATGTTGCAAACTTTTGCCGAGACACCTTTAAGACGCCACGAGTTGCTATTCTTACAACTCAATACGATGTCTCCCCTTATCAAATCGCCTATTTGGCTGGATTTCAAAGCCAAGCGATCGAAGCTCTGGTTAACACGCCAAACTCCAAACTCCTGGAGCAATTGGAGGTTGAACAAAAAATTCTTAACAAGTTCGATTATGAGAATGACAGTGTCTTATTTACACAGCTAGACAATGCCGGCATCTATCTCGGTATTCCTTTAATAAAGCAGGATAACCTTATTGGGCTTATTTTTCTTGGTGGTGAGCGACGCTTTATTCCCATTCCGCAGCGCTATCTACATATTCTACGCCTTCTTAGTGCTCAGCTTGCCATTGCAATAGCAAACCTACAGTCTATTCAACAAGCACTGCAGTCTGAAAAGATGGCTGGTATCGGTATGCTCTCGTCGCAAATCGCTCATGACTTTCGCTCCTTTGTAAGTCTGGTTAAGCTGCATACGCGGGATAGCGACAACGAGCGCTTGGCTAGAAATGCCTTACATGTAGAAAAGCTGGTTAAGGATCTTCTCAACTATACGCGTCCCCAACCGCTACAAAAAAAGCCGGTAGACATTAATCAGCTTGTTGATATGAGCCTAGATCTGTTAACGATTCCAGAGGACATTCGAATAGAGAAAAACTATGCGGACGAGCTGCCTAAAATTCCACTGGATATGCATCAGATGCGACGCGTGTTCAGCAATATTATAGAGAACGGCACCCGGGCGATGAGAGACAGTGAAGGCAAGACAATGCGAATTTCAACGCGCCCGCTTCACCCAACCTCAAAAGTTAGCAGCGATCTTTGGATATCAATTGATATTGAAGACGCCGGAGACGGAATCGATGAACAGCATTTGAATCGGATCTTTGATCCTTTCTTTACCACCTTTAAACGCGAAGGTGGCACCGGACTTGGCCTGTCCATAGTTCAACAAATTATTCGCATGCACTCCGGTTATGTAACGATCGACAGTAAACGCAACCACGGAACAACGGTACAAATTCGTCTACCATATCAAGCCGTATAACTTACGGGAGTATTTTTCGTGACAAGTAATAATAAAGTATTGATTATTGAAGACAATGATTTATGGAGCGACAGCTTCCAGCAATGGATTGGCGATCAGTATAGCATTAAGCTGGCCGGGGACAAGGATGAGGCGTTATTGGTGTCAGAATCGTTTGAGCCCGATTTAATCATACTGGATCTTGGTCTGCCACAGATTACCGATGGCCTCGGTCTGTTGGATGATCTGATTAAGCGTGGGCAAGACTATGAAATAATTGTCGTAACGTCTTACAAAGAACATCAGTATGCCTTGGAGGCGCAAAAGCGTGGTGCCTATAGCTATTTTTCCAAGAGCGATGAAAACCTGGAAGAAGAACTTCCGCAGCTGGTAAAGCAGGCCTTGCGAATGCAATTGCTGGAGCGAGAGAACAAAGAGCTGCGCTCAAAGCTCAAAGAAAATATACGATTTGAAGACATCGTTGCCGTCAGTAAGCAAATGCAGCAAATTCTCTCGACCTTGAACAATCTGAAGCAAAGCAGTGAAACAGTACTGGTTACGGGTGAATCAGGTGTTGGTAAAGAAGTTATTGCCAAACACATCTATAAGCAGGGTGTACGCCTGAAAGACCAGTTTGTAGCAATCAATTGCGGCGCATTGCCACCCAATCTGCTCGAGAGTGAGCTATTTGGGTACGAGAAGGGCGCGTTTACCGGAGCAACTAAAATGACGCGGGGCAAATTCGAGCTCGCACACAATGGCACACTGTTCCTGGATGAAATTGGGGATATGCCGTTGGAGCTACAGGTTAAACTTTTGCGCATTCTCGAAACCAAGCGCTTTTACCGTCTCGGTGGAGAGCAGGAGATCTCGGTGAACTTCCGCCTTATTGCCGCTACAAATAAGCCGCTGGCCGAAATGATAAAAGAGAATAAGTTTCGCGAAGATTTGTATTATCGCCTAAACGTTATTCCGATTCACATCCCACCGCTGCGAGAACGGCCGGATGACATTCCTGCAATGATTGATTATTTTACTGAGCAATTCTGCCGCGAAAATCAGCTTGCGCCACCAAAGTTTACCAATCGCTTCATTGCTTTTATGTCTCACCTGACATGGGAAGGTAATGCTCGCGAACTGGAGAATACGGTTAAGCGCTTGATTCTTACCAATCAGCAGCAAATTGATATCGAGAATGTACCACCTGATATCCTGGAGAATACAAATAATTTTCTCGATCAGGCACTGGCAAACGAGCTAAGCCTCGAAGAGGTATCAAAAATCTATGTCAAGATGGTATTGGATTTAAAGAAGGGCAGCAAAAAAGAAGCATGTAAAGTCCTGGACATTAATTACCGCACGTTAATGGGCAAGATTGGTTAGATCTGCACACTAAGCGTCATTCCACTTGTTCAATTATTCAAACTCTCCCTAAATAAGCATCCACTATTCTGAATATACTCGTTATCTGCTGATTGCACTTTTTACAATCAGCAGACTAATTCCCCCCGTTGGGGGTAACAACTTACAATCCTTTAATACGCCGCAGTCAGAATAATTGCAAAAAATACGTATATTTCGTTCTCCAAAAGCAGAAAACCGCATTTTTTTACCTTCTTTTCACTTTTTTTAATCTTTTTTTCCGCTATTGCGTACACGCTAAGTTCCGAAAACAGCAAATTTATTGTAAAAAGTGCAACTCGAAAGACGGCTCAAAACAGTAAATTGCACTTTTTACAACGAAAAACTCACTCGCAAAGCACCAAAAACAACACAAGAGACTGTTTTTAAAAGACTTAACCACAAAGAGAATCACAAGCTACTGTTTTTAATGAGCTTATATCCAAAATTAAAGATTTTAGTTTTTTGGTACGGTAGTTGAATAAAGGATGGGCAAAGAGCATTGTAAAAAACACAAACGGAAGACACGATGGAAGCAGTAAAGACAAAATCAGGAAGCGCACTTCAGGAAGCAAGTAATCTCCTGAATACCAGCGTGAAGCTGAATCGCCTCTTTACCTCTGAAGGCAACTGCTACTATGAACTTTCCATCGGCACGGATCCTGAGACAAGCTTCAATGTTTCCGACATCAGCCTCGAAGCTCTTTTGGCTGAACTGCCAAACATATTATCGACAGTTATTCAATCACAAGTGTTAATAGAAAGTGCCTAACCCCCATCAGCTAAGGAGAACTACCATGAAAGTACTCGTATTCGAAACCAGCAAAGACCGTGCAAAGCTTATCAATGACCTGCTTCTTGACTATCGCTACAAGATTCATATAAACTATCATGGTGATCAGGTTATGACAGACGTGCGTTATCATCAGCCTTCATTAATTATTGTAAACGCAAACGTTCGCCCTGACTTTGGCATTGGTATTCTGGACAAGATCAAGAAAGATCCGCGATACGCCAAGATTCCGGTAATCTTTATCTCCAACTTTGTTTCCACTGAGCTTTCCAGCAAAGTGAAGCGCTATCAGAACGTCGACCACCTGGTTGAGCCGTTCAAGATCAAAAATTTTCGCCACATTGTTGAGCGTTGGATTAACTTCCGCAGCCTGTACGTAAACTAGGCTAAACTTGCTCACACCCGCTATCGGGGGGTTCGATACCGAAGAACAAAGGACGTTTCAAAAGGTTCACATAACGTGTCCATTTATCGCCAGGAAGGCGTCCTTCGGTAACGATACGACACACAGCATTACTGTAGGCACTTGTTTGGATCAGATGGTTGAGGATAATTGCCTCAACCATCTGGGCCTTCGGAAACGCTTCCTCACTTTCCCCCGGGCAGCTGCATGCAAGAATCAAGTGAAGCAGCTTTACCCGTAACTCAGCCGGAAAACCAGCGATCTTTTTGCACTCCGCATCAACTCTTTGATAAGACAGTACACGCGCTCCCAACAGCTTTCCACTATCATTATATGTGTAAAATCCATTGTCTGATATACAGATTGCTCTTGCCACATCATGACACATAACTCCTGTCTTTAACAAATCTATATCGACCGCTTCATTATATCGCGCCAAAGCTGTTGCCATATCCAACATGGTTACAACATGCTCCAGTAAACCACCCTGATATGCATGATGCCAGAGTTTCCCCGCAGGCACGCCGAAAAATGCTTCCGTTTCATCTGATGCAGCAAAAAGCTGCCTCAACAACATCCGCAGCCAGCGGTTTTTGATCAAATCCTGATGATTTTGCAAATCAATTCTAAGCTCATCTTTTGAGTATTTAGATGCCGGCAGCAGCGTTGTTTTTTCCGTAACAACCTCTTTAGACGTTGCTGGCCGCCACTCACTTAACTGGAGCTCATGTCGATTGTTTATTTGTTCAACAGTACCGCAAACCTTAATAATTGCTCCAACCTCTATCTGCCGCTCCCGTTCACCGTATTTCCAAAATCTGATGTACGAACGACCGGAAGCATCGCCAACCTCAAACAGAAGATAGGATTTACCATGCCGCGTTAGGCGAACAGATTGATTGCGCAACACGCAAAAGCCACAATACTTACTGCCTAATCGAACGGTACGGATACCTGTATTGACTGACTTCATCTTCAAAAATCCCATCGTTTGTCATAATCGCATTAGGACGCTACTATAATCTATTATGAATTATCAGTAGATTTTGGGGAAGGAATGCAAAATATATTTCCGTAGAGACGCTATGTATCGCGTCTCTACGGGGAGCGCGGAAAAAATTTCCATTGCCATAATCGGCTCGGTTCACCATTAAAAGATTGGCATCAACAATACGAGGCTGTTATAATCATAGTATTCGAAATCAATATGCCTTACACAAAAAATGCCGTTATATTAAAAATCATCCTGAAAATGGTAAAGTTAGAGGTGCAAAGCATTGCCTCATTAACTTTCCCATGAAAATGCTGGCTCAACACAAAGGTACCATCCATGAAAAAAGTTGTTCTGATTACCGGAACGTCTTCCGGTCTGGGTTTAGAAGCTGCGCTTCTCTACGCAAAAAATAACCATCGCGTTTTTGCAACAATGCGTAATCTTGAAAAAAGCGTCACACTACTGGAAAAGGCTAAAGAGGTCGGCGTTAATGTAGATATACTACAGCTGGACGTAACGGATACTGCATCGATCCAGAACTGCATCGACCAAGTTATTGAACAGGCCGGACGAATAGATATTTTGGTTAATAATGCCGGTGCCGGTTTCGCAAAGACAACCGAACATGCAACGGAAGAAGAAATACAGTGGGTCACCGATGTAAATTACTTTGGCGTCGTGCGCTGCACCAAGGCCGTTCTCATGCATATGCGCAAGCAACAATCCGGACATGTTATCAACATATCTTCGGTTGGTGGATTGGTAGGACAGCCGTTTAATGAACTCTACTGTGCAGCCAAATTTGCCGTCGAAGGCTACACAGAGGGTCTTGCAACCTATCTGACCAGTAAATTCGGTATCCAATTTTCAATCGTCGAACCCGGTGGCATCGTTTCTGACTTCATGACCTCGGCAATGCAAAAAACCGTGACCAATGGAGAGTTGACGATTGAGCCCTATCAGTCCATTTTAGAAAAATACATGACCGGGATACGCGAACGTGCCGCATCTGGTGAAAGCCAGGTTTATCAGACAGCAGAGCAGGTCGCGAAGGTTGTGTTTGACGTATCGCAAAAGTCGAATCCACCATTACGTGTTCGCACATCCGGCTGGGCAGAAGAATTCTGTCGCTTTAAAACACAGGCGGACCCGGATGGAACCAAGCAGGTAGAAGACGTAATCAAAAAATTTCTAACCTAATCGTCAAAGCTGAATAAAATTTCCATGGACACAAGACCAGAACTAGATCCAACCATTTCTGAGCAAGACTTTAAAGACTTTTACTGGCTAAAAGAAGAGCTGGTTGCTTTTTGTCGCTCGGTTGGAATCAATCCCACCGGTAATAAGACAACACTTGAGGAACGTATTAGCAGCTTCCTGCAAAGTGGCGAACTTAAAAAAACCGTCCGCGCGAAAAGCAGCGAACCGACTTCCAATTTTGATTGGCGTAAGGAAAAACTGACAGCAGACACTGTTCTGACCGACAGCTATAAAAACAATCAAAACGTACGAGGTTTTTTTGCAGAATATATCGGTAAACGGTTTCGTTTCAATATCATTTTCATGGACTGGATAAAGATGAACTATGGCAAAACACTTGCCGATGCAGCCGAAGCCTGGCTACAGATAGAAGCGGAACAGAAATCCAGAACGAAACCGAAGGAAATCCTACCGCATCTTCAGTACAACCGCTATATCCGGGACTTTCTGGCAGGCAATCCGGATAAATCTATGCAGGATGCTATTCATTACTGGAAAATCAAGAAGAACAAGCGTGGTGATAATTTGTACTGTAGAGAAGATTTAGAATAGGCAGAAGGCAGAAGGCAGAACATCGTAGCTTGGGTTAGCGTAACGTAGCCCGCTTAATTCAACTTTAGAAGCGTCGCAAAGGAGCGAAGATGTTCAACAGAACCTTTTGGAAGATATCGCTTATCGTAATGGCAATACAAATTACTTTAATAATATTTCTAGTGTTTGTTCCGGTATCAATGAGTGGTTATTTATTGGTCATTCTAGGCGTCCTTTTCCCAAGTGCAATAATTTCCTTAATGGTCGGCAAGATAAGCCCAATTTATGGTTTAGCATTAGTCATAATACCATCGTGGTTAATTTGGTCGGTTATTACTTATACTAGTTACTACTTCAAGACCTCTCTTTCAAACTTCTTTGAGAATGATAATAGACTGCCTGACACATCTGCCATAAGTAGACCGGCCAAAAAAGACTAAAATTGAAAAGCTATGCAAAGCAACGATAGTCATGGGGTAAACATGAAGACAACAAATTATTTTAATACACTTATTGAAATCGCGGAAGATTGTCCAACAATATCAGGCGTTGTTCCGCCATTACGTGGCGAGAAGAAGTCAGTTGCGAACTATCAGTTTGAGATGCTGTTCGAGCATCCCTATCAGTTTACATCCGATGAAGTGATTTTTGATATACACGCAGAGCGTAATAAGATTCCTATGGCTGAGCGGGATGCTGCACGTGAGCAGTTCTTTTCGAAAGGACAGGCTTGTTTGCGTACGTCACCATTGGCAAAACGCTATGGCTGGGGAATTCACAGTAATGCTAAAGGAAAAGTTGCTCTTTTTTCAGCAGACAGCGATGAATATGCGAATTTACAAAAAACTTCGGTGGAACGTGTCAAGGCGATGCGGTCGAAACGGAAGTAGGTCAGCCAGAAGTCGGAGGCGAGAGGCAAGCATGCTCGCTCTGGCTTCGACTCCGCTCAGCCTGGCGCGGGTTTACGTCTCGCCTCTTGCCTCCCGCAAGTTGTTCTGCTCTGGCTTCGACTCCGCTCAGCCTGGCGCGGGTTTACGTCTTGCCTCTTGCCTCTTACGATTCACGACTGCCGATTCACGTTCATCTTCAACGCCGCTCTCGCCTGTTCTTCATCGTTGAATGGAATTGACTCATCGTTTATGATTTGAGTTGTTTCATGTCCTTTGCCAAGCAATAAGACCAGATCATCTTTTTTGGCCTGGGAAATAGCAAAATGAATCGCCTCTCCCCTATCTGCGACCTCATGGTATGGCGTTGTTCCCAATAATCCTTGCTGCATATGACCAAAAATTCGCTCCAAGCTCTCGAAGCGTGGGTTGTCTGCGGTAGCAACGACAATGTCAGAATAGTGTTCAGCTGCTCGTCCCATTTGCGGGCGTTTTATAGGATCTCGATCCCCACCGCAGCCAAACACCGTAATGAGACGCCCTTTGGTTAACTTTCGCGCAAGCTTTAGCACATTTTCCATGCTGTCGGGCGTATGAGCAAAGTCAACGACAACCCCATAGTTCTGTCCTTCGTCAATAAACTCAAATCGCCCCGGCACCACAATAGATCGCTCGCAACCTGCCTTAATATCATCCAGCGGAACGCCCTGGGTAATCGCCGTGGCAATCGCACCGAGCATATTATAGACATTGTATTCACCAATCAGCTTAGACGTGATCTGGAGACGTCCTGAAGGCGTTTGCACATCAAAACGAGTAGCATTGATGGACATGTCGATATTTTCAGCAACCACATCGGCACCAGAGTTCAGTCCAAAGCGCAATACATTGGCTCCTGCAGCATCGGCAAACATATCTGCAAGCGGATCATCTGCATTCACAATACCCCACTGGTTGCTTGCCTGCAACGTTTCAAAAAAGCGCAGCTTGGTATCGCGATAGTTTTCCATGGTGAGGTGATAGTCCAAATGATCGGGGCTTAAATTCGTAAAGATTCCCACCTCATATTCCAGCCCATAAACACGATGAAAATCAATTCCGTGAGACGACACTTCCATGGCGCAGTAATCCGTTCCGGCATCAACCATTTGCTGAAGCATTATCTGTAGATCCGTTGGCTCGGGGGTAGTGTCTTTTGAGTGGCGAATTTCACCATTAATCTTGTAGTAAAGCGTTCCGGTAAGGCTGAAATTGTGCCTCACGGAAAATATGCTTTCCAGAATATGCGTTGTAGTGGTTTTCCCATTCGTACCGGTAACGCCCAGTAGCTTCAACTTTCTATCGGGATAACCGGCTTGATGCGCAGCGAGCAGGCTGAGCGCTTTACGACTGTCCGGCACCCTCACGACAGTTATGCCGTGGGGAAGCGGCACATCTTTATCGACCATAATAGCAGCGGCTCCATTGGCAATTGCCATCTCAACAAACTCGTGTCCATCCGGTAATTCCACTTTATCCAACTGCGTGTAAATATTTACTGCAATAAACAGATTCCCCGGTTTTATACGCAGCGGGTCGTACTGAATGCCAGTGATTGAAACATCCTGAAATTGCTGAACAGATTTTTTGGAAAGCTGATTCAAAAGGCTGGATAGGAGCATTAGATAGTTCCTTCTTTAAAGACGCGATTTATGAAAGTAATTAAATAACGGCAACGGGCAAGGATCTTCAAAACGCAAGTAGCAAGTAGCAAGACGGGAACCGATTAGTATTCTGAGTTCTGAGTTCTGAGTTCTGAGTTCTGAGTTCTGAGTTCTGAGTTCTGAAGTTAGATCATTTGCCATTAACGTTTTCCATTGAACAATGAACAATGATCAATAGCCAATGGTCAGTCGTTTTCATCACCCAAAATAATAGCTTCCGCTCCATTGTTACGAGCGTGTTTGACGTTTGCAATAACCAGCTTAAACAGGTCAGCAGCATTATCTGCATCAGCCGGATAATCTACCAGAGCTGAATTCAAACCAATTTTTTCAACAAGTCCATTTGCCCATGGCCGACGATTCAGAATTGCCTGATGAAGATTGAGCGCTTTTTCTCGAGCGGTTTCACGAGCTTCTTCCGGCCAGAGAATCGCAAGCTGACTTTCTGCGGCAAGATAAATAGTCGCTGGTGGATGGACGCGTGAGACAGCGAACTCTAACACTTCTTCCAACATAGTATCGTATAGTTCGGCAGTTTTTTCGGGGAGTGATTCAGGAAGAGCAATAAGTTGGAGACAAAAGTTTCGTTGTGTTTGTCCGCATCGCGAAATTTCACGTTTTACGTCTGAAAGCATGGCCTTGCGATTGGCAAGTCCACTGCTGGTATCAACATGACTTTGAGTATTGAGCTGCTCCATAATTTCATTTTTCTGTAGCCATGCGGCAATTTGATTAGCCATGGTTTCGAGGAGCTGCTTCTGCTGATCTGCAAAGTGACTTCGGCGGGTACTCTCAACAGAGATTACAGCCTTTACGCTTCCGCTTATTGCCACGGGGACGGCCATTAATGACTGGAAAATATCTTCAGGAGATTCATTCAGAGTAAATCTGGGAACATAATTTTCTTTTGTGGAAAAATCATCGACGACAATGGCTTCATTTTTTCTGATCACCCAGCCAACCAAGCCTTCATTTACCGGGAAGGATTTACCTGTTTCAACGCCACTACTTTCACCATCAAGGTGAACGAGTCGTCCGGTATTGGCTGTACCAGATTCAGCAACCATCACTCGATCGACAGAGAACGCTCTCTTTAAATTTTGCGCAAGATAATTCCACAACACATCGCGATCCTGAAAGGTTAAAATATCGCGACTAAAGTCGAACATTAGTTTTGTTGTCCAGTTTTCAGATTCGTATTCAAACAGCTTATTACTGCTTTCCAGGTGCAACGCAAGCAGCTTGCTGAACAGCATTAAAATTGCCTGATCCTCATCGCTGAAACATGCCTGAACGCTGGAGTCTACACTGAGAACACCTACTGGTCGCCCATCAAAAAGCAACGGAACACCCAGAAAAGACTTTGCAGGCATATCTTCATTGTAAAATGGTAAAATTTGTTCGCTCTCTGGCAGGTGATTTTCGAGAAGGGTTTTGCGATGTTTGAACACCAGCGACGGCAAACCGATATTGAGATCAAAAAAGCGTTCATTGGTAAACACATTATCGAAGTCACTGAGCTTTGCTCTAAGGAAGAACTTCTTCTTTTGCGCATTTACCAGCAGCAGAACGACAGTATTGGCAACAAGAATTTGCTTTATCAGAGGAAATAATGTTTCGATAAATTGCTGGAAGTTTTCATCAATTGAGCGTTCTGTCTGCACATCAGGTGAATCGGAAGACATAGGAATATCGGTGGAGTTCACCAGATTGGCTTCGCTATCATCCTGCTCAAACGCTTCTTCTCCGAGCAGTTGACGCAGGAAATACCATGCTCCGCCGCTAAGTACAACGATCAGTGCAAGCTTTACAAAAATAAAGCCTGCACTATTTGGTAGAAAACTGATTAGGAGAGCCAGAAGCAAATAGCCAATGACAAAAATGAGAAGTGGCTGCGATAATTTCAAGTCTAATTTCCGTGCGTTACGATTCGCGTTTATGAGCTATCGAAATACGGGCGCATTTAGACTTGAAATATACAAAAGCGATTAGTCAATTGCCTATCGTTTTCTAATTACCTTTAACATTCTGTTCGTTGATAAACTGCACATCGGAATTGCGTTTACCATTAAACTCCTGCTGAAAAGTAGAAATCGAATCTTTCTTAACCTCGTCTTTGCCTTCATCATCAACAACACTCGGCTGAACAACTCGTTGAGGAGTTTGCAGCAGTGGCTCAACACCGGACTGTTGAATTGCCGGAACGTCTGGCTCGACAGCTCCACGGGTCAGAAAATATCCACCAAAAACCATCAATAAGGCAACACAGGCAGCTGCAGCTATTCCACGCCAATCGGTAAAGCTGGACGGCAATGATCTTGAGCGCGCGCTATTTCCCTCTTCGCGAACTCTGGCATGTAGCCGTTGTTCAAAACCGACTGAAGTAGAGACGGTGGCCAGGTTTTGCAGCAACTCTCTGTTTTTACGGAGTTGCAGGATGGTTTCTCCATCAGACCCAAGTGCAAGCAATTCTTCTTCCATACGTTTATCGAGATCTCTACTCAACTCGCCCTCGATATAGCGAGAGTACTTCTCTTCTAAATGGTCACGTTCGCGCATAGGCATTCCCTCACAGAATTTGAACGTTATAAATATATCTATTGGTGTTACTTACTTTCTCCGCTTTTACCATCATACAGAAATTTCAAATCTTCCTGTAGCTTTAGTCGGCCTCGGTTTACCCGCGACTTCACGGTTCCGAGTGGGATTTCCAGAATGTCGCCAATTTCCTCATAGGCAAAGCCCTGAACATCTCGCAGCAGAATGACTTCTTTGAACTTAGCAGGCAATTTCTCAATAGCATTTTGAATAATTTCATCTTTCATTGCACTATCGACGTCGCGTTCCGGATTGTGGTCAGCGTCCGGTATATCATAATCGCGATCGTCATTAACAAAATTGCTAACGCTAAAGATCTTGCGGCGCTTTCGCCTGCGTAGCTCGGTTTTTGCCAGGTTACCGGCAATCGTATAAACCCAGGTAGAGAACTTTGCGATTTCCTTGTAGTAGTGCTTGTTCTTATACACGCGCAGAAATGTTTCCTGCACAAGGTCTTCTGCTTCCGTTCTACTGCCGACAAAGCGAAATACATAATTCAGCAATTGATCTTTGTAACGCCGCACCAGCACATCAAACGCCTGAACGTCACCTTGCTGAAATTGAGCAATCAGCTTCTCGTCAGTTATCCTTGGTTTTTCCAGTATGTCCTTTTTTGTCATTCGAACCTATTCTTCAACAGTGTGTTTTCATCAAAGTTCCCAAAAAATCAGAATATTATAGACGATTCAACTTAAAAATCAGCATGTCCATAATTACATGTTCGGTGGACTGTCCCGATTTCAATAGTCGATCACATTCTTCCAGAAGGGAGAGAGATTTTTTTAGCTGCGGCAGACTCCAGTGCGTCAGTTCGCTAACATAGGCACGGAACTGTTTGGGATAGAGTCTGAGACGCTGCATAATTGTTTTTTCGTTCTTTTGTCCGCTGTTATAAAACCCGCGAATTTTCCAAAGTATAATCATATGTCGGGTAAGCAATGCTAGAATAGCATGTGCGCTTTCCCCTTTTTCCAGCAGGTTACGAGTGGTAAAGACTGCTTCATCCAGATTCTTACGCGCAATTTGTCTGGTAAGCTCAAAAACATTTTGCACGGCATGAACGCCAACCACCGCCTCGATATCTGCCGAGGTAATAGCTCCTCTATCGCGATAAAAATTGACAACCTGAGCAATTTCTGTCTTCAGGTCATGAATCTTCTCACCAACCAGATACATCAGCGTTTGCAGCGCTTCCGTATCAATTGTTTTATTATAACGCTTAAACTCGTCCTGAATGAAGCGATTTAAATCCCCCTCACGTAAAGAGGTCACGTGCACCATTGAAGCTAACCCGGCGATCTTTTGATATTTAGCCTGATTTACCGAATCGATACGAGCCGTAATTACAAGGCATATATCAGGGTCGGTGCGCTTCAGATACGAAAGCAGCTTATCCATGGGTGGATTGCGCAGCTGCTGGAAATCGCGGTACACAACAACTTTTTTCTCGGAAAAGAGACTCGCCCCAGCCGTTAATGAAAGCACATCTTCCATTGCAGCTTCAGGAGCATACCGAAGGAAATAATTGATTTCCTTATCGGGTGTTCCGATAAAAGCAGCAGTTATTTTCTGCACCAGCGCATCAATCAAAAAGTTTTCATCACCATAGATGAAATAAACTGGTTGAAGTGGCCCTTTTTTTACGGCAGCTAGCGCTGAATTGTAGTTTAGTTTTTGCATTTAAATACGTTCAAGGTTTAGCGCACTGAGTCCTTAATTGACAATTGACAATTGACAATTATAAATTATCATTCTGTTCGCTTTTCCAGGCGAGACGCAGGCAGTAGGCCAGGCCACCCCACATAAATCCCAAAATCAGAACCATTATTATCAGCGTTGAAAATTGAATCATGCCTTACTCTCCTTTCCCGAAACCCGATCATAGATCCAGGAGTTAAAAATGAGCAACATCAAGATAAGAGTTCCCCACTGTAGCAGACAGGTGGCCAGGCTAAAAGGACGGGTTGGATCCCACCAAGCAACAACATCCCATTCACGATAGAACCAGCCCAGCATTAGAATCGCCGCTTCTACCGGTATGAAAACCCCCATCACTACATTAAACCATCGACCTACATGAACATTATTTTCAGGACGATTCAAATAGGTTTCTCTAAAGGTATTCACGCCGGTCTTAATTGCGGCAAAAGCAAAAAAGGATCCACTGATAATAAGCCCGAGGCCCCACACCCAATCCTGATTTTTAAAGAACGTCATGCTGTACGCCGAAGGAATTCCCAACACTGCGCAAAGTACCGCGATAATCGGCAAGGCCTTGCGACGTTCAAAACCAAAATCCATTAACATGCGCGTTGACAATTCCATCATTGCAATTAGTGAGCTAAGCGCTGCGAAAAAGAGAGCCAGAAAAAAGAAGCTGGTTAACAATGTCGAGGCCGGTAGCTTAGAAAAAAGCTGAGGGATTACGATGAATCCCAGCCCTTCATTGCCTGCCCTTAATGCTGCCTCCGCAGCGGCAAACTTTTCTGCCCCCAGATCTCCACCGACGGCACCAATTGTTCCAGCCAATGCAAAGACGGCAGGAACAATAACCAATCCCGCGAGGAGTGAGGCAGAGTTATTGCCAAATCCGGTGAGGAATGAATTCAGCGTAATATCTTCTTTTTCACGCATGTAAACAGAATAGGTTAGTACCAATCCCCAGCCCGCGCCCGTAGACCAGGCTGATTGCGATAGCGTTTCCAGCCACATTTTGTAGTTATACAATGCTTCCGTCTTAAAGCCGAAGAAATATTCCAAGCCAGCGGAGGAACCGTCGAGAGTCAAAGAGCGAACAGCACCGACAATAAGTAACAACAACAGCGATGGCAGGAGAATCCGATTGGCTCGTTCAATGCCATTCAGAATTCCCTGATAAATGATAACCGATGCAAGTGTAATGGAGACCAGATGAAACATCACGGGCTGAATGCCACTACTCGTGAACGTATTCCAATAAACACTATGGTCTACGCCATTGAGCGCACCTGATGCAGCCGATAGAAAATATTTTAGAGCCCAGCCGGTAACAACTGAATAGTAAAACATAATACCCATGGTGCAGAGCGTAACGAATCCACCCATCCAAGTGTATTTTTTGCCGAGGAAATCTGCAAATGCACCGATCGGTCCCTTGCGCGTTTTCTTACCAAGCGCAAATTCAACCATGATAAGTGGCACAGACCAGAGGATTAGAAAGAATGCCCATGGGATGAGAAAAACCCCGCCGTATTCTCCGGCAAGGCGAGGGAAGCGCCAAATATTTCCGGCACCGATAGCCATTCCCAGTGTTGCCAGAAGGAGTGCCCATCGGCTGGAAAATTGTTCAATTTTTGCCATACTGTTCTCATTGGTTAAATACAAAGCAATGTACCGTTACCTATTTAATGCTTCCAATGTGGAAACTGGCACAATTGCTCATTTTAACCAATTGCAGGCTAAACCGAAAGAGCAAAATAAAACCGGGAGATCTACTGCATAAAATAAATTGCGCCGCCAACAACGCTTACAATTGCGCAGTATAAGGCAAACCATTCAAGCTGCTGCTTTTTTACAACCTCCATGAGCCAAACAATTGCAAAGTAACCGGAAACAGCTGCTGCAACCGTTGCAGCAAACAACGAGATAAGTTCGGAACCAGATGGTGGTGCAGACAGCATATCCGCAAACTGCAGGATCGAGGCACCAAGAATAACCGGAATGGATAGCAGAAATGAAAACTTTGCGGCAGTTTCACGCTGAACGCCTAACCAAAGCGCCATAATAATGGTAGCGCCGGAACGGGAAATCCCGGGGAGAATAGCAAAGGCCTGAACGCAGCCAATCAGGATAGCATGCTTCCAGGTAAGAAAAGGTTGACTTTCCTCTGTATAGCGTGAGCTAAATAAAATCAGCGCCGTTATTGAAAGCGTAAAGAGAACAACTACAGGAGTAAAAATTGATTCAATATGATCTTTTAAAAGAAGTCCGGCAATAGCGGCAGGCACGGAGCCAATAACAATATAGGCACTCATCGCCTTATATTTATCTTCTTCGCTACGAACGTGCATCCCGTTTAGTATAAATTCCGGCACCTTCGGTAACCAGCGCACCATTTCCCAAATATCTTTGCGAAAACAGATAAACACGGAGATCAGCGTTCCAAAGTGAACGAACACTTCCAGCGCGATACCGGCTTCCTGATAATTCAAAAGTTCGCCAAATAAAACAAGATGGCCGGAACTACTGATCGGTAAAAATTCTGACAGCCCCTGCACTAGTCCCAAAATAATAGCTTTAAACAAGTCTTCCACAATCGCACTCCTTCAAACACAGTCTCAGTAAGTATGGTAGGTTTTCTATCGCAGGAAGATAGTCCCTTTTTATCGTCGAAAATGTCGGGTAGATCAATTTTGATTTCTTTTAGGAATTTTTAGCCGCTATCTCGTTACATCATTAAATGTGGCAAAAAGCAAGAGCATCAAAAGAACCAGCATACCAATTTGCTGTGCTGCAACCTTGGCCTTCACCGAGATTGGCCTTCCTAAAACACCTTCGGCAATAATGATCAGTAAATGTCCACCATCTAAAGCGGGTATTGGAAGTATATTCACAATTGCCAGAACAACGCTTAGCATGGCGACCAAGTTTAGCCAGGACAAGAGCCCCTGACGAGCGAATTGCCCTGCCATCTTTGCAATACCGACTGGACCGGTAAGCGATTCCGACGCAGATTCCTTTCCGGAAAATATCCAACCAAACCCCTTTAGCTGAAGTGCTCCCATTGAAACCGATTTGGAAAAGCCTTTACCGATAGATGTCATCAGAGGATAAGTAACAAATTCCATCTCATAATCAGGCGCAATGCCAATTACACCGCGCTTTTGCTCGGTATCAGTAATATCGCGATACGTTATTTCCTTTGGTGTAAGCGAAAGGCTAATTTCTTCATCTCCGCGTTGAATCACCAAAGAGAGGGTTTCGCCGGCACGCGAGGTAATCGTATTTCGCATCTGCCCCCAGCTGGAAACAGCGACGCTGTCGATTAGAAGAATTTGATCTCCAACCTGCATACCCGCCTGTTCGGCAGGATAATCTGGCTGAAGAGCACCAATCCGCGCTTCAGCATAAGGTTCAATCTCCAGGCCGCGTTCATTAGACAAATCGAAATCGGCCCACTTCATGACCAAATCGACTGGCTCACCACCACGTTCGACTGAGAAGACAACATCCTCCCCAAGAAATTCCAGAAAATGTCGGGTGATGTCATTATAAGACTCCACCTCTTTACCACCGATGGTCAATATTCTGTCATTTGCCTGTAAACCAATATCAGCAGCAAGACTTCCCTGTGGCACAGCACCGATCTTCGTCGAAGTGATGATTCGCTCGCCCTGAAAATAGACGATTCCGCCGAGAATCATTACTGCGAGGATGAAGTTCATAAGAACGCCGGCAGTAATAATAATCGCCTTTTGATACATTGGCTTCGAGCGAAACTCATAAGGTTCTGGATCTTTTTCCATGCTTTCCGCATCCAGGCTTTCGTCAATCATTCCGCTTAACTTCACGTATCCGCCCAGTGGAATCGCCGAGATACAGTAGTCGGTCTCTCCAACCTGAGTACCAAAAAGACGTGGTGGAAAGCCAATCGAGAAACGTTCTACGCGCACCCCAAAAAGCTTAGCGGCAACGAAATGCCCCAGTTCGTGTACAAACACCAGAATCCCCAACATGGGTATGAGGGCAAAGATGTTTACAAAAATATTTTCAAACATATATCATCCTTCTGAATCTTGATTCAGAGTATAATTTCAATCTACTTCTAATTGATGTCGACAAAATTGTTATGTGAACAAGAAATTGTCTGCATGCGGTTTATTCTCAACCGCGAATAATACCACGTGTACTATTTTCGACAAAATTGACAATGGACTCAATACTCTTTGTCATCTTAAAGTCGCCGCGGATTTTATCCAGTGCTTCTTTGCGAATAAGGTCGGATTTATACAGCACGCGATAGGCTCGCTTTACATCGGCAATATCTTCATCGGCAAACCCCTTGCGAGACATACCGACAGAATTAATGCCGCCATACTGTATCGGATCGCCCTGGGCAAGGATATAGGGCGGAACGTCTTTATTTACTCGTAGCCCACCGCCGACGAAGCTATGTCTGCCGATTCGTACAAACTGATGTACAGCAGACATTCCGCCAATTCCAACATAATCGTCAATTTCCACGTGTCCGGCCATGTTTACCGCATTGGAAATAATCACATTATTTCCGATGATACAGTCGTGGGCAACATGCACATAAGACATTAAAAAGCAATCGCGACCGACAATCGTTTTCCAATTATAATCTGTTCCGCGATTCAATGTCGCATATTCACGAATAACCGTATTCTCACCGACTTCAAGAGTTGTTTTTTCATCTTTGTATTTCAAATCCTGCGGTGGGTTAGACAAGACCGCTCCTATTCCAACCAAAACGTTTTTGGCCAGTCGCGCACCATTCGCGATATAGGCACGGGCATTTATGACGCAGTTATTTCCGATGATCACATCATCCTCAATAATCGCATACGGCCCAACGCTTACATTCTCTCCCAGTTCAGCCTTGGCAGAAACGATCGCTGTGGGGTGAATTGTTGCCACTACTTCCTCCAGTCTCGCACTGATATATTCCGTTCCATTTACTCTTCCACTAACGAGTTGTGATAGCAGCCATTAGATCAGCCTCGACCATTACTTCACCATTTACCAAAGCCTTACCGTGCATCTTGGCAGTTGAGGAACGTTGACGTAACAGATCCAGCTCGAAAATAAGCTGCATTCCGGGGAATACCGGCTTGCGGAATTTCACATTATCCATAGACATAAAGTAAACCAGCTTATCTTCCGGGCTATCGATATTATTCAGGAGCATAATTCCACCGCACTGGGCCAAGGCTTCTACAATTAATACACCCGGCATAATCGGATGTCCTGGAAAGTGTCCCTGAAAGAACTCTTCATTACCCGTTACATTCTTCATACCGACAATTCGCTTCCCGGCTTCAAACTCTACAATACGGTCTACGAAGAGAAAAGGATAACGATGCGGCAATATTTTTTGAATCGCATTGAAGTCGAACACGACACCTTTGCTGGCGACGTCCTGATACTTTCGGGTAAGCTGCTGATTCTTGTAGTAGTCGCGCAGTTTACGGGCAAATTCAATATTGCTTTGATGTCCCGGTCTGGCAGCCAGCACTTGTCCTTTAATCGGAACGCCAACGAGATAGAGATCGCCTAGAAGGTCGAGAACCTTATGACGAGCTGGTTCATTTTTGAAGCGCAACTCGCGGTTATTCAGGATTCCGTTTTCTCCGACAAATACATCGCCGTCGATTTGTAGCGTTTCTTTGATGTCTTTTTCGTTGAGCTCTTCCAGACCTTTATCGCAAATAACAACGGCATTATCCAGTCGACCGCCCTTGATAAGCCCTTGTTTAATAAGCATTTCTACTTCATGGAGGAAGCAGAAGGTACGAGCTGGAGCGAAGTCTGAGACAAACTCATTCTCAATCGAGAACAATCCCGAATGTTGACTACCCAACGCCGGGTTTTGATAATCAATCATTACCGTAGCGCGAAAATCATCAAGCGGCAGCGCAACCATATCCACACCGATTTTATCGTTTTGATATTGCAGGGTGTCTTCAATAACGAGATAGTTTTTAGGTGCTTCCTGCTCTATCACACCGGCCTCCATAAGCACTTTCACATACGGCATGGCACTACCATCGCCAACCGGGGGTTCGGAGGCGCTGATTTCGATGCGCAGATTGTCTATCTCAAGACCGGCAGCAGCAGCCATAACGTGTTCAATAGTATAAATAACCTTGCCATCCTTGGTAAGATTTGTTCCGCGAACGCTGTCGATAGAATCATCCTGCAGCACAAAATCTACCAGCGCAGGGATCTCTACACCGCCTTCAATATCAGTGCGGCTCCAAACGATTCCATAGTTCTCAGGAGCCGGCTTAAATGTAATAGTAGAGCGATCACCAGTATGCAGACCAACACCGGTTAAAGTGGCAGTGGTCTTAATGGTTCTCTGTTTTTTTGCCTCGTACATAAATCTACCTCAGTCTCAATTTGTTAAATCGAATTCAGCTTTATTAAGCGTCTTGTTCTTCTTCACCGGATGTTTCAGACAACTTTTCCAGTGCCTTCTCGAGCTGTCGAACACGCTTCGCTAAATTCGGGAGATTCTTAATAACCGCTTCTATGCGTTTTGCTTTCATTATCGGATGTGCCGGAGCGCCAAACATCTGTTCACCCGGTTCAACACTTTTTGCAATGCCCGATTTCGCTGCAATTTGTGCACCGTCTCCGATTGTAATATGACCCACGGTACCTACCTGACCGCCGATCATAACATTTTTACCAATTTTTGTACTACCCGAAATGCCGGCTTGTGCCGCCATTACCGTGTGTTCATTCACAATTACATTGTGGGCAATATGAACCAAATTATCCAGCTTTACGCCCGATCGGATAATTGTTTCACCCAGCGTGGCGCGGTCAATTGTTACATTGGCGCCAATCTCGACATCATTTTCAATAATAACGGTACCAACCTGCGGAATTTTATGAAACTGGCCACCATAAGGCGCAAATCCGAATCCATCACTGCCAATAACCGCACCGTTGTGAACAATTACCCGGTCTCCAATGCTACAGCCTTCTCTTACACCAACAGACGGGTAAAAGAGGCATCCCTTGCCGATAGAGCTGTTATTTAGGATAACGCAATTGGGAAGAATGCGGGTATTATCGCCAATTGTAACGCCATCACCGATATAAACGTTTGCACCAATGGTTACGTTTTCACCCAGTATAGCTGTTTCTTCGATAACGGCAGTGGAATGAATCCCCGGCTTTAACTGTTCCTTCTGCGGATTAAAAAGCAAAAAGGCCTGTAAAAAACCAAAGTATGCGTTTGGCACTTCAATATATGGGATATCGGGAACCAGATCGGCATTTCCGTCAATGATAACGGCACCAGCATCACATGAATTCAGTAAATGCTTGTATTTAGGATTGGCCAGGAAGGTTATTTCCGTCGCTTGAGCTTTGGCAATCTCAGCCACGCCAGTGACTTCAACAGAGCCGTCTCCGTGTACGGTTCCGCCAATTTTTGACGCAAGTGAATCTAAATTTAAGGCAGCCATTGGGCGTTCCTTAATTGTCTGATTTTTCATATAGTCCGCGGCAATCTAAATCCTGAGGAGCAGGATTGCAATATAAGGAGTAAATTTTGCATCCTCGAAAATAATATGGAAAGAAAATCGCTTATGATGGGCCAATAAACAAGAAAAAGCTGAAATTCGTTTACACGAACTCCAGCTTTTTCAATTCAATCTCTAGTAAACTACTTACTTGGCTTTTCCAAGCGCAGCAAGCACCTTATCTGTCAAATCGTGTTCCGGCTTGCTATAAAGCACCGAGCCAGCAACCAGATCGAGGATGTAATCACAGCCTTCTTCTTCACCAACAAGCTTGATGGTTTCGTTAATCTTGTTCATTAACGGCTCCTGAAGCTGCTGATTCTTCTGAAAATACTCGCCTTGCGGACCAAGCTTTGCATAATAATAGGTTTCGAGCTCCTGCTGAGTTTGCGCCAGCTGAGCTTCTTTTTCTGCTTTCTTTTCCGGGCTGAGCAGCAGACTTTGCTTCTGAATTTCTTCTACCAGCTTCTGGGCATTTACCTGCTTGGCCTGAAATTCAGCTTCGTAGGTTTTTTTGAGATCATCAAGCTGCTTTTGCAATTCCTGAGCTTCCGGATATTCTACTAAAACGCGCTGAGTATTGATGTAGCGAATTTTCATTTGTGCCTGAGCAGTTGAGCTGATAAGCAGCAAAAATGCCAGTACAGAGGTTAAAATATATACACCCTTTTTCACAATATTCCTCCTGGATAACTAAGATACTTATACGTACCGATTTTGTCGTTGTTAAAATTGACCGAATTTAAAGTGAACTTTCCAGTCACCATCTCTATTTTCTAAAGCATCGAAATAATCGAATCCATAGGCAAAGTCGACACCGATAATACCAAGTAGCGGCATAAAGAGTCGCGCACCGAATCCGACAGATCGCTGCATTTCATTTAAGTTAAACTGTCTGAAGGTTGGCCAAACGCGTCCGGCTTCGGCAAAGACCAGTCCGAAAAGCGTTGGGTTTGGCGCAATAGGAACACGCAGCTCGGCAGTAAATCGTGCAAGAGCTCGTCCACCCTGCCTGGGGCCGGCAGTTCCATCATCATATCCACGAAGAGACTCTGAGAAGCCCAGTCCGGAACCTCCCATAAAAAAGAGTTCGTTCGGGTTGATGTAAAACCCGTCATTCAAACCTGCGATAGCACCAAGTTTATTTTCGACCATCATAACAAGGCCGTATTTAACAGGAACAAACCACTGCAGATTGAAAACGTTCTTCACAAAGTCTTCGTCACCCTGAAGCGGGCCACCCGCAAACTTTGTTTGTAAATTGTAAACCGAACCAAATGTCGGGAATTCCGGACGGTTCCGGCTGTCGCGACGAATAATCTGCGTTAAGCTGATCTGCGTCGAGTTATTAGCAAAAATAAAGCGATTATTCAACTGGTTCGTGCGAATGTTGAAAATTTCGTTCTCTGAAACACGAAAGATCCAGTCACCACGAAAATAGTTGTCTGGCCAGCGAAAGCGGCGACCAAGCTGCAAACTTCCACCCTGCTCTTTTCCATCCCAGGGACGAAAATTACCATTATAGCGGGTATCAAAGATAGAGAATCCGACCAGTGTAGGCGTACCAAATGCCCATGGCTCGGTAAAATTCAGGGACAGATTGCGATAGAAGCGGCCAAAGTCCCACTGAAAGCTCAGGCGCTGTCCGTCACCGCCGGTAAGCGGATGCTTAAGCGAAAAGTTGTTCAGTGCAAAACCGATGCTTCCAATAAATCCATCGCGCTCACTATAACCAGCACTCATGTTCGCCGTATCGGTTGAGCGCTCTTCAATATTGACTTCGAGATTTACGTGCTTATCATCATCCGGAATTAACTTCACATCCGGAACAACGTTAGCAAAATAGTTCAAAATCCATACGTCACGAACACTACGCTCCAAAATTGCGCGGTTGAAGGTATCGCCTGGATAGAGGCGAAATTCACGCCGAACCACCTTTTCATTGGTTTTGGTATTACCGGTAATCGCGATTTCTTTAATTCTTACAACATGACCTTCATTGATACGAATTGCAATATCGACGGTATCTTCACCGGTAGGATTTTCCAGCGGCTGAATATTGGCGAACAGATATCCCTGATTATAATACAGGTTCTGAATGTTCTCGCGAATACTCTTTTCGAAATCTTCCTGATTATAAATATCGCCTTTAACAAAAAGTAACTGCGATTTTAGGATTTCTTCAGTAAAAACGGTATTGCCTTCAAACTCAACGTCACCGAAGTGATAGCGGGTGCCTTCTTCAACGGTCACATCGATAAATAAATCACGTTTATCTTCGCTATAATATAATGAGTCCTTTATTATCTCGGCATCTCGGAAACCTTTGGTGCGGCAGTAGCGAAGTAGATTTTCTTTATCACCTTCATACTTCTTCTCGTTGAAGTCTGCACCACGCCACCAGCGATTTTCCTTGATTTCCTTAAAGGATTTCTTCAGATCTTTCGGCTTGAGCGTTTCCGCTCCAAGCACCTGAATACGCTTAACCTGAACTTTTTTCCCTTCGTTGAACTTCAGGTTCGCGCGAACAACATTTCGTTCCATGGTAGAATCGGCATTCTCAATATCGACTTCTACATCAGCGAGCAGATAACCTTCATCCTGATACTTACGAAGCAGATTGCGCCTGGCTTTATATTTAACGAATGGAGTAAAAACCATTCCACGGAACATATCAGCTTCGCGATCGATATCTTTTTTGCTGAGCTTATCATTGCCTTCGACTGTCCAACTATCCAGTCTTGGCCATTCAACGACCTTAATCGTAAGATCCAGCTTGCCGCCAATTTGATTGCTTGCCAGCACTTTTACATCTGAAAAAAGGTTTAGCGCCCAAAGGTTACGAATCGCTTTTTGAATGTTTTCTGCTGTAAGAAAGGAACCACGCACTACCCCGAGATTAACAAGGATAAGCGAACTGTCTACCGTGGAATTACCTTCAATAGTGAGATCATTGATCTGGTAGCTTTTAGGCTGGGCGTTTGTATGAGAGGGTACCAGCAGCAATCCCAGCAGAAAAAGCGCGATGATACCCGAAAAAAACGATGTTTGTTGCTTCATTTTACTGCAATCCCCTTGATTGGGTCTTAAATGACACTTAAGCCTATGAAAATAATTCTTCTACCCACGTTATGCAAATCAAAAATTAAACGAATGCCGGAAGCGGATTAAAAAGTCGCTCGGTAGATTTTCATAAAACGGATTGAACTGATACCGATCGTATTCAACTTCGAGCAACAAATTATTCAATAATCGATATTCAAGTCCAAAACTATGATTCACTCCCAGCTTAGAATCGTCTACTCCGGAAACCAATTGCCCGGAATACGTAAGGTAGACATCCCTTAATATGTATTTACCGAGAGTAAGTTCCGAACTTTGCAAAAGTAATAACGCCGGGTTGAGGCTATTGTTGAGGGTGGGCGTAAAGAACCACGGCTGTGCAGAGATTTTTGCGCGCTGCTGAAATCCCAAATAAAAGAGGTTTGTGGTAAAACTGGAACGCACGCGAACATAATCCAGATTAAGCTGTTTTTCCAGCTGTCGCTCCAGCGGACGGTAGAGCGGGCGAATAAGGAAATTCTCGGTCATCGTTAACCCGACCTCGCCTGCTTTGTTCGATAGATTGTCAAAACTGTAGCCCAAATAGGACAGCAGGTTTTCCTGCGTCTCCTCTATCAGCGGATCACTGGGGCGTTCACGCGATACCAGCTTAAAGCGAAAATCTTCCCAGCGCCCCTTATTTACTTCCTGTTTGGTAACGGGGTCAATCACGTACAGCTGCAACAAGATGTCTCGTGGAAAATCCGTCGTATCGCGTACGGTGGTATAGGCTCGCCCATACACCTCCGGCAGGATCTCATAATTTGTAAAATCTGCGCCAAAGCGATCGACGCGGAACTTCACATCCAGATATTCTACACGGCCCCGTGACGACTGTACTCCACCTAATATTCGCCAGGACTCATCGACAAAACGTCCCTTAAACGTAAGGCCGGGCGAATCGTTGTCCAGCTTCAAATCCATAAATACTTCACCTACATAACCAGGAACATTTACAAAGTACCGATTATTATTGCCGGTAAGCAGCGAAAAATCTGTGCGCAGATTCATCAAAAAATCGATGACTTTGTCATCTTCGGGATAGGCATACTCGCCGCCGTCTTCGACCATTCCAATGAACGGAAATGTAACGCGACAATCATACATTAAGGCCGTTCCACGAAGATAGGGGTCTTCTACGGGACCACTGAAATAAAACTTTTCGTCGGAGTCATTGCCCCGCGTTGCAAAGTAGCCGATGTCTCCCTCTTCCATCATTCCATATACCGACAGCGGAAAACCCAGTGGGTCGGTATCGAGCACCAGCGTACCAAAATTCAATCCCATATCGTTAAAATAGAGAGGATCGAGCTCCAGAGAATCTTCAACAAACACCTGTTTCTCATTATACATCCGAAACATGCGTCCTAATGCTGCCCCCTCGAGAGTGCGGATTTCGACAAAATTGTCTTCATCGGTCAGCTTTACTTCTGCTTTTAGTCCGGTAACGGGTGGAATAAGGCCATCAAACTCAATTGAGCCATTGCGAATAACCAGATCAACTTCTTTAAAATATGGATTTACCCGACTGCCCTGAACATGCGCGTATAGACTGCCATCGGTGCGCGGCTTTACAAAGTAGGGTTCGATGCGCGGTAGCTCGGCTAACACATTACCTTCGACATCAATCTGAATGTCGAGAGGACCATGCTGGTCGATGCTCATGTAGCCGGAACCTTCAATTGAATAGGCACCGCTGTTCATATAGGTAAAACGTCGCAGTTTGACAAAGTGGTTGGCGGCATCCCAAAAGGTCTCGGCATTCGCTACGAGAGAATCTTCAAACGTAACGGTGATCAAGTCGAATGGAGTGCCCTTAACTTCGCCATTGCGCACCTGCACATCTCCCTGAACGGACGGCGAAGCAAGATTACCCAGCGCCTTTAAGGCATAGGTGAAACTTCCGCGAATAAGATCGCGGTCTTTAAAGATAGTCTCTGCAAGAAAGTTGCTCTCAACATCCTCGGCGCGGATGAGCATTTCCAGTGAATCACGTGCCGTATCGTATGTAATATCCGCATTAAAAACACGTTCACCGTTTAACCGCACCCACGAGTTATCAAATTTTAGCACCTGCTTTTCAAGCTTACCGGAAAAGCGGGTATCGTAGTAGCCCACGTTATTCACAATAAACTCGGTGGCAGCAAGATCGAAGCGCAGTTGGGGATCACCAACTGTCCCGTCGATCGTTAGCTCTCCGGCAAGTGATCCTTCTTGAAAGAGTTGAGAAAAGGTGGAGATATTCTGCAGGTATTCAGCTACAGAAAAGTGATGAATCTTTACATTGCCGCGAAACGGTGAAGATGGTTTGTAGCCAAAGTAAATCGAACCGTCAAATAGATTGGAGGAAAAAATACGGGTATCGATGCCTTTTTCAGAAAAGCGGACTTTGTACTTACCGTCAATCTTTTTCGGCGCACTATAGGCTGTAAACCGGCCTTCATACGCCTGATTATCGTAAAAGATATCCTTGATACTGCCATTTAGCACAATGTGGTTTGTTGCGCGATCTTTCGACATCACCTTCATTTTCGTAGAAAGCATGTTATAAGGACCGGCAAAATAGAAATCGACCGCTTTTCCTTCAACCATTTTGGCAAGGAGTGGATTGACGGTAAACTCCTTAACGGGGAAATTTCGCGCTTCCATAATTTTTACGTTAGGCACATCCCATAGATTTTCTATCGTTCCCGAAAGGCCATAATCATTTGCCAGGTTTTCAGGGTTTAAGCGAAAGTCGAGCTTATTGTAATCCAGACGTAGCGGACCGCGGCCGCGTGCCAGCACCGAGTCGCCTCTCTGGACAGTGTAGCGTCCGTTCCCGGTAAACAGCTTGCGATTAAAGTCGCCCTTTAGATCCCATTTTAATCCAACTCGTCCGTCATTCAGTCCATTCAGCAGCGAAAAGTACCCATCAGGGACATCGATGTAACTATTTAAATCCATCTGGGTGGTATATTCGTGGAACTCCATCGTTCCAGTCCCTTCAGTGCGCCACTTAAAGTAATCTGCTCTCAGGTAGGGAAGATTCAGGCGCTTTGTTGAATGATCGTACTCCAGGCGCACCTTGGTGGAATTGAACGGCACCACACCGTATAGAATGTCGGGGGACGTTACATCGGCATCAATGCGCATCTTTTTTATGGGGCCGGTAAAGTGAACGCGACCGGCAAGCTTTCCATCATAAACGTATTGAAAAACATTATGCGCCTGAACCAAATGCTTCAGAGAGTATTTCTCAAAGTCCAGCCACCAATCTACCTCGGGACTGAAAATATCGGTAAAAATACCGTGAAATTTTCCGCTGGCATCTTCTACAGTGCAATCAAAAGGCTGTACTTCCACTTTGCGATTCACCAGTTTCATTGTAAAGCTGTCGGCCTTGGTATGTTGATTGAACACATCAGCGGCGAACTCGCGCACCTGAATTTCACCTCCCAGAATCAAGCTATCCTGCTGAAGTGTATTGCTATTCAGCTGTATCTTTCCCTGTAGCCATGCATTGCGAATTTTAAAAAAGTTGATCTTCCAAAAAGGCCAGTCGGACGTAATCAGGCATTCATCAAGAACCAGGTCTGCAGTAAGGGTCTTATCTTCAAAATTGACGTTACCGACCAGGTCAATTGAAGATTTTTCCACGCCGATAAACTTTCCGCGCAGATTGATAAATACAACTTTTTTATTGGGGCGATAGTCTAGCCGACCATCAAGGTGATCTAAAATGGGCAGTTTGCCACCGCCCGGCAAGTCCAGAAACCACTCGGCATCAACGACGGAAATATGATCAATTTGCGGCGCCTTTTGAAGTCCGACTAAAACTTCTTCCAATAATTTTTCGAGTGAAAAATCGCGATTCTGGCGCACCTTCATTTCATCAGAATAAAGCAGACTTAGTTGTGGCCGCTTAAATTTTACCGTTGTAATGGCCTGTGCAGGGTCGAAACCACTGGTAATCAGCTTACGCATACTGTAGCCAATCAGGATGCGATCGAGTTCAATAGCAAAGGATTGGCTTTCATTGGAGGCGTGCACTCGGGAGAATTCGATATAGCTTAGCCCCATATCAAAGTCATTGATCAGGAAGGATTCACCAAGGTATGGCTGTAGCTTGGTAATGATGAGAGCTTTCACTTCATCCTTAACGGGCGTGAATGTCCATAACACATATCCTCCCAAAACAAGAGTCAGTATTATGATGCTGAAATAAAAATGCCAGCTTCTTTGTTTTTTCACCATTTTACCCACGCTACTTACGACACAATATAAAAGGTACGTATTTTCTATTTGTGAACCAACTTTTATACGTTTTGTTCTTTCTGGTTCTCCAGACTAAATATTTTTCTCAGTTGAACCGGCAGTCGGCACTCGGTAATACCCCTGACGCCTGCTCTCTGGAACAAAGTATCAGAACCAACTTCTATAGCTGTGACTCCCCTCTATTTTTGAACTATTTCAAAAATTGCTGGTTTTTTAGGAAAGAAGATGGTGTTACATTGCGATGAGCTGTAGAAAGACGGCAAAGGATCTCCGATGAAAAAATACAATGTAGCAGTCGTAGGAGCAACCGGACTGGTTGGGCGAAAGATGCTGCAAATCCTTCAAGAACGCGACTTTCCAGTCGACCGTTTGCTTCCATTGGCATCTGCCGCATCTGCCGGAAAAACGCTATTTTTCGGTGAGAGTGAAGTGATGGTTGAAGAGCTGACTCGCGAAAGCTTTGCGGGTATTCACTTTGCACTTTTCTCGGCAGGTGGTGATATCAGCACATCATTTGCCCCGGTTGCGGCCGCTGAAGACGCAATCGTGATCGATAACTCGAGTGCATGGCGAATGGATAAAAATGTGCCCCTGGTTGTGCCAGAGGTAAACGCACAAGCCTTGCAAAAACACAGTGGCATTGTTGCAAATCCAAACTGTTCAACCATCCAAATGGTTGTAGCGCTTCAACCTCTGCGCAAATTTGGATTACGCAGAATTGTCGTTTCAACTTATCAGGGGGTAACGGGAAGCGGAAAAAAAGCTGTTGAACAACTTCGGTTGGAACGAAGCGGCGAAAGCGCCGCCGACCCGGCTTATCCGCATCCTATTGCCAACAATTGCCTTCCACATATCGATCGTTTTTTTGACGATGACTACACACGTGAAGAGCATAAAATGATTGATGAAACGCGAAAAATTATGGACTTGCCGCAACTGCTCATCAGTCCAACATGTGCGCGTATTCCGGTTACCGGCGGGCATTCAGAGTCTATCAACATCGAGTTCGATAAGCCCTTTCAGATGGCAGATATTCACAGCGCCCTGGAAAATGCCCCCGGCATTGTGGTTGTCGACAGCCCGGCAGACAATCGCTATCCCATGCCAATAGAGGCTGCCGATAGCGATGCGGTCTTTGTCGGACGTCTCAGGCGGGATGCTTCACTCGCGAGTGGCTTGAATATGTGGGTGGTAAGCGACAACCTGCGTAAGGGAGCTGCGACCAATACCGTACAAATTGCGGAGGCGATGGTTAAACATAAACTGGTTGCCTCTAACACAGATGGACAACAGATAAGCACAACTATGGAATCTCGCCAGTGAACTCATCAAGTGAAGACAAACCCACTATTTTGAAGGGTGCCGAGCCCATTTCCTGTGAGCAGGGAGAAACAGGCCTGTTGTTTTTTCATGGCTATACCGGCTCGCCCTACGAGGGCAGTCGTTTCGCCGAGCACTTCTGCAAACTTGGCTATGGTGTATCAGTGCCGCTTCTGCCGGGGCACGGCACAAAGCCGGAAGACCTGTTCGATGTTACACACACGCTCTGGCTTGATGCAGCCGCAAAAGCGTATAAAGAAATGGCAAAACGCTATAAGCGCATTATCGTTTGCGGCCAATCGATGGGCGGAGCACTTGCACTACATATCGCTGCCAATTTCCCGGTAGATGGCGTTATTACCATGGCTGCGGCAATTTTCTTAAAAGATTGGAGACTGCGTTTTCTACCTGTAGCCAAGCGTTTGATTACATTTCAACATAAGTCGAAAGGCCCGGATATCCGGGACAAACAGGCTAAAGCAGACAGTGTTTCATATCCCAAATATCCGCTAAACAGCCTTGAAGAGTTTTTGATTCTTATCGCTTCAGTCAAAAAAGAGCTGCCAAACATCACCTGTCCTGCCCTGCTTGTCCACAGCAATCGCGACCACACTATTACGGTCGAGAACGTGCATTATATTGCATCTGCTATCCGCTCTTCCAAGCAGCGCTTGCTAGTGCTGGATGATTCCTACCACGTTATTAGCGTAGATGTAGATCGCGCACAGATTTTCGCGGAATGCGAAGCCTTTTTACACGACCTTGGAGCATGATCCCCCCTCACTTACACGTCACGTTTTCACACCACGCGAAAATCGACCAATAGTTGTGAAAAAAAACTGTACGGCTACAAGTTGAACGCCTGCGTAAGTAACAAATTAACAAAGGCATAAAAATGTTTGTGACATCCGGCTAATATTTCAAAAAAAATTGACATTTTCTCCTTATTTTGTTAACATCTCTAGTTCCGGGCGTCTCTACCGTAGAATTCCCCGGACCAAACAGAAGAAAACAGACAACGAAGTTACTTTTTCATTATCAAGCATCGGAGGAGGCATGGCGTCTCAAGAAAAAGGATCCCTTGTTCTAAAAGCACTCATTGTTATCGCAGCATTGGGCTTGTGGGCAGCAATCACTATTCCGTCCACGATCTGGAGCCAGGAAGATGAGTGGCGGGAACAAAGCCAGCAGAACATGGTATCGATTCACGAAGCACAGCGTTTTCATCACAAGCAAACCAACAGGTTTGTACCGACCGACTCTTTAGAAAACCTGTTGAGCTTTATCGCCTCAGACAGCATATTGAGCGTTCGCAAGACGGTTGGCAACTTGACCAACAGCCTCTTCGATCAGATCTCCAACGTGTTATCCGTACCAACATTGGCAGCAATGCTTCCTATTTCTCAGTCGATCTCCGAGATTAACAGCGATCTGAAGTTTAATGCCCGCTACTTTAAGACCGATGAGAATCTGAAGAAACAGCAGGAAGATATTGCAACAAGTATGCGTCGCTTTGAGGACAGTGCAGACTTCCCGAATTTTGTTCTCGCAAAAACGTATTTGGACAGCCTGTTCGAACTGCGTGACCGAATAGAAGACTATGATCTTCAGACAACCTCTCTACGAGCTCAGCGCTATACCGACTCACTTAAAGTCTATATGGCTTCGACCGAGAAGCAGGCGATGAGCAACTTCTGGACAACCCAGAGCGGTAAGATTGCAACCTTTATCAGAGATATCAAAAGCAACGAGGCACTCCTGACCAAAACGACTGTTGCAGATAGATTAGGAAAGTTTATCGATCGTATCGGCAATGCGGTAACAGCTTTTAACGGTGCCAATTCCGGTAACGATCAAAGATTACTCGGCACTCATTTTCAGGCATTGAGTAAAATTCGCGATAATTTTATCAATCAGGACAATTTTCTTGTTACTCAAAATCGTGCCCTGTTAAGCCTCAGTGAAACCGACTCTATTCTGGTTAAACTGACCCGCGAGAACTTCTTCGATCCAGACGATACCGACGGCGAGCAACGCTACCTCGTCTCCTATGCAGACGGCAATGCAAACGTTACGGTAGAGTCTCCAAATCTGATGGATGACTTCTCTTCCGAGATCAAATCCATTGTCAAGCCGCTCGAGAATTTAGCCTTCTATCCATCCACTAATTTGTTGCTGGCTAATTTAGACAGCACGATTAATGTGATGAATACAACAAAGACCGATTTCAAATTGAATAAGTTTAGTGGTGTCATCCTGAAGATGAAGGAAGTTGGCGCTGAGATAAAGGATCTTGACAATGTATTAGGCTTTCGCTACATGAGCCAAATGCAGGACTTTGTTAAGACCGCAATGACCAGCAAACAACTGTCGGTATTGAAACCTTCTATTGAAGAAATTTTAAATCCGATGGATACGTTGGCAACCCGCATCAACAATCGCGATATTCGCGACATTGAAAAGCGGATGCAATACTTTAGCGGGCAGTTTGGCGAAATCGATTCACTGATCGCCGCCGTGCCGAGTCGCCAGCTTCCGGACCGTACTAAAGAAAAGATCCCGAGTCTTCAGGATCAGTTTAATACCGTTTTTACTGTGTTGGATGAAGTGAAGTCGTCTTTTAAAGCTGGTGATGCAGAGAAGTTAACAGCTGCAGGGCCACAGATTAACAACGCTCTTCTAACTGTTCTTAACGGTCACAAGCAACGGGTTTATGGCGTTTTCAACCGCAAGCATGAGAATCACGGGTACGTGAATAACTACGTGCGAAGCTGGGAAGAAGACAAAACAAAAGATTCTGAATAGCGGGAGCTATGGGAGAAATCGTAAACAGTATCAGCTTTCAGCAGAACAACCTGTGTTGGGTTCAAGCTGAACTCAACTCAGGGCAAAGCGTAACGATACAAAGGGTTGTGGAGAGTCCACTTCCCTTCGTTATTAATTACGACAATGTTCAAAAGCCTACCACCGCAGTTCGTATTGCCAATCATCTCAACTCACTAATCGACAGGAATGACTTGGGTAGTCAAGAGGTTCGTTTCCTCTTGCCGGCTCGCTTAGGCTTGGTACGTAAAGTACTTGTCGATCATTACCTGCCTCAGGAAATGTATGCTGAGATGGTCAATACCGAATTGGATAGCGTGTTTACCAGTCCACTCGAGGAATATCACGTCTATCAACCGGACTATGCGCGCAGAAAACAATCACTACGTGAATTGTTAACCGTTTCAATTCGCAAGGAAGTGCTCGTCTATATGCAGCAAGCCGGAAAAGCAAATAATTTCGGCCTGTCTCATATTGGATTGAATTGCTTCACAATCGATGAACTTTATCGACGCTTCTTTCCGAACCTGATTGGTCAATCCTTGCTGATTAATTTCGCAGAGAACGGCTTTGAAGTCATTATCTCGGATGAAGAGACATTTCTGGATTATTTTTTCAGACCGTATTTAAAGTCCCTTCAAAGCATCGATCAAATTTCTGCACAGGATATAGCAGGATCGTTTACCGAGCTCCTTCAAGAGCTTCAACAACCTGGTCCTAATGGCATGCCGATCTATTCTCCGGCACAGGCCTATCTGTTTGGCAGCGCATTTCGCGACGAGTTGATGGAAACCCTGCAGGGCCAAACAAATGTACCGCTGCGCATCCTGAATCCGGCAGAAACAACAGAATGGCAGATCATTTCGAATGATCCGGCTTTTGATTCACCAAATGCGTATCGATACGTAGAACCGTTATCACACATATTCTAAGTCTATTTTATATTCTGAAGGCGTATAATCATGGTTAAACTGAATCTGCTGGATCTTCCAGGTCAACAAACAGCAGTCACGACTCCGGAAGCTGTTGAAGAAACTCCGGATTTATCTAAAAGTGAACTGGATTTCTCTTTTTTCCAGCAAGAAGAAGAGGTTCCAGTTGCTGAACCGTCACTGGATTTGGGCCCGCAGTCCGATCCGCCGGTAGCACCACCACGACCTTCAGCCAATGACCCTCGTGGACGCTATGTTTACGATCGCGATGATCGCGATCCTTCTCAGGCTATTCCCAATCCATTTAATCAGCCACAATCCCCAACGCGTGAACATTCACATGTTTTTCAGGATGACGAGAGTCATGGAAACTTTGAAGAAAGCTATGCCTCCAGTAACTGGCTGAAATATGTTGGAATTGCTGCTGCTGTTTTCGCACTGCTCGGCCTGTTATGGTGGGGTTATACCATGTGGAGCGGCCCGGGAGCTCCTGATCCGGTTGACAACATTGTTGACAATACGCCGGTCGTTGACCCGAATCCCGACAACATTCCGGATGAAACCGCTGCCAGCCTCATTCCGGATTATGTTGCGGACAAGTATGCTGAGAACGCAACAAACAATGTTTTCAATGTAAACTATGCCGGCAACTTCCTGAAGGCAGGGCTCGCACAGGCAAACTATCGCCTGCTGGTTGTAACCCCGAATTATCTATTTATGAGCGTTCTCGGTGACACGCGTGATGACATTGCAGAATTTCGCCAGAGCGTCAAAAAAAGCTACCCTTCGGTTCTGTTAACCGCTGAGGCAGAAGAAGATCGCATTACAGACAGCGGGCAGCAGCTAATGATCGACTTCTCTTCTCCAATTAAAGAGAGACCACGCCGAAATGCTGCTACGTCTGCCAATGAAGTGATTAAAGCAGCCAACGTCGAAAGCGCAATCAAATCTCTTGCCGAAACTCATAATGTAGATATTCTCTACAATAAGCTTCTTGTTCGTGGTGCTGATATAAGCAACTCTGGTTTTCGCACCAGAACATACTATGCAACGCTGCACGGCAGTCAAAGCAATACGCTTAGTTACCTTGAAGATCTTGGGCAAAATTATCCGGCGATTAGCATCTCGAAGGCCGGATTCTATCCCTCTACCGGAACAGGTAGAATGGGACGTGGAAAAATCAAGACTCGCATCGACCTGACCTTTTCGGCTCCGAACTAGGCATACTCCTATGAGAATCATTGCCGGCAAGTATCGCGGAAGGCAAATCCAGTCCTCCCGCGATCGTTCAATTCGTCCGACGACTTCTAAAATCAAAGAATATATTTTTCAAATACTAGATGACTTTCCAGTCGATGCCCGGACTCTGGACATGTTTAGTGGTTCAGGTGGTCTCGGCATTGAAGCACTTAGTCGTGGTGCGGGCAGCATTACATTTGTAGATCTTGCCCACAGCTCTCTAAAAGTATTACGCAACAATCTGGAACGCATAGGCATCGAAGAGCCATACCAAACGCTGCAAAAAGATGTTATCCCATTTCTAAAGAAGAACCCGACACCGTACGAGCTGATTTTTGCCGACCCTCCATTTAAGTGGAGTAAATTTGATGAATTTCTGCCGCTGGTGTTTGCTAAAAATAACCTTACAGATGACGGTATCTTTGTGTTGGAATACGAACGTTCTCATCAGATAGACTGGAGCACGATTCCCTGCGAGATACTTCGCGAAAAGCAGTATGACCGCAGTATTATTGTATTTGCCCGGAGGAAGTAAATCATGAAAATTGCCCTTTATCCAGGAACATTCGATCCCATCACTTATGGTCATCTCGACGTGCTGGACCGCGCGTCTCGCTTGTTTGATCGCATTGTGATTACAGTGGCGAAGAACTCTAGCAAAACGCCACTCTTTTCTGCTGAAGAGCGAATTGATTTGATTAAGGAAGTGACCAAGGACTTTAAATCCGAAGCTGAACTGGTAATAAAGACGTTTGAGGGGTTGATTGTCGACTTTGCCACCCAGGAGAACGCCAGAGCCATAATTCGTGGTTTACGCGCTATTTCAGACTTCGAATACGAGATGCAAATGGCCTTGGTAAACCGCAAACTCAGCGGAATTACGACTGTTTTTCTGATGCCGCATGAGCGCTATACCTACCTGAATTCATCGATTGTTCGGGAACTGGCCAGTTTGGACGGAGACATTTCGCACTTCGTACCGCCGGAAGTGGAAAAACGAATTAAGGCCAAGCTGAAAAAAGACTAACCTTCTCCACTAATTTTGAAAAAAAAAGCCCGCTCCGATAATTCGGAGCGGGCTTTTTTACTTCGGATGTTTAGTCCCAATATTCTTCGTCATTCTCAAACAAAATTTCTTCAATCTCATCCATGAAGCGAGACATGTATTGCGGATAGTACTCTTCCGGGGCAGCCAGGTTTAAAGATACGCTGCGCAGACGGTGGTGACGTGAGCTGCGGTAGGCGATAGTTGCATACCCGCGATGATCATCATCGCCATAGTTGTCAAGCATACAGTGGCCGTCGCGATAATAACGCCCGTTTTTCAGGATTCGGTTCAGCTTACGTAGCTTTCTATTTCCAATGTAAAACGTTTCAGCCAAAATCGGGTCTTCATCATAATAGCGATCATATACTTTCACACGTCCATTAAAGTCTATGTGAACCGAGTAGCCAATAGCATCGCCCGGGCGATAGTCGAACAGGTCATACTCTTTTGTAAAGACGATGTTCGTTTTTCTCCAGATTAATGGACGCGTATAGGTACCGAAGCGAATACTTGGCGACAGATCCAGATGAAAGAACGGAGACCAACCATACTTCGCGTAATACTTTTTACGCGGACGCTTGTATTTTCTCCAGTAAGAGTGATTATTCCAGCGACGATTATTTCCAATGTGAATATAAGCATCTACGCCGCTGCGATGGTGTCGATTCACGTTGTGATGGTTACGATGCGTAAAGCGACGGCGTTTTATCCGCGTCTGATTCCGATTGTTATTCCGTTGCGGTGCAACGCTTACGGATCCACCTTCACGATTATTACGCCTATCAACGTTGCCGCGATTACCGTTGCGATTACCATTGCGATTGTCGCGTCTGTTCACGTTACCACGGTCCCCATTTCGGTTCCCGTTACGACCGCGGATAACCGTGCGATTTTTATCATCGCGTTTTTTCTCTTCATAACGCTTCTTTTGCGCGCGTTTTTCAGCATTTTCACGCTTATCATCACTGTTACCTCGACGCACAACGCGCTTTTCAACAGTAACTTTCTTCTTACCATTATTGCGTTTGGTTACTTCTGTCTTCTTGCGCTTTACAACGCGCTTTTCGGACGTCTTTTTCTTTTTATCACTATTACGCTTTACGGTTTCCGTTTTGCGCTTGCTATCAGAACGCTCTGCCTGAGCAAAGCCGATTGTCGTTAATCCACAGATAATTCCGGCGATCAACAATGCTCTCAGCAGCCAGTTACTCTTCTGTTTCATGATGTACTCCTTTTTATTCAAGCCGGCACTTTGCCAGGCAGTTTTTTACAGTTTAAGTGCTTATCGCATTTACAATAGTGCATTGCGCTTAGCTACTGTCAACAAATGCAACTGTGGTGCCTGCACAGCCAAACTGTGCCAACAACTGTAAGGCGAGAAAGAGAACAAAAGCCACAAGGCTTTATTAACAAAGGACTTAAACAACGCAAAAAGAATTTTATAGTGCTAAGAAATGGAATCCTTTTCACCTGTAAACCAGCGTAAAAACGCTAACAAAGTTAACACTTTTGCCGTATACAGCGTTATCGAGCAATCGTTTACCATTACAAAAAGCGATTGCAACAGCTCAAAAAACTGTTAAATTTCAAAGCTATCCAAATAGCAAAGCTGTCAAGTAACATTTAGGGTCAGCGCGCTATATTGGCTATATTGTTATTATTTACTAAGGAGACACAATGCCGACATATGAATACCTCTGCAAAGACTGTGGGCATAAGTTCGACGAGTTTCAGAGCATCTCTGCAAAGGCGCTAACTAAATGTCCGGTTTGCAAAGGCAAAGTAGAGCGACTTATTAGTGGTGGTACCGGGCTGATTTTTAAAGGATCGGGCTTCTACATTACCGATTACACAAATAAAAGTGGTAGTACGAGTACAAAGAAGAGCGAGTCGAAGCCTGTTGAGAAGAAAAGCAAGCCGACGACTAAAAAAGATTCTGATTCCTAAAGTACCTCACTGATTTACCTGGCCTTCGGGCTGCAGGACATTTTATGCAAAAATCTACGGCAGACACCCCACTACCGCGACCTCCCTATAGCGCTATCGCACCGATATATGATAAAATGATGTCGCATGTTGGCTATACACGCTGGGCTGCCTACGTAAAGCGCGTTCTGCAAAAGGAGAATTTTGAGAATGTTGATGGGGTTCTGGATATCGGCTGTGGAACCGGTCGCTTTATTGAAGAACTTCAAAAGTTGGATATCAAAGCTGCCGGCTGTGAACCAGCTGCTGATATGCTTGCTCTTGCCAAAAATCGCCTGCCGGACTCTTCCCTTTTTCATTCTGGTTTACCCACCTTGGAAAACATTCCGGAAGACACGTTTCACATTGCAACCTGCCTATACGATACTATGAACTATCTGGAGGACGAGCAGGGCTTCATCGACACTTTCAAGCGCGTCTACGAGATTCTGGTAGCCCCCGGTATTTTTATCTTCGATGTTGTCAGTCCGGCTCATTGCCAACACTACTTTCAGAACTACGTAGACAGTGAAGTGGTAGATGAAGATTATTCCTACTATCGCGAAAGCCACTTTGATGAAGATAAAGGCTTGCAGTACAATACGATTCGCGTATTTGGCCCTGAAGGAATTTTCCAGGAAACTCATGTGCAAAAAATATTTCAATTTGAGCAAATAAAACGTTTTATTAAAACACATACCGCTTTTGAACTCGCCGGTTGCTTCGAAGATTTTTCTTTCGACCCGGCTGGCAAGAAAAGCGGACGTGCCCATTTCATTTTGAAAAAGAATCTGTAGGGAACTTCGGATCCGGGATCAGCAGTATGGTTGAAATTTATAATGTGTCCGTATCTCTCAGTAAACGCCCCGTACTTGAGGACGTTAATCTGAAGATCAAGAAAGGCGACTTTCTATATCTAATCGGCAAGACTGGAGCCGGTAAAACAACCCTCCTCAGACTTATCTATATGGATGTTATTCCCGACAAGGGCAATGTCGTTGTTGCTCAATTCAACTCGTCGCGTATTCGCCAAAAACAAATCCCGCTACTGCGTCGAAAAGTCGGCGTCATTTTTCAAGACTTTAAGCTACTGGAAGATCGTAACGTATTCGAAAACGTCGCTTTTGCTCTGCGCGTGATTGGCACACCAGGTCGAGATATTAAACCGAAGGTGCTGGCGGTACTATCACGAGTTGGTTTGCATCATAAACGCTATGTAATGCCGGGGAATCTTTCTGGTGGCGAAAAACAACGCGTTGCAATTGCCCGAGCATTGGTAAATGAACCCTACATTCTACTTGCAGATGAGCCGACGGGGAATCTTGACCCGCAGGTTGCCGGAGAAATAATGCAGTTGCTCGCAGGCATTAATCGCAGCGGCACTGCCGTTCTAATGGCAACCCATAACTATGAATTAATTCGGCAATTCCCACATCATACGCTGGTTATGGAAAATGGTCGATTCTATAAAGAAATTACCGTTGATCAGATTGAGCATCAGAATCAATAACCATTCCTGATCAATAAGTTTTTTTGATTATTAATTACAATCCGATTCTTCTTTCTGCGTTCTATATTAATTGCGCAACAAAACGTTTGTAAGCACTTCCCGCCGGGAAGACGAGAAATATTTATGAACATATTTTTTATGATTAGAGAAGGGCTCGCAGGTTTTAAGCGCGCACGGCTGTCGGCAACAATTACGATTGTTACCGTTATGCTTTCGCTCTTGTTGATTGGAATTTTCGGCCTGGTTGCCCAGCAACTCTCGGACAATTTCTATCGGGTATACAACAAGATATTTTTGGAAGTGTTTATCGATCCGTCACTTTCGGAAGGCGATGTGAAAGCACTACAGCGGCGCATAGAAAACTTTCCAGCTGTTCGCTCTACCCAGTACGTAACTCAGGAAATGGCATTACAAGCATTTGAAAAGGATTTTGGACAGGATTTAATGAAGGTTTTAGGCGATAATCCGCTGCCCCCTTCATTCCGTGTCGCGTTAAAGCCGACCTATTCCGGCACCGAACAGGTTGAGCGAATGAAGCAGGAGCTGGAGTCGTTTGTTGAAGTAGATGAGGTAGATTATCAACAAAACTTTGTGAAATTGATGAACGACTACTTTTGGATTGGCTTGCTAACGGCGTCTTTTCTGGGAGCGGCCATCTTCTTTATTACAACCATGCTCATTTACAATACGATTCGCTTAACAATTCATTCACGGCATACTGTTATTGAAATTATGCGCCTTGTTGGAGCCAATCGTTTTTTTATAAAAGGGCCATTTATAGTTGAAGGTGTTCTTCAGGGATTAATTGGTAGCCTTCTTGCCTGTGGAATTCTTTGGCTAATCAGCGATGCGGTACAAACACTCTTTGCGACTGTTGTAAATGTCCCTTTGGAGTTTTATGCGCTGCTCATTCTTATCGGGATTAGCCTGGGCCTACTTGGCAGTTATATATCCGTTGGGAAGTATTTGAAATATTAAGGCAGAACACGGAACACAGAGCGAGAGACAAGGAGACTGATTGCCTAACTACCCTTCCCTTTTACAACTCTGAACTTTGAACTTTGAACTCTGAACTCTGAACTTTGAACTCTGAACTTTGAACTTTGAACTTTGAACTTATATGAGGCAAAAATGCATAAAGTAATTCTTCTGACCATAGCAATAGCGCTGCTTTTCGGTTGTACCAAAAAAGAAGAGAGCGTTACGGTTTATACACATCGTCACTACGAAGCCGACAAAACGATTTATAAGTCCTTCGAAGAGCAGACCGGCATTAAGGTTGATGTTGTTACTGCCTCAGCAGATGAGCTGATTAAGCGCTTGGAAGATGAAGGGGAGTTATCACCGGCAGACCTTCTGATTACTGTAGATGCCGGACGTTTACAGCGCGCCAAGGGAAAAGGCTTGCTCCAGACAGTACGTTCCGCTGTTCTAGAGACTGCTATTCCGTCCCACCTGAGAGATGCTGAGAACTCCTGGTTTGGCCTGACAAGACGCGCAAGGGTAATTGCGTATTCACCAGAGCGAGTAAACCCGGAAGACCTGTCGACTTATGAGGCCCTTACCGATGAAGCATGGAAAGGCCGCATTCTTATCCGTTCTTCGCAAAACATTTACAATCAAAGCTTGCTGGCTTCCATGATTGCAGCCCATGGAGATAGCACAGCTAAATCCTGGGCTGCCGGGATTGTAGCCAACATGGCTCGTACCCCGAGCGGCAATGACCGCGACCAAATGAAAGCTGTTGCAGCAGGCATTGGCGATATTGCCATTGTAAACACCTATTATCTCGGAAAGCTGGCCAATTCGAAAAATGAAGAAGAGCGTGCAGTAGCCGAGAAGGTGAAAATATTCTTCCCGAATCAAACAGACCGCGGCACACATATAAACGTTAGTGGTGCAGCGGTTACGAAACATTCCAAGAATAAGGACAATGCTGTAAAGCTGCTTGAGTTTTTGGTCGCTGACGAAGCTCAAAAGTTATTTGGCAGTGGAAACTACGAATATCCAGCTAAGCCCGGCATTCCTCCTTCCGATCTGCTTAACTCATGGGGAAGCTTCAAGCCGGACAATCAGTCTATTAACCGTCTTGGGGAATTGAATCCGGCAGCTGTCCGTATTTTTGATGAGGTTGGCTGGCGTTAATGCTCTTTCCTCCTGCACTGCTTAAATTGTTTAGAGTGCGAACTCTGAATAGTTGGGTAATTGTCTCTGCTGTATTGGTAGCGCTACTATCGTTACCAACACTCGTCATCGTCGGTGGCTTATTAAAGCCCACCGGCGCAGCTTGGCAACACATCGTAAATACCCTTCTAACTTCATACATTATCAATACGTTGCTTTTAACCACCATCGTTGGCGTATTTACATTGTTAATTGGCGTATCAACAGCCTGGCTGGTGGTGCGCTATCGCTTTCCCGGCCAAACGTTTCTGGAATGGGCGCTCATGATGCCGCTGGCAATGCCAGCCTACATATCTGCTTTCACCTACGCCGGAATGCTGGATTATTTTGGGCCGGTTCAACAAACGGCAACGGCTCTGGGTGTATCCTTTTTTCTGCGTGATGGCATTTCTACGCCTGGCGGAGCCAGCTTTATATTAACGCTCACGCTTTATCCATACGTTTACCTTTCTGCCAGAGCATCGTTCTTACAACAGTCATCCAGCTATCTGGAAGTAGCTCGTACATTTGGCAAAGCTCCACTCACAGTATTTTGGCAAATAGCACTGCCGCTGGCCCGTCCGGCAATTGCCGGTGGACTAATGTTGGTAATAATGGAGACATTAAACGACTATGGCGTTTCGGCATATTATGGTGTAGACACTTTTACGACTGGCATCTTCAAAGCATGGTTTGGAATGGATGATGTTGATGCCGCGATTCGCCTGTCATCATTACTAATGCTTTTTGTAGGGTTCGTGATAACCCTGGAATATGTTCAGCGTGGCAAAAGTCGATACGTCAGCGCAAAAGACACGTTTCGTCCCATTAGCCGCATTCAGCTCACTGGGTTAAAGATGGTATTTGCCACAGCTTTTTGCGCACTTCCACTGCTATTTGGATTTATTATCCCCGCTTTCCAGTTACTGCTGTGGAGTATAAAGACCAACTGGACTGCAGCATCATTTAACATTCTTACCTTAATATGGAACAGCTTATCGCTCGCGCTCATCTGTGCAATCGCTATTCTACTCTTCTCAACCATCATTCTATATGCCGCGCAGCTATCCAGATCGCGCCTTACCAAATGGATATCTAAAGCATCAATGCTTGGCTATTCCGTTCCCGGTGTGGTTATTGCCGTCGGCGTAATGACTCCTTTTTTATGGCTGGATCATCGCATTCATAACACAATGAAAGTACTGGATGTTCAAACCGGTCTAATCTTCAGCGGTACTATTGCAGCAGTTGCCTTCGGACTGGTAGTCCGCTTTCTGGCGCTCGCCTATAATCCCATTGATGCTGCGTTCGAAAAAAACTGCCGCAACCTGGATGAAGCCTCGCGTATACTTGGTCATTCACCGATGAATACGCTCATCAAAATAAACATTCCACTTTTGAAAAGCGCCTTGCTGGCCGCAGCCACACTTGTCTTTGTCGATGTAATAAAAGAGCTACCGCTAACGCTGTTTCTTTCTCCTCCCAATTTTAGTACGCTGGCTACCAGGGCTTACGAACTCGCAGCTAAAGAAGAAGCCGTCCGAGAAGCGGCTCCTGTTGCTTTAATGATTGTTGCAACCAGCCTAATTCCGGTGCTGTTTATGAACCGCATGGTGAACAGACGTTAAAGAAACCCTTTTGCTTATTGCAGAAAGAACCCCATATTTTGCCATGTCTATTCTAAGCATACAATCCGTGTCCAAACGTTATCCATCCGCGAAAGAACTAGCGGTAAACGACCTGACGCTAACGCTAAATGGCCAAACACTTCTTGCGCTGGTTGGCGATAGCGGTAGCGGAAAGACAACATTACTACGCATGATTGCAGGGTTGGAAGTTCCTGATCACGGTTCAATTCACATCAAAGATCAACTTGTTTGCGACGACCATTTATTTATGCCGCCGGAGAAGCGCGGCATTGCACTGGTCTTTCAAGAATATGCTCTTTTTCCACATCTTACAGTCTCACAAAACATTGGCTATGGTCTACAGAAATTCGCTAAGAAGCAGAAACATAAACGCGTCCAGGAAATGTTAAGTTTAACACGATTGGAAGGCTATGGAGCCCGCTACCCGTTTGAATTGAGCGGCGGCGAACAGCAGCGTGTTGCATTAGCGCGTTCCATAGCTCCAAATCCGGCACTCTTGCTTCTGGATGAACCATTCAGCAATCTGGATGAAGCCTTAAAGGCCAGCGTTCGGGCAGAAATTCACGACATCCTGAAATCATCCGGTATAAGCGCTATTTTGGTAACTCACGATACCCGCGATGCCCTGGCAATTGCCGATGAAATAGCGGTAATCCGAAGCGGTAACCTGGAGCAAATAGCACCACCAGACGTGATTTATAACTGCCCCGCAAATGAGTACGTTGCACGTTTCTTTGGTAAAATAAACCTCATTTCGGTCGACATAATTAACCATCAAATCCACACACCTTTTGGTATCTTACCGCAAGGTAGTAGCGCTTTCGGGCACGGACAAAAACTCATGTTACGCCCTGATGCACTTGAGGTTCTGGTTAATAAACCATCTTCCAAACCGTCAGCTGAAGGCATAGTCATTAGCACCAGCTTCCAGGGCAGCTTTACAGAAGTCGTGCTTAGAACAGCAGATGGTACTCTTTTCCTGGCGAATTATTTATCATCAAAAGCACTTAGGCCCGGCGCAACAGCATATGCAACTCTACGCAAGACGGGCAGCTACTGCTTCGTTTAGTTTGGATATTACCAAACATATCGTTACTCTTTATTCCCCTCATTTATTTAAATAACCATGCTTGAAGAATCCTTAAACTCGAGGGGATATGTCATGACTCCTATTAAGCTTTTTTATCAAATAATCAAGTTTAGCTTACTCATATTATTAATTAGCAATACCCTGCATGCTCAAACTGAAGAATGGCGCGGTTGGCGCGGATTACGGTATCAAGGACAAAGTTCATCGGAAAATGTACCGACGGAGTGGTCAGACACTACAAATATCACTTGGTCTACAGTTATCCAAGGGGCGGGTCATTCATCACCTGTTATCAGTAAAGAAAAGGTATTTATTACAGCTGCCTGGAATACTACAGAGCAAACAGCAACAGGAAACATAATTACTGTTCTGGTCGCAATTTTAGCAGCCTTATTGTTCCTTTCAACTGTATTTTATTCTCGCAAGCAAACAGCAAAGCTTGTGGAAAATAACCCGGGCCTGTTAACATCTCATGCTTTTTGGTTCTTCCTGGGAATCTTTTTCTACTCACTTTTTTTCTCACATTGGCTTCCTGAAGGCTTTACAAGGACTGGCCTGATTAGTCGATTCAATATCTGGTTTCATTCTGGAGTAGTCGTTGCTTTTTCCTGTCTGCTCATCATTAATTTTCTCGACAAAAGATCTTATTGGAAAACCGGAGCGGGTTTATTTCTCATATTTTGGGCCGGTTTTTTACTGTTTAACCGACCGAGTCCTGACTATTTCTTTGTCCTACCTATTCGAATTATAACGTTAACTCGCATGATAATTCCATGCCTTCTCATCGCTTTAACTGGTTTACTGCTGCTGTTTCCATATCGAAGAAATGGAAACAAGCAGAAAACACGCTTCAAGGAAAGCAAAATTGCAAAGCATCGCAACCTAACCCAATCAATGATGTTTTTATTTGGGCTTAGCGGCCTGGGCTCAATATTTCTTATCAATTTTTTGAAACAGAGCTACGCAGCATTGACTCAGGGCAATAGTCAACTTATCGATCCATCCTTGTCTCTTACCGATCAGGTTTTTCACTTGTTGGATCCGGCCCTTTCATATCCCTGGTATCTTTTCCTCATTAATATAGGCTTTCTGCTTTGGCTATATCTGTATATAAAAAACAGCACCAAACCAATAGATTCACCTCTAAACAAATGGTTTTCCCCAACAATTCTAACTATTGCAGCACTCAGTTTTATTCAGGCCAACTATGCCAACACAGATACAGGTATGAAAAGAGGGGTTGTTTGTCTGGATCGGTCTAATGGTAAAGTCATTTGGCAAAAAAGTGGGATCACCGACCGACCCGAGAACCGCACCCATTTGAATTCACCTGCAACTCCGACAGCCCTTATTGACGGGGAACGAGTTTATGCTTATTTTGGTACGTCTGGATTAATCTGTTACAGCTATTCTGGAGATATTCTATGGACAAACACCAACCTTCCTTTCAAAGGAATTCACGGCATTGGCGCATCACCAATGTTCGCAGGGGACCACATAATCATATTGAGCGGAATGTCTGAGTCTCCATATATTACAGCAATTAACCGTTTAACAGGTGAAAGCACTTGGAAGACAGATTTATCTCCATGGAAAAGTCCTCATGGTGAGCACAGGACTCCTTTGATAACAACTTTTCAAGGACGAGAAATCATCGTTGACTGGAGCGGAGGAGGAAGGAAAGTTTTGAATATTTTTTCTCCTGCCGACGGCAAAAGGCTTGCACAATACCCAACACCTGTTAACTATTCCGGTGAAACTGTTACTACCGTAATCGCTGAAGAAGACATTTTATATCTTTCGTGGAAATCTGGAGTAGTCGCTTTGGATCTTGCAGGTATTATGCGAGGTGATAAGGACTGCAAAATCTGGGAAGTTAATTTGGGTAGCAGAGGCCCAAATACCGCCTCACCGGTTTTTTACAATAGCCTTCTTTTTATGGTTTCAGATAATGGCCATGCAATCTGCATTGATTCTCAAAATGGACACATTTTCTGGAGAGAGCGCCTCGCTCCGGGGCGCTATTATTCATCCCCCATTGCTGTAAATGGCAACATCTACTTTACAAATAACAATGGTATTACCCAGATCATCCGGGCAGGAACCGATTATGAGCTGGTGAGCAAAAATCAACTCCCCGGTAAGATTACTGCTTCCCTGGCACCTCTGGGAAGAAATCTTTTTGTCAGGACCGAAGATGCCGTATGGTGTATTGAAAAATTGCAATAGACCCAAAGTCTCTTTGATAGTCTTACTCAAATCTATTTGGTAAACAAAGTGGAGTAATGATGGCACTGGAAATTGAACGTAAATTTCTTCTAAAGAACGACAATTGGCGCACAATGGCAAAAGGCAAGCGCTACAAACAGGGCTATATTAAAAACGACACCTCCAGCGTTGTTCGCGTTCGCATAGCAGGAAGAAGAGCGTTTTTGACGATTAAGGCAAAGGTTAACGCAACAACACGGCTTGAATATGAATACCGCATTCCTCGCAAGGATGCGGAAGAAATGCTCAATTCGCTTTGTAAAACACCACTTATTGATAAAACGCGTTTCGAAATAAAAATAGACAACCTCATCTGGGAGATCGACGAGTTTTACGGAGACAATGACGGTCTGATTATCGCTGAAGTTGAATTGAAATCTGAAGACCAGAAAATCACACTTCCTGAATGGGTTGGAGAAGAAGTCACCGACGATCCACGCTACTACAACGCCAATCTTGTTAAACATCCATTTAAAGATTGGTAACCCACTTTTTATAAACAGCTCTTCCCATTTGTTTCAGACATCACACAGATAAAGCGTTAACACGGGAAATTGACTTATTCCCTGCATCGTCCGACGCCAGGGACACGCTTATTTGTCATTGGGTTCTTACATCATCGCCGTAATATCGAGGAGCTGCCTATGTGGAAACGCTACGTTTTTGTATCGCTATGTACGTTACTTTTTGCAACATCCCTTTCCGCCCAAATTGTTATAAATGAAATTAACTACAATCCGCTCGAAGCCGGTATAGATACCACCGAGTTTATTGAGTTTTACAATAGGTCATCAGCCGATGTGAATATAGGAGGTTACTCAACCTCCGGCGTCAATATTACATTTCCTGCTGGTACAACTATCGCTGCAAGTGACTACTTCGTTATTTGCGTTGACAGTGCCGCTTTTCGTAATTTCTATGGTTTTGACGCCGACCTGCAGTGGGACTTTGGCAACCTGAACAATAATGGTGAAAACGTTTGGCTTTTCGACACGTCATTTAACACCCTGGATTTCGTGCGATACGATGATATTGCACCATGGCCGAATGGTAGCGGCAGTCCTGATGGGTTTGGTCCAAGCCTGGAATTAATCAATCCAACGTACGACAACATTGATGGCAACAACTGGCTCGCATCAACCGGAGTCGGAGCGATCGGTGGAACGCCGGGAAGCCAGAATTCGGTATTTGACCCCAATGAGGCGCCGGAAGTTAACAATGTATCGCAAAGCCCGCTCATACCTACTTCCTCAGATGCCGTGCAAATTACTGCAACACTTACGGACGATACCAGCATTGATACGGCACGCGTATTCTATAATGTCGGTAGCGGTTTTACATTTACTACGATGTCTAATACCAGTGGCGATATCTACAGCGCAGAGATTCCACCGCAACCCGATGGAACAATCGTTAAATACTATGTGTATGCAGCAGATGGCACAGGATTTAACGATATTTCTCCAGACACCTCAAACGGCACGTACTATACCTATCAGGTAAATAATTCCGGAGACGTCCCGCAGCTTGTAATCAATGAAATTTTTTATGACGAAATAGAGTCCGCCGAATGGGTTGAGATATATAATGGCACCGGAGAAGATGTCGATCTGAGCCAATGGATATTATGTGACAGCACCAGTAGCTTTCGCATTCCTGATGGAACAATTATTGAAAACAACGACTTCATGGTTATCACCAATAACCTGAGTGATTTTCAATACAACTATCCAAGTGTTGGAAATGTGGTAGGCGACTACTTCTTCGATTTTGATTCGGAGTCAGACGTTGTTGTATTGAAAGACGTGAATGCACAAATATCCGACAGTCTGTTTTATGAGAACGGCAATAACAACTGGCCTGTAATGCCCGATTTTTTGGGCCTATTTGCCATTGAGCTGCTTGACGTAACCTTCGACAATGAATTGGGAATTAACTGGCGATTGGGCCCGGACACGCTGGGCACACCGGGTTTTGGCATTGTTGACCTCGATCCTCCTTCAATTAAAAGTATTACTGCAACCTCTGCCATCAATATAGACGTTATGTTCGACGAGAACGTCAATTTACCGACGGCTCAGGATGTATCGAATTATGTAATCAACAATTCGATCGGCAACCCAACAACAGCCACGCGCGATGGATCGAACGCCAGTATCGTTCATTTGACGGTGCCCGTTCTAACAACATCCACGCTTTACACAATTACCATCGGCGATGTTGAAGATATACTCGGCAATCCGATGTCTACCGAACAGGCAAGCTTCACATGGCAACCTCAGGCCTCTCCCGGTGACGTTATTATTACAGAGATAATGCAAAATCCTGCTGCTGTCTCCGATGGATTCGGCGAATGGCTGGAGCTATACAATACAACAGCCCAGGCAATCGATTTGAGTGGCTGGATACTTCGCGACAATGATTTCGACTCACATACTATTGTCTCACCATTAAGTGAACCGCTTATCATACAGCCGGGAGAATTTCTGGTTTTAGGAACGGATAGTGCACTAGCACGAAATGGCTTTGTTCCCATAGACTACGACTACGCCAACTTTTTTCTGTCCAATGGTAGCGATGAGGTTATCCTCGTCGACGGCACCGTTTCGATAGATGAAGTAGCCTATGATAACGGACTCACCTTTCCGGACCCCAACGGCGCATCTATGATTTTACTGGATTTTCAAACAGACAATTCAGTTGGCAGCAACTGGAGTACTTCGGCAATTCGCGAGGAAAATTACGTAATTGGTACAGCTGGAGACAATGGTTCGCCAGGAACACTTGGCAATGACCAGGGTTTACCCGTCTTGCTGAGTAGCTTTACAACCGGCTCCGGAGACGGTGTTGTCATTGTTAGTTGGACATCTGAATCTGAGGTAAATTCTTCTACCTTTGAAGTGTGGCGCAGCACAGACCGGGAAGGAGACTATGTGCTACAAAAAGAACTTGAAGCCGAGGGCAGTGCAAATACAGAAACGCATTACGATTACGGAGATCGTCAAGTTATTAACGGAACCGAATATTGGTATAAACTCATCGATGTAGACATAACCGGGATTCGAACTACTCACGGCATCCGCCGGGCGAAGCCGCAACTGCTTGAGCCGGTGGGAACGGATGAAACTCTCCCAACAAAATTTGCACTATACAACGCTTACCCAAACCCCTTCAATCCGACAACCCGATTGCGTTTCGATGTCCCAAACCTGGGAGATGAAAGTGCTCTTGATGTAAACATTTCGATTTATAACAGCATCGGACAGCATATTAAAACACTTTATCAGGGCAGACTGGATCCACAGGTTTATGAGCTTGAATGGAATGGGCGCACTGATGGCAATGTTAGTGTAGCAGGCGGCGTTTATTTTGCTGTCTTTCGATCTCGATACTACTTTAGAACGATTCGGATGACGTTAATTAAATAATCATCCTCTTGCGCTGCGATACCGCCCAGGCCATCGCAGCGCTATCCTTATTTACTCCCCTCAAAAATTGGAACAGTATTTGCTTTTTCTCTTGCCAAATGCCAAGCTCTGTCAATTGTGTATTGAAAACAGAGCTGTCGAAAAGAACAAAGCTGTTTGGTAAAACCTAAAACAGATACGGGAATAAACAGGGCTATGAAAAAGCAGCACTATTCGTATTATTGTAACCATTGTCGTGAATTCATGAGCAATGAATTGTGCCCAATCCACCTTACAAAGGGCATTCTGGTCGTTGATGCAGAAGATTCAACCTACATTCCTCCTGCGGCAAATCCGCTACATAATGGCAGCGCATGGGCGAGCATGGTTGAGGACGTAATGAACGAATCGCAGGGACAGTTACCGCTGGAAGAACATGATTATCAAGCTGGAGACCTTGCTGTCAGCAAAAGTCAACCAGACAGAAGTGAACAAAATTTTCACAGTAATGCCTTTTACTATCACGAAGAAGAAGAGCAAGCGACAGAACCACCGCCATTAAGAATACGTATTGTTGATCGCAGCAATGAATACAATAGAAGCCGAAATCCGGCTGCTCTTCGAAGAAGCCTGATTTTTATTTCCCTGCTCTTCGCTCTTTTTGCAGGTAGTACTGCAGGATATTTTCTCTATCAATATATGCATGACGATCGCGCAACTCTTTTCTCGACTGCCGAAACGCTTTACAACAATGGCAATTACTCTGAAGCACTGCAATATTATCAGCAATTCAAAGAGAACTATAGTGAAGACCCGGTACTGGCTTCACTTGACGGTCGAATTCGCTTGCTCGAAAGTGAGTTCAGCACTTCAGAAGGTCGGATATTCTCCTTATTAGAAAAAGCACGCTTCGCGTTTCAAAATGGACAGGTTATGTCTGATCAGGAAGAAAGTGCCGTCGCTTATCTTGGGCAGGTGCTTAATTACTATCCGAACTACTCAGAAGCGTTAAAGCTAAAAGGAACTATTATGGAGGGCTTACAAGAGCAGGTAACTGAAGCCCTGAGAAAGCAGGACTATAAAAATGCCATTGAGCTTTACAAAAGCATTCTAAAGATATCGCCTCAGGATGGATATGTAAAAAGCCGTATTGAAGAACTCAAAAAATTCGTTCAAAATCAGCAGGTTGCTGAACGTCGCGCGGAAGCACCATTGAAATCAAAGGAAAAGCAACCTGAATCCTTTAGCGCGAATGCCCCAATAGAACAAGAGGTTACACCTAAAGTAACCGAGCCGGCTGAGAAGGGTTATGCCGTTATTCCAGCCTCACAAAAAGCTCCAATTGTCAAGGAGAGTGTCATTGACGGAGGGAAAAAACATTATTTGGTTCGCCCAAAAGCAGAGCTTCCCAAAGAACTCAGTCTGAAGTCATCAATCAACGTAATTGCTGAATGCATAGTTGGAACAGATGGTTTTATTCAGGAAGCAAAGATCATTTCCCGTTTACCCGGCCCTGGATATGCTCAACATGCCCTGCAAACTCTTATGCGTTATCGATTCCAGCCGGCAACATTTAACGGCTTACCCATTCGTTTTAAGGCTCTCGAAGTACTACTCCTAAAGTAGTTCCTCCTCTTTTCCAACGCCGTACAAAAATCATTCCATATTTTTTCTTTATCGAATTGTGATCCTGTCCCCAAGTACCATCGAATAAATTGCGAAATTATTTTAGGTCAATGGTATTTCGAATCGTACGGAATGCAAATTGCATGTTCATAGTAATAACTGGCATGAGTTTGAAACTATTTAGTGGCCGGAACCGCAGAAAAACGCGGTTAACTATGATTCACAAAAGTATTATTCATTCAGTGCAGGATTTAACATCGTCGGAGTTGTAAAAGAAATGCACAGGATGGGCTCTTAGAGCATTAGCTGGACCGCTCGAATAATAGACAGTATGGAAATGGTCGATCTGTCAATTGTTCGTGTGTAAAGAAAAAATCTCCGACGGCAATGGAATATTCGCCGCAAGGTATATCGAAGGGGTCGATAACCGGCAGGCAGCTCAAGGAAGAGTAATCAGTCGTTCTTATTTAAGCACCTCCAGGGGATTCTAGAAAGGAGTTTAACATGCAGTATGGCCAATCAGGCAAAAAGATCAACAAGCAGGAATATTACTGCACAAGATGTAAACGCAAACTGCCTTATAAAATATGTCCATTACATGGAATGGAATCTGTTATTATGCTGGATTCGGCGAATCAGCCGAGCAGCTATGGTTCCGCCAATACAAATGGCTCAGTGAATACATCAGGTGGAAATAATCCTAAACCACTACCAAGTGGTACCGGCTTCGAGCAACCTGCTCCGCAACAACCTGTTGCACCACCAGTTCAAGCACGACCTGCTGCTCCACCAAGACCGCAGCCACCGGCAAGACCTGCTGCTCCACCAAGACCGCAGCCACCGGCAAGACCGGCCGCTCCAGCAAGACCTGCTCCTCAGGCTACCGCTCCGGCAAGACCTGCTGCTCCACCGAGACCGCAACAACCAATTGCACCACCGGCAAGACCGGCTGTTCAGGCAAGGCCACCGGCACCACCGGCAAGGCCGGCTGTTCAGGCAAGGCCAGCTGCGCCACCAAGACCGCAACCACCGCAGCAACAACGTCCGCGAGCACAACAACCTGCGCCTAGCCAGGCAATGCCTATGCAGCCCCCGGCGCCACCAAGACCAGCTGCACCTCCAAAGCCGCAGCCGCCAAAACCATCAAAAACGAAGCCTCCAAAGGCTCAGACAACTGATGATGGAACTCTGTTCTTTGAAATGGAAGATTCTGCAAACAATATGCATTTTGAGTTTGACGATACACCGGCAAGCTCTTTGGAGAACCTGATTGAGCAAAATCTCAATACCGGTAAGCCTACCAAGAGTCCGTTGGAAGAGAGCACAAAAGAGTCCACAGCTATGGATATGGGTTTCGACAATGAACCCATTTCGTTTGATCCTCCGGCGGCATCCGACTTTGGACAAGACCCGGCATCACAGGATTTTGAACCGATAGCAACCGATCCCGGTATTCATAGACCTGCTTCGTCAAACGGACACCACGCACCCCAACCTAATGGTGCGGCGCAGCGGAACGGTGCAATCTCTGATGCGTCACCCTCGCGCGCAAATGTAAAGCGACCGAAAAAGCGTCGTAGTCAAGCCAAAGCACGCAGAACCGGCCTGCCGATTTCTGCAAAACTGGCACTTATTACGCTGATACCGACTGTACTTGTCGCTGCCGCAGTTTATTTTTCTTTTGATAAAATAAGCGCCATGTCCGATTCCGTAATGTCTCAACTGAATGGTAACTCCACTCAGCAGACTGCGACGAACCCACCCGTTGTTCCCGCTCTTTCAGAAGAGGAAACAACCCAGCGCAATATCGCGGTCTCTCAGAATGAGGATGAACCGGTATTGGAAGAGACTCCAAACTCCTCTGGTAACGATATTTCCGATCGAAATTCGATTGAAGATTTGATGGTAAGCGCACATCAGTCATTCGATAAGCAACAATTCCTTAAGCCTTCAAATGATAATGCGATTCTTTATCTAAGTCAGGTTTTAGAACTTCAGGATGATCATCAGCCGGCAATCGAGTTAAAAAGCCAAATCATCGAATACTATAACGATAAGGCGTCCAGCGCAATCGAATCCAGCAGATACGATTTAGCCATTCGTAATTATGAGAGTGTTCTCCAAATTACACCCGATGATGCGATTACACAACGTTTGCTGGGACAAGCGAAGACACTGCGTCGTTCTTCACAGAAGCTGAAGAATGTGAAGGCTCTTCAAAAGACCCAGGATGAAGTAAAGCGTTTGCAGAAAGAGAAGTATAAGCTAAAAACTCAGGTAAAAGCCGAGCGTCGTAAGCTGGAGCAGATTAATCAGGCTGGAAATGATTAAGACGCTTTTAAAGTATGAGAACCCCTAACGGGATGTCGACCCATCCCGTTTTAGCCGTACGATAATCCCCAAGAGAAGAGCCGATCATCTGTGATGATCGGCTCTTCTTGTTTTATAGACTACAAAAAAGCGTCCTGTCTACCAAGGTAAACAGGACGCTGAAAGAAATGTTTTAGACTAAGAATAGTCTTGAGAGAATAAACGAAGAGCAGTCT
>JBOEGD010000031.1:0-69921 GCA_050633245.1 Calditrichia bacterium | reverse complement strand
ACTGCTCCATTCTGACAATGCTCCAGTGTGATGTTTTTTTAGCAGCCAAACAACTTATTTTTCCCCTTGTATTTTAAGCCGAACTCCGGCAATCTTTGAAACATTTATTAGCCAGCCGAGTTAACTTCGGTGACTTGCAGATTTCTCATTACGGCAACTAACGGCTCCGGAAAGTCTCTATGACAAAAAACGTCTATCAGTTTAAGGTCAACTTTAAAAGTTTCCTCTTTATCTTGGCTGTGTTTATTATCCTGGGCTTTTTATGGTATACGCAGTATTTGGTAAAGGAGCTACAGGCACAGTCTCGAGAGTTTCTGGATCTTAAGGTTAAGCTGCTCGAAAAAAATATTAATAGCGAAGAAGTAAAGGACCTGAACTTCTTCTTTACCAATATTATTCAAACTACAGATTACCCCATTATTTATACCGACCTGGAAGATACCCCGCAGTTTTGGCGCAATGTTGATGTTGAACAGATGAGCATTTATCAGCTGCCTGATGATAAAATCGAGTATTTAAAAAAGCTGGTGGCGGAGTATCGAGGATTAAACCCGCCGGTCTCGATTTCTTATCAAGGAGCGCTTCTTGGCTATTATTATTACGGTGAGTCTCCGGTTATTCGGCAGTTGCGTTGGGTTCCGTTTTTGCAGATTATTGTGGTTTGTCTTTTTATAATGGTTGGATATTATGGCTTTTCTTCGATTAAGAAAAGCGAAGAACGTCATATTTGGGTCGGAATGGCCAAGGAAACGGCACATCAACTGGGTACGCCGCTCTCGGCGCAGATTGGCTGGTTAGAATATCTGAAGGTGGCGCCGGATAAGCTGGAAACGGTTATTCCCGAACTGGAAAAAGATGTACATCGCTTACAGATGATAACAAATCGGTTCTCGCAAATTGGCTCACTGCCGGATATGCAGCCAGAGAACCTACAGGGCATTATTGATGAGACGGTTGGCTACTTCCAAAAGCGCTTGCCGAAAAAGAATCAGCAAATCACGCTGGATCATGACATTGCGAATGATTTATCTTTAGTGACACTCAATCGCGATTTGTTCTCATGGGTATTGGAAAACCTTATTAAAAATGCGCTTGATTCGCTTGAAAATAAAGCCGGCAGTGTCCATATCACAGCAGATAAATTAAATGACAAGCAAGTCTGTATTGACGTGAAAGACAGTGGCAAAGGGATTCCTAAGAAGCAGCGCCAAAACATCTTTGAACCCGGTTATAGCACAAAAAAACGCGGTTGGGGATTGGGTTTAAGTTTAGCTAAGCGAATTGTGGAAGACTATCATGAAGGAAAACTTCTTTTGAAGGAAAGCCAGCCCGGGGAAGGCTCAACATTTCGCATAATTTTGAATGCCAGTAATGCGTAATGCCAATCTGGAATTCCACACTTGACAATCCAGTCAAAATTATCCATTATTAACGTATATTTTCTCAACATTGAAAAGCAGTTGTCGATATTTAGTTCATTGATTCAATGAACTAAATATTAATGTTGCTCTTTTACAATCTCCGTTGCAAACAGGAATCTTATCCTATGGGCAGTCGGCTCGTATTCGTTCTTACTCTTTGTGTAATCGCTGGTTCGGCGACTCTTGCTCAGAATCCTGCATCGTTGCAGAGTGAGATAATGCTAAAATTGCTTTTGCAAAACCGCGATCTGAAAACTGCTTCCCTTGACAGCCTCGTAATTCTTATTTACAAGACAGACGCAGATAGTGTTCAACTCGAGGCTCTTCAAGCAAAACTTATCGATCAAGCATCTTTGTTAAAGCTGGAAACCCCACTCCGTATTTTAGCTCGCAATACATTTAAAAGATCCAGTTCGGACAGGATAGTACCACAGGCCGTGTTTCTCATTAACTCTCGTTCCATATCTCTACGTCAGTTTGGACGCGACTGGCATCGATCAGGAATCCTGACATTTACGAATATGCCAGAGCAAATGGACGATGGAATTGCAATAGCAGTTGCGCCGGATTCACTTGGTCAACAAAAGATCTTTATGAACCCCCGGGCTTTAGAGCGAGCTTCTGCGAGCTTCAGCACTGAAATCCTGCAGCTAACAACCACGCGCTATGCCAGAGGGAGCGGCTTATGACAATTTCCCTACAGCGCTTCTCTTTGAAGACAAAGCTGTGGCTATTTGCGACGTTGGTATTTGCGTGTATTTCGCTTCTGGTGGCTGGTTGGCTTTACCAGTCTCATAAGGATCTAAGTTCCGACTTCGAGCGTAAAGCCCGTTCTGTTACTACTACAACGACATTAAACCTCGGTGCTGCTATTTGGTTTTATCAGCATGACTTTATTTCGAAGACTATGCAACCATTGGAAAATGATCTGGATACTGATTTCCTGCAGATCATAGATGTTGATGGCAAAAGTGTGTATAGCTATCGCGAAGCGATGGCAGGTGAAGTACTTGGTGTGTTTAAACGTAGTGCTCTTACCGAAGAACATAGTGAAGATCATTTCTTGTTGAAACAGCCGGTCTTCTATAATGAAGCGTTACAGGGCTACTTAATTTGCGGTTACAGCAAGCAGTGGATTTCCAGTAGGTTCAACATCTTGTTGAAAACGGCTCTGACTTCCCTGGCAATCCTTTTTGGTATGCTAAGTCTGCTGACATTTCTGTTTGGCAAAGCACTTACGCGTCCATTGATTAAGGCTGCACGTTTATTAAATGAAGAAGATGCCGAAAGTGATCGTTTTCATCTCCGTTTCAGCGAATCGCAAGGTGCTGAGCTCGCGGTTCTTGGCGGAGCAATTAATCGACTTGGCGAGTCTTATGACGCGAAATTAAAGACGTTTCGACATTACGATGACTACCTCGGTTCATTTTTCAAACTGAGTCCAATCCCAATATTGATAACGAACCCACATGGCGTTGTAGAAAAAAGTAACGAGACTGCCGCGATGTTTTTTGAGAAGCCGCTGTCTAAGATTGAAGAAAGTAATCTTTCTGATCTGATCGGTGGTAATGATTTTATCGTGATTAAGAATCACATTGATAAATCGGGCGATGATATTAGCGGGTATATTACTTCAATTAATACCGGCGGCGAGGTTGGTAAAATTGTTGAGCTAAATTTGTCTTTACTGCGTGATCATAAGAATGTCATCAAAAATTATATCCTCTTCTTTGTTGATGTAACGGAAAAAATTCAGACGCAGCATGAAATTCTCGAAAATCAAAACCTCCTGAGTACGGTTAATCGTGAGCTAACTACGCGGACCGATGAATTGCAATCGATAAGCGTTCGCAATAAACGTAATGCCCAAAAACTCGGACGCTTGATAGAAATTTGTTACGAGATTGTAAGTTGTAATAGCACCGAGGAAATTCTGGCCGTTTTAGTCGATAGTGGTAGCGACTTGCTTGAAGCTGAAGAATGTATTGCATATATTTGGAATCCATTGGAAAAGCAGCTTCACCCGCAGCGATCCTTTACCGCCAATGGTTTAGAGAATTTACAAATCATTACTGAAAGTGATGGAGTTATATGGCGAACCTTTCATGAAAATCAATCTTTCTTTTTGACTGAGAGCTCACTCACCTCAGTCGATTTTTCTGAGCTAGCCATCGAGAACCTGGCCGCACAGGTGTTAATTGCGGTTCCCCTCAGCAATCAGGAAAGTCAATACGGAGTTGCAATCTATCGCCATTCCGAGAGGTCTATGTTTGCAATAGAAGACCTACACTTGCTTTCTGCGCTTGCCAGTCATGCTGCTATCACAATGAACAAGCTATTTCTGTTACGTGAACTGCAGGAGAAAGCGCTGCATTTGGAAAAAATGAATCGCGACCTTCAGGGATCGCAAAAGCAGATCGTTCAGCTTCAGAAGATGGAAAGCTTGGGGACATTAGTTGGAGGAATCGCCCACGACTTTAATAATATCCTTGGAATTATCCTGCCGAATATTGATCTCTTGCAGCTGAACAATGAAAGTGATCCCGAGACGAATAAGCGAGCGAGCATTATTCAGGAAGCAGCTCAACGAGCCGCCAAGCTGACGCAACAGCTGTTGGTCTTTTCGCGAAATCAGGAGATTGAACGAGAACCACTTCAGCTGAATCAGCTCATTCGTCAGTCGGTGGCCATGTTGCGTCGCACCTTGGGTAAGCACGTTGATATTAAAATGGACCTCGATGCCCTTCTGCCCAATGTTCTTGCAGATGAGAATCGCCTGATTCAAGTTGTTATGAATTTATCCGTCAATGCTCGTGATGCGATGCCGGATGGTGGGGAGCTTCGTTTTGAAACGCGTTTTGGGCGTTACACGTTGATGGCGAATAATCATGAACCCGCAAATTTTGTCAGAATGAGCGTTCGGGACAGCGGTAGTGGAATTGCCACAGAAGTTCTCGATAAAATTTTTGATCCGTTTTTTACAACGAAGAGCGTAGGAAAAGGGACCGGGCTTGGCTTATCTGTTGTTTACGGAATTGTTAGCGGACACGATGGGTATATAACGGTAGAATCTGATGAAGCGTCGGGAACAGTTTTTCATTTGTATTTTCCTCCAACCGAGCAGGAAGTTATCATAAAAAATGGCGCAACAGTCAGCAGTTTTCCAATAGGCTCTGAAAAGATACTGGTAGTTGATGATGAAGAATTGATCCGAATTTCATTGAAGGATACGCTGGAGTCTCTTGGATATAGCGTGAACGTTGCCGAAAGTGGTGCCGCAGCAATTGGTCTATTGAACACAGATGAGGCCATTCAGCTGGCGATTGTCGATTTTGCAATGCCGCAAATGAATGGCCTCGATACTATTAAAGAACTTCGCAAGCTCCGACCGGAATTAAAGGTGCTACTGTCCAGCGGTTATACTTCAGGAGAAGAGCTTTCGCAGGAACATCAGTATATCGACGATTTTCTTCCAAAGCCTTATCGAGTGAATGAGCTAGCCGTTATGCTGCGAACACTTTTGAATAACCCCGATCGCGGTCAAAAGAATGCTGCAATCCACGGTTAATAGTCCGTTGGTGATTTGACAGTCGGCTCTGAGTTGTATATCTTATTTTATGCATCAATTTAACGTTCCGAATCTGCAGTCTGAGCGTCAGATCAGACTTGAAAAGGTGCAGCTTATTCTTGCTGCTTTTCTTTTGATACTCGCCGCCGTTTCACGTATTGATGAAGTTGAATTGCCTATACCACTGTTTGAGTGGATTTATATTATTGTTAATGTGCTCACTGCAATTGCGAACTTGCTGCTTGCTTTCGTTGGCTCACGTTTACCCGATGACAGGAAGAAAAATCGTTTTATCCGAATTGTTTTTTTAATGACCGGGTTTGTCTTGATGATGGATGCGATTGATAGTGTCCGTGTCGGCACACAATATTTGCACTATATGAAGTTCTTAGCTGCCTCACTGTTCCTGCTACTTGCCATTTCTTATAAATTCATTCATGATAGGCGCGGCATTTTTTTGAATGACGAATATTTACTTATTCGAAGCTCACCAATTCGGTCATCATCTTTTAAGTGGAAAGAAATAGAACATATTCGCTTGAGTGAAAACATGTTTTCAATTACTTTAACTGATCAAGAGTCAAAAGCCTTTCAATTTGTTGGATTGCCGCAAAAAGATGATTTTGTCGAATCGATGAAAAAATATTCAGCTGGCTGGAACATCACTCTTGAGGCAGAGTAAACGTTCACATGCAGCTATCTGACTATCTGATGACGGAAACGCTCGTCCGTTTTCTAGAAAAGCCGCGCTCAAGGTACTATTGGCTTGGAGTCTATTTATTCTCCTTTTGGAGCGTGGCTATTTTGCTTCAAATGTTTTGGCAACAGCCGCCACGTACGGGGCAACAACCCTTCACTGTTGAGCTGAATGGCAAGTCTATTTCCTATCTTCTCTCGGTACCCCTAAATTACTCTGAAAAGCAAAAGTGGCCTCTTTTACTGTATCTTCACGGGGCGTCTTTGCGTGGGAATAATTTACAACAATTGAAGCGTTATGGTCCGCCAGCATTAATTGCTCGTGGCAAGGAATTGCCGCTCATTGTGCTTTCACCACAGTGTCCTGCCGGCAAGAAGTGGGACGACTCCGAGCAGCTCATTCAATTATTGGATCATGTTCTAGCGCAGCTGGATGTAGATTATGAACGGATATATCTGAGTGGTGTTAGTCTGGGTGGGGCAGGAGCGTGGAAACTGGCTTTGGAGTATCCTGAGCGGTTTGCGGCGGTGGCACCTATTTGCGGATTCGGTGATGCTGGTCTTGCCAATAAATTGAGTGGCGTTCCCATTTGGGCTTTCCATGGTGCGAAAGACAAGATTGTGCCTGTTTCATCTACCGATAATCTAATTGCGGCAATCAGAAAAGCTGGGGGGAGCCCCAAGTATACTCGCTATACGAATGAGGGACATTATATTGTGAGCAAAGTGTATGGAAAAGAGCCGCTTTTTGAATGGATGCTCGAGCAGCGTCGTTAGTTTTTAATTTAGTTTTCAAAACTTTGCTGTTTTTTCAGAATAAGACTGCTCCATTCTGACAATGCTCCAGTCCTGTTGTTGATTTGTATAAAAACTGCGGTCTCACCTCACTACCTCCACACGACTTGCTGGTTGTTCAAGGCGCCTGATAGTGCGGTTTTGAAACTGAAAAATAAACAATTCAAAATTTGGATCTTTTTTTCTAAGTACTATAGTAGTGCATAGATTCTCAGACTGGTCCATTCTAACAATGCTCCAGTCTGGCAGCAGAAAAGACAGCTATTTCCCAGCTTTCTCCGAGACTTCTTGCGGCGTCATGTCATATGCTTTTTGAAAAGCTTCGATAAAGCCAGAGGTGCTGGAAAACCCTACTGTGTTGCCGATCTCTGCGATGCTGTCCGGAGTATGGGTTAGCAGAAAATAAGCTTGTTCCAGGCGCTTGCGATTTACCCAAGAGCTCGGTGATTCATCAAAGGCTTCTTCAAAATCTCTTTCGAAAGAACGGAGACTGCGGCCGGATAGTTTAGCGAGGGCCTCAATTGGAATTCGTGTGTAGGATCGATCCTCCATGAAAGGCTTGAGATCCAATTTTGGGCGAAAGCACAGGCTATTTAAAAATGAAGTAAATTTATTGTTCTTGTCTTCTTGAAGAAGTTCTGATAACAGCTCAATAACGTTGTGCGAGAATTGTGCTTTTCGATCCGTTGGTTCATTTGTTTTATCGAAGAGGATATTTTCAATTAAGAGTTTTGCACGATCGTCTGGAGCCAGCTTGAAAATCTCCGGGCATGTCTCGATAGGCGAGCTATGGATGTTTTGCCTCACTACAAAATCTTTGATAAAGCTTTCCTGGAAGAAAAGCATAATACATTGATAGTGCTGAGAGCTCAGCGCCATTTCGGTGATTGAATAATTATTGCTCCTCAGAAACATCGCCTCGCCCTGTCCAATCATAAAAGATCGATTGCCCTGATGAACAATCTGAGCTCCCTTCTGCACATAGAGTAGCGCGTGTTCCGACATATAGGCTTCACTTTTTTCTCCGGTAGATTCTGAAACATATTTGAGGCCGATAACTCCATCAGATTTGAGTATTTGCGGGCTTTTTTGAAGGAGATGCTTAGGAAAAATCTTCATTTGGATACCTGTCATAATCGTTGCGAAAATATACGTGCTTAACGTATCGAATCCTAAGCGGATTGCGTATTTGATTCAGTAGCGAAATTTTGTAAATTGCAATCAGAAGTAGCTAACTCATTAGCCATCATAACTCATCCGGCGAGCAATGTCTGTTAAAATTCTCTACATTTTTCCTCATCCTGATGATGAATCATTTGGCCCTGCTCCCGCTATCACAAAGCAGCTGCGAGATGGCAATGAAGTCCATTTGCTTACCCTTACCAAGGGGGAAGCAACTAAAGAACGCAAGCGTCTGGGACTCAGCAAGGCGGAAATGGGGGAAGTGCGCTATAACGAGATGTTATGTGTGCAAAAAGTGCTTGGTTTAAGTAGTATGACAGTTTTAGATTTGCCGGATAGTGAGTTTAAGCGAATGGATCCGCGTATTATTGCGACTGCGATTCGCACTGAAATTGAGAGGCTACGGCCAAACGTTTTGGTTACATATCCGGTTCATGGTATTAGCGGTTTTCACGATCATCTAGTGTGCCATGCTGTTGTAAAACGATTGTTCTTAACCATGCGTGACGAGGGAACCGGGTATTTACAGCGCCTCGCTTTTTTTTCTCTAAGGGAACCCAAAGAGCAGCAGAAAGGTATTCATAAGTTAACCTTTATTCGCGAAGAAGATATCGGTTGTGAATTTGAAGTACTCGCTGAAGACACGCAGAAATTTAATAGTGCGCTTGATTGCTACAAAACCTATGCAGAGGTTATCACTGCCTCACGAGTGCGCGAAGTTGTTGGAAACAAGATGACGTTTGAATTGTTCTTGGAAAGTTTTGAAACACCGCTGGACAGTCTGAGTCAGCAGTTGGAAACACTATAGTAAACCTATTGAGGAATTTTACATAATGCGACATTTTATACTCTTCTCACTTATGCTTGCTTTAACAGTTGTTCTGAGTTCTTGTGAGTCTTCCGAGCCAATGACGGATTTAACAAAAATGATCGAACATGCCGGCTTACACTACGCACCAGAACAAACTCCACCTTACACTGGCGTTGCAGCAAGCTTTTATCACAACGAGCAAATGCGCAAGCGAGTTGTCTATCTCAATGGCAAGGAACATGGCCCAACCGCCTCCTGGTATGAAAGCGGGCAACTACAGTCTGAAGGCAGGTATACTGAAGGTACGTCCGATAGCCTATGGCGTTGGTATGATAAGGATGGAAATAAACGCGTTGAGGTTGTCTTTGATCATGGAAAAAAGACCGGAATAGAAACACAATGGTATCCAAACGGACAGGAAAAGTTTATTACGACTTATAGTGATGAGGGCAAGCAAACCGGTACTCACAAAGGTTGGTACGAAAATGGCCAGCTGAAATTTGTTACCAGTTATGTCGATGGATTCCGGGACAGTCTATATGTTGCATGGTTTGAAAACGGCCAGAAACGTTCCCAGGCAAACTACGTAAAAGGCGATATTGTTGGAACCGTTATGCAGTGGCATGAAGATGGTCGTGTTAAGTCTAAGTGGGAATACGAAGATGGAAAACCTGTACATAATGCAAACGCAAATTGAACTTTTTAGCTCATTTACATCTTTCCGATCCAGAGCCTCAGGCCTGGATCGGAAGTCTGCTGCCTGATTTCGGCGATAAATCTGATCCTTCCAACCATCCGCCGAAAATACATCATGCCATAATATTGCATCGAAAAATAGATAGCTTTACAGATAATCACCCAGTCTTTATTCGCAGCCGAAAGCGGATAGATGATCGTTTTCGATTACTGAAAGGAATCCTGATCGATATGTTCTATGATCATTTCCTTGCGATCCACTGGGTGCGTTATCACCCCGAGCCGCTTGAAAAATTCGCCCAAAGTGTTTACAGTGCGCTACGTGAAAATGCGTCTTCACTACCCGAGCGCCTGCTATACGCGTCGGACTATATGATTCGCGAAAACTGGTTGGTCTCTTACCGTGAAATAAGCGGTATCGAACTTGTTCTTCGACGGATGGGTAAACGCCTGTCGCGACCAACCATTTTGGGTGAAGGGGCTGAGGCATTGGAAGCGTGTTATAATGAACTGGAGCAAGATTTTTTTGAGTTCTATCCTGAGCTTGTAGACTTTGCGATGCGGCAGAAAACGGTTAACAGTGAACGGTTAACGGTTAACGGTGAACGGTGAGGAAGTTGGCTGAGCTTGGCAAAGCGAATGTGAGAGCTGAAAGTGAGTGAACAGGAGGCAAAATGAATAAACGAGATGAGATTACTTTTGAGCTGCAGGAGTTCTATTTCTCCCAGCCGAAGCCATTGCGCAGCTGTTTTTTCGCTCTGCGTGATACCATTTTGCGGTTTGATGATGCAATAACCGAGGAGTGGAAATATCGCCTGCCGTTTTTCTATCTTAATGGGAAGTCGTTTTGCTATTTATGGAAAGATAAAAAAACGCAGCAGCCATATATCGGAATTCACAAAGGGGCACAACTAGAGCATCCATCGTTGGTAGCGGGTGATAGAACGTATATCAAAGTATTGCCTGTGGACGTTGATGCCGACATTCCGGAAACATCTATTTATGAAGTGTTGGAAATGGCGCGCGAGATGCACGAACGTAGTAGAAAAAAGGGAATGAAAAAATGAAACGTTTTGCCCTGCTGATTTTTGTTGGCTTAATCTCCGGTTGCTTTCCCTCAAAGAGTCCTGTTGAACAAATCGATTTAACCAAGACGTTTGAGGAAAACGGCGGCTATGCCGGATCATTTCTCACCTTCTCGGAAAAAAACAAGGTCTGGCGCATTTATAATAACGACCATTGCGTCGAAGGCTTTTTACCGGCATCTACCTATAAGATTGTGAATTCACTAATCGCGCTTGAGGCGGGGGTTGTAAGCTCGGCTGCTGATTCACTGTATTGGGATGGTGAGATGCGCTGGAATGAGCCCTGGAATAAGGATATGGATTTGCAAACAGCCTTCCGCGTTTCCTGCGTTCCTTGCTATCAGGAAATGGCAAGAAAAACAGGCTATCTGAAAATGCGTGAGCATCTTAATAAGATACCGGAATACGGTACACTGGTTTTCGATTCTTCAACTGTGGATAACTTCTGGTTAGTTGGCGACTCTCGCGTTAACTCGTTTCAGCAGGTGGAAATGCTGCGTAGACTACACGCAGGAACCTTGCCTTTTGCAGCAGAGAATATGGAAACTGTTCGGAGTTTGATGTTAGCGGAAGAGACTGAAAGCTATGTTTTACGCGCTAAAACCGGACTGTGTCGGCAGGGTGAAGGTTATGTAGGATGGTATGTTGGATACGTTGAGACAGCAGATGATACGCATTTCTTTTCACTCATCCTCGAAAATGAGGCGTTCACGCAGCCCTATGCCGCTGCGCGCGTATCGCTAACGAACGTAATTCTCAAAAAGCTGGGTATTCTTAAATGATTTGAATTTGAATAAGTAAACTTTGCCTGATATTCGTAGATTGTCTTGCACATCTTTTCTTCTTGAAATACGTGCTTTGTAAAAATAAAAATATATATTCTAAAGCATTTTATGTTGAGATTTTTTGAAATTGTCCCAAATATGGCAAGAAATTTCTAATATTACAGTGAGTGTTATTTTGGATGTTCTAACAAAGGCGCAACGCCAAAAGAATATGCGAGCGATTAAAAGTAAAGGCTCAAGGATTGAGAAAATTCTTGGCAAAGCAATGTGGGGCAGGGGCATTCGCTATCGCAAGCATAGCAAGAAAGTGTTTGGGAAACCAGATTTCACGATAAAAAAATATATGATAGCGATATTTTGTGATAGCGAGTTTTTTCATGGCAAAGATTGGGAAACTGCAAAAAAGAAAATAAAATCCAATAGGAAGTTTTGGTATTCAAAAATAGAATCAAATATTAAACGCGATCTACTTGTAAATCAGAAGCTTCAAAAGGAAGGCTGGATTGTAATTCGATTCTGGGGAGATGATATAAAACAACGTACAAACTATTGTGTCTCAGTAGTTGAATCAACAATAGGAAGACGAATAGCTGAAAATGAAAAACAAAATACTTAAATACTCGATAATTCGTGAAAGCCTCGACTTGCATTCAAGGAGACCAGTTGTTGATGATGGACTTGCAGCGTTAACACATCTTCTACAAAGCCGAAACTCAAACCCTGATAAATTTTATAAGAAACAGGCATTGGAATACCTTGAAAGAGTTGACTTGCTACATGAACCATTGCTTCAATATCGGCTTCAAATAGATTATGATGTTCCTTTTCCACCGATAAAAAAGGCAACTTTTAAATTTATCGACCTTTTTGCCGGTATTGGTGGCTTCAGGATAGCTTTTCAAGAAAATGGCGGGAAATGTGTTTTTACTTCGGAGTGGGATAAATTCTCTCAAGTTACTTACGAGGCTAATTACGGCGAAATACCTTTCGGTGATATCACTCGTATAGATGAAAAATTAATTCCTGACCATGATATTTTGTTAGGAGGTTTTCCTTGTCAACCGTTCTCTATTGCAGGAGTAAGCAAAAAGAAGAGTTTAGGAAAAGAACATGGTTTTAAAGATGAAACCCAAGGAACCTTGTTTTTCGATATTGCTCGAATTTTAGAAGCGAAGCGCCCCATGGCGTTTGTGTTGGAGAATGTGAAAAATTTAGTGTCTCATGATAAAGGAAATACTTTTAAGGTGATTCTTCGAACTTTAAATGAGCTCGGATATTCTATTCATTCGAAGGTTCTAGACGGAAAACACTTCGTTCCGCAACATCGGGAACGGATTTTTATTGTTGGATTTGATGAAAATATATTTAGTGGCGAAGAAGTCTTTAATTTCCCGTCATTACCACCAGTAAAGTTGGCTGTCCGAGACATATTGGAAGCTGATGTTGATTCTAAATATACTCTTTCAGATAAGTTGTGGAACTACCTACAGGCTTATGCGAAAAAGCATAAGGCTAGAGGAAATGGATTTGGATTTGGGCTGGTTAATCTTGATGGTGTCTCTAGAACAATGAGTGCAAGATATTATAAGGATGGTGCTGAAATTCTGATACCCCAAGAAGGGAAAAACCCACGCCGCTTAACTCCTCGGGAATGCGCGCGTTTGCAAGGGTATCCAGACAAGTTTGTAATCCCGGTTTCAGATAATCAAGCTTATAGACAATTTGGCAATTCAGTTGTGATGCCTTTAGTGAAGTCTATAGGAAAAGAGGTAGTTAAAGCAATCAATACAAGCTCCAAACTGGCAATTAACAAGGCCGTTAGGCTAAAATAAAATGAATACAATAGATGAGATAGACTTAGTTGACATTGCTATAGATGCCTTCAAATATGGTGAAAAAGCATTTTGTAAGTTTATATCAGCGAACGATGCGGGAAAGACCGGAGGACATCAGGCGGGCTTCTATATTCCCAAAGACGCCTTTCAGCTGGCATTTGATGCGCCTGGGTTAAAAGGAGGAAATAAAGAGAAGTTTGTCAAAATACTTTGGCAGCACTCATTCAACACGGAAAGTCGTTTTGTTTATTATGGAAAGAAGACAAGAAATGAATATCGCTTAACAAGGTTTGGCAAAGGTTTCCCTTTTTTCGCGGATGAATATGTTGGTGCACTTCTGGTAATTATACAAAATAGCAATACTAATTATCGAGCGTTTGTTTTCTCGAAGGAAGAAAGCATAGAAACCATCTATTCGTCATTAAATTTATCTGTCACTGATAATAATGTTTTAGTGCCTTTAAAAGGGAAAGCTGGATATGAGGATAAACTGAATGAGTGTTTTCTGTCCTATATCGATGGTTTACAAGTTGATTTTCCTCCTACTCTGGATCTCGCGCAAAAAGCTCGTGAGTGCTACAGGCAAGTACATAGGATTAGTGACGCTCAAGTTCGAGGTGATTCAGACAAGTATATTTTAGGCTGGCTTAAATCGGAATATCGATTATTTAAAACAATTGAGAATCAACGTTACGAACACTTAGTTAAGAAACCGCTGGGGTCTGTCGATATTTTGGTAAAAGTATCTAACTCTATTTTAAACAGACGAAAGAGTAGAGCCGGCAAATCGCTTGAACATCACTTGGCAGCAATGTTTAAGATCAATAGCCTACGCTTCGAGGCTCAAGCAGTAACAGAAGGCAAAAAGAATCCGGACTTTTTATTTCCCAATGCTGAAGCTTATCACAATCCGAATTTTAATAAATCTAAACTAGTTTTTCTTGCTTCCAAGACAACCTGTAAAGATCGTTGGCGGCAGATATTAAATGAGGCAGATAAACTTCAAACGAAATATCTGTTTACCCTTCAACAAGGTATATCAAGATACCAATTAAGAGAGATGTATTCCAGTGGCGTACGGTTAGTTGTTCCAAGAGCATATTTGAAATCATATCCCAAAGAATATCATAATGACCTAAGTACTTTAGGAAGTTTTATTTCTAAAGTAAAAGCGCTACAAAGTTAGAAATATTCCTAGTTACTTCTTCTCAAACTTCGCTTTCCATTCGTCTGTCGGTTTTGCACCGTCATCTTTTTTCCAACGGCCGTCGGTCTGCAAATCCAGCGGGGTGTTGGCGCGAATATATTCTTCTATAGAATTACGCAGCAACTTGCCGGTAAAATTCACACGTGCTCGTGGTATCGCACGAAGCATGGTGAGGCCAGAGTTGCCTCCCATTAAATAATCTGTCGTTACCAGCGTATACATCTTTTTAGCATCCAGCTCTTCACCATTTACGGTAATGCTGGTAACGCGTTCGCCATTTGGCAAATTGCGATTGAAAACGATCTTCGCACCTCCGGTGACCATTCCGCGGCCACTCCCATTGAGCTTGCGCTCAAGCAACATTTTGATATAGGCGCCATTTGCTTGAAAAGAGGTGATCTCATTATCAAATGGCATAACGCGGAAGACATTCTCTTTGGTTATCGGTCCTGCCTGTATTTCAGCGCGGATGCCGCCGAAGTTCATAAAGCTGAAATCGCTGCCTTCCACTGACGCCAGCATCGCATCGCATACCAAGTTGTTCATTACGCCTTCACCGGTGCTGGATCGAGTTAAACCACCTTTTGTCAATCCGATTACGTCGCGAAAATCTTTTTCATACTGATCGATTTTTTTGTCTACAAATGCCTGCATGGTGCTGTCTGGCCAGAACTGTTCCTGCTGAAGCAAAAGGAGAGAGTTGTTGTCCGCAACATAATTGTATCCGGCAATACTTCGCGTAGGGCGGTCTATCTCGAAATCTATCCAACCCAGGTTTCCGCCATTGGCATAATTTTGCAGGCAGATAGTATGGTTCTTTGGATCTTCCCAAACTTGTTCATAACCCTTGTGTAGGTGGCCGCCAAGCAGGATATCTATTCCCTCAACAAAGTGGGCGATCTCCATAGAGTTGACGAAACGGCTTTGGGTGACCTTCTCGTAGGTCTGTTGTTTTAGTTCTTCATAGCCTTCTCGTGGATCGAAAGGAAGCGCTACGTGCCCAATCGAAATCACCAGATCTACATTCTGTTTGCGTAGCTCGGCAACGGTTTCTTCCAGTGCCAGAATTTCATTTCGGAATTCCAGGCCTTCAATGTTCTTGGCAAAACTCATGGCAGCTGTTCCGGTTGTTGCAACGCCGGTAATTCCAATGCGCATGCCGCCTTTTTCCAGTATTGTCCACGGCTCTACCCACTCCCAGCGTTCACCGGTTTCACTATTGTAGATATTCGCGGCAATCCATGAAAATTTGGAAGCTTTAACCATTTCAATAAATACATCTTTTCCCAGATCAAATTCATGATTGCCCGGCACGGACGCATCGTAGCCGATCATATTCATATATTCTACAACTGCCATTCCCTTGGATTCTGTTCCAACCAATGTTCCCTGATACGTATCTCCGCCATCGATCATCAGAGTGATAGCATTTTCTTGTGCTGCTTTGGCACGTGCGCCCTTCAGGATAGTTGCTACTGCAGGACCGCCTCCCAACGTCGGAGGAAAATCTGGATTAAGGAACTCGGCACGCTGTGGAACGATTCCACCATGGATGTCATTGGTGAAAAATATCGTGAGTCGTTGAGTATCGGCAGATTCTTCAGCGAAAAGTCCACTGGTTACAATCAGCGTAGCAATTAGAATACTGAGAAGGGTTTTCATAGAATGTCCGGAAATATCGGATAAATGATTTATTGATGTTGTAAAAGACGATACAATATACGCTGTTCATGCTATTACCCGCAAGGAAGGCTTTATTTGAGACCGGCGATTTTTTTTGATATTGACATTAATTGAAAGAAGTCTAGTTTTAATATTATCAATCAAACCTACAGGGTGCGTCATGGGGCCAACAACTATGTCTTCAGACTTGTTACAGTTAACGTTTATAGCAGTTTTTGTTGGCGCTACGTTGGGGGCATTGGTTGGGGGGTATTATGGACGTAAGATGATTATGGATCTCGCTGATCTCGCACACCCCGTCTCACGCAGGATACGTCGGGGAGCGGTAATAGGCACTATCTTTGGTGCGTTTATTGTGCCAAAAGTAACGGCCGTTAGCTACGTGCTTTACTTGTTGTTTTCTCGCTAGAAGCCATTTCCTGTACTGTCGGGGACAACGGCTGCCGGCGCTTCGGTAGAATCGGAAGGGTAAATAATGGGTTCCGTAACGATATCAAAGGTTTCCCGCGCTATTAAGTAGCCGTCTTCGTTGAACAAACGAATTTCATTTGGGCCAATATTCCCCTCATAAAAAATTCTGGAAAAAAATACGCGATAGCCATAGCTCACTTTAATGTTTGCTTTGCTGGTGTGATAGACGCGTCCACGCGAAATCCACTGTGCGGTGACGGTCTCTTCGCGTGGTGAGAAGATACGTGCGAACATCCAAATCTTACCGGTATTAAAGCGGTCGCCAATACCGGAACCTTCTTTGGTCTCCAAATCGAATTCTCGACTGAGAAAGAAGTCATCATCTTTTTTGATGTTGGCGGCCTTCTTCAACATGTCTCTTAGCAAAGCAACCTCGTCCACGGCATAAGTCTTAGCGGGCCCCGTTGCCGTAGCGGCAAGGTTTTGCCAAGCAGTGAGCGCGTCATTAATTAGAAGCGTGTCGCTGCCTACCTGAGCAATTAGAGCCTTAACTGCCGGATTGTCCGGAACATCGCGTGGAGCAGGAGCTTCCTCCTCTACCTCAAGCGGTTCATCCGTTGTGACCGCTGCAACGGCTGGTTCTTCTGTTTGGGCAACAGGTGTTTCTGAAATCTCTGGCGTGGTTGCCTCTGCACTTGCTGCAGCTTTAATGCTGTCTGCCTTAACCTGTTCCAGGCGCGCGGTTTCAGCGGCTTGATTGGCCTCCGTCTCTTCGCGTTTTTTTAGAGCAGTTTTAAGCCAGTCTATTTGTGCATTAACTTTTGCTTTATCAATATCGTCGGGAAAGGTGGTCAGCAGCTCGTTGTATGCTGCAATGCGTTCCGTTTCCATGAGTTCGCGGTTCTCGGCACGGGCAGTGATGGCCTGCATTTGCTGTGTCGATTCGCTACGAGTTGCAAAGCCGCTGATTTGTTCATCTAGGGTAGTTAGTTCGCCGCAAAAGGCCGTTAGGCTAAGCGAGTCACACAGCACCTGCATCAGCTTTTTGTTGTTTTCCAAAGCCGATACGTCTGCCGCTCCGGCATTGCTGCTACGAATTTCGGCGAGTAGCTTGTCCAGATAGCGGGTAACCGGCCGTTGATCGGGCAGGCTCTGCGCGAGGCGTAAGCCGGTAAGTGCCTTTCTGGCACTGCTTTCCTCAAACGTTCCCGCAGTAAGATTTGGTTCCACTCGTGATGTAAGAAACCACTGCGAAGCCTGTTCGTCGGACATTTGAATAGGCACATCCTTTACAGCAGGAGGTGTCATCTTCGTACCAATAAAATAGCCCATTGCCAAAGCGGCTAGTACTGCTGCCGCCAGAACCGGTTTGAAAAAAGTTTGAAGGGAACCCCAAAAGCCATAGCCTGTTTTGCTGCTGGCGGTAACACCGTTCGCCTTTATGTCACCTTTAAGCAGACTCTCCAGATCATCTGCGAGTGCAGCTGGAAGAGGTGACTCGCTCATAAAATCAGTGGCGAGCAGCGCAGAGGCGGATTGGAAAGTGGCAGTTGGCATATTCCCTTTACCATGTCGCTCGGCAAGTGCTTTTATGGCAGATAGCTTTTTGTTTGCCGGTAGCTTACTCGACCAGTTATAGAGATGCTTTTGGCGATCGTAAACAAGACTGAGTTTCTTTAAATGCGGAGTGATATCAAAGACGATGTCTTCGGGCTTCGAAAATCGAGCGGTTTTTTTATTCTTAGAAAGATAGGATTGAAATGCTTCAAGGCGAGAGCGTTTAATGAAATCGTCTTCCTGAAACTTGTCCGGCCAGGAGGCTTTGTCTTTTAGTAGATAACAAAGGATATCTTTGCCATGGCTCTCCGCCATTCTATGAAGCTGTTCGACGACGGATGTCTCTTCACCTCGTCGCATGTTTCCATAGAGGTTGGCATAGACTCCGATAAAAACATCATTTTGTTGGATGGCTTTTTTGCAGACGTCTTGCGAAGGAATGTCGTCGGCGGAAATGTCATCGAGAAAAGTGACGTCATGTTCCAGCTCTACAAGCAGTTCTTTTAAGGCGGACTTATAGGGCGCCAGATCCCTTGACGTTGTATTTACAAAAACCTTCATGTCGACTCCTTAGTCAGTCACCTGGTCTCGTTTGGCAATAGTCTTTATTCCCCTAAAACTGTCTATCCATCCCAAGAAACCGTGCACAAAGTATTGCTGTAGCAGAAGATAGGAAAATTCTTGAAAAGTCGCAAGTGGGAATAGAATCGGGGGTAAGAGTGAAGGTAGCTTGGCCTTCGGCCTGCGCTTTTAGGGGGGGGAGAACGCGGCTTTGCCGCTTGTAGTAGGTAGGTCGTCCTGATTCTCGGGACTGGTAGGAGATAGTTACTACCAGCGATGCAATGAGCGACCAAAAAGCAGCGAAATTTCGCCCCATTAGCGAATGCAATGAGCGATATATCTGTCTTCAAAATAACTTTTCTTCGATCATCTTTTTGCGTAAGTTTGGTGTTGCAATGAATGTAAATGCTGTGGGATAGAATATTATGGTAGAAATTAGAGAAATACATCCGGAAAGTATTGCGGAAGAACTGGGTATTGAGGCCGGTGATAAGCTGGTCTCCGTAAACGGAAAACCAATTACTGATGCGCTGGATTATCGCTTCTTTATAACAAGCGAAGAGATCGATTTAGTGATCGATCAGGGTGGCGATAAGGTCACTTTTGAGATCGAAAAAGACTTTGATGATGATCTCGGAATTGGATTGGAAGATCTGGAGCTGCGCTCCTGCGGAAATGCCTGCATTTTTTGCTTTGTCTTTCAAAATCCGAAAGGCATGCGCAAGAGTCTTTATTTCAAGGATGAAGATTATCGCTTCTCTTTTCTTTATGGCCATTATACCACGCTTACAAACGCGACTCAGGAAGACCTCGATCGCATTGTGGAACAGCGCCTGACGCCCCTCTATATTTCTGTGCACGTAACCGAACCGGAAATTCGCAAAACCATGCTCGGTATTCGCTTTAATGATAATCTGTTCGAAAAAGTCGATTTCCTTACCAGTAACGGTATTGAATTGAACTGCCAGATTGTTCTTTGTCCCGGATTGAATGACGGTGTCCATCTTGAGAAGACCATAGATGATCTAAAAGCCTATTTCCCAATGATTCAATCAGTGGCCATTGTTCCGGTGGGCTTGACACAGCACCGGAAAAATCTATACGATCTAAAGCCGGTAACGCATGAGTATAGTTTAAAGACTATCGCTGAAATAGATGAGCGACGAAAAGATCTTAAAGAAGAGCTTGGCAGTTCGTTTGTCTATTTGTCGGATGAGTTCTATATCAAGACCGGGCAGGAAGTGCCGGATAATGAGTATTATGAAAGTTTTTATCAAATTGAAAACGGGGTCGGCCTTACCCGCGATTTAATGATGCGCTTCGAAGATGAATATGATGAGCTGAAAAACCCGTCCGGACGTGACCTTAATATTAGCCTTGTGACCGGAACACTCGGATCTGATGTGCTGAAGCGATATTTTATGCGAGATTTAAATCGATTGCCCAACATGTTCTTCAAGCTCCATCCTGTCATCAATAAATTTTATGGGCCCAGCATTGTGGTTTCCGGACTGCTGGTCGGTGAAGATATCTACAATACCCTCAAGGAAGAGCGCACCGGAGACTATATTGTTCTGCCGCCGGATTGTGTGAATGACGACGGCGTGTTTCTGGACGATTGGACACTGCCACAGCTACAGGAAAAGCTTGACAAGCGCATTATTGTATTCCCTCGCAGTTTTACATCACTTTTTGACCTGATCGGAGAGCATGAAGCAGCCCTTAGTCACCATAGTGGGTAGACCGAACGTCGGTAAATCTACCTTTTTTAATAGAGTCCTCAAGCGTCGCGACGCGATTGTACACGATCAGCCTGGCGTTACGCGTGATCGCCATTATGCACAGAGCGATTGGAATGGTAAAAGCTTTATGCTGGTCGATACTGGTGGCTATATGCCGTCGTCCCAGGAATTCTTTGATATTGCAATTCGCGAGCAGGTCGAAATTGCTATCGAAGAAGCAGATATTATTTTGTTTATGGTCGATCAAACGACCGGAATTACTGTTATCGATGAAGAAATTGCCGCTAAGCTGCAGCGTTCCGATATACCGGTATTGCTACTGGTAAACAAGGTGGATAATGAGAAGGACGAAAGCGAAGGATACCAGTTCTATAATCTTGGATTGGGCGACCCGCTATTTGTTTCCGCTATGCAGAGCCGCGGTATTGGCGATATGCTGGATGTGCTCACAGAGCATATCGACACGCCTCCTCCGGAGGATGAAGACGATGGCATAATTAAGCTTGCTGTTATCGGCAAGGAAAATGTTGGGAAATCGTCGTTCGTTAATACGATTCTCGGAAGAGACCGCGTTATTGTTACAGATGTGCCTGGTACAACTCGTGATCCTATCGACAGTCCTTTCAAATACCAAAAGCGCGACTATATTATTATTGATACCGCCGGACTTAAGCGACGCGCTAAGGTGAAGGAAAATGTACTGTTCTATAGCCAGCTTCGCACGATGCGCAGCATTGAACGTAGTGATGTTGTAATTTACTTTCTGGATGCGGTGGAAGGCGTTACCCGGCAGGACATGCGCATTATTACCGAGGCGGTTGCTGCACGTAAACCGATTGTCGTGGCGGCAAACAAGTGGGATATGATAGAAGAGAAGGATGAGCGCACCTATCACGTACGCCAAAATGAGATTCGCGAAAAACTCGGTACCTTCTCATTTATTCCAATCATGTTTACTTCCGTTCTGGAAAAGCAGCGTCTATATAAACTGATGGATCTTGCTACAGAAGCGTATGAAAGACATAAGACAGAAATCAAAACAAGCCAACTCAATAAGATTCTCTTGCCGATCATCAAGCAAATCAGTCCACCGGCATCAAAGGGCAAAGAAGTAAAGCTGAACTATATTACTCAGCTAAACGCTGCACCGCCGGTATTCGGCTTTTTTGGTAATCATCCCGAATTAATCCCTGAAAACTATCGCCGCTTTTTGGAAAAGCAAATCCGCGCGCACTGGGACTTTATTGGTGTTCCAGTTACGCTGGTGTTTAAGCCGAAGAACAAAGACCCACGGTAGAGGTAGAGCACAGAACACAGAGCACAGAACACAGAACACAGAACCGTTTAGTTAGAGCTGTTTAATAAGTGCATAAATCATTTTTCGAACTTCTAATATCTGGTTAATTAAGGCTTCGGTTTCTGACTGCTTGAAAAATTCCAAACGAATTGAGAGCAATAACTGAGTTTCCAGTTCGCAAAGAGAGCCATTAGATGTATTCAGATAATGTTGTAGCTCTTTGTTGCTTTCTCGACCACAACCTTCTGCAATGTTTGATGGAACGGATATTGCTGCTCTCTGAATTTGACTGCGAAGACCATATCGCTCTGTGTCCGGTAGTTTTTTAGCCAAGATATACAAAGCTTCTGCAAGATCGCATGAGCGATGCCAAACTTGTAACTTCTTGAAGTTGTGCCGCATTTAAATCCCCTCTTTTTCTATTGCTATATCTTTAATTAAGACTTTCATGAAATTTTTTGAATTTCTGCAGGTTTAGTTCTGAGTTCTGAGTTCTGAGTTCTGAGTTCTGAGTTCTGAGTTCTGAGTTCTGAGTTCTGAGTTCTGAGTTCTGATAAGTTGTTGACTTTCTCCCTTCCTTGTCGATACTATTCTATATCAACTCATTTCAATAATCTGGCACGCGTATGTCAATTTTTACCGCATCTTTTGTTATTGGCGTTCTTGCACTGGATTCGACCATTGCTTTGCAGATGCTGCTGTCTCAGCCGATTTTCGGATGCAGTATTTTGGGGATGGTGTTGGGAGATCCGCTGCTTGGCGTAGAAATTGGCATGATTATGCAGTTGCTGTGGGTAAATGTTATGCCAGTAGGTGCGTCGACGTTTCCGGAGGGAGGCGTTGGTTCCATGGTTACCTGCGCGATTGTTATTATCTCTCCGATAGTCGGCAGCGAAAATCTGGTGTTTGCTTACGCTTTTGTCGCCGGTATTTCAGTCAGCGCTCTCGCTTCGCAAATTACCGTTCTGGACCGAAAACTCAATAACTCCATTCTTGATATGACGCTTGAAGCGGCGGAAAAATTGAATTTTCGACGAATCCTTGTTCTGGATATTATGGGAGGGCTTTTTTATGCCGGACTCATCGCGGTTTTAGTGGCTATTGTTCTCAGCATAAGTCAATGGCTACTGCCTCAGCTACAGGCACAATTACCAGCAGAAACTGAGATGATTTTACGATTCGTAAAGCCTGCCGTGTGGGCAATGGGGATTGGACTTACAGCACATCTCATTTGGAATACCTACAAAAACCGCGTTTAAGGCGTTCGGAGAAACTCAATTGCATAAAACAGAACACACCACAAACTCTTCGAATAAAGACATTCGAATTACCCGGTGGGATCTGTTTAGTGTCTTTTTGCGTAGCTTCTTTATCCAGTCCGTTTGGAATTATCGCAGTCTTATTTCCATTGGCTTTGGGGTATCTCTTATTCCGGTGATCAAGAAGCTCTATCACGATCCTGCCGACCAGCGTGCCTGCTTGGAGCGACATCTGGAATTTTTTAACTCCCATCCTTACATGGCTTCTTATGCGCTTGGGATCTCCGCTCATTTGGAAGAAGCCTCTGCGAATGGAGATGAAACTGCCGGTAGCAAACTGGAACGCCTTAAGGGAGTCCTTGTGGGAACGCTTGGTGCTATCGGAGACAATTTGTTCTGGTTTCGCATAAAGCCGTTTACGCTGATTCTGGGAGTGGCGCTGCTGACGTTGGTCTCGGAACCAAATTCTATTTTACTTGTTTTAATCGCTTCGTTTCTGATCTATAATGTGCCTCACGTGTATCTAAGGTGGAAAGGTTTGGTCGATGGATATGAGCGTGGACCGGAAATTGTTAGCGATTTTCCGGTGGAAGTCTTTAAGCGTGTCGGAGCCGTTTATCGTTCTATTGGCGTCGTCGGGTTTATATTGTTTTTAGTGGTTTTAATGCGTACAATGGGGCTGGAACACACAGGAAATGCGATTGTTTTACCCGTATTGACTCTGGGCTCTATCCTCGCTCACGTATACATCAGGAATTTCTATCTAACCGTTTCGATTGTTTTGATGCTTGCAATAGCTGCAGGCTACGTCAACCTAACACTTTGAGTTATTCATGCCAGCGCTGAAGAAAACCTTTACTATAAAAAACAAGTTTGGATTACATGCCCGTCCGGCGGCCCATTTTGTAAAAACAGCCGGTCGCTTTAAGTCGAAAATTGATATTGCCAAAGATGGTCTTGTTGCCAATGGCAAAAGCATTATGGGATTAATGACGCTGGCGGCAGAAACCGGCAGCAATGTAGATATAATGATTGATGGTGATGATGCCGAGGCCGCGATGGAGGCGATTTCGGAGCTGATTGAGAACAAATTTTACGAGGAGTAAGCGATTCTAACCACCTCTCTCATGCGTGCAGAGGAGGTAGACAGCTCATATGAACGATCAGACAAAAGACTCGCAAACGCAGCGGGAAATCGTCCTGAAGGGAACTGCAGCCTCACCGGGAATTGTGTTGGGGCCTGTATTCTTACATCAGGAGGAAGTCTGGATTCCGGAGAAATGCTCGATTTCACCGGATCAGGTAGCCCGCGAGATCGAGATATTTCAAAAGGCTGTTCGCAATGTACAAGAACAGTTGGGGATTGCTTTTAAAAAAATGTCACAGCAATACGGGGATGATCTTGCAGAAGTATTGCTAATGCAGCTTGGACTATTGGAAGACAAATACTTTTTAGGTGAGGTGGAAACGGCGATTGAAGAAAAATTGCTGGAAGCCTCTTATGCCACATTTGTTATTTTTCGCCAGAAGAAGGAAATGTTTCTGGAAATGAGCGATGAATACTTTAAAGACCGGGCATTCGATATCCAATCCTTAAAGAAATTATTGATAAACGAAATCAACGACAGCTTTTCTGCTATTGACCTGCAGGAACCTGCCGTTGTTATTGCTGCTAATCTCAGCCCGTCTGATACGGTTCACTTGCACCAGCAAAAGGTGCTCGGATTTGTAACCAATGCGGGTGGAAAAAATTCGCATACTGCTATTGTTGCCCGATCACTGGGGGTGCCGGCCGTCGTTGGAATTCATAACGCTACCGAAGCAACCCGGTTCGCCAGACGAGTTGTAATTGACGGCGGCAGCGGCAAGGTTATTTTGAATCCTACCGCAGAGACGATTGCTGAGTTTACGCAGCTGCGTGATCAGCAGAATTCCTCCAGAGCGCAGTTGCTGAAAGATGCTTCGCTTGAAACTCGAACCTTGGATGGGCGGCGAATTGCCATTCAAGCAAATATTGAGTTTGAAGGGGAAATGAATAATGTTATGAAGGTCGATGCTGATGGAATCGGCCTTTTTCGTACAGAGGGGATTTTCCTCGATCGTACTGATTTGCCTTCAGAAGATGAACAGACTGAGATCTATCGTGCTGTAGCGGAACAGATGCATCCGCATGAGGTGGTTATTCGCACGCTGGATATTGGTGGCGATAAAATATTACCGGATCTGATTCGTGCTGGTGAAGACAATCCATTTCTGGGTTGGCGGGCAATTCGCTTTTGGCTCGATCATAAAACCGGATTTCTGGCACAGTTTAAGGCAATTCTGCGTGCAAATACTCTTGGCAACATAAAAATTTTGCTGCCGATGGTAAGTGGTCTTGAAGAAATCTTTCAAATCAAAGAACTGTTTGAAGAGGCGAAGCAGCAGCTGCGTGATCGGGGACTTTCTATCAATGAAGACATTCCAATTGGTATGATGATCGAAATTCCGTCCGCGGTTGTCATGGCGGATATGTTTGCTGCTGAAGTGGACTTTTTTAGTGTTGGGACAAATGACCTTGTGCAATATACGCTTGCTGTCGATCGTGGTAATGAGAAGATTTCGCGATTGTATAGTCATTTTCATCCGGCGATTCTACGGATGTTGAAGCAGGTGTCTGAAGCTGCAGCACGCGCGAATATTCCGGTTACGGTTTGCGGGGAAATGGCTGGTGACCCTGCTGCGCTGCCGCTGTTGCTTGCCATGGATTACACCAGCTTGAGCGCGTCGAATATGGTGATCCCCGGTATGAAAAAGATTGTGCGTGAACTGGCTATTAAAGATTGTCTTGAGCTACATAACCAATTGTTGACGCTGCAAACAAGTCAGGAAATCGAGAAACAAGCGGTTGCCTTTGTTGCTGAACGTTTTCCGGTTTTACTACATGGCCGGGAGGCATAGGAAATAACGGACGGCAAATAACAGACGGTAGAAAACAGACGTGAGAAAACGGGCGGCAAATAAGAGCTACCGCGTCAGGCTGAGCGGAGTCGAAGCCAGAGCGTAAGACACAGCGTAAGACACAGCGTAAGACACAGCTTAGGTTCAAGTATTTGGCTAAACCCTTCGATAAACTTAGGCGTCTTTCAAAGTGTTACAGTCAATAAACGATAATAATAAAAATCAATCCGGAATCTCCGGATAAAATTGTGAGGTCCCAAAGGGATGAGGGAAAAAGAAGAACAAACCTACGGGGGTAGTGCTATGCTTGAGCATGATCGGTCTAATTTTATTGCTTTTCTGAAAGACTTTCCGGATCAGCCGGTCAGTGTTGTGAAGCAGATGAAAACTTACTCAATTGATCTGGATGTTTCAGGGATTCAGAATATTGTGTTTGTCGGGATGGGCGGTTCTGCTATCGCCGGTGACATCCTTGCTTCTTATACACGTGATGAATTGAAGGTGCCGGTATCCGTGAATCGCGACTATACGCTTCCGTCTTATGTGGGCAAAGAAACACTGCTGATCGCCTCAAGTTATTCCGGCAATACTGAAGAAACGTTATCTGCCGTAAAGTATGGGCTTCGTCGCGGAGCAAAAATGGTGGGCATTACTTCCGGTGGTGAACTGGAAGCCATTTGTAAGAAACGTGGTCATCCATTTGTAAATGTTGTTGAAGGATACCCGCCGCGTCAGGCGCTTGGTCATATGTTTTTTTCCCAACTGCTGGTATTGGATAAATTGGGCTTTATCAAAGTGAAGAAGAAGGACATTAACGAGACGATTGAAATCTTGAATGAACTCTCTACTCGTTACGACCCGAATGAGACGCAGGGCAATAACCTGGCAAATCATGTAGCACAGAGTATCTATCATGCCGTGCCGGTTGTCTACTCTGGTGTTGCGCATCTTGATCCCGTTACCGTGCGTTGGCAAAACCAGTTTAATGAGAACTCCAAGACCATGGCGTTCAGCAATGTTTTCCCGGAAATGAATCACAACGAGATTATTGGCTGGGAAGGTTTGCCGGATGTGATGCAGCATTTTCGCGTTATTTTTCTTCGCGATAAAGAAGAAAATCCACGCACGGCGCAGCGTATAAAAATCACCAAGGGCATCCTCAAGAAAAAGAACATTCTTTTTGGTGAAGTGTTCTCAAATGGTGAATCGCGTCTTGCACGTCTTTTTTCCATGATCTACACCGGTGACTGGGCTAGCTATTATCTTGCAATGTTGAACGAAAAAGATCCGTTGACTATTGCGAGTATTGATTTGCTGAAGAAAAAGCTAAGCGAATTAAAGGCATAGTTGGTAGATCACTCACTGCGTTCGTTGATAGGGGGTAGAACGCTCCGACCTCTGGCCTTCGCTGGTAGTCGTTCGCTGCACTCACTTGTAGTTCACTTCGGCCTTTGGCCTTCGCTGGTAGTTTGTAGGTTGCCCTTCTTCGTCGGACTGGCAGGGGATAGTTTCTACCGCGAGGCTAGCGAGCGATCAACAAGCAGATCTGCTGCGTCCTACCAGTGAGCATAGCGAACGTTCTACCAGCTCACGAAGTGAGCGTTCCATCAGCAGCGCAGCTGCGTTCTACCAGTCCCGAATCGTCGGGACGATCTATCAGTGAGCGCAGCGAAACGCCCTAATAAGGAGGTGGTTGAGGACCGGTGTCCTCCCCGGCCTTCAAAGCCGCGCGTGTCTCGGCAGACCGGGACAGGTGGGTTCGACTCCCACGCACCTCCGCCAATTTAACTACAGATGTCAGATCGTTCTTCCGACTTGTCGGACTCACTGACAGAGGTCGGATCGCTCACTATATTCGCTGATAGGAAAAAGCTCAATTCCTTGATAAAATTTCCAGCAGCAAGATCTTTTTGTTTCCCAGAGATGAGACGATTAGGGTTGTCTGATCTCGACGTACCGGAAGAGTTTCACGCGCCTCCCGCCGCTGCGTAATGGTTCTTTTGGTCTTTTCAAAAAAATATAAGTAAAATACACTGTCCACAGACCTTACCCGCCATATTATTCTCTCTTTGCCAACGCTTTTAGGAATTATTAAGCATATTGCCTGCTGTTTTAACGAGTCATCAAGTGCCGAGCAAGAAGCGGGTGGTTTGTTTTGTTAATAAACTGGGGGATCAGTATTTGAAATATATGAATGCATTTCGTATATTTTTTGCAATGTTAAGATGATTAAGTCATATAAAACAGTGTATTAGCTCTTTTAAATATCGAAGAAGGCAAAACTCAGTCAGCTATTGGATAAATGGACATCTAGGTAATATGAAATATCCTACTTTATTTAAAACCCTTAGCCATTTTGTAAATCTTTCGAGCGAAGACTATTATGCAATTGAAGAAAGAGCAGAAGTAAAAGAATTAAGGAACAAAGAGTATTTATTGAGGGAGGGAGAAACGATCCAATATTTGCCATTTATTAATAAGGGGCTAATGGTAAACTATCGAGTCGACCTTGATGGTGATATCCATGTCTTGCAAATACGCTGGACAGGATCATGGCTGGGGGATCTCATCAGCTTCTTTACGGAGAAACCGTCAAAATTTTATATCCGTGCATATCAACCAACAGAATTACTCTTGATAAATCGTGATACGTTCGACTACATTATTAATAAACACCCTGTTTTCGAAAGATATTTTAGGAAATCTATTCAAAATGCCTACACTGATCTTATTGATCGAGTATTTGAATTGCACAGTAGTAGCGCAAAACAGCGATACCTTGACCTTATCAAGAACTACCCTCAATTAATGGATCACATGCCGCATTATCTAATCGCCTCTTACTTGAGTATCAAACCCCAATCATTAAGCCGCATTCGAAAAAGCCTTTAGCCGTTCAGCTTTCATTAGCCTGTGCTCATAAAATCGAATATTTTTAACTATTCAGGTTCTCTTTCAAATGTTTTTTGGAATTGGAACTCAATTCCATATGAACGTGTAGCCTTTGGTCGGATCATTCTTTGCAGGATCTTTTAAACTTATAAAAGCATAGGGTTTAGGGCTTTCTCGTTATGTGTCTTGTCAGGCCAGCCCGAATACTTTTCACAATTTAAACAGCGGTTACCCATAATGGATGGTGGACTTTTTTTATTGGTTAACCTGGGTGAATGACAATTTTCATGATTGCTCTTACATTATCGTCAGCTCAATGAGGGGTACTCTCCCCGATAGATCGTGTCGATATAACCAGCGAAAGGTAAATCATGAAAAACATATTCGAACCAACAGGGATACTAATTGCCTGTATGATTATAATCGGATTTCTTTCCGTATCGCAAGCTCAGAATAAACCTCAAAATGTGGTGGAAATCGCCAAAGATGTCTATAGCTTCGGATCAGGCCACGGAGTTTATTCAATGTTCATCGTAACAAGTGAAGGAGTGATTGTAATTGAGTCTTTTGATTCAAAGCATTCGACTGAAATGGTAAAAGCCATTAGAGAAATCACTCAATTGCCGATTAAGTATTTACTCCACAGTCATAACCATTGGGATCACTCAAGTGGCGGCCAAGTTTTCAAAAATGAGGGTGCTAAAACGATTGCCCACTTGGAAGCATTTAATTGGATGAAGGCAAACGTCGGACAGGATATGGTGGTTCCTGATGAAAGCTGGTCCGGTAACAGAAAAGATATTGTTTTAGGGAAAACCACTTTGGAGATGCATTACCTTGGAATGAATCACGGAATGGGAATGACAGTATTTTTATTACCGGAAGAAAAGGTTACCTATATAGCCGATTTAATAACCCCAAACCGCGTTCTTTTTTCAATCGTTCCGGATTTTAATATCAAAGAGTTGGAAAGATCTATTGAAGAAGTTATCAAATTGGACTTTGATAAGGCTGTGTATTCACATAATGAAAGCGAAAATGCTTTGCAAGGTGGCAATAAACAGGATGCAATTGATGAACTCCAATTTATAAAAGATTTGCGAGGTGCAATTTTTGCTGAATTTAAAAAAGGCACAAACCCCATGATGATTCCTTCTATCTTAAAATTGCCTAAATATGAAAACTGGGCAATGTACGAACAGTGGTTGCCTATGAATGCCTGGAGAATCTTATTGGATGAGTTTATGGGCCCTTTCCCGTGGAGACCTGTTCAAAATTCTAAATAAGCTCAATAACTTTTGACCCATTAAATATCGGAATAAAGAAATGATCGAAATGAAATATCAGATAATGCCGTCCTGGCTTGCCGGGCCGCTCATATTATGTTTATTGTCTAGTATTGGATCTGCGTGTTCGAAGGAGGGGGCTTCAAATATGACAACTAAAGTTGAGACTTATGAACTTATCCTGGATAAAAGATCCGGTACTCCTCCCCAGGTTCCGGATATGGTGCCCCATCAGCAATTGGATCAAAATTCACCTCCTGAGGTGCTGGAAAAATTGAAATCCTTTTTATTTTCCCTGGATCATGTTGAAGAAAAACAATCTCGTAATAGTCTGCCTTCAGCATTTGGTGCCTATATCAATGCCGATGTAAACGTAAATAAACAGATTAACAGGGAGTTTACCCACATTCATATAGAGCCTGGGCCTGGTTCACAGCATTTGGCATTGACGGAGAAAGAATTCCAACAGGTGAATGAGAAGGGGTGGGGTATCAAGCATCCCTGGAGTAACAAATTAATGGATGACGGGCTTGTTCTGGTAATGGTTTATGCACCTCGGGATGAAGAAGATCTGGAAAACATTCAAAAAATTATAACTGCCGCATGGCACTTGGCGTTAAGTGTGGACGACTAAATATGTAAGCTGTGTTTATATGAAATTATTTAATTGTGCTAACCCATTAAATTCGCATTAGTATTCGATTCTTTAAACTCAGGGATGAGAAGACGCGATCTCTTCGAGCCGGGACGGTGAGTTCCCCGAGCCAAAAGACTTTTGGTTCTTTTGGTCTTATCAAAAGAACATATACAAAATACTCCGTCACCAAAAACGTCACCACGTTCGAAAAAATTGCCCTTCAAATAAACACAATGGCCCTAAACCGTATTTTTGTAAATAATTGACAATTCAGCAACTTACATAAAATCATCGGCTTACAAGATTTTCCGTGCGAGTATTCGACTCCCACGCACCTCCGCCAAATTTTTGATTACTGAATGATGGTTTTCTATTGATGAGCTGCCGTGTGAGGCTCCTGCCGAACATGGACATTATGTGCTACCGTTAGCGGCTGTGTTCTTTTATCTTTTCACATTTTTCTCTTTTTGTCCATGTTTTTTTAACCAGTCATCCAGCAGTGCTGTACATCTGAACTTCGGTTTTTCTATGTTAGAAGGTTCATCCAAAGCCTTTCGCATTTCTTCCACTGCCGACCGATAATCAGTCCCCATGCCAGCAAATTTGTCCGCTGTCCGCAGAGCACGTTGTACTTGCCAGAAAAACTCGTCGGAAGTGAGTTGTGAAGGATATGCAGCTTTTCCGATACCTTTCCGGATTAGTTTGGCTTGAACCAAAAGTCCCTCCCGTACAGCCTCCATGAACATCGCCTTGTCATCCACTTCATTGGAGGCAAGGAAAGTGAATACTTCTGGCGCCCAGTCGGTTTTGATTTGCTTAACGAGTGCCTCCTGCCAATCGGTACGAGTTTTGATTTTGGCAAGGGCATGTTCCCGCACGTCAGGATAGTGGTTGGCATCGGTGTAGCCGAGGATGAAGACGAGTTCCTTCATCACATCACAGGAGTCGATATTATCATGGTAGTTTTGATGAATTTGCTTTTCAGAATCAGATTCTGCTTGCATTCGTTCGGCAGAGTTAAGAGCACCTTGCCTCAGTAGCAAACCTATAGCAAAAATTCCAAAAGCAAGCGCGATCGTCAGCGGTAATTTATATGCCAAATCAGGCAGGGCAGACCGCCAACCATCATTGAGCAATATGGCAACGCTCGCCAGCAACAACGGTGGTAGTACAGCCGGAGCAAAATTTAGAATTCGAATGAGAAACGGTGGCAAATCTCTCAAGCCTTCACCCAAAAAGGGTAAGACATTACCCAACATGATAACGATGAACCCTACCAGCACTAACACAAGCCTGAGCCCACCGTCGGAAGCTACCCAGGAGAAACCACCTTTCGAGCCGATGATTCCCGTTACAATGGTGAGGCACAGCACGAATCCAAAGTTGCCGAGGATAAGCATCCAGCCCAGACCTACCCCATACTGGCCTGAAACGGGATGCGAACTGTAAAAGAGCACAAGCATTCCAAAATAAATAAGCGTTGCTACTCCAATCAGAATATTTCCCATGGTCTTTTCCTCTTATGTAATGATATCTTTTCCTCGTCCAACCCCACATCAAATCCCGCCATTTTTGACAATCCCAGCCCCTGATAGCCTACCGCTTTGGCGATCTCATCCCCATACAGCGCGGTAAAACAGACCGGATAATCATTGCTTTGCCGAAAGGGCTCAATAATTTGCCGGGAATAGGCGATATCTTCTTCGTTTAGAGTTGGACTATACCCCGCAAATGCCATTGCTCTGCCTTCCTGATGCATCATTTCAGCAAGAGTCTTCGGTATTCCGATACGTTCTCTGTACGCCGCCCGGTAGATCGTCGCCTGAGTTTCCCGGGAAATATATGCAGCGTTTGGCTCCTCGTCTGTCCACAACTGTACGGTCACCCATCTGTCAAAATTTATCGGTCTAGCGTTTTGCGGCATGGCATCGTACTTGTTTTGCAGGCGCCATTCTGCATCGGTCAGATAGCGTTGTGTCCAGCCGTTGCGTGCAACATCTGCGACAACCAGAAGCAGGCGATAGGTACTGGAAACCGCAGAAAGTTTTGCCGCTGCCTCTGCGGCCGCTTTTTCAGCAATGGACTCAGCCTCCAGCGCGATTAGGTTATCCAGATAGCCGGATTGTCGCTTTCCCATCGGGCTAAACACGCCGAGGGGAAACGCTTCGCCGCGAGTGTCTCCCAGCATCAGTGAGAGATACGCCTGAAAGCGCGGCATAATGCCCTCAATATCGTAGATATCCCTTAAGCTCTGCAGAATTGGTGTTATGGAAATGTTCATGTCTAATCCGATTAGCAAATTAGCATAATATAAGTATGTCGCGTGCCTGAATATATGGAGGAATTTAATACACTTCTTTCTCTTATATTTTGCACAAGATAAGCCCGCTCGAATGTCGTAATTTTACAATACTATGCATCGCCATTTGGCTATATTCAGCCAACTTTTTAACTGATACTTTTTGAGAGTAGATATGAAAGGCTAATTTCTGCTTGTTGCTTTTGTCTTGCTCAAAATAGTGAACCGTTCGAGGAATGTCTTATGAAAATAACCGCAATAACACTTATTCTTTATCTTTTGGGTTCTATTGTATCAATGAATGTGGAAAATAATAACGTCTTTTTTTACGATGACTTTGAAAATGGCTTGAGTAAATGGGATTTAAATGAGCCGCAGAATATCCAGATTGTCCAGTCCGGCGATCCGGTCCATGGCAAAGTTTTAAAGCTCACTCCTGGTGGCGAATTCGTTCGCGCATTGATCAAAGACTCAGATGGAATGAATAGGTATTCAGTTGAGGCAGATGTTTTGTTTCCCAAGGCAGAACACAATTACTTTGGCTTAATTTATCATTATAATCAAACGGGTGATCGCATTGATTTCGGTAGCGTTTATATTAAAGGTAATGGGAGCTATATACGCGTCAATCCACGTCGTGATTATAATGCCCACCGAACGCTTTATGAAGAATATAAGACGCCCCTTGTTGGCGCTGATGCAATAGTGATTGGCAAATGGTCTCGTTTTAAGGCTGAGGTTATCGATTCAATGTGCCATATTTATGTTGGTGATATGATCACGCCTAAAGTTACTTTCGATGCATTTGAATTCAAATCCGGTAGCTTGGGGTTTAAACCACGGGTTGTTGGAGGCGCTTTCTGGCTGGATAATGTTCGGGTATCATCAATCGCTCAGTTTAGTTATAAAGGCCCGATGCAACCGGGTGGAATCGATTATGAGCCGGAACAATTGATAACCGATTGGCAAGTGGTCGGTCCGTTTTGCGGCACCTTGTCCGAACTTGAAAAAGAAGGCTTCCAGCCGGAGAAAATTTATACAGAACATGGTGGAGCTGCGAACCGTTGGCATAAGTTTACAACCGATAAGCGCGGGTGCGTTGTTAGTGGAAAACTCACCGAGTTCACAGGTGGCAGAAATGTCGCCTACTTTCATACTGTAATTCATGCAGATAGCGCAGAGGTGGTTAATCTACACACCAGTTCTAATGAAGCACAGGCGTATTGGCTCAATGGAGAGTTCTTGGGTTACGGCCGTGCAGCCCGTTACGCCTGGTATGATTTTTGGAAAAACCCTGATCATAAAGGTTATTCCAGACGAATCAAATTAAAACCTGGTGACAATTCCCTCCTTATCCGTGTTCGCGGCGGCAAGTATGCAGGTGGTGGATTCTTTGCACATATTGGCCGTGAGAAAAAATGATAGTATTTGTTCACTGCTTGTTGTGTCTGCTCCCTGAGCCGGGGAGGGTGCAGCAAGTGGTCTCTGCTATACTAGCATCCTCTGAGACGCGAAGCATCGCGTCTTTACTAAGTTCTGCCACGACTTCGAGAGAGCGTCCAATATGGGAGCTCTTTATCAGGGATGCGCCGCTCCTCGGCTGCGCTCGGAGAACGTCGCATCGCTCTATTGGTGTTACTCACTCTCCGCTCGGCTCCGCACGGGAACAGTGTCTGTCATGGATGACCCGGCGAGAGCTGTTTGAGCCCTGACGTTCCGGGCTCGCGGTAATGAGAAATGGCTATACTCTTAAAATTGTCTATTTACCTTATTCCTCATGGATGATCTAGCGAAAGTTGTTTGAGCCGGGAGGGCGAGTTCCTTTCGCAAAGAGACTTTTGGTTCTTTTGGTCTTTTCAAAAGAACGTGGTCAAGAGGTTCTTTTCAGTTATTATTACCCCATAGAATGCAATCCCAACTTATTCCCCTCAGAATCAATAAACATCGCAAAAAAACCCATTTCAGGAGCAATCTCTGTTTTGGGCACGACCATTTTGCCACCACTGGCAATAATTTTATCAAGAGTTGGTTGCAAATCATCTCCGGCGTTAAGATAAACAATGGTGCCGTTGGCAGACGGCTTATAGTCGCTTCCGCTGATTAAGGATACAAAAACAGATTCGCCGTCGTTGGGAAACAGCCCCATCATATTACCGTCCATGTCAATTTCCTCGATACTGACGTCCAGTATGGATTGATAAAACTTGATTGCTCGGGGGAAATCGATTGTTGGGATTTCGACGATTGAAATTAAGCTCTTCATATTATCTCCGTAGTGTTTGTTTACGAAACCAATGTATTGAACGGATAAAGGCAGGAATTGTAAAATTGCGACAAGTCAGTCTCCGGAGTAGAAAAGCGAGGAAAGAATATGCTGCTGATCTTTTGAAAACTCCTTCGGGTTTGTCCCGGTAAATTCCTTAAAGTCCTTTATAAAATGGGATTGATCATAATAATCGCTATCGTACGCAATTTGAGTTAAACTTTCACGTTGCTCGCTGAGTATCATTGTTAAAGCCGTCTGTAAACGGATAACCTTCCCCAATTGCTTCGGACTGATTCCTACCTGCTTCAGAAATTTTCTTTCGAGATTTCTTCTTTTTGGCAATTCATCTTTTAGAATAGCGTGTATTGACTTACTTCCTTTCGATTGAAAGATGGCATCCACAGTTGATTTCACAATATTGTCGATTGTTGACTGTTCCTTCAGTTTCGTGTTGAGGAAGTCTTCGATGATTTCTATTCGCCCTTGAGTGTCTTTAGCAGCAATGATGCTTTGCTCCAGTTCACCTGCGGGTTTGTCTCCAAATAGCTGGGCGATCGGTGTTTCCTTATTAGCGAGGCTTATGATAGGAGCATTAGCAAAGTTTGCAAATCCATACGGATAAAAACGGATTGCAAACGTCTCGACTCGCCCGGTGGGTTGAATAAAGAAAGGCTCGATCGTTTGGCCGAGTATCATTGCCCGCGGCTGAATGATAAAGTCTTCCTCAGAAGTATATCTTTTGATGTCTTCCCCAAGCGTAAAAATCATCTCGATACAACCATCGGGGATAATGCGCTGCCTCGGTGCATCAATATCGGCCGGAACCTGTAAGATCCAATAGCACTTTATTAGCGCGGCTAAGTCGGGATGTGGGGGAAAGGTTTGGTAGTTCATGCGGCCGTGCTCTGGTTTTATTATGTACTATAATCGATATATTGACAAAATAGCATCTAAACAAACTAAAATAAATAAATCGCCCTGTTGGGGTTTGACAAATATAATCTACAATATTTACTATAAATATTCCGCCGCTCTGCGGCTATACGTTTTCTTTTTTCAAGGATGAACGACGAGAGCTATCCGAGCCGGGATGGCGAGTTTCTCTCGTCGAAAAGACGTTTGGTTCTTTTGGTCTTTCAAAAGAACAGATGTTTGAATCCATCGTATCACTTTGTAGGCGTGCGGTCTCCTCTTCCGAGATGCGGGCGGTTCCTGCTGGTACTACCCACGGCTGCGCCTGGCAAGCGGTTTCCGCTGTAGCTATAGTATCACAAAGACGCTCCAGCATTACTCTATGAGTTGTGGACATCGCGTCTTTACTTATGCCTGCTGGGAGCTATGTTTTATATCGGTATTTTTTCTCCGGGATGATCTGACGAGAGCTGTCCGAGCCGGGATGGCGAGTTTCTCTCGTCGAAAAGACTTTTGGTTCTTTTGGTCTTTCAAAAGAACAGAAGATTATAGTTTGCTCAGTGAAACATACTATTTCAGTATTTCTGGATTAATTGGTAAATATAGGCGAAAGTGAGGCTGCCATGTTTACCAACCGCATTACCAATGTGCCGTATATTCCCCGGTTAAGTGCCTTTGCCGATTCCCGGGATATGATTCGCAATCCGATTGAGGTGTTTGAAAGATATCGCGCGCGACTGGGACACACCTTCACCTTTCACTTCGGCGGTGCCAAGCCGGCAATTGTATCCACCCACCCCGATTTTATTCAGCATGTTTTAAAGAAAAACCATCAAAACTATCATAAATCTGATATTCAGGTGAAGCGCATGGGTGAGTTTCAAGGACAGGGGCTGTTGAATAGCCATGATGAGTACTGGCTGCGTCAGCGACGCTTCTTGCAGCGCGGTTTTAAGCGCGATCATATTTCTGCACTATTACCGATTATGCAGCAGGTAATGGCGGAGTCGATGCGTAGTTTCGATGCAGAGGTAACAAAAGGACCTGTTGATATTCATCAGCAAATGGTTGCGTTTACGTTGCGCCTGGTTGGCAAATCTCTCTTTGGGAATAGCATGAAAGATGCTGAATTGGAGCAACTGGGACAGACCATCGCTACAATTCAGAGTTTTATCGTTCACCAAATTGTACAGCCATACAAAATTCCCTGGTATAAACTTTCCGGTCAGTCCCGTCGCTATCAAAGGATGCGTATTGAGGCCGATAATATCGTTCGTAAGTATATTGAAGAGCGTCGTGGGAGCAGTGAGGTTGGTAACGATTTGCTGCAGGTATTTATGGATTCCCGCTATAAAGATGACAATTCTCAGATGACCGACGAACAGATTTTAATTGAAAGTCTGCAGCTATTAGTTGCCGGCAATGAGACGTCATCAAATGCTCTTTCCTGGACGCTCTACTTGCTCAGTCGTCATCCCGAACATCTTAAACTGATGCGGGAAGAAATGAAGCAGATTTTGCACGGTAAGCTTCTAAATTTTGCAGATCTGCATCGTCTGACCTATACAGCTCAAGTACTTGATGAGGCGATGCGGCTTTATCCGCCCTTTTGGATGGTAGACCGGGTGGCGCTGCAAAATGATGAGATTATGGGTATTCGCATTCCGGCCGGTATTACCGTAATTCCATATATTTATGGAACACATCGTAACCTCGATTTCTGGGAGCAACCGGAGGTCTTCGATCCCGATCGCTTTGTGACGGAAAATAAAAAAGCGCGTCACCAATTTGCGCATATTCCGTTTGGTGGTGGTCCGAGAGTGTGTATCGGCAGCAATCTGGCGATTATCCAGATGTTGCTGATCTTGGTTCATCTTATTCAACGTTACGATTTTCAACCGATATCTGAAACGCCGGTTGCGATAAAACCAATGATGATTCTTCGTCCGGATGGCGCAATAAAACTGCAGTTCAATCCCCGTTCTTGTAAATAACGAGATGCTATGCCCTCGATACTGAAAAACCTCTACAATTGCGCCGAACAAACGCCTGATAAACTGCTCTATTGCTTTTTAGATATCAATGGAAAGCAAATTGAGAAATATAGCTATCTGGAGTTTGTTGCTCGAACCGGACAAATTGCGGCTCATATTCATCACACCTTTCCGCTAAAACCGGGTGAGCGAGTGCTGTTGGCATATCCACCCGGACTAGAGATGATTTGTGCATTCTTTGCCTGCGTTCGTCTCGGACTAATCCCGGTTCCGGTCTATCCTCCCGGCTCGCATGGATTTCAGTCGGCTCTTTATAAAATGACCTTTATTGCGCGGGATTGTCAAGCTGCTGCGGTTTTAACCAATCGGACATTCTACTGGTCGATGAAAATGAGTCTGGCAAAAAAGTATATCGCCGAATTCCGCATAAAGCCTGAGTTTATCAGCAAGCTGAAGTGGATTGTTACCACGGATGCCGGGAGAAGCGACGTGACGGAATTTCCCGAGGCTCACTCAGACATCTTGTTTTTGCAATACACTTCTGGATCAACCAATCAGCCCAAAGGCGTGATGGTAAGCCATCAGAATATTCTACACAACTGTGAATCAGTGGTCGACCATTTGCCAATCGGCGTTTCCTGGCTGCCGCAATACCATGATATGGGGCTGATCGGTTACTATCTTTTCTTTGCGCTGAAGGGTGGTACCACCTACGGATTTTCACCGCTGGATTTTATTCAGCGCCCGGCACTCTGGCTGGAAACCATTAGCAAGTATCGCGGTACGGCCTCGTCGGCACCCAACTTTGCCTTCGAGTATTGTCTGCGTCCTGATAAAATTCCCCAAGCCATCTATCAGGATCTCGATCTCAGTTCGCTGCGCTTTTTAATGACTGCCGCGGAGCCGGTACGTAGCAATACTTATCAAAGGTTTCTGAAGAAATTTAGGCCGTTTGGTTTGAAGCCCCAAAGTTTTTTCGCAGCCTATGGATTGGCTGAGTTCACGCTGGCGGTTTCCAATTATGGACGAAATACGTTATGGTTGGACAGCGCTGCTTTGCAGCAAAATGAAGTAAAAACTCTCGAACCAACTCCATCAAAAGATGCGACTGCCATATTTAGCTGTGGCAAACCGCTTGGAGACACGGAAATTCGCATCGTGGATGTGCAGAAAAATCACCTGCTTGCTGATCGGCAAGTGGGTGAGATCTGGCTTCGTGGAGCCAGCCGTTGTGCCGGGTATTGGCAACGTCCCAAATTAACGTCTAAAACTTTCGAGGCTCAGCTTGAAAGTGAACCGGAAAAAGCCTTTTTGCGATCCGGCGATCTGGGGTTCCTCGATAAGGGCGAGCTCTATATTTGTGGACGCATGAAGGATATGATCATCATTCGCGGATTAAATTTCTATCCGCAGGACATTGAATCCATTGTGGAAACACATCCGCTCATTCGTAAAGGATGTGTTGCTTCATTTGCTGTCGAGGAAGACGACGAAGAAAGGCTGATCGTTTTAGCTGAACTGAAAAAGACATCCGCTCTACCGGATGATCAGGAGTTAAGCCGTAGTGTTCAAAGCAGGCTGGGTATTCAAGTCGCTTGCTTTGCTTATCTTGCACCACGAACAATTCCCAAAACCAGTTCAGGGAAAATTATCCGTTACCGTGCAAAGCGGCTCTGGCAGCAGTCAGAATTGACGCTGATACACAGCAGTTATCCAAATCAAGGCGTAGTCGTTCATACTTCCCCGAACTGGAATGACGCATCCATTGAAGCCTTGTTACGGCGGTATGGACTGAGCCGTACGGATATTTGCTCTCTTTCGGAAGCGGGTTTGGACTCGCTTACAACAGCAGAGTTTTTGCACGACTTGAAGTTACGCGTTGAGGCTACCGGGGCTACAGCACTTGCGGGACAAATAGATATTCGATTGGTTCAGAACATTGCAATTAGTGAACTGTACGATCTGATGGAACAACTGGAGACGGCAAAACCCGGTGCAGCACTTCGCTTTCGTTCAATGATCTTGAAATTTCAGCAGGAGAATTTGGAGAAAGATCAGCAGCTAATGAAGGCGGATGCGAAGCTGGCATTTAAGGCAGAGATCCTTGCAGAATCATTCTCCTCAACCAACCCGGGCGCAATTCTGTTAACGGGCGGCACCGGCTTTCTGGGGCCGTTCTTATTGAAAAGCTTACTGGAACAAACCAAATCCGATATTTTTGTTTTGGCTCGAGCGGAAGATAAAGCAGCTGGAGCAAAGCGAATACAGGATGCTTTTGCCTCTGCGGGATATTGCTCTGCTGAACAGCAGTATAGGTTTAGCGAGCGTGTGCATCCGGTCTGTGGTGATCTTGCACGTTCTTTTTTAGGGCTGGATAGCGAAACCTGGGGTTTTCTGGCGGAACATATCCATTCAATCTACCACAATGGAGCGCAGGTTAATTATATCCTTGGATATGAATCTATGCGGGGCGCAAATGTGGGCGGAACCAATGAACTCATTCGTCTGGCGTTTGACACACGGAAGAAAGTCCTGAATCATATTTCCACAACCTTTGTCTTTGGCTGGTCGGTAAAAGATGTGCTATACGAGAGCGATACAAATGCGAGCATGGATCTGCTGGATTTTGGCTATAGCCAAAGCAAATGGGTTTCTGAGCAGGTGGTAATGGACGCAATGCGCAACGGACTTGAAGCACGCATTTTTCGCCCGGCGTTAATCAGCCCATCTGTTGAAGGTGCCGGATATAATTTTGACATTTCCATACGCTTGCTGACATTTATGCTGAAGCACGGAATCGCCGTAACCGCAAAAAACCAGGTGAGCTTTACACCTGCCGATCTGGTTGCGAACAATATTGTGGCGATTGCTTCCTCCGCGGATACGGTGAATACCACCTTTCACGTTACGCGAAGTGAATACGCCAGCATGATGGACGTTACTCAAATTTTAGGCAAGCTAACAGGGCGTGAATTTGAATACTTTTCACTGCCCAATTTTGTACCGGAAGTAATCAATCGTTGTGGCAAAGACGATTTGCTGTTTCCGCTGCTGGACTTTTTCGTGCGCTCGGTAGGCAATATCTCAGCTATGGAGTTTAAACTTTATGATAATCAGAATTATCATAAAGCCGTTCAGGAGTCAGAGTGGGGCAGGGAAGATCCGACCTTAGAAGATACAGTGAAAGGCTTGCTATCGTTTATGCAAAAGGAAGGGATTGTGGGAGCATAATAAAGAGGGCAAAGATTAGTACTTTGGTATTTATGGCAAAATGTTGATTTCATTTTAAGATAGTGCTCCCTTTACTGCGAATATGAAGTAGGTAAATGTCATAAAATCTTGTCCTGAGAAAGTGTATTTCAATGTTTTTCGAAGTTAAACCAGCAGAGTCGTTGAGAAAAAGAAGAGTAATCAGACAATTCAGCCTAGTCGATACTCTTGCAGTCTATGCCATGCCAATTGGCTTTACTGGCTTGCCAATTGGATATCTTCTCAGTACTTCTCAAGTATTAAGCCTCAATGAAAACTTTTCTGCCAAGGTGTTCTTTATTCTATTAAGCTTTCCGATTATTGCATGGATTATTGCATGGATTATTGCATTCTTTCTTCTCAGAGATAAGCTCATACGAGTCCCTGGAATCAGTTTTGAGAAAAATTGGGAAATGGTAAAACAGCTGGCAGAGGAAAAAGAGCATCTACTTCACAGACATAACAAGAAATATTCGGCGATTATTTATCCTGTAGGTAAAGATTCTTGGTCCAAGTGGTACGAACTTATCATTATATATGATAAAGTAGATATTTGGGTTAATTGCAGAGCCTTTACCAGAATAAATACCAGGTCACTTTTTATATGGTTTGATAACCGAAAGGTGGAAGTCCAATTTATTAAGTCTTTTCAGGAAAAGAGAGCATCTGTCCAGGCTTAGTAAGCAGTCTTAAAGATAAATATTATTCTTTCCCCAACTTCTCCAAAATCTCTTCAATCAACGCTTGCCGATCCTGCTCCAAGCGCTGCAACAGGTTCTCTGGTGCGCCCTCAATAATGCTGCTTGCCACGTCCGGCTGCGGGTCATATTTGGCGCTCCACGCAACCATTTCCAATATTACCGGCAGCAGATCTTTGCCTTTTTGCGTGAGGCAGTAAATAAACTTTGTGCCGTTTTGCGGATCACGGCTTTTAGCAATTAGCCCTTCTGCTTCCAGCTTTTGCAATCTGCTCGCCAAAATGTTAGTCGCAATCTTCTCCGGGGAGCTCAGAAAGTCTCCATAGTATTTCTTCTCCTTAAAAATGATGTCTCGTAGAATCAGCAGACTCCATTTATCCCCAAATACGTCGAGGGCAAAGGTGACCGGACATTTATCGCTGTTGCGGTATGTAGATTTAACCATGATTAAACATAGCAAAACAGAGTTTGTTTTGTATAAAATATTTTGTATTTTTAAATTCACTTGCAAAATGCAAGTGAATGAATTGAATTTATTTAATAAAGCTTTTTATTTAATGTGGTCAGGCTCCGTTAAAGCCCTATGGAGAGCTTGCTAACCTCTCGACTTCGCTCGAGGTGACAAATCACAAAATCAGTTCTTAAGGAGATTGAGATGTCTAAAAAAATTATGTTCGCAATAACGCTATTATTGTCCGGTCGCGCAATGACGCTCGCTTTTATTCATCGTGTCGGTGGCAATATGCCGGGGGACCCACCAGCGGCCTGGCTGATGCCGTTGATCGGAGACGCGATCATCGGCATAACCGGATTGTTTATTGCCTATCTGATTCTGAAGAAAGTGGGGTTGTGGGCATGGACGGCAATTGTTGTGTGGAATGCGTTGGCGATATGGGACGCGCTAGCGGCATATACTATTCATCTGACGAACCCCTGGCCGGAATTCTTTATGATTCAGATGGCCGGATCATCGATGTTTTTTATGGCAAGTGCAATGCACTTGGTTGTGCTCTTGCTTTCCTGCAGCAAAGAGGTGCGAAAGCAAATGTTGGGTTAACGGTTTATTTGTTCGCAGTGTCAACCCACTCAAGATTATGCGGATCAAAACCATCTTCAATGGTCGGCTTAACAATTCGGAAGTAGGGCGAAATGTCGAAGTCTCTGGGGGCAAACAGGCTATGGTGACGGATGTGCAGCATTTCGCGATAGCTGTCTGCGCTGGCAGAGTCGGTCGATTTTGCCACCACGGCTTCAGGTAAAATGGGATAGCGCACCGATTGGAAAGCCTGAGCAATTACCGAAGAGCAGATAGCCTTGGTTGGGTCACCACTGCCAATAGATAGCAAGCGTCTTCGCCATCGTGCCGGAACAGGCGGAGTCGGGAAGAAATAGCGTGCGAGATCGACAATGTTCTTCAAATCGTACTGATGGCCGATCTGAGATTTGGCGTGCAAAAGAACGGCTTCGATTTCATTTGGACTCAGCCCTACCGGACGGCAGATACGGGTGTGCATTGTCCAGTAAGTACTAAGCGGGACAATGTGAACGCCTTCCACCACATCCGCTTCCAGCAGTTGACCACCTTCAAAGTGCAAGCCATCGAGATTCGTTTCAGCAGAAATATATATTGCGGCATGAGACCATGTCGATTGGGTCAGGTATTTGATTGCAGCGCTAAAACGGCTGGAGCCTTCAACCAGCAGCACATCCCCCGGTTGAAGCGCAGCCACCAGTTGTTCAGGTTTTGATGTAGCAACACGATGGTCTTGTTCGCGTGATTGCGAGAAATAACGCGCTAATTTATTACCAATCTTGCCAAGAAACGACATCCACTATCTCCATCAACAATATTGCGCTTGATCTACGCTCGTTCGTTATCTGCACGCCAGTTTTTGATGCTTCTTTTAATCGCGTCTTCAGAGGTTCCATTTTCCGCGGCCTCCTTGGCGAGGGCAAGAAACTCATCATCGGGCGCAAACCGCAGTCCAATAATCTGCCTCATGGTGATACGTGAATCAAGCGGTTTTCCGGCAAGCAGGTAATGCCGAAAATTTTCTTCGGCACGAATGGCGCGATCCTGCGCTCTTAAAGCAAAAGCTCTGGAATAGAGGAATAACATGATAAGCGCAATGCCAATTGCCAGAATGAGTGTAGCGCTGTAAATACCGGATTCCGATCCAGTACTCTTATAGACATTAATCGCTGCACCGATGGTTGTTGCAAGAATAAGCGATGCCAAATAATAATGAAAAGGTGGGACGAAACGTCGATGGTTTGCGTAATTTTGTGCGCTCATGATAAAGTCCTCAATAATTCTCTTATAAGAAAAACTCAATTGATGAAATATAGAGAACTTACTTACCAGCGGCAAATTGTTGGTAGGTAAGTCGTAGAACAGATTCTTCGGATCTCACTTTGGGTATCCTAATTTTAATTGCAGCACTCTACCCGTTCGTTTCTTAGCTGAATGGTAATTTGCGATGCTCTTTTTTTCGTTTTTGCAGAAGGGATGGGGAAGGGTTTACAATATGCGTTACCTGGCTAATTCCGCTCTTGCGTATCGCAGCATATAGTTTGTGGACATACTTCATTTCGCAGTCTTTATCTACAATTAGAGTGGCAATGGCCCGTGGCTCACGAACCAGGCAAAGGTAGAGTGCTCGCGGCAATGCTTCATAAGAGTAAATATTGCCTTCCAGCAGAATATCTCCCGTTCTATCAATACTAATATACACCATCATGCGTGTGGAGTTGTTTTTTTGGTTAAAGTGAATCGCTTCAGGCACATCGGGCTTATCTGTATGTCCGTCCAGAAAAAGACTTGCTCGTAAAGCGCCTAAATCAAACAGCATCAGAAAGGCAATAACGCCTACGCGTAAGCCAATCTGCATAAATAAATTATACCAGAGTGCCTCGCGAATTTTCGGAAAAGTAGCATAGCGCAGCCGGCGGTTTTGTTTAAAAATAGTATCCTGATAAAACGCCTTGCTAGTGCGGTACACTTGTGAACGATTTTTAGGTACATAAAACCACATCACTGACTCAGTGTTGAAGTGAACGTTCTGCTGAGAAGATCAACAGAGTATACTTAGCTACTTACAATTCTATATTCGATGAAAAAACGAAACTTCTGAAATACGAATCAGTTTCTGCTGGAGGGCTGCCATTAGACCTTACCCTGAGCGTCACTAAAGGGTAAGGTCTGTTACATGATAATGAAAAAGCTCTAGTACGGCAAACTTAAATACAGCTCGCCTAACGAATTCAACTCACCGGGGTTTGGCGTAAATAGATAGGTATAATTATTGTCCGGCGTATCGCCACGTCCTATAAACCAGGCATAGCGAAAGACATCGCTGCGGTTTTCGCAGATGGCAACCATCTGTGTCATCTGCTCGGCTTGCTGTTCATACGAGCTGATGTTCGCATTCCAGTTTGCCATTTCAGTCACCCAGATCTTTTTGCCGTATTTTTGTAGTCGATCGAGCTGACTGGCCAGGCCGTAATCGTACCAGTGAAACGCCAGATAGTCGATGCGTGGATCGGCGCCATTGTTGGCTGCCTGATAGGCGGCATAAAATGCATCCATCCAAACTATAGGGTCTTCAAAACCCGGCATGGTGCCCCAGGTAATCTGCGGGTCAACCAGTTCGACCGTTCGTTGCTCGGCAGCAAGATCATCAAGCAGTTGCTCATATGCAACCCAATCTGTTGCTGCCTGGGTTGGAGACTGGTTTGCCTGATCGGTTAGATTGGGTTCGTTTAATACCAGCAGATATTTTATCTCGGGATGCGCGAGAATAAAGTTTTTAACCTGGGCAAAATTGGCAGGACTGTTATTGCCCCATAGCATCGGTAAGAACTCCATCTGATAATTACTATTATAATCGCCCGGCGCATCGGTTGCGAAATACCAGTTATACCACCAGGACACGCCGCTTTTTAATGCCTCTAAATCGGCAGCATCACTAAGGTTGTAAGCAAGGCCGCGTTTAGGGCTTTTTTCGAGCAGTTCACCTGGCTCCTGCGAAGCTGATGAACCGTCTTTACTACATCCTAACGTGAGTGCTAAAAATAGCAACGTTAGTGAAAGTGCTTTGGTGGCATACATGTGATTTCTCCTGTTTGGTGAAAGGCACATCCTTAGGGATCGCGCGGTAAATCAATTGGGCTAGGAGATTAACATCAAAAAATATGCCACCGTATAAATTGTAGATAAAAGTTGATTACAGTTGATTTTGCCGAGATTTGTATTAGCACTCTTATCAAGATAATAGCGTGTTCTTATCAAATTGATATTGATGGCCGATTGAACGAATCATCTCAACAGCATCAATTTTCGGGCAATTACTTTGCTTCCGGTAGTCAGTCGATATACATAAACCCCACTTGCCACCATTGTTCCATAATCGTTTTGGCTGCTCCAAACGTAGTTGTGCCATCCGGCTTGAAGCGGCGCATTTACTAAGACCCGAATTCGCTGCCCGAGCATGTTAAATATTTCCAGGCGCACATCTGCTGCCGTAGGTAAACCAAAACGGATTGTCGTGGTGGGATTAAATGGATTTGGGTAGTTGTTTTCAAGCTTCAGTTTTTCCGGCAGGATAGCTGCAGCCAAATCATCGTCAATCCCAACGATAACCCGAGGCTGCAGTTTCTCTACCGTATTCACTGCCAATGAAAGGGAGTCGAATCCACCGAACACATAAAATTCATCCTCGTAAACAACTGAAGCCATAAACGTACGGCTATCGCTGATGCCAAGTGGCTCCAGCTGCCAACTATCTGAGGAGAAGTCATAGCTAATAACGGAGCGATACATGTAATTGTTGAGCCCCGGATTTCCCTCCGGACTGCCACCGACGCAGAATATTTTGCCGCGATAGAGTTGCACCGCACAGCCTGCCACCTGATAAGGCGGATCGGCCAACTGACTCATTTGATTAGATGAGGGATCGTATTTATAGAATCCGCCGTCACGGAATCCGATAATATAAATCTCCCCATTATGCACAACCGAGCGCATGCCGTTGAAGGCAAGAATATTATGAGGCGATTTTTCCATCCAGGTGCTGTCTGCAAGGCTATATTGGTAAACTCTTCCCGCCGGAGTAAATAAGTAAAGTTGGTTATTTACAATCTGCGCCGTATTGCCCCAGTCTACCCAATTTGGGCTCGATGCGTGATAGCGCCAGTTTCCCGTATCGAATTCATAGCTGCGCACCAGTCCCTCACCACCATTCCAGCCATCGAGTAAATAAAGCGCGTCTCCTAACAGTACCGGCGTCATATCCCAGGTATTGTTATCGGGAATTGAGCCGACGGGTAGCCATTGACCATCCTGCAACTTTAAGATAGTTTGATGAAAGGTCTGTCCCCACCAATGAGTTCCTCCACCGAAAAAATAGACATCATCATTCCACACCGTTGCCACACCGGCGCCAGCGGATAGTGGTAACTGTGAGAGCTTTAGTGGAGGGGTGAGAGGCTGAGTATGCCAAAAGCCGGCAGCTATTTTTTGATTTGCAATGCTGCCCCGTCCGATAATTCCCTGTCCGGCCGTTACATGGGCGGAAAACCCTCCTCCAAATAAATAGGCGCCTCCGCTGGGTAATACATCGCGCTCTACTTTCGTTTGGCAAATGGTTTCACCCATCGCGCACAATACAATACATATGATTATTAGAAATGCGAATTTATTCATTTTCTATCCTTCCTGAGTATTCTTCAGCATTTGCTATTGCAGTTTCACGAGCACATGGATAAGTCCGCTACCCGAAGAAAAGGCCTCGAGAGCTTTTCCGAGAACGGTTCCATTCTGTGGCTTATCATCGCGCATGGCGTGCCCGGGAGTCGATGAGGTTACCAACAGATCACCGGGATAAATAGCACCGTTCTCTGTCGATACCTTACAGGGAACAATTCCGATAATCGCCATCGGAATCTCATTGAATTTCACGGCCATGTCGACGATATCGTAAGTGTGCACTTCATTTCCAACGGTTTCTTCCCACTCACGTTCTGAACCGACAAAGCCTGGTTTGGTGCTGTAAACTCCTGCTATCTGAGCAGAACGTGCAACAGATGCCTTCTTCACCGCTTTTTCACGACTCGGATCGATTACCAGCACGTCTCCGGCTTCAGCTGAAGCCGCTCCGGAACTGATCATTATCATTTCCGCAAAATCCGCAGGTCCCACATAATTGCCGTCTGCCAAAACTTTGCCGTTTCCTGTTACCTGTAATCGGGTATTTGTTCCTTCCACTGCTTTGATAAAACTGAAGTTGGTTGCTGTGTTGGCAGGGACTTCAACTTGAAGGAAATCCTGTTCGTCAAGCGGTTGCACAGATCGTTCCAGGGTTATAAGTTCTCCAATACTCCGACGTTTTATAACCTCCATCGCGGAGCCGTTTTCAATCTTCTTGAGTCTGAGAGATTTTATGGCAAACCTTGAGGCGGCTAACTCTCCGGCAGTTTCCAAAACGGTGATGTCCTGGTCGCCGAATATGATATTATTATCCAGAGGCGCTTGTGCGCCGTAACCGATAGCGGATGAACGAATGCCGTCAGTTTCTGCTGAAGTTCCAATCTGCAATGCCTGATTACCGGTAAGATTCCCATAGTTCCCGATAGCTAAGCCCTGGTTCGACCCTCCAGCCCCCATATTGAATCCAATCGCAATAGAACTATTTGCCCCTGCCGAAGTATTTCCGCCGATACTACTTCCTAAGGCAATATTGTTGTTACCCGCTACAAGACTTAATAAGTTTCTGGCCCCAAAGGCAGTATTGGACCCACCTGACTCCAGTGAACTGAGAGAAGAAGAGCCAACTGCGATATTAGCACTTCGATCTCCTATTGCAGATAAAGCAGCGAACCCAATACCGATGTTGGAGTGTCCCGCAGGATCAAAATTACCTGCCCGGCTTCCAATAAATATTGTTTCCGCTTCAATGTTTTCAGCAAACTGCGTAAACATAAATCTTTCAGCACCGGAAAAGAGAACACCGGCAAAGGCAAATGCTCCGATCTGAGTAGGGATAAAGAGATTCCCTCTTACGTCGAGCATTTCCCGTGGACTTGAAGTGCCGATGCCGACACGGCCGGTCGAATGGTAAATATCATCGCCATTCACCTGCCATGGGCTGGTATTTCCGCCACCGGCTGCTTCCAGTAAAATATTGTTTGATGGGCTTGTTGAGATGGAAACATTTGTTCCCGGTTGCAGGTTAAGGGAATCCGTTGAACCTTGAATGCTCCTTACGGCATATCCATTTTCGATCTTCTCCGTTGTTATGAGACTATCAGGAACATTTATGCTTAGTAAACTATAAGCAGTAGCGGTTAACTCAATTCGAGGTGTTAGCGTAACACCTTCAATTTGTAGTTCCAGCCAGTATTGTTTGCCAAAGCTCAATGTTAGCGCGCTTGTTTGTCCCAGATAGGCATCGAAGACTCCTTTGACCGTTTGCACATTTTGGGATTCAGAATGCAGAGGCTGACCACCCGTTGCCACCCCATAAATCATAAAGGTAAAGTTGTAAGAGCCATCATCGATGTAGTTTCCCAGACTATCTTGTAGCACACCCTGATAACTTAATACTTCAGGCAATTGCGCATGTGCTTTCTTCGGCATCAGCCCGAAGTTCAACAGGCAGACTATATATATTATTTTTCTCATTAAGTTCTCCTGATTTTGTCTGTGCAGCAGACTGTCATTTTACACTATTGGAGCATGACCAGTACTCGTATCACACCAGTTCCGCTATCGTGTCTGCCCAATGCCTTGCCAACGACTGTTCCATTCTCCGGTGATTCATCTCTCATGGCATGGCCTGCTATTGCAGAGGTGACCAATAAGTCTCCCGGCAGAATAGGCCCGTTCTCTGCAGATACTTTGCAAGGAACGATACCGATAACAGCCATCGGGATTTCATTGAACTCTTCTGCCATATCAGCCATGGTATAGGTTGTATTCTCACTTCCTTTCGGCTTTTCCCAATCGCGTGCAGAGCCTACAAATCCGGGTTTGCTACTATAGATTCCTGCAACCAATCGGGATCTGGCTTCAGTGGATTTCTGAACAGAACGAAAACTATTTGGGTCGATAACAAGCACATCGCCTGCTTCTACGGTAGGAGCTCCATCGCTGACTTCCAGCATCTCGGCAAAGTCCGCCGGGCCGGTGAAGGCCCCATCTGCGAAAACGTTGCCGCTGTTATCCACGCGGAAGCGAACATTGGTACCTTGCTGAAAAGAAAGAAATTCATAGCCGGTAGATGATGTAACCGGAGCTTGAATAAAGATCATGTTCTGACCATTGCCCGCCGGCACTTCGAGAGTAGCCTTTATCAGCGCTCCGCTTCCCGTATTATCCCGTATCTCCACTGCAGGGACGGGACCGTCGTTAACCACAGATAGCTGTTGGCCTTCAAAGCGTGGGGCAACAACCGTTCCGGAGGTTTCAACCAGAGTCACATCGTCATTACCGAGGCGAATTTTATTGCTGGCGTCAACTTTTGCTCCATAGCCAATTGCAGTGGCATTGTTCAGACCATCAGAAGCAACATCGGCATTTGCTCCGATAGCAGTTAGCCCGCTGCCACTGATGTTATCTGATAATGCATTGCTTCCGAGAGCTACATTATTACTGCCATCTACATTACCGAAAAGAGAGGAGCTGCCTATAGCAATATTGTTGCCGCCGGTGGAGTTGTTGAATAGCGAGTTCGACCCCAACGCAGTGTTGGACTGACCGGCCGTGTTGCTATGAAGCGCATATGATCCCAGGGCTGTATTGTATATGCCGATCGTATTGTTTTCCATCGCCAGATGTCCCACCGCCGTACAGTACGCAGCGGATATGGCTGAATTAAGCGTGCGGCGTCCAATACCGATATTGCCCGTTTGGTTCAGAGTGAAATTTCCGGCGTCCTGTCCGATGAACACATTTTCATTAATAGGACCATAGTTATGGATCTGGAACTGTGAGTTTCCGCCAAATCCAAATTTAATGATGCCCGAATCTCCATTTGCTGATGTGGCAGGTAATTGAAGGTTGCCGATCACATCCAAAGCTTCGGAAGGATTAACTGCGCCTATCCCCACTTTTCCGCCGGAGAATGTGATATTAGTGCCGCTTGTTGCCCACAGACTATCGCCTCCTCCGGTTGCAGAGATGATCAGATCGCTGTTCTGCTGGTCGATCGTTACATTGGCGCCCGCAGTAAGCGTCACGTTTTCAGTTAGCCCATTCAATGAACGTACGACAACGCCATCGGCAATTTTTTTTGAAGTCACGATGCTATCGGCAATGTCAGCGGAGTTGAAGCTATAGGCCGCCGAGGTTATGAGTCTTCTTGGGGCATGAACTTCACCGTCGACTTCCACTTCCAGCCAGTATGCTTTGTCGAAGGGCAGACCGAGGGGAGTGAGGCTGCCGATTTGCACGTTAAAAATACCATCAATAACCGGTACCAGGTTCTGGAGCTCATCATAAATAGCTTGTCCGCCGGTTTCCTGTTCATACAGGCTAAGCAGGAACTGATATTCACCATCAGGAACGACTGCACCGCTGGTTTCCGTCAATAGCCCTTGGTAGGTTAGCACGCGAGGTATTTGTGCAAAGGAAAGCTGAAGTAAGATCAGGCTTAGGCAAATAAGCCATATCAAAAATGTTCTGTTCATTTTGTTCTCCTTTTCAAATTGGAGCAGTCTTAAAGACTGCTCCAATTTTCCTTTTTAGCTTTGAGTAGCTTCTCTTTAAAGCTTGCAGCAGTCTTAAAGACTGCTCCAGTCTTCTGATTACCGCAACAGCATCAATTTCTTTACAACAGACCGCTCCTCAACCCGAAGGCGATAAAAGTAAACCCCGCTGGCTACGGCGAAGCCGTCATTGTTGAGGCCATTCCACCCTGTTTCATTCCAGCCGGAGATACCCGGGGTATTGAGGGTAGCAATAACGCTTCCCCGGGTATCGATAATTTCGAGGGCTATTGGTCCCGAAATGCCGGCAGGGAGGAAGTAGCGAATGTTGGTGGATGGATTAAACGGATTCGGATAGTTTTGCTCAAGCTGAAAGGTCCCGGGTACTTCAGACGTTGCCGGGTCTCCGATAGCTGTTGGGCTGTCGCCTTCAAAGCGAATCAGCCAGCCGTCCCTGACATTTGCATTGTAATTAGATGTAAAACCAGCCAGGATGGCGCTATTGTCAGACGTTGCAGAGATGGCCACTATCTGCTCACTAAAAACATCACCCATGCGCCAGTCCCAGAGGCTATCACCATTGGCGTCGGTACAAATTACCAGAGCCTGATCACCATTATTATCAAGCGAAAATCCTGCTATCATGAGCCCTCCATCCAGCATCTCCACCAACCCAACAGCATCTTCCAGCATTGTGCCTCCGTAGGTTTGCGTCCAGAGTGTATCTCCGACAGAATTGGTTCGGATTAACCAGATATCGCGATTAGATGTGTTTGGCAACCCATTGGTAGCGCCCAACAGCAGGAATCCGCCGTTGGAAGTTTCCTGAATAAAATGTCCGTCGTCCGTACTCCATGGAAAATGCGGGCCGTTATAATTGGTCGTCCAGAGCGTATCTCCATTGGCATCGGTACGTAGTAGCCACATATCTGGTTGCCCGGGTTCTCCGAACGAGAAGGTATTTCCAATAATAGCATATCCACCGTCACTGGTTTGTGCAAATGATGCGACAACGTCGCTTCCCGTACCTCCATAGGTTTTTGTCCAGAGGGTATCGCCGTTAGCATCACAGCGAACCAGCCAGCAATCCGTAGCACCGGCACCAAAAGAACGCGTAGCACCCAAAAGGATAAACCCGCCATCGCTGGTGAGCATCAAGTCTGCCGGGAATTCCGAGTTGGTTCCGCCATAGGTTTTTGTCCAGATCGTATCACCGGCTGCATTTGTACGAAGCACCCACAGGTCGGTGGAACCGGCACCGCGGCTTTGAGTTTCCCCGGCGATCAGGAATCCATTATCCGGTAGTTGGACAAGCGCTGAACTGCGGTCGAGTTTGTTCTCTCCGTAGTTCTTGCTCCACAGTTGATTGCCGGAAGAGTTAATTTTTGCCAGCCAAACATTACCGGAGTCTGGCTGACCACTTATTCGGCCAAAATCACCTGCGATAGCAAAGCCGCCGTCCGATGTTTGGATAATGTCTTTGGCATAGTCTTCGTTATTCCCCCCATAGAGGCCTGTCCAAAGCGTGTCGGGCACTTGTGCATACATGGGTATTGTGAAGAAGGCAAGGATTAAGAATAGTACCGAGATCTTATTGATCAATCTTTTTTGACTCATTTTCTTTATCTCCCAATATGACATTTAAATTAATGCGCATCTAAATAACCGATACGTAGTGCTTTGGAAGTGTAGGAAAATAAGGGTGGGAATTTCTAGCAAGAGGGTGTCATTTTATAGTAAAATGATGACATTGGCTGCAATGCTGACCGGATAGGAAAAAATGTTGGCGGAATCAGACCTTTTTGCGAACATCAGAAGGAGAGACACCAAAGCGTTCTCGAAAACAGCGAGCAAAATAGGAGAGGTGACTAAATCCAACATCGTAGGCCACTTCAGATACTGAACCTGCATTGTTTTCCAGCAAGTGTTTTGCTTTTTCGAGTCTTGCAATGCGAATAAGGCTGCTGGCAGTTTCATTTGTTAAAGCGCTAATTTTTCGCTGTAGCTGTCGCTTACCAAGCCCGAGCAGATTTGCCAGCTTATCGACGCCTAAGTGCTCATCCGTAAGATGTGCATCAAGCGTTGAGCGCAGTTTCTTCAAAAACTCTGCTTCTGTTGAGGAAACCGGGAGTTGTTCACCGCGTTTTAGCCAATCTTGCAGGAAGTGCTCGCGCAGCTTTTCTCGCGACGCGATAAGATTTCTAACGCGAGTCAGCAGTTCTTGAGAATTAAAAGGTTTGGTAAGATAATCATCAGCTCCGGTTTCAAGCCCCGTCAGTTTGTCTTCCTCGCCTGCCCGTGCCGTTAACAAAATAACCGGTATATGGCTGGTTCGCTCATCTGTCTTTAGCTTTTCACACAGTTCGTAACCATCCATCTCCGGCATCATTACATCGCTGATGATTAAATCAGGAACGGCATTAAAAGATTTTTCCAGCGCGTTTAGACCATTAGATGCCTCAATCAATCGGTAATCTGCCTCCAGTTGCCTTCGTATAAACGTCCGAACGTCCAGATGATCGTCCACAAGTAGGATAAGTGGCATAGAAGATTTGTCTGTAATCGTCTGTGCGATAGGTTCGTTTGCAGGCTTTAGAAGGTTTACATCCTGCTGTAGATGCAGTGGCTCTGTTGCAGCGGGGGAGGCTACAATTGCATCTTCCGGAAAGGCTTCGCGAGACACGGGCAAATTTACACGAAAAGTTGCGCCGTCTCCCGGTGCACTTTTAACAGAAATATGGCCGCCGTGGAGTTCAACCATTTCTTTAACCAGAGCCAATCCGATTCCGCTGCCTTCATAGGCGCGTTTTGAACTGGAATCAACCTGCTGAAACCGCTCAAAGATTACCTCAAGTTCTTCCGGTGCTATTCCAATTCCACTATCCGACACAACAAGCTGAAAAACCGTGTTGTTTGAACTCTTTTGTTCAAATGCCCCCCGGACAGTAATGGTACCAAGCTCCGGAGTAAATTTAAACGCGTTGGATAGCAGGTTGGAAATAATCTTTTCAAGTTTGTCCGGATCAAAATAACATTCTTTTTCTACAGAGGTCGGAATATCGACAATCAGCTGAATCTTTTTTTGTTCAGCAAATGAGGCAAACGACATAATCAAGCCACTCAAGAACCTGACTAAATCGCCGGGTTGAATTTGTAACGTCATTTTTTGTGACTCGATTCGCGAGAGATCGAGCAGCTGGTTAATTAATTGTTGAAGCCTGAAGGCATTTCGCTTCATAATGCTGAGTTGCTCTCTGGAGGCGGAATCTTCCTGATTGGAAATCAGCGAATCGATAGGGCCTAGAATAAGGGTAAGCGGTGTACGAAACTCATGTGAGATGTTGGCAAAAAAACGTGACTTTAAGCTGTCCAATTCTTTTAGCTTTTCGGCCTCAAAACTTTGCATAGCAAGTCTATTATTCAAAATCAATCGCTGCGTCAGCGTTCTCCATAGCAGATAAGCCGCAGCGAGGCCTAATAGCAACCATAGAGTATATGCCCAGCCGGTCTTCCACCACGGAGTTAGAATTAATATCTTCATGCTATCGCCAAGCTCATTCCAGACACCATCGCTATTGCTGCCTTTTACACGGAAAACATATTCTCCTGGGGAAAGATTTGTAAACGTCGCGGTGTTTTCATTGCCCGAGTAGATCCAGCCGCCGTGAAAGCCTTCAAGCATATATGCATACTGAATTGCATCGCGACGGGAATAATCGAGGGCACTAAAATCGAAGGAAAATGTATTTTGAAAATGCGAAAGCGTCATGTTCTGCGTTGTTATGACAGAACTTTGTAGAATGCGTTTTTTGCGATCTTTTCCCCGCGTAGGATTGTTCCTTAACGTGACGGGCTCATAGAATAAGCGAAATCCGGTAATATGTACCGGCGGCGGGCTTAGGTTGTCCCGCACTTCAGAAGGGTGAAAACGTGTTATCCCTTTGACTCCGCCGAAAATCATTTCCCCATTGGATAACCGCTGCAATGCTTGCCGCCAGCCAGACTCGAATGCGCCACTTTGAATCCAATCATCATCCCGATCGTAAATGCGCACCTCGCGGCTCTGTGAATCAAATCTTGCCAACGATGTGTACTGCTGAACCCATAAGTTGCCGTCCGCATCTTCCAGTATTCCATATGCGGATTGATTTAGTTCTGCGGACAAGGGCCTATAGTTTTGGTCGGCCATATCATACCTCATCACACCGACCGGGGTGGCAGTTAAAATATTGCCATTACCAGATTGAAGCGCAAGATCATGGATGATGTTTTTACGTGAACCGGATTCCTCGTCAGGGGAATACCGTTTTATGGTAAAGTGGGTAAGATCCAGTGAATTTAAGCCTTTGTCTGTTCCAATCCACAACAGCGAATCTGCCTGTTCAACGAGAGCCGTTATCTGATTGCTGCCAAGGGAGCGCTCATTCTGTTTGTCATGATAAAAGCGACGAAAAGTTTCGGTCTGCTTGTCATATAAATTTAATCCACCACCATTTGTTGCTATCCAAATTCTCCGCTTACTGTCTTCTAAAATTTTACTTATTGCGTTGCCACCGAGACTGGATTTATCCTCTGCCTGATGCTCAAACTGCTTAAGATCTCCGTCGGAAATGCGATAGCGAATTAATCCTGTTGCCGGATTTCCGGCAATCCAGACATTGTTATACGAATCGGCCGTAATTCCTAATGCCCAAAATCCACGTTGTTCTTCGAACAAGCGAGTAAACGAGTTTTCGTGAATATCAAAAAATGCAATTCCCTTGTAGAGCGTCGATATCCAAACTTTTCCATCGGATGCTTCGTGTACACCGGTAACAAGGCCATCACTAATCGAATGCGGGTCTTCCGGACTATATTTGTAGTGTCGAAACGGTTTTTGCCAGTTGCTTTGAAAAGCAAGTCCGTTCATTGTGGCAATCCAAATATTACCGTCACGATCGCGAAAAATATCTTCAATTCTATTTCCGGGAATGCTATTTGGATTTATGCTATGAGAGCGATGCCATTGTTTTTTACCAGAAAGAGGATTGTGCGTTAAAATACCGCTTTCGCTCGTCCCCAGCCAAAGTAAACCATCCTCCTCCCTTAATATTGCAGTGGGAGACATAGATGATTCGCCAGAAAATATCTGTGTGAGCCTTGCGTTGCTGTTGCGATCCCATTCAAATCTTTGTAGCAGTGTGCCGCTTGCGCTCAGCCATTTGATACCTTGCTTATCTTTGAACAGGTATTGTACATCGCCATTGGAGGTTAGAAAGAAATGTTGTTGGCTATTGGTCTTGAGGTCGATTGAGGTTATTTGATTTCCGCTACTGGCAATCCAAACGGTGTCGGCATTATCTATTTGCAGAGAATAAATAATGCGTCCGATACTGCTACTCTCCTTGTTGTACACACCGAGGTCTATCTTTTCGATGCTGCCGGAATTTGCATGGAGTTTAAACAAACCGGCCCCAAAGGTGCCAATCCATAAGTTTCCGGCACTGTCTTCAGCCATTGTGTTGGGAAATCGTAAGGATTTTCCTTTGTCTGGCAGATCGGAAAAAGAATAGCGTACAAAAGTGTCTTGTGCAGGATTGTAGCGATGAAGTCCTCCGGCACCGATCCATAGATTACCATTGGAATCTGTAAATAAAGATTGAATTTGACTACTTGAAAGTGCTGATGAATCTGACGGATCGGCAAAATAGACTTTCATTGTTTCGCCATCAAAACGACACAATCCGTTCGCGGTGCCAAACCACATAAAGCCAAGTGAGTCTTGAGATATCGTCGTTACGTGTTCCTGCGGGAGGCCGCTTTCAGGACCAATTTGCTGAAAGCTTCGATCTGAATTCGGCAGAATTTGTGCTTGAGTAGTCGTAAAATACAGGAGCCCGAAAAGAAATGTCTTTAACAAATGGCGAACCATAATAAAGATCACCTTAACTTCGGTTATCAGACTTTTTAGGAATATAGTGATTTTAGTGCCGAAAGAAAGTGATGGTGAATAAATAGATATGTGGATTGGTTGTGTCGTGAAACGGTGCAGCTTGGATACTCAACCGTTAATCCCAAGCTGTATTTTTGAAAGAGTAAATATCAATACTCTTCGAAACGTTTAAGGCTGGATTTAAAAGAGGTTTTTAGCCTGCCTTTGCTATCGAAATAATAATGATACCACAATGGCCCGCCTGGTGGACAAGGATCATTGTCATATTGCTTCCACCACTCTTCACTTCTTTCCTTAATCGAGTCTAACCATTGAGAGGATGGAGTCTTGATTAAGGCAATCGAAGATAGATTTTTAACAGCAATTTTTTGTGCTTTATGGCTTGCCCATTGTAAGCTCATATTCACTTGGCAAATAACGGTAAACCTCGATGGAATCTTCCAACACATATTCCTGGACAATTTGAAATGTTCGCTTATACGTTCCCGTTCCTGAACTACTATCAATCTCCGATTCAATGCTTACGCTTTTTTTACCCTTCTCTGCTGATGAGATGCCACGTAGGAAAAATATTCTATAATCTGACCTTTTGATAGTCCGTTCTGAACTACTTGCACGCTTGAACGGCTTTGATCCCTGAATAAATGATATTTTGTTAAAATCACTTCCTAAAAGATAACCCAGCCTGGCATTTTTCTTAGATACTGCCATAAATCCGTTTTGGTCAAAATATCCTAATCCGATACTTGGTGTCGTAGCAATAACAATAATTGCTTCAAAGGATTTGCCGTTAATTAACTCAATTTTTGCTACGGCTTGAAATCCTGAATTATACTCTGCTATTAAAGAAGAGGATAAAAGCAATACCAGAACGATGAGTTTCTTCATTTTATCATCTTGTTAAGAGTTAACAGAATCTTTAACTTTCTATTCGCTCGGTCATTGCCTTTTCTGAAACAATGATTTAAGTATTTTGCTCACTTCTCACTTCTCACTTCTAAATTACTCCCTCATAAACAATCAGCTGGGTTCCATCCGGATCCTGCAGATACACATATGTACTTCCCCAGGGACGAGGCGTCGCATCACTATGCTCCCAGATACCATCGATTCTTTTAAGAAAATCTGTAATGCTGTCTACGCGAAACTGAAGCGTCAGATCGGCTGTGCGTTTTGGCTCTTTGGCGAAGGCGATTTCCAGAAAACCATTGGAGTTGATATCAAAGCCAAGGATTGCACCGGACTGGTCACCCCAGTTCTGTAACACGGTTAAGCCAATAATTTGAGTATAAAACTCAACCATCGCGCGGACGTTTGTAGTCTCGGTGCGGGTTTTAATTCCGGTGAGGTTCATAGGGCTTACCTTGTTGAAGCGGGCCAGCTGGTCGCGTAGTTTGAGCCGCGATGCATTGCGGCTTTACGGTTTTTACCTTCTTACCAGCTCAAGCTTACGTTCAGTATAGCGATAAAAAACGTTTGTGCCTTTTATTTCTTCTTCCTGGTCTCCAGAGGGATTAAGCAGGATTGTTTCGTCTGGAAACTCGATGAGCAGCGTATCGTTTGATAGGAAAATCTTGCTATGGGGGGTAATATTACCGGGGAGGTCTGTAGAGTCGAATGTTGCGACATTTAGAAAACCCAGACTTTCGACGTGGTGATCAGTCGCTCGAAACAGAGCGTTGCCCCAGCTGCCGAGGCCTCCAACCCCGACAAATAACAACAGTGGATCAGTTACCGCCTGAGTCTTATAGAATAAGGGTGTTACGGTTTCGCTGTCTGAAAACCCTGGTGAAGCATATAGAACGCTGTCTTGTGCGCTCTTAACAATCATTCTCGGTCCTGCAAAAGTAGTGTCCGGATTGAAAGCTGAGAATGAACCAAAAAGAAAGATTCGGTTAGCAACCGAAAAGCGTTGAAAGATGTAACCTTCTGATGTGCCGTAATAAGAAGAATCTGGTGAAATGTCTAGCTGCAAATATGTCCTTACCTTTTGAATATCTTCAGCGATAGCCAAACCGGGTTGCATAGTCGGTAGAATAAAAATTGTCAAAGAAAACAGTTTAAACAGTAAAGATCTCATTCTATTTATCAGCCCCAATGGTCAAAACAGATCTGACTGCTCGAACAAAGCTAATCCCACCATTGCGATTATATTGATCATAGGAACCGGTTTCAAAATCAACATTCCAGGACCAATCTTCATGCGCGCCATCCGTTGTCCAAATCCAGAGCTGCGTAGAATTAAAAAAAGAGCTGATAAATAAGCCGTTTTCAGATTTTTTAGGTTGTACTAAACTCATGCCTTCTTCGAGAGTTGGTAAACGCCAGTCGCTGAAACCGCCAAACTCCGATATATTTAAGTCGTTTATGTAAGTTGAAATAGCCGGATACTCCATCCATTCTGCTGAACCCTGTTGCTGCCACATCAGGCCAGAGCCATGAACTTCAACTATACCGTTTTTTGCTCCCAGGCCGCTGCGTAATCCGGTTCCGGTGGGGTTCGTAAAGGGCCCGGAAAGATTTCCCTCATTGCTGCAATAGAAGCCGTACTCATCAAGCATTTTTTTGATAGCTTCAAAGTCAAGACTGTTCGATGGCGTGGTTCGCAGGTGCACTGTTGGCGGTTCTTTTGTCCAGGCTTTTAGCTTGGTAAGGTCAATTCTTTTCGAGCCGGGCTTTTTGTTCGTATCTTTTTGAATAAATGAACGCTTTTTCGATAAGGGTTGAGTTTCAGTTGGGAGTTCATTGAATATCGGTTTAGCTTTAACCTCTCTAACCGCTTCCCCCGGAAACGCTGGAGCTTTTTGAGGTTTTGCACGACTTCCGGTAATACCGGCGAGAAGAACTTCACGCGCTTGAGATTCCTCAATATTTACAAGGTCGATATAGGCTATGCGCTTGAGCATTCCCGGAACGGCAAATTTTTGAATACGAACCGGGAGAAGGATGCCTTTCTCGCCGGTAGGATCATCGGCAAAGGCGGTTTCCCATTCAGATGCAGTGAACTCAGATTTAAAATAAGCAGGTGAGAGAACGGCGATGGTGCGTTTACAGTTGGCTCCCTGCTGCATATTGCGCACAAAACTTTGACCGGGACGAAAGTCCCAAGCCTGCATGAATACAGTATAGCCTGCTTCTTCCAGATGCCAGCCAATCCACTCGGCCCACTTTCTGTCTGCGCTGGTATAGCTTATAAAAAAGTCTTTGGTCATTAGCTTGTCCATTGTGGAATCGTTTCCTGAGCGATAAGACAATAAATTACAAACGCAATGGGAAGACAAGCTATTTGTTTTGGTGATGGTTGAGACTTACCCGTTGAGCCACGATGCATCGCGGCTCAACGGGTTTTATATCGTTATATCTATCTAAAAGCTTCCCGTCAAGCCAATCGTAAACCAGCTGACGTTACCCAGATTTTCTTTCTCAACATCATCCATTGCAATGGAGTGGGCAACGGATCCGGCAAGACCGAAAGTTTCGTTGAACGGCATTGCGACTTCCAGACCCAGCTGGAAGTTGTTGTATCCGTTGAAGCTCTCGCTGGCATACCCAAAATCGAATGCCTGCAAAATATAAGGCGTTGCCGTGAGCATTCCTTCCAGCATCGGCTGCTCGGAACTGAGCGATATTTCCAGGAAGCCCCCGGATGCTCCGGTCGAAAAAACATAATCAATTGCCGGAGTAATATCTGGCAGTCCCGCAAAAGCCAAACCTGCTGATAGTTCGTTGTCGCTGGCATCGTCTGCCGGAAACTGCAGGCGCGTGAAGGCGGTGTAGAATTCAATATTACTTATGGCATTGCTATACTCTGTCGTAAACTGTAACTCCTGATAATTCTCCCTGGTTCCGGTAACGATCCAGGTTGATAGTGCTATATTTATCCATGCTGCAGCTGCTTCCAGCGTGGCAAGGCCGCCATCGGGAAGATTATTCCGACCCTCAGATACATATTTGCTCTCCCACTTTGAGGCAATACTTATTTCAGGTTTTGGCGGTTGATCGGCTGCTATTGACAAAGAAAAGAAAGTCAACATGATCAGTCGTTGTAAAGTATCATTCATTGTATGTCCTATAGAAGAAAGTTGTGAGTGTCATATAAACTCATTAGCCATGGTATAGGACATACGAATCAGAAACTGTGTCGGATTGCATAATGCCTTGTTTTACTATGGTATAGCCTCTATTGTCAGACTTTGACTAGAAACCTCAGCGGCGCTAAAATAGCCTAGCGCATAGTTCTCAGAGTTCGTTATGTTTACCACATTCCCCCGGATCGTTGCAGGTGGTGGATCGAAAAGCTCTCCGCTTGCGGTTTGTTCAAAAATGATATAGTAATAATCGTAAGTCTGTTTGGAAATTGCAATCTGTTTAATTTGAACTGTTTGACCCGGTTCGAGCACAGCTTCTTCATTAGGCTCATAACCGACTATTTGCTGCCCATCATAAAATTCATCGGATGCAATCAGATTAAATTTATTACCCGGATCGGGCAAAAGCTGCAGCTGGCCATCGGCATATTGCTCCCACAGATAAAAATTCTCAGCGTTTATCGGGTCGCGATAATTAATTCTCGCACGAATTCCCTCATCTTCAAATTCATTTTCTTCCACAAATACCTGATAAATTGAATCTATCGGCGGTACGGCATGCAGTGTTTCCCTGCCTTCATAAGTTTCCCCGTTGTACAGGATGGACAGGGTGTATTGTATTTCTATTTCTGCAAAAAGACTGTCCGTGGTGTAAAGACCGGGTTCTGTCTCAGATTCTGAAAACTCCCAACTTCTCCCATTCTCATCAATCACTGAAACCATTGCGTTCGATGCTGCCGGCGGTAATTGGTCATTAAAGAAGTCTTCAGTTAACGAAAGGCGAATTTGTTGATATCCGGAATTCTCGCCGAGTATTTTTTCGATGCGACCCTCAACAACAAGGCGTTGCTGATTTTGCGGTAAATCCAAATCCACAATGGTTTCACAGGAAAAGAATGCGCCGCCAAGAGCAAATATGCAGATGTATTTAAAGTAGGTTCTCATTTCAGGTCTCCTCAGAAGCTGATGTTGTATGTGATACTGGGAACAATACCGAAAAATGACAGGCGTACTGCCTCGCTGGTAAGCGGCTGATCCTCTTTTTGGCGGAATCGAATGGATGATGCATTCTGACGATTGTAAAGATTGTATATACCAAACGTCCAGTCGCCTCCCCAAAACTCATTTATGTTTATCGCGAGGTCCAGGCGGTGATACGCTGGCAATCTGTTTTGATTACGGTCTTCAAATTGTGGGATAATCAGATTGCTAAAGCGGTATCTTCCGCCTGGATAACTTACCGGTCTACCGGTAGAGAAAATAAAATTCCCCGAAAAGCCCACTCGCCTCGAACGCTGGTAGATTGCGGTAAGCGACAGGTCGTGCAGACGATCGAAGTTACTGGGATAATATTCTCCGTTATTAATCCCGGGATCAGCATCAGCTATGCCTTTTACCTGACGCTCGCTGCGAGAAAGCGTATAGCTAAGCCAGCCGGTCAGCTTACCTTGCTTCTTACGGATAGACAATTCCGCTCCATAGGCTCTGCCCCGACCGCTCAGCAATTCTGTCTCCAGATAATTATTGACGGTTAGGTCTGCACCATCGATGTAATCGAGTTGATTTTGCATATCCTTGTAATACCCCTCGATACTGGTCTCAAAGCGATCGTTTGCAAAATTGCGGAAGTAGCCTGCAGCAATCTGATCCGATATCTGAGGCTCGATAAAAGAACCGCTCGGAGCCCAGATATCGAGGGGAGTGGGGGAAGATGTATTTGAGATTAGGTGTATATACTGGCGCGTGCGATTATATCCCAATTTAATTGAGCTACTTTGATCGACAAGAACACGCGCTGCAAACCGTGGTTCAAGGCCGTTAAACGAGGCAATACGTTCATTCTTGGAAAACGCTTCCTCCCCGATTACCCGACCCCCTTCATAGCGTTGCGTTATTGGATCGAAGACCACTGGAGCATCATTCTCATATTGACGCAGTGTTTGATCGCCTAATCGCATAAAGTTTGAAAAACGCAAGCCGTAGGTGAAGCTGAGGCGGTCGGAGAGTTTTTGCTCCAGAGATAGATAGCCTGCGGATTCAACACCAAACTTTTCATCAAGGGATGTCGGAATTACGCCGGAGTTTTGCAGTGGCTTAATGCTGCCGGGCTGAAAATTATAAAAGATGCTCCCGCCGCCGAATTCGAGGCGATAGGTATTATTGATGAAAAAAGCAGCATCGGCCTTTAAGTGGGTATTAATGATATTTGATTTCCAATTGTATTCCGATCCGCTTGCCAGAAGATCCAGCGAGTAGTCGTAATTGCTGTAAATTGCCGTAAAGTTCGAAAATAGGCGATCACTGAACAAATGATTCCAGCGCAGCGTAAATGCGCTGTTTCCCCAACTGGTTCCGAGAATATCAGCGATTTCAAAGCGATCCCGTCCGAGATACCCTGAAGCGTATAGGCGATCGTTGTCAGACAGCTGATAGTTCGTCTTGAAGTTCAAATCGTAGAAAAAAGCGGTGTTATTATTGCCCGCCAGCTTTAAGAACACATCTGCATAAGAACGCCTTCCCGCAAGCATAATTGATCCCTTATTTTGCCCGATTGGACCCTCCAAGAGCAGCCGGCTGGATATCAGGCCTATTCCGCTGCTGACCGCGAACTTTTTTGAGTTGCCTTCCTTTTGACGCACATCCAGCACCGAAGAAAGCCTCCCCCCATACTGCGCCGGAATACCGCTTTTATAGAGCTTAACATCTTTGGTTGCGTCGTTATTGAAGACGGAAAAGAAACCGAATAGGTGAGAGGCATTGTAAACAGGTGCTTCATCGAGCAGTACCAGATTTTGATCTGCACTGCCACCACGGACGTTAAACCCGGCAGAGCCTTCGGCTACCTGCGAAACGCCGGGGAGCAACTGAATGGTTTTGAGCACGTCCACTTCACCAAGAACGACGGGCACCTGTTTGATTATTTGAACATCCAGTTTTTCCACACCGATTTCCATACTCTGAACATTCTGATCGGCAGATTCTGCCGTCACCTCAACTATTTCACCCTGAACCGAAATTGACTGTAGTTCAATATCCAGTTTACGCGCAGCGGTGAGGTTAATGTCAATTGATGTGGTCTGATACCCAAGATAGCTGGCGTTTATACGATATGCACCTGCCTGAAGAGAGAGCGAATAAAAGCCATATTGATTTGTGCTGCTGCCAATCGATTTACCCTCCACGACAATATTTGCCCCAATTAATGCTTCACCGCTGGCACGATCGGAAACGTAACCGCTAAGCGTAACCGTTTTTCCCTGTGCAACCAGCAGTGAAGTACTTAGCAGAATAAGCGTGAATGATTTAAGAAGGAATTGCATGATATCTCCATAACGTTGGTTTTGCCATTGTCTGTGGAGAATAAACGATGTGAATTTGGAGGAATTCTGTAGCGGACTATTTTTTGAATAAAATTTGAAATTTATGATCTGTTCCGTCGTAGCAATAGCTGCATTTGAAGGCATAGGTGTCGCAAATCTCCTGTACAATTGCCAGTCCGAGTCCGAGAGATTGTGAACTGCCAGTTCCTTTTTGGAAGCGCTGAAAGAGTTTCGCACTATCGAAGGGAAGTTGCTTGCCGTTATTGCGTACCTCTAATAACTCGGAAGTTGTGCGAATGGATATGGTAGAGGGGGAGTGCGCATAGCGTATGGCATTTTGAAGGAGGTTGCTGACCATGATTTCAGCCAGTGTGGCATTCATTGTCTGAATGCAGTGGCCTTCTTTGGTAAGTTCGCTTGATAATTGTCGGAAGATGATAAACTCTTCCAAATCGACGAGCATCTTTTTGACAAGTGAATTGAGATCGACAGGCTCTGGATTGTGGAATTGTCGATTTTCGATTTTTGTCAGCAAAAGCAATGAGGTGCTGAGTCGTGATAACCGGCCAGCGGCTTCACTGCTGCTTAAAAGAAGCTCACTTTGTTTTTCGCTCAGCCCGCTGGATTGCATAAGCAGTTCTATCTTTGATCGAATAATTGCCAACGGGGTCTGCATTTCATGTGCTGCGTTCTCGGCAAATTCCTTTAAGGAAGAATAGTCCTTGTTAAGACGTGCAGACATCGTCTTAAGCACCTGATTTAATTCATTAAATTCATCAATATCGCTCTCTTCAAGGGAGAGAGCTTTCTTCTGCGTGAGGTCGAAGTGTCGTATGCGATTTAGCGTGACGTTGAAGGGAGACCAGATCTTTTGATTTATTGTGCCACTGAGATAGTTTGCGGCCAGGAGCATGCCGAGGAAAACCAGTGTTAACGATAGTGTGATGCTGAGTACCAGTGGTTCAATTTCACCGGGGGAATTTCTGATTGCAATTACAAAATTTATGCTGTCGATCGTTTCTGAAAAAATGAGTTGGCGATACGGGATATATTCAGCCTCATCCGGTTCATAAAAAACCGTATCAGAATAACTTAATTTAATCTGCTCCGAGGGGTTAATGGTTGTTACTTCCAGTAGCTTTCCGGCACCAGGTATACGTCCGTTACTCAATTCTTCCAGCACAATTCGCTTTTGATAGAGTAAGCGCTCATCTATATCATCATACATCTGAAACCGCACGACGAGGAATATGACTACGCTGCCCAGCAATAGAAGCAGAGGGGTAAATAGCAGATAATAGCGGTTTGTTTTTGCAAGTAATTTCATTCAGACAAGAGCTTATAGCCCATTCCATAAATCGTGTGCAGGTAATCCTCTTTGCATTTGGTCAGTACCTTTTTACGCATATTCTTGATGTGGGTGTAGATGAAGTCGAATGAATCCACCATCTCAATGTGGTCTCCCCATAAGTGTTCTGCTATTGCTTCTTTGGTAACGACGCGGTTGCGATTGGCGATAAAATACAAAAGCAGCTTATACTCCTTGCCGGTCAGATCAATCTTTTCTTCTCCCACATAGACGTCGGATGTATCGAGATTAATGTTTATCTCGTTGAATTCTACTTTTGCATGTCCTTCAAATTGTCGCCTGCGAATAACCGATTTTATACGGGCATTTAGCTCAGCCATATGGAACGGCTTGGTGATGTAGTCGTCTGCGCCAAGGTTTAGGCCGATTATTTTGTCATCGATAGAATTTTTGGCGGAAATAATGACGATGCCTGAATTGGAACGCGCCTTTTTTAACAATTCAATGATGTCGAGTCCATTGCCATCAGGGAGAGAAATATCGACTAAAATAACGTCGTATTCGTAGAGATCTACTTTTTCCTCTGCATCGGCAACCGTTGTCACCGATTCGCAGATGTAATTACTTTCCACTAAGTAGGTTGTTATTGCATCAGACAGACTTACTTCATCTTCAATTAACAGTATTTTCATCTCGGTTCCCTGATTGATGTTCATACAAATAAACACCTGATTCTGAAGAGATTCTGTAGCTAAGGCGTTTGCTGATATTACAGTCCAATAAGTGCAGCGCTTCGGCTCAGGGCGTAGCGATACGCGATTTTAGAAACGTACTACACGTGCTGATCGACTAGAACCGGATTGCCATCAGGGTCAGTTAATACGAAGCTCGCCGGACCTTTTGTCGACTCATCTGCTTCAACATTGAATTCCATGCCGTCAGACTTCAGTTGTTTCTGTAACTCCCGTACATCGGTAAAGGAATCCAGCGATTCAGCATTCTGGTTCCAGCCCGGATTAAAGGTGAGAATGTTCTTTTCAAACATGCCCTGAAACAGTCCGATGACGTGCGTGCCGTTTCTTAGGATCAGCCAGTTCTGCGTGATGTCGCCACCTGCTTCTTCAAATCCCAACTTCTCATAAAATGCTTTCGATGCTTTGATATCTTTTACTGCAAGACTGACGGAAAACGCTCCAAGATTCATATTATTCTCCTTGATTGATGGATATAAGAAAACTCTTCGTTTGTTGGTGAGACAGAAAACAGCTGATAGCTGCCCTAACGAAATGTTGTTTTTTCATAAAGCGTCTTTCTACGCCGCCGGAATATGCACGTCAATCGCTCGAAACAGCTATCTTATCCGTTAGAAGTCTAATATCTTCATGAAAGGAGGGATTTAGCAACTCTAATTTTGGAAGGAACATCATATCGCGCTTGAATGGGTACTCTTCGCTGAGTCTTAGTATCATGTATTGTCCATATCGATTTGAGATGCTAACAATATCGCTAACCGGTACGCGTACCTCATCGCTCCAGTTATAAATGTGCAGGTCGTCTCCATCGATCCAAACCTGGTCCAAAATGGGAAGGCAAAGGCGCGATATCAACCAGTATGAACCGGATGAAAGCAATGCATAGAAGAGAAGAAATGGTAAGTGATTAGATGAAAATCCATTGGTTAAAAGTTCTCTGCCGAATGAGAATGTTATAAACAGCAGAAGTCCGGCGAGGAATCCCGGAAAAATTTTCTTTACATAAAACGTTAATTTGGATGAAAGTCGGGTCATTTTGCTGCATGTCCTTAATACGATTTGAAGATTGTTTATAGAACTAATTTATAATTACTGCTCTCTATTGCTCATTTCGGGGAGAATTCCGAAAAAATTGTAAAAATAGTTTGGAAACACGTAAGAAATGTTTTATTGTTGATGTATCAACAATTGAGGCTGCATGAAGAAGATTGCTATTCACGACGTTATTTTGTTCCAGATTGAGCAAGCGAGCAAAACTGCCAAGCTGCATACCCAACGCGTATTCGATAAACTAAAGCTGGGGATAACAGTCGAGCAGTGGATTTTGCTAAAGATAATTGACGAGACGCAACCATTGTCGCAGAAAGAGCTGGCACAGTTTTCTCAGCGGGATCCCGCCTCCATTACCCGGACATTAGATATACTGGAAAAAAAGCAGTTTCTTCAGCGCGAAGCTATTCCCGGAAATCGTCGTCAGTACAATATTCGGCTGACTGATGAGGGAACGGCATTTGTCCAGAAGCACTTCGAGCTGGTGAAACAGCAGCGTGTACAAAGTACGCAGGGTTTTTCAAAGCAAGAGCTCGAAACACTGACGTCCATGCTTAAGCGAATTCAGGAAAATATGAGATAAAATTTTTTACCCAATTAATTGATATATCAACAATTGATTCACCCTAAGGAGTTTGCTATGAAAAGGAGTATGTTAGTTATGTTTGTTTTTGGATTGGCGTTACTGTCTGGATATGCTCAGGCATCAGATGCTAAAGAGATTAATACGACGATAAGTGGATTTGCCAAAGCAGGAGATATGAATGATGCTGAAAAGTTGGCGGGTTATTTGGATTCAAATTACCGCGTAGTGATGAATCGCCTATTTGGTAGCAGCGAGGTAAGTATAATGTCCCGCGAGGTTTATCTCGAGAAAATTCGCACTAAGGAATTTGGTGGTGATACACGAAAGGTAAAGGTGGAAAATCTGGTTATTAACGGAACCACCGCCAGTGCAAAAGTTACAATGATGGGAAAAAAGGCCACTTTCATCTCGCTTATCACGTTACTAAAAAATGCCAAAGGTCAATGGAAGCTGGTTAGTGACGTGCCGATTGTGAAGTAGAGTTCGAACTGTGATTGCCTTAGTGGGTATTCCTGCGGTAATCACAGTTCTGAGTTCAAAGATTGCCTTGTCCCTCTTCCGACTTGCAACTCACCACTCAACCTGTTCTCCATCATGGTAAAAACCGCCGTTTGGACCGTCATCCGGCAGGGTTGCGAGAAAAATAATGCTGTCTGCGCCTTGTTCTACAGATCGTGGTGCGGAGTCTCCGCCCATGCGGGTGCGTACCCAACCGGGAGAGGCTGAATTTACCTTTACGTTATCCGGTACTGAGTGCGCCAGTGTCATCGTGAGTGCGTTGATTGCCGCTTTACTGATGCAGTAAGCTGCCGGCCCGGTTAGACCCGCCGCAAAAGAACCCCATTGAGAGGAAACGTTTACAATCCGTCCATATCCTCGCAAAATCATGCCAGGCACCAGCAGGCGAATAAGATCAAACGGACCGCCGACATTGGTTCGCAAGGAAGCATCGAACTCATTCTCATCGACTTCCAAAACGCTGCCTTCTTTCAAAATTGCAGCATTGTTTATCAGAATGTCGATTACCGGATGTTCCTGTAGAATTGCTTTGACTTCTTTCTTAAGCGTTGCCCGGTTCGCGACATTTAGTGCTACGGCATGTACATCGCCATCTATGGTTGCGGCTGCTTCCTGTCCGGCGGCTAGATTTCTGCTGCCCAGCAAAACGGTTATTCCCTGTGCTGCCAGTCCGGCAACGACCGCTTTTCCTATCCCGCGATTTCCGCCGGTAACGAGTGCTGTTTTTTTCATGAATGTCCCAGGTTAGGGGGGTGAATGGTGAACTAAAAACGAGTGACTACTAAAGAATATATCTAGCTAAGGTATAAGTTTGCAATGAGTTTTCGCCCGCTCACCGCTCACCGCTCACCGCTCACCGCTCACCGCTCACCGCTCACCGCTCACCGCTCACCGTT
>JBOEGD010000030.1:0-217418 GCA_050633245.1 Calditrichia bacterium | reverse complement strand
CTTCGTTTATTCTCCCAAGACTGTTCCAGTTATTTACGCACAATTGGCGCCCATAATATCTTAAAAAGGAAGATATAGTGAATTATGTTTTTACAGGTGCAAGACTGCTGCTTGGTTTGTTGATGTTGATTGGCGGCGTAAACGGGTTTTATCAGTTCATGGAAGTACCCGATTTACATCCTTTTATGAAGATTTTAGTGGAAAGTGATTATCTTTATGTGGTAAAGGCTCTGGAAGTTGCTGCAGCCTTTATGCTGCTTAGCAATAAGAAGATCCCACTGGCGCTGGTGCTAATTACACCGGTTGTGGTTAACATCGCACTATTTCATCTTTTTCTTGATCCACGGAATCCGGTAGGTGGAATTTTAGCAGTTGTTTTTACAGGTATTTTACTGTGGCAACATCGCGAGCGGTTTATGCCTATTGTTCGTGCGGAGTAAACCCACTTAGCAGCAAGTTTTTATTTGGCAGAAAAAGCGCATCTGGTTGGTGCTTCCAATCGAACCACTTCCACTGTAAACATTTATCAGGTTCGCAGATTTCCGCGGCATCACCAACCGAGTCTGCGATAATAAATGTGGTTATGTAGTGCTTACTCTCTTCTTCGAAATAGTCATTTGTGTAGGGACCTCGTCGTAAATTCAACAAAATTAACCCGGTCTCCTCTAATGTTTCTCTTCTCGCACATTCCTCAACAGTTTCACCAAACTCTAAATGCCCGCCAGGCGAACACCAGGTGTTCGCACCATGCGATCCAATGCGCTCACCGAGTAATATTTGCTTTTGGGAATTTAATACGATAACGCCAACACCCACCAATGGACGTCGGACTTCTGCGATGGGATTCAATTCTGTCAATCGACTAACCTTATTCTGCTTTAGCGATAAAAAGCTTGCGACCGGGCATAAACGTTTCGACGCGAATATTTCCGAAGTCAGCTTGCTGAAGCCCGGCTTTCAAATCTTCCGGAGTAAATAAACCCAGAACATGCTGCTCCTTTACGCGCTCGGTTCCACTTTGCCTTTCAATGATATAATCGTGCGTTAGCTTCGAAAAATCATTGTCCATTCCATAGTGCGTCATACGAGTAATATTTAGCGATGTTGTACGGAAAGTGTGAACGTCCATTTTTCCAGACTCCCATTCCTCAGGAGCAAGCCAGGGCTCAAGGACTAACAATCCATTCTTTTCCATGTGCTTACGAAAATTGGCGAGCGTTTTATAAAGTTCGTCGATTGTTTTGGTATATCCGATAGAACAGCCAAGACAAAGCAACACATCAAACGTTTTAGTGAGGTTAAAACTACACATTTTTCCATCATAAAAAACAGCGTTGGGAGTACGCACGCGCGCTCGGCTTAACCAACTCTTATTACAATCCACTCCGCTAATCTTGTAGAATCTGGAAAGCGATGCAGCATGCCCTCCCGTACCACAAGCAACATCCAATATTGTTTTTGCTTTTGGCAGATTCGATTGAATCAAGCCGTGAAAATACTCGGCCTCGGCCTCATACGTCACGCCGCGGATAGATGGATAAAATAAATCGTATAGTGAAGCTGCAGTCATAACCCCTCTTACAAGAGTACCACTCTCATGGCCTAAACTAAATTACATCAATATCGCCTGCGCGTGGAAAGATGTGACTCGGCTGCCACGGCACCTGATCCAAATCAGCCATCTGGCTGTATCCGGTCAGTACCAGAATGGTCTCCAAACCAGCTTGAATGCCGGCAAGTATATCCGTTCGCAGATTATCTCCAATTATTACTGTATCCTCGGAATGCGCATCCATATTGTTTAGCGCAGCACGCATAATCCATGGACTTGGTTTGCCCATATAAAACGGCTTTTTACCGGTTATTCGCTCAATCGGAGCACAAAGCGCGCCACAGGCTGGATGTCCTTTTGGACCGGCGACATCCGGATTTGTTGCAATAAAACGTGCGCCATTCATAATAAAATAGGATGATTTCTGAATCATATCCCAATTGTACGACTTCGTTTCGCCAACGATAACAAAGTCTGGGTTGATATCGGTGATGGTAAACCCAATATTGTATAGCTCATGGGTCAATGCTCCCTCACCGATTACGTAAGCCTTTCTACCTTCCTGCCGTTCAAGAAACGCAGCTGTAGCCATAGCAGAGGTGTATAAACACTTCTTGGGAACATCTATTCCGGCAGATCTAAGTCGATTTTGTAAATCGGCCTGAGTTTGAGATGGATAGTTAGTGAGAATAACAAGTGGGATCCCCTGCTCCAAAATGCGATTTAAAAAGGTATCGCTACCTTCAATAAGTTCGTTATTGTGCAGCAATACACCGTCGATATCGCAAATAACATTCTTTATTTTTTTTGTCATAAGACTCCAAAACCTGTATAAAGTTTAGATATGAAGATAGGTATAAATCGTAACGCGATGACAATCCTGTCAGTAAGCCGAGCATTTCGCTCGCCAACTTAGCAGTAATCTTATAATATTGCTCGTGTATTACAATCTTAAAATTACAAATCTATGAAATTCGGGTTATACTCAGTGAGAGGCAAAAGGCACTTGCAACTTAATCGACACGTTCAGGATTGCGGTGTGGCTTTGCATAACTCAATCGGGCAAGCGCTTTGGTTTGATGATAACGATCCAGTCCGGAAACGGCTACAGTATCCAAGCTCTCAATATCGATAAAACCATCTTCCTTTACGACAGAATCGTCTACTAAGACTTCAACGATCTCGCCAATAATCAAATTCGTTCCATTTAACTCGATGGTTTTATGTTCACAAAAAAATACGCCGATTTTCAATCGACTCTCTTGCACATAGGGAGCAGGGTGTCGCTTTGAAGACTCAGGTGTCAAACCTACTTCGCGAAATTCCGATACGCTTTCGCGGTAGCGGGCAGATGTTTGATGTGCCTTCTCAAAGATATCGGCATTTACATGGTTAATTGTATAAAAGCCGGAGGCAAGAATATTCTCAAAGGTTCCGCGAGGCGCAGTGTGCGGGCGAATGATCATGCCAATTAGTGGTGGATTTGCGCCAAGATGAAAAACAGAGCTTATGATTGCGAGATTATTGTTTCCGGCGTTATCGACACTGCCAACCAGGTTGGCACTTTTAAATCCTGAGAGGCTGTTTACAAAATGCGCGCGATAGCGTTGCTCCATAGAAACGATATCTTCAGCAGTAACGTGCATTTATAGATTCTCCCGAACTATTTTCTGAAGAAACGGAAGCACGTCCGTTTCAAACCAGGGATTTTTTCGCAGCCAAATGTTGTTGCGTGGACTGGGGTGGGGCAGCGGAAGAACATCCGGCAGGTATTCTTGCCATGCTCTGACCGTCTCCGTAAGGTTCTTTTTACGGCGACTCCCCAAGTAATGATCAAGTGCATATTGACCAATAACCAGCGTTAGACGAATATTCGGCAAGTGCGACGTTAACTGATCTCTCCATGCAGGTGCACATTCCGCACGTGGTGGCAGATCACCTCCCTTACCCGTTCCTGGAAAACAAAACCCCATCGGTAAAATAGCGATTTTTTCAGGGTTGTAAAACGTATCGCGATCGATTCCTAACCAGTCGCGAAGCCGTTTTCCGCTGGCGTCATCAAAGGGAATTCCAATTTCATGTGTTTTGCGGCCAGGTGCCTGTCCGGCAATTAAAATAAACGCCTCGGGGTGAACCTGAAGCAGCGGCTGAGGCCCAAGCGGCAGATCTTTGCATATTGTGCAGCTTCGCACATCTTTCAGGAGCTCTTCAAATTTCGCCATGGCTTAACGCAGCCCATAGCGAAGACCGATGTCAAAACGCACGCCGTCCATTGTGATCGTCGATTCACCACCATCGCCAATTTCATCATCGAGTTCGGTGCTGAGCGTAGAAAAGATCAACGAGGCCTGCGTAACAATTGCCAGGTTGGGAATAATTTTGTTATCTAAGATCTTCAGGCCAAATCCACCGTAAAACCCAGTGTCGAAGTTTTTCGCATTGGTTTCTGCACTCTCAAAGCGCTCATTGGTAATGATGGTCGAGGCATCAATGATTGAACGGTAATCCAAATCCGAGAAAGCCATTTCCATACCGCCAGACAAATACATCCAGCGCAATGGTGGCGACACTTCAATCTGTAGATTAAGGGTTCTTCGAGTATAATCAGAATAGGCGTTAATATCGAAGTCACTCGTCTGTTCATTTTGCGTAAAGGATTTTGACTCAAAAACAGTATATCCCAATGCAAAGCTAAATTCCGGAGCTAATGCCACACCTATTTTCGCACCATAGCCGTTTAGGTTGGTGTTGTCCCAACCAAGACCCAATTGAGCAACAGTTACTCTTTGCCCTGCGGTAGAAGTTTCAGCTAATGGACGAGTTACATCAAAGCTTCCTAAGCCGCTTCCGTCAACACCTTGAAAAGCGCCATCAATTTCAATCCAGAACTTTGCATACGATTCCTGAGCAAGAGAGCTGCCAGTAAGGCAAAAGAGTGTTATCAAAAGCAGTCGAGAATAAAGGTTTGTCATGTAGTAAGATCCGTGTAAAGTTTTGAATGCGAATATAATTAGAGCGCAGCAGTTTACGACTTTTCAAGCGCTTGTTCAAGGTCTGCAATTAAATCATGTGGAGCCTCAATCCCTATAGAAAACCGCAGCAGGTTTTTGGGCACTTGACTACGGGGTCCTTCAACTGACGCTCGGTGCTCTACAAGGCTCTCAATGCCACCGAGCGATGTTGCCACAATAAAGCAGCGAAGACGTGTAGCAATTTTTTGACTTGCTGCCTCGTCATCATCTACTAACATCGATAACATACCACCAAATCCTCCGGTCATCTGCTTGCTTGCAATGGCATGTCCCGGATGATTTTTCAAGCCAGGATAAAGCACTTTTTCGATACGTGAATGATGTTCAAAATGACGCGCAATTTTCAGGGCATTTTGCGATGCTCTTTCAAATCGTAAAGACAACGTGCGCATACCGCGTAGTAAAAGCCAGGCTTCAACGGGACCAATAACGCCGCCAACGAACTTGCGTACCTGCTTTATATCTTCCCAACGCTCATCAAGTTCCCGCGTAACAAGCATTCCGGCTAAAACATCACTATGACCAGCAAGGTATTTGGTCGCGGAATGAAACACCAAGTCGGCGCCAAGAGTAAGTGCCTTTGTGGTAACCGGAGGTGCAACCGTGCAATCAACTGCAAGAGCAGCGCCGGCCTCATGCGCGATCTTTGCTGAAGCAGCAATATCGATTACATCCCAGGTGGGATTGACTGGTGACTCGATCCAGACGATTTTCGTCTTACCCTGAATAATTGCCCCAGCAAGAGCACCTTCCTGCCTTTGATCAAATAATGTTAACCCAATCCCGCGCTTCTCCGAAATACGACGTAACCAATCCTGCCCACCATGATACATAATCTGCGGAGCAACAACATGGTCTCCACTGTTCAACGTTTCAAATACCGCACACAATGCAGCCATTCCCGATGCAAAGACCAACGCTTCCGCACCTTCTTCAAGCTGCGCCATAAGCTGTTCAACAGGATCGTAGGTTGGGTTTTGATAGCGACCGTAAATATAGTTGCCAATGAGCTCGTAATTTTTGTCGCGAGCAAAGGTGGTAGAAAGGTGGATTGCCGGGTTAATTGCACCTGTTGTCGGATCAATTTGATGTCCGGCTTGTGCTAAAAGTGTATCCAAAGACTGCTTGTTGTTCGCCATGCGAGCTCCTTTTCATAGAAATGCGTGATTTAAAGATAAGACGCATTGATAAAAAAGAAAGACGCAAACCAGATTCCCACTATCAAGTCACAAAGAATCCGGATACAAACACAGTGCTTAATGAGGCAATAAGCCGGGAAAGCGATTCGTTGCGTATTTGCCATGACAGGCAACGCAGGCAACCGCCATTTTGCTATACAGCGCGGCCGCTGATGTGAAGTCGTTTTTGCGCACTGCGCCTGCTAATTTTCCTGCATCACCGTGGAACGCACGATCAAGCGTTACAAAATCTGTGGGCAAAAGGCTAACCAGCTCTTTTAATTCATCCGAAGAAAGCTGTTGTTTCAAAATAAAGCTATTTTGAATTTTATCGGCGATACTTGCTGCTTCAGCGCTATTGCCGCGAGAAAGATGATCCAGCAATGGCCCCATATTATTCGAGATCTCGATCATTTCCATTCTTAGTACAGCCGCCAGGTTCTCAGGTAATTGAAGCGTTTCCGGCCTTACGATACTTTCAGTGTCATGTCCGTGATGATCTTCCTCAGTATGATGTTCAGCTGCATCATAATCGGAATTTTCATGGTCTCCCGAACAGCTGAAGAGCAAAGGTCCTGATGCGGTCATAAAAAGAAACATAATAAAGCGAAGCATGTAATCCCCTAAAGTCTATTCACGGCAGCAAAATATAATATCGTTTTCAATAGTAGACTATTTATAAAATTCAAGATGAAAGACAACGGCGCCCCGAGGTTTGACAAAATGCTTAACCTCTGGTTCAATCAAGCCTGGTTTTTCGGAGTTTAAAATGTGGGTTTTTCCATTTCCGGTAACATATTCCAACTCACCTTCATGGACGCGGATGATGCCCCACGTTCCCCTTTTTGTGAAATGATCTTTTTTTATTCCCTCAGGCATCGTGTCTTCTGTAAACACGGCTGTTGTATTATAACAACTGACAGAATCCGGTAGCGTTTTCATCTTGCCTCTGTTTTTGGATAGAGCATCTGCTTAAAATTTTTCGCAATATTTTGACCCTTGATTATATATTTTTGCGCGACTTCAGGCTCATGCACCTCATTTGCTGTTTCTGAAAAGAGCTCTAACCAACGATCGAACAAACTTCTATCGAAGGCCGGAAGATTTAGGTGCTTTTGAATCGGGTTACCATGATATCTGCGGCTCGCCAACATAATAGAAGACCAGAAGCTATACATACGTTCGAGGTGTGGTTGCCATTCTTCATCCGAGTATCCCAACGCCTGATTAAACACCGGACCAAGTTCACTATCAGACCGCACGCGAATATAAAACTGATCTACCAACGTCTTTATTGTCTCTTCTGTAATCTCTACACTCTTCATATTTTGACTCCAAAGAAAACAAGTTTCAAAAGAAGTATTTTAGATATATCTTTAAACTAGGTCAATCACTTGGAAATTGCAACATTTAAAGTACATCTTTTATGGAGATGGCACATGCGCCTAACACTTTACAGCGATTACTCTTTGCGAGTTCTTTTGTATCTGGCATTAAATTTTGACAAGCCTGCAACGATAAAGGAAATCGCTACGAGTTATGATATTTCGAAAAATCACCTAATGAAGGTTGCCAGTGGCTTAAAACAGGCAGGTTATGTAAAAGCCATCCGTGGACGCTCAGGAGGTTTGCTTCTTGCAAGGAAGCCGACAGAAATTAATATCGGTGCCGTTATCAGAACAACGGAGGAAGATTTTAAAATTGTTGAATGTTTTGATCCAGAGACAAATACCTGCTGCATTGCCCCAAACTGTCGGCTACAAAATATACTAAACGAGGCAATCCAGGCATTTATTGCGGTGCTTGATAAATATAGCCTACATGATCTTACCAAAACAGAGACGCTACTTCGAAAATCTCTCGGAATTGAAATAAAAGCGAACCAGTAGTATTTATTATGCTTTGTAATAGCTGTTGATGTATTTGTCTGACCGAAAGAGGTTGAAGCGCAAACACGACGTTTGCATTTTAAATTATAGCACCGATTTCAACATGCATTCACATCAGTAGTGGAAGATTATTTAGCTATCTCATCAATACGCGTCGAGAGGTCCTTTGCTTTAAGCGCTTCTATCGCCCGTCCCAATACCGCAAACACATCGACACCCAGTTCAGCGTTCAATTTTTCATATGCCTGTTCAATCAATCGGATATGTTTATTTATAAGCTCCAGTTGCTGGTGCCCTTCCGATGTCAACTGAAAGACCTTCCTGCGCTTGTCGTTCGGATCGTTTTGACGGCGCAACAATTTCAAACGCTCTAACGCCGGAATCTTCTGCAAAACCAGCTGGTGAGATTGATCCAGTTGTCTTGCAAGATCAGCGGCAGAAGCAAAAGTTAACTCTGCCAGCACCACAACGAGTGAGCAGGATCGAACCGGCACCACAATTCCGATATCTTCAAATATCGGAATAACCTGCTGCTCAATAAGCATGCTCAATTGATCGGAACGTTTTCCCAGAAAAAATGAGTCTGATAGAGCATGAATTTTTATTTTAACAGATTTTTTTGATGCGCCGGTACTGTTTGTCATCTATTTAATTCTCCGATGAAATTGAGTTGTTTTGTCTTGATAAATGCGCTTCAGCCCCGTAGTTTTTCCATCTGCAACAACGACCTGAAATCGAAAGCCATCGAATCCCTCCAGAGCAAAAAGCGTTTGCGACAATGGCAATAAGCGCATGCGAAATCGACTTCCCCATGAATATATGAGGTCAGTCCCATCCAATCTAATCTTTCGCCCTTCATATTCGCCGACAATTGCACCAATCGAGGACTCTTCAAGTTTTATCGGTTCTGTGCGAACAGCAATCAAAGGCAGATACCAGTCTACAGCATCCTGCTTAGTGGAATCTGCTTCTGCAAGCTGTTTCAATGCAAGGTGATGAGCAGTGCCCAATGCTTTATAGGCCGGAGTAGCTATATTTGGATGAACTCCTTCTCCCTCAAAGTCTTGCTGATAAACCGGCCCTTTTATTTCTCCAATTGGTACCTGTAGAAAAAATTGATCATCAATAGGTTTGCGAGTCACCGGATGTGCGCCACCAGCTGTTTGTTCACCGATGACCGTTGCACGACCGAGATTTTTAAGAACATACGCAAACCACTCTCCTGCAGAGAAGGTAGTGCTGCTTGTTAGTATGTACAACGGCTTATTAGATATACGTTTCCCAGGGACAAATGGCAATACCCATTCTTTTAAGTCGATTCTTTTTCCATCTTCAAAATAATAAATATCAAACAGCACCTGAGCTGGTTCCGGAGAGAAAAAATAACTAGCCAATAATTGCGCCATTTCCATATAGCCCCCATTATTGAACCGTTGATCTATAATAAGTGCATCAGAGTTTTCCAACATATACATAGCGGCTTCAGCTGTTTCATGAGCATAGTCGGGATCTGAGAAATAAGTAAAATTAAGATAACCAATATTCCCCTCTAAAATTCGCACATCTTCAAATCCATAGTTTTTCTGCTGCTCCTTTAAGACATTAGTCTCTGCTAAAGCTTTTTTTATTTCCGGATCGCTCGCAGCACGTTGTTCAGCAATCCAGTTGGGATCAACACCGATATGAAAATGAAGATCCTCGGTAATTTCCTGCAAATCCATCGTAACAAGATTCGCAAAATCGGCAGGAGTTTTAGCGGAGGTATAATTACCTTCTTGCTCGCGCTTTTTAAGATTGGCAACAATAGAAGCAATACGCTGTGGAAACGCATAATTATTTTTCAGAGTAATGGCCAAAGAATCTAACACCTGGCTTTTTTTCAGCGTAGACATTTCAGAGTTGGGCTGAGCAATAACCCTGGCTTTAGGCATCATGCAAAAAAGAGATATACTTATAAGCAATATGGCAAGTCTTGACATAGAATAATCCTCACGTTTATTTAATTTGTACAATATATTGCGCAATATATTGTACAAATTAAATAAACGCAAGGTTTATGATAGTGTTGAACAAAAAAACCAATGATTAACTTTTTTGGAACGGGGTAATTGAAGCTAATACTGATGATTCTAAAATGAAACGGCTATAGAAAAATTGTCCAGGTGCGGAAATGGTCAAATTGCAGATAGCGGCCTCCAAAGGAGTCTTCAATATCGAAGAGCATAGCATTAATCTCTACCGCCAAACTTCACGCGAAAGAGTCGCGGAGACATATTAAGGCGTACTTCATTATCAGCCGATAATTCTTCGATCTCAATCTTACTGTGCGGCAGCCAAGCGTTTAACTCCTTATACTCTACCAGGATAGCCCTTGGAGAATCATGAATAACTTGCGCAACAATAGTAATACGTTCTTCCGCTTCAGCCTCTGCTTTTTTCTTCTTGAAAAAACTCAGCATGCATTTACTCCAATGTCATTCTGATATAATCCTTTAATTAATACTCGGCCTTTTCATGGCCAGCTATAATCGAGCAAACTGCTCTTCCGATGGCTCAGCTCAACAATACCATGGCTCATTTAAATACGGTACCGTTGCTCTTTGTCGAGATCGTTTGCTTTCAGGGAGCGCAATATCCTCTTTCAATAATGCATTCACCATCTTCCATGCAGTCAGAAAGTATTCTCTCCTACCCAAGTTTTTTGATCCTAAAAGATCCATTAAAGCTTTTTGCAAACCATCTACGCGTTTATCGCTGTGCTGCCATTCGTACCCTAATTGCTCCTCTCGAAACTCTCCAAGTGATTCCTCTATATCCGGAACTTCCAGTAACCTAGACCCTGCGGGAATTAGCAAGCGAATTGCTAATTGAACCGGTGAAACGCCCTCGATTAAACCGAGCTCTGCCAGTAGAGAAAGCATACTGCGATATCCCTGTAGTGTTGTCCAGGGTGTAAACGTTACAAACGTTGGATTTAATCGAAGCTGGTACGCATCCATAATTTCTACAGTGCGAACAAAGTCTTCCCGCGTATGGCCTTTGTCAAAAATCTGTAAAATAGAGTCTTCGACTGCCTCGACCGCACTGGTCACAAATGCGCACCCGGTATCTCGCAAAACCGGCAAATACTTTTCATATTTAAGCAAATGCTCAATTTTAATCGTCACATCATACGTTATATCAGGAAACTCAGCATGAACTTGTTTAACGATAGGTAAAACATGTCCCGGCCCATTAAAAAAATCAGGGTCGCCAAACGTAATATGTTGAGCTCCACGTACAACCTGCTGCCGGATATCTGCCAATACGACATCTTTTTGTACGACTCGAAACGCTCCATTGTATACCGGCACAATTGGGCAATGTCGACATGTATGCAAACAGCCACGAGTTGTTTGCGTATATCCGGTGGTCTTTGCAGCGCAACCCTCTTCGCAAAGGGCAGCATAATTCCCGGGTTCCGGCAAGTCGTCCCGAAATGGAGTTAAAAACTGCTGACGCTCTAGCGATACAACTGTTTCTTCGACGATATCCCCAGCACGAATATTTCGACAGAGTTCCAGCAATGGGGCTTCGAATTCGGCTCCGACAATATTCTGGACACCAAGCTTGCGAAAAAAAGCCTCGTTGACCGGTGCATAAAGACCGTAAGCAATTACAATCAGCTCCGGGTTTAACTTTTGAGCGCGACGAATAAGCGGGACAGACAACCTTGCAGCAGTATACATCGGCATGTAAAAAGCTGCAACGTCAACTTGCTGAATGAGCTGATCGGGAAAAGGTTGAACAGCACAGTCTACAGAAGTGACGTTGAAACCGTCCTTCCGTAACCAGGCCGCCGGCGAGGCCAACCCAAAAGGTTGGCGTCCTATTTCGTATGTTGAGATCAGGGCAACGCGCGACATATAGCTATTCGCGGTCTATTTGGATGGTTGATAGTATGGATTGTCGCCCGAAGCATGATCGGTGGTGTCTAATACTTCTGTTATTTCAGGCACGTTTTGGGTAATGAGAGTTTCAATGCCGTTTTTCAACGTCACGTCGACCATTCCACATCCCTTGCAGCCGCCGCCTAATTCGATATATGCTTTGTTATCTTTTACATCTATCAAAGTAATATGTCCACCGTGCATACCCAAAGCAGGGTTGATCTGATCAGCAATCACCTTTTGCAGCTTTTCGGCAACTTCGCCCTTCAGGTTAGGAATTAGGGTTGGCTTTTGAATGCGAAAACCACCACCACCCATCTGTGTTGTAATAAAATCAAGTTCGACACCGTTTACATGTGGTAAGCTATCACCATCAATGTAGATATTAAAATCATTAACGTCCATTACGGTATCGTCGTCAAACACTTCACCTTCCTGGACAAATGCCAGGCTATATTGCGGATTGACAGGTGTAGTTGCCTCGGCTAAAACTCGCACACCAAGCACCGGTGTTTCAGCATTTTGAATGAGCTCGTTAATTTTCTCGCGAGCAGTATCCGTAACGCTAATTCGCTGCGAAGAGGAGTTTTCTTCTGAGGCCTTATCATCGTTGCCTTTTTTTATCCAGGAGATCATCTCTGGTTCCTTCCATCCATCATACAATATAAAACAGTTAAAATGTCTATCGGATTATACAGCGCACAAAACCTGAAAGCAACAATCAAATAGCATGTAGCATTCAGAACTCCACGACATACCGATAATTAATTTGCCTCCGAAATTGGCACCCACTATATTTCCTCGAATCTCAATTATGGAAGTCTGGTATGCTATCGCTTTTTCAAATCATTCGCTCTCTTTTACTCCTGTCTTTTTTTAGCTTTAGTGCATTTGCTCAATATGGATTGCCAGACGATCGCTATCAGGGCTTTGGCTATTTATTTTTAGGCGCAGAGCAGTTCGACTTTGGAGATATTTCCACCAGTCTTAGCGATGCAAACTATCCTGAGTTAGCAGACAAATTCATTACCATCGGTGGGGGGGGATTATTTTTTGCCAAACGCCTGATAATCGGTGGCGAAGGTGCTGCAATTATAAAGCGTACAACGGATGATGCTACACAATCCCTAAAACTCAGCTCATCCGGAAGTTATGGACTGCTCTCGCTGGGTTTCAGCATTCTGAACAATAATAGCATTCGCCTTTACCCTTTAGCTGGCATCGGAGCTGGAATCAGCGAAATAAGCCTCAGACAAAACAACAGTCTCAGCTTCGATGAGCTTCTTGCCACCCCCGGCGTTACCACCAATCTATCGCAAACCCACTTATTGATTAGCGCAGCATTTGGAATAGATATTCCTATCGCGCCCAATAGGAAGAATAAAATGGCTGTTGGTATTCGCTTTGGCTACAATATTACCGCATATAGTGGTGATTGGAAAGCTGATGACGTGTCATTAACCGGCTCACCGGCCGGTGAAATGAGCGGACCATTTATAAAGATCCTTTTTGGTACAGGACGATAATAACATATTCGATTTACACGGCGCTAAATACTTGATTCAAAACAATAGTTCTGATTAAAAAGTGTCGATATTCCTATATATCAATCTTATATCAATATCACTTTTTAAGGATCATAATGTTTTCGAAACACATTCGATATTTCGCCCTAAGCTATATAAGTTGCCTGTTTCTTATTTTTTCCTGCGGACAAATAGAAGAGACTACAGCTGAAATTCCGGTGTCGCTGCAAAACAGCTACGAAACAGGATTAGCCAGCGCACTATCCGGACATTTTGTTCGCGCCGAAAAGGCATTTCTGCAGGCTGTACAAACGGATTCCAATAACATTCCATCACAAACCAGTCTGCAGATAACCCAAGCGGTTTTAGAAAAGCAAATTTCCGAAAAAGCCGGATTGCATTTATTCCGCGCCATTCAACATGGCAATGAGGGAAACCTGCCGGCAAAACTAGCAGAACAAGACAGTGCCATTATTGAAGGCCCTACGTTCGCCCTGGCCTACAACAACCGCGGCATTACTTACTATGATTTGGGACGATTTGGTGAATCAATTTCCGACCGCGATAAAGCCATCGAACTAAGAGAAGACTATTATGAAGCCTATTTCAACAAGGCACTAGCCTGCGAAAAGCTGGAGCGATTCGACGAGGCCTTACTGGCTTTCCGTGGCTTTGTAGAATATGCACCGGTTAACCTGGATATGCATATTGCATATGCTCAATCGCGGATTTCCGCCTTAGAAGTTCCGGTTGAAAAGGAATGAACGACCTGACTCGTGTTGTTGATGTTGATAAGCGCTGAAACATCCATAAGCACATCCTGGCAGCGAAGTAAAACATCTTCGCTGCTTATATAAAGCACCTCAAACCCCAAACGTCGCAACATCATTTCGTTAAAGGCGTCCATAACCATTCGTAGCCTGTCGAATTCAGCATCGCCACATACCTGCACAATTACTCCGCCCTCCGGAGAGAAAAAGTCAATATCAAAACCAGCAATATTACAGCTGCGGCGAAACCCGATCCCAATTGACGATTTGTTGCTCAGGTAACTCCAAAGCACATCCAGCGCTAACTCACGAATATTATCACAGTGGTCATTCCCTGACGGCAAGTTATGCAAAATTTTAATGCACGTCATATTATTCTCCTCAATTAGATTGGATGAAGGGGACTGTACTATATCTTAGAAAAAAGTGAACATTTTTTGAAAAAAAAATCTCCTCACAACACATGTGAGGAGATTTTGGGTCATTTTTATCAGCTTTGCGTGCCAATAGAAAAATGTTCGAATGGCTATTTCATCATAACCAGTTTACGGGTTTGAACAATATTGCCAGCCTCAATGCGATAAAGATAAACACCGCTGGACAATCGTTCACCAAACTCGTTAGCACCATCCCAGGTTACGCTGACGCGACCTGCTGGTAACTCTTCCGCCACCAAAATACGAACAACCTGCCCAAGCATATTGTAGATTGCAAGCTGTACTACTTCATTCGTTGGTAAATCGAAAGTAATTGTTGTGGATGGATTAAATGGATTCGGGAAATTTTGATAGAGTTCAAATGCTGTCGGAACTCCTGTTAACGTGTTGATGCCAACCAGCGGTGAAGCGATTGCTGTAGCTGAGATACTTAGCGAGCTTTCGTTTCCGTTCACATCAACAGCGGCAACCCAGTAGTAATATTCAGTTTCCGGTATCGCTGAGCTGTCTGTAAACATTACTATTGGATGACTAACAACGGCTATCGTATCCGTCGGAATTATCGGAGAAGACGAGCTGCGATAGACAATATAGTTTTGCACATCTTCTTCTTCATTAACCTGCCATGCCAGTTCCACAACTCCGGAACCACCATTTGCAGAGAGGTTTTCCGGAGCCGACGGGGCAACATTATCCTGAGGCATCGCAGTGGCAGAAGCGCTACGCTCGCTTTCATTTCCACCCATATCTGTTGCTACAAGCCAATAAAAGTATACTAAACCGTTTTCAACATATTCATCAACATAAGAGTTTCCCGGATGATCGAACTGACCAATTTTAGTCGCTTCAGTAGGATCGTTCTCGTCATTTCGATAAAGTGAATAGAACTGCAAATCGGCTTCAGGATTAATCTGCCAGTTTAACTCAACGCGTTGATCCGTTCCTATCACATCCGCAAAGACAGGTTGAGATGGTGCAGCATCGAACGGCATAACGCTGACACTAAGGCTAAATGCACTTTCATTCCCGGAAAAGTCAAAGGCTTGCAGCCAATAATAATACGTATTCCCATTCTCCACACGAAGATCATTAAATGTCGTTTGAGACTTGTCAATAATTGCAAGATCCTGGGCAGTTGCCGGCGAGCTCTCTTCGCTACGCAATAATTTATAGCCTGCCAAGTCGCTCTCTGTATTCGCCAGCCAGTTAAGCGTAACCAAAGAGTTGTCTCCAGCAGCGGTTAGTTCCTGAGGGGCACTTGGAGCGATATTGTCCATCGCTGTTGCCGATGCAGAGTTGCTGGAGGCGCTTTGATTTCCCGAGATATCAACTGCTGTAAGCCAATAAATAAAGTCCGCTCCACCAACCAGACTGCTATCTCGATAGGTTAAGCTCTCAGAAGAAAGCCGAGCGATTTTTTCAGCAGTGGAGAAATCTTCCTCCGTATTCCGATAAAGCGTATAATGAGCCATATCAACTTCCGGATTGGCATCCCAATTTAAGTCTATCAGAAAATTACCAGCGTCAGCTTGAAGACCAAGTGGAGCGGACGGTGCATTAGCATCGAGCGGCATTGCATTCACTTCACCGGATCTATCACCCTCGAAGCCATTTGTGCCAAGGGCAGAAATTTGATAATAATATTGGGTTAGTTCATTTACAAATAGATCTGAATATTCCAAATTATCACCGGACGTGCTATCTACAAGCGTCAAGACACCGGCAGTCACACCACGATAAATGTAGAACTGTGCGATTTCGCCGCTAAACTGATTCCAGCTAAGTTGTACTTCAAGCTGTTCAGGAGCAGCAGAAAGTCCTTGCGGTGCCACAGGAGTTGCGGCAAGCTGCTGGCCATAGATTTCGATTTCAGTAATTGTATTACTCAGATCTTTGCCTTCCCAAACAGTAAGGAACGTATTGTTGGCGCTATTATAGGATAATGCAGGATTAAATGCCAGAAATCCACTATCCCCATCCGGACCCATATCGCTGATGCGAAAGTCATTGATACCAAATGCCTCACCTGAAGCATCCAAAAACTGGCCAAAAATTTCCAGCTCATCGTCAACTAACGGAATGGTGTCATCATCGCCTTCCCAAACAACAAGATATTCTCCGGTCGTTTGATTAAACGTAACGGCTGCATTAATTGCGGCATAGTTTGTTTGCCCATCCGGACCCATATCGCTGATGCGAAAGTTAGTTTCACCAACAGGAATACCAGACGTGCCATCGAGGCGTTGACCGTAGATTTCCAACTCCTGATTAACCAGTGGTGGCGTCTCGCTATCGCCTTGCCAAACGACAAGATACTCATTATCGATGCTATTGAAAACGATCGCCGGACTATTAGCATCAATACTTTGATCACCATCAGATCCCTGATCGCTTACGCGAAAGTCATTCGCTCCCACTTCGGAAAGCAGGCTGGCATCGAAACGCTGGCCAAAAATTTCAAACTCACTTTCCGTAAGCGAGCCACTATTATCATCGCCTTCCCAAATAACCAGGAATTCACTTTCAACTGAGTTATAACTAACAGCAGCATTCAAGCCGGCATAATTCTCATCACCATCGGGGCCCATATCACTCAAACGAATATCGTCCATATTTTGAATATTTCCGGCGGCACTTACGGCGGCAGCAAATACCTCAAATTCATCATCAATTGTTCCATTCGACGCGTCATCGCCATGCCAGACAACGATAAACATGTTGTCATCATTGCTAAATGCTACATCCGGAGACAGTGCTGAGGCATCAAGTGATCCGTCGGTGCCCATCGAGCTAATGCGAAAATCATCGTCACCAAGCTCTGTTCCATCAGCGGCAAGAAGTTGACCAAAGATTTCCAGCTCATCATTAACCAATGTCCCCTGGTCATCATCACCATACCAGACCACAAGATACTCATTATTCACACTGTTGTAGGCAACCGCAGGCTCAAACGCATCAAAGTTTATTTGCTCATCCGGTCCCACATCACTGATTTGAAAGTCATTTACTCCGATTTCTTCCCCGGTAGCAGCATCAATACGCTGTCCCCAGATCTCAAACTCTTCATTTTTTTCGTCATCACCAGACCAAACAACGAGATATTCATTGTCCAGGCTGTTGTAGGCAACTGCTGCTGTAAACGCATCAAAAGCACCGTTGCCATTTGGGCCCATATCACTTACACGAAAGTCATTTACTCCAACTTCCGGCGTGGTTAATGTTAGTGCTTTGTCAATCGCCTGTTGGGCAGAAATTTGCTTTTGCTGCGCCCAGCCAACTGTAGCACAGATCATCAAAATTGATACAACCCAGATCCGTATCAAGGATCCATCCATGGTAAACCTCCAGATTGAGTATGTTTTTATTTGGGTCATCCTGTTCCCATATTAATACCGATCCATAATTGTTATGGACGTGTTTCAGGAGTATCGACGGATGATGAAGGAGGGTTTAGCAGAAACAAAATGATGGGATTATGACGTAAAACGGTATTTGCGGTACATCGGCAGCGCTTCCTGAAACAGTACCTTTACAATTGCTGTAAGCGGAACACATAAGATCATGCCTAAAATACCAAAAAACTTGCCACCGACAATAACAACGAGTAAAACGACCAGTGGAGGCAAATCTACATTTTTTGCAACAATGGTGGGCTGGACTAACACATTATCCATAAGCTGGACAATCGCAAAAGCTCCGGCAATAGGCAGCAACATACTGGCATCGCCCGACTCTACCAGCGTTACGCTGATAGCGAGAAGAGCACCAGCAAGTGGACCAACATAAGGAATCAAGTTAAACAGACCTGCGAAGCCACCAATGATAATCGCATACTTCACACCTAGCAGAGCCATTGCTGTCATCGAGAGAATACCGATAACCAGCGCATCCAGAATTTGTCCACGTAGATAATTACCAAGCTGCTTATCCATTTTATAAAGCAAGTTAAGTGAGAATTCGAAGTAGCGATTTGGAATAGCAGCAACGAGACCTTTTTTTATCTCACGCCCATCCTTAAGCAGAAAAAAGGTAATAAAGGGAAGGATGACCAGGTTCGCCAGGATACCAACGAGGCTCGAAACATTGGTAAATAAAAAGTTGCCAAACTCTACTACGACCTGCGATAGATTTTCAACCAGGTTTAGATCGCCGATTCCTAAAAAGCTGAAGTTGGATTTAAGATAAGCTTCAAGAGTTAGTATAAGCTGCTTCGCGTTTTCAGGTCCAAAGCCACCGCGCATTGACTTTACTTCAACGGTAAACACCGGTGCTAATAGCAGGAATCCAATACCGACAATACCTGAAATGATACCAAATAGAATAACGGCGGACAGAGTACGACTCATGCCACGCGCCTCGATCATGTTCACCAAGGGGTCCAGAATATAGGCCAGCAGTGCAGCAATAATTATTATTTGCACCAAATCGCCAATGGCAAATAAGAATGCCAAAGCTCCAACGCCGACAATCCCGGCCAATATCATTTTTTGACCACGGGTAAAAAATGAACCCATTATTTTTTACCTGCCTTTTCACCATCTTCTTCGAGCTTTTCAAATAGCTCCATACGAAGATCCTGCACCTGCTGGTTAGAGCCCTTAAGACGCTCACCAACAACACTGGCCAAGCGAAGCACAATTTTTACGCCAAGTTTCGGGCTACGCTCAACCAGACCGAGCAAATCCATTTGAAAAAAGCCAAGCATTTTGCAGTCGGAGCGCGCAATTAGCGTCGCGGATCGCGGTGAATCGTCCAACAGTGCCAGCTCACCAAAGAATTCACCGTCATTTAATTCAGCAAGCACCTGTTGGGTTTCTTCAAACACAACCTTTACACAACCGGATTCAATGATATACATTCCTGCCGCCGGGTCACCTTCGTAAAAAACCACTTCGCCAGCACGATATTCACGCCTGTGCAGAATTCGTTCAACTGCTTTTAGCTCTTTCTTATCGAGGCTATCGAAGATCGGCACGCGTTTTAAAACCTCACGTACGGTCTCTTTTTCGGATTCATTTGACTTGAAGATGTTTCCCCAAAAACTGTCGGTTGCCATCTATGGTCTCTTCATTTAAATCGTGTGAGTAATTCTATTGGCAGAGTATACGGAAGGTGAATTTAAACCCAAAGGGAATGGCGCACAAAATTTCTGCAAGAAGATTGAAAAAAGAACAGCCGTTGTAACTGTAGCCGTCGAAATATGTTACGACGCCTACAGTTATTACCTCGTGAATGCCAATACTGAAAGCCCACCAGCAATAGCGGTTGCCGCCCAACAGATTGGTGCAATTTCCGGCATAGAGCCATTCTGCACGGCAACGCCTGCAAATGCCCAAACAAAAACCAAAGTAAATGCCACGTCTCCACGCATTGCAAACTGCCAGGCAATATAAAGGCCTGCCAGCAACACAACGATTAGCCAAAGAGAGTCAGCAAGACCGAAGCCACCCCAACCAAGCGACTCAAGTAAGATGGTACCATTAGCAATTGTAGCCACACAGATCCAGGCCAAATAGATACTAAAGGGCAGCAAAACAGCATAGCGTTGAGCAGGAGAGATTTCGGAGGCATCATTAAGACGTGTATAGATCTGGATTAGTGAAACCAGAATAACCAACATGATAAGAATCGTCAGCCAATAAATCTCATAATGCCAGGCAACTAACCAGGCAGCGTTTGCAAGACCATTTACGATAAACCAGGAGCCGATTTTGCTTATGAAGTTGTTTTCTCTGTCACCTGCAATAAACTGGTAGATTATAAAGGCCAACAGACCAAGATAGATGATACCCCAAATAGAAAAAACGTAGCCAGCCGGCTTAAAAAGCACGAGCCATTTATCAGAGATATCCCCGGCAGTCAAACCATTAATTGGCAGAGCATTTGATAAATAGTTCACAGCGATCGTTATTGCGAAAACAACGGCATTTATAACAGCGAGTGTTGTACGATTCATAATAATCCAGTCTATTTTAAGGTAATAATATGTCCTTTGGTGGGACTTGCTTTTCCCGCAAGCGTCTGCAGGTAGATGTTTTGAACCGATTCATTGTCACTATGATATTCAACCTGCAGCCAATCCCCGGCAATTTTTATAAAGGCATGCCACGATTTAGCAAGACGTTGTTGGAAGTCTTCGGCTCCCCATTCTTTGGTGCGCTTTACTGCCTGATCCGGAGCAAAAAACCATTTAGGTGCAGCACCTGGCAAATCTCTGGGAACGCCAAAGTCTTGCCAGTGGGCAAGCCCGATCTGACAACTTTGCAGCATATTTTCTCGAAAATGCGTATGAAGGGTTTCGGTTAAATCGGCATTTCCGGCCATATCGGCAAAAGCCACTTTGTGAGAACTATCCAAAGACTTTACCGCATCGTATTCAACTACACGATCATACAGCCCGGTGTTATTAGTAAATTCAATATTGCGCGGTGATGTTAATCCAACAATTTTATAGTCTCGTCGCTCATTGCGCTTTTGCTTTAGTAAAAACGCCAGGCTTAGCGATGTTTTGCTGGAAGCGCTGGAAATGAGAACTGCAAATGCTCCCTGAAAATCGCTTTCTGCCATGAAGTCATCTAATAAAAAAGAAGTCGTAAACAGCGGCCGCAACAACGCCTGTAAATTTTCGGTTTCCCGGCTATAAATTGGATCTACGTTACAGCGTGCATAGTGATTATAAATAGGTGGCAGCTCTGCACGGTGCGAAGCCCCATCGCGGAATCCGAAGGGATTCATTCGAGCAGGCTCTACCAAAAGCTGTCTTGCAAGGGGATAAAAACCATAAAAACGTTCACCAACATCTATTCCTTCAACCGTCGAAGCAATCACGTTGGCGAAGCCCCAAACCGGTAACTTACCCCAACCATCTTCGGTTGGAAAAAAGTGCCAATATTTCATGCGTTCACCTAACACCGCATAGGTTATATTATTCGCCGTTAGGGAAACGCGATCAACGGAAAGCAAAACTGTATTTTCCGGAATTGCTGAAGGGTCAATTGCCTGATCGGAAAAACGGGTTTCATTAATATTCAGTCGGTTTATTAACAGCAAAGTTAATTCTCCTATTTTAAGATTTAAAGAATAAAGAATCGGAGAGGAAGGCTTTATTACGGCATAAACAAGAAGTTATCTGGCTTTGATACGCTCTTCAAGATTTTCCGGCGCGTTGAAGACAAGAGCTTTGCCGTCCAAAAGTTTTTTAAATAAGCCAAGTCCATCAGACATAATTAACAAATCTTTCCGAGCTGTCTCATAGGAAATACCGTGTTTTAGCTGATGCTCTTTTATCAGGTACAACGAATTCGGATGTTTTAATGCATGTCGCAGAAGCGCAAGCTGGCGAAAATTTAGTTTGCCTTTCAGCTTTCTATTTTGCTCGAGCAGCTTCTCAGCTTGCCTTACCCCATCTAGTTTTTGCCTTAGATATTCTTGAAGCTCATGAATGGCCTTCATAAGCACATCAACTTGATGAAGTAAAAAGTATGTAATATCGTTATCATCTGTCTCGGAAAACAGAAAAGCACGACCATACTTTGCAGGTGCTCTATAAATAACCTTTGAAATGGAAACAAACTCCAATTGCCAATATCCGCTACTTATTGCTGCCCAATAAAAAAGAGCACGTGCCGTTCGACCATTACCATCTATAAAAGGGTGATCGTAGGCTAATACATAGTGCAAAATAATACCTTTTATTAGAGGGTGAATGAATTTAGAGTCGTCCTCTTGATTAGCAAACATACAGAGTTTGTCTAATCGGTCACTTAACTCATTTGCGTTTGGAGGAGTATGTAATACTTCACCTGAGCTATTATCGACTACTTCAACGATGTCCTTTTCCGCACGAAAAGCGCCAGACTTTGACTCGGTCTCAAACGTTTTTTCGGTCACTATTCTGTGTAATTCAAGTACCATGGAAGAGGTTAATTTTTCATCCCTATTTTCATTAATAAACTGCATAGCATGATAGTTATTGAGAATCATTTGTTCACTTTTATCACGCGGCTCCCTTTTTGACCGAATCATCTTTTTTGCTTCATGTCGGGTAGTAACAGCGCCTTCTAATAAGCTTGAGTTGATTGCCTCTTCTTCCAAGGAGCGTTTAAAAAAAACCGCCTTTGTATAAGGGTTTATTATTCCCTCATCTGATTTTATTACACCGCCGGCATTCATATCTAACCAGTGTAAGTCTGCAGAAACTTTGTTCAAAATACTAAAATGGAATTGATTATTATTTGTATCAGTAAACGGCAAATACTGGTAAAGTGATTTTCGAGCACGCTTCATACCAGCCCACCATTGTTCACTTGTTAAACCATCAGGAGGGGTTCTGTGTTTGAGTTCATCCCAATGCAAATAACGTTGTTTTCCATCAACCGAATCAACTTCCGTGACAAGCTTTAATAAGAGCTGTTTATTGTTGGACAAAGCATCACTAAATATCTTGATTATATCAGGAGGGGTAGAGGGTATTCTCATAGAGAATTTTCTAACTAAAGGTTTATTACTAGTTTCTTAAAAATTAGTAGTTGTTTAAATATAAACCATGTAAACGAAAGAAAGCCAGCAGTTTATAAACTTGTAATAAAAAAGAAAGATGGTTTAGGTTGTATTCAAAAACCGCCTAATCTGATCTTTCCACTCTTCAGGATACTGCTTAACAAATGAAACATGCTTCGCATTATCAAAGACGTGAAAATTCTTCCGGATAGAAACAGGAATATTTTGGAAAACAGCCTGTGCTTCACTTAGCTTTGCTCGTTGATCCAATTCACCATGCAAAAACAGAACAGGAGACTTCACAAACTCTGCATAGTCTATCGGATTATGGCTAAAGCCGTCAAAATTCATTTGTCTGCCACCCCAAAATAGCAAAAGTTGAGCAGATGGGAAAGAAGGAGCGTTCATAATAGAGAACCTATTTTCGACAGTGCTTAACATTCGGTCGAAAACAGATTCTAATATTAGGGCAGTCGGCTGAATTTGGAACTCTTTTACCGCACGCAAAACAGCTGCCGCCCCCATCGATTGCCCGAAAATGAACAGGCGCGAATGCGGAATATTCTTTCTGGCATATTGAATGGCTGCTACTACGTCCTCTGCTTCATCATATCCAACGCTTGTATAAGCTTCCGAGGAGCTGCCAGAGCCACGAAAATCTATTAATAAGGTTGAATAACCAAGTTCAGCAAAAGCCCTGGCTTCATGAAGCAGCGCAAACTTATCGGCGCGATAACCATGAAAAAGTAGAACCAGATCGGCGGTATCCGGTTGAGCAAAAAGTGCCGCACCAAGATATAAATCAGGGTTTATCGAAATAAGAAATTGCTGGAAACCCAATAGTGCGGAATCACTGGCAGATGACAGGGGACGTGCAGCATCGACTCCGGTAAAAAGAGTCGACGCTTTATCGAGAAAAGACATACTCTCCGGGCTCACTGTTTGAGTACCACTTTCTGAAAAGTACAACATTGCACGGGCATGTTTATAGGCCAGGACGTTCAAAGCTATTGCTACAAGACCAATTGCCGCAAGAACAATCAGCCCGGTTCGTATTCTTTTATCTCGCCTCATTTTTCCTCCCGATAGAATTACCCCAAAAACATTACAGCTTTCTCTTTCTTTCTCTTGAAGCAACGGAAAAGAAAAAGTCGTGCGGGAAAGGGTCGATCCTTTTCAGCTTCTTTTTTAGGTGGTCTTCTCCTTCTTCCAAGTTAAGCGCGCCGCCGTTTTTATAGCCTTTGAGTATGTTATCTATATTCAATTCACGTATAAAGGTTGCCACTCCCATTCCATAGTTATCACTCACGGAAACCCAGTAGACTTTATGTTCGGGAGAGCCAATAAAAGCCCGGGCCTTACGCATTTCCAAACCACAGGGGATACAGTCCGGGTACGGTGGCCTGTTAAAAAGGTCAACCCTAAATCCATTTCGCAGAAAAAACGTGTACTGCGTTCCAAATACGCTGTTAGGGTTCACATCATAGTTAACTACTTTATCATGGGTGAAAAACAGCATCATCTTTCGACTGGTCCCTACTCCGAAGTCTTTAACTTTTTCAGACTCCCCGGCAAAATTACCTGAATCAGCAATAAGAAATCTGGCATCTCTGTTTAGAAACCCTGCTTCTCTGCTTGTTTTCTCAACCAAATAACGGCTCGTTCCAGGAATAAAATCAATGTCCATTTGAAAGTCATTACTTTGTAACGTATAGCCCACTACCGGCAAGGTTTTTTTCAACCCGCTTGAGCGACCAAATGCTTGCCATAAAAATGGAGTTTGATAATATGCGAGCCCTGCAGAGAGGCTGTGCAACGTATTGCTATCGCGCGAAGTTAGAGCTGCTCGAATATCTACAACGGGGTCGAGTGATCCGCCGATTAAACTATTTAAGTGTAGTTGAAAATTACCTGCAACCGATTCCCCATCCCAATAGCGAACATAGGACACATTATTGGGTATGATAAGTGCAGCTGCGGAAACTCCTATTGCATCTCGGTCGGAGAGACCATAGTACATGCCAAAGGTTGGGTTTGGCAGCATTAGTTTATTAAGCGCCCAATCAACGCCGACGCGAATCTCATACTGCCCTTTTCCCGGTGGGTTAATCGGCACAAAATGCTGCACCGGTGAGCAGCCAAGATAAATTAGAGCGATTAGAATACTGTAAATATGTACTCGCATTTTGCCCTTTCGTATAGGATAGTTTTAAAAGCAATGTATTGCCATTCCTACACACAATTCCTATGGAATTTCCAGTATCATCGTGTCATCTAATATCAGTGGATCGGTACGACCATCCCCACCACCAAATTCGAAAGCTGCCCCCTCCGGCGTTAATGCACGGTGAAATCCTTCCGATCCTGCACCGTCCCAGGTAGTAATATAAACCTTGCCACCGCTTAGCGTTTCGGGATTGCCCAGCGCATCAGGAGAATACAGTAAAGTAATGGTACGTTCTGCTTCATCAACCTGAACGTCCGGTGCAGGCGTTACCAGCGTACCATTGATTTGCCCGGTTGCCTCTTTTGCTGAAAATAAGATATTTACCCAGCCACTGCTGTAACTCATAAAATCCCAAAGGAAGCCTTCCGGTGCAGAAGCATTTAGCCGCGGCAGTACAGATTTACCCTCGCTATTGGGTAAGTCGATAAACACCTGCAAGCCAACGTGATCAAACTTATTAGGTGGTGCCCAATAGGTAGATACTTCACCCATCCGCAATTGCACCATCAAATTTCCTCCAAAAGAACGTAGCTCAACATGCTCAATATCCATTTGCTTACCGAAGGTCACGTCGCTTGGAATCTTGTAGTTGCCATTAGGACCATGATCATCGCCCTTAGGGTCATCAACTTTTAACACCTTACCCTGAACTCTGAGGCTGGTCGTTATTTCAATCGTCCGGGAAGAAGCACCGGTTTCTTTAGAATAAGCCGTTAGCGTATGGCGCGTGTCGCCAAAGGGAAATCTGGAAATCGGCAGGGACGCCGTCCAGTGATTGCCTTGCACCGATGCAACAAGTGAGCGATCCAGCTTACCATCTATTACAATCCGTACATCAGCAATATCACCATCGATGCTTCCCTGAAGTTGTAAATCGCTGCGTAAAGTATCAGTTGGAGCCGCCTCGATTGTCAATTTCTGAGACGTTTGCTGCAATCCGGGCTGCACGTCGTCAACGAAATAGACACCATAACTTCTAGCAGGTAATTCGTAACTCAATGTTCCATCTCTCTTACAAATAAGCTGCGAAGGCAAGTTCCTGCCGAAGGCTTTCTGCAATACCGTATTTTTTGCCAGGCCCGTTTTCAAATTGCTCAACAAAATACGTTCATCCGCGGTGTTGAAAAGAACAATGGCGCTTTTGCCATTATACGTTCGCCTGTAAGCTAATACACCGGAGCCTACTTTAGATTCCTGCAAAACAGAAAGATCTCCACGCGAAAGGATCAGATGATCCTTTCGCAACTGAATCAAATCCTGCAGAAATACAAACATCTGAGAGTCGGTATCAAAATGGTCTTTCCCTTCGGATGCCCAGCCTTCGGCAAACATTGATTTTCGCTGAATATCAAACGCCTGTTCGGTTCCTTGATAGATAATAGGAATGCCCGGAATCGTTAGCAAACAGGTAAGGGCCTGCTTAAACGCCTCAAGGCTTCCGGTTTCCATAAAACGCTGCGTGTCGTGATTATCCAGAAAGTTGGTGAGTGTGTGTGGTTTTTTGTAAATACCGCTATTGGCTGCCAGGTTCAAGCGATACCCTAAATATGCTGTGGGATTACCTTCAGCAAAAACGCGTCGCAGCGTGTAATGGAGGGGGAAGTTTAGCATCGAGTTCACGCCGGGCTGCTCGGCAGTACCAAAATAAGACGCCACAAATTTATCGCCCTCTTCAGAATAAGGCTCCGATCCAACGAAGGCTTCTCCGAACATCAGAAATTCGTCGCGGCCGGTTTCAGAAGCAGCCACATTCATTCCGTCGGAAGCATGAACAAAATCATTCCAAAAGTCCGTTTCCACATAAATAATAGTGTCAATACGATAGGCATCCACACCGACTTCTTTTATCCAGTAGCGGTAAGAATCTTTTAGCGCGTTACGCACCACCGGGTTTTCAGTATTCAGATCATCCAGTCCACTTAATTGATAATACAGGCGCTCATTTTTATCCTGATAATTAAGAATGTTGGGTGTCCAGTTATAAATATCTGCAACCAGATGTTCCGGGTTATTCACGTTATTCAGCGAAAACGGAAACTGAGTAGGTGCTGTTGTTGGAACAACGCCTTTATTAAAATGATAGTTTTTTTGTGGTTCATCAGGATTATAATCACCTTTGTAATAGAAATAATCTCCAGTGTGATTAACGACGATATCATGAATGAGATACATATTCCGCCTGTGCATCTGATCAGAGAGCTGTTTGTAATCATCCAGTGAACCAAAATGCTTGTCTATTGACTTAAAATCCTGCGCCCAATAGCCGTGATAGCCGCCAAACTGCACACCCGGATTCCACCACTGATTAGCAACCGGCGGCGTTATCCAAATAGACGTTGCACCAAGTTCTTTTATATAATCCAATTTCTGCGTAATTCCTTTTAAATCTCCGCCACTGAACTTACGCTCATCAGCGGGATCATATTCACCCATCCCCTGATCGTTATTCGAAGAATCTCCGTCATTAAAGCGGTCGATCATAATAAAATACATCACCTGATCTTGCCATTCGGGAGACGGCACGTGCAGCTTCAGCTCGGGCTCAACCTTTTGCATAACTTTTTCAGTAGCTGAACAGGAGAACAGTAACAAACTGATAACAACAGCCAATAAATAACGCATGAAAGTCCTCTGGTTTGGGTTTATCATAATTTAGTGGGAAGAAGGCAATTGGGCAATAAGACAATCGTGAGTCGTGAGTCGTGAGTCGTGAGTCGTGAGTCGTGAGTCGTGAGTCGTGAGTCGTGAGTCGTGACTACTACTTGACTTTGTCTCACAGCAAGCTAAAATTTTACCGAATGCCGTCAATTTTTTTCCCTTGTAAACTTTTTTTTGAATCAAACTGTCTAATTATTACGTAGTCAATCTATATACACAAAACCTCTTTGGGTTCATTAACGAGGAAGCCCCATGAAAGAATTGCTAAAAAAACTAGCTTTAGTTATTTCAATTATTGTTTCCCTATTCGTATTACATAGCAAAGTAATTGCCCAGGAGACACTTACCCCGGAGCAATGGCGAGAAGATCTGCAAACTCTCTCTACTGAAATGCAGGAACGTCACAAAGATCTATTTCACACTCAATCCGAAGAATCCTTTCACAATGCAGTAAAAAAACTTCACGCAAATATTCCGAACATGCAATCACACGAAGTAATCGTAGAGCTCGCCCGCATCGCAAATGCTGTTGGCGATGGCCATTCCGGTATTCGCTTTGGTGATAGAGCAATTCCGTTCAAACGATTTGCACTACAATTCCACTGGTTGGAAGATGGCATTTTTGTTAAAGCTGCACCTAAGGACTTGTCCGAGATTGTAGGCGCTGAGCTCATTGCAATAGAAAAGGCGAGCATTGACGATGCATTAAAAGCTTTATCACCACTTATCGCCAGGGACAATGATCAGGGGTTGAAATACAATTTACCAGTACTGTTTACGATGCCAAAAGTTTTGCATGCAGTTCGGCTTAGTTCCGGTACAGAATCTACAGAGTTCACCTTCAGTAAAAATGGAAAGTCTATTACCAAGCGCTTAACAACCAGCGACTATAAGGGTAACAGTGGTCATCACTTTGCACGTGAAGATGGCAACTGGGCAGACGCGCGGGATAAATCAAAGAATCCGACTCCACTCTGGCTGCGTAACGTTAATAAACCATTTGCTTATATTTATGATGATGCAACTAAAACTGCCTATATTCAAATTAACAGCATCCGAAATAGTGATGAAGAAAGTCTTCCAGCATTTGCAAATCGCGTGTTTAAAGATATCGATACCCGCGAAGCAGATCGACTGGTTGTTGATATTCGCCGTAACGGCGGGGGAAATAACTACCTTACAAGACCCGTCATAAAAGAAATTATTCAGCGCCCAAATCTGGAGCGGGCCGGAATACTGTTTTGTATAATTGGAGCCCGCACGTTTTCTGCTGCTCAGAATTTCACAAACCGACTTGAAAATTGGACCCACGTTACCTTTGTTGGTGAACCCACATCACAGAACGTTAATTTGTTTGGTGATACTCAAAAAATTAAGCTTCCCAATAGCGGTATTACAGTTCGCGCATCATATTTATGGTGGCAGGATATGGATCCAAGAGACGATCGCCAATGGACTGCCCCGGATCTCTATACGCCATTGACTTCTACAGACTATCACAACAATATTGATCCGGCAATGCAAGCGATACTCAAGCACAAGCATACGCGACTTGGTAAAGAGCTACTCGAGCTCGCAGACACAAAGGGCTTTGATGCGGCAGCAAGTTACTTCAAGAAAAAGAAAAGCAATAAGCTTAATCAGTTTACCGACTTTGAAGACGAGATAAACAGAGCTGGCTACGGCAAGATGTCCGAAAAAAATATGGAAGCCGCAATAACGCTATTCCGCTTAAATGTAGCCGCGCACCCGGAGTCGTGGAATACGTATGACAGTCTCGGTGAAGGCTATATGTATCAAGGGAATACCGAACTGGCCATTCAGTCTTACAAGAAATCGATTGAGCTTAATCCCGAAAATGATAATGGTAGGCAAATGATTGCAAAAATGGAAGCTGGGAGTGACTAGTCAGAAGTCAGAAGTAAAAAATACGGTTTGATTTTTTAGCTAGCCAAGTAGAATTTTTCCAATCACCGATCACCGATCACCGATCACCGATAAAACTTTTCCCAAACCTTCGGCGTCATACCTATATTGAGTCACTCCAACACGCCGAGGTTTGCCATGTTCTTACGCTATTTATTATTTACTACTACGTTATTTTACCTTTCCTGTCAATCTGAATCTCCCAAGAAAGAGCCGCTCTCCCAAATAGAAAGGAATGCTTCGCGAATTATCAGTGAAACAGATTTGTTGATAAAACAGTATCAGGATCTTGATATATTTTCCGGCGTTGTTCTTATTGCAGAAAAAGGGCACCCCTTTTACTTAAAAGCATTCGGGCTTTCTAACCGCGAGACCGGTAAGGCCAATACGGTACGGACGCGATTTAACATCGGCTCGATGAACAAGACGTTTACCAAACTGTTAATTTACAAACTTCTGGAAGAGGGCATCTTACGGCGGGAAGATAACCTTGGGAAGTTCCTCGCCGGCTTTCCGGATGAAGCTGCCTCTAAAATCACTATTGACTATCTGCTCTCACATCGCTCTGGCTATGGAGACTATTTTACCCCGGACTTCTTTCAGTCTGAACAAAAGACACGCAATATTGCAGGCATTGTAGAACGAGCGCGCAAATTGCCGTTACTGTTTCAGCCGGGAACGGAGCAAGAGTATTCCAATACCGGCTATGTACTGCTCGGGGCAATCATCGAAAAGGTGAGTGGCAAAAGCTACTATGAAAATATTAAAGAGCATATTACCATTCCCTTAAAACTCAACGAGACATTTGTAGAGAATACGCATGCGGTAAAGAATCGAGCCGTTGGATATTTCAAAACGATTAAAGGCGAGTTGGAAGACAATCTGGAGTTTCAGGAACAGGCAAAACCCGACGGTGGATTTTATTCCACCGCTGCAGATATATTGAAATTTTATCAGGTATTTTATTATAGCGACAGCTTGCTCAGTACACCCATCCGCGAAGCGGATCCGTTTATTAGGCGCGCAATAGAGCTGTATGCTGAGGGTGGAGACAAAGCATTTGGTAGTGCCGGTGGATTTAACGGTACCAACACCGTCATTTATGAGATGCCCGGAATACAAACCTCCGTGCTCGTATTCGCAAATATGGATGAACCGGTTGCCGAGCAGTTGGGTCAGGGCATTCTCGCAATAATTCGCGGTAAAACTCCACAGAAGCCCCATCTTCCCGCGGGGCAAAATGTCTATAAGGCATTCAAAAGTCAGGGCATCAAGTTCGTTAAAACAAACTTTGATTCACTCACTATTAATTTTCATCCGGACGATCCGAGAGATCTGATACTTAACAACATTGGCTACGAGCTGATGTGGGATAAAGAGATCGATGATGCTATCGCAATGTTTACCCTAAACACGGAGCTCTTTCCCGACGCAGCGAACTGCTATGACAGCCTCGGCGAGGCCTGGCTGCAAAAAGGCGATCGCAAAAAAGCACTGGTTAATTATAAAAGAGCACTGGAGCTCGACCCACAAATGCCATCGGCACAACGGGCGGTTGCACAGCTACAGTAGCTCCACCACAATAGTGCGGCTCAACAACACAACTCATCAGCGATCGTAACGTGGGTTGCGATCAACGGATCCGGATAATCGCAACCCACGGCTCTGGTAAAGCCGCACTGCTGTGCGGCTCTAATCTCTTGTAATCCCCAAAAAAACATCCTAATTTGCAGCGGAATCTTCAAAAAGAGAAGCGCATGCAAACCCCTCAAATAAAACAACTCGAAGAACAGCTAAGTGAGCTGGATTCTTCCTTACACAATACAACGGCACACGTAGACATATTGCTGGACCTTGCCTGGGAAACCGGCCTCAACAATATTCCCCGCGCTACAGAGCTAACGCAACAGGGCCGTGCACTCTCCGAAAAACTGAATTATGAAAAAGGCCTCGCCTTTAGCCTACGCAATGAAGGATATCTACAATCCGTTGGTAAAACAGACTTGAAAGAAGGTATCAATACACTGGAAGAAGCATTGGCAAGGGTGCGCGATCTTAATAATGAGCGTAAAGCCGAAGCAGATGTTATCGATGCCATGGGATATGCATTCCATCAACTTGGCAGCTATGACCGTGCATTAGAAAGCTATCTTTCTGCTCTTGAAATAAATCGTGAAATAAAGAATACGCGTGGCGAAGCCTGGGGCATGCATAATCTTGCAGCTATTTACCGAGTCAACAAAGATGCCGCGCGAGCCATAGAGCACGACCTTAAGGCATTAACACTTTTTCGGAAAATTGATTATTCCGTCGGTGAAAGTCTCATCCTTTTTACCTTGGGCCAATCCTTTCGCAAGATTGGTGATCACGACAAAGCACTTCAGTGCTATCTTGAAAGTGAAACTCTTTTTGCAGAACTGGATTTGGCAATTGGCTTATCCCGAACGCAGACCGCAATTGCGGAACTCTATAGCGAAATGTCCGATGCAGCTCAGGCCAAAACCTACTATCAAAAAGCAAATAAAAATAATGACCGACTCGAAAACAAAGATGCAATAGGAAGTACGCTGATTAGCCAGGGAGACTTCTTTCTGAGCCATAGCGAGCCGCAAAAGGCGATAAACTATTTCAATAATGCCCTGATTGTTATGGAGGGAACCGATGCGAAGCCTACTCTCCGCCGTATTCATGAGGGGCTTTATAAATGCTATAAGAAATTAGAAGATGCAAATCTGGCCCTAAGTCACCTCGAAAAGCTGCAGGAGTTGAAAGAACAAATCTACAGCGAGGAAAGCCAGACGCGGCTTGAAAAAATGCAGATTCAAATGGACTTGGAAAAGGCCGAAAAGGAAACTGAAATTCATCGCTTGCGTTATATAGAGTTGGCCGAGATGCAAGCATCACTTATTCAGTCGGAGAAGCTGGCGCTGCTAGGCAACCTGGTTGCTGGAATCGCGCACGAGGTCAATAATCCCATCGGCGTTATCAACAGCATTACCGATGTCTCCAATCGAGCGATAAACAGAATTGAACAGGAAGTTGAAACAATTTTATCGACGGAGACGACACAACCAACAAAAAAACTTGAGCGTACAATTGATATATTAAAGCGCAATAATACTGCTACCCTGGAAGCCGGGAGCCGCATTATAGATTTGGTTGGAAGGCTTAAAAACTTTGTCAGGCTGGATGAGGCAGATCTACAGCGTATCGATATTCATTCCTGCTTGAATGACACCATAGAACTATTGAAAACTCAGATGCCTGAACACATCACAATCGAAACACAATATGCTGAAATACCAAAGTTACAGGGTTACCCGTCGCAGCTGAATCAGGTTTTTATGACGCTGCTTACGAACGCCATCGATGCCATTGAAGACAGTGGAAGCGTTACTATTAGCACGCGCGTTGAAAAAGAACATTGCATTATTTTGCTAGCCGATTCAGGAAAGGGCATTCCACAAGATAAGCTGGACACACTTTTTGACATTGGTTTTGGCAATAATAACCACACGGTACGTATGAGTGTGGGATTGGCGAACGTTAAAAATGTGGTTGAAAAACATCAGGGGAATATTTCTGTTAGCAGCGTACTCGGTGAGGGGACGACATTTCGAATTGAACTGCCGCTATAAAACAAGAAGCCGCTCCAAAAGTTTCGGAACGACTTCTTTGAAAATTCAACGGCTCTAAGCGATGGTAATTGCTTACTTCTTCTTTACGGGCAGAATACCTGCCATCTCTCCGATAACATTGATTAATTCCGAATTCGCCGGAACGACAATTTTTGCATTATTTTCCAGAGAACCTTGAACCGTCTCCAGCTGCTTCAACAGCTGAGCATTGCCGACAAAGTATTGATTCGCTGCTTCATTCACCAAGCGAATGGCTTCTGCCCGTCCTTCCGCTTCCAAAATACGAGACTGACGAACTCCCTCAGCCTGTTTAATGGATGAACGCTTATCACCATCGGCAGCAGTTTCCGTAGCCGTAGCATAATCGACAGCAGCAATTTTTTCGTTCTCAGCTTTTACAATTTTGTTCATGGTTTCCTGCACATCGCGTGGCGGGTCGATCTGTTTCAGCTCCGTTCGCACAACATCAATGCCCCAGGTTTTTGTTTCTTCAATCAGAACATTATGCAGATCATTGTTAATTCTGCCACGCTCGCTGTTTGCAGACTTCAGCGTCATGGTACCAATGATGTTACGAAGCGTGGTACGAGCCAGGTTAACAATCTGTCGCTGCACGTCGTTTACATTATACTGCGAGCGCTTCACACTATCTTCATCATCGCGAATTTTGAAATACACTTGCGCATCGACGGTAGCATTTAGGTTATCATTGGTAATAATTTCCTGTGGTTGAGCATCCATCATCATCTCGGTTGTATTTACCTGATACATCCGGTCAATAATCGGGATGATCCAATTGAATCCCGGACTGGCAAAGCGATTGTATTTTCCCAAACGCTCAACAAGGCCACGGTGGGTCGGTCTTACAATACGAATTCCAAATAAAAAGATAATGAGTATAGCTACTCCTAAAAATACTAATCCATTCATATCTTCCTCCTCACGAAAGGTTTGTATGGATACGAGTTATTATATGGTAAAGATTTTAGTTCGTTTAAAACAGCGGAAGTAGGCTTATGCTACCAACAGATCGTAGAGCGCATCTAGCTCATGTGAAAGATTAGAGCCGATTCCAGTGTGGGCAGGAGACATCTGCACAATAGTGCTTGTTGGAGCAACCAACCAGCTAAAACGCTCCGATTGACTAAGTCCACAAAAATATCCTGCAGTGGGATCGCCAGTACAGATACACTCTATCGCTTTCAGCTGCTTGCGAATAATGTCAATGTCCGCTTCGGGGGAAAAAGATTGTAATCGGGGCAAACTATAATCGATACGGCAGGTTAACAGGTGCCTGGTGCGGCTAAATAAAACGATACCGGCATTCAAGAATTCCTGTCTATCTACTCGTGGAATAATCCGGATTATGCTATAGTTGAAGGCTTCACGTTCGGACACGCTCAACCTCCCTCACAAAGACATCGGAATGCTTCAGCCGATGATCCAGATATTCTACAAAACCGTTTCGATAAGCTTCGGGGGAATCAAACATCTTGTCGGTCTCTAACCATGCATACGGTATCATATTAACGATTGTTTCAAAAATCGTGCGATTGAGTAGCGATTTGCATTCCTCATCAGCATATCGGATTTCTGAAGCATCCGAAATCAGCACATGATCTTTTACAAGCGCAAAAGGGGTTTCCGCCTGCTTGTAGTGGTCTTGCCAATTGTGTTGGAAGTACAGAGCTGCGCCGTGGTCAATTAGCCAGATATCGTTCTGATGGATAAGCATGTTAACATTTCTCGGAGTGCGATCAACGTTGGTAATAAAGGCATCGAACCACACCAGACGCGATGCAAATGATTCTGTAAATGATGGAAAAAGTGCTTTACTAAAAGGAAGGGAATGTTCCAGGAAGGCCATACCGAGATTTAGCCCGGCACTAAAGTTTAATAAATCCTGTATCTCAGCATCCGGTTCACTGGCACCGATTTTGGGATCGAGATTCAACAACACAAGCTCGGGCATGTTGAAGCCCAGCACACGGGCAATCTCACCGGCGATCAACTCGGCAATCAGGGTTTTTACACCCTGACCAGCACCGATAAACTTCATTGCGTAGGTATTTCCATCTTCAGCACGCACAACACCGGGCAGGGAACCGCCTTCGCGCAGTGGTGTGATATATTCGGTTGCTTCAAGTGTACGTAACATAGTTGCTCCAAATCAGGAGTCCGGGGACAGGTATCAGGAACAAAAAGAAACGGTGTTTAGACATCAATCTATTGCTATCAAATTTTTCACCGTTCACCGTTTACGACGATTTCTTTTTACTCTTCACCTTCTTGGGCTTAAACTTCTTTTTTTCCTTACGTCTGGGCTTATCATCACCAGAGCGACGAGGCGGCTTCGCATCACCTTCATAGCGCGAAGCATTCATCTTTCTGCCGGCAACGCGTACATGTTTTAGCGTATCCAGTAAGGCTTTGGGCATATTAGACGGAAGGTCTACGGTTGCGAAATCGTCAAAGATATTAATCCGGCCGATATAGCGACTTTCCAGACCTATTTCATTTGCGATGGCACCAACGATATTGCCTGGTTTAACACCGTCATCATGGCCAACGTCCAAACGAAATCGTTCCATACCGGCATCCGGCACAGAGTCTCGTTTTTCGCGCTTGGAAAACTTCTTGTCTCCACCTTTTTCAAAACCGCGCTCAGAACGTCGGCCCTTTCTATCGCGATCTCTTCCATCGCGCTCAAAAGTGCGAGACTTACGTGGCTTGTCTTTTATCAGCAACGGCTCATCACCTTGAACCATCTTACCAAGCGCTGCGGCAATTACCAGAGCCGGAACATTGTATTCCTGTTCGAATTGCTCCATGATTTCATAATATTTATCGAGGTCTTCGGCTGCAAGAACGTCTGTAATTCGCTGCTTAAAGCGCTGAATACGTTTATTGTTAATCGTATCGGCAGACGGCATTTCCATCGGTTCTATCTTTTGGCGTGTCGCTCGCTCAATAGCAAACAATAAGCGCTTCTCGCGGGGTGCCACAAACAGGATGGCCTCACCCTCACGTCCAGCGCGTCCGGTACGACCTACGCGGTGCACATACGGCTCGGTTCCGGAAGGCATATCATAATTAATAACGTGGCTAATTCGCTCAACATCCAAACCGCGAGCAGCAACATCAGTAGCAACCAGAATATCAAGTTGTCCTTTTCGCAGGCGATCGACCGTGCGCTCTCGCTGGTTTTGCTGCATTTCGCCACTCAGGGCAGCTGCATCATAGCCACGGGCTTGTAGCTTTTCGCTAAGTTCCGTGGTTGCATTCCTGGTCCGCACAAAAACAATAATACCATCAAAAGGCTCGGATTCCAGAATCCGGGTAAGTGCATCCAGCTTATGAAATCCACTAACGACCCAATAGCGCTGACGAATAGTCGACGCAGTGGTAGTCTTCATTTTTACAGTGATTTCTTTCGGATCATGCAGATATTTTTGCGCAATGCGGCGAATTTCACGAGGCATTGTGGCAGAAAATAGTCCGATTTGACGGTTTTCCGGAACCTGATCGAGAATCCATTCGACGTCATCAATAAAGCCCATGCGAAGCATTTCATCTGCCTCATCCAAAATAAGCGTATTTAGAGTGCTCAGATTAAGCGTACCACGACGCATATGATCCATTATTCTTCCGGGTGTTCCCACAATAACATGCGGGCCACGCTTTAACTGCTTTAGTTGAATAGTATAGCTTTGACCACCGTAAATCGGCAGAACGCTAAAATTCTTCATGTGGGCAGAGTATTTTTGAAAGGCCTCGGCCACCTGTATACCAAGCTCGCGAGTTGGCGTAAGAATAAGCGCTTGTGGTGCCCTTTGTTTCAGATTTATATTTGTTAGTACCGGTAGTGCAAACGCGGCTGTTTTTCCTGTACCGGTCTGCGCTTGTCCAATGATATCCTGTCCATCCAAAAAGAGCGGTATTGTTTGCGCCTGGATTGGTGTTGGGATCTCATACCCTACCGCGTCCAATGCTTTTAGAACGGCGTCGGGTAAGTTTAGATCGCGGAAAGCGATCGTCGGATTTAATTCCTCAGACATAGTTGTTTCCTATTGATGCTGCAAAAGCCGATTTATTTACCTAGAGGGAAAGAAATGCGGAATTACATATTTGACGTTCAGATTTTAACCACATGTTAGTATCTACTTTCATGCAAGTACATAAGTTACACAGCTTTTGCAGCAGGAGCTAACAGTTTATAAAATGATACGTTAAACCGTTTGTAACCACGACCCTATCAAATAACTTGCAGATGCTACGGCAGCGCATAAAACAGTGCCCCAAACGACATCCACAAAAACAACAATAATCGGCCAATCCTTTAATGTAGCAAGATTAGTAAGATCGTATGTCGCATAGGTAAAAAAGCCAAACAGGCTCCCTAAAACAGCAGCGCGCAGCAACGATTCTTTTTCAAGTGCGGGAACAACAGCGAAGATAAGAATTCCGACAATATAAAGAAGATAGAACGTCATTGCGGCAGTCCAGTTAACTGATGGCGCCAGGAAATTTGCGAGGTGTGTATTGTAAAAGCTTTTCGCCAGGCTCCCCAACCAAAGTAAATCGATAGCGAAAAAAACCGGCACGGTAAGAAGGTATAGTTTAATATAAAAAGCGGACATGGTTACCTCGTTGATTTTGGGTTATTAGAGTTTAAGAGATTATCAACGATAAGGCAAATCGGGGTGACGGGGTGACGGGCGAAGCTAGCACATACATTGTAAAGGCGCAATGTTTTGCGTCTCATGGAAAACAAGCCAATGTCTTGTGACCCTCCATAACAAGACTCCAAACGTATATAAATATTGAAATACAGTACAAAAAAAAGGGGCGTGCGCTGATTAAGCGCACGCCCCGAATTGTTGTCGAGTGTCGTTCAGAATAAAATTTACAGAGCGACTACATCCTGTGCTTGAAGACCTTTTTTGCCTTCGCCGATCGTAAATTCTACTTCCTGTCCTTCTTCCAGCGAACGGAAGCCACCGCTTTCACGAATGTTTGTATAGTGAACAAACAAATCTTCACCATCCGCATTTGAAATAAAACCGAAACCTTTGGTGGCGTTAAACCACTTTACAACACCTGTTACTCGTTCTGACATTACTGCTCCTTACAAAAATAAACTTACATATAACTTGATTATACTTCTCAGATGATTCTAGACTGAAAATGGTTTGCAGGCTGGAATTCCTAGAAGGTTCCACAAACTATGGTACAATTTCTGGTCTGTCAAGAAAAAAATATATTTATAAAAATACCTCCCGAAACTTCCGGGAGGTATTCAGGGGCAAAGTATGACGGTGTCCCGCTATCTATTTCCGCACATTCGCCGCTAGCTGTGTCAATTCGCCACTGTGAAATCGATTGATTACAACCTGGCCATATCGCCGGCCACCTTTAACGAAATAATTTGCCGTCAAGAATCCATCGATATCCCAGTTGCGCTGATATCCATTTTCTATACCGTTGTCAAAATTTGAGACCCGCGACGGATCTCCATGCTGATGATACTCTATCGATTTTCCATGCTGCAGGTTGTCCACATAACTGTAGCGATAGCGGGCATTCCCGTTTCGCCACCAGCCAACTTGCTCGCCCTGCTTCTTGCCAAACTCATATTGATGCACATATGCCAACATTCCACCTGCGTGCCATCGTCTTGAAATTCCATGTCGCAGACCGTTTAGATATCGCTCTTCAGAAATCGGAGCTCCCTGCCCGGTTCGCTGAAATAGTCGTCCTGAAAACAACATGTTGTTGTAAAAAACCAGTCCACGCTCGATTTTCACAAGAGGATCCTGCCAATTTACCATAATATTCGGCACCTGCAGGTCTGCCTCATCCGGCTGTTCAACCAATTCACAAAAGGTATATACTCCAACCAACCCCACCAAAAAGGCAGCTATAACCAATGGCGAAAGAAGCATATGAGATCGCTTGTCATTTTTTTTCTTCATTCCCAAACTCCTTTTTAAGGATATGAATATCCTCGATAATCCTCTGAATATCTCCAGTAATTGTACCGCTATAAACACCTCTGATATATCCCGATTGATCTACTAAAATCAATCGCTCCGGATGCTGCTCACGATGCGGTTGCTCAATTAACAACATTCGCTTGTCCAGCAAATAGGCGGACTGAGAATGTTGCTGAACGGCTTCCGCTGAACCATGAAGAAAATGCCATTTTCCTTCTATTGCATTATAACTATTCGCATAGCGGCGTAGCTCAGCAGACTGAACTCCAACACTGACACAATGGGACAGCAACTTCACATGTTCATCACTTGAAAAAGCCTCTTGAATTTTCTGCATGTTTTTTGAAACAACCCGGCAAAACGTTCGACATTGAAGATCAAAAAAGCCGGCGACGTAAATTTTCTTCGAAACGTTTCGATCTGTAACCATCTCATCAAATTGATTGTAAAAGGACAGGTCTTTCACTCTGTGAACGGATCCCTCAATTCCATGGCGCGAATCTATCCACTGAGGTGTAAAGTCTGAATCGGAGAAATAGGGCAAGCGCTCCTCTGGCAATTCTCGGTCAGAACTACAGGCCGGTATAAAAAATACCAGCATAAGAAATAGATATAGTGGACGCCGTGAAAACATAGAACGGGGCACTTTCCAGTTTTACATGCATTTATCTGCACAGAAAGCCTGCAGAAGTCAAAGGACAATTTCATTGAAATTTTCAATGGGGTGGGATTTCTCCCGGATAGAAAGATCGGTATACTTAGTGTTTCGGCAACGAAGTTGGCGACTTTAAGAAAAAGTTAACTTTTTATGCGGGACATCTTGCAGGAAGATAAGAAGGGATGCAAAAGGAGCAGGCATTTTTAGAAGAAATGCCCGCACCAAAAACGATTATGAGGCGGCAATAAAGGCTGTTATTTTATCGGCGATTTCTTCGCCCTTGTCTTCCTGAAGAAAGTGTCCGGCGTCGCGAATCGTGTCATGAGGCTGACCAGCCGCGCCCGGTAGTTTCGACTGAAAGATTCGATCTAAACCAGACATTATCGGATCTTTATCACTGAATAAGGTAAGCACCGGTTTATCAAATGTTACCAGTTTCTGCCAAGCTGCGCGATTACTTGCAGACGCGGGATTATCAGGAGTAATAGGCACAAGCATCGGAAATATGCGCGCACCAGACTTATACCTCTCATCAGGGAAGGGAGAATCGTATGCAGCGATAACTTCAGGAGAAAGTGGGCTTACTGTTGCTTTATTGATTATTCTCCCAACATCAAATATTTCAATAGTTTGACTTAGCTTTTGCCACTGCATAAATGCGTCATTAGCTCCCTGGTCACCAGTCGGAAGAAACGTATTTGCGATCACCAAACGTTTAAATTTTTCCGGATTTTCAGCGACTAATCGTAATCCAATCAGCCCACCCCAGTCCTGCACAAACAAGGTAATATCCTGCAAATTGAGGTGCTCAAAGAGCAGTGCTTTCATCCAGTCAATATGTTTTTGATAGGTATAGTCTTCTTGCTTTTCCGGTTTGTCCGAGCGGCCGAATCCAATCAGATCCGGAGCAATTGCGCGATGTCCAGCGGCAGCAAAACGTGGAATCATTTTGCGGTACAAATAGCTCCAGGACGGTTCGCCATGAAGCATAACGACCGTCTCGTCACCATCGGGGTTTTCATCAACATAATGCATGCGCAGGTCATCGACATCGCAATAGTTGGGTTGAAAGTTATAGCCGGGCAAGTTTTGAAACTGGCTGTCGGGGGTGCGAAGGGCTTTAATAGACATGCAAAATCCAGTCATGTTATTGGGAGAAACTTAATTGGTTCTTTGTCAGTTGATGGACTTGAGATTAGGATTCATTTGTAAACGGTAATACCTACTATAAATTATTTTAAGGGCCAATACAAGTAAAGAAGAGCATAAGCAACCCAAAGAACCTCTCAAGCCTTCTACTAGAGTTATTTTTTCTTTATCTCAAGATATGAAATATAGCGATTGATAGTCCATCTAGTGTGCTAATAAATCGCAAACAATTCTAAAGCGGGCAAACCGAATACATCATTATGAACCTTTTTCTTGACATTTAATGCACAATGGTATTATATACGGTATCAGACATTGATCAGGTAATGAACATTGAATACGATACCATTAATTATTCTAGACACAAATGTTCTGGTCTCCGGGCTTTGTAGAAGAGAAGAATCTGTCAGTTATAAACTATTGGCAAACATACAAAACCAACGAATCCCAATAGCAATAACATATAAGCTACTGTTGGAGTATGAGTCAGTTCTAAATAGACCCGCGATTCTAAATCTGATTAATTTAAATGAATCGCAGGTTGAAATAATCTTGGATGCTCTCATAGCCTTAGCATATAAAGCAAGAGATCATTATCTATGGAGACCAAACCTTGAGGATGAAGCAGATAATTTTGTTTTAGAGGCAGCAATAACAACAGGTGCTGTTTTGGTAACCAAAAATTTAAGAGACTTTTTGTATGGTGACCTTAAATTTCCCGAGCTTGTTATTATGTCGCCGAAAGGTTTCTGTGACAGTTATTTATAGAAGGAGTTCAAACTATGAGTGCAATGTCTATACGCATTCCAGACGAGTTAAAAGAAAAAGCAATGCGCCTGGCTAAGAAAAACAATATTTCATTTAACAGCCTGGTAAATCATTGGCTAAGAACAGCGGTTATGCAAGATGAAACCATCGCATGGATGAATCGCCGACTTCAAGGTAAAGACAGTACAGAGCTTATTGAGCAATTCGGTAAGGTTTTATCGGAGACAACAGAGGGTAATGAACCCACGCTGCAAGAGATCAATAAGGCCCTAAAAAAATAGCGGTTCCACATTCAGGAACCGCTAAATAGAACAACAAGAAGTTATTTTATTCGCTTCATCTCAGCCGTACGACCACCTTGATGCAGGGTCACCTGCGAAGCAGGTTTGTCGCCTTCACGCGTAAAAACCAATCTCGCATTCACGGCCTTAAGAAAAAAATCGTTTTCAGTAGAGGGAAAAATCTCCAGCGCAGGCTGACCGGTTAACTGAGCGCTTAATTGCTGCTCATTTTTGGTGATCGTCATATTAACACCCGGCTGCATTTCATAAACACCGACATAAGAAGTCAAGACTTCATCTGGAACCTCAACGGTCGGGTCCTCCATTTTCACACCGAGCTTTTCCAGTGCAGAAATAGCACTGCCCATACCGGGATTTAATTCCAGCGCCTTCTTATAGTTGACAATAGCCAAGTCATTTTGCCCGGCTGCCATATAGGCCTCGCCCAGACTATCATAAGGGTTTGATGCATCCGGATGAACCTCGACGTTTAGCTTAAAAACGGCAATTGCTGTTCCGGTTTCTTTGTTACCAAGATAATAATACCCAAGACGATTAAGTTCACCTTCCCCAAAGTTATAGGCATCTGATTTATTTTTTTTCAGCTCATGATACTGTGCAATTGCCTTTTCCACGCCCTTTTGCTCAATCATTTTGCGCATTGCTCGTGCAATTCCCTGCTTAGGCATGTCTGCTTCACCACCGTGGATAATTTTTGCAACATCACGAACGGCCTGCCCGGTTCCGCCACTGGCGGTGTTATCAAAGATAACGATTGTCGCGCGTTCCGTCGGCATACGCCAAAAACGAGCGGAAAATCCGTTAATACCACCGGCATGTTCAATAACGTCGATTTTTTTATCGCCGACTTCCAGCGTGTGAAGAAACCAACCATAGCCATAGTGATTTGCACGATCGCCAGGTACTTCAGCATGTTTAGTAAACATCAACGATTTGGTATGCGCTTTTTTAAAAGGCCCATTTCCGTACAACGCCTGGTCCCACTTTAACATATCATGCACAGTTGAATACATCATTCCTGCCGCATAGGGAAGACTGGTATCCAAATACGCTGCTGGCTGTACCGAAGCAATTGTATTTGAATAACCGGAAGACATTTGCAAAATTAGATCGTCGTTATTCTGATAACCGCTATTGGTCATACCGAGTGGCTTTAGAATTCTACTTTGTAATTCTTCCTCCCAGCTATTGCCGGTTACTTTTTCTACAATTACGCCAAGCAGAAAATATCCTGAGTTACTATAGCTCCAGCTGCTCCCCGGCTCAAAATCCAACTCAAGTTCAGAAAATGTAGCAACAAACTCATCCGGCGTATATGGATTGCGGATGTGATTACGAAAGTCCGGAAGACTGGTATAGTTCGGAATGCCGGATGTGTGCGTCAATAAGTGATGAACGGTTATTATGTTACCGGTCTTTTCAGGATAGTCTGGAATATAGGTTCGGATATTGGCTTGAATATCTACTTTACCATCTTCTACAAGCTGCAAAATTAGAGCAGCGGCAAACTGCTTTGTGACAGAGCCAATCCGAAACTTGGTATCAGGCGTATTCGGAATTTGCCACTCAAAGTTTGCCATCCCAAAGCCTTTTTCATAGATGATTTTGCCGTCTTTGGCAACCAAGGCCACTCCATTAAACTGACCGATATCGTGGTAGCTTTGCAGCAGTTTATCAATTTTCTTTGCCTCGCCCTTAGCAAGAATTGGAATACATGCAAGGATAAGCAATAGTAACATGCTCTTAATAAGATGATTCGAATGCATTGAATTCTCCATATAATGTGTGAAGTATCTATATGCAATAGACGGGTGGGTAAAGTAAATGTTGCAGGCAATCAGTGAATTGGAAACAAAACATTTAGTATGTTCGTCTACCATATCGATTCTCATTATACCGAGTCTGACGCGGATCATATGCCTTATTGCCTTATTGCCTTATTGCCTTTAACTTAACCCGAAACTCAGAACTTGGAATACACTTATGTTCATAGCCGGAATATTCAAAGGGTTCGCTGCTTACTTTCGAGCCCATCGCGTAATTTTTAAGCATCGTCTGTGGCCATACTTAATTTTACCCGGACTATTGAGTGTCATTTACATCGGCATTCTAATAACCATCGGTGGAAGTTGGTTCGACGATATATCCGCTTATGTTAACGCCAACTGGATACCTGATGCGCTACAGCACCAGGCCACCCGCATCATCACCCAAGTTTTACTTTGGATTTTATTGGCTCTACTCATATTTATATCCTACAAACACATTATTCTGATAGTATTTGCACCAATTCTAGGGTCATTATCTGAGCGCACTGAAAAGCTGGTGTATGGAGAAGAACCTCCGGCATTTTCAATGTCACAACTTTTTCGAGATCTGCGACGCGGGCTATATATCAATGCCCGTGGGCTAACCCTCAGCACAACGTTTTCAGCAGCGGCCTGGCTACTGGTTTTCGTGCCAGTAGCAGGAGCAATTGCTTCCACATTACTTATTTTTTGCATTCAATCGTATTATGGCGGGGCAGGGTTGATAGATTATGCTCTGGAAAGACGACGCTTCAGCTATCGCCAAAGCATCGACTTCGTTAAACAAAACCGTGGTTATGTTTTGGGAATCGGAGCCGGATTCGTGTTGCTGCTATTTATCCCGATAATCGGCTGGTTTGCAGCCCCAACCTACGGAACAATTGCCGGCACCTTAATTGCGATGGACAGACTTACAGTTGATGAGTGAAGATTTATTAGTGATGATTCATCATTCATCAATTATCAATCATCAATCATCAATTATAAGGTGATCACCTGGTCAGGCATATTCCCGGAAAGCGCCGTGTAGAGATCCGGAAAACAGCCAACATGCACACCATCAACAACATTTACGGTGCGAACTTGACCCGGCTCGCTTCGTCCCTTGCCATCCTTATCACACCAACGTGGCTCACCTTCGGCAAGATTTCTCTCTAACGCGCACATATCACACATCATTAGCATAATATTCTTCTCTTTAGCAACCTTGGCTAAGCGCTCACCAACTGGGTCACCCTTACTCAAAACAAAGGTATTATCATCAAAGAAAAACATTCCGACAACTTCAACACCATGTGTTCCTGCCTCAAGCTGTGGAAGAATCATTTGAGCTAATTTATAACTTGCTGAACGCGGTAAAGCAAACACATATGCGACTTTCATATAGATATTACTCCAAACATAGATTAATAAGATGAAATGGATTTAATAGGATAAAGTATTTAAAGGACTTAAAAGAGATAAGACAAAAAAACCATTAATTGTCAACATAACCGAAATAGGTTTAGAGCCTTTTTTAAGGGAAGCAAAAAAGCAATAGTCACGGTGTGGTTATCCAGTTATTTCAAGAATTTTTAGTAAACATCAATTACAACCAGGCGTCAGCTATCAAGCCAATATGTGTTAAAAATGCGGGCTCTTTCAAACGGACTTACCAAATCTCCCTCGGCTACACTCAGGGAACGTCGTCACCTACTACCTGAACATAGTCAGAGGGCAGAAATAAATTAAGTTTAGTTCAATAGAAGAATCACACCAATCAGCATTCATAACTCATCGCTTAAAAAGCGCCTCTTCAATCAGCAGGCACAAAATGTGTCCAACCAAAATGTGGCATTCCTGAATACGAGCCGTATTGCTTGAGGGAACAATCAGCGAGAGATCGACCAGCTCGCTAAGAGCACCACCACTGCCTCCAAGCAAAGCAATCGTCTTCATTTTATTTGCCGCAGCAACCTCTACAGCCTCAAGCACATTATTGCTATTTCCGCTTGTCGAAATACCAATCAGCACGTCCTCCGGTTTGCCAAATGCTTCTACCTGGCGTGCGAATATCTGTTGAAAACCCAAGTCATTGCCGCCGGCTGTTAAAATAGACGAGTCGACAGTCAGCGCCATTGCCGGAATAGCCGGACGCTTAAAACTGCCACGCAACCGCACGACCAATTCTGCAGCCAGATGCTGCGCATCTGCAGCACTGCCACCATTTCCACAGAGAAGCAATTTTCCACCATTTTGCAGAGAAGCAATCAATATTTCAGCGCACTGTGCGATAACGTCTTCACAGTTTTCCAAAAGTGCTTGTTTAACGCGGATATTTTCTTCAATCTGACTGCGAATTTCTGTTGCAAACATTTTCATAAACGTCTCTCAGGTAACAATTATTTGACACGATGTATGGCGTCTGCAAACTCGCGAATTTTATTTCGATGTTCCTCTGCCTCAAAGAAATTACCCACGACGACAAAATCTGCACCAGCCGCAGCTTTTTCCGCTGCAGCTTCTGCCGTGCGAATCCCACCTCCGGCAAAAAGCATAACGTCGGTATGTTTACTGACAAGATGTATCATTTCTTTCGGAACGGATTGTTGTGCACCACTGCCCGCTTCGAGATATACCGACTGCAGACCGAGATATTCTGCCGCCAACACATGCGCCAGAGCGATACCTGGTTTATCACGTGGAATGGGTTTGGAATTGCTAATAAACTCAGCACTGGTAATTTTTCCGGATTCTATAAGCATGTAGCCGCAAGAAATGGCTTCAAGCTGCATTTGCCGTACAATCGGCGCTGCAATAACCTGACTGCCGATAAGATGTTCCGGGTTTCGACCGCTAATTAAGCTTAAAAAAAGCAAGGCATCGGCATGGGGAGAAAGCTGTTGCAGGCTTCCGGGAAAGATAACGACCGGATGATTTCCCGCCGCGGCTTTTACAAACTGGATAGTTTGGTCAAAATGTTCTCCGAAGAGCAGGCTACCGCCAACAAAAAAGACATCAACGCCATTTTCAATGGCGCGATGAACAGTTGACTCAATACTCTCCGGCGGAAGCTTTTCAGGGTCCAGCAACAGAACGAACCCGGTGCCCTTTTCTTCCTTAATCCGCTGGAGCTTCTTAAACGTTTCAGATTTTTTCATAGCATAGGCACCGGAGTATATCGCAACAATTTCTTATAAAATGTTAGAAACGATCTTCAAAGGCAAAAACACCAAAGCGATGTGCCCGGGCTTGCTTTATTCGATCGGCAAAGACTTCACGCTCCTCCATCGAAGCATACCAGCGCGCTCGTAAATACTGATTGCGTTCAAACCATTCATATTGAACCGTTCCATGATATTCAGCACGCAACTCTTTCGAAATCTCAACCGAGAGACGAGTCGTATTAGAAAAAATATACATGACCCCATCGCGTTCAACCGTATTCAACACCTTTTCAAAAGGCGGGCGGTTTTCCAAGCGATTCTGCACGGTACGAGCGAGCTTTTCAAATGCTTTACGGCGAGACTTTAGTCCGGAGTCGTAGATCTCCAAACTACTTACAAAATGCTCACCATTTTCTTTAAGGCATGTATCGCAAAGTGCCAGCTCGGTACGAACAAGATACATATCAGTAATATTGTCCTTAATCCACTTGTTGCGAAAGTAAATACTTCGACAACGCTGGCAATAGTACACAGAACCCGCTTTTAAAAGAACAGAAATATCTTCTGAAGAAGATTCAAGGTCGTCTCCTTTTTCCAGACGCTTTTCAATTGCTTGAAGCTCCTTGTCAAATTCTTCTTTTTGCTTCTTCTCCAGCTCTTCCGCAGTTTCTTCCGTCTCAGACTTCTCTTCCACAGCCTCTTCGACTTCATCTTTCTTAGCCATTCTATCCTCCTTAATTTTATGCAGGGTGCAGCTTTAAAGTTAATTGGTGATAGTAGCAAAAAACAAGTTGTTTCTTTACGATCTTTCTTTCCGGGATTTTTTTTCCTATAATCTTACCTGTACCATAATTCCGGAGTATTTATGCCTACTCAGCGTCGTGTAGAAAAAATGCAGCGTGTCATAAAGAACCGCCAACAGGATATAACGGTGGTTTGTGAAAACATTTATGACAATCACAACGTTAGTGCAATGCTTCGTTCTTGTGATGCAATTGGAATTGAGAAAATCCACCTGCTCTATACCGACGGACACAAGTTTCCTGCACTGGCCAATCAAACGTCTGGTTCTGCGTCTAAGTGGATCGATACCGAACGTCATGCCAGCGCCGCTGATTTACGAAGCCGCTTAAAGGAAGATGGCTTCACCATTTATGCCACAGCATTAGACGCGAATGCCAAATCCATATATGAGGTAGATTGGACTCAGCCCTCAGCAATTATCATGGGTAATGAACATAATGGCGTAACAGACAACTCCCGTTCTGTAGCAGATGAAATTATTTATGTCCCTCAATTTGGTATGACGCAAAGCCTCAATGTTTCAGTGGCAACCGCCGTAGTCTTGTATGAAGCCTGTCGCCAACGAATTCTAAAGGAGCGCTATCCAAACCCTGAGCTCACCGAAGAACAACGCGAAACCATACTCGCTAATTGGATCGAGCGCTAGTTTACCACAAGAGGTAAGAGGCAGCAAAAACCGGACAAATCTCCTTGATCTTCTGCTCGTTTCTTGCTTTTCCTCTACACTCCATTTTTATTATATTTTGCTCCCTGCACCTGTTTTTTTGATTACTCCTGACAAAGAGATATATTCTTCTGAATATTTTGTGCGAAACAAGTTTTGGGGGAAACTATGTTGCGAATTATTATCAATGGCATCTTGGGTAAGATGGGCCAGGTGCTTTGTTCTAAAATACTTCAGGAGCAAGATTTCATTCTCATTGGCGGTGTCGATACACTTGAGGCGTATTACGCCGATGAAATTATTGTTACGACCTCTCCGACGGAATTACTTGAAGACACAGACATCGTTGTAGACTTTTCTTCCGGAGCTGGGGCAGCGGCAATAGCACGTGCTTGTCTGCATAAAAGCACACCACTAATTACCGGCACCACATCTCTACATTCCGACCACCAAGATTCTATAGTCAAACTTTCTCAAACGGCTCCGGTTCTTCAAACATCAAACTTTTCTATTGGGATGAATCTGCTTTTTTCACTACTGGAAGACGCTGTGGAAAAGTTAAGCGGAAGGTTTGACGCGGAAATAATAGATATTGGCAGCCGCATGGTAAAAGAATCACCTGCAGCTTCGGCAGTTCAACTAAGCAATATTATTTCCGGTCACCTCAGGAGCTCGAACGAGATATTGAACCCGGAAGAACGTTTACCTAAAATCCATTCTTTGCGCGGAGGCAATTCCTGCGCGGAAGAACAGGTACATCTGTTTTACGGCTGCGAATCCCTCTCCATCTCGCATAAGACACTTTCGTATGCAGCATATGTTCATGGCGTGATGGCTGCATTACGCTGGCTTCCAAATCAACAAGCTGGCTTATTTAGCATGCAAGACCTATTGTCAGACAACCCCGAATTCAATTCCATTTAAGCTATTGAATATATTCAGCCTATTCGGTATATTTTCGAGCTTTTACTTATTCTTGACATAGTAAAAGTATGTGGTTCACTCGGGGGATGTGTGACTTAAATATATATTTAATAGAACTTTCTTGGAGGTAGTACAAAATGGCTTTAATGAATGAATTTAGAGACTTTGCCGTAAAAGGCAATGTCATCGATATGGCTGTCGGTATTATTATTGGAGGGGCTTTCGGTAAGATTGTTTCTTCATTCGTAAGTGATGTATTAATGCCGCCGCTTGGTTTACTACTGGGTGGTGTAGACTTCAGTGATCTGGCAATTACGCTCAAGGATGCCGTTGGCGAGGCTGAGCCGGTTATGTTGAATTATGGCGCGTTTATACAAAACATTGTGGATTTTACTATTATTGCATTCGCAATCTTTATGATGGTTCGCTGGATTAACAATCTGAAGAAAAAAGAAGAAGCCGCACCAGCAGCACCGCCTGCACCGACAAAAGAAGAGACACTGCTTACAGAAATTCGTGATCTGTTGAAAAAGTAAGCTTTTAAGACCGAACCACATTTAAAAGGATCCGAAGAAAATACTTCGGATCCTTTTTCTTTTATAACTATTTAAGATAGAATGAAACGTCAGCCAAAATAGACCAGAAACAGCAACATAGTTTTCCACAATTATGTTGAAAACTATGTTAGTAACTTGTTTAAAAAGTGTTCAAACTGTTTTATCAATGTTTAAGAATTTTCCCTTTTTCAACAGTTAACGAAGCTTTTCACAATAGATACACAAGTCATTTACACTTAATTAACACTGTACCAACACGATTATTGCGAATAGACGCCATTGCAGCAGTTTTCCACATTTCCCACAGAGTAATAATAAGAGTAGTAAGTAGTACATATATAATTAGTATATAGTTTATATTACTACTAAGGACTGTCGCTAACCGACAGATTCCATTTTCTATTCAGTTTTTGAACAGATTGTCATTAGGAAAGATTACTTAACACCATTGTATCAGCTTACTGAAGAATCTTTAGTATTTGGAAAGGCCTTTTCTTTTGGAAACTTACCGTTATCTCGACTCTCCCTTAGGGCCACTTCTTCTGGCTGGGAGGGGGGAAATACTTCAGCATATTTTTATTCCACGTGAAAAAGAAAAAGCCAACCCGGATTCTTCCTGGGTTGAGACCGACGATTGTCTTGTTGAGGCAGCTAGGCAATTGACCGCATATTTTTCAGGATCTCTCGAGACATTTTCTCTTCAGCTAGATCCGCAAGGAACTGATTTTCAAAAAAAGGTTTGGGGGGCTCTTCAAAGTATTCCCTTTGGTAAAACGATTTCATATGGTCAACTGGCCATGAACATTTCACAGCCAACGGCGAGTCGAGCTGTGGGTATGGCTAACGGCAAAAATCCGATACCAATCATTATCCCATGTCATAGAGTTATTGGTCAAGATGGTAGTCTTACCGGTTTCTCCAGTGGACTTGCAGCCAAGCGCTTACTTCTTAAACTGGAACAGAATCCTGAAGGAAAGTCTGGAGAGCAGCTGGGGCTGTTTTAGGTTCTTATTCTTTTGTCTTGTCACTTATGCACAGGGAGGACGCATGACCTCGTTTTTTCAACTCTTTCTTCTTTTTATCCTATCAATTAGTTTTTTCGCTGAGCTGTTCGGGCAGGTAAATACTGAAAGGCTTCGAAAAAGAGAGGCTGCTCCCGGCTTTGCTGGAAAGGCAGGTGTTGGATTTACTTTACTTTCCGGGAATACCGAATTCTTTAAAATTGATACTGACCTTAGACTCGACTATTCCCGGAAGGCTTTTTATAGCTTTGCCGTTGGTAACTACCAGCGCGGGATTCGCAAAGAGGCAGATTTTATAAATAAGGGCTTTTTGCACTGGCGGGTAATGCAAGATTTCTCAAGGCGAACTACAGGAGAATTATTTGTTCAAAAAGCCTTCAATGATTTTACTGACTTGCGATCCAGAAATTTAATTGGTGGCGGTGGACGTCTTAATCTTTTTCTCCAGAGAGTTAAAGATAGTCAGGAAGTACGGTTTGAGTGCTATTTAGGTGTGGGACTAATGTGGGAAGAGGAAACAATTGAAAGTAGTGGAGTAATTCGACAACAATTTCGATCGACCAATTATGTTTCCATTTATGCGAAAATGGACCCAAATTTTCAATTTTCAGCAATAACCTATCTCCAAACGGCCCTTCAGGATCGCTCAGATTCTCGTATCCTGTCGCAAGTAATACTACGAGTTGGCATTGCGGATCGCGTCGATTTAAGGGCCCTTATGGGGCTAAATTATGATGCCCGACCTCCCGATGGGGTAAAAAAGCATGATTTAGTGTTAACAAATGGTCTTGAATTTCGCTTGAACTAATTTATGTGAAATTCTAATCTGTTTGTTGGTTGCTTTCTTATTTTGCACAGCTTAATTTAATTTTTGAAGCTTTTCCATTTTTTGATTATTCAATAGATGAGGTTCTTATGAAAAATATTATGATGCTGATGATCGCAAGTTTTTTTCTGGTATCTGCAGGCTGTTCAAAGTCTGAGGATGTTTCCGCTAAGGCGGTTGCCGAAGTTCCTTCCAAAACACAAACGATTGCTGTTGGTGTTGAGGGAATGACGTGCCAGGGATGTGCAAGCTCAATCGAAACTGCAATTGCTGCAGTTGATGGTGTTGTCGAACAAAAGGTTAATCTTGAGGCTAATTCTGCCAGTATTACTTTTGACCCTTCGCGAACGGACACCGAGAAATTGGTTAAAGTTATAGGCGATGCCGGATATACGGTTTCGGTTAACTAAAACTTGAGCATGTATTTACAATTTTTTGTGGCCGGGTGGAAAACATTTTCTACCCGGCTTTTTCTTTGTCTTATTTATTGCATACTTTTGATGAATCTCTGATTTTTGTTAATCAACTGTCTTTTGAACACCGCCAGGAGCACTTTTATGGAATGGGATGTAAGCCGGGAAATCTTTACTATCGGATTTTTCACACTACGCTGGTATAGCCTTGCCTTTGTTTTTTCTTTTTTGCTCGGATTTTACATCTCTCGAGATATGTATGTCTCCGAGAAACGTCCGGCCGAGTACGTTGATGATTTATTTCTATATGTTTTTATCGGAACACTCGTTGGCGCTCGTCTTGGACATTGTCTTTTTTATGATCCAGGCTACTATTTAAGTCATCCTATCGAGATATTTAAGATTTGGCAGGGTGGATTAGCCAGTCATGGTGCTGCCATTGGAATTCTTTTAGCTCTCTATTACTTCGTAAAGAAGCATAAACACGTGACTTATTTATGGACTGTTGACAGAGTTGTGGTTGTTGTTGCGCTGGCCGGTTGTTTTATTCGGCTTGGAAATCTATTCAATTCGGAAATTTATGGAAAGCCGACAGATGTTTCCTGGGCCTTTATTTTTAAATCTGTTGATAATATTCCTCGGCATCCAACGCAGATTTATGAAGCTGTTGCCTATTTAACCGTCTTTATTTTACTGTATATGCTCTATAAAAAACCTGTTATTCGTGCAAAACAAGGTTATTTGTTTGGATTGTTTTTGGCCTCTGTTTTTGGATTTCGCTTTTTTGTAGAGTTTTTTAAGGAAAACCAGGTGGCATGGGAGGGTGGATTGCCGTTAAACATGGGGCAAATACTTAGTATTCCACTGGTTGCACTTGGAGCTTGGCTGATGTATCGCGCTGTTCCAATAGAAGACGCGGTGCTCAAAGAGCCGGTTGCGGAACAGACAAAAGGAAAGAAGAAGAAAAAGAAATCGAATAACTCCTAAGAAATAGTCGATTCTCAAGTTAAGCCAGCTCCCCAAATACCCGGAACCCAACGAGGATGAGATGAGTAGCGGTTATAGAATACTGGAACCCAAAGATTTAGATGGTATTGAACATGCGAATAGGCAGTTTGCTCTCGATGTTTTGATAGGGTTATCGGAATATCCCAAGCGTTTGAGTTCTAAATATTTTTATGATGATGAGGGAAGTCGCCTTTTTCAGCAAATAATGAATATTCCAGAGTATTATTTAACGAATTTGGAATATGAGATTTTCGAGTCTCATGGAGAGGCTATTGCTCAATCTATGGGAAATGAGCCTTTTAATTTGGTAGAGTTGGGGGCTGGTGATGGCAAAAAAACGAACGTTCTTTTGAAGTATTTTCAGCAAAGGAAGCTAAAGTTTGACTATGTGCCGATTGACATTTCTGAGGGAGTGATGAAAGATTTAGTGCAATCGATGCGTCAACAACATCCTGAATTGAAAATGAATGGCCTGGTTGCAGAGTACTTTGAAGCATTAAAATGGATTTCCCGTTTCTCAGAAAAACGAAACTTGGTGCTTTTTCTGGGTTCAAATTTAGGAAATTTCCCGAAGATGGAAGCGCGGGTTTTTTTACGCAGTCTATGGAATTGCCTGAATGATGGTGATTCTGTAATGATTGGCTTCGACTTAAAGAAAGATATTGAGCGTATGCTCAGCGCCTACAATGATTCGAAAGGAGTCACTGCTGCTTTTAATCTGAATCTTCTAACGCGAATAAATCGTGAATTGGGAGGTAATTTTAATCGTAGTAAATTTCGTTTTTATTCATCCTACAATGTTTTCTCCGGCGCGATTGAAAGTTACTTGGTTAGCCTTGAAGCGCAGACCGTGACAATTAAAGAGTTGGGACAGAGCTTCACCTTCAAGGCATGGGAGCCGATTCATACGGAATATTCCTATAAATATCTGGAAACGGACATTCAGGAATTGGCAGAGCGAACCGGATATGCCATTGAAAATCAATACTACGATACGCGAAAAGATTTTGTTGATTCAGTTTGGAAGGTTGTGAAGCAGTAGATCAGTTGGCAGCTGGAAGCTAGAAACTAGAAGTAAGATGTAAGAAGTGAAAAGCAATATGCCAGCAGGGTAAAAAGCTGGACAGAGGATAAGCGGTTGTTTTTGTTGTAGTTTAGGGTTCTTTTTTGTTTCTCTGCTTGTCTAATGCGAATAATTTTACTCGCCACTTCTTATTCGTTGCTTGTTAATTACGATTAACAAGCTCTTTTTTTATCCCAACGTTTCACGTGAAACACTCTTGTCCGATTTTCCCTTACGGGATCCCTTTTCGACATGCACTAATAGAATTGCCAGGTCGCTGTGGCGCACGCCTGATATTCGTGTTGCTTGTCCAATAGATTTTGGTTGCACTTTTTTGAGCTTTTCTCGACTCTCTGCAGAAAGTGCTGTTAGGGAATCATAGTCGATCCAATTTGGAATTGGTGTGGATTCAGAACGAGCAAACTTGTCGACCAGTTCCTGTTGGCGTATCAGAAACCCTTCGTATTTCATCGTGAATTCCACCTCTGCAATGCTGGAATTTTGATAGGGCTTTTCCCATTGCATTTCAGAAATCATGTCGGTCAGTTTTACTTCCGGCCGCTTGATAAGTTTGGGCAGGGGAGTGTTTTCCTTAATGGGAGCGGTGTTCTTTTGTTCGGCCCAGCCATTGAAGATGGTTTCTGAAACGACAGTATCGTTGATGCGGTTGGTCAGCTCTGTGATTTCCTGACTTCTCTTACACATGCGGTCAAAGCTTTGCTGACTGGTGAGGCCGGTGCGATATCCCTTTTCCATGAGCCGGAGGTCTGCATTATCGTGGCGAAGTAGCAAGCGAAACTCGGCTCGGGAAGTGAACATGCGATAGGGTTCGAGAATGGTTTTGTTGATGAGGTCGTCTATTAATACTCCGATATAAGCCTCGGATCTATCGAGAATAAACGGCTCTTCTTCTTTGAGTTTGAGTGCCGCATTAATGCCGGCGATGAGTCCCTGGGCAGCAGCTTCTTCGTATCCTGAGGTGCCATTGATCTGTCCACCAAGATAGAGGCCTTCAACAGACTTGGCTTCCAGGGTTTGATGAAGTTGGTAGGAAGGGAAAAAATCATATTCGACAGCATAGCCGAGCCGTACAATTTTAGCACGTTCAAGACCGGTGACGGTGCGAATTGCTTTCTCCTGAACATCTGCAGGAAGGCTTGTCGAGAACCCGTTTACATAAACTTCAGGGTTGTCGTAGCCCTCAGGTTCTAGAAATATTTGGTGACGATCTTTGTCTTCAAAGCGCACAATTTTGTCTTCTATCGAAGGACAGTAGCGCGGTCCCATGCCTTTAATAATTCCGGTATACATCGGCGAGCGGTCTAAGCCCAGGCGTAGATTTTCATGCGTTTCCAGATTTGTATACGTGATAAAGCAACTGATCTGTTCGCGATCAATCTTGTCTGTAGAGAACGAGAAGGGGATAGGTGGTATATCTGGTTGCTGTTCTTCCGTTTTCTCCCAGTCTACACTGTCTTTGTGGATGCGCGGTGGAGTGCCGGTTTTTAACCTTCCGGTCTTGAAGCCAAGGTTGATTAGATTCTCGGTTAATCCACCGACCGCCTGCTCGCCGGCACGCCCACTTTCAAGGTTATTAAGTCCGATATGAATACACGCGTTCAGGAACGTTCCACAGGTCAAAATGATCGAACGACAGGGCAATAGCTGTCCATCCTGTAGTACGGCTGCTGTAACGCGATTTTGAGCCGTCTGCACTCCCACTACCGACCCGGCGACAACCGTTAGGTTCTCCTGCGCAAAGACCCTGCGTTGAGCATCATACATATAGCCATGCCTGTCTGCCTGAGCGCGTGGTGACCATACGGCAGGACCTTTAGAGCGATTGAGCATCTTGAAGTGTATGCCGGTTGCGTCGATAATCTTGCCCATCTCTCCACCGAGAGCATCGATCTCGCGTACCAGGTGACCCTTTGCTAATCCTCCAATTGCCGGGTTACAGGACATCTTTCCGATGGTTTCTTTTTTGAGCGTGACCATCGCCGTGCGCATTCCAAGACGTGCAGCGGCTAGTGCTGCCTCTATTCCGGCGTGTCCGCCACCGGCAACTATAACATCGAATGTGTTCATTTTGACTCTCAGTGTTTCACGTGAAACGTTATTTGCCAATACAGAAGCTGGAGAATATATGGTTTAGAACGTCTTCTGAGCTGGTTTCACCGGTGATCTCTCCGATGTGATCAAGCGCTAATCGCATATCAATAGCAATGATTTCTTCAGATGCACCAGCCTGTATGGACTGAACGGAATGTACTAGAGATTCTATTGTCTTATCAAGTGCGGCCTTATGACGAGCACTTGTAATAACAACTTCCTCTGATTCCAGACTAACGTCGCTGATGAGACTTCGTTTGATGTCTTGTTTCAGCGTATCTATTCCACTGGAAGTGACAGCTGAAAGAGAGCATAGGGGAGAGGTGAGTGCTTCAAGGGTTTGTATGGTTTGTTCATTCTGTAGGAGGTCGCTCTTATTGGCGATAAGAATAAACGAGACGTCTTTTTGATGTTCTGAAATGAGATCTATTAGCACTGTATCATCGCTGCTAAGCGGCGCGTTTCCATCGAAAACGCAGAGGGCAATGTCTGCGGTTTGAAGCTGGTTGAGTGCCCGTTCTACGCCAATGGCCTCGACCGTATCTTCGGTATCGCGAATGCCGGCAGTATCGACTGCCTGAACTGCCAGTCCATCTAGCTCTAAATTGGCTTCAATGTAGTCTCTTGTCGTTCCGGGGATATCGCTAACGATGGCGCGGTCGCGCTGCAAAAGTGCGTTAAGCAGACTCGATTTACCAACATTGGGTTTACCGAGGATCAGCAATTTTATTCCTTCCTGAAGTAAGCGGCCATAGTCGTAAGTGCGGAGAAATTGCTGGATCTCGGCAATAGTCGTTTCGATACGGTTGATAAGTTCTGGCATAGGAATGAGTTCAATTTCGTCTTCCGAGAAGTCCAGGCTCACTTCCAGTAGCGAAAGCAGGTTCAGAATACGCTCGCGTATTGTTGAAATACGTTCAGATAAGCGCCCCTCCAGATGGCGCATCGACTGGGTCAGGCTTTGCCGGGAACGTGAGTTGATAAGATCTGAGACGGCCTCAGCCTGTGCCAGGTTTAACTTCCCGTTTAGAAAAGCACGAAAAGTAAACTCACCCGGTGCTGCTACGCGAGCACCATTGCTGATGGCCAGATCGATAATGCTATCGATAATCAGTGGGTTACAGTGACAGCTGATCTCGAGTAAGTCTTCGCCGGTATAGCTTGCAGGCGCGCGAAACCAAGTTGTAATCACCTGATCAATCGTAGTCTTGTCTTGAGTAACTATCTCGTTAAAGATCGCCTTACGGGCATCCTCTTCGCGAATAGGCTGCTTCAGGAAGGGATTAAATACAGCGAGTGCATCGGGGCCACCAATGCGAATAACGGCAATAGCGCCATTACCTAATGGAGTGGAAAGAGCGATAATTGTATCGCCGTTGTTTAAGTAATCGGACATAAAAAAGCCTTTCAGGATACCCTGAAAGGCTTTGGAATCGAAATGCTGTGGTGAAAGAGAGCTGTCCGGATTCTTAAACCTTTCAGCGGTTTAGGAATTTACTTCTGCTTTTTCTTCTTTCGGCTGCCCTTCGGAGACTTTGGAAGTCTTGCCGCACCGCCCTTTTCAGTAGTTGGCTTCGAGCGCGAAGGAGCCGCCGCCGCAGCTGTTGTTGCCGCGTCGTTGCTATGCATGTTCTTTTTAATCATCTGTGTCTGAAGCATTGTCAGTAGATTAAAGACTGAGTAATACAGGTTCAGTCCGGATGGAAAACTGTAAAAGAAGAACGTCAGCATTACCGGCATCATGTAAACGAAAGCCTTTTGCTTCGGGTCGGTTACTGTTGCCATAGACTGAAAGAGCATTGTTATACCCATCAGGAATGGCAGGATGGCAATAGCGGCACCAAAGAACGGTAGTTCAAATGGAAGCGCTAGCTGATCCGGTAAGGACAGGTCGGTTATCCATAGCATAAAGGGTTCGCCACGAAGCTGGATTGTCGAGCGGAATACGGTGAATAATGCAACCAGCAGAGGCATCTGTAAAAGCATTGGCAAACAGCCACCAAGTGGATTGACACCCTCGTCCTTGTAAAGCTTCATGGTTTCCTTCTGTAGCCGAGCCGGATCGCTCTTGTATTTCTCCTGAATCTCCGTCATTTTCGGACGCAGATCCGTCATACGAGCGGTAGATTCGTAGCTCTTTTTGGTAAGCGGATAAAGAAGCAGCTTGATGACGATGGAGAAAATGATGATGACAAGTCCGTAGTTCGGGATAAATCCGTTCAGGAATTTGAACGCCGGAAGAATCAGGTAAATGCTGATCCAGCGAAAAGCACGTTCATACCAACCGGAATTCAAAACCATGTCCTGCATGGTCGAGCCATAACTTTTGAGTACCTGATAGTCTAATGGACCGGCATAGACGGTAAATGTATCGACGTGGGCACTGCTCTGCGACAGAGGAACTTCAGCGATGGTTGAGTAAATGCGACCAATGTCTGTCTCTTCGGCATCCTGCAAACCGCGTCCTTCAACCAGGAGATTCTCGATCTTGGTACCTTGGCCTGGGAGAATCGCAGCGGTGAAATACTTATTACGAACGGCTGCCCAGTCCAGATCACCGGTAAATGTCTGCCTGTTGTCTTCATCTGCATCAACGTAGAAGTCATCGGTACTGCCGGCCGTTGAGAGCATGACAAGAGAATACTGAGCTTCATCCTGCTGATTTTCTTCAATGTTCGGCAGGCCGTTTTCCCAAATAGCAGAATAAAACCGATTCACAATATGGTTCTGAACATTCTCCATGCGGATGAGAACGTCTACTGCATAGCGATCGTAGTAAAAGCGATAGGTCTTTATAATGCGCCCGTTTCCATAAGGAACGAATAGTTCAATGTCTGCGGTCGGATTTGCTTCGTCCAGTGAGATGGTGCCGCCAATCGTATCGGTAGACTGCATCGTGAAATTACTAAGCTGAATTTGCTTGCCATTCGGATCGCTGAATTCAATGTCGAATCCGTTATTGGGCGTTGCCAGGTTAACCTTGCCCCCGTCGAAGTAGTCATACTTCTTCAGCTCCCAGCGAGTAAAGCGACCACCGGCAGCGTTGGAAAACTCGGCAGACAGTAAGGGTGTGTGTATCGTGAAGTCGACTGCAGGGATTGTTTGCTCTGTACCTGCAATTATTGAGTCCCTCATCATCTCCGGTGAATCGATGGCAGCACTCTGTAATGTTGGAGGAGCTGAAATACGCTCTTCTGTAGCACTGCTGTCAACCTGAGTAACAGCGGGAGCTTCTTGTTCCGGTTGTGGCTGCGGGGCAAGACCCATCCATTCTAAATACGTTGGCATCAACAAGAAAATGCTGACAATTAGAAAGATGCCGATTATCTGTTTCTGGTCCATCCTAAATCCTTATCATCATCGTGATGTCTGCATTGCAGACAAGTTCCGGTTTGCATAGAACCGGTTAGTAATATGTTTCGGGAATTGGTAGCGCAAATCTGTGCAGGGAGGAACGAATAACTGGCGGGTTACGACTTTTTCTCTATCCGGGAAAGCAAGTGCGAAACGTCCTCTTCCAGATCGCTAAAGACATCATGATATTTCCGCAACAGAAACAAAACTACTTTCCCCTCAAACCGATGCTGCTGATACCGATATACTTCCCGTGCCAAACGCTTCATACGATTGCGTTGAACTGCATTGCCAAGGCGTGTAGCAACAAGAACTGCAAACTGACTTTCAGTTGAATCGAGAACGTACAGCACAAGATGTTTCCCCGGATACTTCCTGCCGCGTCTGAGGGCTTTCTGGATAAGATCCGACTGCTTCAGCATACGCTTCCGGGGAAGCGTACGTTTTCGATTCGTTCTGTTAACCACTTACGGTTAGACGCTTGCGTCCTTTGGCACGACGACGGGCAATTACCTGACGTCCATTCTTACTAGCCATGCGTGCGCGAAAGCCGTGTTTGTTGCGGCGCTTACGATTGTGCGGTTGATACGTGCGTTTCATTTTCTATCTCCACTATGGTTTCGATTCAAGCCTTCAAATAAAACAAAAAATGATGTCGATGTCAATGAGCAGAATAAGATAGTGTACGTGAAACAATAAAATGAAGTTGTGTGAATATTTTCACAAATGTGTCGGGTATAAATATTTTACTCTCTTGGTTTGTGAGGCGAAAGACGAAAGCAGAATGCGGGCAGGTTAAAATTATTGCATTACCAAAAAATTGACGGTATAATCTAATCTAATAGTAGATGCGATGAGAGGGAAGCATGACGCAGATAGTCTCCTTTATTATTCAAAAGGGCGGCTGCGCTAAAACCACCACTACGGTGAATACGGCCAGCTACCTGGCAAGACAGGGCTACAAGGTTCTGACTGTCGATATGGATCCGCAGGGAAATATGACCCAGCACTTCGGATTCGATAGCGATAATCTGAAGCAAACCCTTCTGCATCTATTTATGAACAAAAGTAGCTTTGACGAAGTGGTGTTAAAGCGAGATGATAATCTTCACGTCCTCCCCAATAATATTGAGATGACTTCAGTCGAGTTCTCATTATATAAGTCTATGAACCGCGAATATATTTTGCGTGATGTTTTGGCACCGGTTCGCAATAAATACGACTTTATATTGATCGATTGCCCCCCAAACCTTGGCATTCTGGCAATCAATGCACTAGCTACCAGTACTGAGTTTTTGATGACCGTTTCACCTGAGTTTTTTCCGATGAAGGCGATTAAGCCACTTTACGATACGTTTCTAATGGTGAAGAGTCGGTTGAACCGTAGCATCAAGCTTAAGGGAGTGGTAATGACGATGTGCGATTTTCGCACCCGGCATTCTCAGGAAGTGCGGGGAATTCTGGAAAAGAATTTTCCGCATAAACTGTATCGCTCTTTTATTCGAAATTCAGTTTCCCTGAAAGAAGCATCATCACAGGGAAAAAGTATCTTTGAATACGATAACAAGTCGACCGGTGCTTTTGATTATCAGAATTTTGGAGAAGAGTTTCTGCGCGATCACGCGGGTGCGAAAGATAAACGTCGCTATTATGATGAGCGTTTTCAGGAAATGAACGAATCTCAGAAGCAGGAGATTCTTGAATTCGCCCGACAAAACTTATCGCAATACAATCGTGGTCGTCTGGATAAGCGGGACGAAGCGCCAATTCTGGAGCAGGCCCTGCAGATTGAACGAGATAAGGTTCTTGCCCGGCTTTTCCCCTACCGCCAGTTTTCCATAACTGATAAGTGAAATCATGCGATATATTTTTATGCTGCTTTTTTTATGCAGCGGAGTAAGCACGGCGATAGACAACGCCGTGCCGGGTGTGCGTTCGGCAGCACTCAGAGAAAGCAACATTGCCGGTAAAACGACAACGGGACAGTTTTTAGTAAACCCGGCGCTATCGGCTTATGCAGAACATTTGATAATCGATACCTGGCATTCCCGGTTATTTGGCTTAAAGGAGCTTCCACTTTCCGGCGGCTCGTTGATCTTGCCAAATGAGACGGTAAATATTGGATTGTCAATTCAGCATTTTGGCCATAGCCTTTATCAGGAAATGATGCTGACAGCAAATTTGTCCAGAGCATGGGAATCCGGAATTCATGCCGGGGGGAATTTGCGCTACCTCAGAACCGATGTGCAGCGCTATGGCAACAGCTCGCTTTTTAGTCTCGATGCCGGGTTTATTTACGATGTGTTCACATGTTTGCGCTTTGGCGGGTCGATTAGTAATATGAACCATCCGGCTGTCAATAAATTCGGCGAAGAGCTTTCGCCAATTATTCGTTTCGGTTGCGCTTATGATCCGGCTGATAATGCCACTGTTTACCTGGCTGTTCAGAAGGATGGTGCCTTTCAGCCGGAGGTTTCCATGGGAATGGAAATATCGCCGGTCGAATCATTCACGTTCTTTAGCGGTGTCTTGTTGAATGATGTGAAACCCGCAGCCGGAATTCTGGTTAAAATTAAGCGGGTGCAGATGAACTATGCGCTGCAGCATCATTTTGAACTCGGAGCCACGCATGTGGCTGGTCTTTCATTTGTAAAGTAGTTTGACTATGAAAATACTGAAAATCTTCCTCTTTGTTTTTACAGTTGGCATGTTGGCTCAGGATGCGGGCCCCAAAGCCGATTCTGCTAAACGTCAGCTCGACGAAGTGCGTACAGAAATCTCAACATTAGAGAAACAGTTGCGTGCTTCGCAAAAATCCGTAACCTCCGAACTGGAGCGCATAAAAAACCTCGATAAGCAAACGACGCTTCAGCAAAAGGCACTTCGTATTATCCGAGGCGAGTTGACGAATAAGGATCGTGAAGTGAAGCGTTTGAATGGCCAGATCGAAGACTTGAGTGGTCAGGTGGGAGAGTTGAAGAAAATATTCGCAAAACAAGCAATCTTCTCCTACAAATATCAGCGCGGTCGCGAATACGACTGGATTTTGGGTTCTGAGAATTTTAATCAGGCACTTATACGCTATCGCTACTTTCGCAAAATATCTGAAGGCGTCGAACGTCTCCATTCACGTCTTACAGACCGTCAGCAGCAACTGACTGGGCTGCAGGAAAATAGAAGTATTGAGCTGAAAGAACAAAAGCGGTTGTTGCGTGAAAAGTCTTATGAGACCGATGACCTCAAAAAAAAGCTTTCCGATCGTCAGCGCACATTAAAAAATGTCAGTAAAAATAAGCAGCTCCTTGAAGCAGCGCTCAGTGAAAAGAAAAGAAGTTTTTCTCGGCTTAAAAGCCTCATTGGAAGTCTGGAAAACAATCGCGAATCGCGGAAATTGAATTCTTCCGACCTGGCACAGTGGAATAAGATTAAGGGAAACTTCGCCGGGCAAAAAGGAAAGCTCAATTGGCCGATACGCGGTTCTGTTTTGCATGGCTTTGGTAAGATTCGAAACCCCAAGCTAAAAACGGTGCTCACCAATAATGGAATAGACATCCGCGGTAAAAAAGGAAGTGACGTGCGCTGTGTCTTTTCCGGAGTTGTGAGTCTAATAACCTACATGGGCGGATTTGGCAACACGGTCATTGTCGATCACAATAATGGTTACTACACGGTGTATGCGCATTTGAATGAAGTGTTTGTCAATAAATACCAGTTGGTAAATGCCGGAGACGTGATTGCCTCGGTGGGTGATTCGGGCTCGCTTGAAGGCGCCTTACTTCATTTCGAAATTTACGGCGCCAATAAGCCTTTGAATCCATCGCGCTGGTTGAGAAAGAAGTAGCAACCTTGTTCTGAGAAGAATTTTTTGTATTAATGTAGTTAGATAATACGATTTAACAACACTCCGATGCCGTACCAGAACGCCGAAACAATCATCATAAATAAAAAAATAAACACAAAGACATTTAGAGCTGACCAGGAGACTATTTGTTCTTCTGCTTTGCTTGACTTTTCAGTTGATGTTATGTTGGCCCTTTTTAACATTCGTTTACTTAAGCGAAAGACAGTTTGAGCGATTCCACCCAGTATAGTTGAAAGCCAAAAATTATAGCCCTTCATCCCGGCAAAAACAATAATGCAAATTATGAGTGACCCGAAAAGAAATACGTATAGGAAATAGCTGATTCTGCTTAAAAGATCATATCTGATTTCAGATTCAGTAAGGATGCCGCTTCGAACCCTTCCTTCCAACATAGAAGAGAACTTTTCGAAGTCGTGTTCCCTTTCGGGTGCCAAATAAAATAAATCACCAAAGTTCTCTACATAATCTGATAAATACAGTCCTTCCTCGCCATAATACCGTTGAGCAAAAGCATTCCCCTCATCGTTCAAGTCTTCATTCGTAAGTTTTCCATCACAGTTTTTAAGAAAATACACTGTAGCGCGCATTGTCCCGTTTAGTAGTTCTTCAATGTCTTTGGGATATTCATTTTTATGAATATCACTTGCGAATCCTTTTATTATACACCACTTCAGAAAAAGCGCAATATGAGTAGCTGCAAATCCGCTTGGTGAGTCTTCAGGGAAGTCGTCACCGTAATGCCAGTTGAAATCATCGTATGTCATAGTTGGGGCTTGCAATGTGGAAAGTTGGAAGAGAATTAGGTTTGCGAGTTTTCATTTTTTTACAAATCCAACTTTTTGCCCTTCAATTCCATTCCTCCAACCTATCTCTTTTAGGGGATTCTTTTCGTGAACTTGCAACCAAAGCGTATCTGGTAGAATTGATAGTCTTATTTTTTTCTTGTCCTCCTGTATTCCACCATTAGTTTTGTCAAGTTTTCCGTTTATAAGAGGTGACAGTGAAAACAAAAATGTATTTTCATTCGACTTCTGAAACTCGAAGATTACATTGTATCCATCTCTTTTCTCTTTATGGCTAAAAAGGCAAATCTCAGAGTTGATAAACCATTTATTCTCTGCCCAAATGTCTAAGAACTCGATAGTCTCATCATGATGTGATAATTTCAAGGTTCTAGATAATGGTTCATAGTCTGCGATGTAAAAGCCGCTCTCTTTTGATTCAGTTTTTGAGCTGGAAGTCTTATTACATTTTTCGCATTTGATTCCTAGTTTACATAGAAACTCAAATGAGAAGATTATGAAAATCGCTAAACATGAAATTAAGATCAGATTTATTTTGGTTCGCTTTTTCATTCGAAATGAAGTATAACATTCCCAAATCCTCAATTGCCTTTATTCAGAATATATGTTTTGTCAAAAGAGGGTGCAATGGAAATCCCGCGTTTCTATGTCAATATGGTAATCGTGTGTGGTGTGTATAGCACAACCCGCGACGTAAATCGCGGGTTGGTTGTAAGAAAGGTAGATTCTTTGATGCGGCTTCTACTCCAACATAAACTTACGAATACCGCTCAATACCATCTGAGTAGCAATTGTTATCAAAACCATTCCCATCAGGCGTTCGATAGCAACAAGTCCACGGCTTCCCAAAATACGGCGCAGTGAGCTGGCGAGAAACAGAATTGTTCCCGAAGTGAACCAGGCGATAGTGAGAGCAAGTAACCATTCATCCCACCGACCGGTATCATGACTCATAATGAGCATGACCGATGCCATTGCCGATGGACCGGCAATAAGTGGAATCGCCAACGGCACGATAAACGGCTCGCCTTCCATTTGACTTTCATCTCCATTCTTAAATCCCGGAAAAATCATGCGAAGAGCAATCAGGAAAAGAATGATTCCGCCGGCCACGGTAAGGGCTGGTTCAGAAATCTGAAGAACCTGCAGAATATACTGTCCGAAAAACAGAAACAGTACTAATACCGTAAGTGCGATAAGGTGTTCACGAATAATAATGAAGCGTTGACGTTTTTGTTCAACGTTCTTGAGGGTGGTGAGGAAGAAAGGAATATTTCCGATCGGATCCATCACCAGAATTAACAGCAAGGATGCAGATAGTACTGTCATGGCTCAGTCTCCAATTAAAAGGTAAAAATAAAACCGCGATGGAAATCAATCCGTCGCGGAGTCATTTATTGGCCGACAATATCGTTAATAGAAAGCTAAAACCTAACTATTTTTAAACTTTTTCGGAGGGGTTACAAATTGCAGTAGACCATGCGCCAGCGATTGTCTTCATAACACAGTTTGCAGATACCGGCGTAGATGATGTCGAAGTTGTATAGATTCTCTTTTGGCATGCCCAAAACATAGCAAATCATCGAGCGAATAACGCCACTATGGGTAACAATTGCCACCGGCGAATCCTTCTTATCACGAAGCTCATTCAGAAACTCGGTGCTGCGTTCATAAAGATCTTTATACGATTCGCCTTTTGGAGCCGGGATATTAAAGAAGTCTGCAGACCAGGCGGCAAACTCTTTGGAGTCCAAATCGTCCCACTGCTGCATTTCCCAATCGCCAAAGTTCATTTCCATCAGACGATCATCGTATTGCAAACCAGTTTTCGCCAGCAACTGAGCTAAGCGCGCGCAGCGAGAAAGTGGACTGGAATAAATCGTAAAATCGCGAGTAATTTCCAGTCGCCGTTTAATAGAGGTGAGTTCCTGCGGGAACGATCGCGCCAGCTCTACATCAGAGTGGCCATAGCAAGTTCCACGTGGAACAGCAGGTGTGGTGTGTCGAATTAAATAAACGTCCATATTTCAAAAATTCTCCATCAATCAAAATTCAGTCGAAAATACGACGCGGGAATCAGAAACGCAAGACGGAAGACAGATCGGGCAACAGTAATAGGTGATAGGTGATCTGTAGAGCGGTGAACGGTGATCGGTGATCGGGAAGACGCAAGACGCAAGACGCAAGACGCAAGACGCAAGTTTACGGTTTCCCGGGTTTGGTAGAGACGCGATGCTCGCGTCGTAGGAAAAGTGTGCAATTAACAGACGGGAAATAACAGACGGCAGGAAAAGGACGTAAAACAACAGACGGCAACATGTGTCGATTCATAATTCATCAATCATAATTCATCAATCATAATTCATCAATTAACTAACCCAGCCAACCTCAACCTGTTTGTTGCCCAAGCGAAAACCGTTTACGCAGACGGTGATTTTGTCACCCGATTGCGGCCAGCCCTGCGGGTTTGCCGGCAAAGGAGTTCCGGGCAGGTTTTTCATAAGGGCAACATCAATAATTCCCATTCCCGGCCCGTTGATATTAATGAACAAACCAAATGGTTCACTGCGCAGAACGGTACCTTCAATTTCCTGACCGAGCTCCAGATAATTTATGAAATCGTGATAATGTTTCCAGGAGGCGATGCTTTCCTTCGATAGCTCGTTTGGCCGTGCGCTTAAAATGAGGGTATCGTTAACAAAATTTTCAACGATGGTAATTATGCTCTCCCCTACCTTCGGTAAAATTACCGAGCCAGCTTGCTCTGGCGTATTGGCGAGGCGATGTGCAGGAAGTTTCGCATGAAACGGTGAATCGACATCAATTTTTAATTCAGGAAGCTTCGCCCATTCCGGTAAATGTGAATTGTGTGACTTTGAGTGTGGTTGTTCAATAATTCTGCTAACCGTTCCAGTTATGGGCAAGCCTATTTTGTGCACGTTCATTAAGATGTGAAGATGACTGTTGGCATTCATGCCTTTTCTACCTTCACACTATACGGAAGACCTGCAAATGCAAACTCTTGTTCAGTAGAACCGTTGATGGTTACGTTGGTTGGATACTCGGAGAATTTTTGTGTCCTGCCTTCAAACTCTCCCCATTCACGCCCTTTCGGCAAGCAGAGCAGTAATCCATCTGCGTCTCCCATTGCCCACCAGAAATTTGTTTCTTTTGGATAAGCGCTCAAACCAAATGCTTTATTCAGCTGTCTTGCTGCTTCCTGCTGATCTTCAACGATAAAACCAATCTCACTGGCGTAATGAATATCCCCAACTGAAAAGTCACTCTCAGAATCATTGTCCAGCTCATGTCGAGCGATGTATTCAACGAGATTGCCCGCAGGATCCCAAAAGAACAATGAATGCGCGTTCCAATGGCGAAAATGGCGGACATCGTTAGGGTAATCGGGATCGCGCTGGTGCGGTGGCGTTTCAATAAGCGGCCCGCGCTTCAGATGCCACTCACGTGCGGAAAGAATCTGGTTCTGCGGAATATTGAAAGCAAAGTGATACCAGGGAAAGGAGTCGATTGTGTCGACTTTCAGAAAGGTAATCGTGGTTTTGCCGCCGGCAAGGGTAAGGTGCTTGTCAGATTCATCTAATATAGAAAAACCTAGTTTGTTGGAGTAAAACGTTCTTAGATCTGAAAGTGGGGCTACCGTCTGCAGTTCCATGCTGCGAATAAGGTGGTTTGGCTTGCTCTCTGATTCTTGCTGTAGGGTTTCAGCAAATAGAGAGGTATCGTGCAGTGCCAACAACATTGCTGCGGCCGATGAGCGTTTGAGAAACTCGCGGCGGGAAATTAAGCTTTTTTGTGATAACATTTCACTCAATGAATTCTTATCCAGTTAGAAATACACCACACATATATAAAACGTGTTTCTATTCCGCAATTATTCATTATTGCCACGTTTCCAAATGCAAATAACGGAAGGTCATATTCCAGGTAAATGTCTGCTCCGTAATAATTCCAGTCCCCATCTTCTTCTTTAAAGCCCTGTAAAAAGTGTTCGCGATATTCTGTAGTGCTATTAAGGTTTATTATCCGAAACGGAGTTGCTTTCGATAAAGTTTGAAACTAGAAAACTCAGCCTTGCCCACGGGGCCAACTCGCGGTGCTATAGCAAACGTATTTTCTGCCAGTGGAAGATCAGATGCAATGAAGGTTGCGATAACCTCCTCAGAAACTTTCTTGAAAAATCTATCTTGTCTCCACGCATACCATGTCATAATATTTATGCTCAGAAATACCAGCAAGATCTGAAATATTCGTTTAAGGAATTTCTTCATACTTTTTAACAATAGCTATACCGCTGTTGAAAATCCAGTAAAAAGCGATAGCCCGAGCAAATGCCCGGGCTATCCTGTTTCACAAGGCCCGCTTAAAGACCATAGGTCAACAGATTACTTCTTAAACTGTCCGGTATCGGCCTTCATAATATTAAACCAGTCAATCTTTCGTGTTAAATACATAACAACTGACAGCACGATAAACAACATTAAGCTACCCATCAGCAGCGCAAAATCTTCAAGCTGCAGCACAATGTAAAGATATCCGTAAAGTAATAAAAGAACACCAGCGATAACGATTGTCTGCAGTTTATCGCCTAGCACGCTTCTTGTATACGCAGTAATTAGACCGATGATCCCAAGGCTGGATAGCCAGTAGGCATTTTGAAAGGTCATGTGTTCGGAAAAAGAAAGAAGTAGCGTGTAGAAAACCAGAAGTGCAAAGCCAATCAGCAAGTACTGAATGGGGTGCAGCACCTTCTTGTTCAGCAGCTCGATTAGGAAAAATGCCAGGAAGGTCATGGCAATAAACATAATGGCATATTTGGCTGTGCGCATGGTTTGTTGATATTGGTCGACCGGTTGAAAGAAATTCACGCCAAAGTTGGTATAATTAATATTATACCCGCTTCCAACCCAACGCTGTGGAAAGTTGCGATTAAGATGCAGAATCTTCCATTCGGCAGAAAACGTTCCTTCTGCTTCGTTAATCTCGCGGCTGTCGGGTAAAAAGTTGCCGGTAAAACTGGGATCCCCCCAATTGGCAGAAACCTTCGCCTTGGTTTCTTTACCAATGGGACTAAACGAAAGCGTTTCACTTCCATTTAAATCAATTGTCGCGGCAAAGCGATAGCTGTTTTCATTTTTACTAAGTGGAATTGGCGAGCTGATTCCCGAGCCAAGCACGTCATTCGTTTTAATACCGGGACTTGCTTCAAGTTTGGAGCTGTTCCAATTAAAATAAATCAGGTCGTTAATTCCACTCATGTCGCTAATGCCGAGTGAAATAAATGCGTCCTCCAGTAGCAGGTCATCTTCCGGGATATTCAACGATTCGAAATCGGGAAAGCTAAACGCGGCGTTCACCTTGATGCTTGAATGATAAAGTACCACTTCATAGATACCGCGATAGCGAACTTCCGGCTCCACTTCACTGTCTACTGAGAGTTCATCCGGCAAAAAGTGAGCGTACTTAATTACGGTGACGACTTTATCATTCTGATCTTTCAAATACTCTTTATAAGGAATACTGATCAGCGGACCGGTAATCTGCTGACTCTGTCCCCATTTGCTGCTGACTTCACTAATCGCCTGAGATCGGGTTGATTGTCGATCGGAAATTAGTCCCATCACCATAAAGGATGGAATAAGAAGTACAAAGGTAAGAAAGCCGATAATGGCCAGTCGCATACCCAGCGACGTTTTGACTTTTGACATAGCGTGTCTCTCCAATAGCACAGGTACAACAAGGTTTCAATTAGGAATTCCTAATGCGCGGGAAATAGTGAGAGATCTTAATCAAATGATCTCATTAAGCTATTATCCCAAAATACTCTTCTGCTGAAAATACAGTTCAAATAACAGGGGGTTTTAAGATACTAAATTTGTCTCTAGTCTTTTGAACCGAAAGCGGCTGCAATACCCATCAAAATATAAATACTTCCTGCTGCGTAGTTTAAGTTGCGAGAATATTTTGAGCCTTTAATAAAAAGCCTGCGAACTTTTCCGGAAAATACAGCAAAGGATATATCTGTTATTAAGGCAATGGCGAGAAATAGACCGCCAAGAAACAACATCTGTATTTCCGGATTACCAACAACTGGGTCGATAAACTGCGGGCAAAATGCCAGAAAGAACAGCGCTGCTTTTGGGTTTAGCACATTCACCCAGACTCCGCGCATAAAAATTTTACGCATCGAGCTCGGCTGATGATCGAAACCCGGCTTTGCTTCCTTTCCTACTTCTCTGAATTTCTGGATACCTAAAAAGATCAAATAAGCAGCGCCCAGCAACTTCACAACTGTAAACGCCGTTGCGGAGGCAGCGAGAATTGCGCTTAGCCCAAATGCCGCGGCAAAAACGTGAACGATTCCTCCCATACCCAAACCAAGCGAAGAAAAGATGCCGGCCTTCGTGCCTTGGGAAATACTCTGCGTCACGATGTATAATACAGCCGGTCCCGGAGTTACCAATAAGGCGATTGATGCCGCAATAAACAGCAGTAAACTTTCTGTTGGAAGAAAAAACATGACTACCTCACTTTATTAGTTTTGTTTCTACCTAGGACAACAAGGCCAATACCACCAAGAATCAAGAGGGCTGCAATTGTCAGACGCATGGTTAAGGATTCGGCAACAAAAAGAACTCCACCGAATGCGGCAATAATTGGAACGGATAGTTGAACGACGGCTGCTTGACTGGTGGACAACCCACGTAGTGCCATATACCAGATGGTATAACCCAGTCCGGAAGCGATAGCGCCGGAAGCGACAGCCAAAAGAACCCCCGTTGATGAAAGTTGAATCTGTTTTATCATGAACACAAGTAAAATCAGTGCTAGCGGAACGGCACGTGCGAAATTAAAGGCGGTATCGCCTAATGGATTTGCAGAGCCTTTTCCGCGAAGCGTATACAATCCCCATCCAACTCCGGCCAGGCTCATTAGTAAGAACCCTTCAAGCGGTGGAGCAGACACGCCCGGTAGCACCAAATAGACAAAACCGCCAAATGCGATAATCAAGCCTGCCCATTCCAACAAGTGAAGTTTGTTCCCTTGTAAAAGGGCAGCCAAAATCATTGTGATCTGCACAGCTCCAAAAAGAATAAGCGCTCCGGTTCCGGTATCGAGGGTTAGATATGCAAAGGAGAAGGGGGCGGCGTACATAAAGAGCATTCCGGCAGACAACCAACTGCCATGCGCATCGGATGCCTTGCCTTCTTTTTGGTATCTCAAATAAAAAATTGTTAACAGCAACAATGCCCCCGAGCAAATCCGTATCGCGGTAAAAGCAGATGCGTCGATTGCCTGTTGCCCGAGTGCCAACCGGCAAAGAACCGAGTTGGCTGCAAAAGCAATAAGTGCAAACGTCGTAAGCAGAATTGTAGTAGAGCCGCGCGGAGTGGCAGTCATGTTTTTTCGCTTTCCGTAGTGAGCATTTGTGCGTAGAAAGTATAGCAGACTGTCGGCACTTCTGCAATTGCGATTATCTGGTTAGCGAAAGGCAATCCACAGGCCGACGATAATTAGCAGAATTCTGAAAACCTGATCCTGTCGCCGCATCATTTTAGGAGAGCTGAGACGACTGCCGAGCAATTGTCCTGCTACAGTGTAGATCGTTACATTCAGAATATTTAAAATTATCGTACCGGCGGTAAGCAAAAGTACTTGCTGAACCAGAGGTCGATCCATTTCCAGGAATGCAGAATACATGGTGATTAGAATGATAATTATTTTTGGATTGAGTGCTTGAAGGATAAGCCCTTCGCGAAACCCGAAGCTTTGCTCTGTGCCGGCACTGCGCTGACGTCGGCATAAGGTAATTCCCTGCCAGGCAATAAATGCGCCGCCGCCATATTGCATCAGCATCATCAAGGCCGGATAAGCAGCCAGCAATTGTCCAACGCCGAGCCCGGTAATCAGTCCATAAGCGAAATAGACGATGTTTATGCTTATCAGAAATGGGATTGACTTTTTGAAACCGACCTGCGCGCCGGAAATTGAGGAAATGATATTGATTGGACCGGGACTAAAAACCAGCGGAATCATGAGGGTGAGCCATGCAGCGATCATAATACATTTTTTAACTGATAATCTGGTTTCGTTGCGAGAAATTGATAGCCGTTTTCATCACCGGCATTAAAGACGTCCATAAGGCCCGAGTCAAAAGTTAAGACAATACGATTCCAGAGTTCGCCAGTCGCTTCTTTGGCGAGGTGAACACCGCGAAGCTTTTGTTTTAGCAATGGTTTCAGTTCGGGGACGTCGTTTTCTACCCAGCGGGTTGTTTGTCCGCCGATACCAAACGGCAGGCAAATGCCAAATGCGACGGCAAGATCTTCTGTCTTCGACCAGGAAATAGAAACCGGATCGACTTCCTCAAAGAACAGGATGATTGGCAGGTCATTACAGCGCTCAAAATTATTGTCTTCATGCAGCAGATCGAGCGTGTGAAAATGTGTGAAACGTTTATCAATTAGCTGACCGAAGGCTTTGCGAAGATTGCGGAGCTTTTCGTCTTTGAGTGGTGTGTATTCCATGATTGGTACCAAGCGTGGTGTGCCTGCATGAGTTGTGACAAGCGTGGGTTATAACCCACGTTACGCCCATCGTTGAGCTGCGTTGTTGCGTGGGTTATAACCCACGTTACGATCTTGCTATTGCTTCGGCCTCGATCTCGACGAGGTATTCCTCGCCGACCAGTTTGGCTTCGACCAATGTGTTGGCCGGCTGGATATCTGCAAAGCGTTCGCCATGAGCGCGAGCGGCGGCTTCCCAGTCAGCAATGTCGCGCACAAAAATACGTGTTCGCACGACATCTTGCAAGCTGCTTCCAAAAGATTGCAACGCACCTTCAATCTTATCGATAATAAAATGCGTTTGTGCAGCAACATCATTACCACCGATTGCGCGCTTGCCATGAGTGGCTGTCGTTCCAGAAACCGCAATGCGATTGCCGTTTTTAACAGCGCGACAAAACCCGGCCATTTCTTCCCAGTAGGTGCCGCTTAAAACATGCTGTCGACCGTTCTTTTCAATCGCTTCATATGGCGCCGGAATCTTTTCGAGGTGATGGCTCAGATCTCCTGAAGCCGTGAGAAATGGTGGCTTACGATACTCGTCTCCGCTGTCTCCGGGAATGGTTTGAAGCTCTGCAAGTGCGTTGGCTAAAAGTTCACGATCGCCGGCATCCATTTGAAAAGTGAACAATTTCAGATTATCGGCAATGCGCTCGCTGATGCCTAATCGCGCTCCAATAATAACGCCTCCGACTCCCGGTTGATCGAGAATATAGCGACAGGCGACATTGGAAACAGAGACGCTGTGTTTTTTGGCAATCGTATCGGCGGCGGACAGAACTGTCTGCAGTGGTTTCCAGCCACCGGCTGCTGCAATAAAGCGACCATATTTCATCTGAGACCAGGTAGTCAGATTATCCCAATCCGGTTCGGGATTATTCAGCCAGCGATCGGATAGAAATCCACCGGCCACGGTGCCGTAGCACAATAGTTTCACGTTAAACTCTTCGCAAAGCGCAGTCATCGCTCGTTCCGGGCGTCGGTCGATTAGTGAAAAGCAGACTTGATTGGTAACTACATCGATGCCGCTGGTTAAAACGATGCGCAAGTGGGCGGTATCAAAATTGGTAAGACCAAGATGGCGAATTAAGCCTTCTTCTTTTAACTCCTGTAGCCAATAAAGACAATCCAGCCAGTCTGGGTTAGCATAATTCCAGGCGTGAAACTGTAGCAGGTCCAATTGATCGCTTTGCATGCGATCGAGAGAAAGCTGAATAGCATCCCGCACATCCTGTTTGGTCGTGTTTTCCGGTTTCGGTACCCATTTGGTGAAAAGCTGAACGGAGTCTTTGCCATACTTTTTCTGATAACGTCCGGTAATGATTTCTGATGAGCCGTAGTGATCGGCCATGTCGAAAGTGGTAAGTCCGGCCTGAGTATAGGGCGTCATAAACTCGGCGGCGGTGTCGGGATTTATCTCGCTGCCATCGCGTTCCATGTCGGCAATTTGCCAAAGTCCGGTAAGAATCCGGGAGATCGAAAGCCCCGGTGCTAATTCGCAGCGTTCTACGGTTATGTCTTTCAAAGGTTACTCCGGTGGTAGCTGTTTGAATAGTTCATCGACGTTTACGCCGCTTTTGCGCAGACCGCTCATTTTGTAAAAATAAATCGCGCTGGCTCCGAGAATGACTACCAGCCATGTCCAGGTAGAATGAAAATACCAGGCATCTACATTGGCATCTAGATCTTTGGAAATATGTATGATCAGGAGACCGGTCAACATTAATGCACCAAATCCCGCCAATGAATTCCGTAGCATCGGTGATTTAAAAATCGATATGTTCTTGGCAATTTCCGGATTGCGTATTGGCAACATTAAAACCGAAAGGCACATCACCAGAAAATTAAAAAGCATTGATATTAACAGTAGATCGACCCCCAGAAAGAAATCTCCGGCAAAATGACAACCTAAAATCCCGATTGAAGACATGACTGCACTGAGTATGATAGCGATGTGCGGGGTATGCAGTTTTGGATGCACTTTGGCTGCAGCGGATGGAAAGATGCCATCTTCGGCCCAGGCAAACATCAGCCGTGAGGTAGCTAAAAGCATCGCAGGAAGATCATTTATCAATGCGATGACCGCACCGGTAAGAATGAGCATGGTTAACGTTGGTGAAAGCAGGTATCCCAGCAGGCCGGGTGCGGAAATATCTTTTACCGCAGCTTCCGCAGCGATGAATTGCCAGGGAATGGCGTTGTACACGGCAGCGGTAAAAAACATATAGAATATTCCCACAATAGCGATGGTGAGTCCAATCGCGATTGGTAGATTGCGGTTGGGATTTTTAGCCTCGCCACCGGCCTGAGCAATCGAGTCGAACCCGATAAAGCTGGAAAACAAAACGGCTGAAGCAGCGAGGAAATACATCAAGTTAAAACTACCCGTTCCACTGGCGTCGGGAATGGCACGACCCTCTTTTTCCATCAGTGCGGTTGCGAAATCGGAATGATTGAAGGAGAAGCCTGCGAAAATGACTATCGCCCCAAGCGCGAACATGATAAACATCAGTGGGATCAGCGTTTTTTCATAGAGCTGAACGCCGCGAATATTTATCCAAACAAACAACCAGAGAAACCCAAGCGAAATGGATAAGCGAATTGGCCCACTTTCAAACCATGCAGCCAGGTTGGTTGCTTCAACGGCAAGGGCGGCATCCCGCATAAACGGAACGATGACATATGAGACCACGCCGATGGCAATAGACAGGCCGAACCACTGCGAAAAACTGGCGACAAAACCAAAGTATGGATTAATCGCGCGGCTGGCGTATACATAACTGCCTCCGGCTCGCGGCATTGCGGATGCCAGAACTGCGTAGGCGAGCGCCGCCAGAAATGCCGGTATCATGGCAACCATGTAGGCTGGCAGCACGTCGGCGCCAATTCCTTCTATGTTGCGCTGAATGTTAAATGGTATGAAGTTGATGGCGGCGCCCATCATCGAGCAGATGCCGGTTGCGGTGAGTCCGAGCAGACCAATGTGTCGAGCCAGCCCGGTTTTTGATTCTTTTGTAGTTGTATTCATGCGCAGTCCGTTGTGTTTTGTTATCCGCCAGAATATAAGAGATCTTGCTGACAACGGAAAGGCAGTATCGTGCGTCCCTTTGTAACTTCTATAGATTGAGGTTGGTTTGTGAGAGGAGTGAAAAAGGAATAACGTTAGTAGTGGTAAGTTAAAACGACAGATCCTTAAACCGTACTTTGGTTTTTAAGCGATTTAAACGAATGTCTTTGTACAATTCTTTATTTACTCGCTGAATTTGGCCAACCAGAATAGAGGGATGTTTGTTGAATTTTTTGCTAAGTTGATCAATTTTTGCCGCATCGTAATCGGAATTCTGAAAGAGTTCCTTTCGTTCAGCCGCAGATAAAAGCATACGAGCGGCAAAGTCATCTGCCTCTTTCTCTTTTTCTTTGTCCTGTTCAATGCTCTGCAAACCGTCGATAAAGATATCTTTTTTTCCATGTAATAAAATATGCGCCAGTTCGTGGTAAAAGCTAAACCAAAAGGCATGATAGTCTTTTTTTCGATCTGTTATTTGAATAAGCGGGATGGAACTGTTCTTTATCCAGCGAGTGGCGCCGTAAATTGGTGCCTTTGCGATGCAGGGGGTAAAAACCAATGCGACTCCACATTCTGCGCATACCCGTTGTAGGTCATCCAGCCAGTTATTCGAAGGCTGATACGAGATTGCTTTAAATTCGTCCAGATTCTTTCTGAGCGCGGTTTTGTCGAACAAGTTAACGCTTATTTGGTCTGCCTGTAATTCTCCGATGCGTAACCACACTGAAATGGCCTGCGGCTCAGCCGTGTGTCGCAGCTCGATTTTAAATGCCAGCGAACTGCCCTCGTAAATTGTTGACCATTGATTCGGCGTAGCCACGCGGAAAAACTTTAGCAGACTTTCGGCCAATTCCGGCTTGCTGTTTGTCTCAGGTAGAATGCCCATCTTTTTGAGCTGCGACAGTGGAAACGTTCTGACCCAGTTTGTACACTGCTCCAGATATTCCATTTGCTCAATTTCAAGGAGCTCATCCTGATATTGTCTTTCCAGATTAAGCCAAAAGTGGGTGGGAATGCCCAAAACATATTCCAGTTTTGTAGCGGTTTCCTTGGTTATGGGCGCCTTGCCTTTAATTAACTCATTAAGTTTTGGTATAGAGCGTCCCAGGCGTTCCGCCAGTTCCGCCTGTGACATACCGATTTCATCGATTGTTTCCTGAACGGTATCACCGGGACAGGATAGTAGTTTCTTTTTTGCCATTAAATCAGTCATAATATTGCCTATCTAAATTAGTGAGGGTCTTCTATAGTTGAAATTCTAATTGCGGTAACCTCATCTAAGTCAACTCCTCCATCTTCCAATGTTGGTACCGGATCATGATCTATTTGAAAACAGATTCGCCAGTTTTCATGTATATCGATAGACCAGGTTCCTTTTCTCTTGCCGATATATTGATGCAGCCGCAATGCTGGTAGTGTTGCAATAACCGACAATTGTGGTGCTGCTTTAAGTTGGCTTATGCGTTGTTTTATTTTTTTTGCACGCGTTCCGTAGCTTTTGAGCGTTTCCTTATCATTGGTGAGCGATCGCTCCAACTTTCTTGTTTTAAATGATAACCGCATACTTAATGTATGAAATGATTTACCTCTAGGGGTAATGGTTTTAATTTTTTTTGATTGTGAGATTCTGGGTACTTCGCTGCTGGGGAGAGCGGGTGAAGGGTCGACAAGGTGATCGGGTGACGGGCAATCATTTGATTGCCTAAAACCACTTATAGGAAATAATCACATCGTCTCCACAATAATATGTTCTTGTTTCTTGCTTCGAAAACTCGACACCCTTTTCAATTCTAATCTCAAGATTTTGGCTATCTACCCATCTAGCAGATACTTTCCTTCCCATTGCGTCATAGTAGAAGACTCCTGCTCCGCCCCCGGAGAACCACATTAATATTCCGGATGTATGTACATATTTATTATTGACAAACTCTTCCTGTATTTTAAACGATTTTTGCGCGTCGGGCGCGATTGCTTCAGCCAGGGCATTGGTTGAGAAGTTGAACTTTGACTTTACACGCCTTTTGGCTTTTGACCTTTGAGTAGACAATTGGATTAAAAACCTTTTTAAGACGTTATCTCTTCTTTTTATAGTTTTTTTATCTGCACCCAAGTCTGCCCATAATTTCAGATCCAGTCCCTGCTCTATAACGTTTTTTACTTCTGCAAAGACTTGTTCCTCAAGACAATTGGTTTCCCATTGAGCAAGTGCAAACCCGAATAGTAAGTTATAGCGATCTTCATAATCGCTGAAATCTTTCTCAAATTCACTCCAAACTTTTGCACAAACCTCTACAGGAGCCATTCCCTCGTTGTAGAGGTCAAAAAATCTGGAATAAATATCGAGAGTGGTATCATTACCCTTTATTCTTGTATTCCAGGTTCCCATCTACTTTTACCTTTCACCTTTTTGACACAGAAATTGTTCTATTGAGGTATCATAAGAGAATTATAAACGCGGCGCATCATCTTTTCTTAAACCGATGGCCTGCAGTAGATTCTTCATCGATAATATTAGATACAGCCAGGTCTTTTTCCAGCGATTGCCGAGTAATACGATGTGAACATGCCAGCCTTTTTCACGGCGCGCACTATAGCCGCTGTAGAGAATGGTAAATGCAGTTGGATCGTTTAAGAGGTCTTGCGCCAGCTTTTGCGCGTGCAATATTCCATAGGTGAGCATCTCCGTTACTTCGGAATGCGAAGGCTCTCCCTGATCTTTTGGAAATGATAGCAGAAAATAATTTGGTATGATGTCTTTCTTGATCTCGAGGAGTTTACAGGTTTTTCCGCTGGCTAGATTGAATTCTTTATTCATGTCTCAAGGAATTACAGGCTCGCAGAATTATGCGGACCTGCAATTTTCTTTATTTTTTAAGCTGCATTTTGATCTGCTCAACGATGTGCTGATCCGGCAATTCCATTCTATTTAGAATGGCAAGCGTAAAGTTGTCTGCCATAATTTCTTCTGGATGTATAATGTATTTGGTGTTTCCGCCAATCTGCTCAAAAAAATTTGCCACCTGCTTCAGTGTGTAGATTACCGGCTTTTCACCAACCATTAGAGCAGTCTTGTTTCTGTCTCCTGTCAACTGTAGAAAGCCGATGTTTAGGTACTCAAAAAAAGCACCGCCATTATATTCGCGATTGGAATATAAAATCATCATACAGTCGACCGGCTTTTCGTTAACCGTCAGAGTGATATACGAATCTGTTTGCGGTGCATCGGGGTTTGTAATTCGGAAAGTGCTCAGACTATCTGGATAGTCAACGCTATTCATCAACTTGAATCCGATAATCTCATACAGCGCTTTTCTAAATTCCGGATTATTTCGCGATAACACGTGAAACAATTCGTGAATGACGGTTCGCGTCAGGTCTTCCGTTGGTCTGGAGAGGATATCTTCCTTCAATACCACATAGTTGGCGCGGGTATAGCCACCGGCACCACCTTCTTCCTTAGTGGTTGTTTTCACAAAAAATATCTCGTTTGGAAATGGAATGGCAAAGCCCTGCTCGGCAATTTGCTCATCGATGCTCTGAAAAATAGACTGCAGCTTCTCAGTTTCATCATTCGTCCAATTTCTGGCTTGTTCAGCAATGAAGTCGAACAGCTCCTGCCGAGTGCTATTCTTTTTTTGCATTCGGGAATCAATATCAAATGGACTCCAGCTTTTTGTAAACTCGTCTTCCTGAGTCAGAAGTTTTTTTGCCTGCTCAGTGGAAGCAAATCGAACCTTGTCAGCAAGCGTTTCTGCCTGGAGAATGTTTAATGCCATTCCGATCATCAATAGTGCCGTTAGGAGGATTGGTTTCATTTATTTCAATTCCTTAACTTTTAAATAACTCTAGCCACTTTTCTGAAAAACGCCAAAGAACTCACTGCCCATTCTTGGCTTAATTGAATTGCGACAGTCTTCAAAGCATTTCACCTCAAAATGTGGCATCAAATAGCTGAGATATTCTTCCCTGGAACCACCGAACGGTCGTTTAGCACCATCGAACAATGCATGATTAAACCAAAGCCCAACCAGCTTGCCGTTTGGTTTTAACAACTCATTCATTTTGCGGCCATAATTGGTTCTATTCTCTCTCGATGGTTCGAATGAGCAGAAGAACGTCTGTTCGAGAATCAGATCATACTCTCCTTCATGATCAAAAAAGTCTCCATGTATTAATTGAGTTTCAGGAAACTCCGGTAGCCTTTCTTTTAGCGCTTTTAATGGAAACTCTGAAATATCCAGCACGAACACGTTTGTAAACCCTTGCTGAAACAGATACTCGGCTTCGTAGGCGTTCCCGGCTCCGGGGATGAGTATCTTGAGGTCTTTATCTTCTAACTGGTCGATGTATTCTACCAGCGGCGTAGATGCATAGCCGATATCCCAACCAGTACTGTTGTCTTCATAGCGTTTCGACCAGTAGTTGTCTTGTTCCTTTTTTGTCATGTTGTTTCCGGTTCCGCATGTTTGTGACGTTATGGTCTTTTCGTTATGATAGGTTCTTGCTGAACGTTAGCTGCTGTGCATGGCTTTTTTAATCTCTTCGATAAGTAAGGCCAGCTTCTCGATAGACACGTGATCCATTATGACGACTTTGAACCATTCTGGCTTTGTATGATTATCTGGAACCAGGCCAAACTTAACGGCGATATCATGAGTGATAAATTGCTTACCAATAGTGATGATATTGGACATTGGGTTTCGATAGTATTTAACTCCGAGCTGTTCCAATTGATTGCACAACCATTCTGATCTTTTTTGCAAAATATAAATTTTCTCATACCATCCGTAAGGGCCGTTTTTAACTAAAATCATCCAGACAGCAATTGCATTTGCTCCAGAGCGGCTACCGATCAGCGTGAAATCTTCTCCCTCCACATAGCTCGCCTCCTGAGTATTTACATATTGGATGAACCCCTTTCGAATTAGAAATATTCCGGTACCATAGGGAGATTGCGCCATTTTATGCGCGTCCAGAGTAAAAGAGGTTATGGCCTTGTTTTGAAATGTTAGCAAACTCTCTTCATGTGTAAAGGGATAATAAAATCCTCCATAGGCGCCATCTACGTGAATTTTGAATTCGCAAGATATGCTGGCTAAACAATCGGTATAGATTTCAATATTGTCCACAGAGCCGAACATGGTTGTCATCATATTGCAGATAACAACAAAATGTTTTTTGCCTTCGTTCTTTGCTTTTTCCAGAGCCTGCTCAACGGTCTCTTTACTGATTTCTCTCGTGTTCTTATCGACAGCAACCTTATAGATGTCTATGGACAACAGATTGGCAGCTTTGTCCATGGAGTAATGGCTGTCTTCACTGCAAACAATCGCAATTTCATTTGGCTTGGCAGAATGCTCTGCGACAAAATAATTTCTGTATATCCAGATTGCCTGAATATTTGCTTCCGTTCCACCTGATGCGACGTATCCATCCTGCTCTTCAAACGCTCCTTTCAGAATATCGACGGCGCATATTTCAATCAGTTCTTTTTCTATCGCATGTGTGCCTTCAAAAAATGGTTCGGATTTACCTAAGGTATGACACCCAATGTGGTTGGGATTTTTTACAAGGGCATACATGAACGGTGCTTCCTTTAAGAAAGAGGCATCCTGATTAAACACCTTGTCATCCAGATACGATGCTGGTACGCCGAGTGCTCCTTGTTTATCGTAATTGATGTTTTTTTCAATAGCAGCAAAGACGGCTTGCTTGATTTCGTCCTGAGATTTTCTGGTCCAAACATTTGTCATTGTCATGTGTTGTTCTTCTTGTTATAGCATTACAGATTAGGGCGCTTCGCTGATTGGGGACTTATGGGGTGCTCACTTCGTTCGGGCTAGATCATCGACCTGCCCATTTTTTAGTTACTTCCAGATACCTTTCTTCAGGCTGACATGTCCAGAAATTGATGTCGTGTTTCTTGCAGATCATGTAATGTCCCAACCCGCCTAATGCTTGATGCCCTATAATGAAAATAAGAGCGTAGTGTCCGAATAGGACTAGTAAAATAAACGACGCGATCAGATATGCAATGAACTTTCCTGCTTTTTTCCACTGCGGGCGAATAAAGCGTCCGCCAAAAAGCCGATAGCTCACTACCCAGATGATTACTGCCAGGATCAGGTAGTAGAAATGGAATATTTCAATGTGCTCACCGTTTTCTCCCCAGGGGGCCCAAAATGCAATGCCGACGATGGCAGCTGCATAGATGAATAGTCTGGTGATGAGTTCCATGTTCACTGGATGGTCATTCCCGCATTGTGTTTATGAAAATATAGGATGGGTATTAAGGTAGGGCAAGCGACAAGGAGACAAAGAGACAAAGAGACAAGAGAAGAAATAGAATGGACTCTCACCTTGTTCGCTAATCGAGGGCATGGGAGCAATAAAATACCCCGCGATCTTGTCGTTCCCCATAAGAGTAGCGACCTATAAGTCCCGAAGGGACGCCCCATCAGCAATCCCGACAGGGAGAGCGCCCATTCGTTTTGTCACCCGCTCTCCAGTTCTACTGCTTGTCCAGGTAGGTTGCCAGGTTTTCAAACACCGATCCCCAGCCGTTGTAGAATCCCATTTCTTCCTGCTGCTTGCAGTATTCGGCAGTGGCGTGTACCACGTTGAAAGTGAAGTTGGTTTTCTCTCCATCGGCCTCCAGCAACACCTGTAGCTCTACGCCTTCGGTCATCGGCTTGAAGTCTGCCGAGGTGACGATCTTGTTTGGCGCGTCGATTTCGCTATAGGTACCTTCGCAGATGAACTCCTTGCCGTCCGGTGTGTCCATTGCGAACTTCCAGTTGCCGCCGACGCGAAAGTCATGATCCACGATGCGGGTTTTCATCCCGCCTGGCCCCCACCAGTGGGCGATGTGCTCTGGCTGCGTCCAGGCATCCCAAACCAACTTGATTGGGGCATTCAGGACTTTCTTAATTGTTAACGTGCGATTGGCTGCATCTGTCATGTTACTTCTCCTTCTTCTTCTGCTGTTCAGCATTTAATTGATTAACATACTCTTCGAAGGAGTCGATTCGCTCCTCCCATAAACTCCGATACTGTTCTATCCACAAAAACGCCGGAATCAGGTTACGCGGCTGGATCATGCAAATGCGTTCCCGCCCTTGTTTATGTATCGCCACGATGCCGCATTCCTGCAGAATCTTCAGATGTTTGGAAATCGCCGGTCGGCTGATATCGAACTGTTCGGCCACGGCATTTACCGTAAGGGTCTCTTCCGCCAGTAGCGTGATTATTTCACGTCGCACCGGATCGGCAATTGCTTGAAAAACGTCTCTTCTCATAGATAGGTCACCATTTGGTTACCAATATAAGTGTAACAATTCGGTTACGCAAGTGAAAATATGAGTGGGAGAGCGGCTTCGTTTATTAGGCTCAAATAGTGTTATTATTACAAGGAGAGTGTGTTTTTTAGCGAGTTATTTCAAATGTTTTTACTTATTTGATGAATTGCAGTCTTTAAGACTTGAAAGCAGATTTTAGCTGTATGCTCATCAGGGTTAAATCTAGAACTTACTTGTTGATAAGGATGGATATAGTTTCTAAAGTCTCTAAGGACATGACTAAACTTTTTAACGTCTTCTCCTATAAGTCCGATTTCATAAGTTGTGTCAATAAATTGTGCTAATGTCCAATTGGGAAAATGCTTTACTTTTCCGTCTTTTTCTTTTGGTGCAGACTTTGCTTGATTAAAGTTTTTTGGTTGAGCTAACGCCAATCCCAACAAAATCCCTTCTAAACTACTACCTGATAAAAAGATAACAGCTAAAGGTGATTTTGAATTAAGGCAGTTTTTTATTTCGGATAGTCTTTTTTCTAAAACCTCGCTTACAATTGAATCAAGTCCTAAAGGCCGAATTGAAATCTCTTTAAACTCTCTATCAAGAAATTGATCTTCTGTTACTGTCGATTCAATATTGCTATCATGCAATTCAATTTTATCTGTTTTTTTGAACGAAATAGTGGTGTCTTTCCGAACTATTTTCCACTTATCAAATGCTAAATATTGGTTTAAGTCTTGTATGTGTTCATCTAGTTTAGAGACCTTACCTATAAAGTTTATTGGGTTTAGTAATTTTTTTATGCAGGTATCCAACTCTGGTGAGCCATTAATTGTAGACAGTTTTTCATCGGTATACATCCACCGAGAAGGAAACCCTTGACCATATGAGTCTCGAAACCCAAGCTCATTAAAAAAAGTAACTAACTTCGGTCCAGAGCGATATTCTGTCTCCTCATTAATCAGCTCTCTTAGTTTTTCTAATGACTTTTTATTTAATACCATACTAAACTTTCATATTTCTAAATGTTATATACACACTGATGCAACGATTGTCATTGTTAAATTAGAGATAACATGAAGAGTAGATAAAATATAATTGCTACTCTATGGAAGCGCAATTAGAAACTCGGCGACCTGCTTGCAAAATGATTATCGACTTATAGATTAAATGTGGTAGGCCAGCTGTTGAATCAATTATATGGTGAGGAACTTTAGGCGGCTTCTGTGTTTCAGGTTTGAAAAGACCTTTCATAAATTAAATAGAGCAGGTAGTCAACTACGACTGCACGAATGATGATGCTAAAAGGAGAATTGCCCATCCGGCCCTTTTCAGGCATAAGTGGTAAGACTTGCTGATGTGTCCATTCGGGATTTCGCTGCATCCCAAATGGATGGTTTGTATCGCCCCTGGTTTGGATCTTCAATACCTGTCCAGCACCAAGAAAAGATCCGAATTCTGTTAACTTAGACGTTTTAATTGTGATGAGCGGGATTTGCCATTTGCCGCAAATGATGTCTTTTTCTGTTAATAAGATTACTGCTCTTTGCGCCGTCGGTCTAAGTGTCTACGGTTAAATGAGGGTCAAATTTCCTTGCTCATCAGAAACTTCGAACCACTCTTTTCTTCCACTTGATAGCCCAGTCGAAGATAAAGCTTTTTGGCAGGGTTGGCCTCAAACACATTGAGTTGAATCTTGTCTTTCCCCATTTTTAGAACATCTTTTTCTATCTGATGCATAACCTGACTTCCGATTCCCAGATTCCTTTTTGCCGCATCAATTTGGATGGTGTGAATATGAACATGCGTTTCCTTTTCGCCAAGGTGATAGAATCCAACTCTTTCCCCGTCGATTTCTGCTATCCGAACAAAGCCGTTTTGCAGTTCTTTTTCATATCGCGCTTTATCCCAAACGATGTCCTGGGCTTCAAAGTAGGATTTCATATTAGCCTCGACCAGCGAGTTGCAATAAGCCAAATCGATTGGCTGGTATGGGCGAAATTTGAGAGTATTCATAATAGGTCGCTCACTGCAGTCGTTTGTAGGCAATAGTGCAATCGGGCAATAAGTCTCTAAGTGAATGGTCAAAAAAAGTGAATGAGAGAATTTCTCACAGTCTATACTCTATGCTCGCTCAGCTTGAGGCTTTGTATAAGTGCTGTCCCTCGGGGAGCGCTTGACTTCTCCCGCTCACCCGTTCTCCCACTCGCCCGCTCATTTTTGTAGGGCTTCCAGCTGTTCCCGCACATAGGTTACTTCTTTAATCGCCAATGATTTTTCTAAACTTCGAATCGCCTGAACCGTGTCATTTTGCGTGAGGAAATAGTGAGCCTTGGCAGCCCAGACATTTGCACTGCCGGGATAGTATTCGGTGTTAAGATTAAATAACTGCTCTGCGAATTTCGGTTTTTTCCACTGCAGAAAGCCAAAAGCCCAGGCGTTCAGATAGCTTTCCATTGGACGAACGGTGTAACCCATTTGGTTAGAGAGCTTTTTAAAGTGTGCTTCCAACTCGTTAGTCAGGTTTGCATGTGCTATCGGTGGGTCGGGGTGATAATATTCCACCATTTTCCGGAATGGATAGTCCTGATAAAAATAGCGAAGGCCATCATAAGTAGCAATTAGCGGAATCTGAAAGTGATTTTCATTCTCGTATAACTTATTCTGAAAGGAAATAGCAAGTTTGTTTTTCTTCAGCTCGTCGCCAAACTCAATAACGCTACGCATCACCTTCATTATTTCTGAAGTATCGCTTCGCACGTCATTCAGATCCATCCAGGACATGCGTGTATTTGCTGTAGCGATGTACAGATTCTTTCCCTCAAATCTGTTCTCACTTAGCTGCTCAATAACATACCTGGAAAAGCGTTGATCATCCCAGCTCATAAACGGGTCAATCGCTAGATAATTCGTAAACAGATGCGGGAATTTGATCAGCGTATTTAGTGCGAAGAGTCCGCCAAGCGAGTGGCCAATAAGCGTGCGATGCGGTGCCGTCGGATAGGTCTTGTCTATGCACGGTATCAGCTCTTTTTCCAGAAACTGTGCCAGCTTGTCTGCGCCACCGGTATAGCTGAGGCTGGACGAATCGCTGCCAACAACTCCGGGTGTGGGCGTTAAGTCGCGGTCGCGATTAGTATTGGGAATGCCGACAATAATCATTGCCGGACAAAGATCATTTGCGCTGGCTGCCGAGTTCAGCTGATCTAAAACGCCTACCGTAGAGATAAATTGACTTTCTCCATCCATTACTACCACGATCGGGTAGCGCATGTTGGTCTCGTTCATGCCGTAAAAGTCGCTTGGGACGTGTATCAGAATTTCACGTTGCTCGCCGAGAATTTTAGAGTCAATGATATGTTTATCACCGATGGCTATCATTTCGGCAGGATTTTCAGAGGGGGCCTGCGCAATTATCCCTGTAGAGAATAATAAAAGAGGTAGAAATAATGCTAGATTTTTCATAGCGGCTTCTTTTTTGTCTTTTAAAGAGGTCGAAAAGGCTGATTTCGCTAATTGTTTCCGTTTTCTTTCGAGTTTATTAGGGCAGTATTATATTGAATCAGCAGTAGTTAAGGTGGAGAAGCAGCGAACAAGTTCAGAAAATGAGTTATTTCAAGACCGCATTCTTTAGGATTATTTCTGAGAGAAATAATATAGCCTTCTCCTTCCGGTGGATACTCTTGAATATTGTTGTGGTGTTTATTTATACACCAAATCCTGCTTATATATTGACCCGCTCGTTGTCTTTCCTCTGATGTAATAATGCCATTCCCATTTGCATCCAGTCCTATCAATTTTACAAGCGCGTTGAAGATGTGTTCATAATCAGCCGTCGCAGTTTTATAAGCTTTTAAGGTAAAAAGTAGAGGAACATCATTAAATTCAATTTGTTCTGCATGGGTGAAAATCAATATCGGTTTAGCCAGTTTCCACTTATAAACTGAACGTGTTTTTGCTGCCCCTATTTTGGAGGTTTCCGTATCTATTTCTAGTGCTTTTTGTTTTAATTGAGAGAGATCCTCGTTGAAATAATGTAGTAATTTTTTCCGGATATCAGGCATTGGTACTCCATTGACTACGGTTTTGTGTGTTCGTTTCCAACTTTCAAAAAACGGATTGCAACTTTGTCCACTGTTGTGTGATGAGCTTGCCAGATAGAGTATACGAACTCAGCTCACTCTTTAACCATTGCTTTGCAAGATTCTTCGTCAGTCGATTTTTGCAAGACATCGGTAGTGGTGATGTTGCCTCGTAATTTAATGGCGGGTGGCGTAAGGAGCTCATTCGGATTGTCTTTTTTATAGCTTCGCAGGTGATCGCTAAGCTGGGGTGAAAGTTGGTATTGCCACTTCGCATAGTAACGCAAAACGAGGTGTAGCCGACTGAGGTGAAAATGATTGCTCCATCTGCCGTGTATTTCGGAATGTTGCAGGGTATGAGCATTGACAGCTAAAAAGCGATAGATATGGTTTTCAGGCTGAGAGTAATCGATTGCCGGAAATCCAAGATTAAAGATCTCCAGACATTCATGGATGCCGCGTTTTGTTTGGGCACCACAGAATTGGCAGGGGCCTGCCTCCAGCAGCACGATTCCATTTTTTTTTGGCGAGTTCAATGTAGTTTTGCATGGTTAAAAACAGTGAAAAGTGAAAAGTGAACAAGTTTAGTGAGAAACGGTCAGAATCGTTGAGAAAATTACGTTCCCAATTCCCCCTTCACCGGGCAGGCAGATTCAAGCCATTTTATTACACCTCCCGGCCTCGGTTTCACATTGCCGTCTTTTATTTGCCGTTAATTTCACCTGCCTCCAGTCAGTCTAGTTCTTTTAACAACCCGTCAATATCCAGCGCTTTGGTATACATTTCCAGCGATCCGTTAGCTTTTTTAGGCCACTGATCTTTCGGACGGTCCCAGTACAGCTCGACGCCGTTGCCATCAGGGTCATCCAGGTAGAGCGCTTCGGAAACGCCGTGGTCACTCGCGCCGGTTAATGGATAATTCGCTTTGCGCAGTCGATTATATATTGTCGCCAGGTCTTTACGCGTTGGATACAGAATCGCAGTATGAAATAAGCCAACGCCTTGTTTTGGCGCTGGTGGCATATCTTTGCTCTGCCAGGTATTCAACCCGATATGATGATGATAACCACCGGCCGAGATAAAAGCCGCCTGGTCTCCATACATTGTTATTACTTCAAAGCCCAGCAAGTCCCGGTAGAACTGAAGTGATCTCTCAAGATCCGAGACTTTCAAATGGATATGGCCGATACGGGTTTTTGAGGGAATTGTGTATGTTCTGGTCATTTTTAGCTCCGGATGTTAATGCAGTCTTTCACCTGCCGTCTTTAGCTTCCCCTCGGCTTCGCTCGGGGAGCGCTTGCCTTCGCTCCGCTCAGATTTCGACGGAGATTGTCTTTAGACCCTCGACTCCGCTCGGGATAGGGAAACCGAAGGACTCATTTTGAAGTTTCATCCGCTCTCCTGCCGTCTGCTATTTGCCGTCCTTTACTTGCCGTCTTTCAATTGCCATTACTCCAGAGGTTTGAGAAAGTTATCGCTGGCATAGTTGCCAATTTCTGCTCCCAGGCGATGACCTTCTTCAGAGTCGTATCGAAAATGAATGCCCAGATAAACGCGGGACATGGAAGCTTCCAGTCCTGCTTCTGAAAAGCTGTTAAATGTACGAAAAGGCGGCTCCATCTCTATTTTCTCAGAAAAAGGACCCGCTTTGTCGACTTCTTCGGTGGTCATGGTAAAGCTGTAGGTATTCCCTTTGCCCAATGTACTGGCCAATACCGTCATTGCCGCAGTGCTGGCTGTGCCATGTGCTGATGGATAAGACGGAAAGGCATAGGTGTGCTCGTGAAGGTTATTCCACTCCGTGTCTGCTTTCGTATCCGGATTTTCATCATTTTCAGCCCACCGTATCGCCGTATATGGGCGCCAGTGGTTGTAGTGGAATTTATTGTTAAAAACGTTAATATAGGCATCGCAGGTTGTCATGTTCAATAAGGCGAAAACTCTCGCTGCTTGCCAGAGGTTTAACTTTTCCTTTACCACGAGTTCTCTTGCCAACCGGTTATGTGAACTCTCAACAAAATCTTTCCACCACATTGCCAGGTGTGCCTGATCGTCTGTGCGTACTGTGCTTTTGGTACTTCCAAATTCTTTTACTTCATTAAATGCTGAGGTATAATCGGCACTGTTTATTTCGGGAGGCGCAGGTGAGCGGAAATGATCCTGACTTGGCAAAACAAAAGGTTTCGCCGCTGCCCAGCCGGCACCAAAAATGAACCCTTCCGGTGTCCCGCTATGCTCATTAAACTCGGCATAGACGCCCGGTGCCATAGGATGCCAGGTATAATCGGCCTCGCCATTCCATTTGTCATTGCTGCGCTTGGCTAGAATGCTGGCTGCACTGGCACTTCCCAATGCAATTCCAGCCGTCTTTGCTGTTCCTTCATCGACTGTAATCAGCCACTTGTTCAACTCCTTTTCGAAGTCCTTTTGTTTATCGGGATATTGACTAATTGCTATGTCATAGGCTGCTTGTGCTGTCGCCGCAATTGGGTTTGCATTTGTAGAAGGTTCTGAATAAGAATAGGGAGAATACATCGGCTTTATGGAATTTAATGCATCGTGAATGGCGATATGCATCAATGCTTCCGTGCGAACACCTTTCATCGTGAGCAGTTTATCTTCTGTGATGGCGATTTCCATAACTTTCTTATTCCAATCATTCAGCATGTCGGCATGATAATTCGATGCATCGATAGACTGGCGCTGACAATTCATTAGTAAACTGGCGAGTAAGAGAGTTAAGAATAATGTAAGACGGTTAAAAGGGGCGATCTTCATTTGCGATTCCTCTTGTTTAATTCTCAGTGAATGAATTAGGCGATATATCATTGCACGTTGAGAAAAGCGGGGAGAGTAGTAAGGAATAGATTGAATATATGGTGTGATATGCTAAAGAACAATCAGAAATGATGTGTAGTAGAGGCTCACGATTTTGCGCCTCTACTACACGATTGCGCGTCGCTACGAATTAAGATGTTCTTTGGCGAGATTCTCCATTATGGACTGAATGGCGCTTGGCCCAGCATCCAGAATCTGTTGGGCGATTTGTGCATCTGCCGGATCAACGGCTTTGTATTTCAGGCTCCAGCGTGCATTTTCCATCAAAATGGGAAAGAGATCGATACCTTTCTGCGTCAGTGAGTAGCGTATCTTTTGTTTATGCTGTGGGTCATCCTGTTGGTGGATAATGCCTTCTTCTTCCAACATTTTTAATCTGGCAGCCAGAATGTTTGATGCGATTTTTTCATCGGACTTCATAAATTCGCGAAAGTAGTGCTTTCCGTTAATAATCATATCGCGGATAATCAGCAGCGTCCAGCGATCTCCTATAACTTCCAGAATTAGATTTTGCGGACAGTTGGACCTGGGTTTTTTCATTGGTATTCCGTCGAATTAGTGGTTTTAGTATTTCTGGTTGCAAAATACAATCAGATGGCCTAAATTGCAACTGCTTTAAATTTGCAACCAGAAAGGATAGGCAAAATGGCTACACTTGAAAGTAAGCAGCTGGGCTACAAAACATCCGTTATCATAAAGGCGAATCAGCGCTCAGTTTTTGAGGGACTAACCAAACATATCGATAGCTGGTGGGGAAAAACGGACAGGCCTGTAAGCGGGTTAAGCGATGAATTTACCGTTTCCTGGGGAGAACCATGGTACCGATTTAAAGTAATCGACTTTAAGCCGGATGAAAAAATAAGCTGGGAATGTATCGACTCGAGGCAAATTATTTCTGGTTTGCAGGGGGTCGAGAAGGAATGGGTGGGAACCAAGCAGCATTGGGATGTAAAGCGAATGGATGCTGAAACTGTAGAAGTAAGCTTCTACCACGAGGGTCTGGTCCCGGATTTTATCTGTTACGACGTTTGTTCAAGAACGTGGGGCAGCTATATTGCCACCCATCTGAAAAGCTTTTTGGAGAAAAACTGATCCCGACTCCCGATTCTAATCATTAAAAATAAAGAACCCGAATCCACCAGGATCTTTTATGATCACATTGTCTACGATTCCAGCATCGTTGAAGTGGGTAATTTCTTCCGTGATAGGAATATTCAAATCTCTGATGTTTTGAATGACCGGTTCGTTCTTGCCGCCGTTAAAGTAGGTTAACGAAGGGTTGGTGAATAAATGTGGACAGAAATTGGGCTTCATAACGCTAATGCCAAGATCGTCATCGTTTTTTAGCGTAAGCCAACCCTGATCGGCATCGCCGGCAGTTTTCATAAAGCCAAGAAGAGTAAAAACCTCAATCGACTTTTCGATATCGACGGTTTCCAAGCTAATACCGGCATAGTTACCCAGTACTGAAGTTGAAGACTCTGATGGCTTGAGGTCAAACTCGTCCGGGTGTTCAATAAGATAGATCCACATGCCGGACGTATCGCTCAGAAGATAACCCGTGTCAATTTTTATAACACTGGTCAGCTTTTCAATCTCAGGCACTATACGCTCCCAGCTTGGGCTAAGTAGTTTTATCCCGGCCCGGGTAAATTTATTAGTGGTAATTTCAATAAAGGCTTTTCCATCGGAGACGATAACCGGATCTTTTTCGGAAACGATACTGAATTTTAGCTTGGTATAAAATTCAAGGCTTTTGCTTAGATCGTTTGCCGGTGTTTGGATAATTGATCTTATGCTCATAGTTCTCTCCAACTCTTGAGTTTAGAAATGCGTAATGCTTCGATGGAAAAATGTGTCGGTTGTTCTTGTAATGATGCATGAAATATAGATCCGTATCCTGTTGAGGGCAATACGAAATTGTTCCTGCCAAGCATCTTTAATGAATGGTTTACTCAATCGGTTTATTGGTCGATGTAACACAATCAATTTTCCAAGCGCCATTATGCTTGCGGTAAATGGCAGTCCAGGCGAAATGAGTTGACCCCTCTATATTATTGCCCTGTTCATCTGGACTTGTTGTGGCGACAATTTTATCGACGATTGTATAGGCCATACTACCGTCATCTGAAAATCGGATAATCGGGTCGGATACATCATCCCATTTCAAGAACTCAACTGCCGAGAAGTAGCCATTATATCGTGCAATGGTTTCTTCTCGTTTTGGTGTGGTAATTACGCCTCTGTTCACAGAAATAAAATTGTCTGAGAGTTGATTGGCGAAGGCAACGGAATCTTTTTTGAAGTGATAGTCCCTTTGAGCGTGGTGCAATTTTAATATTTGCTCTTTTTCCTCGGCAATTGAAGAAGAGTGGGATGTCTGACAAGATAGCACAAAAAAAATGATCGCAAGGATTGTAAGTCCGCTTCGATAATGGACATGTCGGGGCATGCTTTTCTCCATAAAAATGAGTTTCCTTTAGCTTACGTGCTACTGTTTCATTTGTTTGATCGCATCTTCATATAGCGTTTTCATCAACTCTTCCTGCCCGGTTAGCTCTAAGAAGCGCAGTTGAAACTGCGATAAAACCTGATTCAGTTTTTGCAGACGTCGATGGTTTGAAAACAAGTGGAAATTACGATTTGGAACAAACGACTAATACTGTCTGTTAATCAAAAATATATGGCTCATAGTCTTTCCACCACTGAGCGACATCTCGCTTTGGTGTTCGGCAAACGTAAAGCGGGATGCCATTCTCTTCACCAATGGCATATGGATGAGTAATTGTTGTGACGAGTTCAACGTCATTAAAAATCCACTCAACGGCATCCTGTTCATTGCCAAGGCTTATCCAGACCGAAGCATTCGCATTACCGTGGCCCCAGGACCAAAAACTGCCGTGCCGACTAATTGGATTTGGTAAACCATATTTCCTTCCCAATATTTTTAGAGCCCCGGCTTCGCCGTAATTCTCAGCCCAAAGAACGCAATTGGCGCGTTCTTCATCACTCAGCGCTCCATAAACACTGTCTACAAGAGCGGCTTGCTCTTCCCAGCCAAACATATCTGCGTAGTCGCCGGTGAGTTCATAGCGACCGGCTTCCGCGTTGATATCCGCATACTTTATGAATTGATCGATTGGTAATACAGGAGTCAGGTGAGGAATGAAAGGGACAATTGACAGAAAAAGAATAGCGGAGGAAGTATAAATCCATATTGGGTTTCTGGCAGACAACATGGCCTCAACTTTAGCAGAGCCGGCAGCGAACAGTACCGGATAAAGTGCAAAAACATAGTAGGCTTTGGATTTGAGTGCCCACATGGTGATAAAAATGATAATTGCCGCCACGCCGACGGATCGGTACGTCTTTCCGCGGATCAGTGCATTTACGCCGATAATACTGATGATAAGCGTTACCGGAAAGGCCAGCTGCTGAAGTCCAAAATCATACCAGCTTATTTCGTCCAGTTGACTGCTGCTCAACTCTTGAAGATGTCTGATAAAAGGAACGCCGTTTTCGAGCTGCCAGATAATATTCGGCAGAAAGATAGCAAGTGCTAATAACCCGGAAAGGTATAGCCATTTGTCTTTCAGCAGGCTCTTTTGATCCGACAAAAGTATTCCTGAAAAGATTCCAAATGCCCAAATAATGATGGTGTATTTATTCATTAACCCGGCGCCGAGAGTCAAGCCGGTGAGTAGCAAATAATTTTTGTCTTCCGTGTTGATAAAGCGAATCCAGAAATAAAACCCAAGTGTCCAGAACAGCTGATCGAAGGCGACCGGCTGAAACAGGGTGTGGTTCCTGTAGAATGGCAGAAACGCCAGCACACAAACACCGGCAAGGAGCATTGCTTTGAATGAGCCTTTAAACTCTCTGGCCATCAGACAGCACAAAACGAGTATTGCAACTCCGGCGAGCGTTGGAAAAAAACGCGTTCCCATGAGAGAGTAGTCGAAAAACAGATACGATAACTTACCAGCCAGGCCAATAAATGGCGGGAACTCCATGAATCCCCAATCGAGATGCTCGCTGACGGATAAATGAAGAAGCTCGTCGCGATGAAACCCATAATTGCGGTTTCCGAGCAGTTGAATGACAAGTTTTATTACAGCGAGCACAGCGATGAGCAGGTAGCTTTTTTTCATACGAAGAAAAATCCGGGTTTGATGTAGAAAGATGTCTGCCTGAAAATACGAAAGACGAGATCGAAAGTTACCTTAACTTTTCCACCTGAGCCCTGTGTATTTCGCTACAGATTAAACCGCTCTTTTAACGCCTGTTTAATTCTTTCCAATCCTGCCAGAATATACTCCTTGCGCTCACCAATACCGATTCTAAAATGATAATCCATTCCATAGCAATCGCCCGCCACGATAAAAACACTCTTCTCAGTGCGTAGCCATTCTGCCAGTTCGGTCGAATTAATATCCAGATGATATTTTATGAAAAACATGCCGCCCGCCTTTGGCTCAACATATTCAAATAGGCTGCCGTATTGATCGAGCCACTGCTTTACCGCAATCAAATTTTCGTTTAGCATAGTTCGGTTGCGGGTTAAAATTTCCATGCGCTTTTGTGGGCGGAGGGCTATTTCACCAATATAATGACTCATAATTCCAGCGGTTATTGAGGTGTAGTCGCTATAGGCCCAGGTATCCGAAATAGTTTTCTCCGGGCCAACCAGCCAACCCAGGCGCAGACCCGGCAAGGCATAGGCTTTCGAAAGTCCGCCGTTGACCAGTACTTTGTCGTACTTGCCAAAGAAGCTTTGGATTGTTTGTCCGTTTAGTTCCGCACCGCGATACACCTCATCACCATATACCCAGGCGCCGACCGATTCTGCAATATCGATAATTTCCTGCATCTCCGCAGTAGTAAGCGTATAACCGGTTGGGTTGTTTGGATTGCAAACAGCAATCATTTTTGTTTTGGACGTAACCAGCGAACGTAATTCATCTAAATCAGGAGCCCACTTATTCTCTTCCCGCAAATGCCAGGCTTTGGGTATGCATCCCATCTCTTCGGCGATTCCCCAGATCTGCATATAGTTGGGAACCATCATAACCACTTCATCGCCTTTTTCCAGCAGGCTATGACAGGCAATAAAATTGGCTTCCGCAGAGCCGTTTGTTACCAGAACATGGTCTTCTGTTGCACCATTATACATGGCAGCAATTCGCCGGCGCAGCGGAATGGAGCCATTCGTTTGCCCATATCCCAAAACGGTGTTGTTCAGCTCATCCAGCTGGTTCTTTGTAAGCAACTCGCTGAGCGTATATGGATGAAAGCCGCTTTCAGTAAGATTGTAGTCAACGGTGTTTTCATAGAGCGATTGGACGCGTTCCAGTTCAAAGATGCGAATGTTCATGATTTTTTCTCCTATCTCTTAAATGCGTTATACACCGCGCTGGCGATCATTATGTCTTGCACTGCCACGCCGGTTAAATCGACGATGCTGATTTGCGTTTCATTGGTTCGTCGTAGAGTATTGTTTTGCAGGGCGATACCGAGCTCAGTGATGTTTTCATCTAACAAAACACCTGCTTTTAGAGCGCGGAATATTTCGCCGCGACTTTTTGATTGTGGGATACTATCAGCAATAACCAGGTCTGCTCTTTCCAGGATCTCACTTTGCAATTCCTGTTTTGTCGATGTGTCTGATCCAACAGCTGTTATATGAGTACCGGGACGAATATCATCCGCTTTTAATAGTGGTGTTCCGGATGGCGTTGTTGTGACAATTAGGTTGGCATGATGTGCAACTTCTGCCGGGCTACCCGCGATCTGGATATCGAAATCCTTATTCAAATCTACTTTAAGCTTTTGAACATTCTCTGGCGTTCTTCCCCAAATCCAAACATTTTTGCATGGCCTGACGTGTTGAAGATATTCCAACTGAAATCTGGCCTGTATGCCGGTTCCGAGAATACCGATAGCATTTACCTCGTTTGGAGCGAAGTATTTTGCTGCCAGTGCGCCGGCTGCTGCTGTGCGCACGTCTGTTAAATGACCTTCATCGAGCAAAATGGCAATAGCCTGTCCGGTTTGCTGACTAAAGAGAAGCATTAAACCCTGGCTGGAGGAAAGACCCATCTGTGGATTGTCATAAAAGCCGGAGGCAATTTTAATGACGTAATACGGCTCGCTTTTGATATACCCGTATTTGATATGCGCTTCACCCTTTGGTTGCTCGAAGAGTAATTCGCCAACTGGAGGAACGACTGCTTGTCCATTGCTGTAGGCAATGAAACCGGCTTGCATCGCGGAGATTATGTCGATACTCTCGAGAGCAGAGATGATTTCTTGTTTGTCAATAACAATCGGAATAGGCATTTAAAATCTCTTTTAGTAAGGTGATGTTGACTTTCTTTCCGGTGAGCACCAAAACGATATTTGTTCCCGCATAGCGTTTTGAGTTGAGGAGTGCCGCTACAGGCATAGCGCAGGCGGGTTCAATCAGCGTTTGATGATATTTTACAATGAAAGCCAGCGCCTTTTTAATGTCTTCTTCATCAATGAGTTCAATTCCATCGAGCAGCTTATTACATATGTCGAAGGTGATCGACTTCTCTTCGATCCCACCAGCTGTTGCATCGGATATTGTGTGCAGCGTACTTGGTGGTACGATATGCCCTGCCTTTATCGAATGATACATCTCCGCCGCGTTTGTCGGTTGGCATCCAACAACATCGATATCCGGAAGATCTTTGAAATATGATGCAATTCCTCCAATAAGACCTCCTCCGCCAATTGGTGCCAGAATGGTATTCACTTCTGGCAGCTGTTCGGCAATTTCGAGGCCTATTGTGCCCTGCCCTTTTATTATTTCCAGATCATTATAGGGGTGGATGAGGATTCCGTTTACTTCCTTGGCATACGTGCCGGCTTTTGATTCGGCATCCATGCAGTTTGCTCCGTGGAAGATAATCTCTACATCAGAGCCCTCCAGAGCCTGTACTTTTGCCGGGCTGGTATCTTCCGGGAGGAAGAGAACGCCTTTAACATTGAGCTTGTCTGCTGCATGACAAAATGCCGCGCCGTGGTTGCCGGTTGATGCTGCGACAAATGGTTTGTTAAAATCGGCTTTCTTAATTGTATGAAATTTGCTTAAGACCCCGCGAATTTTGAACGAGCCACTGTGTTGCAGCTGCTCCATCTTCAGATAGACATTGGCACCAGAAAGCTCGCTTAGCTTACGGGAAAGAACCAGCGGTGTTTTGTAGATATCGTCTTTAATGTACCGGTACGTGTTGGTGATATCGCTGCGTGTAATCATTTTTCTCCTCGGTAGAACTAAAAAACCTCCGCACACCCTATCAATTAAATTGATTTAAGGTATACGGAGGTTTTCCGTAAGAATTCACCTGTTTCCCCGATGGTCTTCCTTAAAGTTAGAAAGCAGGTGCGCAACACAAGGTTGCATGTCTGTGTTCAATGAATATATTCAATATTTATTAAGAGTCAAATGAATTTGCCGTCTTTTCATTGCCGTCTTTTCATTGCCGTCTTTTGTTTATCCCAACGCCAATCGTTCTTTGTCGTCAAATGAACTCCGCCAATCCACTTGTCGATACCGCATACCGTGACTCGATCTTCTTTCCCAGCCAGAACGTCTTCCCCAAGCTCTGTCAGCTGTAGCTCCTGCAAGTTGAAGGCTTTATCGGGAAATGGTTCCTGAGGAAAACAGAAGGGGGTATTATTCTGCGTAGCAATTAGCGGATTCTCGGTGTTTGCCAAATTCTGTATATAGCGCCAAAAAGACCAGTCCCCAAGATATTTGGCTTCCTCCATGACCTGCACTTTTTGAAAAAGCTCGACCGGTTGCGTGACGCCATTTGAAATGAGCGTACAGATTTGGTTTTCGTTGCGGGCGAGTCCATTTTGACTGGAAGGATATTCTTCGATGAGACGGATGAGCGCATTGTTGAGAAAGGGCAGTTCGGGATGAGGTTGTATTATCAGTTCGTTTAACTCTGCAGGATTGTCTGAACGAAATGCCTGCCAACCGAGTTTCGCTGTCTCTAACTGTATATCTGTAATCTTGGAGCGATTGGCGTATAGTTCTTTTAAACGTTCAACGGACATTTCACCGAGAAACTCTTCCTCACAAATGAGTGTTCTCTTTTGATTTGGCGATGGATGGTGATATAACCAGTCTAGAAGTTGCAGAAGCTGAAGCTGATCGTAGAGGTCGTGTTCGAAGCAAAGAATAACTTCTTCAAACTTGTCCAGGTTTTGCACGATCGCATCGCGGTGCTGGAACGATTGTCTGATCTCACTAAAATCGCCCAGGTTGATTTCAGCAATAAATAGTGCGCGAACCTTCGAAAGTTCCGAAAGCGTTAGGTCTTTCGGCACCGGGCCGTCATGCAGAATATCCCGCCAGGGGAGTATCTCGGCGCTAAAACCGGAGGCTCTTAGACGATGTACGGCGCTGTCGCCGTTGGTAATTATAAGGGACATGGATGCACCCAATCAATTTGCAATATCTTCATTGGAGTTTTTTCTCTTATTATAGTCCAGCAGGGTCGTTGGGTAGTTTATCCAGTCTACTTGTTTAATAATTTTTCCCTGCTCATTGAACGTTAATAGCGTCGTGAAGTGCATTGTCTCGAAACGAGCTTCTCCCCATTTAAATGGAGTGAAGTAACCTTTGGTGGTGACTTTTTTTCCATCAATAATCTGCTCTGTAATAATTAGAGCTTGAACTTCGATTTTCTTAAAACCGGGATTGTCCCAATTAAAGAATTCCGCTAAAGCCGCCTTTGTCTCGGAAGATGGCTCCATAGAATTCAGCTGCTTCTTTGGCCTTGCCGTTAAACCACAGACACGGATAAATAGATTCTGCCATAAATTTCTACTCCACCTCGGATTCTTTTAGAATAATTCTATTAGTCTCGTTCTACTGCTTATTATTTAAACATGTTTCCGGTGTATTCCAAAAGGCTCTGATCCCCAACTTTGCCATGTCCGGGGATGATGATTGCAGCGCGTTTGTAAAAGATTGCAAAATAATCTAAGCTCTCTTAGCCCGAGTTGTTTAGCTTTCGGGCGGAGAATACTTTACAATGTCGATTCCAATGCCGTTGGGGTCCTGGATAGCAAAGTGTCGGTCTCCCCAGGGCTCATCGCGAATTTCAACCTTTATATCAACATCCTTACTTTTTATGTCTTGGTAGATCGAATCAACATCCTCGACTTCAATTGTCAAATACATTCCCTCACCGGTAAACGGCTTGTGGAAGAAGGGCTGTTGCGACGGGTGGTTTGGTAGAAGAAAACTGATTTCAGCAGATCTGTCTGGTGTATGAAGAAGTAAATAAAACTCATTCTCAAACGTTACACCAAATCCTAATTTACTCGTATAAAACTCTTTGCTCTCAGCAATTTTTTCGGTAAGAACGCCTGCATTTAACTTCATAAGATACTCCCTTTTGTTTTAGTGTTTAGATAAACATACTTATTGGAAGTCGCGAAGTATTGTATAAAACGGACATTCTTATCTGCCAAAGGCTTTGCCGGGAGTAACGCCATAAAAGTTTTTGAATTCTTTGATGAAATGTGCTTGATCATAGTAACCACCATCAAAGAAAAGCTTGTTCTCTTTTAGGCTTTGTGTAGAAGGCTTTGCCCGAAGGATGTTTTGAAAGCGAACAACTTTGGAAAATGTCTTGGCAGTATCCCCAATATAATATTTGAAGAGGCGTCGTAACTGTCTTGGACTAATGCCGGTATCTAAGTCAGTTTGCACATTTAATACACCAGACTTTTGCAGAATAATATGGATCGCCTCATAAAGCCGGGAATCAGAATTGAAATCCATATCTGCAAGAATGTTGAGGAAATGTGCATCCAGCAGCTTACAGATTTGAGAACCGTTCTGTTCTGCGGAAAGAATAGTTGAAATATAATGCCCGGTTTTAGGAGCAACCATTTCCAGTGCTTCGTAGCGATTACTAAGCTCAGAGGCGTCGACAGTAAAGAATTGGGGAAACATTGTTGGAAGAAAGCGAACGCCGAAGTGATGGAATGAATTATCCAGCAAAAACTCGGTGTACTTTTTGCAAAACCCCATGACAAAGTTCTCTGAAGGTCTGTTCAGCTCAAAGAAGATATCGATGCAGCCATCGGCCACCACCCGGTAGTTGAAGTTCTTTTTCAGAACCCGTGTTGTTTTCAGTTCCCAGTAGCAGTAGATAAAAGACTGTAGTTTTTCATTTGGAAGATATTCGCGATATGTTACGTTCTCGGCCGCCTGTTTTACCGTCGGCTGAATTGGCGTGTAGAGTTGTCTTAGTTCGGATGCTGGCTTCACGGGCTTTAACGTTGTTTTGGGTGAATGAGAAGATTACCCTGCTGATCTTTGGGCGATGAACACTTTTTGTTCTTTTTTCTCGGAATAGCCGAGGTGTTGATAAAACTCATGTGCAGATGTCCGCTTGATATTACATCGTACGCGTACAGGCATGTTTTCTGAAAATGTTTCCAAATGTCGAACCAGCTTTTTACCGATTCCTTCTCTGCGGTGTTCTATGCTGACTACAAGACCGCAAATTTCCAAAAACGGAAGTGAGGTGAGTCGAAGCATCCGGCATCCGTGAATAAAGCCGATTACTCTATTGTCCAGAATTGCAACAAATATAAAATGGTCGGAGTGCGCAGCGATCTCTTTGATGTGCGCGGTGACGGATTCTTCCGGAACACTATAACCGAGCTGGTTGGCAAGGCTTGTTGTTTGTTTAGCATCTTCCAGTGTCATCTCGCGAACAATCAATGTTTTTCTCCTTGAAATCTGGTTGTTGAACTAGACTCTTTTTGAAAACTCCTGAACGAGAATCACATTCTCATCATCAGCAGAAGGCCCATAGGTTGCCGGGATCTCTATGTCAAGGAGACGCAGGTAAACGCCCAACTGAGCGCGATGGTGAATAAGGTGATTCATGCAAAAGATTCGAATTACCTGTTTTTTAGGCAGAGTAAAAAGAACTTCGTCGCCATAGCGCATTGACCATTGCCTATCAAAGTCTGCGTCGGTGGCCTTGTTCAATGTTTCCTTTGCTTCTCCGAGCAATTTATCAAAATAAGCCAAAAGTTCTGATGTTGTTTTAATCTGCTCTGGCTCAAAATCTATAAAGTCCAGATGATCATGAGCAACGCATTCTTTCCACCAGCCTATTATTTCCGCCACGTGGATCGCAAGTCGTCCAAGCTTTTCAGACTTCTTGTGTGGTTGAAAGTCGGCTTCGTTGAATGGTACCTTTTCCAGGTAGCTGCGCGTTACCTCTGCTTCTAATATAAGCTCTGCTAATAACTCTTGTGCTGGTGTCATTTCACAACCTCATGATTTTATTGATATCAGTGCTGCCCGTTTGCATTAGAGAGGTAAAAAAATAAAATTGTTCTGACTTCTGAACAGTGTTTTTCTTTTTTGATTGCACAACCATATTTGAGGAATGTAGTTTAAGACGCATTTATAGGCAAGCTCTGCACTGCTTGTTTGAGTAATAAGATATAACTATAGAATAGAAATATAAAATGCGATCAATTGCAGGAGAATTCCAATGGAATTAAAACGAGTTGCTGTAACGGGATTAGGCGCCCTTACGCCGTTAGGCAATACCTGGCAGGAAACGTGGAAAGCTATGCAGGCAGGTGAGAGCGGTGCTGCGGAAATTACCCGCTTCGATGCCAGTCAATATAAAACCCGTTTTGCCTGCGAGGTTAAAAACTACGACCCGCTAAATTATTTTGATCGCAAGGAAGCACGTAAGAATGATTTCTTCGTTCATTATGCGATGATTGCTGCTGATGAGGCTCTCAACGATTCTGGTTTGGACCTGGAAAAGATTGATAAAAATCGCGTTGGTGTAATTTGGGCTTCCGGAGTAGGTGGATTATTTTCCTTTCAGGAAGAAGTATATAAGCACGCAAAGAATAATGGCAAGCCACGCTTTACGCCATTTTTTATTACGCGCCTGATTGTAGATCTGGCTGCGGGAATGATTTCCATTAAGAATGGTTTCCGCGGTCCCAATTATGCAACGGTCTCAGCCTGTGCATCCTCTACAAATGCGCTAATCGATGGATTTAATGCTATTCGCTACGGTAAGGCAAATATTATTGTCTCCGGTGGCTCGGAAGCGGCCGTTACGGAAAGCGGTATGGGTGGATTTAGTGCAATGCGCGCCTTGTCTGAACGTAACGATGATCCGAAAACAGCCTCGCGTCCTTTTTGCAAAGACCGTGACGGTTTTGTGCTCGGTGAAGGTGGCGTGGCGTTGATTCTGGAAGAAATGGAACACGCGAAAGCACGAGGCGCAACCATTTATGCAGAAGTGGTTGGTGGAGGAATGGCAGCAGATGCCTATCATATTACCTCGACACATCCGGAAGGATTGGGAGCGGTGCTCGGCATGAATGCGGCGCTTGACGATGCCGGGTTGCATCCAAACGATGTCGACTATATTAATGCGCATGCGACGGCTACTCCGGTTGGAGACGTCAGTGAAGTAAAGGCCATTGAGAAAGTTTTTGCCGAGACGGTTGATAAGATCAACGTTAGTGCAACGAAATCTATGACAGGACACTTACTTGGTGCTGCCGGAGCAATCGAAGGAATGGCAACCGTGCTGGCAATTCATGACAATGTCGTTCCACCGACGATTAATCACCATACTCTCGACCCTGATATGGAGACAAGGATTGACCTGACGCTTGGCAAAAAGAAGGAAAAGACAATTAACGTTGCTATGAGTAATACCTTTGGCTTTGGTGGGCACAATGCCATTGCAGTGTTCAAAAAATACGACGAGTAGATTGTGAAAGTTAGAATCTATCGCAAAGATAAATCAGTGGCATTGCCGAAATGTCAAACGCCTGGTTCTGCCGGGTTGGACGTGCACGCGTCGGCAACAACCGAGCTTTGGCCGGGTGAGGTGGTGGTCATTCCGACCGGCTTGATTATTGAACCACCACGGGGATTCTTTTATAAAATCCATATTCGCAGCAGCGTTGCGATTAAAAATGGAATTTGTCTGGCGAATGATGTTGGCATTATTGACGAAGATTATTGCGGTCCGGAAGATGAGCTGAAAATTGCGATGGTACGTTTGTACAATCCCCGCGATGCGAAAAAGGATGAGCCGTTTATTATTGAGAAAGGCACGCGAATCGCGCAGATTATTTTCGAAAAGAATTATGCTTCACAAGTAGAATGGCAGGAAATGAATTCTGCTGATTTTGCCGGCCCAACCCGTGGTGGAATTGGTTCGACAGGCAAATGATGGGTATATAAACAGAGGCTGACCTATATGTCAGCCTCTGTTATACGCTTTATGCTCAACGTTTTATCAATACGTATTTCTTACCGTAAGGCCTAATCCAAATACCAGGTCATTTTGCAGTTTGGATTCGGACTCTACACCATCAAATTCCCAAAAAACAGTATGAATGTTATTGTCGACTCCAAGCCGAAGCGCTATGCTTTTTCCTATCGGAATGGAAACGGCAGCTCCCAGAGCTCCGGTAAGATGTGTATCACCGCCAAGAAACTCATCATAACTACTGGTAACCAACCCGATTCCAAAGCCAAGATGAAAGCGCGACGATGTACCGCCGCCAACCAAAAATTTAATAGAGCTAAAAAATAGGCCTGCCGAAATTTGTTCTTCAAGACCCAGGCCAGATACCTCAACGGCACTCGGCGTAAATGCCACGGTCGATTCAACCCCAATGTTTGGGCTTACCCAGTTTGTAACATGTGCACCGAAAGCAGTGGCGGAAACATGTTTTGCGGTGGCTTCACCAAATAGACCAAGGTCTTCGGCAATAATTTCTGAGGTAGCTGAGAACCCGCCACCAAAAAGAGTGATTCCAATTTCCCGAGCTTTTTCCTGGGCGTTTAACGCACTTAATGCGAAAAACAGAAATAACGAAATGAGGCGCAATGATTTCATAATAGTTCCCCTGCATATGAATGAATGGTTGTTAATCAGACGAGAGCTGCTCTTGTGTCTTTTAAATGATCCGTCTATTAACTAACGCAGGAGAAATTTGGGAAAGTGCTAATTGGGGTTTGCTTTTAACCACTCATCGTTTACGCGAATAGCCAAAACCGTGGCGGTTACACAAAGGGTTTCCCCAGAATAGAGTCCGCAGTTTAGGAAGGTCTTTTGACCTTCTTCTTTTTCAATTCTGGCTAGAAGGCGTACCGGTTTATTAAGCGGAACCGGTCGCTTATACTGTAGCTCCAGAGATCCGGTTACGCACCAGATAAGGTCGCCGGAACCAATTTCCCGCCCCTCATCCCGGTAGTGCCTTGCCATAGCCGTACAGACAGTATGGCAGTCGATAATAGTTGCAGAAATGCCGCCGTTCATAAATTGTATCGGTCCGGCTGCGTGATGCTTTTTCGGCTGGAAAATGCAGGTGGATTCTTTCTCACCGCTCCAATAGCTTTTGATCTGCAGACCGTTTTTATTATCTATGCCGCAGCCGAAGCAGTGATTTTTGGTCATCTTATCCTGAAAATATGACTTTACTTCATTGGTAGCCATTTAGCCTCCACAGCCATCGCATTTGCACTCGCCAGCTTTACAGGAACACTCATGTCCTTCACAATCAGAACAGGCTGCTGCCGTCTCGGTCTCTTCCCCGCCTCCGGAACAACCCGGCATAATCATGAAGGAAGCCCCACATAACATAAATAAAACCATTAACTTTCTCATAACTCTCCTCTCATGGTATTGAAGGGCAGACCTATGTGTCTGCCCGCTAATATTACACATAGGTTGATCCTATCTTTTTCGCGCAATAAATCCGACCTGGCCTTTGCGGAAACGCAGAGCGCCATAGCCTCGAACAGTACGAACGCTGAAGTTCGCTTTTCTTAAGAGCTTTGCAAAGGTAGTGCTTTTATAGAGTCGAACGCGATGCGTTTCCTCACTTCTGCGCCATAGCTCGCCAGTTTTTCGGAAGATTGTCATCCTGCGTTCCAGCATGCGCTCTCTGGGAAACTCCTCCTTTTCGAGCAAAATAGCCCAGTCTTCTCCCTTGGAATACGTGCGGACCAGCGCCTCTTTTCCGTTCACGCCCGGCTCAATAACATCACAAATAAATACACCGTTCTTTGGCAACGATTCATAGATTGTTTGGAAAAGTGCAAAGAGCTTCTTTTCAGCATCGGCGTCGAATAGATAGTTAAGGCATTCACTCAGGCAAACCACTGCGGAGGAATCGGGTAGGGCGCAATCATAAAACGAAGCCGTTTGAAAGGTCGCTTTTGGTGCATTTTTTTTTGCCAGACCGATTAGATCCTGCGAATAGTCGATTCCGTGAACGTCATAACCTGCATCGGTGAATATACGTGAGGTGATGCCGCTACCACAACCGAGATCGAGAATCTGTCCGTTGTGAATATTGTATTTTTGTAGTATGGAAATCAGTTCACGCGCAGCATTCTCGGCAAAGCTACCATAGCCGGTATGGTGAACATAGGCGAGGTCTTGTTGATAACTCATTTTTTCCAGTAGGCGAATTCGACGTGATAGAGTGTGGCATCCATGTCATCAGCCTTATCTGATATAAAGGCCTGCGCATCTTTAATGGCCTGATTGTAAATAACCGGACCTGCTTCTTTCAGAATAAAGTCGAGAATCAGTTCAGATTTTAGATCACCGATTTCCATATCGAGCTCTTCATCGAAATAACGCTGAACTGAACCACGTAATTTCTCCTTTATATCATCCTGAATTTTGACTGCCATGCCGTTCTCCTTTATTATGCCACACTGTTTCCAGGTGCAACGTCTTTTTCCGGAGAAACGATTGTTAAACCGCTCTCATCTTTCACGGCCAGTAGCATGCCCTGCGATTCTACACCGCGAATCGTTGCGGGTTTTAGATTGGCAACGACAACAACAGTTTTGCCAATCAGGTCTTCCGGCTGATAGTTCTCTGCCAGCCCGGCAACAATCTGTCGCTTCTCGCTGCCTAAGTCGACCTGTAACCGCAGCAGGCGATTTGCTTTCGGCACTGCCTCGGCTTCAATTACTTTTGCTGTGCGCAGGTCAATATTTTGAAAATCTTCAAAGCTGATCAAATTACTCTCCTCAACCGGTGTATCCGGTTCGGTTTTTAGGGCGCTGTTTAGGCGCTCAATCTCTGCATCGATAACGTTATCTTCCAACTTCTGGAACAGAATAACCAGCTCGCCAATCTTATGGCCGGGCTGAATATGACGTTCCGCGACGCTTTCCCACTCGGCGTCAGCAGCTTTGCCTTCCAGCTGCAGCATTTGCCAGATCTTCTCGGCGCTAAAAGGAATAAACGGGCTCATCAATACAGCCAGCGCACGAGTCGCCTGCACGCAATTGTTCAGGCTGGTGGCGCAAACTTCGGGAGCGCTCTTGCGGGTTTTCCATGGTTCGCGATCGTTAAAATATTTATTGGCGAATCGACCAAGTTCCATCAGACGCTTCGTCGCTTTTTTGAATTCGAACTCATCGAGAGCCTGACCCATTTCTTGTTGCGCCGATTCTATAGCGCCGAAGAGCTCTTTATCTAAATCGTCATGCGTCTCGGCAGCGGGAACACCGTCTTCAAAATATTTTTTCACGAAGGTAAAGGTGCGATTAACAAAGTTCCCCAGCACGTCTGCGAGTTCGTTGTTGTGGCGCGATTGAAATTCCTTCCACGAAAAATCCCCATCCTTAGACTCCGGCATACCAATGGCCAGCGTATAGCGTAAAGGGTCAGGGTCGAAACGGTCGAGATAGTCGTTTAGCCATACTGCATAGTCGCGACTTGTAGAGAATTTGTTGCCTTCCAGATTCAGAAATTCGTTCGCCGGAACGTTTTCAGGCAAAATATAATCGCCGTGCGCCATTAGAATTGCCGGAAAGGTAAGGCAGTGAAATACGATGTTGTCTTTGCCAATGAAGTGAACCAGCGCGGTATCTTTATTTTTCCAATACGCCTCCCAGGCATCAGGGTTGCCCTGTTGAACTGCCCATTCTTTGGTTGCGGAAATATAACCGATTGGCGCATCGAACCAGACGTACAGTTTTTTACCGCTGGCGTCGACGCCTTCTTTGTCAGCAACATCCTGCGGAACCTGAATTCCCCAGCTCAGATCTCGAGTAATTGAGCGTGGCTGTAGTCCCGATTTAAACCAGCTTCCGATTTGGCCCAGCACGTTCTTGCGCCACTCCGGGTGGCTCTCGATGTATTTTTCCAGTTCACTCTGGAATTTATCTAACGGCAAATACCAGTGAGTTGTGGTGCGAAGTTCCGGCTTGGCATCCGTAATTGTACTGCGAGGGTTAACCAGCTCTTTTGGGCTGAGTGCTGTGCCGCAATTTTCACACTGATCTCCATAGGCATTTTCGAATGAACAGTTTGGACAGGTCCCTATTACAAAGCGATCGGCCAGAAACATATTTGCTTCAGGGTCAAATAATTGTTCTTCACTTTTGACCTGAAAATGACCGTTTTCAGCGACAGTGCGAAAAAAGTCCTGACTGGTTTTATGATGGATCTCCGCTGAGGTGCGGCCATAATAATCGAAGGACATTCCCACGCGCTCAAAGCTCTCTTTTATCAGCGGATGATAACGATCTATAATTTCACGTGGCGTAACACCATCTTTGCGTGCGCGAATTTGAATTGCTACGCCGTGTTCATCCGATCCACAGATATACACGACATCGCGTTTTTTCAAACGGCAGTAACGCGCATAAATGTCTCCGGGAAGGTAAGCCCCAGCCAAATGTCCAAGATGGATCGGACCGTTGGCATACGGTAGCGCACTGGTCAGCATGTAGCGCTTCTTATCGGATAGTTTTTTGTTACTTTTGGGGGTATATGTAAATTCGCGTCTCACGTGAAAACCTCAGGATTACAAATCAGTGATTACAATAGAAAAATAGGAGGCCACAAAATAGCGATATTCGGAGGGGAATTCAATAGAATTGATGAATGATGATTAATGAATGATGATTTAAAAGATTCGAAAGATAGAATACGATTGCAGAACTAAGACTGATAATCTAAAGGGTTTTAAAAGTGGAATGTGACTGTGGAACGGAAGGAAGGGCTAATAATGTGAATAAGCACAATAAAAGCGATTTATTGACTGATGATAGATAATAGAAAATATAATGGTATTGACAACGACTTTTTATACAAGCGATGAGTGGTGAATTCATCATTCATGAATCATAACTCATCCATTGTCTGTGGTTACACCCGCGAGTACATCCGCTTCGTACTTCTCAATATCACCGCTTTTAAAGCGCACATAAATAATTGAGTTGAAGATGTCGATTTTGTGAACATAACCCTGGCCGTCCGGCGTTTCGACTTTTGAATCGACGGCTGGGTGCTTGGCAAGTTCTTCGAGATAGAAATCGTTCTCGTAGGCCAGGCAGCATTTCAGGCGACCGCAAATTCCGGTTAGCCGGGAGGGGCTCATCGGGATGAGCTGATTTTTCACGTATTGAGTTGTGATGTTCTCGAATTTCTTGATAAACGTCGTGCAGCATAGCTGGCAACCACATGCGCCATAACCACTGACGTGGCGGGCGGCATCGCGAACGCCAATCTGGCGTAGCTCAATACGGGTGCGAAATTGTGAAGCCAGATCACGAACCAACTTTCGGAAGTCTACGCGTTGTTCGGAGGTGAAATAAAAGGAGAGCTTACTATGGTCGAGCTGATATTCTGCATCTACCAGGTTCATGTTCAGCTTATGGGCATGGATCTTTTGCTTGCAGGTGCGAATCGCATCTTCTTCAAGTCTGCGATTCTCTTTCATCTTTGAAAGATCGGCTTCAGTGGCTTTGCGAACTACGTTCTTCAGATCCTCATTCAGACCTTCTTCGTAGAATAGCTGTCCTTGCTGAAGCGTCCGGCCAATATCATAACCTTTTTGAGCCTCAACGATGATATAGTCTTCAGACGTAATATCTATTTCTGATTTATTGACGTACACGCCAATTCGGCCGGCTTTAAAAGCGACCTCTAAGATTTCAACTGCCATTGGGCAATTCCTTTCATCCTTCCTGAACGTAGCGAAAAGAAACTAACCAACGAACGGAAAAATTGCATTGACGTGCGACATGTACAAGCCGCCAGCCCTGCCAATGCTCTATATAAATGATGTTTACAATGTCCCCAAATGTCTATTTTTTAAGACATAAGTTTATTTTAACCGTAAGGTTGGTTAAAAGCAATAACGGATTAAAATTCCTGGTGTCATTCAAATCCTGTAGCGCTTTTTCAATGTGCCAAACAACTTCCGGAAGATCGGCATTGGGAATATAGGCCCAGAACTTTTGCAGAGTTTCCAGCTTATCGCGATTGAACAGTCCGGTGCGATCCTGAGCACCGTATTTTAAGTGCAGAATGTCCTGAAACCACAATAGTAGAAACCAGAGAACCAGTCGCGTTTCTGCTTTGTCTTTGTTGCGAGCGATGGGCTCCAAGACGCTAAATAGTTCCTGTCCGCGGTGAATGAGAATGGATTTGCGTAACAGGTCTATTGCCGACTCGCGGATGGCCAATACATCGCGATCGAGAAAATCGAAAACGCGTTTGATATTGTATCCGGATAAACGTATCAGCAAACGTCGCTTCTCATCCGGGACATCACCGGCGTACTTTTCCATCAGATGGGTGAGTTGTCCTTCACCAAGGCTGGCAAAATACATGATCTGACAGCGTGACTTTATAGTGGTAAGAATTTTGTAGATATTCGATGTGATGAGGATAAGCACCAGATTGTCCGGTGGTTCTTCAAGAAGTTTTAGTAAGGCATTCGCAGCTTCAACCCGCATAGTGTGTGCTTCGGTAATGATGAACACCTTGCGCTTGCCTTCATAAAGTTTAAAGGCCGATTCCCTTTTTAACTCACGAATAGTGTTGATTCCGATAAAGGTATTTTTTCCGCGAAACTCACTTCGCTTAAATGGATTCGACGCTTTCTCTTTTAACACCTCCAGATAGTCGCCTTCCTTCATATTAGTCTTGGCTGGAGTGGGAAAGACAAGTTTTACATCCGGATGTTGTAGCGTGCTGATTTTGCGTTGAGGCGGGTCGTTCGGATCCAGAACACCGGCGGTGCTGTTGAGCAGCTGTGCGAGTGCGAGGGCAAATGCTTCTTTGCCACTTCCCTCAGGGCCGTGAAAAAGAAAGGCGTGCGGCAAACGGTTTTGCTTGATGCCGATTAGCAGCTCTTTCTGATTCTCTGTATGACCAAGTTCTGGTGCAAAAACTGTAGACATGTATTTCCGCTCAGTGTTTTGATAAAGGAATAAGCTAAGGTATTTGAGTTTTGGGGGCAATAGATAATTGGGCTTTGTAGGGAGAATACCATCCCTCTTTCCTGAGCTTTTGAAAGAGGGATAGTGATTGTTAATGCATTGTCCTTATTGCATGGGGTAGCAGTGGTCGTTATTTCATAAATACCATTCTGTGGCTTTTTGTAAAGTCGCCAGCATTAATCCTATAGACATAAACTCCTGAACCAACCAATGCTCCGTGCTGGTTAATTCCATCCCAAGTAACCGAATAATAGCCAGCTGCTTGTGGCTTGTCAACGAGAGTTGCTACTTCCTTTCCCAGTACATCGTATATGGTTAAAATAACTGGCGTTTCATACTTAATAGCATATGATATTGTAGTTGAAGGATTGAAAGGATTAGGATAATTTGCTTCTAGCTCAAATCGTTCCGGAAGCTTTGTTTCTGACTGCTTATTTATTGTTCCCTTAGCATAAACTTCTTGCGGGGAATACCGGATTTTTGCCTTGTCAAAACCAGGCTTTTGCCGTCTTTCTGTTTGACCAGAATGAATACTTCCTTTTGATCGCAGTTGATTATCTACATTCGCTAAGATTGGTGAAGAGATATTTTGATCGATCTTGGCAGAAAATCCTGACCCGGCAACTGCGGTAAAACCATTAACCAAACGGATTTGTGAACCCGAATTTAGTGATACATCCCCTGTGTTGGTGATTGTAAAGTTTGGCCCGGCAGTAATGCTGTTAATTGCTGTATAGTCTGTGCTATAATTAATCACAAGGTTCGAGAGTGTTAGATTAACAGGAGTTGAACTTTCAATAAGTAAAGAATGTGGCCAATATTGATAGGTGTTAAACTCTCGATATATTGCCTTTGGTAATGGATCGACTTGGGGAACGGTAGAGTATATATCCCAAAGTGTTGTAAAGAAGGGCTTTGTATTACCATTTGCGAATAACTCGATTACAAATCCATCTTGAACAGACAGGTGTTTTGCCAATTCAGTCAGACCGAAAGTTGTGAATATCTCTGTTCGGTTAGTTGATGTATAAGTAAGCGGATCATGGTTGATTGTTACTGATGATTGCGAAATTATATTATTTGGCGGTGAATTATTTAGTGCACGAACTTTGAGCGTCACATTAATTGGAGAAGTATCTACTAAGTTGTACAACTCTGCAACAGCTTGAACATTGTTGATACCAAGCTCTGAATAATCAATGCTTTGCTCGGCCACACGGATACCATTTACTGTAAAATAGCAATCGTACACAGCGAGATCGTTTCTTGCTTCGTAGTCTTGCGTAAGTTGATTGTTTAACGATGTTTGTACAGCCCCACGTAGTGAATTCACATTTCTTGGAGACCATGAGGTGTTCCAGTTTGAACCCGGGCCAACATCCTCAAATACCTTAGCGCCCAAGGCCTTGTATCTACTATTGAAGGGATCTAATAAAAAGGAAGAGCTTGAATATACCGGGCTTTGTTTGAAAATATTATATTCATCCAAATTAAACAAGTCTGGCTTGCTGCTGGTATATGCGTTCGTCTCTCCTACATCGTTATTCATTATCCCAAAAAATGTTTTTGATGCTTCAAGTGCTTTTTCCTTACTTTGACCGAGAACCGTACCTTCGACAAAATCATCAAAAAATTCTTTTAAAACGATTGCCTTAATTACTCCAATTGTAGCAGCAAGGAAAGCTGGTGTTAAATCGACCCATGTTTCCCAATCAATGTGATTTACGATCCAATCAGTCAATTCATCGGGAAGAGAGCCATGGCCAACAGCTTCTCCATAAAAACGATTTTGAAAACGGAACATATGGCACATCTGAACTAACCCCAATAGGTTTATAGGAGGGTTTTCGAAATATTCGGGATGCATAGTATTCCATTGTTGAACACATTCCTGAAAAAATTTAAGCGTGGGATTTGTTCCTCCCTTATAGAATTCAATAGCGATTCCATTAATATAAATTATTAAGGGCACTGGCGGCTCAAGCTGCCCAACTTTAACCCAAAAATCATTAAAAACCACATCCTCTACCAAATCTGAAGCAGTGCTACCCAACCTATAATCAGTATTAATTTCAATTGCTGTTTCGCTTTCTCCGGGAATCTCTATCAGGTTGTTCGGGTCGTTCTCCTCAACCTTAAGAATAGATAATGCTCCAATATTTGACCCTGCAAGAATTTCAGGTACAAAAAACTCATGTGCTACAATGTCCTCACTTAGATGGGCATAATAACCCAAAGCAAAGGCAAGCTTTTCACCTCGCGCAGGATTTGTTATCCAATTAGATCCTTCTGGTGGATTTGGTCCGGGAGGATTCGGTAGATTCGCTTGTTGTAACATAAACTCGGCAAAGTCGAGTCCGTATAGCGGGTGGTGAGTATCAAAACCAAAGGGAAAGTCACCATCAGGTACATTGTCGACAAGTATTTTATATGTGACTCTTTTTACCCCAAAGGTTCCCTCTACCTCATCATAAATATCCGTTAAGCTACTTTTGAGGCGGTTTGCAAATTGAGCATCTGGAAAGATACTGCCATACAGAAAATAAGCTTCATGGGTTGTAATGAGATCTCCTATTGGAGTGCCTGGTGGGTATATTGCTAGTATTTCATCTTTATGTGCCATATGACTCGCAAAACCGTACGCGTTTAGATGCGTCGTAGTGAACAAAGTCATTAGCACAAAGATCAGCAATAGCTTTGCATATATATTTATGATCTTCATCGTAATGGTTCTCCAAACTATTATCAGAGTTATTTATATCAGGATTTATAAAAAATCTTTTATGTTGAAGAGAATGTTTAAATGACTAATTGCCTACCTGTGTAGTTGTAATGTGCTTACGCAGCTCCACGTTTTCTTTTTTGATTTCGATTAAATAAAGGGTGAGTTCTTCCACTTTTTGCAACAGGAGAGTTTGCATTTCGCTGACGCCAATGCCTTTTTCCATCTCTATAGCGGGGAGCATGTCGGGTAAATGCTTATTCTCTTCTATAAAACTTTCCACTTCTTCAAGCGAGCGCAGTTTATAGTCATCTTCAAAGACGAAGTCTGCACTTATATTTTCAACAATCACTTCTTCTGCGCGAACAGTGCCATTAACTGTTAGCTTCTCAGTAATATCTCCAATTGTACCGATACCAACATTTCCACTGGAGTTAAGTCGCATCCCAACACTTCCAGCACCTGTACTTGTGGAGTTGTAAAAGAAATCGATATAGGTTCCTGCAAGGGTAAGCTCACCTATCCTGCTACCAGAATTGTTTTGCCGCCAGAATTCAATCCAGGCACGGCTGTTAGTGGATCCTGTTTCACTATAAATTCCCCATGCCGTGCCGCTTGTTCCGGTAAGGTTTCTACGAATATTACTATCTAATCGAAGTGCTCCTGCCACATGCAGCTTGTCCTGAGGATTTGTTGTACCAATCCCAACATTTCCGCTACTGTTGAGGCGCAAGCCAGTAGAACCGGAACTGACGTTTGTTGAGCCATAGCGCAGATCTACATAAGTGCCGGCCATGGTTAGCTCACCAATTCTGCTGCCGGCTCCATCCTGATCCCATAACTCAATCCAGCTGCGGCTGTTGCCGGCATTTGTGTTTTGAAAGATGGATAGCTTGTCGCTGGCATCATAGCCCATCAGTGAACCGGTTAAACGAAGGCCTCCGTTAACATCCAGCTTTTGCAATGGATTTGTTGTACCAATCCCAACTTTGGCACTGGTGGGTATCAAATACATCGTATTTGAGGTTGGCACCCAATTTGACTGGGCAAATAGAGGATTAAGTGAAAAGATTAAAACGGTCAGTAATATAATAAATGAATAGTTTTTCATAACGACTCCGGCTTTTTGAATTGAAATATGGTTTTTCAACTGCATAGAGAATCGATAAGGAGTTTCCTTTAAAACGATTTAAGCAGAGGTTGAAAAATAAATTGTATACTGAATTTGTAAGGCTGACCGGGGTAGGGGGTAGAATACAGAGGGCAAAAACTTTGAAATAAGTAAAACTTTCGTAAGTTGTACCTCTGTAGGAACGATTAAAATGCCCTATACCGGTATTTTACCTGCATTCGCCCATCCGGATGTGTCCGCATCAGGATGGGCATTTTTTTATGCCATACATTAACTCACCTCCTTAAAAGGCTTTTTGTTAGCGAGCAGGCTTACTTAACCTATTCTTAAAAACGCAAAAGTCATCACGTGATATACCTTGTAGAAGAACACTCTTGATTAAGCAAGTGTCAATGAGAGGATAACTTGTTACTGGCGTTTTAATCTATATTAGCATTAAGTGTTCAGGGTTATGAATCTTTTTACATTTTAATTTAAATCGCCCTGAAAAAGTAGAAAACGGTGTCGTTTCTTCTTCTCTAATTAAAGAAAGTGGCTAAAAAAAGTAACGCATGCCTGACACCTGACACCTGTTTTTCCTGAAGAAATCTCTTGCACAAGTTGTACGATGTTGTTTTCATGTAACATGAATTCGCGCAAATCGTTCAGGTTGGATCTTGTGTAGAAGGTGGTGTGAGTATGCAAAAGAGTCTAAATAGTCTTGAAGTTGCCAAATTATTTGGCGTAAACGTGTCATCGGTAAAACGTTGGACAGACGCCGGTCGATTGGAATGTATCCGTACTGCAGGTGGGCATCGCAAATTTTTAATGAGTCACCTTACCGCCTTTATTCAGAACAACAAATCACAAACAAAAAAGATCAATTTGTTTCCCATCGAAAGTCCGGATGATGTGGAAATCGCGACGAATGTTCTAAAAATGAATTTTCCTGTGCTAATTGACTATGTGGAAAAGTGCGCCTTGAAAAGTCAACGTAAGCAGGTTCAGAAGGTATTGAGCGGCTTGTACTTGAGTCAGGTACCGCTGCATCAAATTTTTGATGAGCTAATAACCCCGGTTCTGCATCGTATTGGTATTCTATGGCATGAGGGGAAAATTGAAATACTTGATGAACATTTGGCGACCGATACGCTGTGTGATTCGCTTTCCCGACTACAGGGGATTGTGCGTATTCCCAATCCGACGCGCGGGCGGGTGTTGTGCCTGGTTTTGCCAAATGATACGCATTACGTAGCGCTGAAAATGACAGATTATGTATTGGAAGAGCGAGGGTTCGAGGTGTTCTTTGGGGGCGCAATGCCAACACCTAACTTTAAGCTCGCTTCGCTATTCGAGCGGATACAGCCCAATCGGGTCTATTTTAGCAGCACGTATGTAATGAATCAAAAAGAGACACAGATGTATTTGGATGAGGCTCTGGAACTTTGCGGAATGCATCGGTCGTCTGCATTTCTGGGTGGCCGAGGATTTTCTCAACTTCGCATCGACAGCTCGGCGATAGTGCGTAATCTGCAGTCATTTCAGGAGCTGCTGCTGGATTAAAAACCGCTATCGGCTTTCTGTTGAAATAACCAGCTTTTCTACGCCGTTCTGGCGGGCTATGTCCATAATCTCCACAACCATCCCATGTTCTACCTTCTTATCTGCACTGATTATTAAGCTCTTATCGCCGCGTTCTTCCATGGCAGATTTCAAAATATCAGGAAGACTGGTCTTTGTAACGTCTTGATCGCCAAACTGCATTCGGGAGCCATCGGCAATAGTGAGTACTGCCTTCTCTACTTTTTGCAGTTCACCGGTTGCCGCTTTGGGCAGATCCAGTTTTAATCCCGGCTGCTCCAAAAAGGTCGAGGTGATGGTAAAGAAGATGATTAGAATAAACAGCACGTCTATCAACGGTGTAATATTCAAAACAGCCTTTGCTTTTTGCTTGTCTATTAACTTCATTCGGAGCGTAACCTCACTTCAACCGGCTCGGCTTCTTCATTCTTTAGATGAATGATCTTATTAACAAGGATCAGCACATAATTTTCGATATCAAGAATTAAGCCTTCGGAACGCGTATTGAAATAGTTAAACGCGATTAGTGCCGGGATTCCAATAAACAGTCCGGTGGCTGTGGTTACAAGAGCCTCAGCGATTCCACCGGAAAGTGCCTTGGCTTGTCCTACACCGAGCTCTTCGATTACGTTAAAGACTTCTATCATTCCCAATACGGTTCCGAGCAAACCAAGAAGCGGTGCAATTCCAGCGACTGTTTCCAGTATGCTCAATCCACGCGACAGGGTGCGTACCTGCTGGCGGCCTTCATCTTCGACCGTTACGCGCAGGTCTTCCGGTGCAAGGTTGAAGTTGTTGATTGTGGAGACAATGATGTTTGGAAAAGGACCGTCGAACTTCTCGCAAACGGATTTCGCCAGGTTCAGGTCTTCTTTCTTGTTAAGTTGCTCCACAACGGTAATAACTTCCGGTATCATTATTTTTGCTCTGCGCATACTCCAGAGGCGTTCAAAAAACACGGTTAGCGTTAGAAAAGAGCACAACACCAGCGGATACATCATTATTCCGCCTGTTTCAAATAGTTCGAGCATTGTTTGTCCGTATGTAAAAGAGTTGTCTATAATCGAGAGAACGGATTATCTATTTTCGAAATCGATCAGGATACTTTTCGCTCAGTTCTCTTAGGTTAGGATATATCATAACAAAATTAAGTTCGAGAAATTCTTCGGGAAAATCAGGCGGCAGTGCTTTAAAAGGAAATACGCCTTCTATTGTTCCGACGCTACTGTGGTAGAGTGATTCGTGCCCAACATGTTCATTGATCTTGTACTGGATTAATTTTCCATCTTGATCAATTTGAATAGTAACATATGTGCGACCATCTATAAGACCAAGACGGTTATACATACTGGGAACGTTTAAAACCCAAAAGCGAATGAGTTTTTCGCGAAACTTCAACCACCATGGTGCCCAATCCCATTCGTAGGTGTTGAATCGCATTTCACCGACAAACTCAGCATCAAACTCTGTTTGAACATATCCGGTTTCGGATTGAGCTGAGTTTTGGCTGGATCCGCTGTCATTTTTTTTGTTTTGCGTCAGGAGTTTTTTGGAAAAGCGGGGCTGATTTTTGCGCAGAAATGCTTCTATTGTTCCATCCATATCGAATGCTTCTTCCGGGGCTTTTTCAGCACTTGAAGACGCTTCAGATGGTAGCGTTACCTCATTGCTTAGTTCAGGCTTTGTTTTAGGAGCCTGCGATTTTTCCGGTTTGCTGATGTCTGGTGCAGCAGAACGCGATGACTGTGCGGCAAGCAATGAACCATCCAATGCCTTCTGCTTATCGGCATTTGGGTTTTCCACAACTTCATAGAGCTTCTCCGGTAGCGGCTGCTGTTGTTGAATTGGTTGTGGGGGGGGGGGCTGTGCCGGTTGTTCGAACTCCAGCACGATCGGTTGTGTTTCCGGCTGTGCCTGAGCCGAAGGAGAAAGCAGTTGAAATAAACCGATTAGAAACAGCAGCAACAAGTGCAGCAGAATGGATAGCACCACTGATGTTGCGTATGTGTTTCGTTCGCGGTTTTTCATCGAAGATATATTATTCATGAATGATGCTTCAACTCTTAGTTGTTCTTCTGCTTGTTGATATGTTTTGCTTCCTGACACCTGCTATTCAATATAACGCCGCATGTTCCATTTGGTTCTGGCAGAAGTATCACTTTAATCTAACGTTATTATTCCACCCCGGCAATCTTTTTTGCAGTAGCTCCACGCAACTGGTAAGCACTCCTGTGCGATACTACTGCCGCACATTCGTTTGACAACTTAATTTTCGAATCATTGCACTTTATATTGTCGATTGTCGATTGTCCATTGAACTTTATACTGTTCTGAGTTCTGAGTTCTGAGTTCTGAGTTCTGAGTTCTTAGTTCTGAGTTCTGAGTTGTGAGTTCTGAGTTCTGAGTTCTGAGTTCTGAGTTCTGAGTTCTGAGTTCTGAGTTCTGTTTCAAAATGATTGGTAAATCGTGCTAAAACGGCTATATTTTTAATCAGAATTGTTTAGCCGGTTGATGTACCGGTGAGTAACTGTTTTAACATTGAGGATTACTTCATGTCACGACCATCAGATGAAGTCACAAATTGGTTTCAAGGTATTCCGTTTTTTTTAGTTCACATTGCCTGCGTATTAGTCATATGGGCAGGCGTTAGCTGGGTAGCAATTGTCGCATTATTGTTGACGTATAGTATTCGCATGTTCGGAATAGTTGCCGGCTACCATCGCTATTTTTCACACCGTACGTATAAAACCACCCGCGTTTTTCAATTTATGATGGCTTATCTCGGGACGTCTGCTGCACAAAAAGGCCCGCTTTGGTGGGCAGCGCATCACCGCCATCATCACAAGCACTCCGACACCGAGGAGGATATACATTCCCCAAGAAAAGGATTTGTTTGGTCGCATGTTGGTTGGATCTTGTGTGATAAATACAAATGTACGCATACGAAGCTGGTAAAAGATTTAATTAAATTTCCCGAGTTGAATTTCCTGGATCGTTTTTACTGGATTCCACCGGTTACGCTGGCTGGAATTATGTACGGAATTGGTTATACGCTGAACTCATTTTTTCCGGAGCTCGGCACATCGGGTTTTCAAATGGTGGTTTGGGGATTTTTCATCAGTACAACGCTGTTGTATCACGGCACCTTTACGGTAAATTCGCTTACTCATGTTTACGGGCGCAAGCGTTTTAAGACAGATGATGATAGTCGCAACAGCTTGCTGATTTCCATTATTACCCTGGGTGAAGGATGGCATAATAACCATCACCGTTTTCCGTCCTCGGAGCGTCAGGGCTTTTACTGGTGGGAGTTTGATCCGGCACATTATGGTTTGCGGGTGCTGTCCTGGTTTCGCATTGTTTGGGACTTACGCACGCCACCAGCACGTGTTTATGCCGAAGGAAAGAAACTGTTTAAGCGTCCCAGTGATAAGGTAAAGCAGGATGCCAAGGCATTGCGAGAGTCTTTGAAGAACGATAAGAATAAATAAGTCGCACCAGAGTTTGACTCTGGCAGGCGAATGAATCTTTTGTGGTATATTGACGTTATTTATAAGTTGATGTATTATTTTTGTTCTACTAAGTCCTGTCATATTAACAACCAGAGGAGAAACGCATGAAACAGCCGCTTTTACTAACAGCGTTGTTGTTTTTGCTTGCCTGTGGTGGCTACGAGACGGAAAGTCCGTCTACTGAAGTTGCTTCAAATGGAGTCCAGTTTGTAAAGACTTCATTTGATGAGACAACCAAAATGGCTGCCGACAAGCAGAAAATGATGATGCTCGATTTCTTTGCCGTATGGTGAGGTCCCTGTAAACGTTTAGACCGGTCGGTCTTTCAGGACAGTGAAGCAGGAGAGTTTTTTAACACCAATTTTGTTAGCATGAAAATTGATGGAGAGAAGGGTGAAGGCCCGGATCTCATGAAGAAGTTTAGCGTTGCCGGATATCCAACCGTTATCTTTTTGGATAAAGATGGCAATGAAATTGATCGCCTGGTTGGGTTTGGTGGCGATAAAGATGAGTATGTTCAGAAGGTAAAAGATTACCTCAAAGGCACGGGCACACTTTCTGATTTAACCAGTCAGTTTGAAAGCAATAAGAGTGCAGAGTTGGCAAAGCAAATTGCCGATAAATACTCCATGCGAAAAGATGATGAAAGTGCCGCAAAGTATTATGAAGCTCTTCTCAGTTTAGATCCAAATAATGAGAAAGGCTTGGCGGACGAGGCGAAATACCGTCTGGCAGGTTATGCTGCCGCTAAGGGTGATATGAGTAAGCTAAAGAATCTGATCGCTTCTCTGCCTGACGATAGTCCATTCCTGTCGCGCAGCTATAGTAGCCTCGCGCGCCAAAGTGCAAGGAACGACGATTCCGAGGGTGCCGTTGCCGCCTATGAAGCCGCGATTAAGCGTATGCCGGAAAACGCAAATATGATGAATGCCTATGCCTGGTTTGTCTTTAAAGGTAAAATGGATAAGCAGTACGACCGTGCGATTGAAGTTGCCGAAGCAGCGCTGAAGTTAGAACCCGAAGCTGATGCGATTTGGGATACGCTGGGTCAACTTCATTTTGCGAATGGCAATGCAGAGGCAGCCATTAAGGCAATGAAGAAAGCGTCCGAGTTGAATCCGGAAGAGAAGTCTTATAAAGACAATCTTGCAACATATATGAAGCCGCAGGCTTAATTTTTTTCGACTGCGATTTTAAACATCGAAATCGCAGTCGATCCCTTGGTTTATTTGCTCTCCTTCCATTATCTTTTAGCCAAAGAAAACTCCATAAGTAAGAAGGTCTTTCCTATGAGTATGCTTCATTGGTATGCTGGCGCGGAAGCACGCGAACGCATTGAGCAGAATGGTCTGCATCCCAACTTAATTCGCTGGATCATCGGTGCGGCGGGTGGGCCGAAATGGTTGCTGCTTAGTAAGCTCGATCAGGTGTTGTTTGGAGAGTGGCTGCAAGGCGTATCGCATCCAATTCACTTAACGGGCGGTTCGATAGCCTCATGGCGTTTAGCTGCAGCCTGTATGAAAGATCCTGCCGCGGCAACCCGGCGCTTACAGCATCATTATATTCATCAGTACTATGATCAAAAGCCATCACCTGCAGATGTGACACGCGTAGTCGATCATATTCTTCATCAGTTACTGGGTGAATCCGGAAAGTCCGAGCTACTTTCTCATCCGTTTCTAAGACACAATATTATTACCGTGCGCAGCCGTCACCTGCTGGGAACCGATCTGAAGCCGCTTTTGATGCCAATGTTGGGAGTCGCTGCTACTGCTAATGCGATTCATCCGCGAACAATGTCGGCCTTTTTTGAGCGTATTCTCTTTCATCATCCGAGCAGTAACTTTCCAACTGAATTAGCGAACCCAATGCCTACAAAGCATGTTGTCCTTACCAATGAGAATATCTTAAAAGCGCTGACGGCATCGGGGTCTATTCCATTGGTGATGTCTGGTATTCGGGACATCCCGGATGCGCCTGCTGGAACATATCATGATGGTGGTATCGCAGACTATCATATAGAAGCAAACTTTAACACTGGCGATGGCATTGTTCTTTATCCACACTTTATGTCGCGCATTATTCCCGGTTGGTTCGATAAATTTCTCTCCTGGCGAAAACCGCGTAAAAGGAATCTGCGCAATATTCTGATGTTGGCTCCATCACCTGAGTTTGTGAGCAAGCTGCCAAATGGCAAGATTACAGACCGTAACGATTTTTATATCTACGAACAGGATGAACGCATTCGGATCTGGGAAGCTGTGGCCACTGCCGGGCAGCAACTTGCAGATGAATTCATGGAAGCTGTTTCCAGCGAGACTGTTGTAGAAAAGCTGAGACCGTTAGAAGAATTGGGGAAATGATGAAAATAGGAACGGGGAGATAGGGAGACTTGGAGAAGGGGGGAATGAACTGTCTAACTGCCTAACTGTTTCTCTTTTTTTACCGCCTCTCACTTTCCTTCTCTGACCTTCTTCTCTGACTCCTGTTTTTCTTCCTCCTTGATTATAAACATTTAACCATGTAAATTTTGCACGGTTTGTTTATACCCGAAAACCCAAAAAACAATCCATTTTGAAAGTACCAGATGTCAAAAATAGCCGTTTTCTGGTTTCGACGTGATCTTCGTCTTGAAGATAACGTTGGACTACATGCTGCATTGAAGGGCGAGCTGCCCGTATTACCACTTTTTATCTTCGATTCGACGATTCTGGAGAAGTTAGAGGATCGAGATGATCGTCGTGTCGAATTCATCCATCATCATCTTAGCGAAATCAATCGGTCTCTCAAGGAAAAAGGGAGTTCGTTGTTAGTTGCCCATGGCAAGCCGATTGAAGTCTGGCAGCAGCTTATGAATGAGTTCGAAATTGCATCGGTATATACGAATCACGATTACGAACCCTACGCTCGTTCTCGTGATGAGGCTGTTGAAGCGATGCTTCGTGAAAAAGGAATTGAATTCCGCACCTTCAAAGATCAGGTAATTTTTGAAAAGACGGAGATTTTGACTGCGCAGGAAACACCATACACTGTTTATACACCGTTCAAGAATAAATGGCGCAGCTTCCTGATGGGAGAGCATATTCGCTCTCATCCATCGGAAGAGGTGGAAAACTTTCTGTCGACGACTGCGTTTGAAATACCAAGCCTCGAGTCACTTGGCTTTGCAGCGGCAGGACAGGAATTTCCTTCAGCTGAACTTCGTGAAGAGCTGGTACAGAGCTATCACGATACCAGAGATATTCCGAGCGTAGATGGTACAACGCGCTTGAGTGTTCACCTGCGATTTGGTACGATAAGCATTCGTCGTCTGGTTCGCCGAGCGCTGGAGTTAAACGAAACCTGGCTGGATGAGTTGATTTGGCGTGAATTCTTTATGATGATTCTTTGGAATTTTCCTTATGTCGTTGGGAGTCCGTTTAAGAAAAAATACAGTGATATTCCCTGGCGTAATAATGAGCGGGAATTTCAGGCGTGGTGCGATGGTAAAACGGGCTATCCGATTGTCGATGCCGGGATGCGTGAACTCAATACCACCGGATTTATGCACAATCGCGTTCGTATGATTACAGCAAGTTTTCTCGTGAAGCATTTGTTAATCGATTGGCGTTGGGGCGAAGCATATTTTGCTCGTAAGCTGCTGGATTTTGAGCTGTCTGCTAATAATGGAAACTGGCAATGGTCTGCAGGTTGTGGATGTGATGCTGCACCTTATTTTCGAGTATTTAATCCGTACACACAGGTTAAAAAGTTTGACTCAGAGTTGAAGTATATAAAAAAGTGGGTACCAGAGCTTAATTCGTTAGAGTATCCCAATGCGATTGTAGAACATAAATTTGCTCGTGAGCGAGTATTGAAAACGTACAAAGATGCGCTCGAGAACTATGTGGTTTAGCGGCGCAAGACGTTAACTCGCGTCAGGCTGAGCGGAGTCGAAGCCAAAGCGATGGTTTAACCTGATAGTTGAGCAAACTCATCATCGATCACCGAGTTACTGGAAAAAATGAAACGGATACTGCTAACATTATTTTTCCTTACAGCTGGTTGCGTTCCTGATGCGCCTCGCGAAAACCCACTGGACAGTGTTTCCAGTGGTAGTATTGAGGGTTGGGCATTTTCCTTTTATCAACCTCGCGATCCGCTTTCCGGAGTTAAGGTTACGCTGCAGCCGCTCGATCGCTTTGTATTCACCGATGCCGATGGGCGTTTCGAGTTTACCGGTATTCCACCGGGACAGTATCGCGCAATTGCAGAACGTCCATTATTTGAGGCTGATACGCTTATCGTGGATCTACCGGCAAATGGTAATATCTCGAATCGAAACTTTGTGCTGAATGGACTGCCTGAGGTCCGCAGCTTTAGCTATACCAGTCGAAATGTCGACACCACAATTCCGGGACGTTTTGTGGAAGCGGTTATCACATTAAATGCAGAGGACTCAGATGGCGACTTTGATTTGGATAGCTTGATTATTGAAATCCCCGATATACCATTCCGCCGTGCGGCGAATCGCGTTGCGCCAAATCAGTTTGAGCTGATCATTCCTGATACTGATCCTGCATTTAGCCTTAGCCTGATACCGCTTGTTGAAAAGAATGCCTTTTTTACACTTACCGATATTCCCGGAAGTCGAGTAACTTCAGGGCCATTTTTTCTACGACGAATCATAAACGATATTCCGTTGGCTCTGGCTCCGGCACAATCCGATACCGCAAGTGCACGCCCACTATTCAGATGGCACAACTTTTCTGCCGGCTTCAGCTATAGCTTTACACTGGAGGTTGTGCGGTTGAATCTTGGGATTCCAGTGGAGCGGTTTACCGCAAGAGACATCTCGCCTTCAACTCTGGAACTTGTTTGGCCGGATTCTCTTCCTGCACTACAAAACGGCCGCTACGAGTGGACAATCGGGGTAGAAGATAATATTGGCAATCGCAGCCGCTCTCGCGAACGCTTCCTGATCATTTCAAACTAAGTATATAGAAAGCAGAGGCTGTATGAGTAATGCTCTGAACATTCCTGAACAGTATCTATCCGCACTTGTGGAAGTGAGTGCCGAGATTAATTCCATTCAGAACCTGGAATCGCTCTTGTCGCGCATTCTTGAGATTGCCATTAAGCAGCTTTCGGCAGAACGCGGGTTTGTGTTGTTGAAAGAAGGAGATGATGAAGAACTCGTTCCGAAAGCTTCGCGGACAGATGATAGCGGCAAGAGCGCAGACAGCAGTGAAATCTCCAGCACGGCTATTGAAAGTGTGATAAAGGCTCAAAAGCCCATCCTTACATTTGATGCACTAACGGATGAGCAGTTTGATCAATCTCATTCGGTGGTGATGCAAAAAATTCGTTCCATTGCCTGCGTGCCACTGGAAATAAAGGGTACTTTAATCGGCGCTATTTATATTGACAGTCGTGGGCAGAAAGCGCGATTCAATCAAAAGAGCCTGGACTTTTTGGCCGCGTTTGCAAACCAGGCAGGAATCGCGATTGAAAATGCCAGACTTCTGGCATCGCTTCGGCAGGAAAACGAAGTGCTGAAAGAGGAAGTGAATCGCATTTACTCGTTTAAAGAGCTCGTTGGTTCAAGCAAGTCGATGCAGCCGGTTTTTGACATTATTAAGAAGGTGCTGGACAATTCGACAACGGTGCTAATTGTTGGTGAAACGGGTACCGGAAAAGAGTTGATTGCCCGCGCGGTTCACTATAATGGCATGCGTAAAGACCGACCCTTTATTCCCGTTAACTGTGCCGCGCTACCGGAAAACTTGTTGGAAAGCGAGCTGTATGGTTACAAAAAGGGAGCTTTTACCGGTGCTAATGCCGATAAAAAAGGTCTAATTGAGGTTGCGAACTCCGGAACGCTTTTTTTAGATGAAATTGCTGAAATCCCAATGAGTCTTCAGGCGAAGCTACTGCGCTTCCTACAGGAAAAAGAGATTATGCCTATTGGCGGTGCCTCCCCTAAAAAAGTTGATGTGCGCATTATTGCGGCAACGAACCGCAATTTAGCCGATGAGGTGCGCGAAGGTCGCTTTCGTGAAGATTTGTATTATCGACTGAGCATTATTCTAATCGAATTGCCACCGCTGCGTGAGCGTAAAAGTGATATTCCACTGCTTGCCGAGCACTTCCTGAAGAAGTTTGCTACTGCTATGGGGAAACGCAGGCATGGGTTTGCATCGGATGTAATGGATTCATTACAGGCTTATGGCTGGCCCGGCAATGTGCGGGAACTGGAAAACGCAATTGAACGTGCTGTTGTATTGTCTTCGGGGGAAGAAATTCAGGAATCGGATGTTATTGTGCGCGGTCTTCAGCAGCAAGATCGGATTGATTCTGGAATGACGTTAGACGATGTCTCTCGTATTTTACTGTTGAAGACACTGCGATCTTGCGAAGGAAATAAAACGCATACCGCTGAGATGATGGGCGTTTCCCTCCGCTGGGTGCACTACAAAACTAAAGAGTGGGATATTCAGGATTAACATGCATCTTCCCTTCTCAACAATCGGTGATGTGCAATTGACCAACATAATTTATGTTGGTCCGTACAATCTTGTCGCGATTGGCGAACAGTCCAATTTGCAAAGAAGAGTATTGGTGAAGTTGCTGCGCCCCGGAATTGAGGGGGAGGAAGATCGTGTTAAGCGTTTCCAGAAAGAAGCGCGTGCTTGTGCCAGGTTAAAGCATCCTCATATTGTAGACGTGCACAAGCTTGGTGAAGAGCAAGGGTATCACTACATTATACTCGAATACGTCGATGGGCTAAACCTCGAAGAGCTTTTGGAGAAGAATGGTCAGCTGGAGGCCGAAGTTGTTTTCCAAATGGCAGATGAAATATTGCAGGCATTGAATTATGCGCATGCCGCCGGAGTTACACACCGAGACATCAAGCCGGCTAATGTGCTGCTCGCAATGAATGGCAAACTAAAGGTCACGGATTTTGGGCTTGCACGCGTTGAAGGAGACTCGACCGTGACTCACCAAGATGCGATGGTTGGATCTCCGGCCTATATGTCCCCAGAGCAAATTACTGGTGACGACCCTGATGGGCGCGCCGATTTATTTTCGCTTGGATGCGTTTTGTATGAGCTGCTTACTGGTAAGCAGGCGTTTGAAGGTGAGAGCTTTACGGCTTGTTTGCATAAGATTCTCAATGAAGACCCTCAGCCTCTGGCTCAGCTACGTAAAGATCTAACAGATACAGAGATAGCCTTTATCACAAAGCTGCTGGCGAAGCGCGCGGATGAACGTTGGTCTTCGGCATCTGAAGCACGGAATGCGCTGCAAGGTTTGCGTAGAGGCGACTTTGGTGCAATATCCGAACTATTGTCAAAATTCGCAGAGCAACACCAACGGGTATTGAAACCGAGTGGAGAAATTGCTGCGGTTGTGGCACGAAGAAAGCGTTGGCCACTGGTTGCCGGCGGTGTTGCTCTACTGACGCTGCTGGCTTTTGTCGCTGTGCTGATGCAGCAGTCAATTGCGGCAAAAATTTCAGTTGACGAAGATCCTGGGCAGAGCTTTGTGGATAGCTCGTTCATACAGTCCGATTCTCTAATCGCGGATATTTCTCGTGTTGTAAGGGGCGTGGAAGAGCAAGCGGGTTTAGGCGAAATTGTTCCTGAACAACAAAGTGATTTGTCCAGTGGTTTAAGTCGAAAGGACTTTTCTGAAGAGGAATCAGAGCGTGGAGAGGTTCAAACGAATGATAGTTTGATGGAAGATGTTTTAGCTGTTGCGCCGGGGAAATTGATTTTGAATGTTGATCCTTGGGCTTCGGTATTTGTTGATGAGAAAAAGGTTGAGGCTCGTGCATCAAACTTGGAACTCAGCTTACCTGCGGGACAGCACTCCATTCGATTAACACATCCAAACTTTCCGCCAAGTGTAAATTTGGTGACTATAGAAGCGGGAAGTTCACGGGAGTTAAGCTGGTCGTTTTATAATAATATGGGATATTTGGAGCTCTCGGTTCGTCCGTGGGCAGATGTGTATATTGATAATAAGCTGTACGGCACTACACCCCTCAAAAAACCTCTTATGTTAGCACCCGGTTCATATTTGCTGGAGCTTCGACATCCGCAACAGAATCGAAAAGACCGCATTACGATTGTAAAAGGTGATACGCTGACACGTCGTGTGACGTTGAATTTGCGCTAAAACTTTATTTTTTTTTCAAAATTTTCGGTGTTTTTTATAATAAAGACTGCTCCATTCTGACAATGCTCCAATGTGAGATTTTGAATATATTTTTCAAAATTTCATGTCTTTTTTATAATTAAGTACAGAGTCTCAAAAATCCCAAGACTGCTCCATTCTGACAATGCTCCAGTGTTTGTTCTTTTACAATTTAAAGAAACCCCTTTTCCAAAACAGGAGAAGTTTTCGAAACTGCTCCTGTTGCTCTCAATTCAGGATACTCTTTTTCCGGCAAAACTCGGAACTTTTTTTGAAGCGAATTCGTTTTTCCTGCGTATATTAACAGGCTAGGAATAACTGATAACCCTTTGATTCAGATAAGCTCTGTATGATAGAAAAACTCACCATAGCGCTTTTCCTGTCTGTTCTCGTGGCTCCGGTTTTTAGCCAGTCATCAAGCCTGGCTGATGAGCTAAAATCTGCCTACGACAATTTCAACTATAGTGCATTAGATAGTCTGCTCGAAAAAGCTTTCGAACAACCGCAAAAATACCCGGCTGATGTACAGGTAGAGATATATCGCTACGGTGCTTTTCAGCGCATCCAAAACGATGACAGTGAAGTTGCGCGTAGTTATTTCAGGCAGATGCTTGATATCGACCCGACGATCGAGCTGGATCGATTAACGACTTCACCCAAAATCTTACTTGTATTTCAACAAGCTAAGCTGGACTATGCTGTTGCTATCCAACAACGCCTTAGCGCAATTGAAGCAGCAATGGCTTTTGAAAAAGAGAATCGACCCTGGCGGTCATTGGTTTTTCCCGGTTGGGAACAATATCGCCGAGGCTATAAGATTAAAGGCATTGTCTGGGCTACAATGGGAGTAATTTCTATTACCGGCACCGGGCAGTCTATCTTGAATACACAAACCCGCTTCGACGAGTATATCAATGAAACGGATCGCGCTCTTCTTGAATCTCGCTACAACACATACAATGACTCATATCAGCGTCAGTTTTACTGGGGCTACGCCCTGGCATCCGTATGGCTAAGTTCTCATATTGATGCAATATTCTTTAGTCAGATTAAAGATGAATCTATCTCAATCCAGCCCAATCTCTCCACTTCTTCAGTTGGCCTTACAATCCGCTTCTAATTGCTGAACGCGCAAAACGCTTATCGTTCGCAAATTCTGCAATCACTGCTGCAAATTTTGCATTTCAGCAGATCCTCTTAACTCGGCCCATCTCGCCTTTTTTGTTCTAAGTGTCTATTTAGCATGGGTTTGCTTGTCCCCCTTTTGTCGTTGGCACAACCTTTGATATTAAAACGGGCATAAGCGGTTTCGAATTGACTATTTAGCGAAGTCTGCTTCAACCCAAGGCAGTCAACGTATGTATGATAATTTAAGTGTAACCCAAATAACCAAAACCCTATCTTATCTGGAGGCTTCTATGAAGTTTACTGTTTTACTACGAGGTTTGCTGATTGCAGCTTTTGTTCTGCCAATGTCGTTATTGGCGCAGGATGAAATTGTAGATCGCATTCGCGCGACTGAATTTGAGCGCGGTGTTCCCGGCAATCAGGAAGTTGCTGCTGAGAAAAACGTTAAGTTTGAAGAAACATTTGATACCACTACGCTGCCCGCCGGTTGGCAGTTGATTGATAACGACGGCAGTGGTGCCGGATGGGAATTTCGTCAAGATGTCGGTTTTCTCAGCGGTGATTCTATTTTCCCGGAAGCCGGACAAAGTTTCTTTTTCAGCAGCTTTAATAATGCGAATGGGTTTCTGATTGATGAATATATCATCTCACCTCAATTACCGGCCGTTGAGTCTGGTGATAGTCTAATCTTTTATGCTGGCGCAATCGATGGTAATTTTCCTGATTCGCTTCGTGTTTGGGTTTCGACTACCGACAGTTCACTTGGTAGCTTTACAGACCTTGTTGGCTACTTTAAAGTCGATGGCCCTGTTAGTTCCTGGAATCGTTATGCGTTTGATATGTCTGCATTTGCCGGTAGCGAGCCATTCGTCGCCATCAATTATTACATAACTGATGGAGGTCCTTCAGGAAGCTCATCAGACAATTTGTGGGTCGATCACGTTATTCATAAAGGAAGTGCTGCAGCGAATACTGCTCGAGTCCAGGTAATTCACAATGCGGCTGATCCAGGCGCTGCGCTTGTGGATGTGTATCTCAATGGCGGTCTTCTTCTTGATGATTTTGCTTTCCGCGATGCTACTTCATTTATCGATGCGCCTGCAGGTACACCAATTGATATAGGTGTCGCTGGCCCGAATAGTGGTGGCGTAGGCGATACGCTTGCTAACTTTAATGTGACTTTGACACCAGGTGAGACCTACGTTGTTGTCGCCAACGGTGTTCTTGATCCAACAGCTTTCGCGCCGAACCCTGATGGTCGTAGTACTGCTTTTACCCTGTTCGTAAACCCACTCGGTCAGGAAGCATCCACCGATCCAGCGACGGTTGAGTTTTCTGCCTTACATGGCTCTTCCGATGCGCCCACAGTTGATGTCGATGCCCGCGGCGTTGCTACTCTGGTAAATGATGCAGCTTATGGCGACATTACCGGTTACGTTGGTGTCCCACCAGCAGCTTATACGCTTGATGTAAAAGATGCAACAGGTACTGTAACCGTAGCGTCCTTTGCAGCTGACCTTTCCGGACTTGCCGGCGGGGCAGCCCAGGTGTTCGCCTCCGGTTTTCTGGATCCTTCAGCAAATCAAAACGGTGCAGCTTTCGGGCTATTTGCAGCCTTACCTACAGGTGATGTTGTAGAGTTCCCGGCAATCACAACCGCCCGTGTTCAAGTTATTCACAATGCAGCCGACCCGGCAGCAGCGATTGTCGATGTCTACCTAAACGGCGGACTTCTTCTAGACGACTTTGCTTTCCGCGATGCAACAGCATTTATTGATGCTCCTGCGGGCACGCCGCTTGATATTGGTGTTGCTGGCCCTAACAGTGGCGGTGTAGGCGATACGCTTGCGAACTTTACTGCGACGCTTACAGCTGGTGAAACGTATGTAATCATTGCCAATGGTGTTCTCGATCCAACAGCTTTTGCTCCGAACCCTGATGGCCGTAGCACTGCTTTTGGTTTATTTATTAATCCGGTTGGCCAGGAAGCTTCCAGCGATCCGGCAACCGTTGAATTCGCTGCTGTTCATGGTTCTTCCGATGCGCCGACTGTTGATGTTGATGCGCGGGGTGTTGCGACACTGGTAGACAACGCAGCATATGGTGACATCACCGGCTATATTGGTGTTCCCCCTGCAGCATATACATTAGACGTAAAAGATGGAAGCGGAGCAGTAACGGTCGCATCCTTCGCCGCTGATCTTTCGGGACTCGCCGGCGGAGCCGCTACTGTTTTCGCTTCCGGATTTTTAGATCCTTCAGCAAATCAAAATGGCGCAGCTTTCGGTTTATTCGCAGCCTTACCAACGGGTGACATCGTAGAATTTCCTGCGATCAACACAGCGCGTGTTCAAGTCATTCACAATGCCGCTGATCCTGGCGCAGCAGTTGTTGATATTTATCTTAACGGTGGAATTCTTCTTGATGATTTTGCCTTCCGTGATGCCACTGCATTTATTGATGCACCTGCGGGCACGCCGATTGACATTGGTGTTGCCGGTCCGAATAGCGGTGGTGTTGGTGATACATTAGCTAATTTCAATGTAACTCTGACTCCTGGTGAGACCTATGTGGTTATTGCCAATGGTGTTCTCGATCCGAGTGCATTTGCTCCGAACCCGGATGGACGAAGTACTGCTTTCGGTCTGTTCATCAATCCAACAGGTCAAGAAGCTTCTACTGATGTTAATACAGTTGAGTTCTCTGCGCTGCATGGCTCCTCCGATGCACCAACTGTCGACGTCGTTGCGCGCGGTGTTGCAACCTTGGTAGACGACGCGGCATATGGTGACATTACGGGATATGTTGGCGTCCCTGCTGCTTCATACACACTCGATGTAACGGATGCGAGTGGTTCAACCGTAGTGGCTTCTTTTACTGCTGACCTTTCCGGTCTTGCCGGTGGAGCCGCTCAGGTTTTTGCCTCTGGCTTCCTAACGCCTTCAGCAAACCAGAACGGTCCTGCTTTTGGACTCTTTGCTGCACTGCCAAATGGCGATGTAGTAGAGTTCTCGCCAATCGTAGGTATTGAGGATGATCTGCTCGATGGAACGATCAATAACTTCGAGCTTGAGCAGAACTATCCGAATCCGTTCAACCCGACGACTACGATCCGCTACTCTATTCCGCAATCAAGCGACGTAACTGTTACTATCTTCAACATTGCCGGACAGAAAGTAGCAACCCTGGTAAGTGAGCGTCAGAGTGCTGGTGCTTACACACTGGACTTTAATGCTGCACAGTTCCCGTCGGGTGTTTATTTCTATCAAATAAATGCAGGCTCATTTGTATCCTCCCGAAAAATGGTGTTGTCCAAATAACCCATGGAACCCAAGGGACGGACCCCGGAAAAGGCGGGCCGGCTAAGCCGGTCTGCCTTTTCCATAAAAGTTGCATATCCTGCAAGACTCGCTGCAAAATTTGCAGCGAGTCTTTTTTATATACGAGAATGCTTAACTGGATTTTTGGATTTAAGTTTTTAATAAACAACAACCTGTGTTTGTTTTTTGCTTTGCTGCTATTAGCTGGCATAGCATTTGATGTAGATTACTTGAGAACTCTTAGGGGTCTTATCGAATTTTAGGCAAAAGCCTTTCACGTTTTGAAAAAGCAAAGATGTACCTTATCTTTTTACGGGAACAGGCGATTTGTCGGGAAAAGTAGAATTAAATTCTGCCGATATAAGTGAATAAACAAAATCATCGAAGTTTCACTAAACCCAACTGACGCCATGAAAAACATATTTCTTCATATAGCCCCAGGCAGCTTAATCGTTTGCCTGCTATTATTCTTCCTTATCACACCAGGCCATTCGCAGATTGCCAGCTGGCAACAATCCGGGAGCGCGCTTCCTTCTGAAGCTGTTTCAATCACCGGATCCGATAACGGTCGCCTGCTTACTGCCACACATGAAAGTCGACAACGCTTTTGGCAATCCGCCGATCGTGGACTCAACTGGGTGCGCATCGATGGAACGGTTGAAAATATTGAAGCAACTCTTCTAACACGATTTAACAAACAGCTGCAGGAGAATGCAAAATCACCTTCCTTTCGTGTGCCTGCTTATGAGGCCTCTCAAAGACCTCTTGCAATTACCGTCTCAGATGAAGCCTTTTATGCCCTTACCAATGATCAACGTATCGTAGTGATTTATAAAAACCGGCGTGCCTGGACTGAGATAAATATTCCTTTAAACAATAGGCTCCTGACAGATATTGCATTTGTCGATGGAGTTTTAATTGCGCTGGATACAGAGCGTGGACTGTGGATTCTGGAAGCTGGTGGCAGTAACATTGAGCGGGTAGACTGGATTCACACCGATCTGAATAATATTATTGTGAATGCGATGGTCAGTACGTCTAATGGCGTTTTTGTTGCAAGTGATACCGGTGGCGTATTCTTCTCCGAGAATGGCATGTCCGAGTGGACCCAACGAAATACCGGCCTATCGAATCTCGACGTTTTAGATCTGATAGCCACGCAGTCTGGTAACCTGTTCGCCGCTACAAATGGTGATGGCATTTTTCGAAGTAACGATAATGGGTTGAATTGGACACAGGCAAATAATGGCTTGGGCAGTTCAGTTGTTCTAACTATGGCTGAAGCGCCTGCGGGTGAAGTTTATGCCGGAACTGTATTGAGTGGTGTTTTTCGTTCGGAAGACAGTGGTCTAAATTGGGAGAATAAATCTGACCCGAGTTTATTGAGCACCATTGTTTACAAGATTGCGGTTGATCAATCTGGTGATGTTTTTGCCGGAACGGCAGGTGAAGGCCTTTACAGCAGCAGTAGTCGTGGAGATTCCTGGGATCTTATTGGACTCTCTGGAATTGATGTGCGCACGTTAGAGCCTGATGTCGCTGGCGGCTTTTTAGCGGGTGCCTGGTTTGATGGTATCTATCGCTATTCCGGAGTTAGCTGGTCGCAAATTGCTCTTCCCAATACGCACGTAATGGATATTCTTGAAGCCGGACCATACATGTTGGCTGCCAGCCACGGGGCTGGCATTTTCCGCTCTGATGATGCAGGTGCTAATTGGGTGCCCTTTAACGACGGTCTGACAAATGCGGGCGTCTGGTCCTTTGTGGTTGATAATGCTGGCCATGTTTATGCCGGAACCAATGGTAGTGGCGTCTTTCGCTCAATGTCTCCGGTGTTAACAGGACTTGAGCCTACAACTTCAGCTGTTGCCAAATCCTTCGAACTAAAGCAAAACTATCCGAATCCGTTTAACCCGGCTACGACTATCGAGTTTGCTACCCGGCAATCGGGATCGATTTACATTGATGTTGTCGACCCGCTTGGTCGAACCGTAGCGATATTATTAAACGAATCCCGCGCAGCCGGACAGTATCAGCTGTCCTTTGACGCTGCGAATCTCGCAAGCGGAGTCTATCTTTACCGAATGCAGTTTGATGGGAATATCGAGGTAAAAAAGATGCTGCTCGTTCGCTGATTTTTCTAAGATTGGAGCATTCTGACAATGCTCCAATCTTGTGAGCTAGACGGGTACTCTATATTCTGTTAATCAGTAAAGAATTTTGAATTTTTTCTTAAAAACCTCCACCTTTAAGATTCTGCAAAAAACTTTCTCCGTTTGTTAAAGACGTAGATCTAATATTGTATTAACACTTTTATCATGACAATGTTTTTGTTCTCTCCCAAAAAGAATGCGTGAACTTCCAGCAAGGCATTCGTTCGTCCAATTACATTCAATGTCTTAAAAAACAGTAGCAAGTCATTTAAAAATGATTTAATTTCGATTGCATTTTGGGAAAGATTAGGCGCGCTCAGGCGCGGGTATAGGGTGACTTGAAAAGAATTACTATAAAATAACCAACATATGAGAGTGCCATGAGCAAGCTTAAAAAGAATATCAGACAGTTCGAGTCTTTCGAGTCCAGACATCTGAATACCAGCTCGAACGATGTCTCCGCAATGCTTCAAAAAGTTGGGGTAGCGTCTTTAGATGAACTTATCGATAAGACTGTTCCGCAATCAATCCGCTTAAAAAAAGAACTGGCGATAGATCCTGCTCAGAGTGAACATCATTTTCTTACCGAGCTAAAAGCAACGGCAGCAAAAAACTCTATCTATAAATCGTACATCGGTATGGGCTATCACGATTGTATTGTCCCGAACGTAATTTTGCGGAACGTGTTGGAAAATCCCAGTTGGTATACGTCTTATACGCCGTATCAGGCAGAGATCTCTCAAGGACGGCTTGAAGCACTGATTAATTATCAAACAGCGGTTGCGGATCTTACCGGAATGGAAATTTCTAACGCTTCGCTGCTCGATGAAGGAACGGCAGCGGCAGAAGCAATGGTCTTGCTGTATCGCGCGCGCTCAGCCGCAAAGCGCAAGCAGAATGCTAATGTTTTTCTGGTTTCCAGTACTTGCTTGCCGCAAACGATTGATATTCTAAAGACCCGTTCTGTTCCCATGGATATTGAGCTGCGAATACAACTACCTTCAGAATTCAACTTTAGCGATGATGTGTTTGGTGCACTCTTACAATACCCTGATCTCGATGGCAACGTGCACGATTATTCTGATCTCATTGCCACCGCACATGAAAAAGATGTTTTAGTTACTGTTTCTGCAGACTTGCTCAGCTTGGTCTTATTAAAATCTCCCGGCAGCATGGGCGCAGATGCCGTAGTTGGTTCAGCTCAGCGCTTTGGCGTTCCAATGGGGTATGGCGGGCCACACTCTGCCTTCCTGGCAACCAAGGAAGCCTACAAACGACAGCTGCCAGGTCGTTTGATAGGGGTCTCGGTAGATCGGCATGGCAATAAGGCGTATCGTATGGCACTGCAAACACGTGAGCAGCATATTCGCCGTGAAAAGGCAACGTCAAATATTTGTACTGCCCAGGTATTACTGGCAAACATGGCTGGCTTCTATGCCGTTTATCATGGGCCAGAGGGGTTGAAGGAAATCGCTGAACGCGTTCATGCTCAGGCTAAAATTCTAAGTACTGAACTGACTGACCTCGGTTTCGAGCAGTTGAACAAAACATATTTTGATACGATCAAAATTGCTCTCGGGGATCATTCCGCAGATGATCTGCAAAAAGCGGCGCTGGCTTCCGGAATTAACTTTCGCTATATCGATGGCAGGCACGTCGGTATTTCTGTAAACGAGACAACCGACCTTGCCGATGTGGACGCGATTCTTGCTGTCTTTTCAACGTTAACCGGCGCCTCTGCTTCTGCCGTAAATCTGGATTCATTCAACGATGACGATTTAAGATTCAGCTCTTCGCTGAAAAGAAATACGCCATTTATGGAGCACCCGGTTTTTCATAAGCATCGTAGTGAAACCGACATGATGCGTTATATAAAGTCTCTGGAAGAAAAAGACCTTTCGCTTACAAACTCTATGATTCCACTTGGCTCCTGCACAATGAAATTAAATGCTGCCGCCGAACTCATACCGGTAACGTGGCCAGAGTTTGGCAAGCTTCATCCGTTTGTTCCAAAGGAGCAAGCTGCCGGATACAGCGAAATCTTTACTGAGTTAGAACGCATGTTATGCCAGATAACAGGTTTTGATGCGGTATCTCTTCAACCAAACTCCGGTGCTCAGGGAGAATACGCCGGCATGATGGTGATTCGTGCTTATCACCAAAACCACGGCGATCACCATCGCAATGTGGCTCTGATTCCATCATCTGCACATGGTACCAATCCTGCCAGCGCAATTATGGCGGGAATGAAGGTTGTTGTTATTCGCTGCGAAGACAATGGAAATATCGATTTGCAGGATCTTCGCGAAAAAGCGGAGAAGCACGCAGACGCGCTCTCTGCATTAATGATTACCTATCCATCTACTCACGGTGTATTTGAGGAAACAGTTCAGGAAGCCTGCTCAATTGTTCATGAGTTTGGTGGTCAGGTATACATGGATGGCGCAAATATGAATGCACAGGTTGGGTTAACCAATCCCGGATTAATTGGCGCAGATGTGTGTCACTTGAACTTACACAAAACGTTTAGCATTCCGCATGGTGGTGGTGGACCCGGAATGGGACCAATTTGTGTAGCTAAGCATCTTGCTCCGTACCTGCCCGGACATGTAGAGGTTGAGACTGGTGGTTCCAAGGCGATTTCGGCGATTTCGGCCGCGCCCTGGGGTAGCGCTTCGATTCTGTTAATTTCCTATGCCTACATAAAAATGTTAGGGCTGCGGGGAATTACCGAGTCGACGCGATATGCAATATTGAATGCAAATTATATCAAGGCTTGTCTTGAAGGCTACTATAAGGCGCTCTATACCGGAAGTAATGGTTTTGTTGCTCATGAACTGATTATTGATACGCGTGTGTTCAAAGGTGAAGCGGGAGTGGACGCAGAGGATATTGCGAAGCGTTTGATGGATTACGGTTTTCATGCACCGACCATGTCGTGGCCGGTTATCGGAACGATGATGATTGAACCAACTGAAAGTGAATCCAAAGCCGAGCTCGATCGCTTTTGTGAAGCAATGTTATCTATTTATCGCGAAATACAGGATGTTAAGCTTGGCGTTGCCGATGCGGAAGACAATGTGCTGAAGAATTCGCCTCATACCGCTACAGAGGCTCTGTCATCGGATTGGGAACACGCTTATTCTCGTGAGCAGGCGGTCTATCCGCTACCGTTTGTGCGCCTGAGAAAATTTTGGCCAACTGTTGGTCGAATTGACAATGCCTTTGGAGATCGAAATTTGGTTTGCGCCTGCCCTCCACTTGAGGAATATTCTGAAGTAGAATAACAATCACTCCTAATTTTTGAATTGAAATCGCCCAAAAACGCATCGAGCGTTTTGGGCGATTTTTTCATTTTTCCCCTTGACAAGTAGGCGATGTATTGTTATTATATAAACAAGAAAACGTTCAAAACGCTCATGTGGATAACAAAAATAAAAATTGACCCAAATAATCTAAACAAAGGAACTTGTTCCTTAATAAAGCCTTCCAACATATCCAACCTGTTCCCCCAATGCTTAAGCCAGAGGTCGACACTCCACCGTCGGCCTTTGGTATGTACGATTCATGGTAACTTTTAGCTAAAAAATCCATCTAAACTAATAGAGGATGGGCAAACGTCGAAGATGAAAATATTGACATTACACATACAAGCGCCTCGCGCACATTCTTGTGCAGGGCTCAAAATATAAATTTAACTCATGCATGAGGACTTTGGTTGTTTGACTCATGCCAGATCGGAGTACGCTGTGATTAAAGAGAATTTGAAAAACGTCTGGATTTATGCCCAGACAAAGCTGCCAACAACCCATGGTGCTTTTGATGTCTATGTTTTTCGCAATACGCTGGACCACAAGGAACACTTGGCGATTGTGAAGGGTGATATAAGCAATGGTGAGAATGTTCCGGTTCGTGTTCATTCTGAGTGCTTAACGAGTGAAGTGCTCGGATCATTGAAGTGTGATTGTCGTGAACAGCTCGAAGCAGGTTTAAACTATATCAATCATAGTGATTGTGGAATCGTGCTTTACATGCGACAGGAAGGTCGCGGTATTGGTCTTGGAAATAAGATTCGTGCCTATGCTCTTCAAGAAGAAGGATATGATACGGTTGAGGCAAACCATCTTTTGGGATTTCCAGATGATTTGCGTCGCTATGATGTTGCTGCCGAGATGTTGAAAACATTAGGCGTAAACTCTGTACAGCTTCTGACAAATAACGTCAATAAGATTCGTGGATTGGAAGAATTTGGTATTGATGTCAGTAAACGCATTCCACTGCAGATTGAACCAAATGACATTAATCGCGGATATTTACAGACAAAAGCAAAAAAGTCAGGACATTTACTGAACTTTGTTGAGGCGGTTTAGCCTTACCACAAGAATATGAAGATTGATCACTGATATGAAACATCGTATGAGTGTCTAAAGGATAGTCTTAAACACGGATTCATAGGTAAAACGTTACTGAATGGCAAGGCTGGAAAGAGACTTTTCAAGCATTTCGAAAATTCTGCCACTCTTTTTGCTTTGTCGGCCTGAGCGTGCCATCCCGCGAATCCGTGTTTTTTTATCTTACTATACCCGGCTTAGAATGCGAATCAGAATAACAACAACCGTAGAGCAGTCTGTAAGCGAAGTTTTCTCCGGATTTACCGAAGAGCTTTTTCTTGCTCTCAACCCTCCCGGAATACCTGTTGAGCTGCTGCGCTTCGATGGTTGTATAAAGGGAGATGAAGTACATCTAAAGCTGAAATTTCCCGGCTTTCCACAGCTGTGGGTCAGTGAGATCGTGGATTCCGGCAACTCAGATGACGAAATATACTTTATCGATGAAGGACGTACACTGCCGTTTTTTCTTTCCTACTGGCGTCATCAACATCGAATTGTTCGCAAGGGAAGTGGCAGCACGATTATTGACGATATCACCTTCCGCGGTAAATTTCCCTTTGTGAGTATTTTGCTTTACCCGGCTTTGTATCTACAGTTTCTCTATCGTAAGCCTGTCTATGGCCGGTTATTTAAAAAAAACAAATAACCGGTCATAGGACTCTTCACGATTGCCATTGTATTGATTTGATGAATACTAATTTGCGGTAGGGAGAGGTTAATGGCTAAGATGGAACTTATTCACCCCAAATTATAGGGCTCCAAAATGAAAACTACACTACGAATTTGGATGACGGTCTTTTTGTTCTTCTTATTCACCCCCATACAAGCTTCTCCTGACGATGAGCCGTTGGCAGAGAAACTAATAGAGACATTTAAAAAGCCATACTTAAGTCTCGGTGTGCTCTTGCAGACTTCTCTGGATTTTCAATCTGAGCGCATTGCAGCCGGGAACAATGGCTTCAGAATCCCAATGGCTCGTATCGTTGTAACCGGTGAGCTCGACAAGAAACTCGGATACTTATTAAATACCAACTTCTTAAGCTCGGTCGCCGTTTTAGATGCGAGTTTATATTGGAAGTTAAATTCAAATGTACGCTTGAATGCCGGTTTGTATAGAACCTTCTTCAGCAAAGAATTTTCTATCGGGATTCCCGCTTTGAATTTCACAACTCGTTCTCAAATTGCTTCTCAGTTAATTCCCGGAAGGCAAATCGGAATGCACTTGGACGTGCATAACGATATCTTTAAGGTCAGTGCCGGAGTTTATAATGGTAATGGGTACGGTGGGAATAGAAATGATAATAACGACCTAATGGTGATGGCAAGAGCGGCTGTAATGCCCGAGATAGCAGGTGGATCCCTTGAGCTGGGCGTGAATGGTGCAACCAGTAACGATAACAATGTGGTATACGCCAGCAGACGATTTAGCGGAAAGCGAAATATTCTGGGTGCAGATATTTATTTTGAGCAAAATGCGTTACTCTTGACCGGAGAATATATCTATGCTTCGCTTGACAGTAGAAGCAATACCATCGACGAGTCTAATCCTCAGGGATTTCAAGCAACGGCAGGATATAAGGTAAAACCAGATCATCAGCTTTTGGTTCGTTGGGATCAAATTGATCTCGATGAAACTGTTGATGCGAATCGTTTATTCTTATTCGGATATAACTATTGGCCAACTTCAATTACAAAACTGAGGATTAACTATATAATCAACGCTGATGCGAGCTCCTTTGATAATCACCTCATTGTACTAAATACGCAGTTTGCGTTTTAATTTGAAATCGCTTTCATAACCCCTTGCCCCTTTCTATAGCAGTTACCACCTGGTTGGTCTTAAAGCCAACTCGGTGCTAACTGCTAACGGTACTCTCTTCTAATACCTCAAATGTTGTACTAATGAACGGCGGCAGCGAGAACTGTTTATCCTTTTAACTTCCCGCTTTTATCGATCGAAAAAAGCATTTCCAAATCATCCGGAGAGAGCGTTTTTACAAAACCATTGTCTGAGGTGATCAACTCTTCTGAGATCTGTTTCTTGCGATTCTGTAGCAGCAGAATCTTTTCTTCCACGCTATCTTTTACGATGTATTTGTAAGCAAATACTCGCTTTTTTTGTCCAATGCGATGTGCGCGATCGGTTGCCTGTTGTTCAACAGCCGGATTCCACCAGGGATCCAGATGAATAACGTAGTCCGCGGCGGTTAGATTCAATCCGAGGCCACCGGCTTTTAGCGAGATCAGGAATGCCGTCACATCCTCGTTCTCTTGAAAGTTGTGAATGCGTTTGGCTCTATTGTGAGTCTTTCCATCCAAATATTCATATTTCCAGTCGTTATTTTCCATAACCTTGCGAATAAGTGCCAGGAATCGAACAAACTGAGAAAAAATCAACACCTTGTGCCCTTTATGGGCAAGATGCCGCAGCATATCTTCCAGAAGCTCAACCTTGCCGGAATCCTGTAGATCTGCTTCTTCATTGAGGATCGCAGGATGACATGCAACCTGACGAAGATAAGTAAGCGCCTCAACTACTTTCATGCGGGTTTGGTTTATTCCAACCTCCTCCAAGCTTTCGAAAATCTCATTGCGATAATGAGAGAGCCAGCGATTGTAGGTTTTGCGCTGCAAATCTGTCATGTCGATATATTGAACGATCTCGGTTAGCGGCGGTAGTTCTTTCTCGACTTCTTCTTTCGTACGACGCAAAATAAAGGGATAGACTATCTTACGAAGCGCTTCAATTTGTTCTTCGCGCTCCTCATCTGCAATATCGATGTAGCGTCGCTGAAACTGCTTTAGCGTTCCGAGAAGGCCTGGATTCGTGAAATTCATCTGAGCCCACAGATCGACCAGAGAGTTCTCAACCGGTGTTCCGGTAAGGGCGAGCTTGTGTCGCGTTTGCAGCTTCTCAATCGCTTTGTAGGTTTTTGTTTGCGGATTCTTGATTTTCTGTGATTCATCCAATACCAGAAGGTTGAATGTCTCATTAGAAAGCTGTTTTTGATCCTGCAATACAACGCCATAGCTACATAAAATGACGTCGAAATCTTTGAATTTCTCCGCTAGCTTTTTGCGTTCGGTTTTGCTTCCGTAGTAGCGCAGAACCTTAATGGATGGTGCAAATTTGTTAAATTCTTCCCACCAGTTGAAAATAAGCGTCAGTGGAACCACAATCATTGTGGGGCCTTTGAGTGTCTTATTTTCCTTTGCCTTTAGCAGAAGACTGATGACCTGAATAGTTTTTCCCAATCCCATATCATCAGCTAAAATACCGCCAAAGTTGAAGTCGTATAAAAAATACAGCCAATCCAGGCCTGCTTGCTGATAGTTTCGCAGGGTGGCATTAAGTTCTTTAGGAGGCTGTTGGTTACTTATTTCGCGAAACTGCTGGTATTTCTCTGCCAGCTTATCAGACTTGCTGTCAAGCGTTACCATCTCGCTTAAGCCCTGCAGCTCCTTAACAAGTGCAATGCCAGCCATTGGAAGCTTTAGATCTCCGTTGCCGTTCTTCAGATCGAGAAAAAGGGAAAATCGTCTCAGATGTTCACGTTGCTCTTCGGACAAGTGCACATGCGATCCGTCGGAGAGACGCAGATATTCTTTTTCTGCCTGTAGCTGCTGAAGTAGCTCGGGGATTTCGACCTGTTCGCGCCCAATAAAGACAGTGAATGATAGATCCAGCCAGTCGATTCCTGATTTCACCTTAAAGCGTAGCTTGGGCTTTTGGCGATGGACGCGATAACGTTTTAAGGCCTCTTCATTTGTAAAGGTGAAGCCTGCCTTAGTGAGCTTTGGAACAATGAGTCTCATCCAATCGAGCGTGTTATACTCCGCAGCGATACTCCAGCTGCCTGAGCGCAGAATAAGGCCATTCTCCTCCAGCATTTTCAGGCTGGCGTCCTCTTCTTTTTTGTCTCGCAGTACGACAAATAGATTTTGTCCTTTATTCGCAAGACTGCGATCGGAAGCTGGATATCCGGCGAACTCATGCTTGTCGTAAACAAACTTTACATCAATTTGCAGATTATTATTCCACTCGTTGAACTCAATACGCTTTTCCGTCATTGGAAACGATTCCTGCGGAATATTGTCTCCCAGATTGTCCCAATCAAAGACCGGCAGGATGTGTGGCAGATAAAGACGAATAAACTCGCCAAGGTCGGCCGTTGGGATTGCAAATTCGTCGCGAATGCGAAAATAATTGTTCCAAAATACCGCAGGTAAAGCGGATTCCAGTTCGTAAAGCTTGTTCTTGTACAGCAAGTAAATTGGGTTTGAGGACAGAATAACGGCCGGTCCTTCAATTGCAACAATTGAATTGTCAGGGAAAAGCAGAGAAGGCTGAAGAATATATCCACCACGCTTTTTCTTTAAGCGGGTAATAAGATTCGCCTTATCTGAATGACGGGTGATTTTTGATGGAGTGCGGCCATTCTCATTAACCATCAGCGTGCTTTCGCGTAGCCAGTTTAATAAAAAGCCAACCGGTTGAGTGTAGTTGAATATCGCGCGAGAATTGGGCGAACTTCCCGATTCGAGATAGATTAGCGCATCCAGCTCGTTCTGGCTAATATTCACTTTGCTGTTATCAATTACGCTAAGCGCCAATCGAACTTCTCTACCCGGAGAACCATCGAGCCTTGTATAGCTGGCAAAAGGGACAATCTCCCAATTGCTGGAACGCAGCTCAATGAGAAAGTAGGGTTCGTACACACCTTCCTTGGCTTCGAAGGATTTTGGCTGGGGCACTTTTTCGAGTAAACCGACAAGTTGTTCAAGCTTGGTTTTCCAGGCCATATTCTGCAATCTATCCAGTGTTATGTGTTTTCGTCTCTGTCAGAAAAGCGCATCTTTACAACGGCTTAATCTGACCCGTTAAAATTTTGTAATTAAAAATATACTTATGCCAGAAAAACAATGCAACCGAACTTACGATGTTCGAGACTGCCAGCCCATACCAAACGCCGTCAATGCCAAACTGTTGGATGCCAAAATATGCACATGGCAACATCAATACATACATTCGCAGGAAGTTGGCCGCCAAATATTGTCTTCCGAGTCCTAATCCTAAAAAGCTGGTAACGCTGCAGATGTAGATGCTTAGAAAAACGATACCTACCGCCGTAATTTGTAGCGCATGGCTGCTAATGGCCAATACCTCTTCGCTTTGGGCAAAAACTCCGGCGAATGCTCGCGGAAATAACATAATCAATCCGGCAGTGCATCCCATTATTAAAAAGGAAGCGGCGATTCCGGTATGGTGGATTTTGGGAATTCGTTCATTTTTATTCGCGCCAAAGTTATGTCCTGTCATAATAGACACAGCCTGAGCTAGTCCAATCGCCGGCAGAAAAATAACCATCTCATAGGTAAAAACAATGGTGTAAGCTGCTTTTGCAGATTCGCCAAATGGAGCGAGCAGCCAAAAGACAGCGCCCATAGAAATGCTGGTTAATATCTGGCTGATTGTGGATGGCGCACCGACCCCCATAATGCCGCGCATGATTCTGGGACTATAACGAAAGTTGCGGAAAGAAAGAGTAACTGGCTTCTTGCGAACGAACAGAAGAAATAGTATATATAGTAACGAAACCGTGCGAGCGACCCCGGTTGCAAGTGCTGCCCCCTTAATGCCTATGCCTGGCACAATAGATAAACCGAAAATTAAGATAGGGTCTAGCGCAATGTTCAGCAACGTGCCCACAACAGAAAACTTCATCGGAGAAACCGTATCGCCCCACCCCTGAAAAATACCGCTGCCAAAAACGGACAGCAGGTTAACCGGGGTAAATAAGAAAATTATCGTTAAATAGCTGATAATGAATTCTAACAGCTCTCCGTCAGCTCCTATCGCTTGAAATAATGGCCGCTGTATTGCAATTCCAAGGATTGCGAAGCAAATGCCGATAATGACTGCAAGCAGTAATGCATGCAGCGCAGCCTGAACAGCATCATCTGTTTGCTGAGCACCAAGGTTGCGGGAGATATAGGATTTTATGCCGGAGCTGATGCCGGTTCCGATAGAAATAATTGTAAGTTGAACTATGAATGCCATTCCAATTGCAGCAGTGGCAGTATCACCAAGTTGGCTAACAAAAAACCGGTCGATAAAGTTATAGCTGGTAATGAAAATAAAGGCAACAATCATTGGTGTTGCTAATTTCAAAACATTTGCTAAAATTGGGCCTTCAATCAACTCATTCGATTTGTGGGGAGGTCGCATTCAATTTTTTCCGTTTTGAAGAAGGCAATATACAACATTTTCGCTCATTTGAGCGGAAAAAGATTTTTATTAATCAGGGAATGATGCTGTTGACAGGGCAGCGGTAACTTTTTGTAAATGGATATACTTCTATGGTAAATGCGCCAAAAGTTTTATATGTGGAAGATGATCACGCATCTCGAATGTTGATAGCAAAAGTTTTGGATAACTCTCCATTTGACTGCTTCGAAGCGCCAGATGGAATGAGTGGCCTGCAAAAGGCACAGGAAATTATTCCTGATTTAATCCTGATGGATTTGAACCTACCGGATATGCGCGGTATTGATCTTGCCACTCAATTAAAAACCCTTCCCGAGCTCTCTAAAACCATTATTATCGCCCTGACAGCAACGCGTGAGTCTCATGCCAGGGAGCTGTCTCTAACTGCAGGGTGTGATGGCTATATTACCAAGCCAATCGATACGAAAAATTTTTCCCGGCAGATCAGCGAATTTTTAGCAGGAAAACGCGAAGTGCTTGATGAAGAGTCCCGAGCGTTCTATAAAAAAGAGTATCAGCGAACACTCATTAATCATCTTACCGATAAAATCAAGCAGCTTCAGACGGCAAACTATTTGTTGAAGGACAGCACGCATAAGCTGCGTAATTACTCGGGTAAGCTGGAAAGTTTACTGCATATTATTGCTGGCCTTCAGCTTTGTACCTCGCCGGAAGAGGTAAAACATCAGCTGGTTGAGCAAATAAGTAGCCACTTCAATTTTCAGCGCTGCGCATTTTTAGAGGTGAACCACGAGTCTATGCAAATTGGTGTAACCTATTCTACGGGCTTCAGCGATATCGAAGCGTCGAAAATTCGATTGCCCTACCATGCGACACTCGTGCAAAGTCTGTTTTCGCGGAAACCACTGCTTTATATAAGCAGCTCCAGAAAAGTTAAAGATGACAACTTCAATCGCATTTTAGACGAGATAAGCGCAACTCAGTTTTTATTCGGGATATTGGGCACATCGATGCCCGCCGGAGACGCTCTTCCGGGGACGACAAATATTCGCCGTCAGCTTGATGCGCTTTTACCGGGACTTAATCATCAGTCTGAGCGGGATATTGAAATGGTGCGAAGTCAGCTGCATGAATACTTGAGTTCGGAGATGTTTTATTTTGGTGGATTTCTCTATATCGATCGACCGATAAGCGGAAGAATCACCCCTTACGATGTAAAACTGCTGGAGATGTTGATAAATGCAGCCAGTCTTGCACATCAAAACCTTCAGCTTCGTCAGCAGCTTACGGAACTATTTCTTCGCGCCGAAAAAGATGCTATAACCGATCATCTTACCAGTTTGTATAACTATCGCTATTTTCATCAACAGCTTTTACGTGAAGTCAGTCGTTCTGAACGCAATCAAACCAACTTCTGTTTGCTGATGCTGGATATCGATTTTTTTAAAGTATATAACGATACATTTGGCCATCAGGCCGGTGATGTTGTATTGCGTAAGGTTGCTCGCTTATTGCTGGAAAATACGCGAAGTAGTGATATTGTCGCTCGCTACGGGGGCGAAGAATTCGTAATAATATGCACTGAGCTTGATAAAGCCGGCGGTATCCGGCTTGCAGAAAAAATATGCAATATTATTGCCACCTCGCCTTTCCCTCAGGAAGAACAGCTGCCTCATAAAAAGGTGACGATATCAATTGGCGTTGCCAATTTCCCCAACGATTCTCTGCATTCCGAAGAGCTGATTCGGTTTGCTGACAGTGCCCTTTACGCTGCAAAAGAAAATGGTCGAAATCAGGTGCGTCCGTTCAAAATTGTGATTGAAAATCGCTAACATGCTGTTTCTTTGTGGTTTACAGGGGCAAAGATAACGCCTGATGAGCGTTTTTTGAAGAATTATATGTTGTGGATTGTAAATAGAAAAAAAATGATGTATCTTTAGTTGGGTTGCAAGGGGGAGAAAGTAAACTTTTTGTGCAGGGTATCACATGGTAACGTAAGTTCACGGTGTATATTCTCATAAGAAGGTGAGTCTTCTCTCTCCTTTGTTTTGGTTATTTGGGTTACACGGCAGGTCTTTGGCCTGCCGTGTTTTTTTTTGCTCAAAATTGTTTTGGGAGTAGATACCACCTGAATTGGCAATAAGCTGCGTTCAAGTGATATCTATAGTTTGTGAGTTACTTAGTCGTGAAACTGCTCTTCTTCGGTAGAGCCTTCCAGTGCCCGGGTTGATGCGGCTCCACCGGTAATGATATTCTGAATCTCATCAAAATACCCTGCACCTACAAAACTTTGATGCTTCACAGCGCGAAAACCATGATCGCGTTCCAGCTCGAATTCTCTTTCCTGTAGCTTCGAATAAGCAGCCATTCCTTTATCACGATAGCCCAGAGCTAACTCAAACATACTTGTATTCAGCGTATGGAATCCGGCCAGCGTTACGAACTGGAATTTGTATCCCATGGCGCCAAGTTCACGCTGGAACTTTCCGATGGTCGCTTCATCCAGATGGCGCTTCCAGTTGAAAGATGGAGAGCAATTATATGCAAGAAGTTTACCTGGGAATTTATCGTGGATTGCTTCGGCGAACGTTCGAGCATCATCCAGATCGGGTGTTGCTGTCTCGCACCAGATAACGTCGCAATATGGCGCGTAGGCAAGACCACGAGCAATTGCGCGATCTAGGCCGCCTTTAAGGCGATAAAACCCTTCGATAGTACGTTCTGCATCATAATCGATAAATTGATGATCGTATTCATCTACATCGCTGGTAATAAGCGTGGCGCTAAATGCATCTGTTCTTGCCAATAGGACGGTCGGTACACCCATGACATCGCTTGCCAGACGCGCCGCGATTAGCTTGCGAACAAACTCATCGGTAGGTACTAAAACTTTTCCACCCATGTGGCCGCATTTTTTAGCGGAGGCCAGCTGATCTTCAAAGTGAACTCCGGCAGCACCAGATTCGATCATGGCGCGCATGAGTTCGAATGCGTTTAGAGCGCCACCAAATCCGGCTTCGGCATCGGCAACGATTGGAGCCAACCAGTGAATATCGGTATTGCCGTTCATGTGATCAATTTGATCTGCGCGCATCAGAGCGTTGTTAATCTTACGCACAACGCCCGGCACGCTGTCTGCAGGATAAAGGCTCTGATCGGGATACATAATTCCGGCATGGTTTGCGTCAGCAGCAACTTGCCATCCACTCAGGTATATGGCTTTTAACCCGGCCTGGATTTGCTCGACGGCCTGGTTGCCGGTTAGCGCACCGAGCGAATTCACAAAGTCTTCGCTGTGCATAAGATCCCATAGGCGCTTTGCTCCAAGCTGCCCCAGCGTATATTCCAACACGACTGATCCCTGCATTTTTGTTACTTCTTCGGCAGTGTAAGAGCGTTTAATTCCCGCCCAACGTTTGTTCTCTTTCCAATCTTTTTCCATCATTTCTGCTTGTTTCAGGCGACTCATCATACCTCCTTACGGCATTTTTAAATTGCATTTTATTTAACAATAATCGACCTGCTTTTACATCTCTATAACTACAATTAAGTAAAAAAGAAAGGCGATCTGTAGGCTACAGATCACATGGGCTAAGAACGATAGAGATGAAAAGGATGTTTATTTTTTGCGAGAGAGTTCACAATGTGGGACAACAATCGTGATATTCTTCACAAGGGCAATATAGTGAATAATTTCTCATTGTCAATAGTAAACGCTTTTTAAGCGTTAGCAGGAGCTTGGATGGATTATTCTGTGCCGAAATAGCGGTCTCCGGCATCGCCAAGACCGGGAAGAATATAGCCGATGTCGTTTAACTGTCGATCCATTGCGGCGAGATAGATGGGGATGTCGGCAAAGGATTCATGTATTTTGTCTGCGCCTTCCGGGGCGCCGATAAGGGCGATCATGGTAATCTTTTTCACACCTTGTTTGTGGATGGCCTCAATTGCAGCAACGGCACTTCCTCCTGTTGCCAACATCGGATCCAGTAAAAAGACTTCCATTTCGGGGGCGCTATCAGGAAGGTTCAAATAATATTCTACAGGTTGGAGCGTCTCGTGATCGCGGTACATACCTATCATGCCAACACTGGCAGGACAAACCTGGCGAATGGCGTTGGACATGGCTAGCCCGGCCCGCAGAATAGGAACAAGTAAGATTGGCTGTTCCAGCTGCTGGCCATCAATTGCTTCAAGAGGTGTTTCAATTGGAGTAACCCGGCATTTCATGTGACGTGATGCCTCAAAAAACAAAAATTGGCTAATGGTTTCCAGCCCGGATCGAAAAATTTCTGAAACTGTATTCTTGTCTCGTAATACAGTCAATTTATCTGCAATCAGCGGGTGATCAGATACAAAGCAGTTGGTCTTATTATTCCACGGTTTCATAGAGTCCTCTGCTCATTGTTTCATGGACAATTGCCATCAGCTGATCTCTGTTTGCTCGTGAGTAGCCTTCTACAGAAATCGGTGGGTGGATGGTTAGCGTTACGTTTCCGGGCTTGAAGGTATAACTGCCTTTTGGAAAAATAGCAAATGTGCCATCAATAGTTACGGGTAAAATCGGAATTTCCGCATCAACGGCCAACATAAAGGGGCCCTTCTTAAATGGCTGCATCTTTCCATCATCAGTGCGTGTGCCTTCGGGGAAAGCCAAAACGGAAATATTGCGTTCGTGAATAACCTTTGCCGCTTCCTTCAGAGTGCGAAAGGCCTTTTCGCGATTCTTACGGTCAATAGGCAGAATACCTAATGCGCGTATTCCCGGGCCAAAAAAAGGAATTTTAAACAGTTCCTGCTTGGCGATTATTGTCATTCGCATTGGCATATGAGCCAGCATAACCGGAATGTCGGAGTGGCTTTGGTGGTTACAGACGATCATATACGATTGATCATCCTGCAGGTTTTCCTGTCCTTTTACATTCACTTTGATGCCAGCGCACCAAAGCTGCCAGCGAGACCAGGCTTTGGCAATGACTTCATAGCTGAAGTCTGAGTATTTTACAAAATAGCCAATGACAATTACGATAATTGCCAGTGGTACAGTGTACAAACCAAGCAGGGTAAACGTGAAAATAGTTCGAAGCACGTTCATGATTCGTTTTCTTCCCGCGTTAGGGCTTTAGGATGCTAAAGCCGGTGTATTTTTGCAGCGGCTCCGGAATCTTTACGCTGCCGTCTTCCTGTTGATTGTTTTCCAGCAGAGCGACAAGAAGACGAGGCGTCGCCAGTCCGGAACCATTGAGCGTATGTACAAACTCTGGTTTTGTCTTTGCTTCTCGCTTAAAACGAATATTCATGCGTCGTGCCTGAAAGTCTTCGAAATTACTGCAGGATGATGCCTCCAGCCAATTATTCTCTGCCGGGGACCACACTTCAATATCGTAGCACTTCGCGGCTGCAAAGCTAAGATCGCCGCTACAGAGTTCAATGACGCGATAAGGAACCTTCAGAAGTTCCAGCACGCGGCAGGCATTTATCAGCAGGCTTTCCAGTTCATCGTAGGATGTTTCCGGATCGACGTATTTAACCAATTCAACCTTGTTGAATTGGTGGAGACGCAAGAAACCTCGCGTGTCTTTTCCCCACGAGCCTGCTTCACGTCGAAAACAAGCGGTATAAGCACAATACTTGATTGGCAGAGCATTTTTATCCAGCATTTCATCACGGTGCAAATTGGTTACCGGAACTTCAGCTGTCGGGATAAGGAAGAGGTCATCTTTATCTGCACGATACATATCTTCTTCCATCTTGGGAAGCTGTCCGGTGCCGCGCATGCTGGCGCGATTGACCAGAAATGGCGGAAAAGTTTCGCGAAAGCCATGCTGTTCGGAATGCAGATCCAGCATAAAATTAAGCATCGCGCGTTCGAGTCTGGCACCAGCACCAGTATAAACCGGGAATCCACGTCCGCTGATCTTACTACCACGAGCAAAATCGAACAGCTCCAGATTTTCGCCGAGTTCCATGTGGTCGCGTACCTTAAAATCGAAGGTAGGGATTTCGCCCCAGGTCTTTACTTCAACATTATCTGTCTCATTTTGGCCGATTGGCACACTGGCATGAGGTAAATTGGGTAAGCGATCGACCTGATCTCCCAGCTCGGTGGTGATTGCCTTTAAAGACTCATCAAGTTGTTTGATTTTATCACCAATGGCGCGGGTTTTGGCAATGAGCTCATCGGCGTTCTTGCCTTCCCGCTTTAATGTATTTACTTCTTTTGAGAATGTATTTCGGTCTGCTTTTAAAGTCTCGGCATTCTGAAGAAGCGCACGGCGCTTGTCATCCAGTTCTAAAATACGGTCGACATCGCCTTTTTCCCGCTTGTTTTTAATGCCTTCTTTTACCGCTTCAGGATTCTCCCGGATCCGCTTTAAGTCTATCATCTGCTAACCTCGCCTGGTCTGTTTCAGTGTTCTGTAGTAGAGAGCAATAATCTACAAAAATTCTAATCTCATCGCTAATATAAAGAGGAGCAGTTTTGAAAACTGCTCCTCTTTTGAAAAGATTCGAAAATCAATATTGCAATTCAGCGGCGTGGTTATAGTAGTCGTAAAAATTGGTAGGCTCCAGATCCAGAGCATATTCTCCAGTGAGGATGCGAATGTCGACGGCGTCGAGCCCGGCCAGCTCGTTTTGCATATAGCGCAGGAAAAGCTGCATCCAGACGGCAAAAGCCAGCACTTCGTTGTCGCCGGGTTCGGCAATGAGCACATCCAATTTATTCTTTGCGCTGAAGTCGAAGCGATTGAGGTGATAGAAATAGGGCAGGAGTGCCATGTAACTATCATGGCAAATTCGACGGGTTTTCCGTTCACCGAGTAACATACCGGCAAATTCATAACAAGCCAAAAAGACCTGTTCAAAAAGCTGAGGTGACACGTTTGGAGCGTTCACAACACCTCCGGTGCAGCAGGTAGGGATAAAATGGTGCTTACTTTAAAGCGTTTTCAACCACTTTAACAACTTCCCCGACCTCTTGAGAGTTGGTAAAAAATACCTTCGAATTGTTTTTAAGATCATTCTCAAACTGCGCGCGATTGGATTGTTCCGTTAGCATCACGATGGGAACCTGACTGACTTCACGCGCGGAAGCCAGAAATTCACTTCCGGAAGAATCGGGCAGCTTGGTATCGGAAATAATCAAATTGGGTTTCATAGACTTAATCATGGTTAATGCTTTAGAGCTTTTTTCGATTGCATAAACTTCATATCCCATGCTGTCGAAGGCGCGTTGTAGAATCTTTTGCACTACCATGCTATTATTCACGATAATAATGCGATGCGGCTCTGCCGGTGGAGTCGGTTTTTTTTGCTCTTTTTCATCGAGCTTCATCGGACGGGGTTCAACGACAAACTGTCCTACTTTCCACTTCAGCATCGAATCTAGCGCCTGGTCTTCCGGCTTGTCGCTTAAGGCTACCTTTTGAAGCTCACCTTTTTCATAATGGAGCTGACCCTTGTCATCACCATTTTGAATCAGAACTTTGCCATTAAGGGAATTTTCTTCGCAGAATTTCATTACGTCGACAAGGCTTTTTTCAGAGAGCTCACCTTTTATATTGCTGGATTTATCAGGCGCTGCATTTGCTGCTTTTTGATTCGTTTCGCGAAGCCGCTGACTCATGATCTTACTCATGCTAAGCGTAATGGAGGGAAATTTTTCTATGATAACATCGAAGTCATTTTTGTTCAAAACAAACATTTCGGAGGTCTTGGTGGTAACGACAGAAGCAGAGCGCGGCTCACCGGTAAGCAAAGACATTTCACCAAAATAATCTCCGGTTGCGAGATAGGCAATCACCTTTTCTTCGCCGCCATCGGAGCTGACGACGACTTTAACCTCGCCATTGATAACGATATACATCTTATCGCCGGGGTCACCAGCCTGGCAAATAAGCTCTTCGCCGTCATAGGGCTTAAACTTCAATCGTTCTACAATAAAATCGATGCCGTCGCGTCCAAGCGTTTGAAAGAAAGGAACTTTCTTGAGCACCTCCGCAATCTGAAACATGCGTTAACCTCCCGGTTAGAATAGAAATCGTATTAGACTTTTGAGAGCTGATCCAGTATGTACATCAGGAAAATAACAAGTCCGCTCATAATAACCCATTTTATCGGCAGACTACCGCGTTTAGTTATGTATTGTAAAGCAGTGTGCAGCATGCCCATTAATGTCGAGCTTTTTCTTCCGGTATTGCGCAGGGTTTCTGCTTTGTCTGCTGCTCGCGTCGAGCGTCTGAAACGCATAGAGGCATTTCGTCTGCGATTGACCTGCTCTTCTTCATCTTTCGCAGGATCGTAAACCCTTGGATTATACTTAAATTCGCGATGCCGCGGAAGTCGTTTAATAAACATTATGTTCTCCCGGATGTATATCGATACAAGTTAACAAAAAGAATGCGGAGAATCAACAGTGACGAGGGTAGACCGCTCACTGCGTTCGCTGGTAGGGGGTGGGTCGCGCCTTTGGCGCTGGTAGGCCATCCCTTCGGGACTTATTGGTCGCTTCGCTTATGGGAAGACAAGGCGACGAGACAAGAACACTACCTGGACACGCCTTAGATCTTTGTTGGATGAATTATCAACCGCAGCAAACTTCGCTCACCGCTCACCGCTCACCGCTTATCATCCAGTCCATCAGGCTTTGCTTGTCCACAATAGACCAGGAGTGCGGATGCCGTTCACCGTTGTTTCTATAGCCTTTGTTTTTAGTCGCTATATACTCAACGGCGTTATCACCATATTGCTTTTTTAGTTCGATGGCGAGCTTCTCAATATAGAAGGCATTTGTACCTTCGTAATCCGTTTGTCTGTTCTTTTTCCACCAGGCAGTATCGGGCTCTGAGTAGAAGCGGATTTGCATGTCTTCCAGGTGAGTCAGGTTTACTGTTGAATTAGTCTTGGAAATAAACGGAGATGTTGCTTCGTAGCGAGCAATGCTGGAATCTCCATTGCCAAATTCACGGTCGAATGTATTGACAATCCATTTGGACTCTTCGACGGCTACAGCGGAATAATTCCTGGTAATGTTGTCTACGGCATTCTCGTATAGACCGAGCAGGTCAATCGGTGAATCGACAATAAACACACCCTTGGGTTGAATGTCAGATTCGATCTTGATGAGATGATTTGCCAGCAGAAGTGAGACATTGCCGCCGCTGGAAAATCCACCAATGTAGATATTATTTGAATTTAGATTGTTCTTTGTAATGGCTTCCGATATTTGTCGCTCAAGCTCAGCATTCTCTGCATCGGATAGCCATAAACGCTGACTAAAATTCATCATCAAAACGGCGACCTCGTTTTGTGCAGCCAAATTCACGATATCAAATTCAAGTTCGGTATTTTCAGCATTGCAGGGAAAGCATGGAAAAAGGATCAGAAGTCCGGTTTGTTGTTTTGGAATCGTAAGTTGGTAGTGCTCGGCAACAATGCGTTTTAAAGCATCGGCAGTGGAGGTCTCTTTGTTAAGTTGGGGCGTGTCTTGCGAACAGCTGAAAGTTAGCACTAATACCAGAATAAGGAGTGGGATATTCATTTTTGCCTTGTTGTTTACTTCTCAATACACGGCTTGTGGCTTTTGGTTCTACAGGAAGATCTTTTTGATTTGTAAACCCTGAGGCATTTATTTTTCGTTCACCGTTCACCGTCAGTCTTTTTCTCTGTATTCCCCAAAAGCGAGGCTATACCGCATAAAGTAACTCCGATAAAAATGGTAAAAGAGTAGTTGAAAAAGTCTGCTCCAATAAAGTACTGAACAAGCCCTGCGACAACTGTGACGCTGCCGAGGCCGATAAAGAACGCTCCAGCCTGATTCTTTTTCATAAGTATTACCTCTGGTATTCTATGGTTTGGTAAGCAGCTTTATAATCCGTTTGCTTAAATCGGCATTATGGTTTCGCTGATCCTTTTCCAGCGTAAATGCTGCTATGGTCATGTTGAGTTTGGGAAGATACATAGCGTCTGTTCCCCAAAAGCCACCATGATAATAGGCTTCATAACCGTCGAAGCTGATTTTCCTGAGACCAAGACAGTAAATCGATTTACTCTTTGGCAGTACAAGAGTATACATCCTTTTTAGCAATACGGAATCCCTCACTATTTGTTCGGTGAATAGTTGTTGAAAAAAAACAGCAAGATCTTTGGTTGTTGCTGCCTGTCCACCGCCACCGTGAAGATCCCAGGATGGATTTAGATTATACGAATCCCACCCTCGCGTTTCCCAATATTGATGAGCTAACGGCAGAGCGTCTGCCGGAGCTTCTTCGAGATTAACAAACCACATTGCATTGATATTATTCGCTGAAAAGTTCAGCAGCTCAGGAATGACCTTCCAAAATGGCTTTCCGGTGCAGGTCTCGATGACTTCGGTAAGTAGCAGATAGTTGATGTCGCCGTAGCTGAATGTTTTTCCCGGTTCAACGAGTGTATCAGTGACAGTTATCGCCAGCTCGATTTGTTCGTCGCGGGTCCATTGTTTTTGCGGCTGGGTATCGACTGAATCGAAGTATGCGTCATTGACGTAATCTGTGATGCCTGAGGTGTGTGACAGCAGGTGAATCAGCGTAATTGATTCTAGCGGGTATCCTCTGGCCAGCAATGCCGCTGATGTCTTCTTGTGCAAAAATGGAGCGATGGCTTCATCGAGCTGAAGCTTTTTCATTTCTGCTAATCGCAAAATGGCTGCTGCTACGACCGTTTTAGTATTGCTGGCAATTAATACTGGCTGTAGTGGCTTAAGTCGCAGGTTCGAATCCTTTTTTACATTGCCTGCCGCCGAGCTAAAGGAGAGTTGTAAATCAGGTGCTTCTACATGCACCATAATTCCAACGGCCTGCGGATTGGCAGCCAGCGTTGAATCCAGCAATGCCTGTATTTGAGATTCATGGGATTGAGCCAGGCAGAATTGAAGTGTTAGCAGGATGAAAGCGTGAAGGTATAATAGAGGTCGTCTGAGCATTTTCTAGTTTCCGTGTCGGGGTTTTGGTAATTGTAACCGAAAAATGAATTAGGCTAAATCTTGTCGAAGTCCCGTCGCGTTGTATTATCACTATTCCCAACTAAATTCAACATCGTATTGTAGGAAATTGCACCAATTTAGTTGTTTCTTTGCGGTATTCCATTCTCTGCGTTGCACATCGGTCGGCGCTACTCACATCACCCACTCACCTTGTCGCTTCTGTATTCTGTAGTTGTTCGAGCTGCCCGCATACCAATGTGCAAATCCCATGAATACTCGGATCATCCAGGCTATAGTAGACTTTCACGCCGTCTTTGCGCCGGGCGAGGATCTGTTCATTGGCGAGTAATGCCAGATGTTTACTGATGTTTGCCTGCTGTTGACCGGTTGCGTCAACCAATTCCATGACGCTCATTTCAGATTCAACCATAAGCATATTCAGGATTTGCAGGCGAAGCGGTTCGCTCAGAATGCGAAATCGCTTAGCAGCGCGTTCAAGAAGGTGGGAGGGAACAAGTTTAGACATCTTCAGAGCCTCTTTTTGGCGTTTACCATATCAATATATTCCTTCAGAGGAATGTTTCAAAGCAGAAAAAACAGTTTTTTTGATGCGATCAAACCCGATTTAGGACGATTTTGTTCTGTCTGTTGACTTTTTTGAAATAGCGTATTATATTCTCTGAAAGTTATATTGTTTTGGTTGACACTACTTCTATCGGAGGATCCCTCATGTTTTTTCGCATGCTTTTTGACGAACATCTGGCGCAGGCTGCATATTTAATCGGCTGTCAGAAAACAGGTGAGGCGATTGTAATTGACCCTCAGCGCGACGTGGATCGTTATATTGATGTTGCCGCTCAGGAAAAATTGAAAATTACCGCAGTAACCGAGACGCATATCCATGCAGACTTTCTTTCCGGAGCACGTGAGCTTGCGGAACGTATCGGGGCGAAAGTCTATGTTTCAGATGAAGGTGATGCCGACTGGAAATATTTGTGGTTGAACAGTAAGTCCGGCGGCGGTAGTTATGAGCATCAGCTGCTAAAGCACAACGACACCTTTATGATTGGCAATATTGAGTTCAAAACGCTGCATACTCCCGGACATACGCCGGAGCATATCAGCTTTTTGGTAACCGATAAGGGAAGCGGCATTGCCGAGCCGATGGGAATTGCCAGCGGAGATTTTGTTTTCGTCGGCGATGTGGGACGTCCTGACCTGCTGGAGACGGCTGCCGGAATCGTTGGAACTCAGGAAGACTCCGCTAAAACGCTATATCAGTCTATTCAGGAGTTTAAACATTTACCAGATTATTTGCAGCTCTGGCCAGGGCATGGTGCCGGAAGTGCCTGTGGAAAAGCTCTTGGCGCTGTACCGCAGAGTACGGTAGGATACGAGAAGCGCTTCAATGCTTCCGTTAACTTTACCAGCGGTGAGGATAGCTTTGTAAAAGCGATTACAACCGGACAGCCAGCGCCGCCGCTATATTTCGGTCGGATGAAGCAGCAAAATAAAATGGGACCAGCAATTCTGGGTGATCTGCCGAAGCCCGCAAAAACATCTGTCTCAGATATTATTCAAGCCAATAAAAACGGCGCAGCCATTCTGGATACGCGCGCATGGACGTCTTACGTTGAAGGCCATCTTCCCGGAGCTTTGTTTACGCCATTTGGAAAAGCATTTTCCCCGGTTTCCGGGTCTTATGCAGAAGAAAAGCAGGATCTGTTTCTTATTGCTGAAGATGATCAAATTGAATCGCTGGTGCTGGATCTGGTTCGCATTGGTCTGGACAATGTGGTTGGTTATGCGACGCCTGCAGAATTGGCCGCTTCGAGCACAGCAACGGAGCAAATTACCTGTCGTCCCATGACCGATCTTAAAAATTGCCCTACCAATGACCCGCTGCTCGTTTTAGACGTGCGTCGCCCGGACGAATATGAGGAAGGCCATTTAGCCGGGACGTTAAATATCGCGCATACTCGTCTGCTGGATCACCTGGATAAAATACCGAATGATCGCGAAATTTGGGTTCACTGCCGATCGGGCGTCCGTTCATCTTATGCGGTTGGACTTTTGGCAAGCAAAGGCTATAAAGCTGTGCAATTGGATGGCGGATTTCTGGCCTGGGCAAAAGCTGATGGAATTATTGTTTAGAACGAGGATTATGAAATGACCGAAGTTATTGTATGGCCGGGTTGGGTTGGCGGAATTGCCATCGGCTTGTATGCTATTTTTCAATATGCTGTAACCGGAAAAGCATTAGGTGTTTCCTCTGCTTATGGAAACCTATGTGGAATGGTTACAAATCATCCTTTTTTTCGGAAGGGCTCTTTTACGGATTCCACTGACTGGCGTTTATGGTTTATTGTTGGGCTTCCTTTAGGTGGCTTACTTGCTGCGCTCACTTCTCCGGGAGGAATAGAACTCAGCTTTAACATGGGTGCGATGTACGAATCTGTTTTGCCGCAAGCCCTGTGGGCAAAAGGGGCGGTGCTGTTTGCCGGTGGTACACTGATCGGACTTGGAGCTCGTCTCGCTGGTGGTTGTCCGAGCGGACACTCAATTGCCGGCATGTCTTTGCTTAACCCGCCAAGCTTTTTAGCCTCAGCCGGGTTCTTTGTGGGCGGTATCGTAATAGTTCAACTTCTATTTAATGTGATGTAACGGAGTGAATACAATGAAATTTGGATTCCTGGGCATGGGTATTTTATTCGGTTTCTTGTTGAGCCGTGCCGGTGCCACAACATACGATTTTTATGCACAGCTTTTTTTATTTGAGAACTTTCAGCTGATGTGGGTTATTGCTGCTGCTGCTACAGTTGGCGCTATCGGCAAGGGGCTACTTAAAAAGCAAGCGTGGAGTGCCGTTGTAGATAACAAGCCGTTAAGCTTCGAAGGAAAACCTTACAAGCAAAGCTTAATCCCGGGCTCGCTTATTATGGGGGCCGGTTGGGGCTTAGCCGGAGCGTGTCCCGGAACCGTTCTGGCAATGCTCGGTGAGGGAAAGCTGGGAGCACTGTTTACCATCGGCGGGATCGCTTTTGGTACGTTTCTTTTCGGCTTAAGGCAGTACAAAATGAAAAGCGATAAGGTTGCGGTCTGAAACAACCGGATGCAAAGCGCCAGACGCTTCTGAAATCATTATTCCCCTTCCTGAGATGGCTTCCGAACTATTCGCTTCAACATTTGCGCAGCGACGCGTTTTCAGGAGTAACCGTCGCCATAATGCTCATCCCGCAAGGTATGGCACTGGCATTGTTGGCAGGTTTGCCGCCGATTGTGGGGCTTTATGCTTCAACCCTTCCGATGATCGTGTATGCATTGATGGGAACATCGCGGCATCTTTCTGTCGGGCCGGTAGCACTTGTTGCCTTATTCGTTTACGCCGGTGTTAGTAAGCATGCGGAGACCGGAACTGCTGAATATCTTGCGCTAACTCTTATTCTGGCCCTAATGGTTGGTGCAGTTCAGTTGCTGATGGGAATTGCACGACTTGGTTATTTAGTCAATTTTTTGTCCCACCCCGTGATTAGTGGATTTACCTCGGCTGCCGCGCTTATTATTGCAGTCAATCAACTTCAGCATGTTTTTGGTTTTTCAACACCCTCAGAGCCACGTTTCTATAAGACGTTGTGGTACGTGATTATACATTTAAGCCAAACGCATTTTCTTACTCTTCTTTTAGGAATATCTTGCATTGCCATTCTTGCCTTTTCAAAAATAAGAAAACGTTTTCCCGGAGCCTTACTGGTTGTTCTACTGGGAATCTTTGCCGTTAGCATCTTTCAGCTACAGGAGCAGGGGGTAAAAATTGTCGGCACTGTTCCGGAAGGATTACCCACATTTGCGCTTCCAGAGTTGACGCTTGTCGTAATACAGAGTTTATTGACGTCTGCAATTACAATTGCGCTTATTGGCTATATGGCCTCGATAGCAATGGCAAAAAGACTTGCTGTTTCGCAGCGTGATGAAATTGATGCAAATCAGGAGTTGATTGGACTTGGCCTGGCTAATCTGGCAGCAGGTTTCTTTCAGGGCTTTCCAGTGGCTGGTGGTTTTTCGCGCAGTGCAGTAAATGCTGATGCCGGTGCTAAAACGTCGGTATCGGCAATTATAACTGCCGCGGTTATTGCTCTGACGCTTTTGGTTTTAACGCCGCTGTTTTATTATCTGCCGAAGGTCGCATTGGCAGCTATCATTATTGTTGCAGTAAGTGGACTTATCGACTATCGTGCTGCGCTACAGATTTATCGAGTGCGTCGTTCAGATTTTCTGGTGCTCGCATTTGCATTCGTCTCGACATTGGTTTTAGGTGTTGATGTTGGTATCTTATTAAGCATTCTTGCTTCACTTGTAATTGTGATCCATCGATCGGTGCATCCCTTTACAGCGACGCTGGGTCGGATTCCCGGGACGGAAGTGTATCGCAATATTGAACGATTTCAGGAAGCAAAAGAATTTGACGGATTGATTATTTTTCGCATAGATGCCGCGCTCTATTTTGCGAATATTTCTTACCTGCGAGATAGGCTGGAACGCTGTCTGGCAACGCATAGCGATGCAAAAATATTTTTATTTGATGGTGGTGGCATCAGCGATCTGGATTCTTCCGCCGCGGCTGCACTGCATGATATTGCAGATACCTTGGCAAATAAAGGCATAGACTTGTGGTTTAGTAATGTGCGTGGTCAGGTGCGCGACGTAATGCAGCGATCTGGTTTCTTTAAAAAACTTGGTGAAGAGAAATTCTTTTATAGTAAGCAGGAAGCGGTTGCTTATTTTCAGAAACAGTCTGAAAAACAGAACCAAAGTTGAAGAGAATGACCTATGGACACGGCATTTTTACCACAGTTCCTCCAAAACGCCCCTGATAACATCGTCGAACTTTTCGAAAAAAATTCTATTTCAATGTCCTGGAAGGCCGGTGAAATTTTGGCTTATGAAGGCGGCAGCTGCACGCACTTTTTTATTGTGATATCTGGAAATATTCGCGTCTATAAGCCCGGCGATACCGAGCGGGAAATCACGCTCTATCATGTTACCAGGCAGCAGAGCTGTATTCTTACGGGATTCTGTCTGTTAAGCCACAACATGTTTCCCGCTTTTGCAACAGCAGAATCGGACGTTCAGGCTGTGCTAATCCCCGCCGACTTATTACGCGATTGGGTTGCCCGGTATGATGTATGGCGTGAATTTTTGTTTGCCAGCATGTCTGTTCGGCTAACCGAAATTTTAACAACGCTGGAAAAAATAGCGTTTCAACGTCTCGATTCGCGAATCGCGCATTATCTGCTTTCATTGATGCAGCCAACAAATATGGTGGTTGAAGTGACGCATGCAGAGCTTGCCCGTGAATTAGGCTCCTCGCGGGTTGCAATCAGTCGGGTTCTTGAGCAGTTTTCCAAGGCTGGGATTGTGCGGCAGCAACGTGGAAAGATAACCATTGTTGATCGAGCGGTATTAAAGAACCTATGTAAAAGTGATCGTTAGGTAACAAGGTTACACTGTTTTTATCCCCACTTTAGTTAGATTTCCCATAGATAAGCACTATTAATCAAAGCAAGTGGCGATTTAACATGAACAAAAAAATCCTTTCCAAGCTGCTTTTGGTTTGCGTGCTTTGTTTGGGAATTGTTTATGCAATCGTTTCTTTTCTGCAGTACGTATTAAACTAAAGTGAGGACTTTTACTATGAAGAAGAATGTTGGATCTACCGATAAAATTGTGCGGCTCGTAGCAGCAGCAATAATTGTAGCACTTTATTTTACGAATACGATTACCGGAATGGTCGGACTTGTTGGAATTGTATTTGCCGGTGTACTAGTTGTAACCAGCGTTGTTAACTTTTGTCCTCTGTATGCAGTAGTTGGTTTAAATACCTGCCCGGTCTCTGAAAAGTAAGGCGCTCTAATTTGCTAGCCTCTGGGGTGAAAATCCTTATAGATTTGCTTTAGGTAGCTTTGGGACACATGCGTATAGATTTGCGTCGTGGAAATATCCGAGTGGCCAAGCATTTCCTGAACGGCTCGCAAGTCTGCACCATTTTCCAGCAGATGAGTGGCAAAGGAGTGGCGAAAAATATGTGGATATACGCGTTGGGAAACAGCTGCTTCCAGCGCGTACTTCCTGACAATGTTCCAAACGCCCATCCGCGAAAGCGACCGACCGAAGCGGTTTAAGAACACGTGGCTTCCAAGACCCTTTGTCATTCCCGGCCGTACTTCAATCACATAACGTCTTAACCATGCCATGCCTTGCTCGCCAATCGGCACAATACGCTCTTTATTACCCTTCCCAACAATTCTTAATAAATCATCGTCAAAAAGAATTCCCTCAACTCGCATTGCTATTATTTCGGAAACGCGCAGTCCGGCGCCGTACATTACCTCCAGCATTGTTCTGTCGCGTACCCCGAAGTCACTTTCGGTGTCTGGTGCCTCTAAAATTTCCAAAACCGTATCAATGGAGAGCACTTCCGGTAATTTCCGACTCAGACGTGGTGTTTCCAGCAGTTCTGTGGGATCGCGTTCGGTTTGACGTTCCAGCACTAAATACTTATGAAAAGAGCGAATAGCAGAAAAATTGCGTGCTACACTGTTCGAAGACAGGCCTAAATCGGTCAGTAGAATCGTGAAGCTCTCAATAAAACGTGGAGTCACGTCTTCAATCGTTGCAATCTTGTGTTCTTCAAGAAATTCGACGTAGCGCTTTAAATCGTTCTCATACGAGACGAGTGTATTATGGGAAAGATTCTTTTCTAGAGTCAGATAGTTGTAGAAGTTCTCTGTCTGGCGTTTCCAGTTAATAGCCATGCGGACGTTTCCCGAAGCGTTTTGCTATTCTGGGCGGACAAATGGATTGGTTGCTTTTTCATGTCCGACTGTTGTTTCCGGCCCATGTCCATTGTAGAGAATAGTAGCGTCAGGTAGCGTGTATATTTTTTCTCGAATGCTACGTTCAAGGTCTGCGTAGGAACATCCGGGAAAGTCTGTTCGGCCAATAGAGCCATTGAAAATCACGTCGCCGCTGAATGCCAGTCCATCGCCGATTAGTGAAATATGTCCGGGAGCGTGTCCGGGAGTGAACAGAACATTAAGATGAATATCATCAAGAGTAACGCTGTCGCCCTCTTCTAAAAGCCTGTCAGGTTCTGGTGATGTAACCGGAGTCATCATAACCGAGAGATTTAGTTTGGGATCGAGCAGTAGGGATACCGCCTTCGGATGCGCAAGCAGCTTTGCTCCGGTTGCCTCAAGAATGGCGCGATTACCGGCCATGTGGTCGGCGTGGCCATGTGTGTTTATTAAATAAACGAGTTCAAGATTGTTTTCTGAAATCGTATTCAGGATGGATGGATAGTCTTCACAAGCGTCTATAAGAATAGCTTTGCGGGAGTTCTCAGAATGAATGAGGTAGTTGTTGACCGCGAAGAGGCCGAGCGTCATTTTGTGGATTTTCATGTTTACTCGGCGTCGGGAATCAGGTGTTCTGCTACCGACAGGGCAATACCGGACATCATTACTTCAGGAGCCATTTTTGTGAAATCTCCGGAGAGAATGCTGTTGTTTAAGTTGGCATAAAGTGAGCAACCGGCGCCTTTTTCAACAATGAGTCCGGAAACGCGACCTTGGTATTCGCTAATGAAAACGACCTCGCCGAGCGATTCACTTGGGATAAAGCCGGTGCAAAAATGCAGTTGAATATGTGAGTTCATGGTATAGATTGAGATCAGGTTACCGTTCTCATCCCCGATGGGAATATCCGGATAAATTTCCACAGAAATTTGGCGCTTCTCAGGGGTGTTTTCTATAACAAAGCGATAGTTGTCGGCTCTCTTTACAGGTTCGACACCAAGTACCTTGCTGATTGTGTTAATATCTTCCTGGCTGAAATGAAACTCTTTCAAGCGATTTGCTCCTGTTATTCACATCTCACGCGGGGTATCAACGACTGTTCACAAACAGGTTGATGTACTCAAAAAGGTAAAAAAAAATGTGCGTATCTGCAACCGCTAAATACCCGCTTTGTGCTGTGTTAAGAGATACGGTACTTTTACATGAAAGTTTGCTTTTATAGAACGGCGCAGTTTTATAGGTTCTTGGAAAGTGGAGCAGTTTTTAAAACTGATCCACTCTGAGCAAAACTATTCCAGTCCGTTCCAAACTGATCAATACTTGGTGAAATCTGCTTGTTTGCATGTTGTCGCTGAAATCCGAAAAACATTGGAGCATTGTTAGAATGGAGCAGTCTTATAGGAATTTGATCAAAATATGGCAATTTTGAGAACGGATTCTTTTTGAACGTCAACTAAAATTGACCTTGTTTTGAATATTTTGAAATATATCCTACTATTCTTTTAACAGTTATCTGTAATATTAGAGCTGTAATGTACTTTGTCATAAATTTTTAGCATTGGATGAGTAGCTATGTCTGATAACGGTGTAATCCTTTTTAATCCGCGCAGCGCAAATTCAAAATATCGAATTCCTAATACTATTTTGCAACTGGGAGCTGCATTGGAAGGCCGCTTCGAATATGTTTTTGTCGATGGAAATCGTGAAACAGATCCCTGGCAAACGCTGACAACTTATTTGGATAGCGGTAAGTTTCGATACTTTGCCTGTACTACGATGCCGGCACAACAGCTGAAAGAAGCGATTCCATTTACAAAGCGCATTAGGCAAGCTTATCCGGACATTACTATTATTTGGGGCGGGTATTTTGCTACTAATCAATGTAAGGTTGTATTGGAATCCAGGTATGTCGACTACGTGGTCGCTGGCCCGGGTGACGTTACATTTCCCGCGCTCTTGGAAGTCTTGGATGCAGGTAAATCCCCGGCAGACATTCAGAATTTGATCTTTTTGAAAGATGGAACCCTTCACCGTACGCCCAAAGAGCCGCTGCTGGATCAGGACAAGTTGCCTCGTTTACCCTATAAAAAACTGCATTCCACATATTCCATGAACGACTATTTGGGCAATACCTATTTGGGGAGTAAGACGGCGGCCTATCATTCCAGCGTTGGTTGTCCGTTCACCTGTTCATTCTGTGCAGTTGTTCCTATTTACAACGCTCGCTGGCGTGGCAAGTCCGCAGAGAGTATTTATAATGACGCAAAGTTCTTAAAAGACAACTATGGTGCGAATGCTATTGAGTTTCACGATAACAATTTCTTTGTATCAGAAAAGCGCACTGTAGCTTTTTCAAAGCTCATTCAACCAGAAAATATGGTTTGGTGGGGCGAAGCTCGTATCGATACAATGAGCAAATACTCTGATGAATCTTTGTCCATTCTGCGTGACGCTGGCTGTAAAATGATCTTTTTTGGTGCGGAAACAGGTAGCGATGAAGTGCTTAAGCGTATGAATAAAGGCGGAACGCAAACCGGACAGCAGATTAAAGACTTCGCAGCACGAATGGCAAAGTTTGATATTGTACCAGAATATTCTTTCGTTTTAGGTACCCCGGGGGACACCCCGGAACAGGTAATGAAACAAATTGATGAAGATATCAATTTCATTAAGGAAGTAAAGGAAATAAATCCGGCAACGGAGATAATAATATATGTGTACAGTCCGGTTCCAACCGAAGGCTCTGAACTTTACGAAAGCGTTAAAGATAGCGGATTCGAGTTTCCACAAACGCTGGATGATTGGATTAATCCACGCTGGGAGAACTTTGACTTGCGTAAGAACCCAATGACTCCTTGGCTTACTGCGGAAATGGTCGACAAGATCATGAATTTTGAGACAGTGCTGAATGCATATTATCCTACTGCCTCAGATATTAAACTGACGGATTTCCAGCGTAAAACGATGCGAATGTTATCGAACTTGCGATATAAGCTAAACTGGTTTTGGAAACCCTATGAGCTGCGTGTTTTGCAAAGTCGTTGGCTGCGTTATCGTCAACCAGAAATCGAGGGATTTTAACTTTTTATCTAAAAAAGGCAAAATTAAAAAAGTCCAAAATTTTAGATCTTTTTTCTAATTAAGACTGCTCCATTCTAACAATGCTCCAGTTTGGGCAGAGAAAAAAAACAATTCAAAATTTGCTTCTTTTTTTCTAATAAAGTACGAACGCTTTAACTCCCAAGACTGCTCCATTCTAACAATGCTCCAGTTTGGCGTTAAAAAAATGGCCAAAATTGTATGAAAAATGCCATTCCCTACCGCATCCCAATACTCACCGTGTTGCTTTTTCTCTACTTGCTTCTTCTATCATTTGCCAACGGACATATTGGGTTGTCTTACGATGAAGCGCATTGGACCTACATGGGGCAGCAGTGGCTTGAGGGCGATTTGGTCCTCTATAAAGAGGCGGTAGATAATAAGCAGCCTGCCATCTTTCTGCTCTTTGGCTTATGTGCATTTCTGGTTGGTCCGGGATTTATTCTTCCGCGAATTATTGGTTCTCTGGCATTGGCGTTAGCGGGCCTTCTGGTCTATAGAATAGCGCGATTGATACATGATGAGAGAGCTGGGCTAATTAGCTTTTTATTATATGCTTGTTCGGTAAGCTGGGTCGCCGCCGGGTGGCGTTTTACAGCGCAGACGGAGTCTTTCGTTGTTCTTTTCAGCACGCTCGCGGTGTACCTTCTTCTTAGAGGGGCCAATAAGGGGGTTGTTTCTCCGAGAACATTCCTCGCGGCAGGGTTGATAATCGGCTTGGCTTTGGCATTTAAACAGTCCGCCGTTTTCGGGCTGCTTGTGCTCTTCGTTGCCGTTTTTTTGTCCATTTCTAAAAACCGATTGCAGGCAGCTTTGTTAATCTTCGGCAGTGCGGTAGCTATACCGCTGCTACTTCTCTTGATTCCGTTTCTACAGGGAGCAGAATTATCCGAGATAGCCGATCAATTGCTTACTGCATCAACTATCGGAAAGACAAACAGCTTGCAGGAGCGCTGGACGATCTTCTATTCCCGCTTCATGCCGCAAAACGTGCGACTGGTAGTATTTATAATCGGCATTGCAGCACTTTTGGTATACGCTGGAGCTTTGAAGCAGAAACTCATGCTTTATTTTCTCTGTAGCTGGGTGGCACTGGAATTTATAGCGTTGAATATTGCGGGAAATTACGCAACGTACCAATTGCGAACCTGGTTACCGGCGCTTTCTGTGAGTGCCGGAATTGGCCTGGCGCTAACGGAGAGGATAGCCAGTAAACGTTGGGCAATGGACAAGGTCTCTAATGCATTAATTGTACTAGTGCTTGTTATTGCTCTCGAACTTCCTCGGCAAAGCGTTTGGGCATTGGATATGGCTATTCGAGGGCATCCTGCAGGGTATACTATTATTCCGGTTCCCCATTCAAAGCCAATCGATATTGCGCGGCGCTATTTGGGAGAATGGGTTTATGCAAATACTTCTGCTGAGCAAACGGTATATATTGCCGGGTATGGCGCTCAGGTTCAAGCCTACGCTATGCGAAAGTCCCCAACACGCTACTTTAGTGGACAAGCCCGCAATGTCGGAGCTCTTAGCAAAGAGCTGTCGGAGAACCCGCCTTACCTGGTATTGATCCCCAACTTTCGTGAATACGAAGAATGGATTCCATTAACACAACGGAACGTCGTTTCAGAACTTGTTCAAAGGAACTATGTGCTACGGGAAGAGAGGTTGGGATATCGGGTCTATCGTCGCAATGAGTAGGCAATTTATCTGGCATTCAGAATGATTTGAAGCGATATTCAACTTTAATCGTGAACAGAAAATAATGAGAAATTCGCTGATGAGCCGACTTTTGTACATGCTTTTACTTGCTGCAGTCTTCAGCCTCTGGTCTTGTTCCAGCTCCTCTGGGCCATCGGGGTCTGGTAGAAGTGGGATGGGAGAAGGTAACTCCCGACCAGCTTTACCAGGTTTGGTTTTTGCCGTTATTGACAATCCGACAGAAGTGCAGCGTCTTGACGTCGGCAATTGGAGTGGTGAAATCATTGCAGCCTCCGCTATCCCTCCCGCTGAACCTGTTATCTCGTTTGATGCACAGCGGTCGGCCTATACGATTAACGACTCTACAATTCGTGTGGAAAACTTGTCGGATGGGAGAACGAACGATTATATATCTCCGTATAAAATTGTCGATCGCCTGACATTTAATGCCGCAGGAACGCTTGTCGCCTTTACAGCGCGAACAGATAGCACGTCTCGTATCGGATTGCTCGACATTGTGAATAGCGACTTTTCTATTATAGCGGGTGACGGCAACAAGAATTCACGACAACCATTGTTTAGTACACAGGGAAATCAACTCGTTTGGACACAAGATGATGGCCTTTTTAGCAAGTCTCTCAGTTCTGGTAATGAATTCCAAATTTCCCCGATTGAGTTAGTTGTTCACAGCTTTTCCCCAACAGGTAAGTATATTTCAACGAGTGGTGGTGTTTATGATGCTATCAACCCGGCATTTTTCCCAGATCTGCCAAGCGGACCGCTATACTTTCTTGTTGACGGTGATGTTCTTTCCAGCAACGCGAGCGGGGTGCGAAGAATTGATTTTAGCGGGATGTCAAATCGGGGCCTTACTTCGCTTGCTTCTGCGGAAAGTGCTCTTGCAGTTTCACCGGATGGAAGATACTTTTGCTGGAGTGAACTAGGGAAACTTTCTTTTTACGATTTAATGCTTGATGAAACTATTACCGATACCAGCCTGACTCTAGCTGCCGGAAGCAGTATTACAGCTATTTATTGGCGCCTAAAATCAACCAATTAAAATGCATATAAAAAAGACGTTCAAAAAAGTATCTCATCGTCTGTTAAAGCCGGTAATGGATCGCTATTTGGCCAGCGAAAGAGATTATCAGTTTGATGATATTCGAATTACTGTGCGTCCTGGTGTTTTTCACCCGGGATTTTTTTTCAGTACCAGAATTCTGCTTTTCTTCTTATCAAAGGTCGACCTGAATGGTAAAAGGATGCTGGAGCTGGGAGCCGGGAGCGGCTTGCTGTCGGTATACGCTGCCAAGCGAGGAGCACAGGTAACCTCCACTGATATTAGTAAAACTGCGGTAGAAGGTTTAGTACGTAACGGTTGGCAAAATAAAGTTGAGTTAACGGTCTGTGAATCGGATCTGTTTAATGAACTACCGCCACAAACCTTTGATATCATTGTTATTAACCCGCCATTCTACCCTGAGAATCCCCAAAAAGAAAGCCAGTACGCCTGGTTTTGTGGCAAGGGACATATTTACTTTCGTCGACTCTTTCCGGAGATGTTGGCCTTCCTGAACAGTGAATCGCAAATTTATATGATCCTTTCAGAGGATTGCGACATTGTCGAAATCAAACGTCTTGCCAGAAGTCATGGATACTCGATGGAATTATCTTTTACCAGTAAAAACTGGTGGGAGAGCAACTTCATTTTTAACATTCGCCGCTACCAGATTGCGTAACGGTTTTCAGCAAATAAAAGTCTTATCTTCTATCTGAATTAGGGCATTTTTGGAACCGCGTGGTGTATGACAGGTAGAACAGTAAAGTCGATCGTGACATGTTCATGAGATGCCTAACGGTGACACAGAATAACAACCTTTTCTGAACACATAATTGGCATTGAGGATGAGATTCAGCTAAGAAAGCGATTCATGCGATTTCTCAACATAGCTATTATTTTACCTTTCATATTGTTTAACACGCTACTTCTTGCACAGAAGAGCGGGAGTATTCGCGGTACTGTTAGCGACAAAGATAGCGGTGAACCGCTTGCAGGATGTGAAATCTATATTAAGGCGTTACAGGTTGGTACGGTAACCGACAGTCTCGGCAGGTTTGAGTTGATAGTTCCTATTGGTGAACAACTTTTGCAATGTCAGTTTATTGGTTATGAACCGTTCGAGCAGCCGTTGAGTTTAACTTCCCGTGTGCCAAATGCCCGTCTCTTTATTGTGCTTCAGCCAGCTGCTGTTGCGGGAAAATCTGTAACTGTATTCGAACTGCATGATGGACAGGAAAAGATTATCGCTTCGGCAGATATACGCAAAATGCCTGATCCCTATTCCGACCCGCTACGCAGTATAAAAATCCTCCCCGGTGTCGCATCTAATAATGAGCTTAGTAGTGCTTATAATGTTCGCGGTGGCAACTTCGATGAGAATTTGATTTATCTGAATGGCTATGAAATTTATCGACCTTTTTTATTACGCCGCGGTGTGGAAGAAAACCAATCGCTGATAAATCCCGATCTTGTTGAGAATCTGAAGTTCTACAGCGGTGGCTTTCCAGTGCTTTTCGGCGATCGGCTTTCTTCAGCTTTGGAAGTGGATTATGGGCTTGCCCCTGAAAACAATACCAGGATGACCGTTCGTGCAGACTTTCTTACCATGGGCGCTGCGGTAAAACATTCAGGAAAAACGCTACAGTGGAGTGGCGGTGTTCGTTATGCAAACCCGCAGCTTTTTGTGAACCGTCTACAAACAAGCGGAAATTACCGTCCGGAATTTTTCGATGGTCAGTTCTTTGCTCGTCTGAAACTAAGCAAGAACTCCCAACTGCAGCTTTTTGCACTACATGCACGCAATCGCTTCGATCTTACTCCGGATACCTTTACCGGCAACTTTAAGTTTAGTTTAGTGGACGTACGTGCCGTGGAAATCGAGTATGATGGAAATAGCGCTTACTCGTTTCAGTCTTCATTGGCGGGGCTTGCGTATGGCTATCATCCTTCCGAGCAAACTAGCGTGCGTTTCTCTGTTGCTGGTTATAATACCAGCGAAGAGGAGCAGGTCGATCTTGCGGGAAATATCTTTTATGTGCTCGATGCCAGCGAACCGCAGAGCACGCGGGAATATTTGAAGTCTCGTGTTGAAACAGCAGACAATCTGCTGGATCTGGAGACGCTGGAAGCACATGTTACTGCGGAGCATACATCTGGTGTGCACAAGATTCAGGCTGGCATAAACGTTCGCTCTATTTCCATGAAAAGCCGCATCGATGAAGCCTTCTTCGAAGAAGGTGGAGAGTCTACTCAGGAAGTGCCGTTAGTGAATCGAGATCGACGCAGCGAACGCGTAGACTACTTTAGCGGGTATCTACAGGATTCCTACAGCTTCAGCAAGCGCCTACAGGCAACCGCCGGCTTGCGTGTTTATCATTATAGCCTGAATAATGAGACGCGCGTTAGCCCGCGCTCTTCGATCTCTTTTAAACCGTCTGAGGATAAGGTATTGCGCCTTAGCGGCGGAATTTATGAACAGCCGCCACTTTTTTATGAGCTTCAGGGCGTGCAGCGAGAAGCCTTTGATGGATTTAATTCGCAGCAAAGTATACACGGGATTTTGGGGTGGGAGCAGCTTTTTAAGGAGCGGCTTTCTTTTCAAGCTGAAGTGTTTTACAAAAAGCTGAACCGAATTATCCCGTATTATGTGGATGAGCTTAAACTGATTTATCGTCCGGAAGAACGTACGGATGGCTTTGCTTATGGAATGGATATTTCAATCCGCGGAGAAATTGTTGAAGGTTTGAATAGTTGGATTAGCTACAGTTATTTGAATACACAAGAACGCGATCTTAAGACGGGAATAAACCGTCGCCGAATTTTGGATCAAACGCATACTGCGCGTATTTTTTTGCAGGATAAAGTGCCGAATTACCCCAATATTCAGGCTCATTTGCGATTGCTTTATGGAAGCGGCTATCTGTTTCACCCACGCAGTGTAGTTGATCAGAATGGACAGAACGTCCTGGCGGTAGACTTTGCAAGGTTAGAGCGGTTTAGTCGCTATACTCGCGCCGATCTCGGTATGACCGGTAGATTTACGATAGGAGATGACCGCGCGCTTGTCATAAGCGCTGAAGTGCTGAATGTATTTAATAATATTAACGTTGCCGGGTATTCCTGGTTTCAGATTTTCCCTGGCGATCCGGTACGAATCCCACGTGTGTATACCCGACGCTTTTTTAACCTTGGTTTTGAGCTAAGCATTTAAACTGATGAATTTTGACTGATTAATTATGATGAAGACAGCTGCCGGAATGAAATAGATAATACTTAATTCATGACGGTCTCTCACTTTTCTGTCTAACCTCGATTAATTTGCTCAGAGCTCAGAGCTCAGAGCTCAGAGCTCTGAGTTTTGAGTTCTGCCTTCCGCCTTTTCTTTAAACATCAAATTCCGTAAACTGATTTCATGCGATATCTCAATACCGCTCTCTTTTACGTCGATTATCTTCGGAGCCAGTTGTGACATTAAATGAAAAAGAACTAAATATGAAAACTCTTGTTGAGAAGCGTCAGCCCGGTGTGGTGAAGAATATCTCGTTTTCGAGCAAAATACTTGGCGTTAAGAAAAACTATCGCATTTATTTACCACCAGGATATTTTACCAGCGAAAAACGCTATCCCGTTTTATATTTATTTCGTGGGCACGAGAAAGAATGGTTCGATCCGGATCAGGATCATAGTCGTGGGAATAGAGCCATTCAGCATTTAGCTGATGAACTGCTTGCGGATAAGCGCATCTGTGAAATGATAATCGTCGGGCCGGGAATGACGTCTGACAATGGCAGTATCTATGGTTTGGGCGTCAATTTTCTGAATCCCAAGGCGGCCAAAAAGGTTAAGGGGATTGGCAGTGGTCAGTTTGAAGACTACTTTTGTGAAGACGTTATTAACCATATCGATTCCGCTTACCGCACGTTAAAAGGTGTTCGTGCAGCTGATGGATTCTCTCTGGGGGGATTCACCAGCCTGATGCTGGCAGTAAAGCACCCCGATTTGTTTTGTTCTGTCGGTAGCTATGACGGTAGCCATATGTTTAACGGGATGAACGACCCGCGTTATCCCGGATTGCGCAACGATACCCTTTGGTTGCGACGTGATCAGATGTTTGCTCCGGCATTTCGTCGCCCTGGAACAGATGAACACGATTTAGAACATTTGTTGTCTTACAATATATTGAACATGCTGGAAAGCTACCCTGCCAAAAAGCGCGAGTCCGTTGCAAAGTGTCGGTTCTATATTACCACCGCAGCTGCAGATGGCATGGAAGGTAATCGAGATCGTGGTGTGCATCTCGTTTCTATTTTACAGCAATACGGAGTTATTAATCAGGCCGACGAATTGGTATTGTCTAATGATGCCCTTCACAACTGGCATTTCGCCGATTTGCACATGCGACGTACTCTGCAGCTTCACTCCGAAGCCTTTTTGGCATCCGGTTTAGTCAAGGAGCGTGTGACGCCGGTTTCTGATGATCACATTAAGAATTTCGAATTTACCGATCTGCGCGAATCTACTCCGGATGATCGTGATATTGTCCTGAAATTCCGCGTATATTCTAAACTGACAGTAAGAGTCGACATTCACTCTTCCGATGGAAAGCGTATTAAAACGCTCACAAATAAGAGCTATGACTGTGGACATCATGAAGTCCGCTGGAATGGCAGCGGCGAGTCTGGTTCACCAGCGTCAGGCGTGTATTATATTCAGGCAATCACTAAGTCGGGCTTTATCCGCCGGAAAGCGGTTTTTTTAAAATAGCCACAGGTGGCAGTGTAGTAATAATTGTCCAATGTCCAATGTCCATTTTCATTGTTCAATTATCATTCATCAATCATCATTCATCAATGGATATCCGATGTTTACAAGAGAACAAGCCTTTCAGCTTTTAACTGAGTATACAAAAAAAGAGGCGCTCATTAATCATGCGTTGTCAGTGGAAGCAGCTATGCGTGCTTATGCGGCTCACTATAATGAAGATGTTGAAGCGTGGGGGATTGTCGGACTGCTGCACGATTTCGATTACGAAATGTATCCCACTTTAGAAGATCATCCATTCCGTGGCGCAGAAATTATGCGCGAGAAAGGTTATCCTGAAGAGTGGATAACGGCGATCCTTGGTCATGGACAGCATACCGGTGTTGCTCGGGAGACAAAAATGGCAAAAACGCTTTTTGCCGTTGATGAGCTTTGTGGGCTTATTACCGCTGTAACCTATGTTCGGCCAAGTAAAAAGCTGGAAGACGTAAAGGTAAAGTCCGTAAAGAAAAAGCTGAAGGATAAGCGCTTTGCTGCATCCGTAAGCAGGGAAGACATCCGGCAGGGAGTTGAAGAACTTGGGCTGGACATGGATGAACACATTGCCTTTACAATAAAGGCAATGCAGGAAATAGCCGAAACAATTGGCTTTTAAAAATCGCCACGCCTGCTATGAATCACAGCAGGTGCTGGACAAGCGATGTTAATCGCTTTCTTTAAAAGTCCCTACTGCGCGGTCTGATGTCTCGTAGGTGTCAAAAAACTCCACCATCTTTGTGATCATCAAAACGGAGTTCACCTTTTCCGCGACACTGGATAACTTTAACTCACCTTCAGCCTGAGCAATTGAGCTTGAACAAGCCATCAGGACACCAAGACCCGAACTATTCATCCACTTAACACCTTTCATATCGATAACGATCTTCTTAATGCCGTCATCAAGCAGGCTTTTTACCTTTTGGTGGAGTGCAGTAGTGTCCGGACCGCCCATCATATTGCCAGTGAGAGCAAGTACTGCGATGTTTTTGTCGAAGGATTCTTTAATCTTCATATACCTATTCCTTCATGTTAGGAAAACACGGTTGCTTATTTGGGGCTTTTGTAAGGGTAAAAAAGATAGGTATGCCTGTTTGAATTTCAAAGAAGAATTTTCGCGTTATATTTTAAGGCGATTTTCCAAGCTACGCGATCGTTCTGTTTGGAAAGCTGTCGATAGTTCTATATATTTCTGTCGGGAAATGTAACCATTATAAACCACTTGCGTAATAGATGGATGTAGAACAGCGAAAGATTGAAGATCAGAAGCTAATTGCCAGGGCGCGTAGCGGCGACCAAAAGGCATATGAAGAGCTTATGGTCAAATACCGAAACCTCGTTTATCATGTAATGATAAAGATGGTTCGCAATCCGCAGGAGGCGGAAGATCTTTTGCAGGAAGCGTTTATCAAGGCCTTTAAGGCACTGGCTTCGTTTAACGAAGAGTATGCCTTCTCTACATGGCTTATGAAAATTGCCACCAATAACTGCATCGATTTTTTACGGAAGAAGAAGCTGAAGACATTTTCGATTGATGAACCGATTAAGTACAAGGAAGAACAGGTTAAGATCGAAGTGCCGGATGTGGACCCAACGCCAGAGAAGTATTTACTGGCTGAGGAGCGAAGCAAGATTCTTGATGATGCCATTCAGTCTTTACCACCGCGCTATCGTCATGTAATTGTGCTGCGGCATAAGGAAGAAAAATCTTACGAAGAAATTTCCGAGATTTTAAAACTGCCGCTGGGAACCGTTAAAGCCCGCATTTTCCGTGCAAGAGAGATGCTTAATAAAAAGGTTAAAGATCTCTTTTGAAGAACTTCAATCGCTTGCCCGCATTGTTATGTCTGCTTTTTATCTCTTCTCTATATGCCGTTGAAGACGGCAAAACGAAACTGAATCACTCGATCGACAAAACGGTTGAAGAAACCGTGTATGCCCGGATCAATATGGATCATGGGTTGCTTGATATTCAAGCCTCATCTGCCGTTTCGGGCCTGTTTAGCGGGGAATTTTTGTTCGATACCGAAAAGCCTGAAATTGAATATCGCGTTGTTGATGATGAAGGGCGGCTGGTGATCCACGTTAGTGACGATCGCTATGATGAAGATGGATTAAATATCGACTTTGATGACTTTGATGCCAATGAATGTCGATTGAACTTCTCAAATAACGTTGCGCTATCTCTGAAAATGAAGTGCGGGATGATGAAGGGAAACCTTGACCTTAGCGATCTTAAAATAGCCAATTGCTCACTGACCGCTGCTGCCGGCAAAGCAACAATCGATTTTGGTAAGCCGAATACTGTTGATTTGAATAAACTGGATGTCGAAAACGGCCTCGGTAAACTAAGCATGTATAATTTGGCTAATGCGAATTTTTCATCTTTCGATTTTGAAGCCGGGATTGGTTCCTACATACTCGACTTTGGTGGAAAGCTCCAGCGCAGCGCAAATGTCGATGTTGAGCTCGGCATGGGTAGCATGACGATATATCTCCCAAGAGATATTGCTGCGCGCATTGAGATAGAGGATACTTTTCTAACCAGCCTCACCATCAACGATGTGTTTAAAAACGGCGATATCTATACCACTGAGAATTGGGAAAAAGCTGATACGCGTCTTGATATGCGCGTTAGCTGTAGTGTGGGCGAACTGGTGTTCAAGTGGATTGACTAGAATTACAATATACAGCTGCTTTTTCAATCAGTTCGCTATAATCGTTTTGATAAAGGTTTGAACTATAAATAAAAAAAGCCCGTCCCGACGAATCGGGACGGGCTTTTTTGTAAGGAGGATAAGCTTAGATGTCGCAGTTTCCAGCCAGGCAGGCCAATTCCTGAGCGGCAGTGGTGTAATCTTCTTCCTCATAGCGATACAGCTTCGAGAAGTCGATATTCGGGAACTGAGAGGCCAGCTTCTTATACTCTTCTTCAGTGATCTCTTCATAAGGCATCTGATCGTACATCGCATCGAAGGCCGGTAAGAAGGCCATGCCGCCAATCTTATCCTGGTTTGACCAAATCCACTTAATCAGGTCAATCACTTCACTTTCCTGATACGTAATCGTTACGCTGGGATTGTGCTCTGTCCATTCGGTTTTATTCTGCAACCAATAATCACATTGCTGAATTGCGCTGCGTTCTTTACGCGTAATGGAGCCTTCAGGTGCCTTCACCGGAAAGTGAATAACCCAAGTCTCTGCTGTTTCCGGCATTTGACCATTTTCCGGATCCATCGGAACGCCTGCGGTTCGCAGAACTTTAAAGAACGGTGTATGAGAGCTTACGCGAACGTTGCGAACATAGTACTTCGACCAGCGTGCGTGAATTCCCGGTGCACAGTTGAATAGCTGTGAAGAGTTCCCTGATGGTTTTACGCAGGTAACGGAAGCAGATTGCGGAATATTCAGCATGCCGGAAATACGCTCGTTTGTTTCAACGGCTACCTGACGCAGCTTGCGCTGAACTTCAGGATCCATTGCAGCTTTACTGTCCAGCTGTCCGGTTACGTCTACGCCCAACAAGCGTTCTTCTTCGCAGTTTTCGCGCCACTGCTTACGCAGTCCCGGGAAGTGTGTTGCCATCGACTGAATGGTTCCGATAATCGTTGCCAGTTCAACCTTTTCAGATAGCGTCTCGAGCGTATCTTCTTCGCGAGCAATGGCGATAGATAGATTACAGAATTCATAAGGACGCAGAATGATTTCGCCACATGGGTTTGTGCCGAATTCTGCTTCCAGTCGTCGTTCCGGGCGCGATTGAATTGCAGCCTGGCGATTGAAGATGCCCGGCTCTCCACGTCCAGACTCATCCATCTGTAGTACGAAGCGAGATACTTCCGCCTGAGACAGCGGGCGATTTGGCCAGACGGCAGAGTTGTTGGCATTCCAGCGTTGGCTGTTTAAACGCTCGAAGTCACCATTCTTACAGTTGCGCATTTCGATATCATCGATGTCGAAGAGAGAAATCATTGCCGTGCGGCGAACGCCTCCGGATACGGCGGCATTACCAACGGCACACATCATGTCGTGTGCATCAAGCGAGCGCAGGAAACCACCCTGACGTGCCAGAATACGGCCACGGGAGAAATCCAGCATCTTGCGTAGCGGCTCAGGACCGGAAGCACGTCCGCCTTTAATACGAAGCGGTGCGCCAGCCGGGCGAATTTGAGAATAATCATACTGAACATCGCCACCATCCATCCAGATTTGCAAACCGACGCGAAGTGCATCTGCCCAGCCTTCGGCACTATCCTCTACAACATAGCGAACCGGAGCGGCATTGGTTTGTCTGCGAATACGAGGGAATTTCTCGATGTACTTGCTTTCGACGGAATAACCGACACCACAACCACACATGGAGATAATCAGCGCTTCTACGAATGAGTCCAGGCTATCTACCGGCATATAAGAGCAGTTGTATATGCAAATATTATTGCGTCGTGCTGCGGAGCCAGCCATGGCGAGCAGACGCATGGAAGACATAGCGCGCATTTCCAACATTCCCATACGAACGCGTTCATAAGTTAATGCGGGCAATCGAAACTCTGAAAGCTCTTTCAGAAAGTCAACAGCACGATCAATCGTTTCGACCCATGTCTCACGTCGACCGAGCTCATAGTTGAAACGAGAATATTTGTCATAAAACTGAAATTTCTGAAGCTGTGTGGGAAAATAAATGTCCGAGACTTCAAATGCCTCGCGAACATCTTCCGGAACCGGTCGATCCTTGCGCTTTATAGACTGCTCAGCGCGATAAAGGATATAGTGTTTCGCCGCTTCATACTCTCCAGCGGCTTGTAGAACCATTTCTACAATGTCCTGGACCTGTTCGACTGTTGGTTCGTCAAATTTAACCGCAACAATGTTCACAACCTGCTCGGCAATCTTAGAAACTGGCGTGGAGGGCTTACGACCAAAACTTTTGAAGCAGCTGTCAATTGCTTTCTCTATTCTGGAAACGTCGAAAGGGACGGATCGGCCATCGCGTTTTACGATAGTTAAGGGAGGGGTTACTTCTTCAAACTGAGCGGTTTCCAAACGTTCCTTGGAAACCCCGTTTCCGGTGGGTTTTTTATCGTCACCCAACGGCGCGTCGATACTGTCAGACTGCTTTGAGGCCATCGTGCTCCTCCGTGATTTAGCACAGTAAATGTATGTATGTAATTACTTGATTATTAAAAACTTGGGCGCTATTGATCACAAAAATCGGTGTGGGTGGAGCACGCTTTCAAATATCAATGAAGCCGCTCTATTTCCGGCTCCAAAATACCGCATCTAAAGAATCAAATCAAGGAAAATCTCATTAATCCCTCGCTCGTTAACCCCTTCTTTTCGTTAAAAAATAGTCTCGAATTTTTAGCAGAAATGACTTATTGAAAATCACATATTATTTGTACGTAAAATTGAAAACCTGCAAGTCCAGAGGATACAATCAATTGCGTGCGGTTGCGAACTTTTTCACGTGTTGATCGTTGAAGGAATTGAGTCTAAACATATAGAGAGTTTTCCATGTCGAATATATCCGACAAATCAACAAAAAAAGTTTGTTCCTGCACATAAATCTATGTCTTTTTGATTCAGGTTTCGACTTGCGTTGCCAAATCTATAATGCCTATATTTTTTGATACCATGTTAGGAGTTACAATGAAGCAGCTTTTCCGTGCCGTATTACTAGTGGGTCTCTTTTTCAGCTTATCAACAATGGGACAGAATGCCTATAAAGAGACCTATGAGAAGTCGTTTCTGAAAAGCAAATACCCGCAGGTTATACCGGTTACCTTCAGGGCCTATCCAAAGCATCTGTCTGCAGATACTTTCCGGGTTTACCTCATGGCTAATATCCGGCATAGCTTTTTGCAATTTCTGCACGAAGGTGGAACGTTTCGAGCCGAGGCAGAGGTAGAGGTTACATTCAAAGGCGGTCCCGATCAGGTTAATCATAAAATATGGCGCGTTTCCATCGACACCGATAGCTATTCGAAGGCCAATAGCCGTAATCGCTATCTGCTAACTGTAGACTCACTGGACCTGCCAGCGGCTTCCTATACCATTCAGTTTAAAGAGCGCGATCTGAACGGACAGCAGCGAATCGCCTACCGGCAAAAGCTGACTCTGGAAACGCCGAGTACGCTGGCTAGTTCGCCCCCACTGCTTTATTATCCCGCAAAAGAAAATAAAACTGCCATCCCCGGTGTAACTGCGCAACCGTCTCCACTACGTGGAAACTGGCATTTTAATAAAGATATGGGACTTTACCTGTCTGCTGCAGTTCTTGAGGGTGATGCAAATATTCAAACAGTCGTGCGGGTAAAAGACAATGAGTCTGGTGAGATGGTTTTTAAAAACGATACGACGACGACAGCGAAGGCGCAATTACATATCGTTCTGCCCAAAGAAAAGCTGCGCGAGAAAACCTATCGCATTGAAATTGTTCACAGCACGGCTGATGATTCTGTAAAGCATATTCTTCCTGTGAATATTGTATGGTTTAATAAACCGCTTAGCCGCTGGAGCCCTGAGCTTGCCACGCGCCCGTTGAAGTATATTATCGATAAAGAAACGTTTAAGGGGTTGATTAAAGGTAATGGTGATAAGAAGCTGGCCAATGTTCGCAGCTTTTGGGATGAGCGCGACCCTACTGCAAATACGCCTTTCAATGAGCTGGAGCTGGAGTTTTACACGCGGGTGGATTCTACACTGAAGCTGTTTAGCAATCGCGGTCGGCTCGGTTGGGAAACGGATCTGGGAAAGATTTACATTTCAAATGGCCCCCCGGCTGAAATTCTCGATCGCAGCCTGGCACCAATACCGACTCCTTATTTACGCTGGACCTATTTTGATGAGAAGCAGGGCAAGCGTTTCGATTATCTATTTCGCGCGCTGGATGGCCGGAAGGAATATGAGTTGGCGGAAACAACCGAAAGCGATCTTTAGAATGGCGGATAAAATTCGAATTGGCGTTTTAGGCGTCGGTCATCTTGGCAGATTTCATACCATGCAGCTTAAGGAAATTGAAGAAGCAGAACTCGTTGGTGTTTTTGATACGGGTACCGAGCGCGCCAAAGAGATTGGCAAAGAGTTTGATGTTCCTGTCTTTGATTCGGCAGAAGCCCTTCTTGCGAAGGTTGATGCAGTCAGCATCGTTACCCCTACCACCTGGCATTACGAGCTTGCTAGGCAGGCTTTAGGCAGCGGAAAGCATGTATTCATTGAAAAGCCGATGACAACCACCCTTGAAGAAGCTGATGAACTTCTTGCACTTGCAAGGAAAAAGCAGCTAAAGATTCAAATTGGTCATATCGAGCGATTCAACCCGGCGATTATGGCACTGGAGCCGCTCGAAATCAATCCGCTGTTTATAGAAGCCCATCGCATGGCAAACTTTAACCCGCGCGGAACCGATGTTGCCGTGGTAATGGATTTAATGATTCACGATATTGATCTGATCCTCAGTTTTGTTAAAAGTCCGGTTACAGAAGTGCATGCCTCAGGCGCTTCAATTATTTCTCCAACAGAAGATATTGCCAATTGTCGTTTGCAGTTTGCCAATGGCTGCGTGGCAAACGTTACCGCCAGCCGCATTTCCGCTAAAAAGATGCGCAAGATGCGCTTCTTCGAGCCGAGTGCTTATGTTTCGGTGGATTTCACGGAAGGCATTACCGAAATTTATCATGTAGACACCGATCGCTTTCGTTCGGCTGATGAAAGCCTGGCCTTTTCTTTGGGAGCTATCGAATCCGGCACGGACAAGAAAGAAATTCGCTATACCCGTTTGGAAAAGCGAGAGCTGAATCCGATGCGCTATGAACTGACGGAGTTTTGCCGTGCAATCCTGAATAATTCAACGCCTCCGGTTACCGGAGAAGAGGGACGCCGCGCGCTGGACATTGCCGGTCGCATCCTGGAAAGCATCGAAAGCAACACCCGCCTTATCAAGAAAAACTGGAATATCTAAATACAGATCGCTTCGCTGAGAGAAAAGAGATGGTAAAGCTGCAATGCAGTGCGGATACGGAAGAATCTTTCTTCAGTAAGTCCAGGCTACCCTGTCGGCACCTCATATCTTTCAGTGTTTAAAACACATCTCTTATGTCGCTTTTTACCGGAAAAGATATCTATGAGTAGACTCACCATCGCTCTTCTTCTGTGCGCCGTATTCCCAGTACTGGCACAACCATGTAGGTTCTCCACCTTCATCAACGATTCCCTGGATACCTATATTCAAGATGGTTTGAAGAGCTGGGATATCCCGGGTCTCACTATCGGAGTGGTAAAAGATGGAGAGATCATTTTCTGTGAAGGCTATGGTGTAAAAAGCATTCGCAGGCAGACAAGAGTTGATTCAAATACCCTATTTATGATTGGTTCGCTTACGAAAGCGATAACTGGCGCGACGACGGTTTTGCTTAGTGAAAGCGATACGTTGTCCCTAAATGATACCATTAAGAAATGGATTCCGGATTTTCAGTTAAAAAACCGGCTTGCCTCTAAACATATTATAGTAGAGGATATATTAACCGGGAGAACCGGTCTTGGTAGCCATCAAGGCGACTTTCTCTTTTGGAAAACTGAACACGATACGCAGCATCTATTAAATATCCTGTCTGAGCTTTCACCGCAACACCAAGTCCGACAAAAATTTATCTACAACAACTTGTCCTACATGCTATTGAATGTGGTAATTAAACGTTCCATCGGTAACAGTTGGGCAGAAGCAGTACGGGATCGCTTTTTTCTACCTCTGAAAATGAACAATAGTTATGCACTGTCTTCCCAGATCCCATTAAATACCAATATTGCCTCTCCGCATTTAAAAAACGGCAATGCATTGTTGGAACTTTCGGTAGAGAATATAGACAATATGGGACCGGCTGGTTCTATCTCGTCGACTGCCAGGGATATGTGCCAATGGATGATGGCCTTTATGGATATGGGGATGGTTGATGGCAAACGGGTGTTTTCGGAGCGCAGCATGAAGATCATCCGAAAGCCCTATCAACTACGAGGATATCGTACTCGAAAAGATAATAGCAATCAGCTACGATTTTTTTTCTCTGGAATGGGATGGTCTATTCACGATGAGTTCGATAATCTAACGTATTTTCATGACGGAGGAACAGATGGATTTAAATCGTTTCTAATGGTGCTTCCGGAAAGGCGCTTTGGTGTTGTTGTGCTCACGAACTCAAGATCTCATAATTTTGCGGAAGCTGTCGCAGATGAGCTTCACTATGCATTGCAAGACGAACCGTATCAGTCTTTCAGCACTACTTATTTGGCAGAGTTTTCCGAGGAGTGGCAGGCGGAGCTTGCAGCACAGAAGACAATTGAGGAAGGAATAATTCAGGTTTCTCCTGAAACGTTAAAAGCATTTAGCGGGAAATACGCCAATAAACTCTATGGCAGCGTATCGATTACTCAATCCGATTCTGGCTTAACGTTAAACTTTTTGCAGCATCAAAACCAGTTGTCCGGGAGGTTACAGCCGATCGGTAACGACAGCTTTTTGTGTACGTTTTCCCGACCAGAATTTAGCCCGGCAAAAGTACAACTTTTTGCGATAGAGAACTCTGTAAAAAAACTGGTGTTCTCTGCTGAAGCGTTTGGTGATATGACATATGAATTCGTCAAAAAGAAGTAAGTGGGAACGCAATGAATTATGTTCTTACTTACAATTTCGTCCTTACCGGGGAGATTTTATGAAAAAACTCGGTCTCGTCGGTGGACTCAGCTGGGTCTCAACCGTCGAATATTATCGCAATATCAATGAAGGCATAAATGCCCGGTTGGGCGGGTTAAACTTTGCTGAGCTTATTTTGTACTCACTGAACTTTGGTGAGTTGCAGGCTCGTGGTTGGGGTAATGCGTTTCCGCTCTTGCTAAATGCCTGCGAAAGTTTACAGAGCAGTGGAGCCGAAGGTCTCATGCTCTGTGCAAATACGGCCCATCTGTACGCAGAAAAGCTACAAGCAGAAATTAACGTTCCATTGATCTCCATTGTATCGGAGACGGCAACGGCCATTCAGAAAGCAGAGCTCAAGCGCGTTGGCTTATTGGGCACGGCATTTACCATGGAGGCCGACTTCTTCAAAGATGGTCTTTCTGCTGCCGGGATCGAGGCCATTGTTCCGGCTGAGCAAAAGACGCGTGATTATATTCAGCACACGCTGAAGGAAGAATTAGGTAGAGGAATTCTAAAAACGGAAACGAAAGCTGCCTATCTGAAAATCGTTGACGAGCTCGTTGAGGATGGCGTCGAATGTATTGCCTTTGCCTGTACCGAAATTCCGCTGCTGCTGTCGCAGGGCGATGTTTCCGTTCCGGTTTTTGATACGCTACAGATTCATGTTGGTGCAGCGGTAGATTTTGCATTGGCAAGCTAGGGCATAGTATATATACTCAAGTGAAAAGTTTATGAATATACAAAATCTTATTACCACAGAATTGCGCAACTTTGAATGTGAACATAATGTTAAAGTCCTTTTTGCCGTTGAATCCGGAAGTCGAGCTTGGGGATTTGCCTCGCAGGATAGCGACTGGGATGTACGTTTTGTCTACATTCATAAGCCAGAATGGTATCTTTCTATTGATAATAAGCGCGATACAATTGAGGTTATGTTGCCAAACGATTTGGACTTTGCCGGCTGGGAATTGCAAAAGGCACTTCGGCTGTTTAGGAAATCGAATCCTCCATTGCTTGAATGGCTGGGCAGCCCCTTGGTTTATCTGGAGCAATTCTCAACTACCGAACGCCTCCGCAGACTGTCGGCAGACTACTTTAGCGCAAAATCGTGCTTACATCATTATCTAAACATGGCGTCTGGAAACTTTCGTGAGTATCTGAAAGCTGATATGGTAAAAGTTAAAAAATACTTTTATGTTCTCAGGCCAATTCTTGCCTGCAAATGGATAGAACAGACCGATACCATTGCACCAATGGAGTTTCAGAAGCTTATAAACTCTCAGCTTAACGATTTAGCAGTTAAATCTGAGGTTCTTCGCTTATTGGAAAGAAAGCGCGGTGGTATGGAGATGGATAAGGAACCGAAGATTGAGATTCTCAACCGGTTTCTTGAGCGGGAAATAGACTATTTTTCGAATATTGTTAAATCAGTGCAAAGGAACGATACGCCCTCAACCGAGGTTCTAGATCTTCTTTTTCGCGAAACGCTTGAAGAGGCTTGGACTCCTTAATACACAATCAATCATACCTCATCAATCATCATTCATCAATTGTAAGGTTTATCGAGTTATACGTCACCTCATCGTCTACCGCTTCTTCGATATAGTCTACTGAAATTACTTCCGGATAGCCATATTCATCATTGTAGGAAATCTCGAACTCATCCGCAGTTTCAACAGCGGTAGAAACAGTCTCGAAGAGATCGTCAATTGTAAACCAATTGTTTAGTGGAAGTTCCTGCGGTGGCTCGGTAGTACTGAGAATGGTAACGCTTGAAATAGTGTCGTCTTTAACGGTAACCGAAACCCATTCGTTGAACTCTGGAAAACAAAAACAGCTGGCGCGAAATTCATACGAGTAATTAGATAGATTGAACGATTGCCATTTGGCCAGCTGCTCATCTAATTCAGAACGATCGTTGGAGTTAAACAGGCCGCAGCCGTTGAAGGAAATTCCCAACAATGCGATAATCAGCGTTTTAAACAACATTCCGATTGTTTGTTGGCGCATAGTCTCACTCCTGTTCGTTTTGCTGTTGCTGTTCAATTTCGGCAATAGCTTCGCGTGCAAGTCTGCCAAATTCACCTGTCGGATCCAGAGCCAACACCTTTTGGTAGCTTGCGAGTGCTTCTTCGGTGCGTCCTGCTGCCAAATAGGCATCACCCAGGCTGTCGAAGCAGTTGGCTGATTCAGGATAATTATCGGAATTTATTCGCAGGATTGTAATTGCCTCTTCTGCACGTTCACTGCTGAGCAGAAAGTAGCCGAGTCGGTTCAATTCACTCTCTCGCAGATCATAGCTGCTGCTTTCTTTAGCCTGAACGGCGGAGTAAAACTCAAGCGCTTCCTCAAAGGTACCGGTTCGCAGAATTTTGGCCATGGCGTCGTAGATGGACTTTTTACCATTCAGCTCATAAATTTTGCCAAGTACAGTGTCCAGACTGTCTCGCTGAAGTAAGATACCACCACTAATGACGGCTTCAATTGAGCGCGTATTGGAAATGTTTTCAAGAGGATTGGCATTGAGCAGTATCAAGTCGGCTCGATTGCCGATGCGCACCGTTCCCAGAGAGTCAGTAGCATCCATAAACATTGCCGGGTTTAGCGTCGCAGTTTGAAGCGCTGCAAGCGGTGGGAGTCCGGCACTTACCATTAGTTCAAGCTCATCGTGCAGACTAAAACCGGGAAAACACCACGGGTTGGGTGGATCGGTGCCGGCGAGTATAGGAACACCTGCCTCATACATCATTTTAATGATCTTCAATTCCATTTGAAATTGCTGTTGCGCAGACTCCCACGCTTCCGGCGTACGACTCGCGATAAAGTTGTTATTCTCAACATCCCAATTTTGCGTGACGCCTTTGTTTAGATATTGTCTTCGTGGATCGTTGGTTAGCGTGCTGTCGTTCATGTAGGCATACGCGCGATTAGTAACGAGCGTGGGCACCTGCCAGGTTTTGTTTTCCTTTAGCACCTTAAAGAGAGCCTGAGCTTTTTCCTCGCTAAAGCCCTTAATTGCCAGCCGGCTCATTTCATCCATTGTTTTACGAGCAGAAGCGACATCCCACTTCGCCCAGAAGCCGTTTGCCTTCGCCTGCAGTGCAAGCAAGCTGTCTTCATACATTGAGCAGGCTTCCAGCATACCGGTTAAATGTTCTACCGAGTAGATGCCTGCCTCAGAGGCCTCAATGGGCTTAACAAGATTTGGAATGTGACCGGCAAAGCGAATGCCGCGTTCTTTGGCTCGTTTGGCAATCGCAAAAAATGTAGACTTATTAAGACGAGAATAGGTTTTGATGAACTCGGCGCCGGCATCTGCAAGCGAGTCTACCATTGCAACAGCTGTAGCACTATCCGCTGCAACATTGGATCCCGGCCAAATCGGTGGTCGCCCATCTACCAAGTTTCCTGCGACCTGAAAAAGCATTGGTGGACGCTGTCTGTTTTGAATTTCGCTGCGAATGGTTGCAGCAAGCTCCAGATTGCCCCAGGTATCGCGGAATCCCACCACGCCATTGGCGAGCATTAGCTGAAGAAATTGATCGTAAACAAAATAATTGATGGTATGCGTGTGCATATCCCAGAGGCCGGGAATAAGAAATTTGTCGCTTGCATCGATAACGTGTGGTTGCCCACTTAGATTGACAATAACATCGGAGATTCCGGTAATTCTGCTACCGGCAATAGTTAGGTTCTTTCGTTCATAAATTGTACCGGTTTCTACATTGACGATCGAAACATTGTAAATGGTATAAGCAGGTTGCGCAGCTGCGACTATCTGCAGGATCAATAGTAGTAGCGATATTCTTAACCATAGCTTCATTCATTTCCTCCCGATACATAAGGTCTCGGCAGAAGTTAATCAGGAACTGCTTTCAAATCAATGATTTACGTAGCTAAAAAGGGCGAATATTGCTGTGGGGCCGGAAACGTTACTTGTCGGGCTGCTTTCGTAGATGATTTAGGGGAAGCTCAGTTGTTTCTTTGGTACTGGATAGCACGACGTCCGTCATGGTATGTTTTACGCCGGGCCAGGATTGAATATCTGCAAGCAGCTTTTCGAGTGAAGCAGTATTTTGTGAGCGAACCTTTAGCAGATGCGACCCTTTACCGGTAATTGCATGGCATTCCAGCACTTCTTTTCGTGCCTCTGCGTTAGCGACAATTTCGGTATAATAGGTGGACGATTCCGTAATCAGAAAAATGAATGCTGTAATTTGCAGATCTACTTTGCGTGGTTCAAGCACAGCGTGGTAGCCGCGAATAATACCGTGATCTTCCAGCTTATGGAGTCTCTCGCTAATTGTCGGAATAGATAACCCGACCTTCTCTGCCAGTTGTCCACGTTTAATTCGTGCCTTCTGCTGCAGCAGCTCAATTAGTGTAATGTCAATGTCATCCAGTTTATCCCGATGCATTCAATGCCCCTTGCTTATTCTTCCCGGAAGGAATAAAGATAATGTCCGTAGTGTTTCAGGTAAGATCAGTGTCGCTAACACAGCCGCCGGCTAACTGACTGGCGGCTGTGTTAGCGACTAAAAAGAATACAACGTTTTTTTGAGTTTGTCAATATTCAGCGACAGAAATATTTATTTCTATTTTCTGCCGTACATGCTGCGGCTATCTCAATGCTTTGTTATTTGTTAGCCTTTTGTATCAAGAAAAAAGGCTGGTTGGATTTATCGCAATCAATCCGCGCACTTGTGCTTCAACGATGGTTTTATGGTGCAACGAGCAGATTTCTACTCGAGGAGGTTGAAATTTCCTCGAGCAATGGACGTCCGGTTATTAAACGATTTCATGATAAATTTCGAGGCGTGTAGCTGTTAGCCTGTGATGATGCACCCGGTTAGAATCGTCTATTTAGGCAATGAAAAATGCCGGCTTCCAGACTATCTGTCAGCCCGATACAGGCGAGATAACGAGAAAACGGCATTTTTTATAAGGCCGGTATTGTTCAGATTGTCAAAAGAGCACCAGTTACTGTTCCTCTACGCTCTTAAATGGAATTTTAGTTACCAATGTCCGCAGTTTCCTACCGCTAAGGTTCGTTGACCGATAGGGTACGCCAGGTAGCTTGTCACTTTCGCTTCCCACTGATTGAATTCCGTTAAATACCTCGCTAACGTCAGTCCCGGTGCGCAGACCGTAGAGCATAATATCCTGAATAATATAGTTGGTAGAGATTTCGATAAATGCTTCATTATGCGTCCAGGCGGCTTTTTTAGGTTGCTCTACATTAGCTTCGCCCATAAGCATTTCTTTGCTATCACGAATGATAATCAAATTGCGCTTTTCGGTTAATTCCAGTTCCGTTTCGCTAAATCCATAGCTGTAAGCGATATTAAAGATATCCGGTAGCTCTGTTAGCGAGAACACCGTTAGCAACACACCGCGCTCCTGCGCTTCATTAAGTTCATCCCGAAGTTCAGTCACCTCACGCATCCATGCCGAAATATAAAGTTGCTCGGTGGCGTTTAGAATAATCTCCTTTGCTTTCAGAATAAGATTGGTATAACCGGTAACGTTCCATAGCTGCCCGCGTTCGATACCCACGTGCACATTGGAAACGCTTTCCCGAAACTGGCTTACCTCAGATTGGTGTTTCTTTTCAATCAAATTCAGAAGTTTATCCGGGGGAAGCGGCATGTATTTGATTGGGTCGGTAGAAAGTGCATTTACAATTCCGGCACTCTCAAGCTTCTGAACCACATTGTAGATAGCTGAACGCGGTACGTCGCTGCGCTTGCTGATTTCATAACGCGTAGCGGGATATTCTCTTAGAAGTGAAATATAAGCACGTGATTCATACAGGGTAAACCCCAGCTTCATCATGCGTTCAATAATAACCTTCGACATATCAACTCCTCCGGATATATATATATGGTATAGACTGTGTCTGTTTTAAAGTAGCCTGGTAGCGTTTCTCAACTGTAGTTACAGGGGCATCGCAGTATGCGCTTGTGTTGTATCATCTGCGTCTCTTTTACCATCATAAGATTGAGTGTATGAACAGAATACCTTGCTCATGCTGCGAATAATAAAACTGTTCGCCTGTTTATTTGCTTATGGCGCTAAACTGCTTAACGTTCTGAATAAATTAGAGTAAAAATGACACTTTGTCAAGACCTGATTTAATAATTAAGGAAATGTCATTTAAAAGTTACACTTTTTTAGCTCTTGTGGCTTGGTGGCTGTCGATTGATGAAAAAATACAGTGTATTTCTTTTCATCTGTAAGAAGTTTGTCGTACCGGGTTACAGTGTTATATCAGACTTATGACAAAACGTAATTACCTCTGTTAATTTTATACCAGAACGCAGAACACAAAGTGGGAGACAGGAAGTATATTGCCTTATTGCCTTATTGCCTTATTGCCTTATTGCCTTATTGCCTTATTGCCTTATTGCCTTTTCACTTTTCACTTTTCACTTTTCACTTTTCACTATTTTGGAGCTAAGATGAAAATCCTCGTAATCTTTCCACATCCAGATGACGAAGTTTATGGACCCGGTGGAACGCTGGCGCGTTATGCCGCTGAAGGACATGATATCAGGCTGGTTACGCTTACCCGTGGAGAAGCTGGCAGCCTGGGAATTTGCAAAACGATAGATCTTGAAGAAAAGGCTGCAATGCGAGTGGCTGAACTTCAGGCTGCTGTCAAAGTTTTGGGACTATCGCAGCTAGAGCAGCTGAGTTTGCCAGATAAACAGCTGGCTGAATACCCTGAGCAGGAGGGTATTGCTTTGGTGAAGGCCGAAATTGAAACATATCAACCGGATTTGCTAATAACATTTCATGATAGCGGTGTCTCTTCACATCCAGATCATATTGCGGTGGCGAAATGGTGTCGGGCAGCTGTAGAAGAAGCGACGTTTAAAACACAGCTTTTTTATTATGGTATAAATGCAGAGCAAGCTGAGGCTCTACAACATATTCGGAATGTTGTTGCGTTTCGAAGCGGCGAGATAACACATGCCATAGATGTTGAAGCGTACTACGCTGTGAAATTGAGGGCAATTGAATGCCATGCTTCACAATTGGATTTACTTCAAGCCTTCGAGACTGCTGAAGGAGGCTACAAGCCAATTGGAATTGTAGAATACTTTTCCCGCCCATACCCACTGCTTCAAACGGAAGCTTTGTTTGATGATCTTTTCCTTCCCTTTGACTGATCGAGCTTTAGAGGTATTTGAATATGTCGTGATATTTATGTGAACTTTTTTTCTGACTATTAAACGATGTAACAGGTTAAGTCTTTGATCAAGCTTTTACATCGGCTGTCGCGGTCCGCATAGTATGGCAAGGTTATTGCAATTGCAGAAAGCATAATCGAACCATCAGGAGATGTGACATGCATGAATTCAATTCGGTATCAAGTGATTTGCGGGCCCAAAGCAAGGTTGCTGGAAAGTCCACGCGGAAGCGCAGAAAAAAGGGTGAAATGCACTCTAAGATATTACATTCGAATTCTGAAACAGATACGCTGCTGCGTTCCAGCTTTCCTATGTTTGAAGGGATTACAAAGGAAGACGCAGAAAGCATTTGTTCGCGCTTTGTCTTCTATCGATATGATAAAAAAGAATATGTCTACCTTCCCTACGACAGTAGCGAGAAGATCTATTTTGTTCAAAGCGGAAATATTGAAATCGGCTATTTAGATGAGAGCGGTAGAGAGTTATCGATTGATATACTGGGTCGTGGCGAGATTTTTGGAACGTTTTTGGGCAAAAGTTTTTCAGGTGGATTCGCCCGCGCTATCGATAGCTCTATCGTTGCGGTGCTCGGAAAGCGCGATTTTGAGGAGTTTCTGAACAAATATCCACAGTTCTCCTATCGCATTTTCCAGTTGATGAGCCAGCGAATTAATATCTTGCAGAAAAAACTGCAGAATCTGGTATTCAGCGATGTCCGTACCCGAATCTGCAAGCTGCTTTGTTCACTTTATGAAAAAGCCGGTGATCAACGAAGCGGTCAAATCAAGATAACCCTTACGCATCAAGACATTGCTAATCTTGTCGCAAGCTCCCGCGAAACGGCAAGCTTGCATTTATCTGAATTAAAGAAATGCGGCACAATATCGTATGAGCGAAAGCGTATTCGCGTACTTTCTATAGACACGCTAAAAAGCTTGTCTACCTGTTTCTAAATCTACTTTATAGATTGTTTTAAGCGCTGTTTCTAAAATGGAGACAGCGCTTTTTTTATAACTACATGTGTAATCCATCTAACTAAAAATGCACATTGTGCGTTACACTGCGCAAATTTTTCGTAGTTTTTTGTGGGGTAAATTATATGATGGACGAAAAGAGTAATCAGATAGAATTTAATTTGATTGATAACAGTTATAAATCTATACTTCAATTATACCTGTTTGTCGAATAAAAATGCCCTTGGAGACCACGTGCTAGATACTTATACAATCTATGAAATAATCGGCTATGTTGCATCTGCGATGGTAGCTGTCTCCTTAATGATGAGCTCGATCTTAAAGCTGCGTATTTTTAATATGATTGGGGCCATTATTTTCGTGGTCTATGGATTACTAATAAAAGCATATCCGGTTGCCTTAATGAACTTGTTCATCGTGGGCATCAACATCTATCATTTGTCCCATCTGTTTCATTCAGATACGACAAAGACGTTTAGTATTCTTGATGTCGAAGACGAGTCTCCATATTTACGCTATGTGCTAGAGCGTTTTAATGAAGATATTGCCGGTCATTTTCCGAACTTCGAGTTGCGGCCAGAACGCGAGCAGATTGCCTTTATGGTAATGATCGGACTAAATCCGGTTGGCGTATTTATTGGCGAGAAAACTGATGCGCAATCTCTGGATATTCAGCTGGACTATGTGATCCCGGAGTATCGGGACTATAAGGTTGGCAGGTTTATTTATCATGACCACCGCAGCTATTTTACCGCGCAAGGAATTAAAAAGCTATATATGAATGTCAATGGAAATGGACAGCGATTTTATCTTAACAAGATGAACTTTTCTGAAACTAACGAGACAAACCGCTTTATGCTCTCGCTTACATAGTGAGTATTTGATAATTGCCTGAAATTTGATAGTTTATCCGGTTAGTAAACCCTCGCTTGCGCTGCCAACGTAAAATTATTGCCCACGTTTCATTGTCCTGGAGGATGCAAAAGATGAAGTATTTCAAAACCGTTGCCGGATTAATAGTTCTTTCGGGATTTCTTTTTGCCCAAACTCAACATATTGTGCAGGTAAGCCCTAATGGCGCCCAGCGTCCGGTAGAGCCTACTATAGCAATCAACCCCACGAACCCGGATAACATTGTTGGCGCATCGATACGCTATGGCGTTGAAGGCGAAACACGCGTTGTGAATATGCGATATCATTCCGAGGACGCCGGAAAAACCTGGCGAGTTGCAACGGAAGCAAACCCATTTACCCGGGCACAAGGAGATGATGCGATCGTCTTTAATGCCGAGGGTGTTGCCTATCATTCGTTCATCTGCTTTCGTGGTCTGCGGACTACCAAAACAAAGGCCAATGGAATTTATGTAACACGTTCTGAGGCAAACTCAAATGTGTGGGGAGATCATCTTCTGGTTGTCGACCACCTTAATACATTGCGACCCTATGAAGACAAACCCTATTTGTGTACAGATAATAGTGAATACTCACCACATCGTAACTATGTTTATATCGCCTGGACGCGCTTCGATGAATATCATAGCAAGCTGAAAACAGATTCTTCGCAAATCTACTTTTCTCGCTCGACAAATAATGGTGATCAGTTTGACGTACCGTTTCGAATTTCCGACACCGGCGGAGATTGTGATGATGGTGATAACACCGTTGAAGGTGCGGTACCTGCGGCTGGTCCGGATGGAGAAGTTTATATTTCATGGTCTGGTCCGAAGGGGCTTGTATTTGATAAGTCTTTAGACGGTGGTAAGACATTCGGTAAAGATCGGGTAATCAGCGACCTTCCCGGCGGCTGGAGTCAGGATATCGATGGCATTTTGCGCTGCAATGGATTTCCCGTAACCAAAACGGATATCAGTGGTGGAAAGCATCATGGCTCTGTTTACATCAACTGGACTGATGAACGCAATGGCGATGTGGATGTCTTCCTGATGTACTCACGTGACAAGGGTGAAACGTGGTCGAAGCAGATTCGTGTCAATGCCGATAAAAAAGGTAATGGTAAACAGCAGTTCTTTACCTGGATGGCAGTCGATCCGGTTGACGGATCCATTAATATTATTTACAATGATCGCGCAAAGTACAGCGGCACGAAAACCGGATTGACAATCTCTCGTAGTATTGATGGCGGAGAAAGTTTTAAGCACTACCCGGTCAAGATTGATGCTTTTGAGTGTAACAAAGAGGTCTTCTTTGGTGACTACAATAATATCGATGCCTATAATGGACGCGTTGCTGCAATCTTTCCACACTTCATTTCAAACGACCAGACCGTCGTTTCAGCTTTGACAATGGACTTTAAACCGGGCACACAGAAGGCACGCTAACAAATGCCTGAATATACCGACCAAATGGAGCGGGAGGTTTTACTTCCGCACCTACCAAAGCGAATCGTTTCGCTTGTTCCTTCCCAAACAGAATTGCTTTACGATCTCGGACTTAATTCCGAGGTCGTTGGTATAACCCGCTATTGCACCGAACCTTCTTCCTGGCTGAATGAAAAAGTCCAAATTGGCGGTACCAAAAAGTTTTATTTTGATCGCATTGAAGAGCTGAAGCCGGATTTAATAATCGGAAACCATGAGGAAAATTATCGGGAGGGAATCGAGCGATTACAAGCGTCTTACCCGGTTTGGATGAGTGATATCTACTCAGTAGAAGACTCTCTTAAAATGATTAATTCAATTGGTGAACTTACGGGCAAAAGGGAGCAGGCAGTAGAAATTTGCCTCAGAATCTCAGCGGAATTCAACAGCTTTCAAAGGCCTGCACCAAAACGTGCGGCCTATTTTATCTGGAAAAACCCTTATATGATTGCAGCAGGAAATACGTTTATCAATCATATGCTGGCTGTTGCCGGTTTTGAAAATGTTTTTGCCGACGTTGAACGCTATCCTGAGGTCTCGCTTCAGCAATTGGTTGAAGCAAAGCCCGAGGTATTGCTGCTATCTTCCGAGCCGTTTCCATTTGCTGAAAAAGATTGTATTGAGCTTAAGGGTCTACTTCCAGATGCTCATCCAATTGTAGTCGATGGTATGGCTTTCTCGTGGTATGGGAGTCGTTTGCTTAGCAGCCCGGCATATTTTACCGATTTACAAAAGAGTATAGCGAATGAAAGAGCGTAGCGGACTAATAAAAGATTCTTCAACAATTCTTATTGCTGCCGGAGCGCTGATTATTATTATTAGCATGGGAACGCGTCAAACCTTTGGATTATTTTTACCGGCTCTAACCGAACATCTGACTGGTGAGAGAGAAGTGTTTAGCCTGGCAATGGCGATTCAAAATATTGTTGTTGGTATTCCCATTGCCGGAATATTAGCAGATCGCTATGGCCCACGCAGCGTTTTAATCGTGAGTGGAATGCTATATGTTGCGGCTATGTGTTTTATGGGGCTGGTAGATTCACCAACGAACCTGTATTTTTCTCTGGGTATCGTAGCTGGTGTTGCACTTAGCGGCGCTTCGTACGTCGTTGTGCTTGGCGCTGTTGCTCAGGTGGTTTCGGCAGAGCGACGTGGAGCTGCATTTGGTCTGATTACTGCTTCCGGCTCGCTGGGCATGTTTCTAATCGTTCCCGGTGCACAGGCACTGCTGGATTCGATTAACTGGAGTGAGACCTTTTTCTGGCTGGCAGGGTTTACCGCACTGATAATTCCGCTTTCCTTTGGTTTACCCAACCGTCCCGGGGCACTGAGCAGCGATAATTCGCCGCAGACTCTTCCTTTTGCTCAACTGGTTTCTTTCGTATTTTGTCAGCGTGGTTATTTGTTGCTGACTATTGGTTTTTTTGTCTGCGGCTTTCATGTTGCTTTTATTGCAACGCATCTACCAGCGTATTTATCCGATCACAGCGTTTCTTCTATGACCGGCGCAACGGCGTTATCATTTATTGGATTGTTCAATATTGGCGGGTCGTACTTTTTCGGTTGGCTGGGAGATCGGTTAAGCAAGACGCGTTTGCTAAGCTTGATTTATTTTCTGCGCGCTGTGGTCATATTGTCTTTTATTGCCGTCCCGCTAAATGATATAACAGCGCTGGTATTCGGCGGGGCGATAGGATTTATCTGGCTGGCGACAGTCCCACTAACAAGCGGTACGGTAGCACATCTCTTTGGTACACGTTATCTCTCCACTCTTTATGGAATGGTGTTTTTAAGCCATCAGGTGGGAGGTTTCTTGGGAGTTTGGCTGGGCGGGCGTGTGTATGATGCTACCGGCTCCTACGACGCCGTTTGGGTTGGCGCCGCAGTGCTTAGCATAATATCTATGGTATTACATCTGCCGATCCGCGAAAAGCATATTGCTCTACCGGTTAATTAGCTCGGCGACTCGAAAAAGACGTAGCTGGTGCTGTAGTCGCTGAACTCAAAGTAAACCTTCTTCTCGTTACCGTCGGCTTTCATGTTTCTATTGGTGTCGAGGTAACCATAACCGTAGCGATACGGTCTGATTTGGCTGTTATTCGATGTTCCATACGCCGTAGACAATTTATCGATACCGACAAAACGGCGAACCAGTTTATCTCCGGCATAAATTTCGAGCACACCATTGGTGCCAGTCCAGTTCTGAATGGTGCGGCTAATCTGATTTTGTGACTCTTGCGTACAACCAAGCCCGAACAATAGACTAACGGCAACAATTCCAATTCCTATAAAGCGAAGCATATTTTTTTCCTTTGTAATCATTCAGTGTTCCGATGAACATAAATAAGTGCATTTCTATTTGCAAGCTCAACTATAGAGAGCAGAGAATAGAGAGCAGTGAACAGAAGACAGAACGTCTACTTTAGATAATTTTTGTGTTTGTTCATCGTTCACCGTTTACCATTGTTACCAGGTATAAACCGTCAATCCCTCAAGTTCACGCACATACAGTTCACTGCCACTTATTCCCAAATAGGCCCATGTCTCTCCTTCTGCTACTTTCTGCGAAGCAATCGAGGTAAACTCCTTCGGATTGGCTTCAAGCAAATGGAGCATACCATCTGCTGCCAGAACAAGAATTCGGTCATCCTGCCAAATCATACTGGCATACTTACTGAACTTTCCTGTCGTGGTCCACGTGGTTTCACCGGTTTTTAAATCGATGCAGGCCATGCGATTATTGGTGAGGTGCATATAGGCATAGCCACCAATCACAATCGGAGAGGACATATAACCACTAATTTTGTTGCTCCAGACCTGCTCGGCATTCACTTTTCCTTCATCTGCACTAAGATTGTAAAAGTACGAGCCATTGCGAAAGGAGCTGGTAAAAATACCTTCGCCATAAACAGTTGGTGTAACAATCAGGCAGCCGCGAAAATGGGGGATCGCCTCGCTCCAAAGTTGATCACCATTTTGAGGATCGATGCCGTTCAGAGAAGCTCGCGTCATTATTAGCAGCTGTTCTTTGTCTGCAAGCGTGGTTAAAACCGGTGAAGAAAAAGCACCTTGTTGAGACATATCGTCTGGATTGTGACCACTCATAGCGCGCCAAACAACTTCTCCTGTTGCAGCCTCCAGCTTAAAAACAGAGTTTACGGCTTGAACATACAGTTTGTCGTCTACTGCCAAAGGTGAAGAGGAAAAACCAAATGGCGGAACCTGCGTGCCATAGGTCTCGGGAAAATCGATCCGCCATTTTTCTTCACCCGTTACGCCATCGAAAGCGACCAATACTTCACGCATATCGCCAACGAAAAGAGTCTTACCATTCCATGCCGGTGTAGACTTTACCCAAGAGCCGTTTGCCAGGGCAAAACCGGGTACAGTGAAGCTGCTTGCCCAGCTTTTTTTCCAAAGCTCAGAACCGTCCGCACGATTCAAGGCACGAACAGTAACAGTCTTTTCGTCGGTTGTTTCGAAAACAAAGACGCGATCATTGGCAATAATCGGGCTGCTATAGCTTTTACCGAGAGGAACGGTCCATTTTGCCTTAAGATTGTCCAAATTGGTCGGCCATTCAGGACCGGATACCTGACCAGTTCGCTCGGCTCCACGCCATGCCGGCCAATCGGAACCGTTGGCTGTCAGATTTGTAGCAGATAGCAATAGTGCAATGCTAATTAGTAATAGGGTTTTCATATATTCTCCAACAGATTATTTGGGTGTAAAGTATTTATGAATAGGGTTTTGGTTCAGTCGTCTTACAGCTGTTAGGTGGATTCTTTAGAGTGTTTTGCAATCCATTCGTTTGTCCACTGTATTTCTTTGCGAAATCCCTTCTTACGCTTCTCAATGCTTTTCAGGAATTCTGTGAAAATACCTCGTGCTTTATCTTTGCGCTCCAAAAATGCATGACAACGCGCTTCTGCAAATAGTGCTCTGGGAAGCAGCTTTATATGTGGAGCCTCTCGCAGAACACGCTGTGCTTTGCGTGCAGCAGCAATTGCTTTGTCCAGATCGCCGGCATGGCAGCGCTCGCGAAGCAGTAACAATGCCGTGCAGAGCTCAATTAATAACCCCGGCTCATTCGGATTTTCACGAAGCTTTTCGTTGATGGCTGCAATTTGTTGACGTAACATTTTACCGCTACGTCGCTGCTTACGACAGCGCATACAGCGAATAGCAGTGGATTCGAAATAGAATTTCAGCTTCTCGTACCAAAACTTCTGTTCTTTGGCACTAAACAGAAATTCCTGACGACATTGAATACAGTGTTTTTTTATGTCAATATAATAATATTGAGGGCAGTTTAATCCATAGTTTTGTCTGCTTACATCACCGCGAATAGCGCCAACTGGTAATGGGGGCTGGTAAGCGGGATCATAGTCTGGAAATGAATAAGTTTTTCCGTTAGAGACAAACCATTCTCTTCGAATAAGTGGTACCTTGCCATATTTAGGATGGTCTATTGTCGCTTTTCCTGTGTATGGTTTAGCAGCGAGCTTTTTCTTTTGACGCTTATTCTTATGTTGATTGCGATGTCTTGGCATTATCAGTAAAGCGATTTTTTATATCGCTCAAGCATTTCTTCCTGTGTTTCTTCAGGCGTCGCGGATTGAAGTTGTTCTTTGAGCATTTTCCCCATGGTAGGCATAATATTTCTGTTTACGCGGCTTTCGTCCGACCAAAGTCCGGACCTCATCAGAGCCTTGGCACAATGAAGAAATGCTTCCTCTACTGATACGCTTACAACTAATTTTGGTTGCTTTTCCTGCTCAACACATAAGTTTAATAGCTCGGGGTCGGTAGAAAGCTCGGCGATGCCGTTAATACGCAAGGTCTCGTCTACTCCCGGGATAAGGAATAACAGGCCAATTTTTTTTGTCTCAATTAGGTTGTGCAAACTATCCAAACGATTGTTACCCGGTCGATCGGGAATTAACAGTGTTCGATCATCAAACACCTTAATAAAACCCGGTTCGCCCCCACGAGGTGAGCAGTCCATATCGCCATTTTGGGATGATGATGAGAGCAGCACAAATGGTGACAATTCAATAAAGCGTTTACAGTGTTTATCCATTGAGGTCAAGCTTTTCTGTACCGCGCGAGTGCCGGGGCGATTATACATAGACTCCAGCTCTTCAATAGTTCGAATTATGGCCATGTATACTCCTTTCAGAGGCAAAAAATATGATGGTGTTGGGGGCAACCTCATAATAATCATTACTGCTTTTAAAATCCAGCATGGAAAGAAGAAGTGGAAAAACACAACGTTATGTCGTATAATCAAAGCATGAACCCACGTGTAAAAATTTGTTGTATCAAGAGCGTTGAAGAAGCGAAAATGGCCATTGCTGCCGGGGCTTCTGCGCTAGGACTGGTTTCCTCTATGCCGAGTGGGCCGGGTGTGATTTCAGATGAAAGAGTTGCTGAAATTTCTGCAAGGGTTCCTCCCGGAATCGCAACGTTTTTACTGACGAGTAAGCAGAGCGTGGCAGAAATCGTTGAGCAACAGCGCAATTGTGGAACCAATACGATTCAAATCTGCGATCACTTGCTCGATGGGACGCATGTAGAGCTAAAAAAAGCGCTTCCGGGGATTGGCATTGTGCAGGTTGTTCACGTTGTTGATGAATCTTCCGTAGAGGAAGCGCGTAACCTTGCAAATCATGTTGATGCCATTCTCTTAGACTCTGGCAATCAATCACTTTCTGTAAAAGAGTTAGGTGGTACGGGACGCACGCATGATTGGCGGTTGAGTCGAAGGATTGTGGAAGAGGCAGATGCACCGGTATATTTAGCCGGTGGATTAAAAGCCGCTAACGTTGTCGAAGCCGTGCGCTCGGTTCGGCCATTTGGTTTGGATTTGTGCAGTGGCGTTCGCGAAAAGGATAAGCTGCACCCGCGGAAATTACAAGCCTTTTTTAACGCGCTTAAAATAGTCGACTCATAAAGGATACTATGTCGAGAAATATCTTTATTTTGATGTTTGCCTCCGCGACGTTTCTACTTGTGGCATGGACGTATCTTACTGTTGAAGTGAAAACAGATGGAGCTTCCGAACCATCTGGGGTTGTGCTTTCTGCGCCGCCTGATTATTGGGTTGTTGAGGTTGAGGTTGAGGCTGTGGGTTCACCGCGAATAGAAAGCTTGGCTATAGAAGCGCTAAAGATTATCTCTGAAAACCCGCAGAAAGAGCAGATTGCTTTAAAGTATATTTCAGATGAAAAACCGAACTTCTTTCTGATTAACTTATTAGATGAAGAAATTCAGCAGATGGCAGTTAATAAATATGGAACAGCTGTTCAAAAAACCTGGTCTGGAAAGCTGAAGGAACGCCTTCAGCATGGCGCAAAGACCGGTTTGCTGACTCCGGCAGGCATGAATGAACCGATAAGTCGTAACTTGTATCACTAATCACTCGCTGAAGAGGCTCTATGTTTTTTGACCAAGAAGAGTACACGCTCGACCGGGTTGTACGGTTGGTGCTCGGAGCAGTTGCACTTGTGGTTGGCCTTTTGTTGATTGCCTATTTACAAGACGTGTTAATTCCCTTTGCCGTTGCATTACTACTGGCATATCTGATTAACCCGCTCGTAAAGTTTATGCAGAAGTATGCCTGGCTTAAACGTCGTGGCGTGGCGGTCGTTGTTAGTTTATTAACCGTCTTTAGCGCAATAACCGGGATTGTGGGTTTGATTATTCCGCTGATTATGGCCCAATTCTCCCAAATGCGAACCTTGTTAACCGGGTTATTAGAACGAACGGATTTAGATGAGCGAGCGTTGCAGTACTTACCTGATGATATATGGCAATATATAAAAGACTTTGCTGTTCGAGATGATGTGCGCGATTTCTTTAATGCGGAAAACCTTACCAGCGCCGGAAATATTCTGATTCAAAGAGTATTTCCGGGTATTTGGGACATTTTCTCCGGTACATTGAATATTGTTATCAGCATTATTGGGCTGGCAATTGTCCTGCTTTATCTGGTGTTTATTTTGATCGATTATGATGAGGTTGCGTATGGCTGGAAGAAGCTTATCCATCCAAAATACAGCGATCAAATAGTGGGTTTTGTTGATGATTTCAGTAAAGCAATGAGTCGCTATTTTCGCGCTCAGGCAGTCGTTGCTTCAATAGTCGGTGTGCTGTTTGCCATCGGCTTTGGCATAATAGGTTTGCCGATGGGCATTCTTCTGGGACTGTTTATTGGTCTGCTGAATATGGTACCATATCTTCAAACACTTGGAATTCTTCCTGCTGCATTCTTTGCACTGATGCACTCGTTGCAAACCGAAACGAGCTTCTGGTTTATGATGGGGCTGGTTTTATTGGTTTTCGTTATTGTTCAGGCGTTTCAGGATGGCTTTTTAGTGCCGCGCATTATGGGGGATGTTACGGGAATGAACCCGGCGGTTATTCTTTTGTCCCTGTCTGTATGGGGCAAGCTCCTGGGCATTTTAGGGTTGATTATTGCTTTGCCTATTACCTTTCTTCTCTCTACATATTACGAGCGCTTTTTACGCAAAGCGCGCCAGTCTGTTTAGCTGCCTTATTTTATATACAGCAGCTTTTTACTTTCCGAAAAACTTTTGCCTGATTGTTGAAGTGTTAAGCGGTAAAGATAGATTCCGCTTGCCGCAGCCTGGCCTTTCACTGTCGTTCCAGTCCATACCGACTCATGGTTGCCCGCATTCATAAATTGATTTTGCAAGATTGCTACCTTAACGCCGTCGAGAGTAAAGACCTCCAGTTTCACCTGGGCTGGTTTATACAGACGAAACGGAATTCGGGTTACTCCATTGAACGGATTCGGATAATTCTGCGCTAAAGCAAAGCTTTTGGCTTTGACAGTGGATGGCTCCAATCCGGTTATGCCGGTTCGAAAAACATGCGCTGGTGAATAATCAAGAGCTGTTCCTACAAGGTAAGCAATGGCTTTGAAGCGAAATTCACCTGCAGCTGGCCCGGTAATTTGCAGAGAGTCTTCACCTAGCTGGAAAAGCAAATGATTATCTTCACTTACAAAGCGAATGCTGTCTTCACCTGTTGAACTGCTAAAAATGCTGCTAAGCGGAATGCTCATGCTATTTGATAACGCATCGAAGTTTTGTCCTGATTCCCATGCTATATCCACACATGGTGGAGACAGTGCAGTCCACATCCAGCTATGCCGATTGCTTATCCAGTTTTTAAAGTAGTCAAGTTCTTCTTGGTAGGTATTACCTACAAATGCGTTTGGCCAGACGTACTGCCCTAATATTTGCCATCTTTGAAAATTGCGTTGTCGCGATTCATCCAGTAATGCAGCATAGCCATCAACCCATGTGGCAATACTGTCCGGGTGCATCAGTCCGTTTCTTAAACTCTGGAACCGACAGCGAGCACGATTCATAAATATCGGATCCTGCAATAGCCGCTTCCACCAGAATGGTACCTGAGAACCATCATTATTGATAGAAACCAGAAGCTGCCAGCCCTCTGGATTTGCGCCGCTGTAATAATCTGCATTGCCAAACCCCAAATTGTAATCCCATGCCGGACCCACAACCAGGCTTCCATCGACACTGTCTCGATCTTTGTATAGAAAGGAACTGATGCGATACCCATCTACATTTTTACTGTACTCATTGAGAAGAAAGTAGTCTACGAGGGCATCCATATCTACCAGGTCGTAATAACCATCGAAGGGTGTATTAAACTCTGGTGCAAACATTCGCCCTTCAAACCCCAGTATGAAATCGCGTATATAGTTCTTCTGAACATTCAGCAGGTCGTCACCACCCGGGTGATGATATTGATAAGTAATCTCCTGCCACGCACCAGGATATGGAGGGTATGGCGAGGTAAAGCCATCTCCACCACTACCGGTTGTCTTATCTACTTTTAGGATATATCCGCCGGTCAGATCATCACCGGAAATATCATTCTCATCGAGCTTCTTAATGTCTACCCGTCCATCGTCGCGCTTAATCTTTTCCATTAGCACATATACGCCGACATAGAAACCATTGATAACAACTTCACAGAAACGGGTACGGGTGGCGTAATGTCCCATTTTATTTGACAAATAATAGGCTAGCACATTTCGTAGAAGAGATTTATCACTGTAAGGAGCATATAGTATCCAATCGTTCTCTTCCGGCATTCCCAGCAGCGAAACGTTATTGTTTTCTCCGAGCTCGTCACGCGTTTCAAAGCCATATTGCTTTTTGGGAAAGCTTTGAGAACTGGAGCCGCGAATCTCGATTCCTATATGCCCGTCATAATCATTAAACGGATCGCCTAGATTGTTTCGTGTTCCATTTCCATTGTCGATAATGCCCATCATGGCATCAATCTTGGGATCATCTACAATATCTTGTCCATTTGTGTCAATAACGACGATTGGCAAATTCGAAGATGAGAAGCTTACCTGGGCCGTCAAATTTAGCTGAAACAATAGACTTACGATTGCCACAAAGGCAAAGTTGGGGGAGGGGGAGTGCATCCGGTAAGGCTCCGGTTATAGGGAATAAGTTACTTTAGTTTATTTAGCAGCTTTCGGCCGCGGGCGCGCATTGCGGCGGACCCGGTTTCTGTTAATTCTATAAGTATCGGCAGAACCATTGTCTTAATCGATTCACTTGACTCTGCGAGATCTGCCATTCCCTGCATTGCGCAGGTACGAACAATGCTGCTTTTGTCTGAAAGATAGTTTTGGAAAATGGCTATCAGCTTCTTGTATTCGGTCTTTTCCAGATCAAGTTTGGTAATAATTATACAGAATTGCTCTCGAACTTCCCATTGTTCAATTGGACTCATTTTTTGAATCAGTTCTTTTTTAAATGGCTGAATGATCAGGGGATTATTCAGAGTTGTCGTTTTTAACGCATGGGCGGCACGCGAGCGCAAAATAGCATCATCTTCCCAAAGAAAACTCACAACCGTTTTAGCACTATCCGGATGCCTTAGAATTGCCTCGGCGACAAGTGTGGCATCTCCCACGGAGCGTCGGTCTCCACCAGTCAGGTTTTCTCTGAGTTCGTTCTTTGTCATTGCTTTCCCAAAATCAACTGAGCAGCCCACCAACTGGAGCATTGTCAGAATGGAGCAGTGTTTTTAGTTCGTACTACTACTTTGTATTATAATAATAAGGTAAAATTTTTAATCCGACTGTAATTTTTAACGTGTTCTTAGGAAATATCAGCGTTTTTATTAGCGCTTTTGTCAACAAACCCATGTGGAGAATATTCATTTGAGAAAATATTTACTGATCCCACAGCTGCTTTATATTCTGGGTGCCATTTTTTGCATACCCTTTTTGCCCATATTGATTTTGCAGGGAAGATATGTAAAGCGGACCGCGCCACGTCTACCGGAAGCACCTGGTAAGCGCGAGGGTGTTTTGGGTGAGGGGGAAAACCAACTTACTCTATTAGCCCTCGGCGAATCTCATGTCGCCGGTGTTGGAATTCATACCCAGGGGCAAACATTTACTGGGCAAATTGTTAAGCAGCTAAATGCTGAATATAAAAGACCCATTTGTTGGAAAGTCTTAGCGGCAAGCGGGTATACCGTTGAAAAGCTGGATGATGCTTTTTCGCCGCAAATCCAGGCTGAGCCCTTGGATTTAATAATTATCGGTATGGGCGGCAACGATACATTTAAGCTAAACAGCCCCCAAAAGTGGGTAAGTGACTTTCGTAAGCTGATTGCGAATGTCCGTCTTAGGCAGTCAAGTTGTCCGATACTTATTGCCAATTTGCCACCGGTGGGTGAATTTCCTGCTTTTCCCAGGCCGTTGTGCTGGATGCTGGGTGGATTAGTGCGTTTGCATGCCTACGCTGCTCGCGCAATTCCTCTATCTTTTGAAAACGTCTACTATATGCAAAAGCGAATCGTGTTAAAAGACTGGTATGCTTATGTAGATGGCTTGGATTCAGCAGAGGCCTTTTTTAGCGATAGAATTCATCCATCTGCATTGACGTTTCAGGTTTGGGGTAAAGTGGTGCGAGAATTTGTTCGGGAGAAGCGGATTTGGTTGTAGCTTTTTTAGAGAGAACTGGAGCATTGTCAGAATGGAGCAGTCTTTATTCTAAAAAAACGTCGAAATTTTGAATTTTTAATAAAATTCCATCTCGATAATAAATCTAGGTAATACGTAAAAAAAACCGGAGCAGCTTAAGCTGCTCCGGACAAAGAATTTATCTCGCAAAGAAGTGCTTCAGCACCATGTCACTTCGGTTGCGCCAGCTTCCCCAGCCAAAGCCGGTCGGGTGCTCACTGGTAGCAACATTGGTGTAGCCTTTATTAGCAAGGTGGTCTAAAACTCGTTTGGTAAAGAGTTTAGTATTCCACTGTTCCTGTGCGCCGCGCAGATCGTACTTACCCCAATCTACGTACATCTTCACCTTATGCTCGTCCTGCTTCTTCACAACCGGCAACATCTCATCCTGAATATAGGTCATGATAAATGCAGACTGCATAGACAGGTTACCAAAAACCTGCGGATTTTTAAACGTCGTATAAAGCCCACCGGAGGTTGAAAATCCGTTGCTATAGCTTAACCGTGCCTCGGGCTTTGCTACTGTGCGATACGTTTTGTCGATATGAGGAACAAGATGCTCAGCAAGCAGCGTTGCATATTTGTCCATGAATCCCGGACCGTATTCCTGATTTGGTCGTTCTCCGCCCTGATAAATAAACACTGCTATTACCGGATCAATCTGCTTCTTAGCGATCAAGTTATCTAAAGAGCGCTTTAGCATCCCTTGTTTCAAAGCAGCTTCCCCATCATGCACATACACAACCGGGTAGCGCATGTCAGATGTTGCGTATCCATTCGGCAGGTAAACATCAACTCTGCGGTTTGTCGTCCAGCCTTCTGCGGTATCGGGGACCGTTGCTTCAAATCGCATTGTATCTACAGATCCGGTATCAGCCATTGCCAATGCAGCCAAATGTGCCGGCTCTTTCCAGTTGGGCATCGAAAACCAGGAGGTTGGACCACGTGGCGTTGCGATTGTACGAGCAGCGTTTAGCGTATCGCCAACCTGCTTCTCAAAGTTCAATGTATAACCGTATTCCAGGCGTGCATTCGATTCGAGTGGGCTGGTGCGATAGAAAAGATCTGTTCCCACAACACGCTGCATCGGAACTTCATTTCTGCCTCCAAACAGATCACCGGTAACAGCAACGTCCTCTGCTTCGCCGCGATAGATAAAGTGAACTTTGTCTTTTTCAACAATCGGAAAGGATTTCTGCTTAGCGATAAAGGCGTCAATCATAGCGCTCTTATTATCAGCTTTGCTGAGCCCTGCGATAAACTTTCCAAATTCCGAGTCTTGTATCATGGCATCAGTAGCCATCATCTTGTCATTGGATTTTGCCTCAACGATTTCAAGACAGGCGATTTCCTGCATGCTGCGCACGTAGATCTTCCCATTGGCAAAGCTTGCCGGATACCATGCATCGTTGTTGAACGGCTTAATGCTGGTCAATTCGGTGAAGCCATCTGCACTGGCTTTGCCAATATGAACGGATCCTTTTTTCGTTGCAATGATCAGGTGACCATCAACAATTGTTGTAAACCCATCGCCGGGCTTACGTGATTTCCATTTTGCCTCACCGGTTTTAGCATCGATACAGGTGAGAAAGCGACTGCTAAAGCCGTACAAGTGTCCTTCATGATAAACCGGGATATTATAGGTGCCGCGTACATTGCGATTCGTCCAGAGAACTGCGGTATCTACACCAGCTTCCGTTGGGCGTATTTTTAGTGCAACAGACTCATTACGAGTATGCGTGAGCATGTAGGTGTTTTTGCCAATCGCTACAGGTAATGTTGCCCCGCTGCCAATTGGAGAACCATCACCTCCGTAACGTGTTTCCCAAACAATATCTCCATTATCTGGATTGATTCCGGTAAGACGATGATCAGCCGTGGCCAGAACAATTGGAGAGTCGTTATAGTCAACGATCATTGGTGACTGATAGGTGACGGTATCCGTGCCGGCTGTCCAAACTATCTCGCCCGACTTCTTGTTAAAAGCCGTTACGGCATTACCGTCCTTACCTCCGGTTTCCAAAATCAACATGTCTTTATAAACAATAGGAGAGCTGGAAAAACCATACCATGGCTTTTCACCACCCAAATCTGTAGCAACATTTTTTTCCCACTTCAACTTGCCGGATTTGGCATCCAGGGCAACTAATCGTCCACGCGGAGCGAGCGCGTAAACCATTTTTTTCTCAACATAAGGCGTAGAGATCGGCCCATCGTGAGATCCATCGTGTCCCTTGTAGGTCGAGTCGATGTTAAATTTCCACAGCGGCTTTCCGCTTTTGGCATCGAAAGCTGTTACATAATCAAATGTACTGTCTGAATTCATTGTGACGGCGCGATTATGGGCAATCGAAATAGCAGAATAACCAGAACCAAGTGGTTGTCTCCAAACTTCCTTCAGCATAACATTTTTGCCTGAGCTTAGAATTCCACCTACTTCAACTGATCCGGTGCTATTTTCCCCTCGCATGCCGGGCCAGTCAGTTTTCTTACCACTTTCGTCTGCGAATATTCCGGAAGTGAGGACAAAAAGTGTGAGTATTGCAATTATCCCCCCTCTACTTGTTGCGTAGCCGTAGCTACCAGCAAATATGTTCATTGCTTTCTCCTGTTTGTCTGTACATAAAGATATATATTATATAGAAGCGTATTGTTCCGGATGTTGTATTCAGCAGGCGCGGATTTATTTTCGTTTAACTCGTAACGCGGCGTTCCAGGCAAGTTCTGCCCATTGCAGCATGTCATCTCGATTTTCAAGTGTTTCAGGTGGGGATGTCCAATAAGACATCTGCATCGGCTTACCATTCTTTACATAAACAAAGGGCTCACTCCCCGCGGCCTCAAAAGTTGGAATAGATTGTTTATCCACCTTTAAATACAGCGTATCATCGGCAACCAGGCCAAACATAAGCTCGTCACGATAGATACCATAACCACCAAACATCGACTTGGCGCTAACAGCTCCGAACGGTTCCAGTAAATCTAAAAGATAGTCAACAAACTCATTTGATTTTGGCATGTTCTATTCCTCCAGCACGAGAATATAACGCTTTTTGATCGGGAATGTTACATTGAATAGCGGAATTCTGCTATCCAATGTAAATCGTTATCGGGAGGAGTAGATGAATAATGCGCCAATTAGAATGGTCGGCAAGTTAAGATAAAATGGAGTGAGGGTGCTGGTAAGCGCTTCTGGGTCTGCGGTAATGAAATAAGTCACGAGAATAGCAACTCCGCTGAATACCATCGCTATGCCTCCAAACGCCGGTTTTTTCCATGCCAATACATAACCCAGTAGCCCGAGAAGTAACCAAACACTCATAAACTTGGCGCGCTGTGGGTTGCCTCCGCCAAACGGATTATCCAGCGTTAGCATTAAGAACAAGATTTGTGGACCAGCATTTAATCCACCTAAAATGCGGGCGATTAGCCCGCTGACTGGTAGTTTTTTTTGCTCAGACATCGTACGCTCGATTATTGTTTTGTGTATATTACTTTGAGTGTTGCTGCTTCGGAGCCTGATCCAAAATCATGTGTTTCATTCGAGTCATCAAAAATTAGTTGATTTCCACTACGCGTAACGCGAACGTCCGGGTCGCCGGTTGAGAACTCTCCATTTGTACCAGTTGCCATTTGACCGGTTATTGTTTGTGGTGGAACCCCTTGAACTGAAACAGTAATGGTATAAGCACCATTTTCCTGAATGGTAATTGAATAGCTTAGACCCTGCGAGGTTTTAATATCATCCGTTAGACTGGAATTTGCAACACTGGTATAGACAAATGATGTACAGTTCCAGGTGCCCACTACGTCGCTGAACTCGTCGACATCCCCATTGCTACCAGTTGAATCGGATGAGCAGCCGGCGAATAGCAGAGCTGCTAAAGTAAAAATGACAAACTGAAACATAAACTTTTTCATGATTTCTCCTCAATTAGACTTTTGAAACTTGTTAAGAAAAGGCTTTCCCGGCGGAGTCTTCAGAAGGGTTCGCACGCCCGTTAATTGTCCTCTAACTTCGCCGGGATTACCCATTTATTTTAATAACATCAGTTTGCGGCTTTGTCGTTGCCCATTGGCAGTCAACGTATAAAAATAGGTTCCACTCGGTAACGATGTTGCGTTCCAATCTGCGACGTAGCTTCCTGCTGCCAACTGCTCGTCGACTATTCGCGCGACTTCTTTGCCGAGCAGATCATATACAATCAGTGAAGCGTGTCCGGAGTTGCCGAGAGAAAAGCGAATATTTGTGGTTGGGTTAAACGGATTCGGATAGTTCTGACTCAGCTGAAACTCTGTGGCAACACCTGCGTTGTCTATCGGCTCAATTCCAACCTGATTGATCAGAGCAATGTCATCCAGCAGGAAGAAATCGCCGATTTGAAAACCTGCTCCATCCGATCCCAGTGCAATTTGAAGCGTCGCCGTAATCGCCTGTTCCCCTGACGTATTGGAATAATCGTAATCCAGAGTAAACTGCTGCCAGCTGGTTGCCGAGACCGGAAGTGTGTCAATCATACTTGCAACGAGTCCGAAATTGGCATCCGAGAGGTTCGATATTACAACGACAACTGTTCCGGGTGTTACATTAACCTTATAGTAGCCGGTAAGTTGGGTATAGTTCTGGGTGATATTCAAAATGGGTATTCCAAACCCCTGACTTGCTTGAATGGCCGGACCGAACGGATTACCCTGGAAACTTCCGATTTCACCCTTTAGCGATGAGTTTCCAGAGTTGGCATCATTTGATTCTGAGATCGTAGTAACCAAGCCGGGAATATTTGTTGTCACCCAATTGTCAGGCTCTCCATTTGTCCAGTTTTCAAACCCTGAATTTAATATCTCATTTTGAGCAGCCGAGAACGTGGAAAATAATATGATTGCAAAAAAAATTGCATAGTAGCGATAATTCATTATGAGTCTCCCTTTTTAATAGAAATTGTGGATTGAGGTCTTTAAAAAGGTAGTGTGAGTATAGTGGTTGAATCAATTCCCCATATGCGGTATTTTTAATTTTCGGTTCTTACGTCTTTTAAAAACAGTGGTTTGGGTGCTGTGTTTTGTTCCGGGGAGCAGATTTTCAACTTTGGACATTTGAAAATTCAAGTGTTACTTAATACATTTGTGCCGGTCATAAGCATGACTGTTTATCTAAAACGACTATTCTAAAACATACGAGGATGCTATGGACTTTTCGTGGATTTCATCTCCCGAAGCCTGGATTGCATTGGCCACATTGACAGCTTTGGAAATTGTACTTGGTATTGATAACATTATTTTTATCTCGATTTTGTCTGGAAAACTGCCTGAAGAGCAGCGTGCCAAGGGACGGATGCTCGGACTTGGATTCGCAATGCTTACTCGGCTTATGTTGCTGTTTGCAATATCATGGGTAATGGGACTGGTTGAGCCATTTTTTGAGATCATGGGAAAAGCTATATCCGGAAGAGACTTGATTCTCATTGTCGGTGGTTTATTTTTACTGGCTAAGAGCACCCATGAAATTCATAATAGTCTTGAGGGCGAAGAAGGGCATCATGGTAGTAGTGGCACAGTGACGATGGCAAGTGTGCTGGTACAAATTGCCTTGATCGACCTGGTATTCTCATTGGATTCTGTTATTACCGCGGTTGGCTTGGTCGACCATATCTCTGTTATGGTAATTGCAATTTTGATCTCGGTTGGCGTAATGATGTTGGGTGCGAATGCGATAGGTGATTTTGTGGAGAAGCACCCGACCATTAAAATGTTGGCGTTAAGCTTTCTTATTTTGGTCGGTGTAATGCTCTTTGCCGAAGGGTTTGGAATGCATGTGCCGAAAGGCTACATCTACTTTGCAATGGCGTTCTCGCTTCTTGTAGAAATGCTGAATATTCGATTACGCAAGTCGCGTAAAAAACCGATTGAATTACGGAAAAAAGCTGAGATGAAAGTAGAAAACCTGAAGGGCTAAACCAGGCGATCTTTGATTGCCTTTTTGACCGCCTGGCCGCGGGAGTTTACCTGAAGCTTCCGATATATATTTTTAATGTGCACTCGCACCGTATCGCCGCTGATAAACATGTCAGTGGCGATTTCTTTGTAATTCTTCCCGTCGCATAACATATTTAAAACTTCTGTTTCTCGAGTGGTTAGGGGAGAATCGGTTGAGCGCTTAAATGAGTTGGTTACCCGGCGTGCTATGCCTGCACTCATTGGCGATCCGCCATCTACCACCTCACGGATTGCCAGTAAGAGATCCGCTGGTCCTGTGTCTTTCAGGAGATAGCCGGTTGCACCAGCGCAAAGAGAATCGAATATCGAATCGTCATCTTCCTTGATAGTTAGCATAATAAAATCTGTGGCCAGAAGTTTTTCTTTGAGAGCTGCAACGCCATTAATTCCTGACATGCCCGGCAGGTCGATATCCATCAAAACAACCTGCGGTGTTTCTGCCAGAATGGGTTCAATAGCACTTTCGCAATCATTGAACGATTGCTTGCAGGTAAAACCTGGCGAGCTATCGATGATTAGCGTAAGTAGATCGCGTATTTCGCGATCGTCTTCTACGATTGCAACGGATATCACGGGATCAGACATAAAGAAACATACAACTTCGAAAACGGAAATTCAATTCCCCATATGCGGTATTTCGCAAAAATAAAAAGATTTCAAAACTTTGTTTATTTTTTAGAATAAAGACTGCTCCATTCTGACAATGCTCCAATATGGCTTTGAGAAAAAATAGTTCAAAATTTCGCGTCTTTTCTATAATATAGTACAGACTATCGAGCTCCCAAGACTGCTCCATTCTGACAATGCTCCAATATGGCTTTGAGAAAAAATAGTTCAAAATTTCGCGTCTTTTCCAAAAACAGGAGCAGTTTTCAAAACTGCTCCTGTTGATAAAATCCTAAACTGCGCCTGTTGATAAAATTCAAAATCTGTTTCTGTTGTCTCAAAAGATGGCTCCATTGAACAACTTATAAGACCGCCTCACCTTGATCATAATATCACTTCTCCATTTTTAGACAGCAATAAACTAAGCCGAACGGCAGTTCCCAGACCATTCTCAGAAGAAATATCCAGTTTTGCTCCAATCTTTTCAGCGCGATTTCGCATGTTCTTTAAACCATAGCCGCTTTTTTTCTCCTTTGCATCGAATCCCCTACCATCGTCTTTAAATTCGATCATCAATTCTCGATGCGTCAAGATAGCGGATAACACGACGGTTTTACCAGATGCATACTTCAGACAATTGTTCATAGCTTCTTTAAAGATCAGTATAATTGAACGTCGCTGCAGTAGTGTTAGCGTTTCTTCACGCATCGACGCTTCCGGACCAACAGTTGTGAAATGATAGTCACTATGCTCATACATCGAATTTCCAAAATCTTTGAGTCGTAATATAGTCTCATAAAGAGAGTCTTTTTCCGGGTCGAGCACCCAAATAAAGTCGCGCATTCCGCTGGAGAGTGTTTTGGTATGCTCATCAATTTTTTGCAGGTATTCGCCCAGCTGTTCATCCTTAATCGATTTACGTCGAGCCAGTTCGGTAAAGAGCTTGATTTTAGTAATGATATTGCCCGCTTCATCGTGAAAGTCTGCTGAGCTTTCTTTACGCACGCGTTCTCGTTCCTCAATCTTCGCCTGTTGAATTCGTATCTTCTCTTCACGAATGCGTCGCTCTTTGCGTATTTGAAACTGAACATAGCTGAGCACTAATCCCAAACAGAGACAGCTATAAAGCAGGTAGGCCCACCAGGTTTTCCATGGTGGTGGCGTTATGGTAATATTCAGCGTTGTGCCTTCTTCATTCCAGATATTGTCGCTATTGCTGCCCTTAACGCGAAATGTATAGTCCCCTGGATCCAGGTTGGTATACGTGGCGAAGCGTCGATTGCCAGACATAATCCAGTCATGATCAAAACCCTCCATTTTGTATGCGTAGTGGTTTTTATGCGGACTGGCATAGCTGAGCGCTGAAAATTCAAATGAAATAACATCATCTCGATAGGAGAGCTCTATTTTGTCTGTCTCGTTTATCGGACTGTTTAAAGGTGTTTCTCCATTTATGCTAGTAGCAACCGACTCATTTAGAATCTTAAAATCGGTAAGAGCTATGTTCGGTGGCGTCTCATCATTTTGGATACTGTCCGGATGAAAAACGTTGTAGCCATTGATCCCCCCAAAATACATACGGCCATCCTTTGCAAGATATGCAGCGTTTTGACTAAATTCGTTGCTCTGCAATCCATCTTCGACAGAATAGGAAAGCATTTTTGGCAGACTATCTGAAATAGTTATGCGGGTTAGTCCTTTGTTTGCACTCACCCATAGATTTCCGGATTGGTCTTCCAGCATGCAGTAAACAAACCCGTCAGGTAATCCATCCTGCACGCTGATTCGCTGGAATTGCAGTTCTCCTTTTTTACCGGTTTCTCTGAGCAATTTATTCAGTCCTGTAGATGTTGTAACCCAAAGCTCCCCGGCTTTGCTTTCGAAAAGCGAGACAATGAAACTGCTGTTAAGGCTCATTTTATTTTTCGGGTCATGGAAGTGAGGTTCAAATAGCTGTGTTTCCGAATTGAAAAGGTTTAAGCCGTTCGCCGTCGCTGCCCAAAAACGCCCCTGTCGGTCTATGAGTAAATTGTATACGTGTCTATGAACCAGACCTCTGGTATTTGTCTCATCTGCGAATCGCTGAAATTTGTCTTCGCTATAGTTGTATAGACTAATTCCTCCGGCATGACCAAACCAAAGTGAGCTGTCCGGTGCCTGATAAATTGCATAAATTACGTTACTCGCCGGAGATGTTGTATCGCTATTTATACTACGATATGAAAGAAAGCGCGGCTGTCTTCCGGAAGCAGCTCGCTTTCTTTCTTCGGGGTTGAGGCGCGCTATACCTCCACCATTCGTCCCGATCCAAAGATTGCCAAGGTGATCTTCCCGGATAATCAAGACATAATCATAGGGGAGAGATGTTGGACTTGATGAGCTATGATTAAAAACCCGATACTTATTGGTCTTTTTATTCAGCAGGTTCACGCCACCATAGGTACCGACCCACAAGTTTTTATCGCTGTCTTCCATAATTGTCATGATGTTGGGATGGTTTAGTCCGCCCGGGGTAGAAGGCCGAGGGGGAACGTGCTTGAACTTTCGCATTGCAGGGTGAGAATAATTCACACCATTACGCGTTCCTATCCATAGATCCTCGGCTTTGTTTTCGTATGCCGAAAGGATGTAGTTGTGGCTGAGTGAACCAGGTCTTGTTTTATCATGCGTCACATATTTTGCCGATATTTCATCAGCCGATTTTCCTATGGTTGTTTGGTAGAGACCGTCGCGAGTTCCTATCCAAAACGAAGAATTGTTTGATCTGGCCATGTAGGTGATGAACTGCGGTGATTTAAACGAATAGTTTTTCTTTTCCAGGTAACTGCTCAGCGTACGATATTTGGGGTGTACGTCGGAAACATCTAGAAGATAGACACCCTCATTTGTACCAAACCAAACGCGCTGTTCGCGGTCTAATAACATTCTTGTTATTGTGCCGGAAGAACGATCGGGTGTTTCGGGGAAGAAGGGGTAGTAGGTCAATTCGTGCGAGGCTGGATGCATTTGGAAAATTCCCAGCGTACTGGCAATCCAGATGTTGCCATCGCGATCCTCGTCGAGTGAAAATCCGTGATGATTTCCTCCCGGTAAATCAATGTGATAAAACGATTTTTTTTCCGGATCGAGTAAGGCGATGTCTTTATCAAATCCAACCCAAAGCTTACCGTCTGGGCGTTCCAAAATTGACCAGGCGGCGGTATTACTTAGAGTAATAGTGTCATTTTCAACATAATGATAGCGGAGAAAGTCATCTGTTGCATGTCGGTACTGATTTAAGCCGCCATGAAAGGTACCGATCCATAATCTTTGCTGACTGTCCTCTGAAATCATCCAGATCCAATTGTTACTGAGCGATGTTGAATCACCGGGGATGTTTTTATAGGCTTTGAAGGTATTTCCGTCGAAACGATTCAGACCAACCTGAGTTGCAAACCAGACAAAGCCACGACTATCCTGAAGCGTAGCGTTGACGGTGCTTTGTAGCATGCCGTCATCGATGGAATATTTTTTAAAGCGCAGTGTCTCTTGCTGTGCATTTAGCGCTACGGCAAATAGTAAAAAGCAGATCAATGGCAGATATCGTCTCATTGGGGCGTATCCTGATTATTACAATATGCGGAGCAGATCGTTTGTTTTACTGTTTGAAAAAGTAGGACAAAGTTTACTATTATCAAAGTGTAACCCTTAAGTGGATAAATTTTCATCTGGAGGTGATATGGCTTTTACAGCATTACAGGATTTAGCAGAACGGGAAGTGTTGCCGGGATTCAACGTGCGCTTTCTGCATTCGCAAAACATGACATTTGCTTATTGGACGATTGAAGCTGGCTCGATATTACCGGAACACTCACATCCGCATGAACAGGTTTTGGCGGCCATAACGGAAGGAGAAATCGAATTAACCGTCGGAGGTGAAGTCAAATTGTTAGGTCCGGGCGATATGGCCGTCATTCCATCCAATGTTCCACATTCGGCGCGTATTCTTTCGCGCTGCGTATTGATGGATGTTTTCCAACCGGTACGGGAGGACTACCGCTGAGCTCTGATGATACAACAGGTTTTCCTGTTTTAGATTTTCCTGAATACGAGATTCGCATTGACTATAGCGAGAAACGCCCAAGGGTTTTCGATCGATATCGGAAGCAATACGTTCCCCTGACACCGGAAGAATGGGTGCGACAGCACGTTGCGTATTATTTAAATGAAACGTTGGGATATCCACGTGGATTGACGCAGACTGAGGTTGGAATAAAGCGATATGGATTTAACCGTCGCTGCGATATTGTGGTGTATAAGTCTGACATGACGCCGATTTTGGTGGTAGAGTGTAAAGCTCCGGAAATCACTCTGTCAGACAAAACACTTCAGCAGGTGGCGCAATACAATGCTGTTTTGCGAGCGCCTATGATGGTTATCTCTAATGGCCTCGATCATTATTGTCTTCAACTGGTAGACGGACAATATTCTTTTTTGGAGACGATACCGCCATTTGAAAAGAACATAGACTCAGGGAGCAAGTAGATGCTCCAGGCGAACGGGCCGGTGTCGGTCTGTCCATTCCTGATAATTATTTTGATAACCAACGGCATGTTGTCGGGCTCTAATTTTTTCCAGAACCGTGCTGTCGGGCACGGTCTCTGCTGCTGAACTATCCGTCCAGTTCAAATACTCATCTATTATTCGTGTGGTTATCCTTCTGCTGTGCAGTTCTGATTGTCGAATATTGCCGGTTCCCGTAACAGCATTACCAACTGCAAAAACATGTTCAAACCCTTCAACGCGACCCGTTTCATGATCAGGGACAATAAATAGCTCTCCCTTACTCGGGATACCGCGAATGGGTTGTGGAATACTGCCGATAGATGAAATTGTCAGCGGGGCATGAACCTTAAACTCGCTGTTTTCAATCGATTGAACACGTCCATCCACAACCTCTGTTTTTTGAAAGAGCAGTCCACCGAGACGTCCATTCTCAGCAAGTGGTGCCACCGGTTTGCAGCATTCCTGAAAACGGAAAAGATACTTTTCTTGTGCCAACCGCAATATTTTTTGTCTTACCTGCCTAACTTTTTCAATGCGTGCTTCATCAGCCCCATCAGGAATAGAAGCAAGCGGCATATCGCTACTGCGTCGGCGATAAAACAGGGTGCAGCCTTTCAAATTGAGCTCGGAAAAGGTAAGGCCATGCTCCTCCAGCATAGCTGGAATCCCGATATGTTCCAAACTAATAACGTCGACTAGTTTACCACGCTTGCGGAGTGCCTCAGTGGTCGTCTCAAGCATTAATATTTTTACTACGTCTATAGATGCTAAACCACCGCCAACGACAATGGCGCCATCTGTTGCCTGATAGGTATTGCGACTATAGCCCGGCTCGTGGTTATGATTAAACCAGTCGACAAATGCGTTCTGATAGTAAAATCCGCTTTCTTCAAATTCATCAATACCATCCACGGGTAACGGGCGATCGCGCCAGGCACCACTGGCGAGAATTACAGCTGAAAATCCCCACTCGTGAACAACATCGTTAAAATCCAGATCTCCACCGAGGCGGGTATTGGGAATAAAATGAATGTTTGGATGGCTGAGACGCGAGTCTATTTTGCCTTCTTCTTTGTCGCGAAGCTTAACATGCCATTTGGGAAGGCCGTCTTCGATTTTACCGTAAGGAAGGGCCTGCTGCTCGAATACTGCAACGTGAATTCCACGGCTTGCGAGCTGAAAGGCCGCCTCGGAGCCTGAACAGGCGCCGCCGAAGACTGCAACGATGGGAACCGAATGCGTCATTATTAATCACCTCATTTGGTTGGAGGAGCGATGTATATATCAAGACGTCTTGTTTATGGTCGCGCGATGTTGCTTTAAAGAATATATGGATTTGGTATAGGGTTAAGGTAGTCAGCGGAATCGAGAAATAAAATTTTGCGAAAAAAATCACTAATACAGGTGTGAGGTATCAGAAAATAAAGTGAAAAGTGAAAAGTGAAAAGTGAAAAGTGAAAAGTAAAAAGTAAAAAGTGAAAAGTGAAAAGTG
>JBOEGD010000029.1:0-35480 GCA_050633245.1 Calditrichia bacterium | reverse complement strand
TTCACTGTTCACTGTTCACTGTAAAATTCAAATGTTGAAATAAGAATTCTGAACTTCGGATATATTATGAAAAAAATGACAAAAGTGCTGATTGCAAATCGTGGTGAAATCGCCGTTCGCGTTATTCGCGCCTGTCGCGAAATGGGTTTGTTAACGGTGGCTGTTTGTTCAGAAGTAGATCGCTTGGCGCCGCATGCTCTTGCGGCAGATGAAGTCGTTGAGATTGGCCCCGCCCCACCATTGGAGAGCTATCTTAACATTGACAATGTGTTGAAAGCAGCTGCAGATACCGGTTGTGATGCGCTGCATCCCGGATATGGCTTTCTTTCGGAAAATGCTGTCTTCGCGCGCCGCTGTATCGCCGCCGGGCTCAATTTTATTGGCCCCTCTGCTGAGTCTATCGAGCAAGTTGGAGATAAACTGAAGGCGCGCGAAGCTATGCTGAATGCCGGTGTGCCGCAGACTCCCGGTGCCGAAATAAAAGGGCTATCGGAAAAAGACGTTCGCAAGTTGGCTGAAGATATCGGTTTTCCGGTGATGGTTAAAGCTGCAGCAGGCGGTGGTGGAAAAGGTATGCGTGTGGTGCACAATGCAGACGATCTAATGTCTGCTGTAGAAGCCGGACAGCGTGAAGCCGGATCGGCATTTGGCGATGATACAGTTTATATGGAAAAATTTATTGAGCGTCCACGTCACATCGAATATCAAGTGCTAGCCGATACGCATGGTAATACGGTGCATTTATTTGAGCGCGAATGTTCGATTCAACGTCGACACCAAAAAATTGTGGAAGAAACACCTTCACCCGCATTGGATGATGAATTGCGTGAGCGTATGGGTAAAACGGCCTGCCGCGTAATGGAAGCGGTAAACTATACCAGTGCCGGAACAGTAGAGTTTTTGCTGGATGAAGAGAAGAACTTCTACTTTCTCGAGGTAAATGCGCGAATTCAGGTGGAGCATCCGGTAACGGAAATGGTTACGGGGATAGATTTGGTTAAACAACAAATTCGCGTGGCACGTGGAGAGAAGCTGGCTTTCAAACAATCCGATATTACTCAGCGAGGTCATTCAATAGAGTGCCGGATTTATGCCGAGAATGCCGAGACAAACTTTCTGCCTTCAATCGGTAAGCTTCAGCTGGTTAAAGAGCCTGCCGGACCGGGAATTCGCGTCGATAGTGGAGTACGAACAGGCATGGACGTTACGCATTTTTACGATCCTATATTGTCGAAGCTTATCGTGTGGGATGAAACCCGTGAAGCAGCGATTTCTCGTCTTACCCTGGCGCTTTCCGACTATGTTATTCTTGGTGTAGAAACCCCTCTTGCCTTCCTGAAAGAATTGATAAACCATCCGGCTTTTGTTAGTGGCGATCTGCATACCGGCTTTCTTCCCGAGCATTTTGCCGATTGGAAGAATGAACCTGCTGAGCCAGAAAAAGTGCTGGCACTTTTAGCTGCTGCAGCCTTTGCTTCCAAAGGGAAAACAGCTGTTCGAGCAGAAGGTGATCGAGAAGATCCAACGCCCTGGCAAAGTCTTGGTGATTGGCAAATGAGTTGATTCTTAAATAAAATAATATCCCAAATGGACGATATGTATCACACGAGGTCGAAAGGTCGGCGACTAGATTTTGCAAGTCGCCCGTGAAAGGTTAAAACGAGTGGCTCTACGTAAATTACAGTTTCAACAGGACGTTCACGAAGTTGAGTTTTCGCAGGAAGGCGATACGCATTTCAGCGCAGCAGTTAATGGGAACCCTCATCAGGGTAAGCTGCAACAATCCGGCGAAACCAGCTTTGTCATTCAGATGAATGGGCAATCCACCACCGTACACGGATGTCGCGATGGTGAACAAGTTTATGTCTCGCTAAATGGACGTCAATACGTTTTCAATCTGCTCCTCAAGGATTCAGCCATATTTGGTGGTGGATCGGGTGGCAGTGAAGAGGCAGGTAACGAAGTTGGTGCCCCAATGCCCGGTAAGCTGTTGAAGCTTTTCGTTTCCGAAGGTGACAGTGTCCAAAAAGGTGAGCGCTTGTTTATCGTCGAAGCGATGAAGATGGAGAATGAAGTAAAGGCAGCGCGTGCTGGTGTTGTAGAAAAAATTCATTTCGATGAAGGTGCACTGGTCGCTGTTGGTCAACCGATTCTGGAATTCGAAGCAATTGAACCTGAATCTTAATCGCATCGGCTGACTACTTTACTCCAAATAGTTGAAATTAGATACGATCTTGCTCTCATCATGCCCGAATCGTGCTGTAAAAAAAGGAGCACTGCATGAAATTTACGCGTCGATTAACATTTCTAATCGCACTATTTACCAGCCTCTGGGCATTTCCACAAGGTAATTTTCAGGTCGATTTGCAACTGATAAATGCAAATGCCCAAATTTTCCCAATAGGTGACTTCGATTTTGCCCGCACCGGTCTGGTAGATCCTTACTATATAGTTCAAATTCAAAATCTTTCCAACGAGCCGCAAGATCTGATCTTGTGTCTTGAAGTGCGTTATAATGGCGACATCATTGCCCAATCGGAATCGGATATTATTCCTCAGGTTCCATCATCACAGCAATATGTGCTTACCAGCCAGGCGATTAATCAGAATATTGCCTCTATAAATGGTCAGCCGGTTCGCTTTCTCAATACAACGGTAGATTTTACGACCGTTAATGAGCTGGAGTCGCAGGTGCTCTCAACCGGGCGTGCTCCGGCAGGTACCTATCAGGTTCGTATGTTTTACGGTGATCAAACAATCGGTCTGGACTGCGCCTCTGCTGCACTTTCAGATCCGTTCCTTGGTGATAATGTTATGACAATCACCAACCCCACCACTTTGGAACCTTTGTTCCCCGGGCGTTCGGCTAACGATAGTGAGGTTGAAGAAGTGGGAACACTCTTCCCATTCTTTCAGTGGCAAAGCGATATTGACCCCGCTTCTTTTGGCTTTCAGCAAGCCGAGAAATTTGCCAGCCAAAGCTCTGATGAACCTCCATTCTATACGCTACAGGTTTTTGAGAAATACGACGAAGATGAATCTATCGACGATGTATTAAGCCATCCTCCTGTTTTATCTCTGGACAAATTTAAGCAAAACTTCTTCCAATATCCCACCGAGAGCGATCCATTATTAACCTCTGGTGAAGTTGTAGGACCAGTTCGCCCGCTTCGTAGCGGCGCAACATACTACTGGCAGATAACCTCTGTAATCCCGACGGCTATTGGAGCAGATCAACTGGAAAGCGACGTCTTTCGTTTTAAAGTTTCTGATTTAGCAAATGCCGGAAACAGTTCGCGACTTATTCTGCAGATTCTACAGCAGATGCTTGGCCCACGCTATGGCATTGTCAATCAGGAACTCGTTGAAAAGGGATTTGAGCCGACAGGCGACATCAGCGTTGAAGGCACTGCACTGGAAGTCTCTGAGTTACTGCAATACTTAAATGCGATAATTCAGGGAAAGGCTACGATTAAAGAGGTTGAAGTTTACTAAACCCCGCTTTTAGAAAGCAATCTGAACGGAAGGACTGATCCTATGAAATTTACCTGCTTCGCAATTATCTTACTCGGATGCTTTGCGATCGGTCTTGCAGATGAGAACGTTGCTGTGGTCGTTAAGTCCCGCGGTGATGTCGATATTACGCCAAATTTGAAGGTTAAAAGCGTTGATGCCAAGAAGGGCTATGTTTTACAGCATAAGGACAAGCTGAAAACAGCCAAGGGGGCATTTTGCGCGATTAAGTTTTTGGATGATAAAAGCCTGCTGCGCATAAAAGAAAACTCCTCCTGTATTATTGAAGGGACGCGCAAAAAAAGTACCATTGAAAAAAATATCTTCGTTGAGATTGGCACATTCTTCGCCAGCATTTTTAAGCAAAAAACCACTTTTCAAGTTACGACACCAACGTCTGTGGCCTCGGTGAAGGGAACAATGTTCTGGGTAATTCAGAACAAGATTACTTCGGAAACAAAATATGTTTGTACTGAAGGTGTTCTAGAAGTCGAAAACAAGGCTGGCAAGGTGCTGGTGAGAGCAGGACAAACCGGCATTGTTCAGTCTAAAACCAAGCTGCCGATTGTTCGCCTCACAGACTCCGGAGATATTCCGGATGAAGAGGATACGGAATCAGAAAAATCGCTGGATTTTGAATTCAACGATTCTAACGGACAGAAAAAAGTACTGCGACTGCAAATCCAGGATTAATGCGAATGATACGTTTTTTGAACGCCCTATTAGTACTCTTGCTCTTTGCATGTAACGTCTTTGCAAATGAATTAGCCGAAGTTCGCTTCGTATCTACACCTTATGTAGATGACGACGGCCAGCTTCAGCTTGAAGTAGATCTTACCAATTACTCGCGATCACCAATTCAGGCGATGCGCGTGCATTATCGTGAATTCAGTGAAAATCACTTTAAAACACGTCGCATGTCTCCGGAAGGGCTGCGTTATTTAGCCAGCGTCGATTTGTCTTCCTATAAGGGCGGCATGGTTGAATACTATCTGGATGTGGAGTTTGCCGATGGCCGACGCACCAGCTACCCTGCCACAGCTCCGGAAAGCGAGCTACTAACCGTAGCTGCCAATCAGGGCTTCGACTCTGGTGATGGACAAATTGTGGTGGTTAGCCCCGAAGCCGGTGAACGCATCTATACCAATGAATTCGTGCTGACGGTTTCCTTTTTTCAAATTGCCAGTCAGGTCGACGGTGAGCGCACCAAGCTTTTTCTGAATAATTGGGACGTTTCTCGCTATGTAAAGATGTATGATGAGTTTCTTACCTTTTCACCAAGACAGGTTCCTCCGGGCAGTCATAAGATTACTCTGAAGTTATTCGATCGCAGCGGCCGACAGGTTGCCAGTAAAGTATGGCAGTTTACCGCAAGTGAGCGCGCAACCATCGAGAAAAAAGTTGCTCCCTCAACCGGGCTTCTCTGGACTGGAAATGTGTTCGCTGAGAACCGGTTTGAGAGTCTGGCCGATGGCTTTCGTGAAGATCGTTATACCAAGGCCGGCATTCGACTGAATGCGAGCACAAACTCTATCAATTTTGGAACTCGTCTCTATTTCTCGAATCGTGAAGATGATGCGCTCCAGCCAATCAATCGGTATTCAGTTTGGTTCCGCTCGAACTTTTGGGATAAGAGATTCCTACGTCTGGCCGGTGGCGATGTTTATCCGCAGTATGGCGCTCTAATACTTCAGAATACTCGCGTTCGTGGTTTTCATGGTCAGCTACACATGAAATTTTTAAACCTCGACTTTACAACGGGTGCTACGCGCCGTGGCATCGAAGGCATTGTCGATAGTACGACCACTGTAGGTGTTAACGACACGCTTCCGGGCTCGTTTCAACGCAACCTGACCGGTGTACGGATTAGTACCGGAAACCGGGATTACTTTCAGTGGGGCGTGAGCGGGGTGCGCGGTAGTGATGATATTGCTTCGATTCGCAAAGGTCTGCGACCACAGGAAGCCGCCGCAGCTGGAACGGATCTCTACGTTGCCAGCAAAGACAATAAAATTATTCTTGAAGGAAGCTTTAATCTAAGCTTTTTAAATACAGACATTGGTAATGGTGAAGACACCGCGCTCGATACGCTGCGCAACCTCGGTATTGATATTCCTGAAGGCGCCTACAATTTTGCCAGTCGTTTTCTTACAGTGAACCAATATCTGATCGTCTTTCCGGGAATTGCATTTGACGGAACAGCACGCTTCAACTTTATCAAAAACAATAGATTGACGGTTTCGTACAAATCTGTTTCTGATGAATACAACTCCTTTGGTCAGCCTTATCTGCTGCGCGATAATCGCGGATTTGCCATCACAGACAATATTCGTTTACTGCAAAATCAGCTGTTCCTGAATCTGCGATTTCAGCAGTATCGGAACAACTTGAATGACAACAAACCAGGCACAACGGATAATCGAACACTATCGTTTAATCTGTCCTATTTTCCAATACGCAATCTCCCGAGTATCTCCGTTGGCTTTACAAATTATGATCGCAAGAATGATATCGATCCGGATTCGACATTTGGCTTCGTTGAGGACAATCGTAGCAATACCATTAATTTCTCAACCAGCGTGCCGTTTGCGGTTTCAAGTTTGAACAACAGATTGAGTCTGAATCTGATCAACTACAATCGTACTGATAATACAGATCTCGGAAGTGAAAACTTGTCGAACACGGTGCAGTTTGAGCTGAATACCCGCTATTCCTTTCCACTTCGTACGCGTCTTTCGTTTAGTTTTCAGCAAACCGAGAACACGATCGATTTTAATAATAGCAAGGCCGAATTAGCGCTTAATACGTTTGGCTTGGGACTGGAATATCGCTTTAATCAGTTGTTTGCTCTCGGTGATGCGCTGGTTCTTGCGACGAATGCTCGGCTCGGTTCCGTCGGCAATAAGATCTCAAGTGATCTGCAAATCGCGGACAGCGAAGTGGATTATAATCGTACGTCATTCAATGGCCGCTTAATCTATACAATGCCCGCAGCGGGGCGCATCTCATTTAATGCGGACATGATTAATTATAGCGGCGATCGACAGTTTAAAGATTTCCTGATAACTGCGCGCTACGACATAACGTTTTAAGCGGAGCGTATTGGTCTAAATGAAATTTCGTAAACTTATAACGCTGGTACTCATCGTACCGGCGGTTCTTGTTATTTCCTTCTTGCTTCGCAAGACAATTCCCACATTAGATAGTCTTGAGTTAAAAACCGTTGACTGGCGCTTTGAATGGCGTGGAGTGGAAGACCTTTCGGACTCGCCTGTTGTAATTGTTGCCATAGACGACCAGTCGTTTGAAGCACTTCCCGAACGTTGGCCCTGGCCCCGTTCTTACTATGCTCGCGTGGTGCGTAATCTGAATCGTGCCGGTGCCAAGGCCATCGGGATTGACGTCATTTTCGACAGCCCGGATGAGCAGTATCCGGAGCGCGATCGCGAACTTGCCGAAGCTATTCAGGAAAGAGGCAATGTTGTAATGGCTGGAAAGCTGGAGCAGACCAGTCGCCTGCGTAGCTATTTTGCGCCGCTGGAACCGATTGAGCTGTTTAAAACTGCCGCTGATGGGTCAGTTGGGCTCGTTTCAATTCAATCTGATGGAGATGGTATCTATCGCCGATATCCGGTGGCACAGCTGCATCAGGAACGCTTCTGGCCGGCATTTGGCATCGAGCTGCTGCGCAAGTATGTTGGCTATAGCAATGCTGTGGAGTTAGAGCCGGATGTGAGTAACAGTGCCTTCCGCTTTGGTGACTATGACGTACCGCTATTTGAACAAAATACGCTCCTGATTGACTATGCCGGACCTGATGGTACCTTTCCAACCTACTCCTTTTCGAACGTAATGGATGACGCCGAGTTCGATTTGGGCGAAGAGTTTGATTTGAATTATTTTGATGACGATTTATTGCCGGATGGCGTCTTCAAAGATAAAATTGTGCTTATTGGCTCGACCGTTGCCGAGCTGCACGATAATTTCCCGACACCCTTTTTAGAGCATCGTGGAACACCACGCGAAATGCCGGGAGTGGAGATTCATGCAAATGCTCTGAATTCGATTCTGAGCAACGGTTATTACCAGCGCATCAACCCGATGATAACCCTGGCCATGTTGTTAGTTGCACTTGGGATAATACTGTTTCTTGTAGTGCGTTTTAACAATCTGTGGGTGGTGTTGTTTTCAAGCGTCGCTTTGGTACTCGGCTATAATCTGCTTCAGGTTTATTTGTTTACAGCGATGAAGTTGGTTGGCGATATGGTGTTTCCAACGCTGGCGATGGTGCTGGGACTGGTAACAACAAACGTGTATCAGCGAATCGAGCTGCAAAAAGAGAAGCGTAAGCTACTTGGCGCCTTCCAGCAATATCTGCCGGAAAAAGTGATTGATGAGCTCCTCGAACAGCCGGATAAACTTCAGCTTGGTGGCGAAGAACGCTTCTTGTCTGTAATCTTTACCGATGTCGCTGGTTTTACGACAATCTCCGAGGTTCTAAAACCACAAGAGCTGGTCGTGCTGCTAACGGAATATCTTACTGAAATGACCGAGATCGTTTTCAAATACGATGGCATTATTGATAAGTATGAAGGCGATGCGATTATGGCTGAGTTCGGTGCACCGGTATTCTACGAAGAGCATGCCGTGAATGCCTGTCTTTGTGCTTTGGAAATGCAGGAAAAACTACTGGTTTTGGGTAAGAAGTGGCGCAGCGAAGGCAAGCCGGTTCTTACCTGTCGTGCCGGTATAAACTCCGGTAATATGGTGATTGGTAATATGGGATCGAAAAAAGTGTTTGATTACACGGTTCTTGGTGATGAGGTGAACCTTGCTGCGCGTCTGGAAGGTGCCAATAAGGAATACGGCACCAAGAATATGATTAGCGAGTCGACCTACCAACTGGTGAAGCGTGCCGTTGTAGCAAGGCCATTAGATCTGATCCGCGTAAAGGGAAAGCGTAAGCCGGTTCAGGTATTCGAGCTGATGGCGCGTAAAAATCGAAAGATCGATGAACGTATTCTCAGCATGCTGCCAATCTATAACAATGGTATCAAATATTATCAGGCGCAGAACTGGGAAAAGGCCGCTGAGTGTTTCCGTTATTGCCTGCGTCTTCTTCCAACCGATGGACCTTCCCGTGTTTACATGAAGCGCATCAATGACTTTGCGATCAACCCACCACCGCTGGACTGGGACGGTGTGTATACGATGACGACGAAGTAATTTGTTACTGATGAATGATGAGTTATGATGTATGATTTAACAGCTCGCCTCAGACTGCATCACTCCCGCCCCTTCGGCTACGCTCAGGGAGCGGGTACGACGTTCCCCGAGCGAAGTCGAGGGGAAGAACATTGTATTTTTACTCGAAAATAGTCCACCAGTTTCAACATGTAATTCGCATCAATAATCACTCATAATTCATCACTTAACCAGTAGCATTTTCCTGGTTTTTACAAAATCCCCTGCTTCGATGCGATAAAAATAAACGCCGGATCCCACTGTATTTCCGAAATCATTTACACCCTTCCAGCGCATCGTATAGCTTCCGGCACTCAGTTTATCGTTCACCAGCGTCTTCACTTTTTGTCCAAGTACATTGTAGATCGTCAATGTTGTTTTGACAGACTTTGGTATTTGAAAGCGAATGGATGTGGTTGGATTAAACGGATTGGGATAGTTCTGTTCCAGATTAAATGTTTGTATGATCTGCTCTTCTTCTTCAGAGCCGAGAAAATATTCCGGTGTAAATTCGAACGTTGTGCCGGAATCTGCGCCTCGAGTTAGGTAAAGTTCCAATGAGCCTGAAGATTCAAGGAAGGTAAAGCCTCTCTTAAGCTGTGTCCATAGTCCCCAGACAGTAGGGGTGCCGCCAAAAATAATACCGGTCTCAGTATAGCCTCCGCCGTCAATCGGATCGTAATCGCTGTCCATAATAAACAGGTATTCGCGCGCACCGGAATTCATGCTGTCCGGATTCCATATCAAGTCTGCCGGTTTCAGGCTTCCATCTTCTACGAAGGCGATGTTCAGGCGACGCGGATTAGCCGGATCTTCAATATCATAGGCTGCGCCGTAAAAGGTACCGAGACCAGCGTGTGAGTAGCCCATATCGCGGCGAAAGACGTTGGCATTGGTAGTAATATTTGGATCGAAGTCGATACGAACCTCGCTGTAGTTGCTATCGGCTCTTCCCAAAGTGGTTCCAAAGAAATCACCCCCCAGGGAGGCACCGCCCCAAAATGTTTGGCCACCCCAATTTACCCCGGTAAGCCAGCGTTCGCCGCCAAACCATTCCCAGGGCCCCACTACAGTTCTCCTTGGTAATGTGCCGGGTGTGATAATAAAGCCATCTATCGGATTTGTATTATGGGTGAGTACATCGGGAAAATCCTGCATACTCGCTAAAACAGAATCGGTGTTCAGATTTTTTACTTCATACTGAACTTTGTAAGAATGTGTTGTGTCATTGAAGCTGACTTTGTAAGAGTCACCGGTGAGCGCTGCCGGATCGACCACCCGATAACCGAGATTGCCTTCAGCAGATCCAGCTGTTTTAGTCATCAGATAGTCCTGCGGCGGATTCTGATACTGCTCTACAAAAACCGATAACGTATCCAGCCAAGCGTTGCCGCTGGTGTCGGCAAAGCGGAAAACCAGCTGAATACTATCGTTCCCCGCATAGGCCGGATTGATGCGAAAAGAGAAATATGCATTCGATGTTGTATCATACGGCCAGCTGAAGCTGCTGTTGGCCGGTAGCGTTTCGACCTTAAGGGGTTCATAGCGCAGGCGCATGTTCAGATTTTCTACTATATCAGGCTGGGGCGAGGAAAGCTGGATCAGGTTTACTGCTGTATAGTCAAAGTCTCCGGTATTGCTCACCTCAAGGGTATAGCGCACGTCTTCTCCGGGGTTCACAATGCCATCACGGTTCAGATTGTCCGAGCCGATAAAAAAGTTTGTTACCTCTACCGGGCCGCTGGTGCTGATGTTCTCAGCAATTCCTTCCCAACAGAAATCAAATCCATCATAGGTGACGTCCAGATCGGCCGATAGTCCCATCGGGTAGGGCGGCATCACATAATCGTTACCCCAAACTCCGTCATTAGCGGCGCCGTCGTTATGATTTCCATCGTCAAAGAGATCCATCTCTGCGAGTACCTGCCCTCCGAGCTGGCGCAGTGTTAATCTCATTTCAGTGGCGTCGGAGTTCACTGCGCGAAAGCGAATGCGACTGAAAGTTTCGCTAAGGTAATCTACTCTTGTTTGAAAGTCTACGCGAGTGGGGATATCTTCAAACAGCGATTTTTGCAGTCCATGTGCAACTGTATAGTTCTCTCGTAGCTTTACAATGCTTTCCAGGTGCGTGCCGCCCAAGCCGCCGATACCGGCAATAATGATTTCCTGCATATCTCCTGGCTGCATTGAGAAGGGACCGGAGTGTAGTCCCATACGCCGGTCGCCGGGAGGTAGGTTGTCACCGTATCCATCAACATCCCCTTGTGTGTTTACGGGATTGCCATTGAGCGGGAAATGTGTTGGCGAACCACGCTGTGGACCAGATCCTATATACCATGGAATTGGTGGGGATGAAAAGCTTGATGGCACATAGCCGTTCAATACGTTATACCATTTTTCAGTTAACTCGTATCCATATGGTGGTTTGCCCTGTCCAAATCCAGCAATGACTTGCGAGGAGGTAATGTTAAGATTCTTGAATCCAGAAATGCGTCGAAAACCGATAGTCGCGGAGTCTTCAGATGCTGTAATTGTCGGACCTTGAAGTAATGAATGGCCAAATGCTGCGGGGGCAAGTCCTACTGCGGCAAAGTCAGTGTCGATGCTTTTACCGTTGTAGCCGTATGTCATTTCTCGGGAAGAGTCGCTGGAAATGAGATCATCATTAAAACTACCTATGTCGACATCTGTCCATTTGCCAACGAACATTGAGTCAATGGGGAATCCGGATTTGTTGATAATACGATACCGTTGAAAGATCATCTCATTCAGCGATGAGTTTGGGCGTGCGTAACCCCAAATTGTTGTTTGAATTTCGAGGCCAATTGGCGGAGAACCCCAAATCCAAATTGAGCGGGATGTATCTAAATCATTACACACTGTCCAGAGTACCTGGTCGGCATGAGCAATGCCGGGTCGGTCGATGCTGGGTTCATAGCTGCCATTATTGTTCAGGTCTTCATATGGTGCGCCCAGATGCACCGGCCAGTTATTCCAGTCATGGACGTAATCATCCAGAACCTGTTGCGCTTGCTGTGGGGTAACCTCAGAAAGTTCAACTCCATAAAGATCTGCTGCATCGCGAAGTATTTCTATGCTGCTGCCGGTTAGCGACTGCCAGTCCCTCCGAATGCGATATACTGGAAAGTCCGGATCACCCGGTATCGGATCAGGTCCGCTTTGTAAAATCGGCCCGGGAATGGTTGCGGCGCTCCAGCGTTGGCCCCCTGTGCGAATGGCAGGCTTGGTTGAATCGCCATCTAACACTCTGCCTCCCCAGATTAGTCCAGAGGAATAAATTACCGAAGTTTTACCACGTGGATAAACAACGGCTGGTAAATTGTTGTTATTCGCGTCAAGTGCATTGTTAATATTGCCGTCGGCATACAGACGCAGTGATACATTGTTGATGTTAAACATGCTGTAGTCGTCTATTGCATTACCGGAAGGACCATCCTTGGCTGGCGGTAATACTTTCTTTACCGATTGCGCGCTTAGCAGTTGCGGCAGGCAGATAGATAGCAGCAGAATAAGAGTCGTCTTAACGATTGTCTTCATATGCGATTCCAATTATAAAGAGAAAAGGGGTTTCTTTTTATATTCGGATTCGCGTCAGAAGTTCTGATAAATTGTAGCAGTTTTTAATCTAAGCTGGAGCAGTTTTGAAAACTGCTCCAGTATCTTCGGGCTTTTCACCAGCGAATTTTCCCCAAATGCCCCAATGGCCCTATCAGGCTGTTGTATAGCAGGTATAGCAGCAGAAAAATTGGCAGTGTGAACGCATGCTGTTTGCGATTAAAAACAACACCGCCCTTGTAAAGCGCAATCGAGTCTGCGAGCAATTTGATAAGCAATGCAAATACTGCCGGAGGATAAATAATCCACAAAAGCCAGAGCAGCAGGTTGCTTAGATGATACATCAGATAACCAAATTGAATAAGCGGCTGATAGCGTTTTCCTGCGGAAAAATGACGCCTACGCTGACGTAGAAACTCGCCGAACGTTTTCGGATAGTCCATTGTTATCCAGCCATTGGTGTCGAGACAAAATGCAATGCGACCGGGCAAGCGACTAAAACGCTGGAGCAATAAATCGTCGTCACCGCTCAGCGAGGTGCGAATATCATCGAACCCGTCAATTGTATCGAAGGCTTTCCTGGTATATCCCCAGTTACCGCCATAGGAAATAATCGCCTGCCCCGATGCAATACCAGCCGCCGCAATACACCAGCTGACCAGCTTTTCAAAAACAATAAAGCGCTGCCAAAACGACTGTGCCGGGTTGAAGGCCATAATGCCAACTACCGCATTTACATCCACAGCAAAATGGCAATTGTAGACTTCAATATGTTGCTGCGTCGGCAGGACGTCCGCATCCAGAAAAAGAAGGCGGTCATGTGCAGCGATTTTGATTGCCTGTTCAAGGGCATTTTTCTTTGGCGATACCTTTAACGGCACATCCTGAATGTCTAAAACGGTGAGGTTCAGCTGCTGTGAAAATCGCTTGGCAATCGAGATTGTCTGGTCAGTGCATCGGTCTGCGGCGAGAATAACTTCAAATTTGCCGGGAGGATATGTTTGTTCGCAGAGCCGTTGCAATAACTCAGCAATGCCGAACTCTTCGTTGTGAGCGGCAATAATGACGGAAAAGCTATGTTTGGTGGAGTTAGAAGCGGGAGATTGAACAATCTTTTTTAATCCGCGCTGAATCCAATACGTGAAACCGAGCTGAATAAGAAGCAGGAGTAGTGCAAACCACAGCATTAGGAATCGTGGCTCCAGCGACTCTTGTCGCGTAGATCCTTGCCCCAATCCAGCTTATCGTGCAGCAGCGTATAAAAATTGCTGTCCAGTGGCTTCACCAGGCGCGCAGAAAACTCTGCTCTCTTAATGTGAAAAGCTGTTCGGGTTTTGCAGTGCCGTAAATCCTGTCCATCTGCAGCAATAATAAACTCCGGATGCTCGGTGCGCGTTTTAACCCGAATGGTAGACATCGCCGAAAGAATAATTGGTCTGTTGGTGAGTGAATGCGGGCAAATTGGATTAATAATCATCACATTGTTGTCGGGAACCACGACTGGCCCACCCGAAGACAGTGAGTAGCCGGTCGATCCTGTCGGTGTCGAGATAATCAATCCATCGGAAACGTAAGAGTTTAGATAGCAGCCGTTTACTTCGGTGTGTATCTGTATAACGCGGACCGAACTGCCTTTTTCGATAACCATTTCATTCAACGCATAAAGCGGTTTGTCGTCACCCTCAATATCACCCCTCAGCATTAGGCGGTCTTCTATTCGAAATTCTCCTGCCATAATAGGATGAAAGCGATGACAGAATTCTTCAAGGGTTATCTCGGTCATAAAACCAAGCCCACCCACATTAATGCCTAAAATCGGGGTTTCCAGTTCTCTGATCATCTGAACTGTATGCAGGATAGTGCCGTCTCCGCCGAATGCCAGAATCATATCAACTTCTTTTACCAGGCGAGATTTTGGCAGTGTTGCGTAGGGTGCTATATCTATTTCATAATCGGTGGGGATATTTTCATCGAAAATAACCGACACCTTGTTTTCGCGAAACCACTGTAGCAACTCCGGGAGCTTATTCCCAAAAAGCTGCTTCTTTGTGTTAACTGTAACGCCAAAGGTTTTACTCATTAATCCTGCCTTGTAAGAGTCTTTGAAACTATATCGCATGAAGCCAAACGATAGGTTAAAACTTAGTGTTTTCCACCAGCATTGTCAAGAAGAGAGAAGCCGCCTTAGCTTCTTTTTGTTGCATTTAAAAAAAATATTTTGTATTATAAAAATAATTTTTAGGTATACCTAAATTTTTTTGAGAGAGGCCTGTGAAAAACCAAGTCATAGAAGATTATCTAAAAGCGATATTTGAGATTCAGGACGAATCGAATAAGGTGTCTACAAATGCCTTGGCAAAGCGGCTAAAGTTGGCTCCGGCATCCATTACCGGAATGGTCAAGAAGCTATCGGAGATGAATCTGATAACGTATGAACGCTATCAGGGAGTAGAGTTGTCACCTTCCGGACGCAAGGTCGCCCTTGAGGTATTGCGCCATCATCGTTTGATTGAGTTGTTCCTGGCTGAAGCATTGGGATTACCGTGGGACAAAGTTCATGAGGAAGCTGAGCGCTGGGAACATGTTATTTCGGAGGATGTTGAAGATCGCATCGATGCCTTGTTAGGGCATCCCACTCGCGACCCACATGGCTCGCCGATTCCCGATAGAGATGGAAATATGGTCGACACACCTTCGCTAACGCTTGCTGAGTTAGCAAAAGGCCAGCAGGCAGTTGTCGTTGAAGTGCGTGACCACAATTCGGAGTTGCTGCGTTATTTGGGAGAACGGAATCTATATCCAAAAGCAGAATTTGCGATTGTTGACGTGGCACCATTTGATGGTCCACTGGAAGTGAAGTTGGGCGATAACGTCTTTACGTTGGGACGAAAAGTTGCCGAGCAAATTTTTGTGCGTTTAACAGAAGAAGAATAAATGGCGATCCAGAAATGATCGCGTTGAAAACTGAAGGAGTGATTTATGAAGCTGATAGGCTTTGGCCTGATACTATTGTTGATGTTGAGCTGCGGAAAGCAGCAGGAACAAAATGCTCAGGAAATAGGCAAACGACAATTAAAAGTAGTTGCAACAACCGGTATGATAGGAGATATCCTTATTAACCTTGGGGGTAATCGCCTGGAAGTAACGTCACTGATGGGGCCTGGAATCGACCCGCACCTTTACAAGGCAAGCGAAGGCGATGTGACTCGCCTGAGTAGCGCCGACATTATTTTTTACAACGGTCTTCATTTGGAAGGCAAGATGGCCGAAGTGTTGGAAAAGCTGGAAAGCCGTATTAAAACAGTTGCCGTAGCTAAAGGGATTCCACAAGATTTGTTGCGCAGCTCAGAGGCTTTTCAAGGCAATAATGATCCTCATATCTGGTTCGACGTGTCTCTGTGGATGAAGGCTGTGGACTATGTCTCAAGGCAACTAAAAGAATTCGACCCTGAACATGCCGAGGTGTATGAAGCAAACCACCTGCGCTATCGTGAAAGGCTGGAGAAGCTGAATGAACGAATTACCAAAATTTTACAAACCGTTCCGGAAGATCAGCGAGTGTTGGTTACTGCTCATGATGCCTTTGGATATTTTGGTGATGCCTATGGTTTCGAGGTTCGTGGACTACAGGGAATTAGCACTGCTTCTGAAACCGGTGCTGCCGATGTGCAAAACCTTGCCAAGTTTATCGTAGAGCGTAAGATTCCGGCAATCTTTGTAGAAACTTCTGTACCACCGCGCTATATCGAAGCTTTGCAGGCTGCAGTTCGTTCGCGCGGTCATGAGGTTGTTGTCGGCGGGAGCTTGTTCTCCGATGCAATGGGCAATCCCGGAACTGCTGAGGGAACCTATCTCGGTATGGTTAAACACAATGTGAATACGATTGTAAGAGCGTTGGTACAGAAACGTCTGGCATCTTAGGAGTGCGGCTATGAAAACTGAAGTGGATGTTGAAAAAACGCTATCGGAAAAACCGATAGCCAAATCTGAATTTGCTATCCGCGTAGAGGACTTAACAGTCGCCTACCGGGAAAAACCAGTGCTATGGGATATTGATTTGGAAATTCCAGCCGGTGTGTTAATGGCAATTGTTGGCCCAAATGGCGCGGGTAAGACGACGGCAATAAAAGCAATGCTCGGGCTTATCGACCCGGTTGCCGGTCGAGTTGAGATTCACGGACAGCCTTATCAAAAGCAGCGTAAGCAGGTTGCCTATGTTCCGCAGAGAACAAGCGTGGACTGGGATTTTCCAACGACCGTATTGGATTTGGTTATGATGGGACGCTATGGCGAACTGGGCTGGTTTAAACGCCCGGGACGATCTGAACGTAATATGGCAATGGAAGCACTACAGAAAGTAGGCATGGATGCATACGCTAAACGCCAGATCAGTGAACTCTCCGGTGGACAGCAGCAGCGTTCTTTTCTGGCGAGAGCATTGGTGCAGGAAGCACGAATCTATTTGATGGATGAGCCGTTTCAAGGTGTTGATGCTACAACTGAGCGCGCGATCATTACATTGCTTCGTGAACTAAGAGAGAACGGGAAAACAGTTGTTGTCGTACACCACGATCTACAAACGGTGAACGAATACTTCGACTGGGTTTTTTTGCTGAATGTTCGACGTATTGCCTGCGGTCCGGTTGCAGAAGTCTTTACCGAGGAAAACTTACGTACCGCCTATGGCGGCCGCGTATCGTTTATGCACCCGGAGCTTGATAAGCACAAAGCCGCTACCGGAGGCGGCAAGAAATGATCGATACGGTATTACTTTTCTTTACGGATTATACCTTGCGAAATGTGGCACTTGGGGCAATTCTGCTGGGGATTATCAGCGGGGCGCTTGGGTCGTTTGCTGTTTTGCGCAAGCAAAGTCTACTGGGTGACACCATCTCACATGCGGCGCTGCCGGGAATTGCCATTGCGTTTTTGCTTACCGGAAGTAAGTCATCATTAATTCTACTGATAGGCGCCGCGCTTAGTGGCTGGGTAGCAACATTAGTTATGGTCATGATCGTCCGCAATACCCGCATAAAAGGCGACAGTGCACTCGGTATTGTATTGTCCGTTTTCTTTGGGTTTGGATTGGTGCTCTTGACCTATATTCAGAAGCTGCCAAATGCTAATCAGGCCGGGCTTGAAAAATTTCTGTTTGGGCAGGCCGCAACTGTTCTGGCAGAAGATGTTAGAACAATGCTGATCTTCGGGATTGTGGTGTTGACGGGCTGCGCAATATTTTGGAAAGAGTTTAAGCTGCTTAGCTTTGACGAAGACTATGGTGCCAGCCTTGGATTCAATATGCGTATTGTAGATGCGATTCTTACGACGCTTCTGGTTATCGCCATTGTCATTGGTTTGCAGATGGTTGGTGTTGTTTTAATGAGTGCAATGGTTGTTGCTCCGGCTGCCGCAGCAAGACAATGGACAAACAAGCTGCATGTTATGGTTTTGCTCGCTGCTTTCTTCGGTGCTCTTGCCGGTCTTAGCGGTGCAATAACCAGCAGCCTTGTCGTCAATTTACCGACCGGGCCCACCATCGTCTTGTTCATTAGCGGAATCGTTGTTGTCTCGCTCTTACTGGCCCCGAACAGAGGACTCATCTGGCGTTGGATAAGACAAATGCGAAATCGCCATGACTTTCACATAGACGCCGTTCTACTCGATTTATATGCACTTGCACTTCAGCATCGTAACCTTCAACATGCTCATGCCTCGGCTGTTCTTAAAACTATGAATATGCGACAGGCAGCGGTTGAGCGTTGTCTTCGCGAATTATCTCGCAGAGGAATGGCTGCCCAGCGTGACTATGGCTTATGGGGGCTTACTGATAGCGGTATTGCTCGTGCACGTGAGCTCAGACAACCTCCGGGAGAAACGAAATGACGGGTGCTCAGCTGGAAATTCAATTGATTGCCGTTATTGTTGCAATTGCCTGCGCATTGCCCGGCGTGTTTTTAGTTCTGCGCAAGATGGCGATGATGAGTGACGCCATCGGACATGCTATCTTGTTTGGCATTGTACTGGCATTTTTTGTTGTACATGATGTCGCCTCGCCGCTCCTGATTGTTGCAGCAGCCTTAACGGGTTTGCTAACTGTTGTAATGGTAGAATCATTACATCGAACTCGGCTTGTTCGTGAGGACGCGGCAATCGGGCTGGTTTTCCCACTACTGTTTAGCATTGGCGTCATTCTTATCTCACGCTATGCGGGAGACATCCATCTGGATGTCGATGCCGTTTTATTGGGTGAGTTGGCGTTTGCTCCATTCGACCGTTTGGTTTGGGATGGATATGATCTCGGACCACGTGCGGCTTATATGATGAGTGCCATATTGGTGCTGAATATTGTCTTTATTGCACTCTTTTATAAAGAGCTTAAGTTTGCCTCATTCGATGCTGGTATGGCTGCTGCCGCTGGCTTCTCACCTGTGCTCATTCATTATTCGCTGATGTCGTTGGTTTCACTTACCGCAGTTGGCGCTTTTGACGCTGTTGGTGCCGTGCTGGTTGTAGCACTGATGATTGCCCCACCCGCCGCTGCATATCTGATAACAAATCGTTTGTCCCGAATGCTGGTTATCAGTGCTATTATTGCTGTATTCTCAGCGATAAGTGGTTATTGGCTTGCAAACCTTCTTGATGTAAACATTGCCGGTTCTATGGCAACGATGACTGGTGTGGTATTTGGACTCGTTTTGTTTTTTGCTCCTTATCGCGGTCTAATTGCTATCGCACAAAGAAAAGCGCGCCAACGTATTGAATTTGCTCAAAAGATGTTAGCGGTGCATTTGCTAAACCATCAGGGTAAACCGGAGGAACGTGAGAGGGAATGTCATGTCCGTGATGTGCACGAACATTTGCGTTGGGAAAAAGAGTTCGCAGGTAAAATTACCCGAATTTCTCAGCGCGAGGGTTTGTTGGCTATTGATAATAACATCATGACCTTGACGTCTACCGGGTTAGCACTTGCTGAAAAATCGATGGTTGAATAGAAACTGTATTCGGTCAATTTCTTGCGTAACTTTGAGTGAGTAGCAAGATTGATTAAAGAATGAATTGATTTTAGTTTTGTTTTCATCTACATTTTACAAATGCCCGTTTTGCACGATTTTGTGTTGACTCATATGTAGGACAAAATAGATGTATATTGATAATAAACGCTTTTCTACGCATATGCTCCGTCTGAAAGAAAACGATGATGTTCTTTCTTCTATTGAAAACTTTATAGCTACAAACGCTTTTAAAAATGTGTTTATTCTGACAGCGATTGGGGATTTGCGTGCAGTAATGTTGAGAGAGTCTGCTGATAGTACGATTCAATTTCTTGAGAGAAATTGGCGCATACTTGGTCTTTTTGCTTTTTCCAGAGAAGGAAAAATGCGTATTCGCTGCTTACTTATTAATGATGAGGGGCAAAAGATTGCAGGTGAACTATTGGCTGGTTCACTGGTTGGCCGAACCACCGATATTCTTTTTGGAGAACATAAACTTCAGCCGCGTCCAGTAGCCAAGCCACATCAAAGCTGATTAGTACAGGGCAAAAAAGAAGCCGCCAGCTTAGAAAGCCGGCGGCCCATGTGAGGAGGTATATTTAAGAGACAACTTAGACTACGGAGCCTATTTGCCAAGGTTTCAAAAAAAATCTATAAATATCGAGTAATGTTAAAACCGATACTCCACTCATTATCACTTACCGATCGAACTCCTCCCACCAAAAACTGCGATGTATTCAATCTGGTATTGTTTGTTAGCAATAAACGAAAGAAATGTCCGCCAGTTTCAATGTCAAAACCATAGGATAGAGAATTGAAAGACTTTTGTGTTATACCGAATTGGATTGGGCCCTGATAACCGGAGATAATCGGACTATACTCTACGAAAGCGCTATACTTGCTGCTGAAGTAATACTGATAATAGTTGCCCAGCGAGAAGGTGTATTCTTTCTCTGGTGAAAAAGAGTCGCTATTGTAAACATAGGAAGGAACAACACCGATAGCGAATTTTTCCTGCAGAATAGTATTTACCACCAGCTGCGAAAAAAACTGGAAGTTTTTTGAGTCGGAGCGATTTCGCCCGCTAACCTCGGCAGAGTTCCATGCGCCACCTAGCCGAATGGCCATTGCCATTGGCAAAGCCTCATTGCGCAACTGCAAGAACTTGTATTTTAGCGACAGATCATAATTATCCTGCACATTGGTTCGCCCACCGCGGATCATCAGATGATCCGTAAGTGCATAGCTTAATCCAAACCGGATGCGCGATCCCCCATCAATTCCCCATAGTTCACTAAAGCCATCGTTTACCCGTCCGGTAAAGCGGTGTGAAATTTCATATTCCCAATCGCCTTTTTTTAGGGTCTCGGTGGTGGGGAAGTTTGCTGTCATTGTCGAATGAAAAAGCTCCAGATCCAGCTTTTTAGCCGGGGTTTTCTTCTTCCACTTCGGTTGTGCTGCTAACGAAAGTGAAAGCAGAAAGCAGAAGAGTAGAATGCCTGTAATCTTCACATGGTCTCCTTGGGGTATTATATTATTCTTCGCCTTTTTGTTCTTTCAAATAGAAGTCGAGGTTCAGCTTAATTTCCTGCGCCACCTTAATAAATGCGGCAAGCGAGGGGGCTTCTATATTGTAATCATTTAACAAAATCATAAAGTCTGCCACAACGTGCATGCGGCCGTTTTCCATAGTAATCTTTCCGGGGACGCTGATTTCGTTCTCTGCGCCATTTACCATGAAAATACCCTTGACCGTCACATTCCAGGCATTCTCCATGCCTTCGACCGCTGTAGCATTCTCAAAGATCCCGGTGAATGTCGTAGCGGGGAATTCCTTGGCATTGAGTACGTCACGCATATCGCGATCTCGTTTACCGATGCCGGTTTCTACAGAGTTCAGGTCGACTTCAATATAAACCTGGCTCTTTTCTTTAAACATCTCATCGCCTTCCCAGTACACATAGCCGTCTACTTTGTCCGTTGTGCCTTCAAACGTCAGTACGGAAACTGAGGAGGTAAACTTTACAAGATTCTCTGCCGAGCTGTCCACATGCCATTCTCCTGCGATGGCAATGGCAGATAACATCAGGGAAATAAGTATAGTCAGTGTTTTGCGCGTCATTCGTTTCTCCACGAAATATAGTAAATATAGAACTGGTAATTATTAATTATTCATTGCCCCATCGTTAATCCACTTTCGGATGGAATCCAGTTTTGCCTGAGTCAGGGGAGTCCCGTTGCGTGGCATGCGATTTCCACTAATAGCCGGGTCACCAGTGTTGCGGCTTACTTTGAGAAACAAATAACTCATTTCGGCATCACCCGGATCAATATAAAGTCCACTCGAAGCCGCCTGATTAACGATATTGCCGAAGGACTGGTTAGCGCTGAGGTTTGGGAAGATCTGATCTCCATGACAACCCGATATGGCGCATGTTGGTGTTAACACAGAATCTTGTATCTGAGTAAACGACGCGCGCATTAAATTGGGGCTCATCATCTGTTGTTGGCCCGCTTCTTCTCTGGCCTCTGTTATATTCTCAGCGCATGCAGTCATCAATGCCGCGGTAAGAAGGATAGAAAAAATAGTGCACTTAACTCTCATAAATACTCCCTGATTGGTAGCGTGTACCATTGCTTGGTTTCACATGGTTTAGAAGTTGTAATAAAGCTCGTTTGTTTAGAAGTAAGCTGTAATACAGCTAATGTTTCATAATTTACTACTTACCTGCATAAAGTGCCAATTTTTAGATATACGTTCGGATGTTTCCAGCAGATTCATTTTTGATTACTTTGAGCATAGGCGAGGCGCTGCCACAATGTGTTTACCCCGATACATCGCATAACTTTTCTACTATACTTGGGATACCATTTTAAAATGAAAGCTGCTGTCTGATTTTTTTAAGACTTTTCTTCCCGATTCCCTTAACGTTCAATAAATCTTCTGCTTGCCTGAACTTACCATTCCGGTTGCGAAAGTGAATAATACGGTCAGCCATTTTAGGACCTATTCCAGGCAGGCTTTGCAGATCCTCTTTGCTTGCGGAATTGGGATTTACCTTCTGAGCGGTAACTGAGATGTTCCGATGTGTCTTCGTTTCTTCAGAAGCGGCAAGCAGTGTTAATGAATCCAGCTTTTCTGCATGCCGAATTTCAGTGAGCTTAGTCAGATATCTTGCATGAAAAGCGCTGAAGTCGTGGCTGGCTGAGCTACTTTTATAATGCCATAACGTACGTGCACCGATTGAGAGGATGAAGAGTAATACCGCAAAAAATAGAGCTCGCTGCTGCGATTGAGAAAAGTACATATATCCTCCATAAGAGAAGGTTGCCAAAAAAAGATGTTTTGGCGAATTAAACACGCGGGGGAGTAACAAGCGGGGATTAACTAAATACTTCTTTAAATTTTTGGAAGAAATTTTTGCCCTTTTGCGGAGCCATTATGTTTTCAGATTGACGTAGTTCTTCCATTAATTCTTTTTCACGAGCAGAGAGCTTGGTCGGAACCCAGGCTTTAATCTGAATCAATAAATCGCCTTTGCGCCCGGATTGAAGATCGCTGAGACCTTTTTTGCGCAGGCGGAAGATTTTACCCGGCTGCGTTCCGGATGGAATGTCTATTTCCAGCTGCTTGTAGCGCTTTACGTCGCTTTCCTCTAGGTCGCTATTTTCCGCCTGTAGAGAAGGCACGGTTGTATTGATGCCCAGCGCCAGATCGGGATAGCCGACATAGTAGTCAAAAATGACGTCATTTTCATGGCGTGTAAAGAGGGGGTGTTCTTTTTCCTGAATCACAACGATTAAATCACCTGCTGGTCCGCTACGTGGGCCGGTATCACCTTTGCCTTGAACGGTAAGATACTGACCGCTGCTGACACCGGCAGGGATTGAAACTTCTATCGTCTCTTCGCCCTTGACGCGTCCATCTCCATTACAACTTCCGCAAGGGTCGTCTATCATTTGGCCTTCACCCTTACATGTTGGGCAGGCTGTAACGTTCACGAATTGACCGAATACCGTTCGGGAAACCTGGCGAACCTGGCCATTGCCCTGGCAGGTTTGGCAAGTGCTGGCTTCAGACCCTTTTTTTGCTCCGCTGCCTTTGCAGGTTTCGCAATTCGTAAGCTTATTTATCTTAAGCTTTTTGGTAACGCCTTCAGCGATATCTTCCAGGCTCATTTCAAGATTGATACGCAGATCGCGCCCTTGCTGCCGGGCGGTTCTTCCGCCGCGTCCACCACCGCCGAATATATCGCCAATTCCGAAGCCCTCTTCCATGAATCTCCGAAGCGCTTCTGCCAGGTCGATATCGCCAAAGCCTCCGGCACCGCCAGCACCGCGCACACCTTCATGGCCAAAGCGGTTATAGCGTTCACGCTTACCGGGATCACTTAATATTTCATATGCTTCCGCAACTTCTTTGAACTTGTCTTCAGCTTCATCATTGTCAGGGTTCTGATCTGGATGATATTTCATTGCCATCTTGCGATAAGCTGACTTGATATCACCTTCACTTGCCTCACGACTGACGCCAAGTATTTCGTAATAGTCCCGTTTTGCTGCCATAAAAATCCCCTTCTGCGATCAGGTTTCTATGCCTGATCTTCTCCATGTGCGTTTGTAAGAGCTTGTGCGGTAAAATTAACCAGCGGAACCAGTTTGCTGTAGTTCATCCGCGTTGGTCCCAAAACGCCAAGGATACCCGAAATACTTCCAACGTGATAGCGAGCGCTGATGATGCTGCATTCCTGCATTCCATCCTGCTGCATCTCTTCACCAATTCGCACTACTAAATCTGTTTTTTCTTCAGAGGAGTCCAACAGGTGGATAATCACTTTGCGGTCCTCAACCATTTCGACAACTGACGAAACGGTTTGCACATCACTAAAATCCTGCGGCTGCATGATATGGTGAGTGCCCATTACATAAACATCGGCATCTTCGCCGAAATCGAACATGCGTTTGGCCCGCGTAGTAAAGATGCGAACAAGACCGCTTTCTTCATGTTTGATGTCTTTTACAATATTGTCGAAGTTCGTACGTATGGCAGAAATCTTTAATCCCGACAGTCGTTCATTTAACAGCTGCGTTACCAGATGAAGATTATCGTCTTTTAAAGTGGATTGAACTTCGACCTGTATCGTACGAATCAGCCCGGACTCAATTGTAATTACGACCAAAAGCCGGTTAGAGGATAGCCGAACCAGTTCCATGCGCTCAAAAATTCCATCTTCCATTCGCGGTGTTACGATAATACCTAGCTGTCTGGAAAGGTGTGCGAGAATTCGGCTTACTTCACGCAGAATTTCTTCCAGCTCGCTTTCCGGATGAATCGGGCTGCGAATCGAATCTTTTTCAGACGGGCTGAGACGTGATGTTTTCATCATTCCATCTACGTACGCGCGATAAGCGGTAGTACGAGGAACACGGCCTGCCGAGGTATGAGGCTGGTGGATATAGCCCTTTTTTTCCAAATCGGACATGACGGATCGAACGGTAGCAGCGCTCATGCTAATTCGTCGACTTGTTGCTATCGAGGAGGAGCTGACCGGCGATCCGTTTTCTATAAAATTCTGAACAATCTCGCCCAGAATTATCTTTTCGCGTTCCGTAAGATTCATGATCTTCATCGTCTGGTTTTATAAGTCTGAAACATAATTACTAACATCGACTTTTGTCAAGGCAAATTAATGCTGATAATCACATTCTCACAACGTTTATCTATGTTCTTTGATGTTGAAAATATTGAATAGATACGTCTTTTTTTGATGAATTCCAGTTGCGACCGCGCTGGCGATACTGTAAGTTTGCTTACAGTGTAAAAATGTTTTTGGGAGTAGGGAGATTTAGTGCCTGAAGGAGCAGGATATGCGTGTAATATGTTTTGGTGAATTAATTGTCGATTTTACCAGTGATGAGCCGGGGAAAACGCTCTCGCAGGTGAATCGATTTTGTAAACATCCCGGTGGTGCTCCGGCCAATGTGGCTATCGGATTGCAGCACCATGGTGTGAGGCCCGTGCTTTGGAGCAAGGTGGGAGACGATTCGTTTGGCCGCTATCTTGTCGATAAGGTGCGTCAGATAGGGCTCAGCACCGATGGAATTCGTGTTGACCCCGCTCATCCGACTAAAATTGCTTTTGTTGGATTGAACGAAGCCGGTGAACGCTACTTTGAGTTTCATAATAAAGACAGTGCCGAACGCTATATTCGTTCGAATGATGTAGATATGACCCAGCTGGAAGGTGCGGCTGTGTTACACTTTGGTGGCGTTGCTCTGCTTGGAGAAACAACATTTCGCACTACGCTTCGTATTTTGCGTGAGGCGCGGCAGCAAAACTGTCTCATTTCCTTTGATCCAAATATTAGACTCGATCTGGTTGGCAATCGTGGTGAAGTGCAAACACGACTCAACAAGGTGCTCAGTTATGTAGACATTCTGAAGCTCAGCGTTGAAGACTGGACGGCCTTTTTTTCTCATGCCTCTCCGGAACAGTTGGTGCAAAAACAGCTTTCGCTGCTTATTATGACGGAAGGAGATGCCGGTGTGCGTTTCATTACGCCGGAGCATCGGGTTTTTGTGCAGGCCGAAAATGTTGAGGTGGTAGACACCACCGGTGCGGGGGATGCCTTCCTTGCAGCTTTCTTGTCGAAGCTTGCGCACGAAAAATTCGAGACGCCAGTACGATTCGGAACGGAGCAGCTTATGGAGTGGGGGCGCTTTGCCAACTCCTGGGCCGCAAAAGCTATTACTGAAATCGGGGCGGTTTCCGTCTATACCTGATATTCTATCGAGGTTCTTTACTGTGTGCGGTCGCTTTGCTCTTTATTCCATTAAGATGACTCCCGAAGCGTTTGAAGAACGCTTCGGCTTCCCGATGCCCGATGTTTATAAGCAGCCGTTTTCATATAATGCTGCCCCCTACCGCGATATCCCTGCTATTCACATAAAGAACAATGGCAGTCTTGGTTGTCGCGAAATGTTCTGGCAACTGGTTCCCTCCTTTGCAAACGAATTCAAATCCAAATATGCCATGTTTAACAGTCGCTCTGATTCTTTCGAAAAGGCAGGGTTTAAGCAAAATCTGCTTCGCCGTCAGCGCTGTATTGTTTTGATGAATCATTTCTTTGAATGGCGCAAAGAGAGTGGAAAAAAAGTTCCCTATCGCTTTACGCCAGTCAATCGTAACGATTTTGCTCTTGGTGGGATTTATTCTGTCTGGCAAAGCCCGGAGGGCGAGAAACGCTACAGCTGTTCGCTGATTACCGTGCCTGCAAATAGCGAAGTCGAGCCGTATCACCATCGAATGCCGGTGATATTGAGCGAGCAGAACGAAAAGCTCTGGCTTGATGCATCCTTGTCTAACCTTGGGCAACTTAATGCACTTATGCAGCCTTTCGAAGGTGCACTTGAGATTCTGCCCGTTTCTACCGAAATCAATAATTCCCGCAACGATACCTCCGGCCTGGTACAACCTGTTTCTGAGTAATCTCGCAAGAATGTCTTGCTCTTGTAGAAATGCCGCCATTATACTATCTTCCTAAAATTTAGAACTTTACCACAAGGAATCGATGTTTCTGCTAAGAACAGTTTATGCACCTCTGCTTTTACTCTTCTTGCTGTGTAGTTCTGTTTTGTGCGCACAACATCATGAAGTTGGTGGGCAAATGATAACCCGTAATAAATGACCGAGAAATAAGTTGATGACGAAACAAGTTTCCCCCCAGGCTCGCGTGCGAGAAAAGTTGAAAAGTATTAAGACGACAGCGGCGTTTACACCGAGCTCGCCGTTCGTTGCAAACCGAATCTGTAAATATATTGATTTCAAAAGTTCCGAAGTATTGATTGAGTATGGCGCCGGTAATGGAGCCATTACCAAATACATTTTGAAGAAGATGCGTTCGGATGCCCGCTTAATTCTCATTGAAATTAACCCTGAACTGGTTGCTGAACTGCGCCACGAGATTACTGATCCGCGCGTTTCCATTATTCAGGGGTCGGCTGTCGATGCACCAAAGCTGTTAGCCAATAATGGCGTTTTGAAGGTTGATAGTATTATTTGCAGCATTCCGTTTTTTTGGTTGAAACCAGCAGAACGAAATAAAGTGGTGGCGGATTCACATACGCTCCTTAAACCGAACAGCTCCTTTTTTACGCTGCAGATGTTCTGGTTGCCTCGCAGTAATCAATTGGCTTATCTGGAGCGACACTTTACAATGATTCTCAGTGAAACCGAATATCGCAATATCCCTCCACTACAGATGTTCCGCTCTATTAAGAAATAGTTGTGTTTTACGTTTCTTTGAAGACTAATTTTAGCCCGCTACCGCGCATAATCGCAATGAATGAGATTGCGTTATGCCTACGCGGGCATTAAATTCAGTTTGATATGTAAGAGACAGGTCTGGCTTCAGGTATGAAGTCCGATCTGTGCACATTGCCGGGGGGAAGGGCTTCTCGCCCGGAATCGCCCCATAATCTCCCCGGTGATGTGCCTAAATTTTGAGCTCTGCAATAATCATCTTGAATAATCAAACCCGAGTACATTCAATGGATAAAAAACAAATCTCAGCCACATTAAAAAAGATGGCCGTCATGATGGAAATATCAGGCAGCAATCCATTCAAAGTGCGCGCCCATGAAAATGCCGCCAGAATTTTGGAAGGCTTAACGGCAAGTATTGCTGAGCTGGTGGAGTCAGGTGAGATCACTAATATCAAAGGCATCGGAAAGGGAATGACGGACAAAATAACGCTGTTGCTCAATGACGAAGTGCTTGAGGAATACGAAGAACTTAAGGCGTCTATTCCTGAAGGGGTAATGGAAATGACCGGTATATCCGGAATGGGGCCCAAGAAGATTAAGGCGATATGGCAACAACAGGGAATTACCTCGGTAGATGCACTTGAGGCCGCCTGTAAAGAAGACAAACTTTCTGATATGAAAGGCTTCGGTAAGAAAACGCAGGAAAAGATTCTGCGCAATATTGAACTACTGCGAAAGTTTAAGGACAGCTTCTTATTATCGGAAGCGAAACCTGCCGGAGAAGACTTACTGGCGTCCATTCAGGCTTTCCCCGGTGTTATGCGTGCCGAGGTTGCCGGTAGTCTGCGGCGTAGTAAGGAAGTTGTAAAAGACATCGACATTGTAGTGAGTGCGGAAAAAGTAGACCGCGTGAATATTATGCAATTGTTCACGTCTCTTCCCAATGTCGAATCGATTGTTGGCCAGGGAGAAACAAAATCGAGTATTGTACTGAAAAGCGGTATTAATGCCGACTTGCGTATCGTTTCTGACGAGCAGTTTCCTAATACGCTTCATCACTTTACGGGTTCAAAAGAACACAATGTTGCGCTGCGACAGCGCGCAATTTCGATGGGAATGAAGGTTAGTGAATATGGCCTCTTTCGCGGTGAAGAGCTTATTAAATGCGAAGATGAAAAAGAATTGTTTACACATCTTGGGCTGGATTTTATTTCGCCGGAACTTCGTGAAAACTTTGGCGAGATAGAAGCCGCAGCAGAGAAGCGATTGCCAAAGCTGGTAAAAGGATCTGACATAAGGGGCATCATCCATACGCACACCACCTACAGCGATGGTGCGAATACCGTTGAGGAAATGGCACGTGGTTGTCAGTCTGCCGGATATGAATATATTGTTATTAGCGACCACTCCAAGTCCGCAGCCTATGCAAATGGGCTCAGTGAAGAGCGCATTATTAAACAGCATGCTGAGATAGACGAAGTGAACAGTCGTTTAGATGGATTCCGAATTTTAAAGGGTATCGAGTGCGATATTCTAGCCGACGGGAGAATGGACTACAGCGATGAGGTACTCGCAAGTTTTGAGGTGGTGATTGCAAGTATTCACAGTAAGTTTGGCATGACCGAGAAAGAAGCAACAGATCGGGTTATCCGCGCATTGGAAAATCCTTATGTCAATATTTTAGGCCATCTAACCGGGCGTTTATTGCTTTCTCGTGAAGGCTATCCGCTGGATCAGCGTGCGGTTATTGACGCAGCTGGTGAGTTGGGCGTTTCAATCGAAATTAATGCGAACCCACATCGATTGGATATGGATTGGCGCTATTGTCAATATGCGATCGAAAAAGGCGTGATGATGTCAGTAAACCCGGACTCTCATCGGGTGGCGGGATTCAGTGATATGCAGTATGGAATTGGTATGGCGCGCAAGGGCTGGTTAAGCAAAGAGCAGGTCCTGAATACCTACAGTGCAGATGAGGTGTTGGCTTTTGTGAATAAGCGTCGTCATTGATATGACTTTAAGGTGGGCCATAGTTCCTGTAGTGGCGTCTCCGGGGTCCAGCAGACAAATATCGGTAAATCCTTTTCGTAGTATATCGCGTAGCGATGATTTACCACGGCTCTGCGCCGAATCTTGACAAAATGCTTCTTCAGCTCGTCAAATGGAATGCCAATAGTTATGACCACATTCCCCGGTTTTTCACCGGGGCCCCAGTGGTAGTAGCTGCTGTTTAGTGAAATGGGAGCTGGTAGGCCCTGCGCCGGTCCATAAAGATCGAGTGCCCCGGCCTGTCCATAATTCCCTGCCCAAATAACGCACTGCTCCTGTTCTTCCGGAGTAAGTTCATTGAACACTCTTGCAACCGTATTCACCTGATTTTTCCAACCGTGCATATCTGCATAATCCTGGGGCAGCGTTCCCAACTTTCCGGTTTCATTTTTTAATGGTCCGTCGAGACCAACATTCTCAGCCATAAAATGGCAATAAAATTCCATATAGCGAACCGGCAGAACCGGGGCGCCATAAGGGGAAAAAATGACACCGGATAGCAGCAGATAGGTAACGGCAACCGGCTTTAACCAATACATGCGTTTTGCAAGAATAAAGCGTTCGACATAAATTGCGCCTCCGGCAAATAGTGCAGGATAAGCCGGTCCCAGATAATATGCTTTTCCCTGAAGATAGAGAATCGTAATGAATGAAAAGACGTAAACCCAACCCAGTGCTCTGAACGGTTTTCCGGCTTTGCTGTAGAGGAAGAACACGATTCCACATGGCCAAATAAACAAGGTTGCCGGTTGCAGCATAAGAATTTGGTCGATGATGAACCCGGTTTTTGAGACATGAATTAGCTGGTTGGTGCGCAATTGATGTAGATGCTCAAAGAGAGGCCAATTGTTGGCTTGCTGCCACTGGATATTGGGGAAAAGAATAATGCCGGCGATTGCGAGTGCAATCCATGGCCAAGGTGTCAGCAGCTGTTTGCGCTGTTCACTAAACAGCAGGCCAATTGCAAGTCCACTGCCCCAGAGTAGCATGGTGTATTTGTTGAGGAGAGCCATACCACAGACTGCACCCAGTGAAATCCACCAGGCCCATTTCCTTTTTTGAAGAGCAATGTTTACGAATAGAAAAGAAGCGAGTGTCCAATAAAACTGATTGAAAATAACCGGCTGAAAAAGGGTCCCTGAGCGTAAAAAAAGCGGAGCGATAATTACTGCAATTCCGCTGATCGCCATTGCAAAACGTCCACCACCCATTTGGCGCGTCATGCCTCCGACCAGCAGAACCATCATACTGCCAAGCATCGCAGGCAAGAAACGCACTGCAAAAACAGTATTGCCAAAAACAGAAGTCAGCCAATTCCCCCATACCGCAATTGCCGGTGGAGTTTTGCGGAATCCCCAGTCCAAATGATCACCCATTGCCAGATATAGAAATTCATCTCGGTGAATTCCAAAGTTGGTGCTGACCAGAAGATGCAGGAGAAGTTTGGTAAGCGCTAAATAGAGCAGAATAGCGCTATCTGTAAACAAATAATCTCTGGATAGCAGATAGCGCAGTAGTTTTTTCATGTAATCCAATGTTTTTACAGACGCACAATTGAGCGTCTGTGCTATTCAAGGTAGTGACAATGTATGTGTGCTGTAAATTTAATTCGTTTCATTGAGATGGTGGTGCAGGAAATCATACAAAAAATAATCTATCTTGTAAAATGAAAAATCGTTTTATTTGGCAGCATGGTGAAGATTATATTGAATTCATTAATAATTTGGTGAAATGTACCCATTGGTGCTCAGCTTGAAATAGATCTGCTCAGGAGGAAACATGACAGGAAAGAAAGATTTTGGTAAACTGACGTTCTCTTTAAACCACCTCTCGGAAGAGACAAAGATGTTTGAGAGCTGGTATAAAGATGGGCAATGGGACTCCGGAGAGCTGGTGCCGTTTCGTCCTATTGCATTATCGCCAGCAGCCAACATATTGAATTATGGGCAGGGGATATTTGAAGGTATGAAGGCCTATCGTAGCGTAAAGGAACGCATTGTTATGTTTCGGCCGGAAGAGAATGCTGCCAGGTTTGCGCGAAGCGGAGCTATGCTGGCAATGGCTGTCGTAAATGAACAAAAATTTATGGATGCAGTGTGGAAAACGGTTCTTGCCAACGTGGATTATATCCCGGACAGTGATGGTGGCAAATACAGCTTTTATTTGCGGCCGGTCGCAATCGGAACTGAAGCGATGTTAGGTGTAAAGGCTGCAAAAGAGTATCTGTTCTATATTTATGGAAGTCCTGTTGGGCCGTATTTCGACAAGGTTGGAGTCGTGTCTTTGATGGTTACCGATATGCATCGCGCTGCTGCGAATGGAATTGGCAGTGCCAAGGCTGTCAGTAATTATGCCGCCACGATGCCGCCACGCCAGCAGGCGATTGAGCACGGTTATGATGGCGCTTTATTTTTGGATACTGTGCATAACTCCTATGTAGAAGAGGCTGGCGCTGCCAATGTGTTTGTTCTGATGAAGGACAATACCTTGGTTACCCCGGAAGTAAAATCGATTCTTCCCGGAATCACGCGTGATTCAATTATTCGCGTTGCTCGGGACATGTTCGGTCTAAAGGTTGAAGAACGTCCCCTAAGCATTGATGAACTCTGCAAGGATGCGAAAGAATGTTTTGTCTGCGGAACGGGCGCGATTGTCACCTCCGTGAACAAAATCTTGTGGAAAGGTGAAGAATACGATTTCTCAGGAACGGACTTCGCGCTTTCTCATCGTGTTTACGATAAGATTACCGGAATTCAGCTTGAGCGCGATGAAGATCCATACGGTTGGATTACGGAGATTGATTGATAATTGTCCATTGCTCAATGATAATTGCTCAATGATAATTGGTCGATTGTTCAATGGCCAATGTTCAATGGTCAATGTTCAATGCTCAATTTCTCCGGCTAACTCTTTCTTGTACAACGTACTTACCCGTTGGAACAATCGTGATTATTAAGCGTTTTCAAGTTTGATTTGCGTAAATGAATTCCTATATTCGTCTATCAGGTAACACATTGGAGGTTTACTTTTGATGATGAAACGATTCGCATTGGTTTGTGTACTGTTTCTCGCCTTCACCCAGCTGGGCTTTTCACAGGACTGGTTGTGGGACGGTAAGAAGAATAAGAAGACAAGTAGAAAAGATCTTAAGCCTTTTACCGAGTTTAAATTCGGTGGATTCAATCCTGAGGATACTGGTTCCGGAAATCTATTTGGTATCACTACAGGACATCAGTTGGACAGCCGTTTGTTCTGGGCTTTTGAGGTCAATTACTTCAAAACGACATTTCGTAAAGAAACAACGGTTGCTACCGACAGTGGTGGCAACGGCACGCTTGTTGATGTAAAGCAGCTCGAGCTTGAGTTTAATACGATTATTGTACCGGTGCTTTTCAAGATCGAATATCGTTTGGACTTAGGTGATGCCGAAGTAGAAGGCCCGCTTTATTTCCGTGCAGGCGGTGGATTAGGTTGGAACTTCATTTGGAATAATGAAAACAACTTTATTGAAGACATTGAACGGCGGCGTTTCTTTAACGGACTCGGTTGGCAGATGTCTGCGGGACTGGAGGTGCGTATCAGTGAATATGGCTACGTCTTCTTCGACGGCTTTTATAACGATGCCGATGCGACCCGTAATGGAGAACGCAATGAAAATGGCTTGCCAATCTGGCAGTCACTTGACGTCTCCGGATATGGCTTTAAGGTTGGTCTTCGCATTATGGGGCTGGGCTTCGCTCTTTAATTGCTGACATTCCTTTCTTACGACAAAAACTGTTATCCTGATCCACCTTGCGCGGGTCAGGATATCTTATTGAAAGCTCCTATGAATCGACTCAAGTACATGCATTGGTCTGGCCTTAAATTTGGTCTGATGATTTTATTGATCACGCTACTCGCGGCCTGTACGCCGCGCACCTCGTCACCTTCCAAGGGAAGCATTGCAGGTGAGCCGCTTATTAAAGTAGCCTTGGCGGAAAAACTGCGCTCCGGCCGACTTACCTTTCAAGACAATTATGAACTGCAGCTGGAAGAGGCAGTCTATCGCTTCGACCCGGCAATCAAGGAAATGACAATCGGCTATCGCGGCGGTCGCCTGGTAATGCAGGGGGAAAGACGTTATCTCGAAATTTCTGAGCCCCAACTGCTGGTCTTTAAACCCGAGGCTGAAGACAGTAAATTTCTTTGGAACGATGTCGTATATAGCGGTGAGCTACAGATTCTTTTTAAAGATAACCGCGTAACAATAATCAATCAGCTGCCTCTTGAAACCTATTTGCGCGGCGTTGTGCCATTTGAAATGCCCAGCGGTCAGCCGGAGTATGCTCAGGCTGTCTATGCGCAGACAATCACCGCGCGCTCTTTCGCATTCTTTCGTATGAACAAACCGGTGTCTCCCGACTACCACATTCGCGCTACGGTGCAAGACCAGGTTTACCTTGGAATGGCAAAAGCCGATAACGAGCTGGTCGATAAGGCGATTCGCGGTACTCGCGGTCTGGTTCTGAGCGAGAACAACAATCCAACAATTACACAGTATCACTCCAACTGTGGCGGCATGCTTTTACCCAGCGATAAAAATACAGGTGAAGTGATCAACCCGGTTGTTCGAACGGATGTAAACTGTCGCGGTCTAAAGAACTATCGCTGGTCTGAGCAACGGAATATGGATACGATTCTGCGTAACCTGGGCAAAACTCTTGAGCTAGATACCCTGCGCATAAAAAACTGGATCGACAACGGTTATACGCTCTCAATGAATGTAGATAAGCGCATTGATGACAGCTGGATTACAGGAATGACGGTAACCGTTAATGAGGAAAGCTTCCCAATTAGCGGCTTCCAAATTCGTCGCCTGTTTGCAAATGAGAAGGGCGATCCGCTGCTGAGTAATCTTTTCTTTATGAATGCGTCGAAGGAAAATCCGCGACGCCTCTATATTACCGGTGGTGGCTTTGGTCACGGCAAAGGAATGTGTCAATGGGGTGCAATCGGCATGTCTGTAGATCGTAAGCAATACAGCGAAATTCTTGGTTTCTATTATCCCGATCTTTCTCTAAAAAGCCTCTATCGCTAGAATGGAATATAAAATGAGACGATATCCTTTGCTGCTCGTGCTATTGGCTTTTATAGCACAACCACTAGTTGCTCAGTTACCAACAGAACTGCGTGAAGGTCTTGAAAAAAAGTCTTTCGATCAGCTGGTAAATGCTCACGCTGAAGAATTTGTAGTGCTGAAAACCGAAGGGCAGCGCGCAGACCGCATAGAAGCGCTACCATATGTCTCTGCAAAGGGTTATCGCTGTCAGGTATTCGCCAGCGCCCAGCTCGAGAAGGCGGAAGAAACCGCCAGTCGCATGCGTGCCTTAAACGTTGGTGATGTAAATATTGTTAGCTCCTCAAGTGGTCTTTACAAGGTTCAGGTTGGGAATTTCGATAAGCGTGTTGATGCTGAAATTATGTTGGATAAGTTGCGTAACGGTGGTGTTAGCGGTGCGTGGGTAGTAGAGACCGATATTGAAGTACCCAAAAGCTCAACGGAAATTGCAGCCATTACCGAAAAACAAAAGCTTTATACACAGCCCACCGGAGAGCTTCACTACACCATTCAGGTCTTTTTAACGAGTGAGATTCGCAAAGCGAATGACATTAAGGAAGAGCTGGAAAAAGAAGTAAGCCAGCCGGTAATGATTGTGGAAGACGGACTTCGTTGGCGCGTATATGTCGGAAAATTTCCAACTCGCCTGGCTGCAGAAGACTTTAAAAAACTGCTGCAGCAGCGCCAGTATAAGGACGCCTGGATCCGGCAGATAACACCCTAGAGAACACAGAACACAGAAC
>JBOEGD010000028.1:0-36934 GCA_050633245.1 Calditrichia bacterium | reverse complement strand
CATTGCGTCTCTACCAATTAAATCAATTTCCCGTTTTCCGGCAAATGTGAATTAGTTACATTCTTGCGCGCTCTGTCTCATAATGTATTAAACGGGAGTTTGCTGTATGAAAGTTTCATCAATAAATTGGCTTGGGGTAGTGCTTCGCTTTATGGCCGCATTAGCATTAACCTTTGCTACTTTTAATCCACACGGTTGGTCTTATTTTCACTGGCTACGCCAAAGCTTGCCGGATTTTACACCAGTGATGATTTTTGCCGGTGTCGTTCTCCTTATCGGATGGACAATCTTTTTGCGCGCCACGCTGCGTTCGCTTGGTCCGATCGGCTTGCTCTTAACCTTTGCCTTTTTCGGTTCCCTGCTGTGGATGATCATCGACTGGGGCTGGATAGCACCAGAAAATCGCCAAGTGATATCCTATGTCGTTATGACGCTGCTTTCCGCCGTTCTTGCTGTCGGAATGTCCTGGTCTCATATTCGTCGCCGCTTAACCGGCCAAACAGACGTGGATGATTTGGAAACGAGCTAATCTCTTTTTCGAGCAGCACCGACACTTTTTGCGCGCTATTCTAAGAGAGTTTTAAAAGACGGGTCTCAATTCGAGGTCCGCAGTAATGCTTGCTAGTCGTTAAAACCAGGCCTTCTTATGAAAAGCCTATTCGAGAACGTCAATTTTAGACTCCTGTGGATGGCTCAAATCATCTCGGGAGTTGGTGATGTGTTGTATACGGTCGGCGTTATGGTAACTGTATTTCAGCGAACGGGCTCTGCGCTGCAAACCACCGGTGTTCTGGTCGCGTCTTATCTGCCCGCATTTATTATCGGCCCACTGGCTGGAGTTGTCGTTGATCGTCGTTCACGCCGTGCTGTGATGATAATCTGTGATCTTCTTCGTGCACTCTTGGTTGGGATATTATTGATCGCTATCAGCGACAATACCTTTTCTCTCTGGTTGATTTACCTGATTGTTGGTGGCCTTTCCGTCGCCGGATCATTTTACCGACCAGCGCGTATGGCAATTATTCCCACCATTGTTAGGAAAGAAAACCTGGTGCAGGCCAATAGTATGCTTATTGGCACGCTACAGGGAACGCTGGCATTTGGCTACATGAGTGGTGGATTACTTGCGCTGCATCTTAGTTTCGAAATTTTCGTACTCATTGATCTGTTGACATTTTTGTTTGCAGCTTTACTCATCTATTTTATTTCCGAACAAGAAATAAGTCATGCCCCACCTGATACGGAGAAGAATTATAGAAACTTATTTCAGTCTTTTCGGGGCGGAATTCGCTATCTCAAAACGAACCCACTGGCAAAGTCGTTGGTTTATCTGGAGTGGATAGAACATGTCCCTCATGGAATCTGGACGTCCGCACTGATGTTGGTGTTCGTGCAACAGGCGCTGAATGGCGAGGCAAATGATTGGGGGTACCAAACCGGTACTTATTATGGTGGTGAATTTGTAGGTGCTTTTTTTGCTGGTGTTATTGCCCGCAGATTAGCGAGTGTGCCCGGCTGGGTGATTATTGGAAATATCCTGTTTACCGCGATTTTTACTACGATTTATGCACTCAGTCCAAACAGTGTCTTTGCATTGATCGTTTGCTTTTTCTTCGGCCCGCCCAATTCAATTCGCGATATTACTGAAGACACGCTGTTGCAGTCTACGGTCGATCAGAATATGATGGGACGCGTCTATGCTCTTCGTGATACAATTGCCGGGGTGCTTTTTATGTTGTCGGGATTGTTTTTCGCCTGGCTGGCGGATCACATTTCAATCCGCAATATCTACATTGCCGGGGGCGTTCTCTATTTGCTAACTGCGCTCTTCGCGCTAAGCAGCCCCGCTATCCGGACAAGCCGATTGCCGGTAGGAGGTCAAGGTAAGGATACCTGATATTCCGGTTGGATTTCGCTAGAATTTTTATGAGATTTAAACCTGCATCTATCCCAAGAACAAACAAAAAAGTGTATTGATAACCGGAGAGATTTATGAGACCCATTCAGTTGCTTGGCGTAGTTGCCATTGCTTTGCTTTTCTCTTTCTGTGCAGAAGATCCCGAACTGGTTCAGGCTAAGCTGGAAGAGGCGGCAAAACAAAATGAACGAGACTTTATTGAAGCTCTGCGCGAACACATTGCCTCCGTTGAGGCAAAAGATTTTCGTCGCATAATTAAGACAATCCCGTCCGACGGTGATCTAAATCTAATTCTTCCAAATGGCAGAAAGTTTACTACTGCCGAAGAGTTTCGCGAACTGCATGAACCTTGGTTTGACGAGCCGGATTGGAGCATTAAGTTCCAGGTGTTGTTTACCGATGTTGCTTCAGAATATGGCATCGCTGTTTGTGAAGCGACGCATCGTAAGCCGGGTGAAAATGATGTAGAATTGGTTCACAAAATGCACGTGACCTACGCGTTCAAAAAAATTGACGACAATTGGAACATGGTTATGGATCATGCCAGTACGTTGGAAAAGACACCTTAAAGAAAACGGGTCATTATGAAAAAGATTTTATTCATTTTAGCAGTTTTTCTGCTCGCCGGATGCGCAAGTAGCGGCCACAATAATCTAAACAGCACGCTTTGGATGCAGACAGCCGCAGAGTATCAGGCATCTACCCGGCAGACATTCAAGGCGGCAGAGATGCAGCTTGCCAATGCGTTGAAAGACAGTAGCTGGACCTCCGCTTTGGAACAGGGCAGTAACTTTCGCAGCAAGCCTCCGGCGATTATTTTGGATGTCGATGAGACCGTACTGGATAATTCACCCTATCAGGCAAGTAATGTGCTGAACAATAAGCCATTTGAATTTGCCGGTTGGGATGCCTGGGTAAGCAAATCTGCCGCTAAAGCCATTCCCGGTGCAGCAGAATTTCTAAGCACCGCTCGTTCTCTTGGAGTTGCGGTTATTTTTCTTACAAATCGTGAATGCTCAAAGCGCCCAAATAGCGACGAAGATTGTCCACAACATGAGGAAACGTTGTTAAATCTTCATAGCGCAGGTCTTCTCAATGCCGAAATTAGCGCTACCGATCGCGAACGCCTGCTGATAAAGAAGCAGCAGAAAGATTGGGGGTCGGAAAAGAAAACGCGTCGTGCTTATGTTGCAGAGACGTATCGCATAATTATGTTGTTTGGAGATGATCTGGGTGATTTTCTACCTGATGTGAAAAAGAATATTACTGCAGATCAGCGTGCAAAACTGGTGGCCGATAATTCTGCGAAGTGGGGAAGCAGTTGGTTTGTATTACCTAATCCTACTTATGGCTCGTGGCAGCGCGTTTTACCTCAGCCGATGAAATCGAATCTACGGACTCAGTAAGAATAGCAAGGAGGTATGAGAATGCCGGAATCAAAACAGCATCTTGGTCAAGAATGGCGAGTGTTGCAGCAAGATCATGAGCGCTACGAACAGATGGCGTTAATCATAAAGTTGGTTGCGGTAGTAAGCTGTTTGGCCGCTGCGATTTATGGGTTGACCCTTATTATTAGTACGGCTATTATTGCTGTATTGTGGTTACAGGAAGGAATATGGAAAACCTGGCAACATCGTACAGCGCAACGGCTTTTGGAAATTGAAAAAATGCTGCTCAATGGTTCCGGTGAGGCTTTTCAGTTTCACACGCGCTGGGAAGCCGATCGGTCAGGTGCGATTGGGCTGATTGTTGAGTATATTAGCAATAGCATGCGTCCGACGGTTGCTTTTCCATATGTGGTGCTCTTGGCGGTATTAATTGTGCCGTCCGTTTTGAATGTGCAGATTTAGTGAAAAGTGAAAAGTGAAAAGTGAAAAGTGAAAAGTGAAAAGTGAAAAGTGAAAAGTGAAAAAGTTAATAAGGCAATAGGGTAATCCGATGTTTGTAGTTAGTGCGCTATACAAATTTGTTAAGCTCGGGGATTATCAGTCGCTGCGCGATCCGCTGTTAGCAGAAATGAAGCGACTTGATATTCGCGGTACTATTCTTCTTGCCGCAGAAGGCATAAACGGCACCGTTTCCGGCAGCCGTGAGTCGACCGATGCACTTCTTGCCTGGCTGAGAAAAGATGACCGACTTGTTGATCTCGATAGCAAAAAATCTTACACGGATGAACAGCCGTTTCGTCGAACCCGCGTAAAGCTAAAAAAAGAGATTGTTACCATAGGCATTGAGGGAATCGATCCCAATAAAGTTGTTGGCACTTACGTGCGCGCTCATGAATGGAACAAGATTATCTCCGACCCGGAGGTACTGCTTATCGATACCCGTAACGACTACGAGATTCAGATCGGCAAGTTTAAAAATGCGGTCAATCCCAACACGGGAAGCTTTCGTGAATTCCCGGAATATGTGAAGCAGAATCTCGATCCGCAAAAGCATAAGAAGGTCGCCATGTACTGTACCGGCGGAATTCGCTGCGAAAAATCGACGGCTTATTTAAAGTCGCAGGGATTTGAAGAAGTTTACCATTTGCAGGGCGGGATACTGAAATACCTGGAAGAAATGCCGGAAGATGAAACGCTTTGGGAGGGCGAATGCTATGTCTTTGATGAGCGGGTGTCGGTGAATCATAAACTGGAGAAAGGGAATTCCGATCAGTGTCATGCCTGTCGTCGCCCGATTAGCGATGAGGACAAGGCCAGCGAGTATTATCAGCCCGGTTTAAGCTGTCCGTATTGCTACGATAGCTTAAACGATAAACAAAAGGCGCGCTTTGCAGAGCGAATGAAGCAGCTAAAGCTTGCCAAAGCCCGCGGCGAAGAGCATATTGGTATGGATGCTGCGCAGACTATTGAGGCACGCAGAAAGAAAAAATGCGCTAAAAAAGATAAACAGCGCGAGCAGTAGGAGGTGCTAGTTTGAATAACTATGTTGTATGCTCCAAACTATTTACCTTACTCTCACGACTTAGTCTCCTATTTGTTTTTGCATGTTTCTAATATCTATTCCAATCTTTGAAAAATCTTCAATTCCAAATTCATTTCTTTGCACAAACAGATATCTTGATCTATCCAAAGTTTTAGCAATTTATTTTGCCAATCAAGGTTCTCAATATTTGGCTCAACAAAAGATCAATTAGGATTGTGACACATTGTGGAGATCATGTCTACAAACTATTAAGGTTTATGCGCGGTTACGATTGTGTTGAGCATCATACAAGTTGATAAAAAGCGTAGTTAAAATCTCGAATTAAACGTTTTAATCTCCCATTTGCTCTTCCCTTCATTTAAGGTCGCGCATAAGACTTTTTCTCCATCTGTTCTAACATTTACTAAACCATAAACGATTCCATCCACAACCTTTAATCTATTCATCGATTTGACTTTTGTAGATGCGCCTATGGCTCCTGAAGAGGTTCTTTTATAAGAAACCTTTGTTAATTTCTCATTCTCTAGGTTAATATCTATCTTTCCATTACCCGTATCATAGTCTTTATAACCTACTTTAAATGGATCACCTAACTTTACACTTCTGGAGATTTCAGTACTGTACACTAATGGCGTAATCATTTCATCCTTTTCAATGTTCTGATATCCTGTTGCACCAGATGCAGCAATAATGTTAGGCCTTGGGTGTGCATGTGTCTCGTCATCACCTGAAGAAATTATTGTTGCTGCTGCTTGAACACGTTGAAGAAACTCTATTGAACAATCATCGCTGCCATGATGACAAGACTTTATTACATCAGCAGCTAGTTCAATTCTGTTCCCGGCAATAGACTCAATAATGTGTTGTTGGCTTTTTAAATTGAGGTCACCTGTAAGAAGAATGCGAGTTCGTCCATAGTCAACTCTAAGTAATATAGAATGTCCGTTTGTATTTTGGGAGGAACCTCCTAGACTTTTAAGTCCAGGCTTTCCATCAATAGTGTTTTCAATAGGGCCAAGTATTTTAATCGATGTCTTTTTGTTTGCCTCAAATCCTGGTAAGTATTTGAATTCTTTGTCTGGGTTATAACTTAACCTTTCAACCGAAGCTCCTGTATCAAGAAGGCACTTTAAAAATTTTGCCCATTCACCCTGTAATCTAAGGCTAGAACTCTTTCGCAGGCCTTTTTTAATAGAAGATTTGCCTGTCAAAAGATTAACTAAATGTTTACTCTTAGTCTCGCCTAAAAACCTTGACTTACTATCTGTCTTCCACCAAGAAACGCCTGCATGGAAAAAGCTTTCTACAATTGTCCCCGAAGTGTCTAGTTCTTCTTTTCGAGTTTTATCGATAAGATCCCATAGCCCACCATAATGATCTGCATCGCAATGGGAGCAGATCATCGCATCTATTTTTATTTGATCCTGACCATATTCTTTTTTGAACTTCCAATCTATAAAGTCTGCGGCACTTTTTCCGTGTGGTTGTTTACTCCTTGAATACCCCCCATCAATTAATATATGCTTTCTTTCAGGCGTAACAATTAGAACGCCATCGCCTTGACCGACATCAATGAAGTACAATTCTAAAAGAGGCTTATCCCCTAATTCTTCAGGATCAATAAATGCGTTTTTAGCCCATCGCGCATTTATTTTGTAACGCCCGTGTATTTTATTGTTTGATACAATTTCGACTCTATCTCCCCAGAGAAGTTCTAAGAGCTCATCATTTGTATCGCTTTTTTTGAACACTCTTGCTTTTTCAGATTGCACGTACTTGATCATAATATAGGCCTCAGTTTTAGTAGCAAACCTTGAGCAAAAAGCGTTAATTATAACGCTTATCAGTTAGTCATTGAAGTTTTGGGGAGTATTATAATAATAGCTGAGTGTCTTTGTTGAAGTAATAGGAATCTCACATATGAGGCACCAGAAAAAATTGATTGCTATGTTAGTGTCTGTCTGATCTATGTTGCTTGTTTTTGTTCAGGTATATTATCTAAGGTCCAATAAGTCCTGCCTATAGTTCTCTAACTGACTATCCTTTTTCTCCGTCGCAATCTCCAGTGCTTTCCCAAAATGCGTTTTAGCCTGCGATTTCTCTCCGCGCTCCGTATACAAATGTCCCAAACTATTATAAATCATTGCCGATTCAGGAAACTTTTGCAGTCCCGCCCGATAAACGGACAATGCTTTATCGGGCTGATTTTGCGTGATGTAAAAATCGGCATAGCGCTTCACCCAAAAATCGCGCCGTACCTGCGTCTCAACGTAGTTACCCAGCTCGCGATTGTAATACTCGAAGCGATCAAGGTTGTTTTCGTTCATCGCATTAAGTAAAAGAAAATGCTTCGTTTCGCGGTGGATATCGGTATCTACTGAAAACCGTTTGCCGCGGTTTTTGTAATAAGCGCGGAGAGCGGACAATCCACCAAAGTCATCGTATTCCTTCAGGCTGTAGAAGCGAATGGGCTTGTAGTCGGCAAAATAGTTACTAAGGCCATCGTGAATGCTTTTTGTTGGCGTGGTGTAATGGTCTTCCCCTGCTAATGTCAGATACGTCCACTCGATGTTGCCGGAAGAATCGGACTGAAAAAGGCTGTCTAAAGACGCTAAGCTCTTTTTAAGAAAACCCTCGTCCGGTGCCCGTGTTAAGTGAAAATACTTGCGAGAAGAAAGACCTTCTTTCAAGCGATTACCCAGGGCCGCTATTCGCTCCTTCGTGATATGTGTCGAGCTCGCCAGAAAGAAGGCGCTAAAAAAATTTGGCTGTTCGGCGCAAATTTGAACTCCCAAACCGCCTGCCATTTCCCAACCGAAGAAGATTCGTTCTTCTTCTTTCTTCGTACGAAAAGCGTTGTCAATAAAGGGAATGAGCTCGGATTGTAAAAAGCTGATAAAGTCATCTGCTTTTTCATAAAACAACGTTCTACGCAACCGGCGATCGGTGTTGATGCCGACGACAATAAAATCCGGAGACTTATCGCGAAAGCGCAACATGTCCTGATAGGCAATCGGATGCAGAAAGTATTCCTGGCCGTCCAATACGTACATCACCGGATAGCTACGCTCGGTAGATTCCTGATAGCCTTGTGGCAGATAGACTTGAAAATGCCGCTCGGCATTTAGGACTTTTGAATTGAGGCTGTAATTCTTTCCTACAGCATGAACTGTTTCCGAAACTTGAGCATAGCCGCTGATGCATAACCAGAATAGCAGACTCATTGCGAGTGTAGTGTTTAGTTTTTTCATGCCAGTTATTACGAACGGAATGGGATTGAGTTACCTCTTTTTTTCAGCGAATGCCTTGAATTGATCGAGCCACTTTTGGCTCTGACTTTTGAACACTCCCGGGAATAAAAATGCCATTACTTTTGGAATGAAGCTCTTGAATTTGGTGTATTCTACTTCGGAAATGCAGCGGGTTCGGGTAGCTGTAATCGCTTCAAACGTCGTGGTTTGGGTATTATCCATATGTATGTGTTCATAGAAGGCCTTTTTCTCTTCGGGAAGATTGGAATGTATAATCGTCTCGATGAGCTCCATTTGTCCTTTTCCTTGTTTTAAGAGAATTCTGGACTTGGTTCCTTCAGCCTCTGCATCACCACTTAGCCTTTCAATGGAGATGAACCCGTCCTGCCATTCTTTGAAATTGCTCTCATCGGCCCAAAGCTTAGCTGCCTTATCCCTTGGCAGATCTATCTCAACAGTGCATGTGTATTTCATTTTTGTCTCCATTATTTATGGGGAATAACTTTGTACAGCTCGTTGACTCGTTTTAAGTCTATTTTCGTAACATTGCTCAATGAGAGGAAATGTTCCATCTGCCAGCTTTGTGTTTTCTTAGCCTGTTTGCTTGCGGGTTCATCCCACGGTGGATAGATTCGTATGCCGCGCTTGCCTTCTCTGGAAGCAGAGGAAACGATTCCTTTATTGATAAGAACCTGTTTTGGAAAAACGAATTGACCAAAGTTCGTCTTGCTGCAGGTATTTATGACAAATAGATCTATATTGTCCATTGACGAAAATGGTTGAATCGGGCCGTCGCCAATTCTTTTCCAAAGCGTAACAAACTGGCCTGACTTTTTCGGAGTAATTTTAGCTTCACGAAAAACAATTCGACTTCCATTCAATCTAAACCGACACGCAGCGTAGTCCTGGCTTTCTTTCTCCTCGCGGAAATCGCAGGGGGCAAATGAAAGCCTGTTGTAAATTTTCTCCAATCTGTCGATCAATCTGTCTGGATTCCCGGCAATGCTAATATTTTTAACGAACATTTTTACTGTCTCAATTACGCTTTGGGATATCTGTCTGCAATCAAATTAAGCTCAATACCATGTTCCAGATAGGCTTTCAGGCCAGCGAGAACCCAGGTGAATCCACCCGTCGCGTCGCGAACCTGACTGAGTATCTCATCCGCTGTGCCTTTGAAGCCGATATTGGTCGTACTAACAAATGTGTGCGAGTCTTTGATCGACTTAAATGTCCATTCTACAATTGCCTCGGGATCGTCACCCCACTGAATCACAATCTTCTCATTCTGAACAATGGATTTTACTAAAACCGACACGGTGTGGTCGAACATTTCCCAAGTCCAGTCGATGGCTTTGCCCTCTTCCAGAGTGCCAGAGCTTTTTGTAAACCAAAACTTGGTGGTGACCTGCGGGTTAATGAATGCGTCAAAGACTTCTGCTATCGGTTTGCGAATAAGCATCGCAGCTTCTGCAAAGTGATTTGTACTGTTAGACATATACTTCCCTCCGAGTTGGTACGTGCGTCATACGATGTTGGGTTATTGCATGTTCAAATAATAACTTTCACATTTCACATTTCACAGCTTTAAGCGAAAACCAAAAACCTCAAGCTCGCCCTGCATAAAATCCAAATCCTCAGATCGGATAAAGCCAATGCGTTCGTACATGCCCCAGGCAATCTTCATGGCTTCGGTTGAATGGATGACCATTTGATTCAATCCTGCACTTTTTGCTGTTTGAATACAGGCATTTGTTAAAAGCTTGCCAAGTCCATTACCTCTGGCTGCCGGATCGACTGCGAGTAGTCGGAATCCCGCGGCATTTTTTTCGCTGGTTGCAGTTCCACCAGAGCCATAGTACTGCATATCGCCAAAGTAAACGACGGCCCCGCCGATTTTTCCTGATGGTGTAACTGCTACAAGCAACCGGGTTTGTGGGGAGTTTGTCAGGCTGCCGATATTGGCGAGCAACTTGTAATACGCCGGCTGCTCTTCCGGAGTTGGAAATCCTTCCAGCACTGAGTAGACGCGAACCATTAATTTTCCAATTTCGGGAAACTCTCCTGGGAGAGCATCTCGAAGAGTATATTTATTGCTCGCCATATTATTTCCTGAAAACCTTTAACATTTTAGATGACTTTTATTTTTCGTTTTAATTCCTGGTTTTTTAACTCTCTGTTATTCATCTTTTTTATCCATGTCAGCTAAACTTTTTTCAAAACACATGCTGTTTTCAACACCCGCATACTGACCGTAATTTGGGATTACTTCGTAACCGCTTTTCTTATATAGTTGAATCGCTTCGGGCTGACGTTTGCCCGTTTCCAAAATGCAGGTAGAATAACCGAGGTCTAATGACCAGCTTTCCAGCTCACGAAGTATTTGAGAGGCCACGCCTTTGCCACGATATTCCTCTGGTACAAACATGCGCTTTATCTCCATTGTCTCATCATTGAAAACCTTAAGTGCGCCACAGCCAACGGGTTCATCTTCGTCGAACGCAACAAGGGCGTAGCGAATGGCATCAATCTTATTATACTGCTGGTAAAAGGAATGCTCGGCACCATCGCGCTCGCCGAGTTCTATATCCAATTGCAGCACCAGGTTAATAAATTCGGGGCTTTGTGAATTGGTTCGTTCAAATCTTAACATAACAAAGGCTCAGTTTTATTTTCGATAGATATTTCGCGGATAATCTGACAGCCTTACGTTTTCTTTTTGCAGCTCTTTCAACGCATCTTTTGCTATCCACTGCGCAGATTTGCTGTCTTGCAGTAGAATTTCGTTAGACACTTCAATGGCGCGTTTGTTCAAATCAATATTGCGTTTGCCAATACTGCGTAGCGCCCAGTTTACCGCTTTTTTTACAAAGTTGCGCTCGTCGCCAGCCGCCTGAATAATGAGTGGAAAGAATTGCTCGAATACCTTATTATCAGCCTTTTTATCTGCCATGCAGTAGGCAGCCAGCGTTGCAAAGGCTCCTCTCTTCTCAAACTCTTTTTTACGGTCAGCCCATTCGTGAACTTTCTTGACTGCGAATGGGCTCTTGGCAAATAGGCCCATGCAAAACGAATCGCAAACTTCCCAATTCTCAAAAGTAGCAAGCCACTTTTCCATAAGAATTTCTGTTACGTCTGCTGGTCGAAAAATTTTGCTGCATAATAGTCGTGCTTCGTATATGCCGCTATCGAATAACTCAAGTGCAAGCTGGTTATCTGTTTTTATTTCCCGCGCGAGCTCTTTTAAATCTTTATGATAAACCCCAAGCGCGTTGTGGGAAACAATGCCGTACTTTTTTTTCTTGAAGTCAACTTTTTCTTTGTCTGCAAGCTCTTCCAGCCTTGCAATGACTTCTGCACATGTCATTTTAATGAGTTCCTTTTATCTGCTTGTATTCGTGGTTAATCTTCAAATACCGCGACTGCACGAACGGGTGAACCTGTTCCACCACGAATTTTAAGTGGCAGCGCAATAAAGCGGAATCGCCCGCGTCCGAGAAGCAGGTGGAGATTGACCATGTTCTCATAATGAGTAAAGCCAAGCTCACCGCAAATGCGATGAACCTCCTTGTTTGATACTCCCGGCACCCCAGGCGACATTGTTTCGACACCAAAAGCAGCAATGCCTTGGTTGCCGAGCCATCGTGCGGCTTCTGCGGTTATTCCGGGGCCGTTTGGCCAATCTTCACTGCCGAATGCCTTGCGATAGTGATTGGTATGGAGCAAGATCGTGTCGCCATTCTATATAGTTAGACCTGATTCTGCACAGGCCTTTTCCAGTTCATGTACATCAATCAGTTCTCGAAGCGTTTTGTGAGAAAAGTCCAGGCAAAGCCCTTCCGTGTAGAACATGGAGAGCGGCATGGTATCGATAGAATGTTCTCTTAGCTCAGGTGCCATGTGGTTTAGCGCGTCGACATGTGTGCCAGTGTGCTCTCCCATCTCTAATTTGTAAACGGCTGGAGTCTGTGTCTCAGGGTTTTCGACCTTTGCCCATTCTTCATGGGTTTTATGAATACTCATCTTTACGTCGGGTAGTCCCTTGTAAACGGGCATTCCAGCATAAATCTCCTGACTTAAGTCGATAATTTCTGCCATTACGTTTCTCTACTTTGTAGCGCTTTTATCTGCTTGAGAGTTTTTTTGAGACCAGCTTATTTAATCGCTCAACCTTCTTCTCGATCTCTCCATAGAAACCTAAAATAAATTTACGATTAAGATTTATCTTCCAGAGAAATGAAAGCATTCGTTTTTGTTCTGCCTTTCTCAACTTAAGCGGTGTTTGAATACCTTTAAGTTCGCCCATATTATCGAAGATTAGATGAGGGGATATAATTTCATTGATCCCGCGATAGTAACTTTGATGTAGCTGAAGCTCACGATATTCTTCTTCCATCTTTCTTAACGTGTTGTAGTCGTATTCATAGAGAGTGATGATTTGTAGGCGAAGCGAATCGTCTTTTATTAACTCGAGCCCTCTGGACTTAAGCGTTTCATAGCCCGAGCGGTTTTGTACCGAAATAAAATCTCTGGTAAGCCTGATATATTGTTGTGGAAGCAAATCATAGTCTATAGCTTCGTTCTGTATAATTTGGCGCCAATATGTACAAGCGTCCATACCAAACCGATGTCCCTTGGCATTGTTTTGAATGTCTTGAATATCTTTTTGTAAGCCATTCGAGATTTCAGCCAAAATGTTATATTCGGCATGACGGTCTCGTCTGTTTTCATTCCAATTATTTAATGCAAAGGCTGAGATAACCGCAATAAAAATAGACAAAAATTCCAAGGTATAAGATTTCCAACTACGCTGCCTCACTTTATACCTGCCGATCTTAATGAAATAGAAACATGACTATAAAAAGATATGTTAAAATGATAGGGACTCTAGCAGCAAAAGGCAACCGTCATCTGTTGCTAGAGGTGAAAAGTGAAAAGGCAATAAGGCAATAAGGCAATAAGGCAATGTNNTTTCTGCCTTTCTGCCTTTCTGTCCGTTTCTCGTGATTATTACCCTATTTCATATCTGAAGTTTATAACAAATCTTCAAGGGCTTGATTGTAAGCTGCTGTTTCAATTCAACTTATATAAAAATTTTTCTTTGAATTCTTCTCAAGGTCCCTGTGATAGTTCTGTGAAACTTGGGCACTATACTGGTGTCAGTTAAGAGACAGAAACGCAATTACTAAACCTAACAGTCTTTATTTAAAGGAGATTTTTTGATGAAGAATTTTATTGCAGTAGGTATGCTGCTTCTTTTTCTGGCAGCTTGTTCGGACGATAGTGATCCCATTTCACCGGATCCAACGGCCACCACATTTAAGGTGTCCATTGAAAACCTTACTCAGCAGTACGGCATTATGTCGCATGGTGTTTTTAATACGCCGGTTGGTGCTTCAGCACCCGGACCGATCCTTTCCGGCGGCGCTTATGAGTTTAACTTTAGCGCAGCACCGGGCTATAAGCTGAGCCTTGCAACTATGTTTGTACAATCTAATGATTTATTCTACGGCCCCGGCGAAGCAGGAATTGATCTATTTGATGCCAGTGGCAATCCGATTAGCGGTGATGTAACCGCGCAGATTGAGCTATGGGATTCCGGAACCGAAGCAAATGAGATTCCTGGTGTTGGACTGAATCAGGCACCTCGCCAGAGTGGTCCGAATACTGGTGCTGCCGACCCGGATAATACCGTTCGCCTGGTAAATGATGGCAATACGTATCCGAGTGTTGCTGATGCCATTAGTGTGATGCTGACTGCAAATGGCGGTAACGAATTTACTGCACGTATCGAGAATGTTGGAACGAGTTTTGACTTTAGCGGCAGTGGCGTTTTTAATACACCGGTTGGTGCAGGTGCTCCTGGTCCGATTGGCCCTGGTGGATCCTATGAAGTTAACTTTGATGCCGCACCGGGGTCGAAGCTGACGTTCGCCAATATGTTTATTCCTTCCAATGACTTTTTCTACGGTCCGGATGGTGATGGAATTGAGCTGTTCGACGGCAGTGGCAACCAGATTAGTGGTGACGTTACCTCGCAGGTCGAGCTGTGGGATTCAGGAACCGAGGCTGATGAAGAGCCAGGCCTTGGTCCGAATCAGCCGCAGCGCGGTAGTGGCAATACGCCTGACGCGAATGCAACCGTTCGTCTGGCAGCAGATACGTTCAACAACCTTCCGGCAGTTGCCGATGTTATTCAGGCAACGCTGACTGCAAATGGCGGAACTAACTTTACGCTCACCATTACCAACGTGTCTACCGCAACAACGCTCTCTACATCGGATGGCAATACGCAGGCTGTTCCGCTGTCACCGGGCGTATTTGTTATTCACGGTGCAGCCGATCCGATCTTTACCGTCGGTGCAGCCGATCGTGGTGAAGGCCTTGCCGATATCGCAGAGTCTGGCAATCCTGGTAATATTGGACCGGTAGTTGGAGCTAAAACCGGAATCAACGTGATTCTTGCTCCTGGAACATTTGCCGTACACATGGCTAACGCTCCATTCTTTACTGTTGGACAGGCAGATCGTGGCGAAGGCCTGGAAGGCATCGCTGAAGACGGTAGCCCCGGCACCCACAATACATCTCTGGCTTCACAGTCCGGGCTATTTGTTCCGTTTTCACCAGGTGTTTACATGGTTCACAATCAGGCGAACCCTTTCTTTACAGTTGGAGAAGCAGATCGTGGAGAAGGACTTGAGGCAATCGCTGAGGATGGTGATCCAACTGCGCTGGTAGCTGCTCTGCAAGGACAAGCTGGAATCTCTTCCGTAGGTGCATTCAATACACCGGTTGGTGCTTCCGCACCGGCACCAATTGGTCCGAATGGCGTTTATGAATTTACCGTTGAGGGCTTGCCTGGTGACTATGTAAACTTTGCCAGCATGTTCATTCAGTCTAATGATTTATTTGTTGGTCCCGACGGCATGGGTATTCCGCTATTCGATTCCAGCGATGACCCACGCACCGGCGACGTTACTGCAGAAGTTCTTCTTTGGGATGCCGGCACGGAGGTAAATGAGCGCCCGGGTGTTGGACCGAACCAGGCACCGCGTCAAGCCGGTGGCAACACAGGTGCAACAGAAGGTGGTGTTGTACGTGAAGTGGATGATGGATTTACTTATCCTGATGTGGTTGGAACGATTAAGGTAACAATTACCGTTCAGTAAACTTTATGGTAGAGTCTATATAGATTTTTTAAAAAATAGCCGCGGGCAAATATTGCCCGCGGCTATTTTTTTTTGTACTATTTCCTTTAGAAAAAGCTCAAACCTTTCCAGAATCGATTGAATTTCAAATGTCGATTCTGACTTAATATCAATAGCTTCGGTTTTTCCGGTGGAGGTGAATTGCGTTTTTGGGGCGGGTTGTTAGTGAGCTTTGCGGTTTTCTCAGCTTGTACGGAAAAAGAATCATTGCGCCCCACGGTCGTCACTGCTTCAGCTGTTGAAGGTCACTGGGAAATAACGACAGGGGGGCCGCTACTGTTGACAGTCTAAAAACGTTCTTTTGCTTTAAAGCCGATCATAGCTTTAAGTCTTTTGTCCAAGTTTACCAGGATACCAGCATTACAATAGTTAAACAGCGTGGTGGCCGCTATAGCGTGCCTACGCAGCATTTATTGGCTTTGGAATACGAATATTATATTTTAAACGGCGTTAGGGATTATTCAGTACAGGAACGTGATGCGATGATCTACAAAGATCATCTTGAAGACAAATTGGTTTTGTGGGATCTTGCAAGATCATTTCGTCAATTGAGTGGGGAAGCAAATAGTCTTGTAAACGGCACATTTGTTCACTCAGAACAGTATTTTACAAGTTATTTTCACAATCGGTATAGCTTTATGGAAGACTCCGTTTATCTGTACTCGGTATCAACACCTTCTCCTCAAGTGCCTGAAGATTGGTTGACACCATCCAGGTTTGCTTATCGCCTGCAAATACCTCAGTTATTTCTTAGCACAAATGGAGTGTCTGTGAGCCCAATGACCCTTGTACTATACGATCCCTGGCTTATCATAACATTTAATGAGAGATTCTTCGTGAAAAGCCGCGCGAAGCGATAAGCTTTAGAACAAATCTTCTTCCGGAATATCTGCCAGCACAGGATACACTGTGTCCTTCTCAGAAAGTGCTGGTTTTCCATCCAGTGACCAGTCGATGCCGACTGCCGGATCTGACCAAAGCAAGCCACGCTCGCCTGCGGGATTGTACAGGTCGCTGCATTTATACATTACATCAGCCGTTTTGCTTACAACGTAAAAACCATGTGCAAATCCTTGCGGAATATAGAGCTGCTTCTTGTTCTCTCCCGAAAGATAAACCCCTACCCACTTTCCAAAAGTCGGGGACTCTTTTCTAATATCAACTGCGACATCGAAAATCTCGCCGGCAAGTACGCTGACCAGCTTGGCCTGTGGATTAATCTTTTGGTAGTGCAGGCCTCGAAGAATACCTTTGCTCGACTGAGAGCGATTGTCCTGAACGAAGGTATGAGGAATGCCCAGCTCGGCGTATTTTTTTGCATGGAAGACTTCCATAAAAAAGCCGCGGTGATCGCCAAACACCGGTGGATCTATAATCAGTACGTCTGGGATTTCAGTGGGTGTAGCTTTAAGAGACATCGTGTTGCTCCGGTCTTAAGTTTCGGGAAACCACATTATGCAAAAAAAAAGCGTATCCGGCAAGTACATAGATTACCGGATACGCAAATTGTGGATAAAAATGAGGCTTTTATTAAGCAGTTACTTCTTTTTTTGAACCGTTTTTCTTTTCGGAATCGGAGCCTTTATCCGATTCGGGCAACATTGCGGCAGAGCCGACTGCGATATAGGAGAATCCTCTATCGACCAGCTCCTGGAAATCCGGAATCATGCGACGACCGTCAATAATTAAATAAGGTGGCTTAACCGTATTTTCGATGGTGCCGGAGAGGCCGCGAAATTCTTCCCAATCTGCGGAAACGAAGACAGCATCTGTCTCTTCGATAGCATCCTGAGCATTATGAAAATACTCGATCTTTTCGAACAGAATGTTTTTGGTTGGGGAAAATTCATGCTTTGCCTCAGGAATGGCAAGCGGATCGTATGCCTTGATGCGCTTTACGCCTTTTCCGAGCAGCGTCTCGATAACCTTAATGGATGAAGCATCGCGCATATCGTTGGTTTGCTTTTTAAATGCGAGTCCCAACACGGCAACGGTTTTACCGCTAAAGCTAAAATCTGCTTCGGTAATAGCGCGATCTACCAAATATACTTTTTGATATTCGTTAACCTCATAAGAAGATTCCAGCATCTTTGTATTGACGTCTACACGACGTAGTTGATAAATAAGTGACTGGATATCTTTGCCAAAACAGCTTCCACCGGCGCCATTGCTAACGTATGAACCCCAGGTGCTGATGCGGTCGTCAGCAGTTACTCCACGACGCAAATCTGCGATGCGTACATTGTCTATCTTTTCGCCAATGCGGGCACCAACCCCATTCCAAAATGAGATATAGGTGAGCAGCATGGTATTTGCCACATATTTGATTGCTTCGGAGGTTTCCGGAGTCGTTTCGATATACTTAATGCGTACGTGATTTACAAACTGAGAGTATACGCGTCTTAAGATCCTGAAATCTGCTTCGGTATCGCATCCAATAACAAGGCGATCTGGTTTTCGCGCTTGAGTAACGGCTGTTCCTTCAGCAAGGAACTCAGGGTTGGAGGCAACACCAACGTTTTCGACGCCATGCTCGGCCATAATGCCTTCCAAATGTCTGGCTGTTCCAATCGGAACCGTACTTTTGTTTACGAGAACAACACGACGCTTATCTTTACGTTTTGCCAGAAGCGTTGCAAGCTCGCTGGCTGCTGCATCGTAGAACGTTAGATTTGTAGAGCCATCCAAGTTAGGCGGTGTAGGCAGGCAGAGAAAAATTACGTCTGTACCTTCGAGGATGGTCTCAATATCACTCGAGAAGAACAGATACTTTCCCAGCATGTCTTTGATGAGGTTAGACAAGCCCGGCTCGTTTACATACTTCTCTATCTCGCTTGATTCGCCAGAAGCGTAAGACTTGATTTTTTCAACATTATTGTCGTAGGCGTAAACCTGATGTCCATATTCGGAGCAGACAGCGGCCTGAACCAAGCCTACATATCCTGTCCCAGCAACGATGATTTTCATTATACATCTCCGTAAAAGTTTAATATTAATAACTTGATATTGTTTGTCTTAACTTCTGTTTATGCTTTTTCCGACCGTTTTAAATATGTATCCAGCGTGATGTATCTTATTTTTAGTTCATCTTGAAGAGTCTCGCCATGCCCCATTTGGGCAATTTTCCGTACGATGTCTTTCGGCCATAGATCTGATGGATGATTAAGTGCCTGATCTGCCAGTTTATACTCACAGAGTGCATCGAGTGAGGCCTTTTTATTGCTGATACTAGCTTCGCTTTTTCCAGACACCTTTTTCAGAATGTGTTTTACCCGATTTCCAAGCTTGGGTTGATTTACCTTCCGGGGGGCTTCTTTAATTGCTTTTTGATGAACTTCTGCAATCTCAGGGAAAAAAGTTTTCCAGTAATAAGAATAAAAAATATGATTCTGCCGAAGCGATCGGTCAATGTCGTAAAACGTTTGCATAATCGAATAGTCGGCGAAAGGAGCAAGGGTGTTAACCTCGGGTGCAAGGCTAACCGGCAACATACTTCGCAGACAACGATGCAGCGTATAATTGTTTAGCGACTCAATAAAATCTTCGTGCACATGTCCGGCCAGGCGATTAACCTCAAGAGTTCCTCGAGCTGAATTCAAAAACCAAACCTCATACTCCTTCGACAAAATACTTCCCATATCGTCGTTCTTTATAGCATAGGGGCTGTTGTAAAGCTGACTTTGATAATAATCAATACTACGTATCGGACTATTGTGTGAATCGGGCGCAAAACCACCTCGCTGAGATTCGTGTACGGGGTCTGCCGCATGTGTTTGGAAAACGGCATCGCTCATAAAAGCGTCGATATAGTAATCGGGTTTTATCGATCGTACGGCATCATGCGAAGCCAAAACCTTAGTGAATTCCAGCGAACCGGCAACCCGGTATAGTTCTGGAAGGCGATCTGTCTGCGCCAGCAGGTGTTTTTCTTCAAATGCCGTTTGTGTTACCGGAAAGTTGTAGTGCTCTGCAATCCGCATTGGCAGTAGCTCTTCAATATGGTTTGCAGAAACTACGGGTAAGTGAAAAAGTGCCGGCTCTTTAAAGCGCATCCATACCAAAGCTAATGAAGAATCACCAACTCCCATCGGCGACAGCGCATAGTTCGAATCGCGTAACCTGCCAAAGTACTTCGCGCATGCCTGATGTAGCATCTCGCCGGCTTCATGAAGTTCGGTCACCCGATTTTGCAGTGGCTTAAACTCGAAAACCTGCGGCTCACTTTTGATTAACTCGCCTTTCGGCAACGTCATCGAAAGCGTTTGTCCGGGAAGTAATCGTTCAACACCCTCGAAGAATGAGGCGGAAAAAGGCAGATAGCCGTATTTCAAAAATTCTACTGCTGCAAAATCGCGCATCGTTTTATTGGTAAAGTTGAACTGATTACTGCTTATCATCAGCTCATCATTTTGCATTGAGAAGTATAGCGGCATTGCACCTAAACGATCGCCGGAAACGAACAGTTTTCTGCGCTGCTTATCAATAATGATAAGCGAAAAAATACCGCCTGCAATTTTTTGCAGTCCCTTCTGAATCGTGCTCATGCTTATAGAGTGAAGCAGTTTGTCCAAATTGGTTTTATTGTCAATCGTGCCGCAGCTATCGAGATATAAATGGCCATCCAGCAAAATCATATAGGCTGGATTTTCTGCGGTGTGCCACGATTTTCCATGTGTTTCGTTCGTTGAGATATTTAGATTGTCAAATGAATAATCTGCTGCCAGCTGCAATGGCAGCTGCGTTTTCTCTCTTAGATGAACGGATAATAAAAACGATCCAGCCTTGGGCTTTACAGGATAGCATGAGGATTTTGCAGCAGATCTTGCTACATGTCTCTCAAGAGGATAGTGCAAAGAATTTGAAAATTGATGGTGCATATCGAATCCAGTATGGTGTTTCGCTTAGCCATAAAATGGCCCGATTTTAATGTCAAAGTGATGCGCGCTATCACACCAGACCAGATGACTGTGAATGTCCAGAAATACAGCGCCCCTATCTTAGACATCATCGGTTGCTGCCACGCAAAAAATAAGCGTAGATTCACCGAAAATAAGACAGTGATTGCATTTCTGATAATAAAGTGTTTTGTGTTTTTCGAAGGTGTGGCTAAGACTATTCATGCGTAAGCCGGGCATCTGCCCGGGAAGCGAAGAATAGTGATGGAATAGCAGCCTCACGCGTTCGTTACCCGTAGAGATTATAAGGTAGAGAAAAAGTGAGGGCTATATTGTGATCTATTCAGTAATTTCCCCATACTGCTGCTTGATCCAATCAGTATACGCACCGCTGCGAATTCTATCAATCCACTCGGTGTTGTCCAGATACCAGCGAACGGTCTTTTCAAAGCCGGTTTGGAAGGTTTCTTTGGGGTGCCAGCCAAGCTCATTATTAATGCGAGAGAAGTCTATTGCATAGCGCCAGTCATGCCCGGGGCGATCTTTCACAAAAGTGATTAACTCACGTCGCGGCTTAGCGGCAGGGCGAAGCGTATCAACAATATCGCAGATTTGATGAACAACATCCAGATTGGGGAGTTCATTGTCTCCGCCAATATTATATGTTCTTCCATGCTTGCCGCGCGTCATAATCGTCCAGATAGCATCACAGTGGTCTTCCACATACAGCCAATCGCGAATGTTGCTACCGTCTCCATAAACCGGTAGCGGCTTCCCGGCTTCTGCGTTAAGGATCATTAACGGAATTAACTTCTCGGGAAATTGGTATGGACCGTAGTTATTTGAGCAATTTGAGATGGTAACGGGTAGTCCGTAGGTTTCGTGATAGGCGCGAACGAAGTGGTCGGACGCGGCTTTTGAAGCAGAATATGGACTATTCGGACTATAGGCCGTATCTTCGCGAAAGAAGCCTTCATCACCCAAACTACCAAAAACTTCATCTGTGCTAACGTGGTGGAAAAGATGGATTCGGTCTTTTGCTGCCCGGGCCAGCTCGAGGAGGTTAAACGTGCCGATCACGTTTGTTTGCACAAACGCGCTAGGTCCTGTTATTGAGCGGTCGACATGTGACTCTGCTGCAAAGTGACAAATTGTATCAATCTGATGATCATCGAATACTTTCGAAAGGCGCTCCGGATCGCAAATGTCGACATGTTCAAAAACATAGCGCTCCGAATGTGCTGCCGCGATATCTGCGAGGCTATCCGGGTTTCCGGCATATGTAAGGCTATCAATATTGATAATCTTGCCGGCAAAATCAGTTTTTTCGAAGACGAAGCGAATGAAGTTGGAACCAATGAAGCCGGAGCCTCCGGTAACAAGCATATTTTTCATGGAATCTGTCCTTGTGCGAAGCGGAAAGCCGGGTTATCAAACAATGAAAATAGATTTAGATAATGGCTAGGTAGTTACTACCAGTTCTGAAGTAACGTCATAGTTCTTGATAAGAGTGAGCGTATTCCAGCCATCATCACCGGTATTATAACTCACATCATCCATAATTGTTCGCATGATATAAATTCCGTAACCACCTTCCGGAACGCTATCAAAATCAGGCTCCGGGATTTCACCAATATCGAAACCTTTTCCCTGATCGCGAACGTTTATTTTAAGCGACGAATCACCGATTTCGAAGGTAAGCATTGCAAAGTTTCTACCACCGCTCTCTCCACCATGTTTAATGGCGTTTGCAGCAGCCTCGCAGATAACCAGTTCAAGGTCTCGCTTAAAATTTTCACTGATCTTCTGATCGGCAATTAACTTGGTGCATATTTCGCTGGAAACGACAGTAGCCAGACGTAAATATTCTAAATCCCGTGTGAAACTGAGCGTAATGGTATCCATGGCGTCAGTATCGGTAATATCGTCGATTAACTTTAAAGATTACGCTTTATACTAGGCAATTTCAAGCAGCTCGAGTTCGAAGGTCAGAGTTTTGCCAGCTAATGGGTGATTGCCATCCAGCTTCACGGAGTCTGCACTTACTTCGATAATCTTTAATTGTGCTTTACTACCTTCAGTCGTGTCTGCCATAAGCATCATGCCGATTTCCGGTTCCATGTCGGGTGGCAGCTGGGTGCGGCTAACATCGATGATCATTTCTTCACGTAGTTCGCCATATGCTTCTTCCGGTGGAATAGAGATGGTTTTTTTCTCGCCGATAGCCATTCCGCTAACGCCGGTGTCGAATCCCGGGATGACCATACCGCTTCCCAAAACGAATTCGAATGGTTCGCGTCCGACGGATGTATCAAAAACGCTGCCGTCTTCGAGTAGGCCCTTATAATGAATTTTTACAGTATTTCCAGATTGTGCAGTAGACATAGAGTCCCCTAAAATAGTTGTTTTTAGCTTAAGCGGTCAAGTTAGCTGCTGCGTCAGAGGAATCCAAGTGAAATGGTTTAAAGGCCGGACAAGCAAAAGTCCCGGAAACAGAAATTGCTGCCGGGACTTTTTAAAGAGGTAAAAACTTCAGCGGAATTGGTTAGAGGCCGGCGAGTTGCTGAGTAAGCTTCTCGGATAATACACGGAAGGACTCAGCAGGCTCCCCAGGTTTTATTTCTTCGATCCATGGAAAATGTTGTGGACTTTCCAAATAATTTAACGCAATAAAAGCCTTATAGCGTATGGTCTGAGATGGTGGATTAATCAACAGTATTTTAAGATTAGAACGGATTTCAGAATAATCCAGATTGGCGTGATCTCTCTTAAGACGCATCACGTTGAAGATCGTTGATTCAACCACTCCCTTGTTGTTATGCTGCAGACTGGTGGCATAAACTGCAATTGCCTTGCTCAGTTTGTCATCTTGCTCGCCGGGGTTCGCTTGTAAAACTGGTGCTACAAATAGCGCCACTGCGAAAAACAGGATGCATATATTCTTTTTCATAACATACTCCATTGCCGGGTAAATCATTTATGAGATTTATTTTCAGTGCTTATTTGTTGCGCTGGCTTAACCATGCGCTGGCTGCCGGAATACAGATCTGCGAAGGCTGCGAAGGCTGAAACGATAGTGTTTAGTGTCTTTTTCATAATTGATTCTCCTGAAATATTGATGAACTCTCTGTTGTTCTCTGTCTCATTTTTAACACTTATAGCCTGGTTATAAAACAACTCCTATGCCAGAAAACATTTGTAGTCTTTAGGTTGTTGTTAATTATGTGTTTAAGAGGTTTTTGGGGGTTGCGTTGGAAATGCCGGAGGGGTGGTACGTTTTGAGGTAGCTATTTATTAATTAACTAGTTTAATCTTAATATTTACAGGTGTTTAAAAAACCTGCTCTTTTTGGGAGATGAGAAGTATTGTACCGGGGGGCGAGAGACTATTTGTTCTTGTCGAGCCTTGCAAGACGATTGCTTAATGCTTTTCGTGTAAGTCCCAATAGTTGAGCTGCGATGGTTTGATTACCATCGGCACGTTTAAGTGCCTCGGCAATGAGGAGGGCATCAATTTCTTTCAGTGTTGGTAGTACGAGAGGAAATTGCAGTTGTTCCCCTTGCTTGCTGGCAGGTAAAGGATTTTCAGCTGAATTGCCGATGCGATCTCTAAAGGTCTTCAGAGATATTACGCCTGCTTCGTGGCGACTGACGGCATCAAAAACCATCGCTTCAAGCTCACGCACATTGCCTGGAAATGGGTAGTTTTGCAACAAGATAAACAATTCTGGAGGAGCGGAAGGCCGCTTTCTATCCAGCTTTTTAGCGGCGATTTGCAAGAAGTGTTCAACAAGTGGCCGGATGTCTTCAGGTCGTTCCCGCAAAGGGGAAATTTTTATATGATGAGTACTCAGACGATAGTAGAGGTCTGCACGAAAGGTTTCCTCCTGCTGTCTTTGAGCAAGATCCTGATGCGTAGCAACAACAATACGTGCATCCGATACACGGGCTGTATCTGCGCCTAATGCGTAAAAGGTACCTTCCTGCAAGAGCCTCAGCAATTTTACCTGCGACTCCATTTTCAGATCGCCGATTTCATCGAGGAAAAGCGTTCCGTTATAGGCTCGGTCTATTAAGCCCTTGCGATCGCTGTCTGCACCGGTAAACGCGCCTTTGCGATGCCCAAAAAGGGTATCAGAGAATAAGTTGTCGTCCAGGCCTGCAACGTTCACAGCAACAAACTCACCATCGCGATGACTCACATCGTGAATGGCACGGGCTATTCGCTCTTTCCCAACACCGGTTTCTCCGGTTATTAACACTGGAAACGGGGTATTTCCTATCGCCTCGATATATTTGAAAACCGCTGTTAGCTGTTCACTTACAGTGATGATTGATTCAAAGACTGCGGGATTTTTTAGTTCACCGGATAACAGATATTCTTTCAGGAGTGTGTTTTCCGAGCTCATTTGGCGATATTCAATTGCCCGACGCAGGGTGTTTATTAAGCGAGCATCATCGACAGGCTTAACGAGATAGTCGAAAGCACCGGCCTTTAAGAAATCTACGGCTGTTTCTACTTCATTTATTGCCGTGAGCATAATTACCGGCAGCTCCGGATAACGCGAGCGTATTTCCGCAAAGATGTTATCCCCACTGATATGTGGCATCATAACATCCAGAAGTATGGCGCTGTATTCCATCTCTTCAAGAGTGCCCAGTGCTTTCCGACTGTCTGAGCAGCTGCGTACATTGCCGATACCGGCAGATTTTAAGGTCATAGCAGCGCTGTGAAGAAAATACGTCTCGTCGTCTATTAACAGAATCGGATGTACTGGATAACTCATTTTACTACCTCGGGAGAATCCGTTCTATTTTGCATTGCCGGCAGAAAAAGACTGACTGTTGTGCCTTCTCCCTCATCCGAACGAATAGCTAAATCACCCCCGTGTTGCTGCACAATTTGATAAGAGATCGAAAGACCCAACCCAGTACCATCAGAATCTCTTTTTGTCGTAAAGAATGGATCGAAGATATGTCGTTGGTTCTTCTCGGATATCCCACGACCACTATCTTCTACAATAATAAGAATTCCGTTTGGTGTCGGACTGGCTTTCAGATGCATTGTTTGATGCGTGTTCTCCAATGCCTGACAAGCATTTGTAAGGAGATTGATAATGACCTGTTCCAGCTGTTGGGCATTTCCAAAGAGAAAAGGCAGTTTCTTGTCGATTGCAGTCTTAAAGTGGCTTGTAGATTGTTGAATTAATGTTTTGGTGAGCTCAATTGCTGAAGCAAGCACCTCGTTCATATCTACTGTACTGCTTTGCTCGGTGATGTCTTGTTTTGAAAAGGCCTTCAGGTTTTTGATAATGCGTTCAATCCTGCGTGCCCCTTCCATCGTACCGCGAATAAGTTCTCCGATATTGTCACGTTCTTGTGAATACTGCATACCAGCCAAAGAAAAATCGCCCTGTTGCTGAGAATAACTGTCAAGAATCGGTAAAATGTCTTTCCAGACCTTCTCCAATAGCTGTGCATTAAGCTGTATATAATTGTTCGGGTTGTTTATTTCATGGGCCATGCCGGATGATAAAGTACCAAGAGTTGCCATTTTATCTGCCTGTACCAGCTGTTTTCTGCGGCTTTCTGCCTCTTCTTCGGCCTGCTTGCGTTCGGTAATATCGCGAATGAGTCCATCGTATGAGGTTACCTTGCCGTTGTGATCTTTGCGCAGGACAACTGTATTACGGATCCAGCGTACGCTGCCGTCGCGATGAATAATTCGATGTTCGAGCGGTGGAACATGTTTCCCGGAGCGGGCGGTTGCACCTTGTTCCAGCACGATTGCTCGATCGTCTTTGTGTACCATCGAAAACCATAGATCGGGATCGGCATCAAACTCTTCGGATTGATAGCCTGTTACCGCAACACAACCGGGGCCGTGATACGTTTCAAGTGCGATATTATCTTTTACCTGAACGGTATAAATATAGTCAGTAAGATAGCGTATGAGTCGACGGTAGCGATTATCGCTTTCCGTTACGCTGCGTTCCGCGTTGCGGGTGCGGTTATAGGCATCGGTAAGTTTCCCGACCTGCTCGCGAAGAAGCTTTAGCTCTTCCAGAACCTGTTTATCTTCAGTTTTACTCATGGCAGTGTTCCCGAAATTTTATTGCGCCGGGCCGGCAGCTTCCACCAGGCGACATGGGGATAGGCGTGGTGCTCCCAGTGATAGCCGAAGTGATAGCAGGTAATAAACGACCAGAAGGTTGAGTAGTTATTGCTGCGGGCGTGATGTTCATCTACATAGCCATCTGCCTCGCGATGCGGCAAATAAGTGCCAAAATAAAATAGCTGCAGCGTGCTGAGTAAAGAAGGCAATACCCAAAATACAATTAAGCGTGGTGCCGATATGCCAACCAGATGTTCCAGAATGTTAAAGACGATTGCCATGCCTGCAATTTGTTTCCACGTGATGTAGTTTAGCAGGAAGTGCAGATACCAGCGCCAGAACTGCGGATGTTCGCCATCGTGAAAATCAGGGTCGTCATCGCTTGCCGGATGGGTGTGATGTTCCCAATGTTTATCGTGCAGTTTTGGAAAGGAGAACAGCGCGTAGAGGCGTACTGCCAGCGTTCCAATAAAGTCGTTTACTTTCGCATTGATGCGATAAACAGATCCGTGCATGGCATCATGAGCGGTAATGAAGAGCCCGGTATAGAGAAATGTTTGCAGTACAATGCCCCCAATGGCGACGGGAACCCCAAACTGCCAGAGATCCAGCGACAGCTGAAAATATATGCTTATGCCCCAAGAACCGAATATGATTAGGGCGATAGTTAGTCCGATGTATGAGTCTTTTGCCATGGTGCAATAGGTGAATTATAAACGATGAACTAAAAGTTGAGTCCCTGGTTAATTCCAGCCTGTCTCTGCGTTATTGTGATCTGTCACCTGTTACCTGTTATTTTAACAATATCATTCCAAAATACAAGAGTTGTGCACTGTAAATATGGATCGCAAGCATTGGGAGCCGCTTTGTCAATACGCCGAATCGGAGACCAATAAATGCCAGCACAAAGCCAATCGCAAACCAGGCGGCATAGTTTTGTATTGGAATTGGTTGATTAAACCAGTTCCAATACCCTAAAGCGACGGCCGCCGGTTCCATTACAATGTCGAATAACACCATGAAAAACGCAATGCCTGCTGCATTAGCAAGATGCGACATATTTCGAGTGCCTGCAAGTTTTTGTACTATAGCTGCCGAGCTGAGAAGCATGCCCAGCCAGGCGAATCCGATTGAAAGAGGAACCTCCAGCAGCTGTGGTTGGAGCGTACGACCGTATTCGTAACGCCCAAAAACTTTTCCGGTCGATACACCGGCATATTCAATAAGAAATGTGGAAACAACGACTATAGCCATCCAGACAATAAAGTAGGATGACCACTCCTTCTTCGTGCTTTCCTTATGCTCGGACCAATAGTGAAATGCAATCCAGACTGCCAGAAAGATTACCACAAACCCTGCAGTTGCGCGCATGACGGGTTGAAGTACATCCAGCACATGCCATAGGCCGCCGGCCAGCAGGAAGAAATAAAGCGCAAATATTTCGTATGATCTTTTATTCATGATTGTCTTTGTTGCGTGGGTTACAACCCTCGTTACCGATGATGCCTTATGATATCAATTATATGTTTATGGTTCGATCTTTCCAGATAACATGACCTTGTTTTACGCTACGCCAGGAATTCAGTCCAATTAGAATAGTTGCCAGAATGCCAATCGGGTGCAGAACAATGCTGGTGAAGGCGTCGTGCTTTAGTTTCAGTACCAACATAAGGCGTACCAGAAGATTGATTCCAACTGCTGCTATCGCGATAGAGAACCATGTTGCCGAGAAAAGCAGCAGGTAAGGCAGGACACAGCAAATAAAAAGCAGTCCCATCATTATGATAAAGAAGGGGGTATTATAGCCCATAATACCAAAGATGTTTTTGGTAAATCCTTCCCAAACTTCTGCTGCTGAGCGATACATGCGACAATACACACGACCTACGCCGGAAACCGCCAAAATCTTTTTGCCTTTTCGCTTGGCCAGGCGCGCAAACTCAACATCCTCTACCACTTGGTTTTGTACTGCAATATGCCCGCCGATGTCCTCATAGGATGTTTGGGAAAAAGCTATCCATTGTCCGCTGGCAGCGGCAAGTAGCGGACTTTTTGTCCAGTAGATTAACCAGAGAGGTAACGAACAATACAGAAAGATATCCACAATTGGCAATACCAAACGCTCGCTTATTGTTGCGGTCAGTTGCTGTGAGAATGAGGACAATAATGCCAGTTTACGAGAATCGATCCACCCGACGGTGTTCAAAACGGCATCAGGGTGATGCTGCGTATCCGCATCTGTAAAGATGAGGTATTCTCCGTTGGCCTGTTGGCTTAGCTGATGACATGCCCAATTTTTCCCAGTCCATCCTGGCGGCAATGGCTTGCCGGATATCAAGCGAACCCGCTCGTCTTCCTGCATGTTGCTTTCTACGATTGAGCCTGTCACATCGCTGCTCTGGTCATCCAGTACAATTATTTCTAGCGCCGAATAGTTTTGTTTGCGTAAGCCTCTAAGGCACGTGTCAATATTTACAGCTTCGTTACGTGCAGGAATTAATACCGAGACCAAAGTTTGCTGAGAAGGGGCAGGGGCATTTTTTAGCATGGGAGCAAAAAGTGTGTTTGTCAAGGTTATTCCAAACACAACAATCAGTGCACCCAACATGAATAGCAAAAGGTAGCTCATTGGCCTCGCTCCAATCGGTTCGATCTGGAAAACGACATTAAATCCAATCCACGTTCACCGGCAATAATTCGCTTGTCCAATTGATTTAGCAAGTCCATTTCCTGCTCTTCCAGCCAGTGAATGCCCTCAAAACCGCTACTCGATAAGTTAATGAGATCTCCAAATTCAAAAAACACCAGCGGCAGCTGCTCCGCAGTAAATTCACAGCGAATGGCCAACGGCAGAAGATTGATTGGCTTAGCATAACGTTTCAAAATCCAGTCGACCCCTTTTTTATAGCCAAGAGGACTTTGGCGGGTAGGAAGTAATTCACCTTGAGGAAAAACGGTCAGTATTGGAGGGGGCAGTTGGTTTAGCAGGTTTACAGAGTAGTTTAAACTGCTTAACATGCCCTTGGGGTTGACAGGGTCGATGCCGAAGACGCCTAATTTACGAAAAAAAGTATACTTCTGAAGCTGCTCTTGCAGCATCATGAGGTAAAATGGGCGGCGAAAGAGCTGTTCGTTAAGCTGCCATGCGAAAAAGCCATCCCACCAGGTGCTATGATTTGGCAATAGCAGTAACGGATGTTCCGGAGCGGGCTCCGGAACATCGCCGAGAAGGCGAACAGAAAAGAAATGCTTTTTTAACAGTCGCTTCAGGTAGATGCTGAACATCCATCCAGCCGATGCCGAAGGATTTGCCTCTATCATTGTTGTTCTTCAGCCACTTTAAAATACGACACTGCGTAGGTATTGCGTACCGGTAATAACCGTGTCCAAAAAACCTCGTTTAGAAGAATACGCAGTTTTTTGAATTTTGGTACGAAAACCCGACCAAGGAAAGGATTGTAATCCTGCGCCTCGATCTTTAGCAAAATACCACCGTAAATTTTACTGGCGCTATAAATTGCAAATTGCGACTCGCGGTCTAGTAGTGCAACTCCCGGATCCGCTTCTTCATAGTAGCGACGCGCACGTTCTACCTGAAACTGCATCATGCGAGACAGTTTGCTGTCCATTTTTTCTGCCATAATATCGTCATCTGAAATACCGAAATGGCGCAGGTCTTCCTGGGGAAGATAAATGCGTCCCATTTCTTTGTCTTCCTTAACATCGCGTAGAATATTGGTCAGCTGCATGGCAATACCGAGTTTCTCTGCATACTCGAATGCACTTTTATCCTTGTAACCGAGCACGTGGGTCATCATTAAACCAACGACTCCGGCAACGCGATAGCAGAATACGTACAGATCTTCAAAAGTTTCGTAACGTGTATTCTGCAGATCCATTGTTACGCCCTTTAATAAATCGAGCGGATATTCGATTGGAATCCCATACTTACGTGCAACGATAATAAATGGTTTTACAACCGGGTGTTCCGACTCACCGGTACGATAAGCTATTTGGAGTTCCTTCTCCAGAAAGTCTACTTCCATGAGCAATTCATTTAGCGTTCGTGAACGCGGATTGTCGATCAGGTTGTCAGCATAACGACAAAAGCCGTATAGGGCATAGGTTGCCCAACGCTTCTCGTCTGGTAGAATACGGGCAGAGAAGTAAAAGCTTTTAGCGTAATGTGACGTCAGTTTCTTCGCGTGTTGAAATGCAGCAACATCAGGCGAATTTAACCAGAATTTCACGATTTGCTCCTCTCAAGCGGATTGCAGTTTGGTTTTTTGGGTTTCGGGATGACCGAGGTCTTCCAGTACCAGCTTTTCAGTAGCTTCGGCAGTCAACATAACGCCGGGAACTCCTGCGCCGGGGTGAGTACTGGCACCAACAAGATATAGGTTCTCTACATCTTCGCTGCGGTTACGCGGTCTAAAACTAGCGGTCTGAGTCATTTTGGGCTCAACTCCCCAGGCGCTTCCAAGATAATTATTACGCTGCTTGGCAAAGTCATTCGGTGTAAAGAGCTCCAGCACGTCAATATTGTCGCGCAGGTCTTCCATTCCAAACTCCTCTTCAAGAAATTTAAGTACACGATCGGCAAACGGTTGCGCCATCGAACTCCAATCAATATCTCCAGCGAGGTTTGGTACCGGAATCAGCACATACATGCTTTCGCAGCCCGGAGGAGCCATTTCGGCGTCACTTCGTGTTGGGACATGCAAATACATTGAAAAATCCTCCGCTAAAACCTTCTTGTCAAAAATATCGCGAACCAACTCGCGATAGCGTTCTGACAGGATTAGCGTGTGATGCAGCAGTTTAGGATATTGTTTACGCACGCCAATATACATTAAAAAGCAGCTCATTCCGTAAGCAAGCTTTTCAACTTTACGATTGTTCCACTTTCGCCGCGCATCGGGACTGATTAGATCTTTGTAGGTGTGCGCAAAGTGTGCGTTGGAAATAACGGCGTCTGCCGATGCAAACCCATCTTTCACAACAACGCCATTGGCCTTGCCGTTCGTTACGGAAATCTGTTGGACTTCGCAATTCGTTCTAATTTTGCCACCCAACTCCAGAAATACCTTTTCAAGCGCTTCAACCAGGCTGTACATACCGCCTTTTGTGAACCACACGCCTCCCTGTTTCTCCAGAAACGGAATCATTAAGTAAACAGACGGCGAACGGAATGGGCTACCGCCTATAAAAAGTGGATGAAAGGAGAACGCAAATTGATTACGCGGATCTTTAAAGAAGCGTTTCACATTGTGAAATGCCGGGAAAAGGGCGTTTAGCTTGACTGCTTTTGGAAGAAAGCTGAGCATCGTGGGGTAATCGAAGGCTTGAGAGCCAAGTCCGTCTGTAATAACCGCTTTGTAGAGTTTTTCTACATAGGCGATAAAATCATCATAGTTATCCGCATCGGCCTGGCTAAATTCAGCCATCTGCTGCTTCATTTTTTCGCCATCGGCGCAATAGTCCAGCATCGAACCATCATGATAAAAGATGCGATAAAAGGGGTCGAGAAAAATAAGATCCAGATAATCACTCAGGCGCTTTCCGGCTGATTGAAAAATACGGTCGATAATATCTGGCGCTGTAATGAGCGATGGACCCATATCAAAGGTGTAGCCGTCTTTCTTAAGTTGATAGGCATGACCGCCAATCTTTTCATTCTTCTCATAAATAGTTACCTGAAATCCACGGGCCTGCAGGCGAATTGCGGCTGAAAGACCGCCAAATCCACTGCCGACCACTGCAATTTTTTTCATTTCTTTTCTCTCCTTATTCCGATTGGGTATCAGAATGCTTTGGTTACTCAGGTTGTCAGTTCTGGTTTTTTCCTTTTTGTTTTTCATTGTCCCATAGGCCTTTTATGATGTCAGGTAGACTGCCTTGCTTAATGGGACGCGTTCTTTGATTAAATCTGCACACATTTTGCCGGATAAAATCACCAGCGGAATTCCACCACCAGGATGAGATGAGCCGCCAGCAAAAAATAGCCCATCGATAGCCCGACTTCTATTGGCCGGCCGCTTAAAAGCAGTTATGCGACTATTAGAAGAAATGCCGTAAATGCTACCGCGATTACTGCCATAGTTACGATAAAAGTCTTCCGGAGTTAGCACTTTTTCCATTTCTATTGCCGTGGATATATCTATTCCGCTTTGTTTCAGGCGTCTTAGAACCGCCTGCTTCATCCTTGGAACAGCTGCTTGCCAATCCTGACCATTTAAGTAAGGCATATTCAGTAAGACAAACCAGTTCTCGCAATCCGCCGGTGCATGCGAGGCATCACTACGCGAGGTAATGGCGACATAAACAGTTGGGTCATCAGGAACAATGCGTTTGCTAAAGATTTGCCTGAACTCATTCCTATAGTCTTCGGAAAACAAAATATTGTGATGGCATAGCTGCGCGTTTTGTTTTTTTACTCCCCACATAAAAACCATTCCTGATATTGATGCCTCCAGCTTATTCAGCTTCTTTCTTTGGGAGGGAAAACCATCAATCAACATGTTGTGAGCTTCTACCACGTCTGCATTGCATACAACTGCATCTGCCGCAATTGTTTCGCCGTCTACTTTTATAGCCCTTACCCGACCGTCTTTGTGTACTATCTTCTCAACAGATGTGTTGTTGTGCAGCGTTACATTGAGCTTTTTTGCCGCAGCTACCATACACTCTACCAGCTGATACATGCCACCGCGAATATAGTATCCACCCAGTCCAAACTCCACGTACGGAATAATGTTCAATGTTGCTGGTGCCTGAAATGGATCGGAGCCATTGTAGGTCGCATAACGATTAAATAGCTGCTGCAGTCGTTCATCTTCAAAAAAACGTGACACGGAGCTGTTGACGTTGCGGAATGGGTCGATTTTTGCAATTCGCATCAGCGAGTGAAGTGTCTCTTTATTGAGTAGAGTGTGAAACTCGTGGACCGGATTGTACAAGAAAATGTTTGCCGTAATGTTGTAGATCGTCTCACAATAGGAAAGGTAGCTGTTATAACGCTTGGCATCTGCCGGAGAAATTTGTGCCATTTCTGCTTCCATGGCGCGGCTCTCGCTCTTAGCGTCCATTCGGCTGCCATCAGACCAGAAATAGCGGCAGATAGGGTCAACTGCATCAATTTGCATAATAGCTTGTCTATCGATGCCGGCTGTGGTAAACAGATCATCTATAACGTGTGGCAGAGTGAGCAGCGATGGACCTGTATCGAAGCGATATCCAGCTTCTTCATGCAAATTCATTTTTCCACCATAGCGTTCGTTCTTCTCGAAGAGAGAAACTATATAGCCACCTGCTGCCAAATGAATGGCTGCGCTTAAGCCGCCGAGACCGCCACCGACAATGGCAATTTTCCTAGACATGCTTCACCCTCCTAAATTTCTCGAAGAGAATGATATTTGTAAGCAGCAGGGCAAAGCCGTAGCCAAAATCTTCAATTGGAATTGTGATTATGCGAAAGTCTAACTGGTATTCTGTACCATATAAAACTACCGGTCTGGCGGTTAAATAACCGTTGAATATCAGCATGAATACAGTGCAGATAGCAAGAAATAGCGGAGTTTGCTGTGTGCGCCAGATGTTCGTTTTCAGCATGATATCGAGTAAGGCTGCGGCAGCAAGAGCAATTAATACCAGCCCTGTGTATTCTTTTCCAATAGAAAGGAGCCAGAGACCTGGAAGAAGAAGAGCTATCATTGGTTTACTGAGCGATTCGTAAAAAGGTCGCGCACCAAGTTCATAGCAGCGAAGCACCTCCCAGGTAAAAAGACAGGCATAAGGAACGGTAATAAAAAATAACCACTCGCCAAGTGGCAGTTGAGCAAGACGGAAGTCGAGCGTGTAGTTTTCATTAAACCACCAGTGGCTATGTGTAACAAGTGCATCCCATATAACAAAGGGAACCAGAGTAATTAAAATGGCGCTAATAGCTTGTTTCCACTTGCTATAGAAGTAGACTCTTCTGTCAAAACTGAGAGCGAGAGGGCCGCTTATTACGATGAGGTTGAATACGAGATATTCGTATTTCATTTTTCAAAAATCCAAAGTTAATGCATAATTAAGTCTTGCAAACCGTGCCAAAATTTAGTTTGCTTCAAAGCCATTTATTGAGCTTTTCGATCACAATATAGACCTAATGCTAATTTTTGTCAACAATTAAAAAAGCTCAAAACGCTCATTTTGGGTTTTTGAAAAGCTCAAAACGCTCATTTTTGTTGACATTTGTCCGATAATACTTTATATTTGTCAAAATTAGCGGAGCACTCTATGAAAGCAGAGATTCAACATTTTAATAGTCGCGAAGCGGCTAAAATACTCGGTGTTAATGTCTCAACCATAAAGCGGTGGACAGAAGAGCGGAAGTTGCAGTGCATAAAGACTGCCGGTGGACATCGTAAGTTTCTGATGGAGCATCTGTCAGAGTTTCTTGAGAAGAACAAAAAAAAGGTGTCACGCGCCAATCTTTTCCCTCTCGAAGGGCAAAAAGATTTGGAAATAGGCTACTATATTGTAAAGGGTGATTTTGATTATCTAACCGAATATGTTCGCGAGCAGGCATTAAGCTGCAATCGCGATCGCGTGCAGCAGGTCTTTAGCGGGCTTTATCTGGGACAATATCCTCTTCATCAAATATATGATAAATTAATTACTCCAATTCTGTATGAAATCGGAGAGCTTTGGACGCAAAATAAGATAAGTGTTGTTGAAGAGCATTTTGCCTCGCAAACCTTGCGTGATTGCATTATCAGGCTTCAGGGCATTATCCGCGTTCCACCGAAGCAAATCGGCAATGTTTTGTGCTTAAACTTTGCAACAGAGCTTCACGATATTGCTCTGAAAATGGTGGACCATGTGCTTGAGGCTCGCGGGTTTAAGGTAATGTTTAGTGGTCAGATGACGCCTTCTCTCGAATTTGAGAGCGTATTCCGTTCCTTCCGCCCTGATCGGGTATATGTCGCCAGCACTGTTATTTCTGATCCCGAAATTGTGCAGGAAGAGTTAGATCGAATTTGTGAAGTTAGTAAGGAGTTCGGCGTAAAGGTCTTTATTGGTGGTAGTGGATTTGATATGTTGAATACGGCAAGTCCTGTTATTGAAAAACGATTATATACGTTTGAAGACATTGAATATAGCTAAAGCTGCGCATTTATAGGGATTGGCATGTCATATAATTTTTTAGTGGTCGGTGGGACAAAGGGAATTGGTTTGGCATTGGCCGATCATCTTTCTTCTCAGGAAAATAATGTATACACGGTTTCACGTGGAGAGTCGCCTGCATCATACCCGCATCTGAGTCTTGATATTACCTCTGAAGATATTTCCTCGCTTGCAGAATTTATTCCTTCTGAGCTTCATGGTCTTGCCTATTGTCCCGGAAGCATTACGCTGAAGCCGTTTGCTCGTCTGCGAAAGGCAGATTTCCTGAAAGATATGGATGTAAACGTATTTGGTGCTGTTCAAGCGATACAGACAGCGTTGCCTGCCTTAAAGACCGGGAAAGGTGCCATTTTATTATTTAGTACAGTTGCCTCGCAAGTTGGGCTTAATTTTCATGCCTCAATTGCTGCTGCAAAAGCTGCGGTTGAAGGACTGACATTGTCTTTGGCTGCGGAGTTAGCATCGAGTGGCATTCGAGTTAATGCAATTGCGCCTTCGATAACCCGAACAGCACTTGCCGGTAACTTATTGTCGACTGCAGACAGAGAGCAGGCTTCTGCCAACAGGCATCCACTGAAGCGCGTGGGTGAGCCGGCAGATATTGCCGGATTGGCGTCTCACCTTCTGCAAACCAACGGTTGGATAACCGGACAAGTTATGCGTGTTGATGGCGGTTTGTCGACATTGAAGCCATTGTAGCTATTTGGTTCAACAGAAGTTTTTCGGAGAAGTTTGTTTATGAATGTGCATGTAGAATCCGGATTGAAGGTTCAGCTTGTTTCTGTTTTAATCAACCAACTTCAGGTTCGAGAGTCGAAGCAGGCATACGAGCAGCTTCTTCGCTTGGGGCAACAGCTTGCAAATGAGCACGCGGGAAAAACGCTCTCGGAAATTCCCGATGTTGCTCACGCCCGCAGTTTTTTTCGTGCTATTGGAATTGAACCTACTCGTCGTCGACCTTCCTCGGAAGCCCTTCTAAATCGCGCCATGAAAGACAAAGGATTTTTCTCGGTAAATGAACTGGTTGATGCCGGAAACTGGTGTTCTCTTGACTTTTTATTGCCGATTGGGATCTATGATGCAGACAAGCTACATGGTACTGTTCACCTCGTTAAGGGAAGCACAGAAGATAGTTATCTGGCGCTGAACAAGCGTGAAATGTCTTTTGATGGCCGCTATGTTTTGAAAGATGACATCGGTGCTTTTGGTTCGCCACTCACTGACTCACTACGTACTTGCATAAGCACCTCTACTTCTAAAGCGCTGCTAATTCTGTATGCACCGGAGGGCTATGATGTCAGTCTTTTGGATCAACATCGAATGACATTTATTGAGCGCGTTCAAAGCGTCTGCGGCGGAGAAGTGATTGATGAATGACTTATCAATTGATGAGTGATGAATTATGAATGATGATTTAGCTGAAGAACCCAGAACCCAGAACCC
>JBOEGD010000027.1:0-198623 GCA_050633245.1 Calditrichia bacterium | reverse complement strand
CTGCCTTACTGCCTTACTGCCCGTTCACCGCACTAAGAAAGTCTTGCTTAAACTCAGCGAAACGATTCTCCAAAATGGCCTGACGTGAATTCGTGACGAGCTGTAAATAAAAATGAATATTGTGAGTTGTTGCAAGTCGTAGCCCGAGCATCTCGTTTATCTTCAGCATGTGATGGATATAGCCAATGCTGAAATGCTTACAGGCATAACATTGACAGCCCGGCTCGATAGCGGCTTCAGCTGTTCTATGTTTTGCATTACGCAGGTTTAGCTTTCCGGCCTGGGTAAACACCGATCCATTGCGAGCGTTTCGGCTGGGTATTACGCAATCGAACATGTCTACACCAAGTTCGATACCGTCCAGAATGTCTTCCGGTTTACCGACGCCCATTAGATAGCGCGGTTGATTCTGCGGCAGAAAATCGGTGCATTCGTCTGTCACCTTACGTCGGGTTAGTTGATCTTCACCAACAGCCAGGCCACCAATCGCATAACCATCAAAGCCAATTGACATCAGGCCCGATGCGCTTGCTTTACGAAGGTCGGAATAGGTGCCGCCCTGCACAATGCCAAACTGAAATTGGCGGTGTTCATACAGCGGTTTGGTAGAGTTGAAATACTTGCGTGAGCGTTCTGCCCAGCGTAAGGTTTGCAGGTGAGCTTCATTTGCTGTGTCGTAGTCGGCTGGATTTCCGGTTAAATAGTCAAGCACCATCATAATGTCTGAACCGATAGAGCGCTGGATATCCACCACGCGTTCGGGTGTAAACAAATGTCTGGAGCCATCGTAATGCGACTTAAACTCAACGCCTTCTTCGCTGCCGGTAATCAGATCGTTTAAACTGTAGATTTGAAAGCCGCCACTGTCGGTAAGAATCGGACCGTTCCAACGATTAAAGCGATGCAGTCCGCCAAACTGTTCCAAAATTTGGGTTCCGGGACGCAAATAAAGATGATAGGTATTAGACAACATAATTTGCGCACCACAGCCAAGCAGATCGTCGGGGGAAAGAGATTTAACGGTTCCGATGGTGCCAACCGGCATAAACATGGGGGTTTGAAAGCTTCCATGATCCGTGGAAAAACTTCCGGCCCGCGCTTTGGTTTGCGAATCTGTGTGTTCTAATATAAAGGTCATAGAAAGCTGAAAATTAAAGATTTACTGTTGTTTGTCGAACATTTTGCTAATTATATTGTCTCATTCTTAAAATCCTTGAATGAAATACCCGATTCCTCTAAAACAAAAGATTTTTATGTTGCTGAGCGGGTCGAAAGATAATCGTTGACACCCGTTAATCAAAACGGTAATCACGTTGGAAGGTGAATGTCTATGAAACAGAAGCTGCCTACGCCCTTTGGAAAAACGAACATTATTGCACCTTATAGAACTCGTGGATTTTTCAACCTTTTCCGCAAGCAAACACCAACCATAGATCCACCGCGTCCCGGTGCAATGTATCCAAACGAGTTGCGCGATGAAATTGAGCGCATTGGAACCGGGAAGATTGTAGAGCTTATTCGTATTGGCTATGATGGTGAGTTGGATGATATGCCGATCATCATTGAGATTACCGAAACCCGACGTGAAGGCTTTTCCGGAAAAATTGTGAATGTCGAGCGCGACCTGATTGAAGAAAACTCCGAGAAAACAGTTTATGCCAAGCGAGGTGGGGGACTGATTCATTTCCAATACAATGATGGTGATATCAAAGAGGTTCTTGAAAATCACGACCTTGAAGAACTTGCTCAGGAACGCGATATCTCTGCAATTGTTGAAGTTGTATCTGCGCTTGAAAGTGGCGACCGTGTTTTAACCGCTTACTACGATAAAAAGCATCGTGGAACGGTTAACGTCGAGGGCGTAATGGTTTCCAAGTCTCCCGATCACAAGAGCTTCAGAATAAAGGTCGAGAAGATTAACGGAGTTGAACTCGATAATCAGGTCGAAAAACAGTTTAATGCGGAAGATGATGTGGTAATCGATATTTCGATCATTTGAGTTAACTACAACAGCCGATGATAATCGTGGTGGGCTGTTTTTCTACAACACTGATTTTTCTTCGCATCGAAATGCTTCTTTAACCGCACCCACCCATTTCAAATTTCCCCTCAATCATTTCTTGGGACATATCACGGGACGTTTGTGATATGGTGCCATATTGGCGGCAGTTGCAGATATATACAAGTTGAGCAGAAAACATTGTAAGATTTATCAGACATTTCTATTCAGGTTTTATTTGCATCCGCTCCTTTCCCTCTATAGTTTTCCCGGCAGCGATATTGCTGACACGAAATCGAAGAAAATACGTTGATTATTGCGCTTCGTTGCCGATAATGAGCGTAATGTGCCAAGCTGGTACACAAACCGCCGGAATCTTCAGAGGAAACAATTGATGGCATGGTATGCATTATATACTCGCCCCCGACATGAAAAGAGCGTGCACTCTGCATTGTTAGAAAAAGGGATTGACGCTTTTCTTCCAATGACAACAGAGATGCGACAGTGGAAAGATCGCAAAAAGCAAGTAGAGATACCCCTTTTCTCAGGTTACGTTCTGGTCAATATCGAGTTGAAAAACCGCATTTATGCGCTTGAAACAGACGGTGTTGTGCGGCTAATCGGGTTCGGCGGCAAGCCGGCAGAAATTCCGCATTGGCAGATTGAGCAGCTGCGTCGTCTTGTCGAGAATAAGACCGAGCTTACTCCGGAAGACTGGCTACGGCAAGGCGATTCGGTGATAATTACTTCGGGGCCGCTGGAGGGGATTCGCGGATATTTACAGGAAAGACGTAGTGGCAACATCGTTGTTGTCCTGTTGGAAGGAATTCGGCAGGCCGCCAGTTTTGTCGTAAATAGCGATCAGCTGGAGAAATTAGAAGATGAAGATGTGGCAACTCGTGCATAAAAAAGATCAGACTTTAGCACGGTCACATCATTTTGATAAAATATTTGCCATTTTGTGCATCAAAAGGGACTAGGAAAATACGATAATTATAGTTGTGAAGACAAAACAAAAAGGAATATGGCAATGAAGTATTTGATTACCGGTGGTGGAGGCTTTATTGGTTCTAACCTGACAGAAGAGTTGTTGAATCGTGGACATGATGTGCGCATTCTCGATAACTTTTCTACAGGATTCAGAGAGAATCTGACAGAATTTGCTGACAAAATTGAAATTATCGAAGGCGATCTTCGCAACTATCATAATGTGCGCGATGCCGTAGACGGCGTAGATTTTGTTCTGCACCAGGGGGCATTGCCTTCCGTTCCGCGCTCTGTAAGCGATCCGATTTCTTCGAACGATGTAAATGTAAATGGCACATTGAACATTCTGAATGCCGCCAAGGATGCCAAAGTAAAGCGTCTGGTTATGGCTTCTTCTTCATCTGTTTATGGAGATAGCGAAAAACTGCCCAAACAAGAAGACATGATTCCCAACCCGCTTTCTCCTTATGCAGTATCCAAGCTGGCCGGGGAAAAATACTTCCAGGTCTTTGCCGGTATATACGGTCTGCACACCGTGGCTCTGCGTTATTTTAACGTTTTTGGCCCGCGTCAGAATCCGGACTCACAGTATTCAGCAGTTATTCCGAAGTTTATTAAGGCTATCCTGCGAGATGAATCTCCGGTTATTTACGGTGATGGCGAGCAAAGCCGAGACTTTACCTATATCCAGAATACTATTGAAGCGAATATTCGGGCTACCGAGGTAGATTGTCCTCCTGGCGTGGTTATGAACTGTGCGGTGCATGAGCGCACCACGCTAAACGATCTGGTCGCGATGATCAACAAAATTCTCGATAAGGATATCAAGGCTGTTCATACCGAGCCGCGCGCAGGCGATATCAAGCACTCGTTTGCTGATATTACTCGTCTGGAAAATACGCTGGACTTCAAACCACCGGTATTGTTGGAAGAAGGCCTGCGTCGCACCGTCGCTTGGTATACTAAGAAGTATGAGGCTGAATGGCTCTCTGCTGAAGCCTAAACCACGCAGCATCAGGTTTGCTATTCCGGAGCAATGCTCCGGAATAGGTTCCAAGACTGCGGTATGCTTCAACTCGCGAGGGTTGTTCCGACTCTTTTTCAATTTCCGGTTTACATCCCACTGTCTTCACCCTAATTTTGCAACGATCTGAACACAATATAAATTGCTAACTCTGGAAGGAAAGTATTCTAATGGATCACAAGTCAAAGAATATTACACGTCATGATGGTGACGTAAAAAAGGAACATCGTGAAGAACTTAATAAGCACAAAGGCGCATGCCTCTGGTTCACCGGTCTCTCTGGCAGTGGAAAATCTACTGTAGCTGTTGAACTGCAGAATCAGCTTTTCAGCATGGGTGCTCGCTGCTATCCGCTTGATGGCGACAATATGCGCTTTGGTTTGAATAAAGATCTGGGTTTTTCCCCCGAAGACCGCCAGGAAAACATTCGGCGTATTGGTGAAGTAGCAAAGTTGTTCACAGATGCCGGAACATTGGTTACCGCGTCTTTTATCTCACCTTATCGTGCCGATCGTGACAAGGTTCGCGAACTAATGGGCGACGGAGATTTTGTAGAAATTCATGTTAGCACCGATCTTTCTGTATGCGAAGACCGCGATCCTAAAGGTCTTTACAAAAAAGCCAGAAGTGGTGAGATTCCTAACTTTACCGGAATTAGCGCGCCTTATGAGGCACCTGAAAAGCCGGAAATGGTTCTCGACACCGGAGAAGGAACACCGGCTGACGCAGCTGCAAAAGTTGTTGACTACCTTAAAGCCAACGGCTATTTGTCGCTATAGAACTGCTCGGAACTCATGAGGGTGAGATTCCAGAAACTGTACAGAACCGCAATGGAAGCACAAAACGATTAAAGGAACGATCATGATTGATCTACACATGCACAGCACCTACTCTGACGGAAGTCAGACGCCGGAACAGCTCATGCAGGAGGCAAAAGAGCTGGGACTTACGGCTATCGCCCTCACCGATCACGACACCATAGATGGTATTCCTGAATTTATGGAACTTGGTAAAAAATATGGTATTCGCGCGATTCCCGGAGTGGAAATAAGCGTGGATACAAAGTTGCCGAATAATGGCCATATGCATATTCTGGGTCTGTTGTTAGATCCGGACTCTGAAGAGTTGAAAACGACGCTGAACTACTTAATGGAGCAGCGCAATCTGCGTGCACAAAAAATCATCACTAAGCTGAATGATTTAAATGTGGACGTTACCATGCAGGAATTGCTGGACGAAGCCGGTGAGGGTGCCATTGGGCGCCCGCACGTAGCAAAGATTATGCTGCGCAAAGGTATCGTTTCATCAATTCAGGAGGCCTTCGACATCTATCTGGCGAAGGGAAAGCCTGCATATATGGATAAGATGAAACTCGACGAAAACGATGCGTTCAAGATGATTCACGATGCTGGTGGTTTAGCGATCCTTGCTCATCCACACTTCATGCATTACGACAGCATTGATGAGGCAGTTGAACGCATTATGGCTCTGAAAGAATTGGGACTGGATGGCTTTGAGGTGCATTATTCTGCAATGCCTCAGGCTTATACAGACCGTCTTGTCGCACTGGCTGAGGAGCATGACTTTATCATCTCCGGTGGCAGTGACTATCATGGCACCAATAAAGACACGATAAAGATGGGAACCGGTAACAACAATGATCTTGCCGTTCCGGAGAGTATTCTCGAAGGCCTTGAAGCATTTCATCAACGCAAATATGCCGCTGTAAGCGGCTAGCTAATGATGTTGCTTCTGTAATGCATATACATTCGTTTGATAAAGAGATGCCAGTTCAGCATCTCTTTGTCATTTTACGTACTTCTGACACGGATAATACCTGGTATGGGATTCGAATTTTGGTATACTGCCGGACTGGTAGTGATGATGTCTATTTTCCTTTTTTGGGAAATCCTGGAGGTTGAACTCACCGTCTTTGGCGTGTTGATGCTGCTTATTATTGGGGACGTCATCACATTAAAAGAAGCATTCGCCGGCTTTTCGAATGAAGGTATGTTGACTATTGCTCTGTTATTTGTTGTCGCTGGTGCGCTAAACAATACCGGCATGCTCAGGCATTTAAATAAACATGTGTTTGGGCAGGGCAACAGTCCAATGTGGAGTAAGCTGTTACGCATTATGCTCCCGATCTCAACGATTTCCGCGTTCATGAACAATACGCCTGTGGTAGCGATGATGATTCCCGCCGTGCGAAACTGGGCGGATAAATACGGCAAAGCATCTTCCAAGTTTCTCATTCCCATTTCATATGCTGCTATCTTCGGTGGAATGTGCACGCTGATTGGCACCAGCACCAACCTGATTGTTCACGGTTTGATGCTTGAAGCGGGAATGGAAGGCATGGGCATGTTTGAAATTTCGCAAATTGGTGTTCCGGTAGCTATTGTTGGAATGCTCTATGTTGCCTTGATCGGGCATCGCACATTGCCAGATCGCAAAGAGCCGATTGTTGAACTAGGTGAGCATACCCGCGAATTCGTTATTGAGTTAAAGGTGACTCCGGAATACACCAGTATTGGTAAAACGGTAGAAGCTGCCGGGTTGCGTCACTTAAAAGGTTTGTTCTTGTTTCAGATTGAACGAGAAGAAGAAATGATTGCTCCGGCAAAACCTGACGAACGGATTCGTTTGGGAGATCGACTCTTTTTTACCGGCGTTCCGAAAACGATTCTCGATCTGCAAAAGACCCCTGGTCTGCAGCTTACCCGCGATTCACACTTCGACTTGAAGCAATACGATTCAAACCAGATTCGCACCTTTGAATGCGTGATCTCTTCCGTGTCTCCGCTGGTTGGAAAAACGGTACGCGATAGTAATTTCCGTACCAACTATGGCGCAGTTATTATAGCTATTCATCGTCATGGCGAACGAATGCAAAACAAAATTGGTGATATTCGCCTGCATCCGGGTGATACGCTCTTGGTGTTGGCCAATCGTGATTTTCGTAAGCGTTACTACCATAAGAATGACTTTTACCTGATTGCCGGATCGGATAGCCCACCCTCGCGTCCGTTGTGGCAGGGCTACGTCTCTATTGTCGCTTTTCTGGGAATGCTACTGCTAACCGTCGCGGTTGGACTGCCGCTATTGGCGTCTGCCGCATGTGCAGTACTGTTGTTGATTCTCACCAGAACTGTCACATCAAATGAGGCCAGACGAATGGTCGATTGGCGGGTGTTGGTTATTATTGCATTATCACTTGGGGTTGCGGCAGCTGTTCAAAAGGCCGGTGTCGCTCAGGTATTGGCAGAGGGGATTGTGCAGATCAGCAGTTCATTTGGAGTGATGGGCGTAGTAACGGCAATCTATTTTCTTACCAGTTTCTATACGCTGATTATGACGAATAATGCGACTGCGGCATTAATCTTTCCTATCGCCATCTCAACTGCCGGAATGATGGAAGCCGATCCGCGAGCATTTGCGATGACAGTTGTTTTGGGCGCTGCGGCCAGCTTTGCTACGCCAATAAGCTACCAAACCAATTTGATGGTTTATGGTCCCGGAGGTTATAAATTTATGGATTTCGTGCGAATCGGACTACCGCTACAGGCCATCGTTGCCGTCATGTCGTTAGTATTGCTGTGGTTAACGTATTTTAAATGACCATTTTCCATTGACTATTGTTCACTATTTACTGTTCAATTGTCACTGTTCAATTGTCATTGTTCAATTGTCACTGTTCAATTGTCACTGTTCAATTATTACGGTAACCAAAAAACGCTATTCAGGCCGTTATAGCCGTCTGCTTCGCGATAGCCGTTACGGGGATCCGGGCGCCACACTTCACCATCGATTACGAATTTATAAACATATTTACCGCTCGGAAGAATCGGGATTTCCAGCCGCCAGTTGCCGTCACCTTGCGGGATCATGGGTTCCGTTTGCCATGTCCAACCGTTAAAGCTGCCTCCAACATTAATGCGCCGGGCATTATGGTCGTGATAGAAGAAAACAATACTGTCGCCATTTGGTCCAAGCTGCGGGGAGTTGAGTACACCAGGGTTGTGATCGTGAGCTTCTTCAATAGCCATTGCTACCGCGGCCTTTGGGTTTACGACGCCATAACCCTGCCGACGCACATCTCTTCCCGGTAGGCGCCTGGCGGTTTGCAGCAAAATTTCCCTAACGAGCGGTGGTGTGAGATTTGGATTAGCTTCCAGCATTTGTGCGATTATACTGCAAACGATCGGTGCAGCAAAAGAAGTTCCATCAACATGCTTGTAATTTGCTGAAATCAATTGTAGCCGTTCAACGCGATCACGGACTTTATTGCGGATTGTTTCAACATCAACTTCATTTAATAGACTTTCATCTAGTCCGGTTGCACCAATATTACTCTGCAACAGCTTACGAATTTTGTTGTCGCCAGCTTCCAGAAGTTCAAACAGGATATCTGCTTCCTTCGCATCCTGTGTCTTTGGAAGAATGGGCGCAGCCAGCCAGATCGCCGGAGCAATCAGGTCCGGTTTTAATAATCCGTCAATGGTTTTGCCGTAGGTTGAGTGATAGAGCGTATCATCTTGCGCATTGCGCGTTTTCTGATCGTTTGTTCCACCAACAGCAATAACACCTGGGGAGTTTGCGGGAGGACGAACAGGTGCGTTCGGATTGTTGCCGACCGCGGCGACGACGCAGATGCCCGCTTCAAATGCCGCCTCAACAGCCCGGCTCACCGGACTCTCCCGCCAGGGAATTTCGTAATCATCGGTTATAGACATATTAATAATGCGAATATTGTAGGTTTCCCGATTGTCAATTGCCCACTGAACAGCCGCACGAATATGCTCGCCGGTAATTCTTCCATTTTCCATGGTTTTTAGTAACACAACATTGGCATCGCTGGCAATTCCGCGATAAAGCCCATTAGACAGGTGGCCGCTTCCAACGCTGGAAACGCTGGTCATTGTTCCATGCCAGCTATTCGCATAGACGCGATTGTAGTATTTTCTGGGGCGATTCGGTTGGGTAATATCTTCGATGTGAAGAATGCGGTTGCGTGGTTGTAGCAAGTCGGGATGTGGGTAAAACCCGCTGTCGATAAAGCAAATGGTTACGTCTTTACCGGTGAACTCAGGATTTGCGCGCATACGATACGGAGTTGGTGGTATAAGGTGGTTATCGAGCGAACGGATTGGAAATGAGCGTGTTGCAGTTGGTATTTCCCCGAGCTTCATTAGGTGTTGTACACGATAATGATCCAGTAGGCGAGCGGAAATACCTTGCTCTGGTTTCCAACCGGGATGATCGTTGTTAATCTCACTAATAAGATCCTGGTCTTCTGATGGGGTGAGGTTTGTTACGACATCATCAACCTCTACTCCGCTAAGCGGGCACGTGCGTTTCATTATAGTCCTTATCTGATGGTAAGGACAAAATCTATAGCATTGGGGGGGAAATGTTCAAGCGAAAAGAAAAGAAGCTAATAACACTGAAGCAGTTTTATTGAGAAAAAAATGGAGCAGTCTTGATTGGGGTTAAACTGGAGCAGTTTTCAAAACTGCTCCAATCTGATTATTCGCATACTAGCGAAGCTTGACCTTAACCGAACGTCCCTTGCGGATTACTTCAAGTTTGTTTTCGCGAGCAAGCCAGCCAATTGCCTGATTGACCAGGTCGCTGCCACCTGAAACTTTTTTCTTTAGCGTTGCCAAAGTGGTTTCGCCATTCTCTTCAAGGTATTGCCAAAGTTCGCCTGCGGTTGTGCCTATTAGGTTTGCCATTCTGTTTGCCTCCGGTTGATGTTGTTTTATCGACGCGGCTGCAGCAACTTAGCAATCAAGCCAGTCCAACCGGTTTGATGCGCTGCCCCAACACCGCGACCATTGTCTCCGTGAAAATACTCGTAGAACAACAGATAGTCCCGAAAATGCGGATCCTCCTGCTCTTTTCTACTATTGGTATAGACCGCTCTTTTTCCATCTTCGTCACATAGAAATATACGTGTTAAGCGTTCGGAAAGTTTGTCGGCAATCTCTTTTATGGTATGATATTTTCCAGAGTAACTGGGATACTCTACCAGAAAGTCATCACCATAATAATGATGAAAACGTTGAAGAGATTCAATGAGGAGGTAATTTACAGGAAACCAGATAGGCCCGCGCCAGTTAGAGTTCCCTCCAAATAAACGTGTATCAGATTCTGCAGGTGTATAGGCAACTGAAAACGTTTTGCCCTGAATGTCAAGTTTATACGGTACGTCTTTATGAACTTTGGAAAGTCCGCGAATTCCATAGTCAGACAGGAACTCACTCTCGTCCAGCATTCGTCTTAGCAGCAGCTTCATTCGGTGGCCACGCAACAGGCTCAGCAATCGGCGCTCGCCAACACCAGGTTCTTCCCAGCGACTAACCAACTCGGCGAGCTCCGGGCGATTTTCCAACAGCCATTCGAGGCGCTCCCTAAAATTTGGCAACTTCTCCAGTGTGGAAGGCTCAATAACTTCAACTGCGAAGAGAGGAATGAGTCCAACCAGAGACCGAACCTTCAGAGGAATGAGCTTGCCATCCGGCAGATGGAGTTGATCATAATAAAACCCGTCGGTATCATCCCAAAGCTGAAGGCCATCACCGCGAAAGTTGGTCATTGCGAGAGCGATATTTAAAAAGTGTTCAAAAAACTTACAGGCTAAGTCTTCATAGATAGAATCTTTCAGCGCCAGCTCAATAGAAATGCGCATCATATTAAGGCTATACATGGCCATCCAGCTGGTGCCGTCTGCTTGTTCCAGATGTCCACCGGTAGGAAGCTCGGCACTTCTGTCGAACACACCGATATTGTCGAGCCCTAAAAAACCGCCTTGAAAAATGTTGTTACCGCCTTTGTCCTTGCGGTTGACCCACCAGGTGAAGTTCAGTAATAACTTATGGAAAACGCGCTCCAGAAACTCAATATCGCCTTTGCCGCTTTGCTTTTGATCAATTTTGTAAATCCGCCATGTTGCCCAGGCATGCACCGGTGGATTCACGTCACCAAATGCCCATTCGTAAGCCGGTAACTGTCCATTGGGGTGCATATACCACTCGCGAGTGAGCAGCATCAGCTGATCTTTGGCAAACTGAGAGTCTATTAGTGCGATTGGAATACAGTGAAATGCCAGATCCCAGGCAGCATACCAGGGATATTCCCAACTGTCCGGCATCGAAATTATATCTGCATTGTTCAGATGGCGCCAGTCTGAGTTGCGACCATTCAGGCGCTTGGCAGGTGGCTTGGGCTGAGCCGGATCGCCATCCAGCCACTCGGTAATATTGAAGTAATAAAACTGTTTACACCACATCATCCCGGCTAATGCCTGACGCTGAACGTGTCGCGCATCTCCGCTTTTAATTCCATCCTGAAGTTGTGCAAAAAAGGAATCTGCTTCATCAAGGCGCTTTTTAAACGTTGCCTCGAAGCCTGTAAATGGTTTGGTCGACTTCTTGGGAGTGAGGCGCAGACAGACGGACTCGGATGCTCCGGCCGGAATGGCTAGTTGCACATGAAAGGCCGCTTTGGTGCCTTCATCTTCTGCATTGACGGCATTCTCGATGTCGTTGACGACATAATCATTAATGCCGTCTTTCGCTGTTAGTCGCGAATTAGATGATCCATATAGCTTGCGATAGTTTGATTCGTTTTCACAAAAAAGAATGTCATTGGAAGAATCACAGTATAGACTCATTGAGGGCAAGTCCGGGTGCTTAACGGAAATACCGTTTCCATTGCGTTTGAGTGCCGGGCGAGGGGAGTCTTCTTTCCAAGACCAGGTATTGCGAAACCATAGTTGTGGAAGAAGGTGCATCTCGGCTGCCTCCGGTCCACGATTATGAATGGTATAGCGCAGAAGAATATCTTCCGGTCCGGCCTTGGCGTATTCGATAAAGACGTCGAAATAGCGATCGTCGTCGAAGATGCCGGTGTCGAGCAGCTCAAACTCGCGATCTGTCTTGGTGCGTTTGCGATTCTCATCGCGCAGCTGCTGATAGGGAAATTCAGCCTGTGGGTATTTGTAGAGCATCTTCATGTAAGAATGCGTAGGTGTGCTGTCCAGAAAGTAGTAGTGCTCTTTCAGGTCTTCCGCATGATTGCCCTCGTTCCCGGTAAGGCCGAAGAAATTCTCCTTCAGGAAAGGGTCCTTACCGTTCCATAGCGCAAGACCAAGGCAAAGCAGCTGATCGCGATCGCAGATCCCGCCAATTCCTTCTTCTCCCCAGCGATATGCTTTACTGCGAGACATCTCATGCGATACGTATTCCCATGCTGTGCCGTGTGGACTGTAGTCTTCGCGAACCGTTCCCCATTGACGTTCAGTGAGGTAGGGACCCCATTTTTTCCAGGCTGCTTTTTTCTGCTTTTCTTCGAGGAGGCGTTTCTGCTCTATGTTCATAATTGTTTTCCATTGTTCGTGTTCATCGTGCGGGGCTTTTTCAATTTATGGAGGTGAGGTGCAAGATGCAATAGGGCAATAGGGCAGTAACAGATGTGAGAAAGGAAAGTGAGAAACAGTCAGATGCAGGCCAAAAGGCAGAAAGGCAGAAAGGCAGAAAGACAGAAAGGAAGTGGAATAAGCCGATGACTTTTGTCGTGGGTGAATGAGGCAGTGGACATATCACTCCATCATCCTGCCCCCCGTCACAATTCTTCAAAAATGTGTGTCTTATCTTAGGCGCGCCGGTCTATTATTACACGAGAATCCATATTTACATGGTGAAGATTGGTAGTTGAATTATTCGTCTTGCAAGAATAGGATTCTCCTTCTAAATTACCGGCTTGCAAAAATTGTAGATTTGTCTGCGCATTACATGTCTTTGGGTAAAGTATTTGTGCATTCAGTCGACAATCTGCATACACTCCTCAAGGTTGAGGTCCACGGTCAGCGCCTACTACACGCAGAGCATTTTCTGCTATCTAGCGGTTCCTGCGATCCGTCTCCGGATGAGACACACATTCAAAAATTTATGCTTGAAAAGCGAAACAAGGATTGTTTTCTGTGAAGAAAATGATTTCTTCAGCGAATCTGGCGCCCTGGATATGCAGGTGAAGAAATTCACGATCTGTAATTGACGGGGCGGAGCCATGGAAAAAAGGGCATATTGCAGAGTGTTTCTAAGCCTGAAATTGTTATTTAGCGTTGGCAAAGCCGAAAAGCTTATCCTAAATTCCGGCTCACCATGCAACTACAAAGAGTATATTTATGGTCTATTTGGTTACTGGCTGTGCCGGTTTTATAGGTTGGAAAATTTCCCACAAGCTGCTTCAGCGCGGCGACACTGTAATTGGCGTCGATAATTTAAACGACTACTACGACATAAAGTTGAAAAACTGGCGTTTAGAGAATTTGCAGAAACATGCGAACTTCTCCTTTCGCAAGGTCAATATCGTCAACTTCGATTCGCTCGAGCTATTATTTCAGTATCATCAGCTGGACGGTGTGTTTAATATCGCTGCCCGTGCCGGTGTTCGCGCCAGTGTGGAAAACCCGTGGATCTACTATTCCACTAATACGCAAGGTACGCTGAATATTTTGGAATGCTGTCGTCGCTACGGTGTAAATAAGCTGGTGCAGGCTTCCACTTCCAGTGTGTATGGTTTGAATGATACGCCCTTTCGCGTAGAAGACAATACCGATCGGGTAATCTCTCCTTATGCTGCATCCAAGAAAGCTGCGGAAACACTCTGTCACTCATATCATTTCCTTTATAAAATGGACATCAGCATCCCGCGCTATTTCTCTGTTTATGGTCCTGCCGGTCGCCCGGACATGGCTTACTTTAAATTCCTGGTCGCAATAGATCGCGGCGTGCCGATCAATATTTACGGCGATGGCACACAGGCAAGAGATTTTACATTTGTAGATGATGCCGCGGAAGCCAGCATACAGGGAATGACGCTGAGCGGATATAATATTTATAATGTTGGTGACGACAATCCGGTAGAACTGAACAAAATTATTGAACTCCTGGAAGACGGGTTAGGTAAGAAGGCGAAACGCAACTATCTCGATCGCCATCCTGCTGATAACCTGATTACCTGGTCTGATATTTCCCGCACGCGTGAAATTATCGATTGGGAGCCGTTGACGAATGCTGAAACCGGAATTCAGCGCGTGATAGAATGGTATCAGCAAAATCGAGCTTGGGTGAATGAGCTCGAATTCGATTTTTAAGACTTGAATCAATTTTAAGAGGTTTTGCATGTCTGATAAAAAGTTTAACCTGGCGATTGTTGGGAGCGGCCGTTGGGGGCGCAATCATGTGCGCACTGCTCACCAATGTTTTGGAGAAGCCTTGAAAGCAGTTGTTGATCTCGATGAGGGGCGACGAAAAGTAATTGAAGATATTTCAGCTGATATTCCTTTTACGACAGACTTGGATGCTGTTTTAGCAGATGAGTCGATTAATGCCATCATTATTGCCACACCTGCTGAAACGCATTATCCGTTGGCCAAACGTGCACTTGAAAGCGGCAAACACGTGCTGGTGGAAAAACCGATGGCGCTGTTCTCGAAAGAAGCTGCTGATTTAACTCGCATTGCTGAAGACCGAAATCTAGTGCTTATGGTAGGCCACCTGTTAATTTATCATGCAGCAATTCGCAAAATTAAGAATATGATTGATACCGGTATGTTGGGCAAGCTACAGTATATCTACAGCAATCGATTAAACCTTGGAACGGTACGTAAAGAAGAAAACATTCTATGGTCATTTGCCCCGCATGATGTGTCTGTTCTGCAATATTTAATTGGCGATGATCCGATTCGTGTTGACGCTCGTGGCGGAATGTTTCTACAGCCGGGAATTCATGATGTAACACTTACAGCAATGACTTACCCCAACAATATTCAGGCACATATTCACGTGAGCTGGCTGCACCCGTTTAAGGAGCATCGCTTGGTTGTTATCGGTGATAAGAATATGGTGGTTTTTGAAGATTCTCGTACCGAGAACAAGCTGATTCTCTATCCAAAAGGAATTGATTGGGTGAATGGCGAGCCGATTAAGCGCGATGAAGAATTTATGCCCATTGATTATGGTGCCAGTATGCCGCTACAGTTGGAGCAGGAAGCCTTCCGCGATTGCGTGCTCGGTAAACAAGTTTGCGAAACTGACGGCAATCATGCTGTTAAGGTTCTGGAAATACTGGAGTTGGCACAGCGAGGGATGGAAGACAGCACGGAAAAGGAAGAAGATGCTGAAAGCAAGCCGGTCGAGAAACCACAATTCTTTGTGCACGAAACCGCTTTGGTGGATAACAACTGCACAATAGGTGAAGGCACAAAAATTTGGCACTTCAGCCATGTTCAAAACAATGTGCAGATTGGTAAGAACTGCTCATTTGGTCAGAACGTAAATGTCGCAAATAATGTGCGTATCGGCGATAATGTAAAGGTGCAAAACAATGTCTCAATTTATGAAGGCGTTGAGCTGGAAGATTATGTGTTTTGCGGACCGTCGATGGTTTTTACAAATGTATTGAATCCGCGCTGTGAATTCCCACAGCGTGGAGCGGCACACTACACAAAAACACTTGTTAAACGCGGTGCCTCGATTGGTGCCAATGCGACAATCGTTTGCGGAATAACCATCGGTGAAGCGGCCTTTATCGGAGCAGGTGCCGTAGTGACTAAAGACGTGCCCGATCATGCGCTGGTTGTTGGTAATCCCGGTCGTGTTATCGGTTGGATGACTCGCGATGGAAAACGAGTTGCAACACAGGAAGAGGCCCGGCGTTTGCCGGAAGTGGTAGAAGCAAACTAAATTAAACCGTAGCCAATAGACGAGGAACCTATGAGCGTCATTGAAAAAAGAAATATTCAGTTTATCGATCTTGCTGCGCAGCAGAAGCATATTCGTGCGGGCGTAGAAAAGCGACTTTTAGCAGTTTTGGATCATGGTAAATACATTATGGGGCCGGAAATCAATGAGATGGAAGCCCTGCTGGCAGATTATAGTGGCGTAAAACACTGTATTTCCTGTGCGAATGGAACGGACGCACTCTTAATGGCATTAATGGCCTACGATATCGGCCCGGGTGATGCGGTTTTTACGACGCCCTTTACATTTATCTCGACAGCAGAAGTGATAACGCTTCTCGGTGCTACGCCAGTGTTTGTAGACATCGACAAGTCCACATACAATATCGATCCGACTGCATTTGAGGCAGCATTGGAGTGTTACTCCGGATCTGACAGTCCGCTAAAGCCGCGCGGTGTTATTCCGGTAGACCTGTTTGGACTGGCCGCCGATTACAATCCAATTGAGGCGATTGCCAAAAAGCACGGTATGTTTGTGCTGGAAGATGCTGCTCAGGGATTTGGTGCTGTATATGATGGTCGACGCGCCGGAAGTTTTGGTGATGTGGCAACCACATCTTTTTTTCCGGCTAAGCCGTTGGGGTGTTACGGTGATGGTGGTGCTATCTTTTGTGACGATGATGAACTGGCTGAAAAGCTAAAGTCTATTCGTGTTCACGGTAAAGGAGACCATAAATACGACAATGTTCGCATCGGTCTCAATGGTCGTTTAGACAGTATGCAGGCCGGCGTTGTTCTTGAAAAAATGAAGCTGTTCGATAACGAAATTAAACTTCGTAACCAGGTTGCTGCGCGCTATACCGCTGCTTTAAAAGATCACTACGTTACGCCAACCGTTCCGGATGGTTATACCAGTGTTTGGGCGCAGTATTCACTGCTAACCAATGATCGGGATGGTGTTATGGCTCGCCTGAAGGAATACGGTGTACCGACGGCTATATACTATCCCAAGCCACTGCATATTCAGGACGCCTTCAGCTATTTGAACTACAAGGAAGAACAGTTCCCGAAAACGATGGAAGCAGCAAGGCAGATTTTTAGCGTTCCAATGCATCCTTATTTACAGGCAGATGAACAGGATTTTATTATCAATGCGCTTCTGGAAGTAGTGAAGTAAATGACCATTGGACATTGAAAATTGAGCAGTGAATCAATTACTAAATGAAGCTTTGGTTATACGTTAGAGACGAAAATGTCATGCTGAGCGGAGTCGAAGTGCACTTTTTCGTTAAAATAAGCTGATAAATTGTTTGTCTAAGCGCCTCGACTCCGCTCGGCGGGACAAAAATATTGATAGAGATTTCACACCGTAATTCGCATCAATGACCAATGCTCAATCGTCACTAATCATTTTTATTGGTCAATGCTCAATCGTCACTAATCATTTTTATTGGTCAATGCTCAATCGTTACTAATCATTTTTATTGGTTAATGCTCGATCGTCACTACTCATTTTTATTGGTCAATGCTCAATCGTCACTATTCATTTTATTAGGGTTTCTCAGTGTCAAAAAAACGTGCTCTTATTACCGGAATTACCGGCCAGGATGGCTCTTATTTAACTGAACTTCTGCTGGCAAAGGACTATGAGGTTCATGGAATTATTCGTCGCAGCAGCTCCTTTAACACCTCCCGTATTGATCATCTTTTCGAAGATCCTGAGGTAAATAATGTAAATTTGTTTCTTTATCATGGCGATTTGACAGATTCGAGTAATCTGAATCGAATCCTCGAAAAAGTGCAGCCGGATGAGATATACAATTTGGCAGCGCAAAGTCATGTTAAGGTATCCTTCGAAGTTCCTGAATATACGGCAGATGTTGATGCCATAGGCACCTTGCGTTTCATCGATGCGATTAAGGATACCGGAATAAATACGCGGTTCTATCAGGCCTCAACGAGTGAACTATACGGTAAGGTGCAGGAAGTACCACAGACAGAAACGACCCCTTTTTATCCTCGCTCACCATATGGTGTTGCTAAGCTCTACGCATATTGGATTATCGTTAATTACCGTGAGGCATACGACTTGTTTGCCTGTAACGGCATTCTATTCAATCATGAGTCGCCACGTCGTGGCGAGACCTTTGTGACGCGCAAAATTACGCGTGCAGTGGCTAAGATTAAATGTGGTAAGCAGGATGTCTTGCGCCTGGGTAATTTGAATGCCAAACGCGACTGGGGCTATGCACCGGAGTATGTAGAGGGCATGTGGCGAATGCTACAGCATGATGTTGCAGATGACTTTGTTTTGGCTACTGGAGAGACACATACCGTGCGCGAGTTTGTTGAACTTGCCTTTCAGGAGTTGGAAATATCGATTGAGTGGACGGATAAGGATGAGAATGAAAAGGGCATTGACGCTGCTACTGGTAAAGTGGTTGTCGAAATCAACCCACGCTATTACCGTCCTACTGAAGTCGAGCTGTTGGTTGGTGATCCTTCCAAAGCGGAACGCGAGTTGGGCTGGAAGCCTGCAGTGAAATTCCGCGAGCTGGTGAGTATAATGACACGAGCAGACTGGCAAGAGATCTCTGGCAGCTAGTAGTACAAAAGTAAAGACGGCAGATAAAAGACGGCAGAATAGAGAATAGAGAAAAGCAGCGTTGGAGATTGTCCAATTGCCTGTTCAGAACCTTGAACCTTGAACCTTGAACCAAGTTGAACATTATGGAAAAAAGAGCAAAAATATTTGTAGCCGGGCACCGTGGGATGGTAGGATCTGCCCTTGTGCGTCGCTTACGGATGTTGGGATACAACAATTTTGTTGTGCGCGATCGGCATGAGCTAAATTTGCTCGATCAGCAAGGCGTGGCGAGTTTCTTTCGAGAAGAGCGCCCGGAAATCGTTTTTCTGGCCGCAGCCAAGGTTGGTGGAATTCAGGCGAACAATAATTTTCGCGGGCAGTTCCTCTATGAAAATCTGCAGATTCAAAATAACATTATCCACTCTGCCTATATCACCGGAACCCGGAAACTGCTATTTCTGGGCAGCTCCTGCATCTATCCCAAGTTTGCCGATCAGCCCATTCGAGAAGATTCGCTGCTTACCGGTGCTTTAGAGCCAACCAATGAGCCTTATGCTATCGCGAAAATTGCCGGAATAAAGATGTGCCAGGCATATAATATGCAATATGGCAGCAATTTTATATCCGTCATGCCGACTAATCTTTTTGGTGAGAACGATAACTTTGATTATGAGAACTCGCACGTTCTCCCGGCACTGCTGCGTAAGTTTCATGAGGCCAAGGTAGAGAATAAACCCAGCGTCGAGATCTGGGGAAGCGGTACACCACGTCGTGAATTCCTACACGTAGATGATCTTGCTGCCGCATGCTGCTTCTTAATGGAGTCTTATAACGATGCCGAGATTGTCAATATTGGCACTGGTGTGGACATTTCGATTCGTGAACTCGCTGAGCTGATAAAAGACATAACCGGCTTTGAAGGTGAATTAACGTTCAATACCAGCAAGCCGGACGGCACACCACGTAAACTGCTTGATGTTTCACGCCTGCGTGGTCTTGGCTGGCAGCATAGTATTTCACTTCGTGAAGGAATTGAATCCACATATAAATGGTTCGTAGAACAGCTCGAAAACGAAGAGCTTACAAACTTGAAGTTGTGATATGTGAATCTAAGTAAATATTGATTGCGTGTATTTTTTAGCAATCCTAAAACGCTAATATGCACTATGAGGCAACAATTATGTTTAATTTGACAAAACGTATTCGATCTGTATTCACACTGCTTTGCTTTTTACTATTGGGTGGATTCGCTCTGTCTTGCTCCGGCGATGATCCCACAGGAAACACTAAAGAGTCTTTACGTGGAACGATCACCGTAAATTCTGAAAGCGACCATGCGGGCATAGCGGTAGAAATATATCCGATTGCTGAAATTGATGAGAATTTGCAAGCAGCATCTGATGCCTATAGCGGTAGTGGACCTGCAGTTGGGCAAATGACGGAGTTTAACCCGACTGGACAAATTCCCGAATACAGCACCGTGACTTCTGCTGACGGTTCATGGAATATTGATGATATGGATCCGGGTAATTACAACATTGTCTATCGCGGTGGAAAAGTGGGACTACGTATTGAAACCGATGTTGAAGTGCCGGGAAACCCACGTGGCATTCAGGTAAATCCTAAAGTTGTGTTGCAGGGTTTAATTGCCAATCAATCGTTAAACATAACAGATGCGGCTGTTGAGATAATCGGAAATACACAGATCGAATCCAGCTCAGCACTTGCGTTTTCAGGCACCAATTATTTAATCTTTACAAATAGCGTCTTTAGCCTGACGGTTCGGTCGGATTTGAATTTTCAACCATCTACCACACTTACTGTTATAACCACCGCCTTTACGCAAAATTCTATTTCAGGGCTAAACTTTCAGGGGCAAAATAACCTGACAGTTCGCGGACTAATTGCTTTAGACGATTTGCGTGTTCAGGTATTAACTGCCTCTCTGGCCTTCGCAGACTGTATGTTTCGCGACGCTAGTGGCACTGGAGCTAATTTCATCTCTTCAGTAAGTAGCATTAGTCGCTCCTTAATTCGGGATTCACGCGCAGGTGTAAATCTTGAGCAAATGAACTCATTCAATTGCGATAACTCGATTTATCTTAACAACGATACCGATATCCTGGCCAGCATTAATCAGCAGGGGGTAATTGAAAAAAATACCTTTCTGATACAGCGAGAAGGGATTGAATGTGGTAGTTCTAATGGAAATACCGTCTTTGAAATTCGCAACAACCTGTTTCGTGGTGGTGAACAGCAGATTTTGCTCGGGCCAAACAGCATTGTGCAAATCCATCATAATCAATTTGAAGATGCCGATAAGCATATTCATTTAGAGCCGGTGTCACACCCGGTGCCCAGTATTGACGTGAATGTCAACTTTAACAATTTCATGAATACCGGTCAGTATGCGCTTGAGCTTGAGAATACTACTGCGCTTCAGACCGTCGATGCACTAAATAATTACTGGGGGACAGTGGACATCAGCGCAATAGACATGCTGATCTTCGATCGTAACGATCGTCCAAACGACTCCTCTATCCGATTTGTGAATTACACGCCTTTCGAGACGGCTCTTGTAACAGATGCCGGCATCGGTGGCAATTAGCAATCCGTTTTATTTAAGGAGGTTTACATGCCTGAAATATCCGGCAAGAAAATTTTAGTGGTCGGCGGAGCCGGCTTTATCGGCTCGCACGTTGTAGATCAGCTTCTTCTGGAAGATGTAAAAGAAGTGATCGTGTTCGATAACTTCTGTCGCGGTTCACGCGAAAATCTAAAGGAGTCGCTCGAGGATCCGCGCGTTCGTATCTATGATGTAGGTGGAGATATTCTTCAAACCGATGTACTGAACTCAGCCGTTAAAGAGGCCGATGCGGTAATCCATCTGGCAGCACTTTGGTTACTGCAATGTTATGATTATCCTCGTGCGGCCTTCGATGTAAACATTCGCGGAACCTTTAACATTCTGGAAGCCTGTAGAGATTATAATATTGAACGGCTGGTTTGGTCTTCTTCTGCCTCTGTTTACGGAGATGCCGTTGAACTTCCAATGACGGAAGATCACCCCTACAATAATCGCACGTTCTACGGTGCAACCAAGATTGCTGGTGAAGCAATGTGTCGTGCTTTTAACGACCGCTACGGCTTGTCTTATGCCGGATTACGCTACATGAACGTTTACGGTCCGCGACAGGACTATAAGGGAACCTATATTGCAGTTATCATGAAGATTCTTGATCGCATCGATCAGGGATTGCCGCCGATAGTCTATGGTGACGGCTCCCAAAGCTACGACTTCATCTTTGTCGAAGATGTTGCACGTGCCAATGTTTGCGCTCTTAAAAGTGAAGTTAGTGATGAATTTTACAATGTGGGTAGCGGCACACGAACGTCGATAAAAGAACTTTGTCAGAAGCTGCTGGATCTGACCGGCTCAGATTTGGAAATCCAATATGAGCCTGCCGGTCAAACTTTTGTTACCAATCGTATTGGCAGCACAGACAAAGCCGAAACGCAAATCGGCTTCCGTACTCAGACCGATTTGGATGAAGGTCTTCGCAAGCTGATAGAGTGGAGACGTGCGCATATCGACTTGGTGCGTGAGCGCGCACTGCAAGCGTAACCCATATTCTTAAACGTGAAAGTGATCTATGAAAATTCCAATAACCAAGACTGTTCTTGATGAAAAGGAAATGGCGGCCATTCAAGAGCCGCTAAAAACCGGTTGGGTTGTTCAGGGACCATATGTAAAGGAGTTCGAAGACAAGTTTGCCGAGTTTACCGGTGCGAAAGACGCCATTGCCTGTACCTCATGCACAACCGCATTACACATGGCCGCTGCAGCCCTGCATATTCAACCGGGAGATGAAGTAATTGTGCCGGCCTTTACATGGGTTGCCACAGCTAACGTGGTTGAATATATGGGTGGAAAGGTCGTTTTCTGTGATGTTGATCCCCAAACATTTAATATTGATCCTACGAAAATCGAAGCGCTGATTACGCCGAAAACGCGCGCGATAATCCCTGTTCATTTGTTCGGCCTTGCAGCAGATATGAATCCAATTCTAGACATTGCTCGTCGCCATAACCTCGGTGTAATCGAAGATGCAGCCTGTGGATTTGGAGCGTATTATAACGGAACACATGTAGGCCATATCGGAGACATGGGATGTTTTAGCTTTCACCCGCGTAAGGCAATCACCACCGGTGAAGGTGGAATGCTTCTTACTAATAATGCCGATCATGCAAAGCTCTGTCGTTCACTCCGTGATCATGGTGCGAATAAGTCTGACCTTGCCCGACATACCGGTAAAGCAGCCTTTTTGCTCTCGGAGTTCAATGTTTTAGGCTTTAACTATCGCATGACCGACATGCAGGGAGCGATGGGAATTGAGCAGTTAAAAAAAGCAGAGTGGATTCAAAAGCAGCGCACCACACGTGCAAAACGCTACGATGAACTGCTTGCTGATGTCGACTGGCTTGAGCTGCCGCATGTGCCGGACAATTGTGAACACGGCTATCAGTCTTATGTTTGCTTGTTCCAACCGGAAGAGATTACGCTTGAGAACACAGCAAAACTGCACGACCTTCGCAATGATCTGATGATGCGTATGGAAGACATTGGTATTTCAACCAGGCAGGGAACGCATGCTGTTACACTATTAGGTTATTATCAGAAAAACTATGGAATTTCTGATACTGATTTTCCAAATGCTTTTATTTGCGATCGCCTCTCTCTGTCTCTGCCGCTTTATGCTCAGATGACTGATGAAGAGCAGGATCACGTTGTTAGCAACATGAAAGCTATTGCAGAAGACGTTTTATGTGCGGTATAACCGGAATATTCAACATAACCGGTAAGCCGGTTTCGATAAACACGCTGCGTGAAATGACAGACGTTGTTGCGCACCGTGGCCCTGATGGCAGCGGTTTTTGGACGCAGTCTTTTGTGGGATTTGGCCACCGCCGTCTGGCAATCCTCGACCTTTCACCCTCCGGACATCAACCAATGCAGACTGAAGATGGCAATTTTGTTATCTCCTACAATGGTGAGGTTTACAACTACCAGAATCTGCGTATTGAGCTGGAGGCCAAAGGACATCGCTTTCGTTCTGAATCTGATACCGAAGTGGTTTTAAAGGCATTTCAGGAGTGGGGTGAAGAATCCATCCTCAAGCTGAACGGTATGTTTGCCTTCGCTATATGGGATAACCGCTCTAATGTGCTGCATCTTGTCCGCGATCGCTATGGAATTAAGCCTCTGTATTACTACTTCCGCGACGGCGTATTGCTGTTTGGCTCTGAGATCAAATCCATTTTGCGCCATCCTGCGGTGAAAGCAACGGTAGATGTAAAGGCGTTGAACGAATATTTTTCGTTTCAGAATGTCTTTACAGATCGCACGCTGTTCAAGGATATTCAGCTCCTGCCTGCGGCAACAATTATGTCGCTGCAGTTGGGAGATAGCAACTCGCTAAAAACGCGGCAGTATTGGGATTTCTCTTTCGAGGAAGACCACAGCATTAGTGAAGAAGAGTATACGGAAGAGCTTATTCGCTTATTTGAACAGGCAGTTAATCGCCAGTTAGTGAGCGATGTTGAAGTAGGTTCTTATCTGAGTGGCGGTATGGATTCTGGTTCAATTACCTGCATTGCAGCTAAGAATTTTCCGAATATCAAAACGTTTACCTGCGGATTTGATCTCTCATCTGCCAGTGGACTTGAGATGCTGTTCGATGAACGCGAAAAAGCAGAGTTTCTTTCCAGCCGCTACAAAACCGAGCACTACGAAGTGGTGCTAAAGGCCGGCGACATGGAGCGGGTAATGCCGCAACTCATTTATCATTTGGAGGATTTGAGGGTCGGGCAGTGTTATCCAAATTTTTACGTGTCGCGTCTTGCCAGTAAATTCGTGAAGGTTGTGCTTTCCGGTGCCGGAGGCGATGAGCTCTTTGCGGGTTATCCGTGGCGATACTATCGTGCGGTGGTAAATGCCGATTCCGAAGAATATATGGAAAAATACTATCGCTACTGGCTGCGCCTTATTCCAGATCGATTTAAGCCGGATTTTTTTCATCAGGATATCTATCCTGAAGTTGAGACACATCCGACGCTGGACGTCTTTCGATCGGTGATGAAGGAAGAACGTTTCTCGGTAAATAGTCCGGAAGATTATATTAACCGATCGCTGTATTTCGAGATAAAAACATTTCTGCATGGTCTCTTAGTCGTTGAAGATAAGTTAAGTATGGCGCACAGTCTGGAAACACGCGTTCCTTTTCTCGATAACGATTTGGTAGACTTTGCCATGAAGGTTCCGGTTAAGCATAAACTGCGCGATCTGAATGCTGTTGTTGCACTGAACGAAAATGAGCCTGGGCCGAAAACACGACGCTATTTTCAGAAAACCAGTGACGGTAAGAATATTCTTCGCAAAGCGCTATCGCCGTTTGTTCCGGAAAGCTACGTTAAGGCGCAAAAAACCGGATTCTCTGCACCGGATGCCAGTTGGTTTAAGGGCGAAAGTATTGACTATATCAAAGATCTGCTGTTCAATAAGCGCGCTGCTATCTACGACTATATCCAACCCGAAAAAGCACATGAATTATTGAATGAGCACTTCAGCGGAGAAAAAAATCGCCGCTTGCTCATTTGGTCTATGCTCTGTTTTGAGTGGTGGATAAACACGTTCCAGGATGACCAATAATGCGCGAGTTGCGCCTAATAAACAATGCAATAGAACGCTTTAAGCTTGATCTTGCCGGTTTGAAGGTGTTTACTGAGGCCGCTACCGGTTATTTCTCCTGGACGGCGGTCATTGCGGCACTCGCTGGCGCCGAGCAGGTATTTGCCCTGGCCAAGACCTCTCGATATGCCACGGCAGAAGAAGCTGGAAACACCGTTTTGCAGCTTGCCAAAAACTGTGGTGTTTCCGATCGCATTCAAATCGTCTACGAGTACGCCTTACTTGGCCAGGCTGATATTGTCACCAACAGTGGCGCGGTTCGACCGATTTCCGTAGATCTTATTCAGCAGCTAAAGCCGGGAGCTGTTATTCCACTAATGTGGGAGACTTGGGAATTTCGAGACACAGATCTTGACCTCTCTGCCTGCGCTAAAAATGATGTTCTTGTTTTTGGTACAAATGAAACGCATCCAGACTTAAGAACATTTGATTTCGTTGGCGTACTGGCGGCAAAGCTTCTATTTGAAGCCGGACTGGAACTCTTTGGCAATAGAATCCTGGTCGTTGGCGGTGGCGAATTTGGTGCATCAGTTTGTAGAACGTTGAATGCAATTGGTGCAACAGTTGGTTGTATTGCTTTGAAAGAAGATCAGGTTACTGCCTTGACAGACTACTCCATCTGTGAAACTCTCGGGGCGAAAGAAGCAATTTCATTTCTTCGCAAAAGCGATGGAATTATCTTCGCTGAACATCACAAAGAGAATCTGCTTATCGGCGAGGACGGAGAACTTAACGCTGCCAGTCTGAAAGAGCTGAATCCTACGCTGAAGCTGGCTCATATTTCCGGCTGGGTAGATGTGCTGGATTTAAATACTTCCGGGTTCTACACTACGCCACTCCATATTGTACAGAAACCTCGTGTTATGAGTGTTACAACCGACTATGTAGGTCCAAAGCCAGTGTTGGAACTAAATGTCGCAGGCCTAAAGGTTGGAGAAGAAATGGCTCGCGCAAGACGCGTGCATCCGAACGATCTTGAAAGTGCTCGTAAACTGGCGCTACAGCATCCGTTTTGTAGTGATTTTTCATCTCTGCAGATAAAAACATATGGTCTATACCAATAAATCGAATCCCGAAAACACTTTAAAGGCTGTCTGCGGTGACCTCTTCCTGCAGTGATATACCATGTTAACACTTAGACCCTTTACATCTGATGATACCGCTGCGTGGCAAAAGCTTGTTGCAAACAGCTCTGCAGGAACATTGTTTCACGACCTGGATTTTCTTGCCTATCACGGCGATCGATTTGCCGAGGCTACTCATCATTTAATGTGGTATAATGGCGGTGCTCTTTTTGGCCTGATGCCTCTGGGGATTTTTGAAGAAGACGGCCGAAAAATTGCCAAGTCACCCTATGGCGCCAGTTATGGCGGTCTGGTTTTTGATAATCGTCTGAATTATAGTAAAGCTGCGGAATGTGTCGATCTGTTTGTTACCTATTTAAACGAGCAGGGAATTGATGAATGTCGCATAACCCCACCAATTCGCTGCTGCTCAGCAAACCCCTGCGACACCGTATTGTTTGCCTTCCTGGAAAAAGGATTTAAGATTACTAACTCAGATATCTCGAACGTAGTTGCACTTGAAGGCGCAGATCTTTGGGGAAACATCCACTCAAAAAGTCGCAATATGGTGCGCAAGGCAGAGAAACTTGGCGTTGAAGTTCGGTTTCGTCAATCGGCGGCGGATTTTTGGCAGCTAATGGATGCTACCTTTTCAAGGCATGGTGTTTCTCCTACGCATTCTCTGGAAGAGTGGGAGTGGCTCTGCAACAAGTTCCCGGACAAGGTTTGGGCTGATATTGCCTATCTCGACGAGACGCCCATTGCCGGCGTCGGACATTTTGTTATAAACGAACGAGTCGATAGCTCGTTTTATCTGGCGCGTCATCCTGATTTTCATCATACGCAAGGCATGTATTTACTGATCTCTGAGGTATTGAAGAATTCTCAGCAGCTGGGCTATAAATCTTTTGACTTTGGCACGTCAAGCGTGAACATGGAAGCCAGAGGTAATATCTTCCTTTTTAAGGAACGGTTTGGAGCACATGGTGAATTCAGGCATACCTTGACGTGGCAAAAAAACTGAAGCTTATGCATGGAACTAATGTATTAAAAGTTCATGCTGTAACTCCTTTGGTCTCAATGAGGAAAGGATCGGGATATGCTTCCGAGAAATAAGATAGAAGAATTGCTTACAAAGGTAAATGAAGCAATTCAGCCCATAGAAGAAAGCTTTGTTGCTGAACAGACGCCAATTACACAACCGCTTTTGTTCTTTTGCTTTGCTCCACGCAGCGGCTCGACACTTGTTGCACAGACGTTAGCTTCCTCTGGGGAATTCGGATATATATCAAATTTTACTGCACGATTTTGGAAAGCCCCTGCAATTGCAATGGCTCTAGAGCAGACGTTGGGGCTGGGAACGAAGGAAAATCCACCAATAAAACCATCTGATTTTGAGTCTACCTTTGGTGTGACCAAAAGCGTTTCCGAACCTCATGAATTTGGTTTTTTTTGGAATGACCACATACCATATTTATCAGATTCGCACTATGTTCCCACAGAACAATTCTCCTCGAAATCTAGCGAGAAGTTGAGTCATCATATTAATGGCATCGTTGCTCAATCTTCACAACCCTTCTTTTTTAAAAACTCCATTTCAGGACTGAATGTTCATCTGCTAAAAGAACTGTGCCCAAATGCGAAGTTCATACTTCTGCTTCGAGATCCGTTAAGAACGGCTCAATCTCTGTTGTGGGGAAGGGAACAGGTATTCGGAAATACAAACGAATGGTTCTCGCTGAAACCTTCTAATTGCAGTGAAATTCAGGCACGTAACCTATCTGCTGCCCATGAAGTAGTTTGCCAGGTTAATGCTATTTATAAGGATATCTTCGAAGGAATATCTGATATTCCTGAAAGATGTTTTGTTATGGATTATGAAGTTTTTTGCCAGCAAACGCATCTGGAAATATCAAAATTGTTTAAGTTCATAGAATGGCGACCAGAGAATGAAGATTGGCGAAAAAAAATACCGGCTGGCTTTGCAGTGTCTGATCACATAAAAGTCGATAAAAACACGTATTCTGAGCTTCGCCAAAGAATAATAGAAGAAAAAGTTTCTGAATTGATGCAGGCGATTAGAACGCATGTCTCTAATGCTACAGATGAACGATGAATTGCAAATTGAAAATATTAATTGGTACCACAGAGATTGCGGGTGCCTTCGATGACTACCGTAGCGGGTATGAGGCCTGTGGTTGTAAAGTCACAACGCTGCTCAGCAAAAGAGTTTCAATGTTTCAACATGTCGAATACGACTACGTAATGGAAGACATGTTGCCCAGAGTGGAGAAGCGTCCCTTTCGTTATTTTCGCACAGCCTTAATGATCGCCCTGCGCCATGTTTTCCTCTTTTATCTATTAATGCGAACGGATGTTTTTCACGTCATATGGCCCGGTAACTTTGTGAAATGGCGTTTCTTTCTACCCCTTGTGAAATATTTCAATCCCAAACTTATCGTTTTGTTTAATCCTGTCGGAGATGATGTGCGCTGGCGTCAGGCGTTTATACAGGAGGGTGAAAACAATGGCTTTGAGATTGCAACCTCATTTCGTGAGCGCGCTTCCGGTGAAACCATCGAAACGCTCAAAGAAAAGCTGGATCTTCTTCGCACCTTCGAGGTCCATGCCGATTTAATCTGTTCGCATCCAAGTCAGGCTCAAATTGAGATTCGGCCCTATCGCTATTATTATTTGCCGATGCAAATGGAACATCTTCACTACAGTGAAAGCAACAACCCGGTTCCCGTTATAATTCACGCTTCAACAGAGCGTGCCATCAAGGGAACACAGCTGGTTATTGACACCATGGAGCAATTGAAACAGGCTGGCGTAAGGCTCGACTTTCACCTGTTAGAACGGTTACCAAATAAAGAGCTGCTTTACAAGTTAAGTAAGGCGGACATTGTTATCTATAATCCTTATGGTCGCGGAAGCGGCAAATTTGGTCTGGAAGCGCTTGCCAGCGGTTGTTTGTTATTTACCTCCTACGATATCGATTATCTACCCGTACCTTCAAATCCACCGATCGTTCATGTAACGCCGGAAACGCTTGCTGAACGTTTGAAATATTATCTAAACAACCCCGCCGAAATGCAGGAACTGCGTAAGGCAGGCAGGAAGTGGGTTGAGGACTATTTTGCTGCGCCTGCGGTTTGCCAACGTTTGTTAGATGATGTGCAGGCTATTCGGGAAGGAAAAGAATTGACATACGATTTCGTGCCAAGTTTCTTTCGTGATCATTATTTCCCGGTATTTGGAGAAAAAGAAGTAGCGCTGCAAAATAACTATCTCGACGAGATACGCGCCGAACCCTGGTATGAAGAATTCGTTTCGCAGGGTGTCAGAAATAAATTGAAATTTTAAAACCAATCAATCTGAGAATGTTAATATGTGTGGAATAGCAGGAATCGCAACTGCGGGAATACCTTTAGAGCCAGCTTTAATAGCTGCGATGTGCGATGTCATAGATTATCGCGGCCCGGACGACTTTGGCTATTTGGCATGGCAGTCGGCTTCCGGCGCTCAACAGCCGTTTAAGCAGATCCATCAGTTGAATAACGATACAGCCTCTAAACCGGATGTGCTTCTCGGACATCGGCGACTTTCTATTCTGGATCTGTCGGAAAACGGCCGTCAACCATTCTCATATGCAGACGGGCGCTTGTGGATGGTTTTCAATGGCGAAGTTTATAATTATCTCGAACTGCGTGATGAGTTAATCAAAAAAGGTCACGCTTTTAAGACTCAGACGGATACGGAGGTTGTCTTAGCGGCCTATCTGGAATGGGGCGAAGATTGCTTGCGACGTTTTAACGGAATGTTTGCTTTCGCTATTTTAGACTGCAAGCAGCGTCGACTATTTTGCGTGCGGGATCGGCTGGGAATTAAGCCCTTTCATTATAGCTTTGTTAATAAGCGCTTTTCTTTTTCATCTGAAATTAAGCAGCTCTTGCAGCTGCCCTGGCTTGATGCCGAACGCCACGATGGTATTTTCTTCGATTATCTGGCCTACAAAGCTTATAGTGGTAGCGATGAACAAACATCTTTTCGAAATATTTTTCAGTTAAAGCCCGGTCATTACCTATCGATACCGCTGGGTTCAATTGCAAATAGCAACCTTCCGGTTCCGCAATGCTGGTGGGATATTGACCTTTCGCGACGCACAATTGCCTCCGATGAAGACTGTGCAGACAGGTATCGCGAGCTTTTAACCGATGCCGTGCGCCTGCGTCTGCGTGCCGATGTGCCTGTAGGTACATGCCTTTCCGGTGGATTGGATTCCAGCGGAATCGTTTGCATCGCTGATAAATTAATTCGCGAAAAAAATCCTTCTGCAATTCAGAAAACGTTTACCGCGACGTCAGAAGATCTGCGCTTCGATGAAAGCGACTATGCTCAAGCGGTTATTGACCGTACACAGGTTGAACCTCATTTTACACAACCGACAGCTGATGCGCTGCTGGAAGACGTCGAAAAACTGGTTTGGCATCATGATGAGCCATTTATAAGCACCAGCATTTTTGCGGGATGGAAAGTATTTGAACTGGTAAGTAAGTCCGGGGTCACTGTAACGCTTGACGGCCAAGGGCCAGATGAAATGATTGGCGGTTACTATACGACTATGATGGAAGCTCGTATGGCAGAGGATTTAGCGACCGGCAGATTCGTAAAGTTTTTTTCTGACTATCGTGAGCGCCGCAAATTGTATCCGGTACCATTTGGCAGGATTGCTAAAGTTTTAATGCTTGAATTTCCTGGAATGGCTCGGTTCAAACGGCATGCTGCTGATATGGCTGCTGCTGCCAAGTTGTTTCAACCTGAGATATTTGAAAAGGGTTTTCGGGAGTCTACTTATCTGGAGTCGTTGGATGAGTTAAATAGACGTATTAAGGGAAAAGCGGGGCTGTTTAATAGACGTATGTATTTACAGACAATGCGGGATATACTCCCAGGGATTTTGCGTAATGTCGATCGCAATTCCATGGCTTTTTCTGTGGAATCCAGGGTGCCGTTTCTCGATCACCGCTTGGTAGAATTCAGCTTTACGCTACCTGCAGAAATGAAGATTCGGGCCGGAAGCTGCAAGTGGATTTATCGTGAAGCGATGAAAGATATTCTGCCTAGCAAGGTGCTGGACAGAGTTAGGAAAATCGGATTTGCGACAGCCGAAGAAATGTGGATTAGAGGAGCCGGCCGGACTGTCTTTCAAGATGTGTTTCATAGCATTCCTGCCGATGCCCAATATAAAAGAGACCAGGCCATAACAATGTTACAGGATTTTCTGGATGGAAAACGCCCGTTCGATACGATGCTCTGGCGAATTTTCAATAGCGAGCTTTGGCATCGGCAATATCTGGGGGGACGTAGCAACGAAGCTCGCAGGCAAATTAACGTCAAGCCATCTCCAGCTCCTATAAATGGAATGGGCGTTGGGCTATAGATGTTAAAAGAGTTTTTGAAGAATAGCGGTATTTACTCCGTCAGTAATTTGTTGAGTCGTGGAATAGCTTTTATTTTGGTGCCTTTTTACACCCGTGTCCTAACCCCGGCCGATTACGGCATCATCGATTTTATTGCCGTTATAGCGATGATTGCCGGAACGGTCTTTCCTCTGGAAATTACTCAGGCCGTGGGAAGACTTTTCCCCGATGCCAAAGAGCCGGCAAAACGCCAGATAATAGCCTCGAATGCCCTCTACTTCTCTGTATTTACCTTGGGCATATTTCTACTGGGCATCGAGCTCTTTGCAAAGCCGCTCGGTACCTGGCTTTATGAGGACGCAGATCCATACGCATGGCGAGTGGTACAGGCAGCCGGAGTAAGTATATTTGCTATGAAGCTGTTTTATGTCTTTCAGGTTCAGCTTCAGGCAAGTATTAAACCAATTAAACACGCTCTTTCGTCGATTGCTTTTTCAGTTATCAGCCTCAGTCTGAATGTTGTATTTATATTGATTATGAAAACTGGTGTTATCGGCGTTTTCTGGGCACAGTCAATTGCGGGGGCGGTTGCGTCGCTTATAGCTTACTCATTTTCCCGTGAGAACTATGTTTTTAAACTAAATTTGCCAATGCTCAGGGAGATGCTTGCCTACAGCTTGCCGTTGGTACCATCAGGCGTTGGCTTATTCTTCCTTTCCTATGTGGACCGCATATTTATTAAAAGCATGTTATCGCTTAGCGAGCTTGGGCTTTATGGTATTGGTTTCCGAGTGGCCTCATTGGTTAGTGTTTTGATGGCAGGAATGATCACAGCATTAACTCCGCTTATTTATGCCTCATTTCGCGACGATAAAACCCGTGATGAGTTGGCGCGGATCTTCAGATTGTTTCTATTTGTTGCAGTGCTTGTTACCGGTTTTTTGAGTCTTTTCGGTCTGGAAATGTTGATGCTGCTTACCACTCCGGCCTACTATGGAGCAGCAATTGTCATTCCCTCACTCGTTGTCTCTACCTTTTTGTCCCAAATGTATATTTTTACACCCGGACTTGGTATTGCACGTAAAACCGGTTATCTTGCCACTATTAATATTGCTGGCGGAGTAATAAATGTTATCCTTAATTGGGTATTGCTCCAATGGCTGGGTATTCTCGGTGCCGCTCTGGCAACCCTGTTCAGTTATATGCTTATTTTTTCCATTAATATGTATTTTTCCCAAAAATTTTATCACGTACCACACTCTCCGATTATTCTGTTACGGGCATTGCTGTTCGCAACATTGTTGATAGCTGTCGGTTATCAGCTTCAATTGGGCTCTTTTTGGTATACACTTGGAGCAAAATCAGTTGTTTTTATGTTTCTGCCGGTGTTGCTGATTGTGAATAGACTGGTTAGGGCAGACGAAATCAAAGATTTTTTTACAACGCTGGTCAGACATTTACGTCCGGGTCAGGGAGGTTGAACAAATGCAAAAATCTGTTATGTTTGGAGTTGCCGGATGTGGCAATATTGGTCGACGCCATGTTCACCTGTTAGACGAGCTTGAATCGACCCGACTTGCAGGCATTTATGACATAGAAAATGAACGTAGTCAAAAATATGCCGCCTCATACAATTGTAAAAGCTACGAGTCGTATGAAGAAATGCTGCAGGATAGTACAATTGATGTAATTTCAATTTGCACACCGCATGGGCTGCATGCTGACATGTCTATTCAGGCTTCCGAGGCGGGCAAACATGTGCTGGTAGAAAAACCGATGGCTCTTTCGGTTGCCGATTGCCATAGAATGATCGAAGCTGCCAAGCGCAACGATATGCGACTAATGGTAGTTAAACAAAATCGGTTTAATGTGCCGATTGGACTCACGCGCGAGGCATTGATTGCCGACAAGCTAGGCAAAGTATATATGGTGGAATGCAACGTTCTGTGGAACCGCAATCAGGAGTATTACTCCGATTCTAACTGGCGAGGAAGTAAGTCGTTAGAAGGTGGGGCACTGTATACCCAGGTAAGCCACTTTATAGATCTGTTGATCTGGTGGTTTGGAGATATCACAAAAGCAAGCACTCATCTTTCGACACGGAATCATGATATTGAAATAGAGGATTGTGGCCACACTTTACTTGATTTCTCCAGCGGTGTAACCGGTGCTTTAAATTGGACTACATGTGTATATAACAAAAATTATGAAGGTAGTATTACTATCATCGGTGAAAAAGGGACAATTAAGATCGGCGGTAGATACCTTAATAAAATAGAGTTCTGGGACGTAATGTCGTATCCTTTGCAAGAGGATATTGAATATGTTGATAAGCCGAATGATTATGGCAGCAAGTATCAAGGCAGCAGCTCGAACCATGATAAACTCTATCGAAATGTTGCCGCTGCGTTACTGAATGAGCGACATCATGTTATAGAAGGCGATGAAGGAATCAAAACGATTGAGGCTATCGAATTAATTTATAACAGCAAAATCAATTAGTTAAGAAATAAGACCTTGTTGAACCACGGCGGGCTTTCAGGGCAGTGCCGTAAAAAAACGAATCAAGGACAAAAATGACTGTAGATAAACAAAAGGTGCTGAGCCTGGTGATGGAAGCCGTAACTGAACTGAACGAGTTGCGTGAAGAAGATGAAAAGCTGGACACTACAGCATCTACCATGCTATATGGAGAAGGAAGTTCACTGGATTCTTTATCCCTTGTTAACCTGATAGTTATCGCCGAAGAAAAAATTGAAGATCAATTTGACGCTGCAATAACCCTTGCGGACGAAAAGGCGATGTCTTTACGCAATAGTCCCTTCCGTAGCATCGATTCGCTTGCGGATTATATTTGCACCCGGTTGACGGAGGAAGCATGAACGAACGTCCTGTAATGGCTATTACCGGCACGCGAAAAGGCATTGGTAAGTATTTGGCGGAATACTACGTCGAGAAAGGCTTCGATGTAGTTGGATGCAGTCGAAGTGAGGTCGATTATGCGCTGGAAAACTATTATCATTATTGTGTGGATGTTGCCGATGAAGACGCGGTGAGGAGAATGATGCGCGACGTGCGCAAGCGATACGGCAGGCTGGACGTGTTGTTGAATAATGCCGGCATTGCCTCGATGAACCATCTATTGTTGACCCCCAAAAAGACTGTTACCAATATTTTGAATACGAATGTTGTCGGTACATTCCTTTTCTGTCGCGAAGCCGCTCGTCTGATGCAGCGCGTCCGCTACGGGCGAATCGTTAACTTCGCCACTGTTGCAACACCCTTGCGTCTGGAAGGGGAGGCCATTTATGCCGCCTCTAAAGCAGCAGTTGTATCGCTTACCGAAATTTTTGCCCGTGAACTTGCCGATTATAATATCACCGTTAATGCTGTTGGGCCAACCCCGGTACCGACGGATCTTATTCGTTCCGTGCCGCAGGAAAAAATGACTGCCCTAATTAACCGGCAGGCGATCCGTCGCTATGGTGAGCTACGAGATGTAAGTAATGCTATCGATTTTTTTATTCGACCCGAGAGTGATTTTATCACTGCTCAGGTATTGTATCTTGGAGGAGTAGCATAGGCATGCATGCCGACTTTCTTCTGAATATTTTCCGTGAAAATTCTGATAGCGTCGCACTGGTTTGGCAGGGTGAGAGCTATAGTTATCAGTGGCTATTGGATCGCTGCGATTTTTGGACGGCTCTTTTGCTGGAAGAAGCGGTGCTACCCGGTGCAGTGGTTGCTCTTGAAGCGGACTTTTCTCCCGATGCAGCTGCCGCAATGATTGCACTGATACAAGCTGAGTGCGTTGCGGTGCCGATGACCGTTATGCCTGAAAGCCAGCGTGAAGAGCTGCGAAATATCGCACAATGTGGCTTCTTGTTACGTATTGAAGGTGCTGGAAATTATGAATTTCACACTTTACAGGAAAAAGCACAACACCCGTACTACGAAACATTACGCAAGACAGGGCATCCCGGACTGGTGCTGTTTTCCTCAGGTTCCAGCGGAAAAAGCAAAGCCGCGGTACACGATTTCAGCAGATTACTACAAAAGTTTCAAACCCGGCGTCATAACCTCAGAACCATGGCATTTTTGCTTTTTGATCACATTGGTGGTATCGATACGCTTTTCTATAGTCTTTCTAACGGAAGCTGCCTTATTACCATAGAAGACCGCTCCCCTGATTCCGTTTGTGAACTCATTGCCAAACATCGGGTTGAGGTACTGCCGGTTTCTCCAACGTTCCTGAATATGTTATTGCTGAGACAAAGTTATTTGCGTTACGATCTCTCGTCGCTGAAATATATCACATATGGTGCCGAAGTAATGCCTGCTATCACCCTACAGCGCTGTGCTGAACTCTTTCCCGGAGTTACGATGTTGCAGAAATACGGCACGACAGAGGTTGGAACACTGCGTTCCAAATCGCGCAGTTCCGACTCTTTGTGGATGAAGATCGGTGGCGAGGGCTACCAAACCAGGATTGTCGATGGTATTCTGCAGATAAAGGCGGAATCAGCCATGCTTGGTTACCTGAATGCTCCTTCGCCATTTACCGAAGATGGCTGGTTTAATACACAGGATGCCGTTGAAACAGATGGAGACTATGTAAAGATTCTTGGCCGGGAAAGCGACATCATAAATGTTGGCGGAGATAAAGTATATCCGGCAGAAGTAGAGGCTGCCATAAGCTTAATGGATGATATTGTGGAAGCTACAGTGTTTTCAGAATCGAACCCGATAATAGGCAATATTGTGTGCGCGCGCGTTTCTGCCGTAGAAGGAACGGATGAAAAGACGCTTCCCCGCCGTATAAAAAAACACTGTCGTGAACTGCTGGAACCTCATAAGATACCGCTACGGATTAAAATTGTTCAGGAAGATCAACACGTAACTTCACGATTTAAGAAAAACAGAAATTAACAGATGATTCTTCAAAAACCCATTACCGGTAAACATATTCGCTTGCGCACCGCTGTTCCGAACGACGCTGAGTTTGCGCTTTCTTTAAGGCTTGATAGTGAACTGGGGCGATTCTTGAAAACGACTGATCCCTCTGTTGAGAAACAGCGAGCCTGGATTACCAGGCGAATGGATGCGGAAGGCGATTATCATATGATCATCGAATCGCTTGAAGGTAAGCCACTTGGAATCGTTGCGCTATATGATATTCAGGGAAAGGTCTTCGACTGGGGCCGCTGGATTATTGCTCGGGAATCACCGTTTACAACATCCATTGAATCTATGTTGTTGTTGTATTATTTGGGATTTGAAACACTGAAGTTGGAGCGCAGCGACTTTGAGGTAAGAAAGGGAAATCACCGTGTTGTTGCATTTCATCCCACATATGGCGCTGAAATACGCGGTGAAGATGAGACATTCATCTACTATCGTTTTACAGCGGAACAGTTTTATAATGATGAAAACCGCCTGCTGAAACGCTGGAAAAAAAATTTACAGTTATAATAGGATACTATGAGAGTACCTTTTGTTGATCTGCATGCCCAGTACTTGAGCATTCAGGAGAAAATTGATGCGGCTATTGCCGACACCATTTCACAAACAGCCTTTATCAAGGGGCCGTATGTAAAACAATTTGAAGAGCGGTTCGCAGATTATATCGGTGTTCGCTACTGTGTGGGCTGTGCAAATGGTACAGATTCGATGGAAATCCTTCTACGGGCTTATGGAATTGGCCCGGGAGATGAAGTTATCGTGCCGGCAAACTCATGGATATCTACCTCGGAAGTCGTTTCCACTGCAGGAGCCAAGCCGGTATTTGTCGATGTCGATCCAATCTACTATACAATTGATCCGGAAAAAATTTCTGCTGCGATAACCGCAAATACAAAAGCAATTATTCCGGTTCATCTCTATGGTCTTCCGGCGGATATGGATCAAATAATGGAAATAGCCGGCAAACACCGATTGATCGTTATCGAAGACTGCGCTCAAGCGCATGGTGCCGAATATCGCGGAAAGCGGGTTGGCACAATCGGGCACGCTGCATCATTCAGTTTTTACCCCGGCAAAAATCTCGGCGCTTATGGAGACGCTGGTGGTCTTGTTACCAATGATGAGGCGATTGCAAGGCAGTGCCGGATTATAGGAAACCACGGACAGTTGCAAAAGCATCATCATCAGATTGAAGGCCGTAATAGTCGTCTGGATGGGATGCAAGCTGCTATTTTGAACGTAAAGCTGGATTACCTGGAAGAATGGACGGAAGCACGTCGCCGTGCGGCATCCAAGTATCTGCGGCTGTTAAAAGATACGTTTTTACAGCTACCGCAGGCGCCGGCTTATAGTCGGCATGTATATCATTTATTTGTGGTACAAACCGATAATCGAGAAACCGTGCAGCAACGATTGAACGCAAAAGGGGTGGCCAGCGCTATTCATTACCCAACAGCTTTGCCGATGTTACCTGCATATGAATTTCTGGGTTGTGCCGAGGCCGATTTCCCGGTAGCCGTTACTGCGGCAGAACAAATACTTTCTTTGCCTATGTTTGCCGAATTGACTGATGCGCAAATCGAATATGTATGTAGCATTCTTCAATAGATTTGAGACCTATGAATATTGTTCTTTTTTGTCGCTACTTCTCCGCCGATTTTGAATATATGGAAAATGCCTTTGCCAGGCAGTTTCAATCTCTTGGACATCGTGTGACTATTGTAACTACAACCCGGGTTATTCCGAGAAACTACCAGCAAATCCTTTCTGCCGATGATGAACATGGCGACCGACCTGCCGGGACATTGGAAGAAAATGGTTTTACTGTGGTACGTCTCGAAGGTCACTGTTGGGGGCGAAATGGCGGTATTGAATTGTTGCCGGGGTTATCAGCAGCTTTGAAGAACCTGAAACCCGATTTGCTGTTCTTTCAAAGTGTGGAAAACTTTCCAATTGCTCTACAGACTGCTCTATTAAAATATCGGCTTGGATATCGCTATTATGTTGTAGTTAATGAACATTATATTTATGCCCGGGGAGCGGGAGCTTCAGGAATTGCCGGCATAAAGGCCGCTTTCCTTGATGCTGTTGCAAAAGTTTGTAAAAAAGTGAGTTTAGCAGCGGCAACCAGGATAATTGGTATGAATGAATACAGTTCGGAAGTTGCAAAAAAGCTTTATTTCGGTGCAGCAGAAAAGATGACTGAAATCACTCTCGGAGTCGATTCGGAAACCATCTTTCATAAGCCAGAAAGTCGTAGAAAGATTCGCAAAGAATATGGGGTTTTACCAGATGAAATCCTTATCGTTCATTCAGGTAAAATGGCACCTTATAAAAAGACGCATCTTATACTGGAAGCGATAGGAAGACTCGGAAGAAGAGATCTGAAACTTTTGTTGATAGGGAAATGTGAACCTGCTTACCAAAGTACGCTTACTGATCTGATAAAAGCACATAGCCTTGAAAAACAGGTAAACTTTGTGCCTTGGGTGGCGCCGGTAGAATTGCACCACTATTTCTCTGCATCAGATATTGCAATATGGGTTGATCATGCCACAATTAGTACTATTGAAGCTTCGGCTGTTGGCATCCCCATTATTGTACCGGATTTTCATGGGTATGAACACCGTACCAAATACTGCAATGGACTGCGTATTCAGCCTGGTGATTTAGATGACCTTACTTTGAAACTGGGACAGTTGCTGGAAAATATGGAAGAAGCTTCTGCAATGGGGAAGCGCGGACGCGAGTTGGTGGAAAAAGAGTTAAATTGGAGCAGTATTGTTCAGAAAATTTTAAACTAAAGAATTACCTATGTTTAGTGTTATATATTTTAATAAAGCGATATCTAAAAACTTTCAGGATGTGCTTAAATTTGCTTTTGTATGCTTAATTTTCGGGCATTTTCTTCTAAGAGAATTCATGCCGAGCCCTATAGTTGGAGCTGTTGGCGGAGGTATATTGTTTTTGATCCTCTTCTATGTGCTCTGTCATAAACGGGACGTCTTTGGCTTTATTCTGATAGTGTTTATTTGCTGTCATTTTGCTTATGCCGAAAGTCAAGGCGGACTGTGGAACCTCCTGGCATTTGGTCTTATCCTCATCTATTACTTCACTGGAAAACCGATAAAAAGGTTGGGGAATTCCGATTTCACAATGAATTCTCTTTTACTTGCGCTGGTTATTAGCAATTTAGTAGGCTGGATATTGCGAAACGAAATGACCGGAGCACCTTATTTCTTAGGTATCTTCAGTTTTCTGGGAATGCTTCTATGCTATATCTTGATGAGTCGTGTTGTAATTACGCCCGAGAGAGTAAAAGTACTCCTCTATACCTTATGCGCAATGATGATCACTATGTTTGTGGTTGCTATGAACCAGCGTTTTGAAATAGTTACTTTAAATACACCACTGTTGGGGTCTTACTCAGCCGATGGTTTGGGGCAGATCAGTGCGGGCTCTATTCGAGCAACCAGTAGCTTGAGGCATTCTGAACTTTTTGGTGAATATTCAATGTTAATGATTACATTGGCGATCCCGCTAATTGTTTCAAATATGACGCAAAAGTTTCTAAAATTGAGGAAGGGGCTGGTGTTTTGGTTGTTGCTATTTGCCTTGTTCAATGTATTATTATCAGGAACGCGCTCGGCTTTTTTGCTTGTTATATTAACCGGAATTGTTTACACAACATTTTTCCTTGTCATTCCCATTGCGATTGTTGATGCCAGACGAAAATACATTAGCTACATTTTGATTATCTTAACCTTTTTATCTGTTGTTGGAACGTCAGTCGGTCTGGAATCGACTTTAACACGTCTTGAAAGAACCATATCCGATCGTTCAAGTATTACGGTTACAGATATAACAAGCGGTGAGGCTATTAACCGTGGCCCATTGTTTTTAATGGGGATGCAACGTATTTCAAGTGATAATTGGCTTGTAGGCTATGGATCAGGAATTCCTCTGAATAATTATAATGCACTATTTAACGGAAGATCGACGATTTATTCTGACTTCCACAGCCTGTATTTTGCACTTCCGATTATTTATGGGTGGGTAGGCGCATTCGCTTATCTAGGAATTATTCTAGTCATACTGCTCCGGTTAATTAAAATTATGATATCCCACAGAAAAACAAAGCATTACCTAATGCCTCTCATTATTGGGCTATCACTGTTTTGGATACTTCTTTTGGCTGATCAGTTTAAGATCAGTATTTTACGAATGATGAATTATCAGATGCTGGTTTGGGTCTTTCTGGGCCTTTCCTCAGCAGTTATTCGAACATTCCAGTTGAATCTGCCGTCAACTGCGGTAGCAAAGCCTCGTGATACAGCATTGAGAAGAAATATTGCTGTATGAAAATTGCCTGGCTAAGCCCATACAACGTGACAACGCTCGAGCCGGAACTATCTCTGGCACGGCATTTAGATGGACACTCATGTAGCTGGATCGTCACGCTTTCTGAAGAGATCGCGTTGTATCCGGATATTGATTTACATATTATTACAGAGAGTCCACTTGTAAACAAAACGACCATCGTTCGAAAGGGAGGCATCACGTTCCATGTCATCAAGAGTGGAATCCCTTTTACGAATCGAGGCTATCCCCCATACTTCAATCTGGAAATTCTTACCGCACACCGTTTTAATGTCAGGCGTTTGGTCGCAGAAGTGAAGCGGCTGAACCCTGATATAGTTCATGCTTATGGAACTGAGAGGGGATACTCACTTGCTGCTTACCATTCTAACTACCCATGCTTGATTACCATACAGGGTGTTATGAATTTGATTGCAGCAGATTCCCATTCCAGAGCCGCCAAAACTGTAAAAGAATCAGAGCGATTTGTTGTAAGTAAAGCAAAATACTTCGATTGTCGTACAAACCTTGACACCGGCTTCGTTAAAGAACTGAACGAGAAGGCACATATCTTTGAGATACACCATGCCATACACCCTGACTTCTTTGCTGAGAGTTGGCAGGTTCAAAATGAACACAGCATTCTTTTCGTCGGTTCAGTAATTAAGCGTAAAGGCATCGAAATTCTTTTGCTTTCACTCGGGCAGCTGCTGACGCAGTTTCCCGGCTTATCGTTAACTATTGTTGGCGGTGTCTCCGTAGAATATCAAGCTCACCTTGAAGAAATTGCTGCCGCTCAGGGCTTAATCGGCAAAATTCGCTTTGCCGGATTCCTTTCTCAAAAAGAGATTGCCGCCGCACATATGCGACATCAGATTTTGGCATATCCTTCTTTTGCAGAAAATAGTCCCAATGGGGTTGCGGAAGCTATGGTCTCCGGTTTACCCGTCGTTGTTTCGAGCGTTGGTGGAGTACCTTCTATGATCGAAGATAATGTGACCGGGCTTCTCGTTGAACCTTCGAATGTTGATTCGCTAACAGAAGCTCTAAAAAGCCTTCTCGATAACCCCGAAAAAAGGCAGGCATTAAGTTTTGCCGCGCGAGAGATTGCCCATATGCGACACAAACCCGCTAAAGTTGGTGCCAAACTCATGAAAGCATATCAAAAGATTTTGGATGATAAAAAGTAGATAAAATTCTTCAATGAAAATATCGTAATAGTTTTAAGTGTTTTGAAAGGAGTAGTGGATGAAAGTTTTGGGAATACATATCGGGCATGATAGTAGTGCAGCACTGGTTATTAATGGTAAAATTGTTGCAGATGCTGCCGAGGAGCGTTTTACAAGAACCAAGCACTATTGTGGTCTGCCGCTAAAATCAATTGAATATTGTTTATCTTCACAGAATCTGACAATGGACCAGATAGATGCTGTTGCAGTGCCCAGTAGTGGTAGTATTCCATCCCTTAACTTTTTGCTCGGGCTTGCAGGAGATCGTGAACAAAATAAAACGACAAAACGGCAGCTTTTGGATATTGTGCAAGGTTTCATGAAGCGCTCTACTGCAAAACCCCCGATATATGTTAAAAACTTTCCGATTACCGATGATACAGAATTAGTTCATGTAGATCATCATCTGGCTCATGCCGCGTCAGCATATTATACCAGTGGCAATCGCAATGAAAAACAATTAATTGTTACACTTGATGGTGCTGGTGATGGTTTTTCAACCTGTCTCTGGCGTGGAGAGAACGGAAAAATTGAGCCAATTGAAAAGTTTGATCGCACGTCTTCACTTGGTTGGTTCTACAGTAATGTAACCGAGGCTCTCGGCTGGTGGCATGGAGATGGTGAGGGAAAGACCATGGGGTTGGCGCCTTATGGAGACCCTGCTAAAGTAACCGGTGTTCTCGATAAGTTTACTCCGAAGTTTCTTAACGGTAAGCTTGCCGAGCCCTATCCTTACGACAGTCCCAATTTCTGGAATGAAGGTGGCGCTATTCAGTGGCACTTTGATGAGGCGTATGAAATTCGTGATCTAATAAACAAGCATGGTCGTGAAGACATTGCAGCTGAAGCACAGCGCTTGCTTGAACAGCAGGTTGCGCAGCTAGTTTATCCGTGGCTTGAAAAAGAAAATACACGCAATCTAAGTTGCTCTGGTGGCGTTTTTCTGAACGTAAAGCTTAATCAGCGAATTTGGGAATCTGGTAACGTGACAAAGCAGCATATCTATCCAAATTGCGGCGACTCAGGATTGGCAGCAGGTGCTGCGCTTCATGTATACTATGAAAACAATCCGAATGATGAGATTCATCCGCTGGATAATCTTTATTGGGGACCTGAATATAGCAATGAGGAGATTGAAGATATCTTGAAACTTCGTCATCTGACGTATCGCTATGAGGAAAATGTTGCCGAGTATGCTGCCAAAAAGCTGGCTGAAGACAAGATCGTTGCATGGTTTCAAGGGCGTATGGAAAGTGGGCCACGCGCATTGGGAAATCGTTCGATTCTGATGAGTGCAAATAAGGCAGAAAATAAAGACACGATCAATGCACGCGTCAAGTTTCGCGAAGCTTTCCGTCCATTTTGCCCGTCGATGCAGTGGGAGCGCAAAGAGGATTACATGACGAACCCACGCGATGAGTTCTTTATGGTAACCAGTTTTACCTGTCCCGAAGAGCGACGCAGTAAAGTACCGGCAGTTGTTCATGCCGACGGTACGTTGAGACCACAAACAGTGAAAAAAGAATTCAATGAACGCTATTGGAACCTGATTAACGAATTCGGCAAGCTTACAGGAGAGTATTTAGTGCTGAACACCTCGCTGAATATTATGGGTGAACCAATTATTAATCATCCACGCCAAGCCATACGTTGCTTCTATGATAACGGTATGGATTGTCTGGTGCTTGGCAATTATGTGTTGGAGAAGTAAGCATGTCTGAGGTCTCACAGCCACCCTGTAACGTTATTGTTATGGGGAACTTTCCCTGGCCACATGGTATGGCAGGAACTAAGCGAATTCAACACATCGTAAATTCTCTCCATGGCAGGGAAATCCCGGTTTCCCTGCTCTTGCTACGGCAGGGCGGAGTTAAGTCGGTTGCCAAACCAGACGGTATCTACAATGGCGTTGAGTATCAAACAACAGGTCATGATATACGTCCCGATTTTAGGGGGCTGTTGCAGACACCCGCATATTTGAAAAAGGGAATGACGTTCCTAAAGAGCCGATTAAATCAGGATTTATCAAATATTTTATATTATTACGGCGGACCAACAGTTGAAAACCTGCCGTTTCTTCTCTACGCAAAGCGACTTGGTTTCAAGATAGTTTTTGATATAGTGGAAGAGCTTGAAGATGCCAGCGAGCGGCGACATTTACTGGGACGTATCAAAGTAAAGTCGCTTGGGTGGCTCGATACTCATTTGGGGCGACTGGCAGATGGTTTGGTTGTTATTTCCCATTATCTTATGGATCGCTACCGAAAAATGCTTGGAGATGCATTCCCGATTTTATTGCTACCAATTGCCGCGCAGATACGTAAAAAGAAGCAAAAAGAAAGCTTTGGTGATCCGATAAAGATTGTTTATTCCGGTTCATTCAATAATAAGGATGGCGTAGGTAATTTGATCGATGCCTTTAAACACAAGCGTGAAGCCATCCCTGAAGCACAGTTGTATTTAACCGGCAAAGGACAAAATGCCGACACATATCGTCAGAAAGTAGAAGGGGAGAAGCAAATTAATTTTATCGGTTATCTGGATGATGATGCCTTTTATCGCTTTCTTGATGAAGCCGATATTCTTTGCATGACGCGGGTTGGTAGTGATTTTGCCAATGCCGGCTTTCCATTCAAACTGGGGGAATATTTAGCTACCGGAAATCCGGTAATTGCCTCACAAGTTGGAGATGTTTCGCGCTATCTGAAAAATGGCGAAGATGCGCTGTTGGTGGAGCCTGATGACGTTCCGGCAATTGCTGAAGCACTGGAATATGCGGTGCGCAATCAGACCGACGTGTTAGATATGGGGCGTAGCGGTAGGGAAAAATGCCGGAAGTTTTTTGATCCCGCGACACATGTTGACAAACTCGTAACATTTCTCCGCGATATCACTGGATAATAAACAGTTCATTCATATTGAGTGGCTCATTGCCAACCTGAATACACAACGCTACAAGGGATTTTCGCTAGTATGCATTCTTGCTTGATATGATTGGGAAAAAGGCACTATTGCAGTCTTTAGAAAGAAGTCGTAAACCCAATTAGACAATTTTTGGAAGAGTGATGAAAGGACAGTGAATGTCATCAATAGATAATCGTAAAACTTCGATAAAGGTATTGATTACCGGCCCGTCTTTTGAAGAAAGTGGAGGAGTTGCTAATTATCTGTCAATTCTTACACCAAAGTTAGGTGATAATATTACCTACTTTGTTCTTGGTAGTAGAGAGGGTTCTCGTAAAGGATCCACACAAATCCAAAGATTTCTAATGGACTATGTGCGATATGTAAAAATCCTCAGAAATGATTCTATCGACCTGGTGCACAGTAACCCTTCTCTTAATCCGGCTGGATTAATACGTGACAGTATTTTTATCCTTCTTGCTTACCTGTATAAGAAAAAGACATTTGTTTTTTTTCACGGTTGGCATGTTGATTTTGCCAAAAAATGTGGACATTTCCCATGGCGTCTTTTTCTTAAATTTTTGCTAAAAGCAGATGCCAGTGCTGTTCTGGCAAACGAGTTTAAACAAGTTTTGAAATCGTGGGATTATGAACGGCCTGTCTACCTTGAAACCACCTTCGTTGATAAGGACCTCTTTGCGTTTATTGAGCAATCTAAAAACGATAACAATAACTCTACAAAGCAAAAAAAGCCGGTCATACTTTTTCTATCAAGACTTGAGAGGAAAAAGGGGATTTTTGAAACAATTGAGACTTGTCGAATTCTCAAACGAAGCTATCCCGATTTACAGCTTATTGTTGCAGGAAATGGTTCTGTCGAGAAAGAAGTGCGTGATTTTTGTGCAGGTATCACCTGGATTCAATTTCCTGGCTACATAAGCGGAGTGGATAAGTATCGAGTCTACCAAAGGGCTGATCTTTACCTTTTTCCAACGTATTATCCTGAGGGAATGCCAACATCGGTCTTGGAAGCCATGGCGGCAGGATTACCGGTTGTTACGCGGCCAGTCGCTGGTTTAGCAGATTTCTTTGATGCGGGTAAAATGGGGGCATTAACCGACTCTCTGGAACCGAAAGTGCTCGCAGGAGAGTGCGATAGGCTGCTGTCATCACCAACTAAAATGGTGGAAGTTGGACACTATAATAGCGATTATGCCCGGAAACACTTTCTTGCAGAAAATGTAGCAAAACGATTGAGAAAGATTTACAAAGAAGTGGCTAAAATAAACGAAAATGCTTCGCTACAGGAGGCTAATAAATGAATAAGAACCCAAAAACTGATAAAGAACTTCCAGTAGATGACAATTTGGATATAGCTCTGAATAAAAGTTTGGGGCATGGAATAGATCTCTTTATGAAGTGGCTTGATGGCTATGGCTATGCCGGGTATGACCTTTACGATTTGTGGGCAACAAGATATGGTAAATGGGCGAAAGGGTTATATCACGAGAAGAAATATCTTGGAACTCCGTTTGTTGTTCCTGTTTTTTTTGCAGATTATGTTTGGCCGCAATTACGTAAATATGTTGCAAAAAAAAAACGGTATGCTACTGCTGACGCGCATTATGCCTTTGCTTTCCTTACGAAATACCGAATGACTGGGGAGAAAATATGGCTCGAAAAAGTTGTTGAGTTAGCCGAGGCAATGGAATCTTACGTTATTGAGGGTTATTCGGGGCCATGTTGGGGATATCCGTTCGATTGGCAAACAAACCGCGGGCTGTGGCCAGAGGGTACGCCGTTTATTACAACGACTCCATATGTTTACAAGGTTTTTGCAGAACTAGCTGATATAACGTCTGATGTAAAGTATGCCGATATGTGCCGTGGGATTGCCAATTTTGCTCTAAAAGATCTCAATAAAAGAACTTTGCCGAATGGAACGGTCTCAACGAGCTATTCTCCAATAGATTCAACGACGGTTGTTAATGCAAATGCTTATAGGGCTACTATACTTGCGGATGCTGGTACACGTTTTTCTGATCAGAAGCTACTTGAAGAAGCACGCAAAAACTGTCGCTTTATTCTGGCCGCACAGCGAGAAGACGGGGCATGGTTATACGATGTAACAAATCCGCATGATGAGTTTATTGATAATTTTCATACCTGTATTGTTTTAAAAAATCTTATCTACACCAATAGCTATTTGAATTTACCAGAAATTAATAAAGCTGTAATCCGAGGTTATGATTTCTACCTTCAAAATCTGATGAACAAGGAGCTTCGTCCAAAACCCTTTTATCATGTGAATCGCATGCAGTTAGTAAAACAGGAAATGTATGATTATGCTGAAGGGATTAACCTTGGTATCTTGCTGGCAGACCGCCATCCTGAAGCATTAAAAACGGCTAAAAGGCTGGGAAAATGGCTCTTAGAGGACTATCAAACACCTGAAGGTTACTTTGTAACCCGTGAACTCTTGTTTGGGATTAAAATGCGTTTCCCGACACCGCGCTGGACACAGTCGCAACTGTTTGCATCCTTATGTTTGCTACAGAGCTGTGTATTAAAAAAATCTAAAACTATAAAGCTAAATATCGCTCATACATCGTAGATTAGGTAAAAGAAGGTTATTTGTATTTTGTGTATTTTATCTTGCGGCTGCTTTAAAAAAGAAGATTAAACTAGAGTGTTGGCAATTAACGATTATCAGAGAAATTAAACTAATTATGCCGCCCCGCTGAAGCTTGTGGGATCTAATTTATCTACTTGGCTATAAATATATCGCCCCGACGCGGTCGGGGCAAAAAACGAACTGCTCAGATAAAAATGATTTAAAAAGTACCGGAGGCACTTCATAACGACCTTATTAGATTCAAAGTAATATCGGCAAGTTTGAACGACGTAAATTAGGGAGTTTTCAAGTAAAGGGAGTCGGTTAGAATTATGCCCAAGGTGTCTTCACCTTCGCCGAAAACAAAAATAAAGTAATTCGAGCTTTATCATTATTTGCTTAACACCCCGTTGTTACAGATCTAAGCATATCGCTCCTCTTTATTTCTACCTGCTTGACGACGAGTTTATTTTAAAAACACTTTTTTTGTTTCAGCACTTTGCGATATGACACTCTTTTGTTTTCTAAAACCGGCTAATTTAATGTATCTGCAATTTTTGATGTCTAAACCATGGATTATCGCTAATGAGACAAAATAGTGATTTCAAAACAGAAGAAGCACGTCAGGAAAGAGTCGACTTCCTTGGATTACCAATTGACAATCTAACTATGGAAGAAACGATCCTGAAGATTACAGACGTTATTGCAAGTCGCCAGATCATCCAACATGTCGTTATAAATGCTCTTAAGACTGTGCAGGCGCATGGTGACTCAAAAATACGAGGTATTATCAATGAGGCCGATCTTATAAATGCCGATGGGCAGGCCGTGGTATGGGCATCGCGGATTCTTGGTACACCGCTGAAAGAGCGGGTGGCGGGAGTCGATTTGATGCAGCGCCTCATTGTGGAAGCAGCGACTAAAGGATGGCGGGTGTATTGCCTCGGTGCTACAAGTGAAGTCAATAACCGTGTTTTGCGCATCTATAAATCCCGATACCCAGGCCTTCAAATATTAGGGCATCATGGCTACTTCTCAGCTAAAGAAGAAATGACAATTGTCGAGAGTATTAAAGAATCAAAAGCAGATATTCTTCTTCTTGGTATAAGTTCGCCAATGAAAGAAATCTTTATTAACAAGTATCTTCAGCAAATGGCAGTTCCTTTTTGCATGGGAGTTGGTGGGAGCTTTGATATTGTCGCGGGGAAAACACAGCGTGCCCCGGTGTGGATGCAACAGTCCGGACTTGAATGGCTCTACAGAGTGTATCAGGAACCAGGGCGTATGTGGAAACGCTATGCCAGAACCAATTCTTTATTTCTTTATCTGGTTTTTAAGGAGAAAATAAAGAGGTTTTTTTTTCCGAAGAGAAGCGATTAAATTACGAGTCTTTGAAAAATAGTCACACAACTGCGTGATATCCCGCAAACGAATTTGCACTATGAACTGCATATTGCATACGTCATGTTGCCCCAAAGGGACTTTAACGGAATCGAATTATGATTAGAGAACGACAAGCGCTAATACGGCGTGTTTATATCTTCTGGGACTTGGCTGCGAACTCTGTTGCCCTTTATATCGCGTATATGATCAAGACCAATTTCCTGCCAATTAATGTTCGCGGACTACGCGTTACCGACGAAATCTTTATTACCCTCGTTTTTATTCCATTCCTCTATTATTTCTGGGGACAGGAATTTAAGATGTTCGATTCAGTCCGTTTTAAGAGCATTTGGCAAATCCTTAAAAACTCTGCAAAGACCATGGCGATGGTTATCATCTCTATTTTGGTTGTCTTTTTTGTTCTGAAATTTCAGTCAGTCAGCCGCATTCTGATTTTTCTATATGGCGGTATGGCCACGTTGATGATTACTTTTAACAAAATTTTACTGCAAAATATTATCCATTACTTGCGAAAAAATGGTTATAGTAAGCGCAATGTGCTTATTGTTGGAAGTGGAAAGAAGGCCCAGGAATTTCTCGATACTATTCATCAACAAGAGCTAATGGGGATTCGTGTTGTGGGTTTGATTGATAAAGACACAACAACTGTCGGGCAGTATCGCTATGGCTATGAAATCCTGGGAACAGATACGGATTTGCACGAGATTCTACAAGCTTATCCGATAGATGAAGTGGTTTGTGCTGTTCCTTTTAAAAAGATGGACAATATTCAGAGTATTATCGATGTTTGTGAAGAAGTCGGTGTAACGGTTCGGTTGCTCTCAAACTTCTTCCGCATGCTGATAGCACAAACCTCCGTCGAACATCTGAATGGTTTGCCGATGTTGACATTTACCTCTACTCCAAATAATCTGATGCCGCTGCTCCTTAAACGTGCGCTGGACATTGTTGTTGCATCAATTATCTTATTGTTATTCTCCCCGTTCTTCTTAATTATCAGTCTACTGATTAAGATTACTTCTGAAGGACCAATCTTCTTTATCCAGGAACGTTGTGGATTAAATGGCAGACGTTTTCCCATGCTTAAGTTTCGTACGATGGTGCAGGATGCGGAGGTGCTGAAAGCCAATCTCGCCGGGATGAATGAAGTTAGCGGGCCGGTGTTTAAAATGAAAAATGACCCGCGCGTAACATGGGTTGGCAAGTGGCTTCGTAAGTCCAGTCTGGATGAATTTCCACAGTTCATCAATGTATTAAAAGGTGAAATGAGTGTGGTTGGCCCGCGACCACCTGTTCCATCGGAAGTGAATAATTATGAAAGCTGGCAGCGCCGTCGTTTATCCATGAGGCCTGGCATTACCTGTGTCTGGCAAATTTCAGGGCGCAGTAATATCGGCTTCGAGGAATGGATGAGACTCGATCTGAAATATATTGACAACTGGTCGTTTTGGCTTGATCTGAAGATCATTGTTAAAACTATCCCGATTGTGGTATTCTGCAAAGGCGCCTACTAGGATATTCTTGCTTTCGTCACTCAACTAAACCGATTTCGACCTTTTGCTTTGTAAACATCAAGTACAATGAGACGATTGTTTCTTTTTGCCCAGACACTCAGCGTGTTTGTGTATCTGCTCCTCCCAAAACCATAACAAGTAGATCTAATCCATGCAAAGCCGCTCTCATCTTTTCAAAGAAGACCTTCCATCACATCTTAACAATTCAACCATGCGTCAAAATGTAGATCGAGCCACGTGGCTATCGATGAATAAGCGCGAAAAGGTGATTGCTGAGATAGACTGGCATGCATCGCGCGAACAGGCCAGACAAATAAAGAAGGAAGTTGTAGACAATCTGGAAGTCTATCTTGAGCAATTCATAGAACAAGCTGAATCTCAGGGGATTAGTGTACAACGTGCGAGCAGTGCAAAAGAAGCCGTGGAGCTTGCTGGAATAATTGCGCAAGAAAATAATGTAAAGCGTGTGGTTAAGTCAAAATCCATGCTTACAGAAGAGATCGGTTTGAATGACTATCTTCAATCGCTCGACATAAGCGTGGTTGAGACTGATCTTGGTGAATATATCATACAACTCAATGGCGATCCACCATCCCATCTTACAGGCCCGGCAATTCACTTATCTCGACAGGAAATTGGAAAGATTTTTCAGAAGTATCTTGGCATACCTTACTCCGATGATCCTGAAACGCTAACACGAGCCGCTCGTGAACGTTTGCGCAAAGAATTTCTACAAGCGGATATGGGGATTACCGGAGCGAATTTCGGCATTGTCGAGAACGGCTGCATTACAGTTGTTGAGAATGAAGGAAACGCGAGATTATGTGCTTCCTTACCAGATATTCACGTAGCTTTTATCGGTATGGAACGCTTAATTCCTCAAATGCAGGATCTGGGTCTCTTTTTGCCGTTGCTGTGTCGCAGCAGTACGGGGCAACGCCTGACCAGCTTCATCTCCACCTTTGGTGGCCCCGTTAGTGAGGAGCACCCGGATGGTCCTGAAAAGGTGTACTATATTATTGTTGACAATGGACGCAGTAAGCTGCTCGCCGATAAGCGGCTGAAGGAGGCTCTGCACTGTATCCGCTGCGGTGCCTGCTATAATTCCTGTCCAATTTATCAAAACATTGGCGGACATGCCTACGGTTGGGTCTATCAGGGACCAATTGGTGCTGTAATAACACCAAGCCTTTTAGGCCTTGAAAAGGCAAAGGATTTACCATTTGCATCCTCACTTTGTGGAACCTGCAGCGAGGTTTGCCCGGTAAAGATTCCTTTACATGAGTTGCTGTTATATCAACGTGAACAAGTGGTTGAGGCCGGGCTACAGCCAAATCTGGAGGCATTTGGAATGAAGGCTTTCGTTAATTCAGCCTCCTCTTCCAGGTCTTTTTCCCGTTTGATAGGCTTGGGAAAAGGATTGCAAAGATTACTCGGCAGCAAACTTAAAGTTCCTGGATGGTCCAGCTCGCGAAACCTCCCACAGCCACCCGCTTCTTCGTTTAAAGAGCTGTGGAGAGAATTACAGACAGACCGAGATACTAATGAGTAGTGTTGAACACATTATCACTCGTCTTACTGAGCTAAAGGGAAGTGTTCTTACACGATCAAAAGCTGAGTTAGGTGAGACGCTACGAGAGATGGTTTCATCCTGCAATACAGCTATTGCACTCCATGAGGCGGGTATTCTTGCAACTGAAGATAGTGTTCAAGTGGTAATGGACTCTTGCGAAGCGAAAATCGTTCGTGTTTCTGCAAATTCCATGACAAGGCAAGAGAGGAAACAGTTTAAAAAGCAGATTGCGGATTGTGAATTAGCTATTACAACCGCAGACTATTTATTAGCTGATACCGGAACAATTGTTTTTTTAGAGCCAACACATAAAAGTCGCTTGCTTACACTTCTGCCACCGGCAGTCATCGTCGTTATAGAAGAGGAAAAGATATTATCAAGCCTGGTGAAACTTTATGAATTTATCGATAAAAATTCTTCAAAGCCGTTTTTGTTTACCGGGCCAAGCCGAACAGCTGACATTGAAAAAAAACTGGTTTTAGGTGTTCACGGCCCGGAAAAATTGACAGTTCTTTTAGTGAGAGGCTAAACTCGTTCGGTTTTTACCTGTCTACATACAAAAAATGAGGAAACATGAGTTTTTTTAAGAACCTCGCATTGAAGGCATCAAAATCATTCAGAGAAAAACGTATTAGAATTTTCAGCCAGCACTTTGACATCTCCTCTTCGACCAAGATCCTTGATTTAGGCTCAGAATATGGTTCTCATATCCACAGCGTAATATCTGGAACTGAAATTCTTCCCCAAAATGTTTTTATTGCTGACATTAGTGCAGAGGCAGTAAAAAAAGGACAGAGGTTATATGGGTTTACTCCGGTTGAAATAACCGAGTCTGGTGCCTTGCCTTTTGAAGAACACTTTTTTGATATCGTTTACTGCTCTTCTGTTATTGAACATGTTACAGTCCCAAAAGAGCAGGTTTGGCAAATCAAATCAGGCAAAGAATTTCGCGAACGTGCATTTAGTCGTCAACAGGAGTTTGCCAGGGAAGTAAGACGCTTAGGAAAACAATATTTTGTACAAACACCGTATCGCAATTTTATTATTGAAAGCCACACCTGGTTACCATTTATTGCCTGGTTACCGCGGCCTGTTCTCATCCCGGTATTGCGAGTGGTGAATTCATTTTGGGTAAAGAAAACAAGCCCGGACTGGAATTTACTTGATAAAAAAGAAATGGCTACTCTATTTCCCGAAGGTAAAGTGATCGAAGAAAAAACTGCTGGGCTAACCAAGTCACTTATCGCAGTAAAAGTTATTAGTTAGTCTACTAAGGAAGATAACTCATAATGTGAGCACTCTACTCCATGGTTAAAGTGTCTGAATAGTTCTTAAATCCGCTTTTTAGGCAGACTCTTTGTCGAAAAGGTCTAAGTGGAAGTCTGTAAAGAAGAAATCGCGGTGCGTTAATTGACCTGAAGTTTATTTATAAAAAAGCCCGCTGTGGAAAAATCCACAGCGGGCTTTTTTATAATGCTACGAAAAAACGTTATGAGTTGGCCACTCGCTTTTTTGCAGGGGATTTACGAGCTCGTTTTGGAGGCGCTGTGCTATCATGTACCAGCTGCGGCTGACTGCTTTGCCCATCGGCTGGTTCCATTAACGGCTCATTGCTCTCTTGCATTGCCAGCCGCTCAGCCTTTCGCGCACGAATATGCGCAAGGATGTCCTCAACTTTTGTTACAGGAGCTTCTGTTTCCTGAGCAAGCGGTTGGGTAATGCGACTGATTGTGTTGCTATCCGGCATCTCCAGATTCGGGTCATCGCGATTGATCTTTTCAGGATACAGCTTTATCGGCTCATCCAGACATGAAAAGCGATTCATTACAGCTGCCCAATTCTCTAATTCCTCGCGGTAAAAACTAACGCGGGCACGCGCCGGATTAAAATGGGACGGCACATCATTCTTGAAGGCCTTTTCTGTTAAGTCGAAAACGCGCGTGTAACCGAGAAACTTGGCCGCTTGAATAGGGGAGAGAGGTGTTTTTTCGGATAGGTAAATACGAAAGTTGAATTCGTCTCTCAGCCAGTCCTGCAGCCAGTCCAGATCTACTTTACCGAGGTCATCCAGAATTACAGAGTAACGATCGTCTTTTTGCGCGTAGTGAATTTGTGCGAGCCCAATCAACGCTTCTTTTTCCTGCGGATTATCTTTCAAGATCTTTTGATAAATCTCTTCGCTTTTGTCGAAGACTTTGCCTTTTCGGTAAGACTTCGCCAGATCCAACCACGCATCGAGCGAGTTTTCAACCTCAACATATTTTTCATATTGTCGCATTGCTTCATCGTACTTGCGAACTTTCTTTAAAGAACGGGCAAGCCACTTGTGTGCAAGGCCAAAATCAGGCACCGCTTTAATAAGGCGACGTAGTGGATCAATCGCTTTCTTATAGTCACCTTTTTCGTAATACTTGCGAGCCCAGCTCAACATTACATGAGATTGTGTCTTCTTATCAAGGCTCTTAATATCTTCACCCTCAGGATAGACGTCCTGGTAAGTGGTAAAGATCATTTTGGGCTGGTCTTTTTTTCGCTTCGGATTATTTAGCTCAGAATTTATGCGCTTGAACCAAGCTAATAATCTCGATTTTACCAGCGCTTCATTTTCAATTTTTATTTTGGAAGCTTTGCCATTCGTTGAGAATAGTTCTTTTGCAGATTGTTGAATAGTGTTCAAAAAATCTTTAAGCATATCTGATGGTTTCGCTATGCCAATCTCAAGCGAAAGCGCATGTTCTTCGCCCAATGCTACCTGCCAGGTATCCAGGTAAAGACGATAATGTTCAAGGTCCCATTTACGAATGGACAGGGACGTCATGTGAATTAATTTATCTGACATATGTATTTATCTCCTAAGAGGTTGTTTTTTTACTCGTTGGAAGTATTGAGGTGGAAATGGTGTTCATTTCGTTGGCTAACGATGCCGACCTTCAGAACAAGTAGGTTATTGGGTTTCTTATTTATTCCAACGCATTATGGTATTGATTACTTATCGGTATAGCCTATTTTACTCAAACTTTCTCCTTTCTTTAGCAATAGGGCATGTTCTATGTCGCAGTGTGTCAAGAATGACGTGTTCTGCTATTGGGACTTGTATATACCGAAAAAGTCACCAATATAAATGGAATATTCATATTCTTGCAGTTGCATTAGTTATTTTAATAGTACATTTATAACGCAGTCTGTCAAGAAATGTTCATTAAAATGTTTCCAGGTAGAAATAGATGGTGTCTCGGGCTTAGAGGTAATTCCTAAGGAAACCTGAAAGGCTCTAACACAATTATCGGTAGATCTTCATTGATTGTTAATCATTTTTTTAACAGAACGATTAACGCCAATTCATTTGAAATATTGCTCAGCACATAGTAATACAGTTAATCACCTGCATAAACATGGAAGTAAGAAGGTAAATATTCGGGGCCGTGAGATACGTAAAATACGAGTGTGAATTGGAACTGGATGTAAGTTTTTTTGTTCCTTACCGTTGGTCTTAAGTAAATCTAATTATTCTTTAAAGTCCAGCACAAATTCTTGTTCTAATGCTTCTCTCATATTTTCTACCTTATCTGCATGTATACTACGAATTCCGCAGGACCGGGCAGCCTGGACATTTTCCAGCGTGTCATCTATAAATACGATCTTTTCGGAAGTTGTTTCCAGTTCTGTTATTATGTGCTGAAAAATTTTTCTATCTGGTTTAATCAGTCCCAACTTATATGAAAGAAAAAACCGACTAAAGCGCTTTTCAATAAAATCGCATGTTTGCAAACTCTTCTTCCAGTGTAACTCGTCTGTATTAGAACAAATAATGAGTTCATAATCTGGTTCAAGACTATCGAGCAGCTTTTCAATTCCTGTATTTGCTTCTCCTATCATATCTTCCCAAATTTTACTAAAATTTTGGAAATTAATTGAAGAAAAATAACTCTCATTAAATTTGCGATGAAATTCAGCAAAGTCGATTTTGCCACTCATCAGCTCTAAATGAGCCTCTCCATGCAAAAATGGAGTAACTTCTTCGGTAGATAGTCCTGCTAAATCCGCTAATTTTTTGGATACTTTTTCCGGACGTATAGTTACCAGAACTCTGCCAAGATCGAACACTATGTATTTCATGCGGGATTAACCTTACGATAATATAAACCGACGTTTTGCCTTTTCAGGTGATCTACAATACGAATATCAAAATAGCACCATCTCTAGCGTGCGCAGGTTAAAGCTCTTCCACCATCAATCGCATATGTGCCACCGGTAATCCAACCGGCATTTTCTGAACATAAAAATGCGATGAGATCGGCAACCTCATTTGCCTGACCAGCTCTGCCAATGGGATGCGTTGCCTTGCTGTGTTCAAGAAACTCTGCATATCGGTTATCGTCCATTCCGCTGTTGCGATGAAGCATAGTTTCGACAACGCCTGGGTTTACGGCGTTTACTCGTATCTTTTTTGGAGCTAATTCCATTGCGGCACAGCGAGTAAGCTGATCGACGGCTGCTTTGCTGACACAATAAGACATAATTCCGGGGAAGCAGCGGGTTCCTGCCACCGACGAAACGTTCAGAATATTGCCTTTGGTTTTTTCAAGATGGGGGACGGACTGCTGAATAAGATCAATAAGTGCCGTGACGTTCACATTCATCATGTTCTCATAAGACTCCAGCTTAACATTCTCCACGGTGTCTGATTGAATAATACCTGCAGAATTCACTAACACATCAAGGCTGCCAAATCGATCGATTGTTTTTTCTACAAGCTCTCTACGAAAGGATATATTACCGATATCACCTGCCAGCGCAAGGACGTTATTGCCGATTTCCCGCGCCAGATTTTCCAGTCGTGTTTCGTTTCTTCCTGTAATGGCAAGTTGATAACCCGTCTGAGAAAAAAGGCGTGCAGTTTCCAGTCCGATACCACTGGTTGCACCAGTAATAATTGCCGTGCGCTTGGAGGATGTAACCATTATTCAGATCTCCTGTTTGGTTTTATTTCAGTAAAGGGACTGAATATAACACGAGAGGTGGCAAGCTGACAAATAGTATCTGTTATTGCTTTTTTGGGGTTTGAAAACAGCTTTGATTTTGGGTAACTTGTTCAAAGGTCAAAGGTCAAAGGTCAAAGGTCAAAGGTCAAAGGTCAAAGGTCACTATTCACTTTTGTCAGACTCGTTTTTTAGGGAGAAACTATGAATACTCGCGTAGCAAGTGGATTGGATTGCTTAATTGCTGAATCGTTTCAATCTCTCAAAGGCAGGAATGTCATGCTGGTTTGTAATCAGGCTTCAATCGCATCCGACCACAAGCATGCGATAGATTACTTTTATCAGGCCCAGGAAGGTGGCGTACTGCATTTAAAGGCATTGGTTGGACCACAGCACGGGTTGTGGGGACATACCCAGGATAATATGATTGAATGGGAAGGTGGCGGCGAGAGCGATGGAGTGCCCATTTATTCGCTTTATGGACAACATAGAAAGCCGACCGCCGAAATGCTTACTGGTGTTGATACGATCGTTGTGGACATGCAGGATGTAGGAGCAAAATATTATACGTTTATCTGGACACTGGCGCACTGTATGGAAGTGGCTAATGATACCGATATAGAAGTCGTGGTGCTGGATAGACCGAATCCAATTGGTGGGCAGGTGGAAGGGCCGGCCAAAAATAAGGACTTTCGTAGTTTCGTTGGTTTATATCCCATGACAATTCGTCATGGCCTGACCATTGGCGAGGTAGCGTTGTATTTGAAGAATGAACATGTTTACCGCTGTAACTTGCGAGTCATCGAGATGCAGAACTACGATCGGAACATGTATTTTGAAGACACCGGTTTGCCGTGGGCAATGCCGTCTCCAAATCTACCTACAATCGAAGGAACTGTCGTATACCCGGGCAAATGCCTTTTGGAAGCAACCAACTTATCTGAGGGACGTGGCACGACGCGACCATTCGAAACCTTCGGTGCACCCTGGTTCAATACGCAAGAGCTGAGTGAAGCGCTTGCTAAACATAATTTACCGGGCATGGCACTACGACCACTTCAGTTTCAACCGACTTTCCACAAGCATGCCGAACAGATTTGTGAAGGCTATTTTTTACACGTAACCGATCGCAAAACCTTTAAGCCGTTTCTGACCACAATTGCCTTATTGAAAGAGGTGCGGAGATTGTATCCAAATAAGTTTCAGTGGAACGACCCGCCATACGAATATGAATATGAACTGATGCCGTTTGATATTCTGGTTGGAAACGACTGGTTGCGTCAAGCCATTGATAAAGGAGCGGATCTGGCTGAGATGGAGCAGCGCTGGCAGGCAGAAGCTACAGAGTTTGAGCCAAAAAGACGGGCGGCGAGACTATACTAAGCACGTATCCGTCCATCCGTATATCCGTGAAAATGTCAGGTTCTCTGGAATTGCACAAAGCCCGTGCAAACGGGCTTTGTCTTTCTATGCAAATGGTTACACATTGGGTGATTCTGTAGTCTGTTTTTCAGCATCAAATGCTAAGTACATGTAGATAAAGGCTGCCGCAAGGGCACCCAGAATCGGACCTGCGAGATAAGCGCCAAAGTTTGCCCAGTCGCCAGCCAAAAGCGCCGGACCAAAACTACGCGCCGGATTCATCGATGCACCGGAAATGGGGCCCCCAAATAAGGCGCAGAACCATACCGTAGATCCAATTGCCAGGCCAGCTGCTTTACCGACTGCGCGGGAATCGGTTGCCACAGCCATAATAACAAACATCAGAAAAAAGGTGAGCACGAACTCCCAGATGAAAGCAGTGGCGAAGACCCCATCAATGGGGGTTGTTGTGCCAAAACTCAAGGCCATGCCGGGCGAGCTGAGTTCCAGTATTCCCTGTAAACTATAGGCGTGAAGAGCGCTTCCCACAGCAGCTCCCAGCAATTGAGCAAAAATGTAGGGCGCTATCTCTCTGGTTGGAAAATGTCGGGTGGCTGAAAAAGCCAGTGTTACGGCCGGGTTGAGATGCGCGCCGGATATATGACCGGTAGCGTAAACCATCGTCATCACAATAAGCCCAAAGGTCGTTGCTATTCCAAGATGACCAATAACCCCACCGCTAATTTGATCGACAGCAATGGCGCCGCAACCACCAAACACAATAGCAAAAGTGCCAATAAATTCGGCGCAGGTTTTTCTAAACAAATTCATAAATGAATCTTTCTAAGTCTGAAGCATAAAGTAAAGAAGTTTAACTTTTGGTGTGACGATACCTTGCTAAAAAGAGCCCTGATATTAAGGCTCTTGCTGGTAATACTAAGAAAATAGTCTGTGTGATTTAATTAGAACCGGTAGCTTCACTTACAGCTAATTGTTCAACAACCTTGGCTTCGATGATCTTGTGATCAACTTTGCCAGTCCACTGTGCAACAACCTGTCCATTTCCGTTTATTAGGAAGAGCGCAGGAATGGCCTTAACGTTGAACATGTTCCATGCCGGTTTTTGCTTGGCATCGTAAAAGATTGGATAAGAGACCTTCAGCTTCTTGATGAACTTCTTAATTTTTTTGATAGAATCTTTATCCTCATCAATAGATATGCCCGCAACAGAAAATCCCTTGTCTGAGTAGGTATCCTGCAGCTGCTGTAATTCAGGCATGATTTCAAGGCAGGGTTTGCACCATGTAGCCCAGAAATCCAGAAGAACGAGTTTGTTTTTAAAGTCCTTCAGAGAAACAGTTGCGCCGTCGAGTGTTTCGATGGCAAAGTCGGGGGCAGGGCGGGGGAGCTTGGGTGGCAGATAGGCTTCTGGTGCGGCATCAAATTCTTTCTTGCAATTTTTTGAACAGAAATAATACATTGTTCCATTGTGATTGGAATGAGCCTTGACCTTTTCAGCCTCGCTTTCTCCTTTTAAAACACATACGCTGCACATCGCTTTTTCAGGGTGTGATGTCTCTTGAGAGAAAAGAGCCATAGAAGAGACTAAAATGAGCATAAAAAACAGATAAGATATTCGCAAAACGTTCTCCAAATTATAGTCCAACTGATACTGAAATACCCAATGTGTCGAGCCAGACATACATGGCGCTGATGCCATATTGTGTGGTGAAATAGTTTAGCATGAGATGGCTTCGATTACCGTCGTACATGGGACGAAATGAAAATCCCTTGCCAAGCTCTACTGTTAGTCCAAATGGCACGTTAAACTGCTCATCCCACTCGGAGTAATTTAAGCTTCCATATAAGGAAGAATGCAGTAAGGGTACATATTTACTAACCGTCGCAAAGTATGACTGCTCACCAGCCGGTGATCCTATTCGATCTGAACTCGTGCCGAAAAATACTGCCGGGCGTTTTTCCGTTTCCGTAAGTAAAAACAGTGTAAGCAGAGGACCGATTTCTTCTGCCTTCGGGTTGATTTCAATGCCAACCTGAACCCGATTATGCAAACGATAGTTTGCCGTAAAACGCCATTGCGGACGATCCAGTTCGGTATCCACATAACGTCCTGAAAATCTCCACTTTGTATGAATCCCGCTCCCACGGAGCGGCGCACCCTCGCCGGGTCAGCCTACTCATGTAGGTGTCATGGAGAATTTTGGACGTTCCACGACAGTGGAATCAGACTGAATTTCCTGCCCGAATCCCAGCGAGAATATAAAGAGAAGGGGAGTGAGCAAGAATAAAATACTGTTCTTTTTCATAACTGCTTTCGACTGAGTGTTTCAGCTACTCTGTTAGCTGTCCTGATTCTTTTACACATAACTAAACTCCATTTTTGGTGATTAGTTTCAGCTTGGAAAACCACCTGAAAGGCATATAGTATAGCGAATTTAAAACTGAGTTGCCTGATGAAAATTAAACTTTTGTCTTTTAATCAGGCTGAAAGCCAAGAGGCTTTACACTAAACCACTGGTAATCGCATTATAGTCTTTTAATATCGCTTCCAAAAAGGGAACATCAAGTTGTGTTGTAGTTGACTCAGTATGTATTATTTTAAGCCTGGCTTCGATGGCAAGCCGAGCTTTTCGGGCAATTTTGTCGAAGGTCTTACGATCGCTTGCGTAAAGTCTTGCTCTGAGAACGTCCTTTATCATTTCAACTTCTTTTGCTTCCAAGTCAGCAGCCTGTCGGTAAACAGGAACGTAGTTTTCTTCAATATTTGTATAAAGCGTGTCTTCCAGGCTTAGCCGTTTTCCAACTTTTATGACAGTCGTGTTTGCAGCAATGTCTCCGAGGCGCTGTCCGCGATTATTCAGCAGGATGGTTGTCATCGCAACGACACCCAGTGCCATAACCACTTCAACCGGGCGAATAATCCAGCGCAATAGATAGGCGGTAAATGTCGGTGCAGAACCATCCACATTGGCCACGCGGATGCGACGTGCCCGCTTGCCAATCGTTTGCCCTTCCATTGCGATTTCAAGTACCAAATCATAAAAAAATATCGGCAGCATAATAAGTGTCCAAATTCCCCAGCTGCCAAGGCCTACTCCACCAACAATGGTGGAAGCGAATAGAACATAGCCAATAATGATAGCCAGATCTATAAGGCTTGCTGCAATGCGATCACCAATTCCCGCAAGCTCGAAAGTAATCGTTACGTTCTGGCTGGTTTGGATATGAATGGTTTCCATTACTCTTCCCGTTAAATTATGCCGCGCGCTTTGAGATACAGATACTTGTTTAGGGCATTAACCGTTAGGTTCTCCGGTGCAGTTAGTATGCTGTGAATGCCATAACGCTGTAGTTCCTTCACAATCTGCCTCTTTTCGAAGGAGAATTGACGCGCGATAGTGTGAAGATAAATATCTTCTGTTGAAGATGCGTTCTGCCGTAGCAAGTTTGTCATCTCAATGTTCTCGAAAAAGACCACCACCAAAACATGGTGTCGAGCCAGGCGCTGCATCGATGCCAGCTGTCTGCGTAAGCCGGAGAGCGTTTCGAAGTTGCTGAATAGTAAAATCAAGCTCCTCTGAGTAAGCCGCTTTAGCATACTGAGGAAGAGGGCCTCATAATCAGATTCTTTGAATTGGGTTTCCTGGCGATAAAGAAGTTCTAATATTCGCGCCATATGCGCCGGCTGCCGCTGTGCCTTTAGAAAGTCGATTACCCTGTTGGAAAAGGTAATGACGCCCGCTTTATCCTGCTTGCGCATAGCGATATTGGAAATAACTAGACTGGCATTTATTGCATAATCCAGCAGGCTGAGACCATCGAAGGGCATCTGCATAACGCGGCCCATATTGATAACGCTGTAAATATGCTGTGAACGCTCATCTTCATAGCTGTTGACCATCAGACTGGTTTTGCGGGCAGTTGCCTGCCAGTTGATAGTGCGTATGTCGTCTCCCGGCACATATTCGCGAATCTGATCGAATTCCATGGTATGACCAAGACGGCGAATGCGTTTGATGCCAACCTCGCTGAGGCGATTGGATATTGCCATCATTTCATAGCGTCGCATCTGAATGAACGAGGGATATACCGGCACCATCTGAGCCGCAGGCGCTGCAAAACGTCTTCGCAGGAGTTTTAACGGACTCTCTGCAAGACAAATAATGTCTCCGAAATGATATTCACCGCGTTCCACGGGACGTAAAGTATAGCTAAAGCTTTGGTTGGATTCCGCTTCTATAACCGTGTTTCTTAGGAAATTTCGAATTTGGAGCTGAACCGGAACTTCATCAATAATGCGAATTGTGCTGCGAAACTTAAAGTCATTGTAAATAGACATCTTTATTTCGTTGGCATCACCATTCGATAAGCGCTCCGGGCATGTTCTTTCAGCGCGAACACCACCGTCTAAAAGGAAGAGTAGGAGTGCATCAAGAATAATAAATCCGCCAAAAATATACAGTGCCAGTTTGCATAGGTTAAAAAAGACCGGCCATACGAAGCCCAGTGTAAACCCGCTGACAAGCAGGCCACATAAGAGGTAAAACTGACTGGTGAAAGACAAATTACGCATGGTTCTCTGCTGCGCCTTAGCGCGGCACCTCTACCGTTTCGATGATTTGGCTAATGGCGCCGTCAGTGGTCATGCCTTCCATTTCTCGCTCCGGCGTGAGCTGGATGCGATGTCTTAAAACCGGCGTAACCACGTTTTTGATGTCATCGGGTGTTACAAAATCTCTGCCCGATAGAGCAGCAAAGGCTTTCGCGCTTGTCATAATAGCCAGAGATGCTCGCGGTGAGCCACCAAGAAACAACGAGCTGTGGTTACGTGAAAGATCGGTAATGCGTGCAATATAATCCAGCAGCTCGTCTCCAATATGAATCATGCTGACGGTCTGTCTGTATGCGGCAATCTTTTTTTGATCCAGAATCTGCTTTACCACGCTCAGGTCGTTGCGGTTTTTGCGCGCATGAAATTCTGCCAGAATAAGTTTTTCTTCTTCCAGTGTGGGGTAGCCAACATCGATCTTAAATAGAAAGCGGTCGAGCTGGGCTTCGGGAAGCTGGTAGGTGCCTTCTTGTTCAATCGGGTTTTGCGTCGCAATTACCATAAAGGGCTCTTCCATTTGATAAGTCGTGCCATCTACAGTAACTTGGCGTTCTTCCATTACTTCGAATAGTGCAGACTGAGTTTTTGCTGGTGCGCGGTTTATTTCGTCGATTAACACCAGATTGGAAAAAACGGGGCCCTGGCGAAATTCGAAGTTCCCTGCCTTTGCATTAAAAATCGAAGTACCGACCACATCCGAAGGCATCAGATCGGGTGTAAATTGAATACGCGAAAAGTTTGCCTTAAACGTGCGCGCCAGCAGCTTTGCCGCAAGCGTTTTGGCTACACCGGGAACGCCTTCGAGAAGGATATGCCCATCTGCGAGAATCGCGGCAATCATCAACTGAACCATCTTCTCCTGGCCGACTATCAGTTTTCGCACTTCTATGCGCACCTCTTCAACGGATTGTTGAAGGGCCGATAAGTCTACTCTGTTCGCAAACATGCCTTGCTCTTCCATTCTAATCACCTGCTTATTTGATAAACGATTTCAATTTCTTTGTTCAAACTTTGAAGCTCGGACTCTAAAATGGCTTCCTGCGAGCTAATTCTTTTCATAAGTGCAAAGGTTTTTTCCAAATCTTGCTGTGGAAGGCCACTGCGCCGACTTAGCAATTCGATGCTATGAGAAGTAATGTCGTCTGTATTTATTCCATACTGCTGTCTCAGGTGTTCTTTGAAATGTATTATCTGCTTTTCTGCGAGATTCTTGTGATCGCCATTTTGAAAATAGAGGCGACTGACCGTATCAATAAACTGCAGCGTTGTGTTTTCCAGTGGTTTTTTTACCGGAATAATTCGCTGAATTCGTCTTCCCTGAAAGATCATAAATAGTAGAACAGATGCCCACATCAGGTAGTAGGCGTAACGAAGGGATTGATCACTTAAGATAAAGCGCAATGAGGTTTGTGGTATGTTTCTTCTAACGTCTTTATAATATTCATCCCAAAGTAAATGCTGTCGGGGGAGGAAGGAGAAGGCGTGCTCGATATAAGCGTAGTTGGTCTTGTCTACCATATAGTAGTTGGTAAAAGCATGTGGTACTAAATTTATATAAACAGTTCCATCTCCGACTTGTTGTCGCAGCATGTTTGGCCTGCCATCAGAATTGGTACCGAGTATTTGTACATGAGTAGTATCAACTTCCAGAAAATATTCGTTGCCCAATTCATAAGGGTAAATAAACGTCCGGTGAGATGCTGAGCTACCGCCATAAAGAGTAACTTTTGCTGAGTCTTCATCAAAATTCAGAGCCGGTCTGGTACTGAAGTGCAGGCTATCCATAATGGCCTGGCTAAAGGTATTGGCCGCCAGAAAAACCGTATTTCCCTCTGCGGCAAGCCAGAGTATGTCAGAAATATCATAGTGATCCATTTCCAACTCTGAATCGATGAAAAAATAAGTGTAGTATGAGTCGTTGTTTTTATAGTAGCCCTTGTCAGCAGTTTTAGCTATTGGTTGACTCAGAATTTCTATATCCTGGTTTGGAAAAAGATCTTTCAGACCTTCAAATACGAGATAGGAGCCGTAGGGTATTTTTTCGGTGCGCGAAAAGCTGTCGCGCCAGGTGAGTTCTGGCGGGCGACTGATTTCAATGAGCGTTAAAAAGACCAGTATCAGCACGCCGAAGATGAGCATAGGCAGGTGTTTTCTCATTTGAGTGCTCCGAGTCTTTCATAGAATTGCTCGAAATGTGCCCTCAACTCGGGGAAACTCGCAATACGGAGCTTGAAATCGCCATAGTAAACATGGTCGAATATCCGGGTAATTTCACGGAAATTATCTTGAATGGGATTGCCGGATAGCTCGAGGATATAGTCGCTGTTTGTTTTGTCGCGCTGCCAGAGAATCAACGCTCGCTCGCTTAATTGACGCAATGCCTTAAGGTAGAGCAGTCGAGTTGCACGATGCAAATCGTTCTCTTGCAATGCCTGCTTTAGCAGCTTCTCGATATCGAGATCCTGGATGTCTTTTTCATCTTCAAGAAAATCTACGGTAACCTTGCGACTGCGTCCTTTCCAAAGCTTCTGAATATCGCCTTCAGACATCTTATATGCAGCATAGCCTAAAACGGCTGCAATAAAGCCGTAGAAAAGTAAGTTTCTTAGAAAAGGGTTGTCTACTACACCAAGTGAACGAAAAATATTATGCCACAACCACCGCTTGAAATCTTCCCACCATCCGATCGTATTAGGAGGTTGGTGATCATAGAAAAAGTCGCTGTCTTCCCGAAATTCGCGCAGGGTTTCTAGATCGAATTGCTGAATTTCGGTTAAGCTGCTATCGATGGCAATTTCGGAAATCCATGAGCTTTCTGCAGCCAAAAGGGCGTTGATTGAGCAAATAAACGCAGTTATCAAAAGAACGTTTTTCATTCCGCCACCTGTTCCATTGGAATAAGTGTGGCGAGGCGATTCATTAGTCCGACCATTTCGCGCTTTTCAACAATGCTGTAGTACTGAATGCCAAGTGCAACGGGGGGGATGGCGCTTAACAGCTGGCTGGAAATAAAGGTAATGAAAACATTGGCTCGATTGATAAGATGGTTGACTTCCTCTACCGGTTGAGTAACAATAGAGTTGCCCTCCAGAATTGAAACGAGCAGCTCCAGTGGAAGTCCGGTGCCTATTGCATAGACAACGGAAAAATACATCGTAATAATGTAGATGCCCATCGTTCCCCACCACTCCCGGGAAACCAATTCGAAACAGCGTCCAAATGCTTCAAATACGCCTTTGCGCTCGGAGATAATAACCATAGTCATTAATGAGAATATGCCTGCGAGATACAGACCCGGAATAACCAGAAAGAAAAGACCCAGAACAATTATCGTGATGCTGAGAATAAATCCTATTATCACCGCAAAGCTTCGTCTGAATAGCAAACGCCAGATATCAATGGGGCCGGGTATTAATCCTTGCTCCTGAAAGAGCACGAGATAGCAGTAAACATATCCGGTTACCAGAAAAGCACAAAAATGAGTTGCAAGACTATCTGAAGTTTGCAGAAATACCGGAATGTTTAAGCTTGTCTCTGGTGGCCCGGAAAGCTGGTCGATTATCGCGAAAGGAATGATAATACTTAACAGAACTCGCCCAAGTGGAATAAAGTGGGCTTTAATAAAGCTGACGCTGGCACTTAATACCTGGCTAAAATCCCGTACCTCACGAAGTTGCATCGTCTGGTCCATCAGAAGAAGCGCCTCCATGCATTATTGGATACATGATTACGTACCATAGTATGAATCCCAGAGAACCGAGAATGATAGCAAGGTTTAAGAGCAGCGGCATGTCGGTAAGCCTTGTTACAAAACTTTCCAAAAATCCTGCCGCAACAAAAATTGGCAGCATGCCGATTACGATTTTTAGTCCACGTCGTGCACCGCGAATAAGGCTTTGCATACGTGTAAAGGTGCCGGGAAATATCAGGCTGTTGCCCATTACCATGCCGGCAGCACCGGCGATGACGATTGCAGAAATTTCGAGTGTGCCATGAACCCAAATTGCCAAAGCCGATTCAGTAAGTAATTCGCGCTGATAGAAAAAATACTGAAATGTGCCCAACATTATGCCATTGGTAATAAGAATGTAAACCGTGCCAAGCGAAAAGAAGATGCCCATGGCAAAGGCCATAAACGACACGCGAATGTTATTGAAGGTGATCCCGAGAAACATATCGATCTGATTCATATCCTTGTAAACGGCCATAGGGTCGCCGCTTTCAATGTTGCTCTCTGTCATATTAATATAGTGATCACCAAGAATATAGCGTGCGTAGCCTTCGTCATGTGCGGTTGATAGCACACCGACGCTAACAGCGATAACAAAAATAATGAACGAGTAGAGTAGTTCTCGACGTGATTGGCGAAAAATCTCGGGCAATTCATCGCGCCAGAACGTAACAATGCGATTGGATTCTTCTTTTTTGTTACGATAGATGCGTTGATGAAGCTGTCCGGCCAGTCCATTAAGATAAAGAGCGGTTTTGCTGTCCGGATAAAACGTGCGGGCAAATGAGAGATCGCTGTTAATCTCCAAATAGAGTTCGGCTAATTCATCGGGATTCTGTTTCCCCGATGCATTTAACAAGGATTCCATTCGCTGCCATTTACGGGAATTCTCTCTCAAAAACGCCGCTTCACGAATCATTTTTTTCTACCGGACTTTGGATTGAGTAGGATAAGGTGTTAAACTATATACTATTTATCGTAGCAAATTCCAAAAAAAATATTGTGAGATTCTCCAATGGCAGGATTTAAAAAGCAGACAAATCCATTTATTGTTCCCACGACTGACGGCAAGTTGATTGAGGAGCACTTTGGCATGGCCAGCACCGGCAGCAGTCAATGTAGTGTTGCACACATGATTGCCCCGCCTGGATGGTCTGAGCCGTATCAAAAACCGGAATTTGATGAGTTCACAATTATGATTTCCGGTACAAAAATAATTGAGTTTAATGACGAGATTGTCGAGCTTAAAGCAGGTGAGACGCTGTTGGTTAATGCCGGTACGCGCCTTCGATATTCAAACCCCTATGAAGAACCGGCGGAATATTGGTCGTTTTGCATACCGGCTTTCAGCCCGGATACGGTACATCGTGAAGATTAAGAGTGGATATGACTTTGGGTAAACAAACGAAACGTGACCAGCGGGAAAGAATCCTGCAAAAAACGGTACAGCAATACAGTAAACAAGAAGATTCACTGCGTGCACTTTTGGAAAAGATCTCGCTCTGGCGACTACTGGTGTTTTTAAGCGGTGGCATAGCAGGCTCGGCCATTTTTTGGATAAATCGCAGTGGCGGTTTAGTGATTCTGTTGTTTTCGGCAATTATATTTTTCTTCTTGGCAAGAAACCATCGTATTGTCCGTCGACGGCTGCATAAGAATCGCGTTTGGAAAGAGCTCAAGCATCTGCAGCTCGCTCGCATGCGCGTAAGTTGGGATGAACTTCCTGTTGCAGAACATTTTGATACCGATAAAGACCATCCTTTCAATAAAGACCTTGAGGTTACCGGTGAAACATCGCTGCATCGCTTACTTAATCCGGCAATCTCGGTAGATGGTTCGCGTCAGCTGGCAGAATGGCTGCTCCATCGTGAAGCCTCACCCGAGCAGGTTCTGGTTCGCCAAAAGATTGTTCGTGAACTGCGAGGGCTGTCCGGTTTTTGTGATAATCTGTTCTGGCAGTTTCGTCGTGTCTCTGATCAGGCGTTTAACGGACGACTTTTGTTGACGAAATTGAAGCGTGATGATGATTCAGCTCCTTCAATGAAGCTGCTGATTCTCATGAAGGTTTTGCTTGGCTCTATGTTAGGATTACTACTATTAAACATAACGACCATGCCGAATTCCTATTGGGCTATGCCGCTTGTCGCCTATGTCATTTTATATTTCGGTAATGCCAAACAATTGAGTCAGTTGTTTAATGATACCCTGATGCTGAGTGATGAGCTACAGCAAATGTCCGGAATCTTAGGCTATCTAAGAGAATATCCATATCACAATGCCCCTCATTTGGCCGCATTCTGTGCACCGTTTCGCAATGCAGACGGTGTTCCGCAATTGATTAAGCGCATCCAGCGAATTATCTATGCGGTGGGCATTCGCATGAATCCCATGTTGATGGTTATATTAAATTTGATTTTCCCATACGATTATTTTTGGGCACGCCGGTTGTATCGCGTGCGTGCAGAACTGGCAGAGCAACTGCCTAACTGGCTTCAAAGCTGGGCAGAGTTGGAAGCAATGTCTTCGCTTGCCACAATGGGGTGGCTAAACCCGGCATCTACCTTTCCAAAGATGGCGGCTGATGTAAGTGAGCCGACGTTCTCCGCGACCGAGATGGGGCATCCGCTTTTGCCCGAAGGCGGTAAAATTCGCAACGATATTCGCTTCGACTCGACAGGCGAGACACTTTTAATTACAGGCTCAAACATGTCTGGTAAAAGCACCTTTCTGAAAACGATGGGCGCAAACCTGGTGCTGGCGAATGCCGGCGGGGTCGTCGACAGTCGTGATATGCAGTTGGTGCCGCTGCGTCTTTTTACCAGCATCAATGTGAGTGATTCGCTGGTCGACGGGTTCAGTTATTTCTACGCAGAGGTGCGCAGACTAAAGCACCTTCTCGAATCACTGGAAAGAGAAGGGGAGAGCAAACCGCTCTTTTTTCTTATTGATGAAATCTTCAAGGGCACGAATAACCGCGAACGGTTGATTGGGAGCCAGGCTTACATCGCCGGTCTGTCCGGTAAGTTTGGCGTCGGTGCAATATCAACTCATGATCTTGAACTGACGCAGCTTGCAGACTCGTTTCCAAAGCTGCGCAATATGCATTTTCGTGAAGAGGTAGTAGACGGAAAAATGACGTTTGACTATAAAATCCATCCGGGACCGTGCCCAACCACAAATGCGCTTACCATTATGAAGCTGGCCGGTTTGCCGGTAGACGACGGTCAGTAAAAAGCCCACCCCGGGCAAATTCATATTTCTGCTTTTATTTTTGTCGGAAGTGTTTTAAATAAAGGCGCAGCAATCATCCTACATCCGGAAAAATAATGAAGTGGTTTAAATTTTTTGCCTCCGTCAGCATATTGGCAATCCTGTTTTATTTTTTGAACTATCCGCGTGGCATTCAACCGCCCATCGGGAAGTTTCTTAATCCGTTTAGCGGCTATCTTCAAAATGGTGAAGATGACATTTTACCTGATGAATTGAACGTAACCGGACTTGTTGAGGCCGTTCAGGTGCGTTGGGACGAGCGTAGGGTGCCTCATGTCTTTGCCGAGAATGATCACGATCTTTATTTTACGCAGGGATTTCTGGAAGCACGTGATCGATTATGGCAGATGGACTTTCTCTCTCGCGCCGCCGGCGGCCGTATCGCTGAGGTTGTTGGCGAGAGCATGTTGGAATACGATCGCTACCGTCGGCGTATTGGAATGCGATTGGCTGCCGAACGAATGCTGGAAGAAGTAGGGAAAGATTCCGGTTCACATGCCGCTCTGATGGCATATACAAATGGTGTAAATGCCTGGATTAATCAGCTTGCTGCGAAAGACTTTCCACTTGAATTTAAGCTCCTTGATTATTCTCCCGAAGCTTGGACACCAATAAAATCTTTGCTCATTTTAAAGTATCTGGCGTGGGATCTAACCGGTTACAGTGAAGAGCTGCTGCTAACGCGTACGCGGGAACAGCTTGGTGACTCACTGCTGCAAAAGCTATTATTGCCTTCTTTAACGCGCAGTAGGCCGGTAGCTGGCTCGAAAACGCAATGGAAGTTCAAGCCGGATGTTGTCCCGACCGCACCGGATTCCATTTATCGCCCGGAAAAACCGCTGGCTGAACAGCTCCCGCTGCGTCCGGATCCGCACAATGGAAGTAACAATTGGGCCGTATCGGGATCGCGAACAGTTAACGGCAATGCAATTTTGAGTAATGATGTGCATTTGGGGTTTACCCTGCCTTCCATCTGGTATGAGATACAGCTGGCTGCTCCGGATGTAAATGTTTATGGTGTTAGTTTGCCCGGGTTACCGGCAGTGGTTATTGGCTTTAATTCAGATGTGTCCTGGGGACTTACAAATGCCCAAACAGATGTGCTGGATTGGTATGAAGTTGAATTTGAAGCTGGGAGCGCAAAACGTTATCTCTACGATGGTAAGTGGCTGGAAGCTGATCTTTTAATTGAAGACATTCGCATGCGCGGCGGGCGCGTAGTCCGCGATACGATTCCTGTTACGCGACATGGCTTAGTGGTCTACAAAAAGGACGAAGTCGTTACAAACAAAGGCGTTCCGGCAGGAGCAGCGCTACGCTGGGTTGCACATGATGCCAGTAACGAACTGCTTGCCTTTCTGAAATTGAATCGTGCAAAAACGCATCAGGAGGCGCTTACAGCTCTTAAAACGTATCAAACTCCCGCTCTGAACTTTGCCTTTGCCACCGGCGAGGGCGATATTGCCATTCATCACCTTGGCAAGCTGCCAATGCGCTGGAAACATCAGGGACGGTTTGTCTCCGATGGCCGCGACCCGGCTTATGATTGGCAGGGATGGATTCCACGTGAACACTTGCCGAAACTGGTAAATCCGGCTGAAGGCTACGTAGCTTCGAGTAATCAGTTACCGACGACGCAGGGCTATCCCTACAATCTGTATGGTAAATATGCCTCCTTCGAGCGCAGTGTTCGAATAGCTGAGATGCTGGAGCCCGGCAAAAAGATTTCAGCAAAGGCCATGCGTGATCTGCAGCTTGATGTGCTAAATGTCCGTGCCCGGGAAGTGCTTCCTACTATGATGCAGTTACTGCCCTGGGAAGATTTATCCCTTTCGGAGGCAGATCAGATAGATTTACTCAACGATTGGGACTTTAGGCAAGACCGCACATCGGAAGCTGCGACTTTCTTTTCCTTTTGGTGGCAATACATAAGTCATATCACCTGGCAGAATGAATTTGAGAGTGAGGATGAAAAGCTGCTTTACCCGCCTGACGAAGTGTTGATGCAGCTAATCCTTGAAGAGCCTGAAAGTCCATTCTTTGATATTGATAGCAGCGCCATTGTGGAAACGTGTAGCGAAGTGCTTCTGCTGGCATTTCAGCAAACTCGTCAGCAGCTGTATAACAAATACGATCCACTGGAAAAAGGTTGGGAGTGGGGTAACGTTCAGGGAACAGACATGCTGCACATGGCTCGAATTAAGGGGCTTGGACGGGTTGGATTGGTAACCGATGGCGCTCCGATTGTAGTGAATGCTACCAAGCGTGTTCATGGCCCAACCTGGCGAATGGTAGTAGAAATGAGCAATCCGATAAAGGCATGGGGTATTTATCCCGGCGGACAATCAGGTAATCCCGGTTCTAAAAATTACGACGCAACGATTGACGATTGGAGAGACGGCGTATTTTATGAGCTGAACTACCTGCAAAAAGCTTCCGAGCTTGATGATGGAACGGTTCTGCGGCCTTGAGTGAGAAGCGAGAAGCGAGAAGCGAGAAGCGAGAAGCGACGGACTATTCCGAACCGCCGGGAGGCAACGGGCAACGAAAAATTTTGATCTTATGCAGGTGCTTATCAAGAAATAAATTTCGATCACCGATCACCGATCACCGATCACCGATCACCGATCACCGATCACCGATCACCGATCACCGATCATAACTCTTAAATCCGACAGTATATGATACTTCTTTTAATAGCAGCACTCACCGCACTCCATCTTTTAACCCCATTCTGGTGGTGGATTATCCCGCTTCCGTTCTTGTATGGTGTGTGGCGCCCAGCCAGTGGATTTCGTGCTTTTCTGGCAGGTGGACTTAGCTGTAGCCTGGTTTGGTTAGCGCCAACGCTCTACTATGCTCGTTTTGCCGATGAGTTATTGCCGCGTATTGTTGAACTGAGTCAAGCCAGTTCCCCGCAATTGCTGTTTGTAGGGGCAGTGTTGATCGCTCTGATTTGTGGGGGAACAGCATGTGCCGCAGGATTTTATCTTCGCGATGCCTTTACCGATCAGGGGATTGAAAGTGATGATGAGCCGCCGGCAAAAGTGCCTGCGAAGACGTGATTTTTTTGCTGTGGCATCAGAAAAAAATGACTACATTGTGTCCTCTGAATGAACGGCTCTGCAAGAAAGGATTACTGTGACAAATAATAAACGCATGATTTGGATATCGATTACCACGCTGTTGATTGTTGCAATCGATCAGATAAGCAAAACAATCGCGCAGGATATGTTGCGCGGCCGAATGGCAAAGATATATTGGAATGATTTTTTTCGTTTTCAGTATGCCGAGAACAATGGTGGCATGCTTGGGTTTGGTTCCGGCTTATCCGATGAACTGCGATTTATCGGACTGACAATCTTACCATCTTTGCTGTTGATAGCCCTGCTCGGCTACTTGGTGTTTAATAAACGCCTGACGTCTCTGCAAACAATTGCCCTCTCGCTTATTTTTAGCGGCGGATTCAGTAACATTCTCGATCGCATTCTGAACTCCGGACTGGTAATCGACTTTATGAACATGGGTATTGGAAGTGTGCGAACTGGGATTTTCAATGTCGCTGATGTTGCCATTATGTGCGGCCTGGGATTGATGTTGCTGTTTGGTGGTTGGAAAGACGTTGCGCCCCAGGCAGAAGATTCCGCTTTGGCGACAGACCCGGAGGGCAATAACAAAGGGCCTGCTGTTGAATAAGTCGTCTTCCCAACGCAGAAACGTCGGGAAGACATCATTCTTTAGGCCGACTGTAGTCGTGCATTCAATATGTCTTCAGCATTCTTAAGCTGATCCACCGTATTAATTCCATGCGTCTCTTCTACGTCAGGAGTTAGAATTGCGGCGAGCTTCTCACCATTCTCAACATAAATTTTCAACACATCGGGCAGATAATATTCAGACTGCCGATTATCATTCTTAACGAGCGGAAGCGTCTGATAGAGTTCAGCTGCTTTAAAAATGTAAATCCCAACGTTAATCTCTTTGATCTGTCGAGTTTCCTCATCAGCATCTTTTTCTTCAACAATCTTCACTACATTGCCTTCGCTATCGCGAACAACGCGGCCATAGCCGGTAGGATCGTCCATTTCTGCTGTTAGAAGCGTCGCGAGTTTATCGCTGCTTACGTGGTAATCGATAAGCTTTTGAATGCTGTCTGCCTGCAATAGCGGAACATCCCCGGAGAGCACCAGAACATTGCCTTCAAAGCCCTCAAAGTGTGGTCGCGTTTGCATAACGGCGTGTCCTGTCCCTAACTGAGGATCCTGGACGGCATATTCAACACCTCTCTGGGAGGTTGCTTCTTCTACCAGTTCACGTTTGTGGCCGATGATCAAAACCGTCTTCTCAGAATTAATCGCTTCAGCGACATCAATTACATAGTGAATCATAGAGCGTTCGTTAAGCGGATGAAGTACCTTGGGAAGATCGGACTGCATGCGTGTTCCTTTTCCTGCCGCAAGTATTACAGTTGCAATGTTTGCCATAGTGTGGAGACTCCTTCGTTTCTGGCAGCGTTTATTGTCTTACCACATCACAGGTAAATCAGTATTGTGCTGTGGCATTTGTCATACCGGATTGTCATGAGAATGGATAAGATAGTGTATACAAGTTAAGATTTCCACAACATAACCTGAAAAACCGCGTTGTGCTGTGATGTGAGATAAGTGTCGACATTCTTTTCACAAAGCTGAAACCTTCGCTAATACAACCGTGCAACAATTGGATAACAGTTGTAAAAATAAACATTCAGATAGTTGAAATCACTGGATTTATTGTGTATGTTTTCGCTTGTACTCTGCCAATAAAATGAATAGCTTTAGTGAAGCATAAAATGTGCAATAACTCTGCAAACAGGAGCGTTATGAAGTTAGCCTTTTGCATTCTTCTTTTGTCTTTTGGTCTTCAGGCGGCCTCGGATTCATTGGTTATATCTGGTGCGCCTTACGAGATTATCTCCAGTCGAGATCCCCGCGTACCGGGTGTCTTTTCAAAACCTGAATTTTCGCCATTTCCGTCGCGCCTGCTGTCCTTCGAACGGCAGGATGCCAGCGATCATTATTTACATATCTATGATCTTGGCGCATCTCAGCTTTATGAGATAGTGTTAAGTGCAGATAGCACATCTGCAGATGTGTCTCTGGCCAAGAGCAGCGCTTTTTACAGTGGGCAAATAGACTGGCGTCCCATGTTGGACAAAGAAGGCTATCAATGGTTTACATTCGTAAGCAACGCGGGTGGAGAAAGCCGTCACATTTATCTGGGCTCGGTGGGACGCAACAGCTATATAAAGCTTTCAAGTTCGGACGGTGAACACTATTCACCCCGCTGGTCTCCCGATGGAAAGTCCATTGCCTATATCTCTTCTGCCACAGGTGCGGGAGATATTTATCTCTTTGAAAACGTCGATCAGGCGCTTGAAAAGCGTGATTATACCAAGCTACGTCATCGTCAGCTTACATCGAACCCTTTTGAGGAACTGGATATTGCCTGGAATCCTGACCCGGAGGCACAGCTTTTAGCTTATGCCCGCCTCGAACAGTTTCCCGGTCGTGAAATATCTACTTTTCAAATTCACGTATTAAATCTTGCTCAAAAAGAAGACAATTTGTTTCGGGTAACCGATGATCCTCTTGCAGACTATACCAAGCCGCAGTGGGATCCTCATCAGGCCTCAAGGCTGTTATATGTAGGCCAGTCGATTACCGATGAAGCTACGGCTAACCTCTATATTACCGAGCTGACCTGGGGAAAGAATAAGCGTCTCGAAAACAAAGATCTTGCCGGCTATAAAACGGAGATCTTTAAAAATATTGAGCTTGTTGGAAGTCGTGCTGTCTGGTTGGAAGGCGGACAAAGCATTCTCTGTCAATCTTCGCTGGAAGCACAAAGCGATCCGCTTTACGCTATAAATGTAGAGCGCTGGTTGCAAAAGGAAGAGAATGCAATAATTCAATTAACGGATATTCAAAAGCGCTTTCCGCGCGTAAGCGAGTTTGACAGCCGCGCCAAAAACCTGATGGTCATTACCGAACGTGGTGGCTATTCGCGTCTTTACTTAGCTATTTTAGAAGGGAAAGATATTCAGGAACGTGCAAAAAACTTTGCATTGAAAAATCCTTCAGGCGCCTCCTGGGGGAAATACTTGATTGGAGCAGGCGTTCTTACTGCGGCCGGTGCAACGACGTTCTTGCTAATAAGCCGCGATTCCGGAGAAGATTCTCCAACGGCGATTGGATTACCACCAAATCTGCCACGCTAGGCACATTTACTTAGACAATAACCAGTTTATGGATACACTATGTTGACCTTCATTTTGAATAAGAACCTTTTTGTGACGCCAAGAGCATTGTTTGCGATGCTCTTGCTTTCTACAGCCATGATCTTTGCGCAGCCGCAGCCAGATATTGACGTGCAGCCTGCTGCCCTAAACTTTGGCAATGTAGGTGTTTCGGATGACTCGCTGCTCACTATCTCAATCGGCAATAGAGGAACCGCAGAGCTTCAGGTAACCTCTATCGATGTGATTGGAGCTGATGCAAGTGAGTTTAGCCTGCCGAATGTTCCCGTTTTTCCAATTGTTATTCAGCCCGGTGGCGCTGAAGTCAGCGTTGATGTGCGATTTAGTCCGACGACAGGCGGTGTGAAATCCGGCTTTCTGATTATGGTGAATAATGATCCCGATGAAAACCCGCTTGATGTTGCGCTAAGCGGAACCGGTGTGTTTCCTGATATTGAACCCTCAGCTGTTGCTCTCAACTTTGGCGAACTACCGGCTGGCAGCGACTCGTTACGGGCGCTCGGAATTAGCAATTTGGGTCAGGGTAATTTGCTAATCAGTTCACTACAGTTAGTTGGAGCCAATGCAAGCGAGTTCGCCTTTCAGGCTCCGCCACTGCCGATAAAAGTAACACCCGGCGGTAGCGCTGCGCAGGTCATCATCTCCTTTAATCCCACATTTAAGGGAAGCAAAGTTGCCTTCCTGAGCATTGTTAGCAACGACCCTGATGAAAATCCACTGTTCATTCAGCTGGACGGAACGGCAACGGAGGCCGATATTCGCCTTTCTGTTGAAGAATTTGACTATGGGAATGTGCCTGTAGGTGACGATTCAACTCAGCAACTTAGAATCTTTAATGATGGTGATGCGGTGCTGATGGTGACAGATTTACAGATCGCAGGGGGCAACGAGAATCAGTTTCTGTTGGTTAATCCGCCCGTCCTTCCGCTGCTTATCCAGCCCGGTGGCAGTTCCGGCTTTATTCAAACCCGCTTCGTTCCAACGTCCGGAGGTTTAAAAACCAGCACGTTAACTATTGTAAGTAACGATCCGGATGAAGGTCAGCAACAGATTATTCTCCGTGGCACCGGAATTGAACCGGATATTAAGTCCGATGTGAATCCACTGAACTATGGGCCGGTTGTTGTTGGGGATAGCCTGACTATTTTCTTTCAGATCTCTAATGTTGGACTCGCACCGCTAATAATTACGGATACCAGTTTAGTCTCTAGCGATGGACAATTTGAAGTGGTCACATTTCCTTCATTGCCGGTAACTGTTCCTCCGAATGGTGGGCGTGCGCCGCTTTCGGTGAAGTTTAAACCCCTTGCTCTCGGTGCTTCCTCCGCAACCCTTCAGGTAATCAGTAATGATCCCGATGAAAATCCCTTCGAGGTAGAACTTCTTGGCACCGGAGTGCAGCCAAGAATTGTCACGGTACCGGATACATTGAACTTTGGCAACGTTCTGATTAAAACAGATTCAATAACACAAATTCTTATTCGTAACGATGGGGGCGCACCTCTGACGGTAAGCGATACAAGTATTACCGGTATAAACAGTAATTTATTCTCCTTCGAAGAAGTGCCGGCCATACCATTTACCATTCTTTCGGGTGGGAATCCGGTGGCGCTTGCCCTGCGCTATTCACCGGCGGAGCTTGGTGAGTCGCAGGCGATATTTAATTTGATAAGTAATGATCCGCTTGAACCGATAAAGAGTGTTGTGCTAAATGGGAGTGGTGCGGCTCCGGATCTTGCGGTTAACTCCGATTCGCTATTATTTGGGCGTGTTGTGCTGGATTCTATTGAAACATTACCAATGGTAATTCGCAATGAAGGTACGTATCGTTTGTTGGTCTCTAATGTGCGATTAACAGGCTCCGACAGCTTGCTGTTTGAGACGCAGATACGCGATTTCCCGCAATCCATTTCTCCCGGAGATTCGCTGCAATTTTCCGTTAACTTCTCTCCGATTGAAGAGCGTGTTTCAGCAGTAAACTTGATTATCGAAAGTGATGATCCGGAGTTTGAGGAACTCGTTGTGCCGGTTATTGGGCGTGGTGCTTTGCCACGTATCTCCGTAGGTATAGACAGCCTGGACTATCATGCGGTGCCTGTTTCCGGAGATTCGACGTTCTTGTTACCAATCGTAAATGTAGGGGCTGCTCCACTAACGATTCAGTCCATTGATCTGGCTGGAATAAATTCTCCGGAATTTCGTTTAAAAAACGTACCCGATCTGCCATTTGTTATTCCCCCGGATAGTGCGGCATTCATTTTGGAAGTTGCATTTCGCCCGCTTTTGACAACGGGAAGAAGACAAGCTTTGCTGGCCATTGGCAGTAACGATAGAGCGAATCCATTTACGTCAGTTTTTCTAAGTGGGCGGGGCGTTATTGCGCCAGTCATTCAATCGATTAGGGTTAATCCTGAGCTGGGGCAAGATTCTCAGATTCTGGTTACGGCTAGTGCCGACACGACTTTGCGACAGGTGCGCGTTCGTTATGGAAATGCCAACTCGGACGGCTTTACAGCAGGAGCCATAAATTTGTCGGATCTCGGGGGTGGCGTTTATAGCGGGGTACTGCCAGGGGCTGCAATAACGTCGAATGGAATTAAGCTGGAAGCTGCGGTTTCAGATGAGTATCCGGTTACGGTACGCGATACGATTTTTAGTTCGGTTTCAATTCCCGCCGGTGAGATAACGCTTGGTAGCGCGTCTTCCAGCCTTACAGCGCTCAACCGTTGGCAGATGTTTTCGCTGCCGTATGATGCAATCACCGATGCGAATAAGTCTATTGCCTCAATTTTGGCCGATTTAGGCGAAGAAGGTGATTTTACGTGGCGCATCTATCGAGTTGATCCTACGGGCAGCAATAGCAGCTATTTGGGGTCTGATGCGCTTAACAGTCGTCCAGATAGCTACGGTCGCTTCGAGCCGGGTAATGCCTTCTGGCTTTATCTTCGCGATGATGCCGATGGTCAAATTCCTACCACGACATTAACGTTCCCGGCGATGCAAACTGTTTCGCCTGATTCCTTTGTCTACGCGCTTCAACCGGGATGGAATCAAGTGGGCAATCCATATAGCTTTCCGGTGCCTTGGGACAGCGTGCGATCTTCCGGCAAGGAGTCACTGCAAATTTATCGCTGGGATGGTCAGGCATGGCAGGATTCTCTTGCAAAATCTGGTTGGACACCGCTTCTTGGTGCAAACTTCAGCGTGGAACCATGGGGTGGCTATGCCGTTATGAATAATAGTCCAGATGCGGTGAACATTGTTTTCGATCCTCGTACCGGAACAAGCGGCAAAATAAGTCCTGCACCGTCAAGCAAATTAGGAGACTGGCAGTTGGTGCTTCGGGCAGAGAATAACCATAGTTTTGATGTGAATGTGCTTGGAATGCATGCTGAAGCACTGGACGAAAAAGACCGCTTCGATTATCCGAATCCATCTTCTCCTGACCTTCAGGGGGTTTCAATTGTGTTTGCTCGGGAAGAGTGGGGGAGTGATAAAACGTATTTTGCGACAGACTTCAGAAAGACATCACAAAATGGAGATACCTGGCGCTTTGGAATCCGCAGTTCTGAAACAGTTGTCAGTCTGACTATGCAGCAAATTTCTGCTTTGCCTGGTGGTTTCGAAGTGGTGCTCTTCGATTCAAAATATAATGAACGATATGATCTTCGCAGCAATAGCGAGATAACGCTGCGAGCCATTCGCTCGGAAGAAGAGTCGCGATTTGCGCTGTTGGTCGCCCCGGCAGCAGACATCGAATCTGCTCTTTCCGGAATCGAGAGACTAGTGCCATCGCAGCCGCATCTGGCCCAAAACTACCCCAACCCCTTTAACCCATCGACGCGTATTCCATATCAGGTTGCAAAGAGCGGTCGTGTTGTTATTCGAATCTATTCGATTTTGGGGCAGGCTGTGCGCACATTGGTAAATGGTGAGCAAAATGCCGGTTTCTATGAAGTAGAGTGGGATGGACGCACGAATGCAGGCAAAGTAGTCGCTAGCGGACTCTATTTTTATATGCTTGAGACTTCAGGTACGCAGGACGTTAAGCGTCTTATCAAACTTAAGTAAGCCAGCTCACAAAGAAATGTATGGGTTGTGATGCCCGGCATTGACCGGGTTTTTAAACAGTGTTCAGAATTGCGATTTGTCACAAACCGTCGTTCAGTTTGTCGTATATTCTACATGTTCCCTCAGAATGATGTGACAGGGTCATGTTGGTGCATAAATTGACAAACGGTATGGGATTATCTTTAACGCTCGCTTGCAATTTCCCTCCTCATCTGTAGGAAAAGAGTAATCATTACATATGTGAATGATTGTAAATCGGCACGGATGCACGGTAAATTTCTACATTTTTTTATTTACTTCAGCTGTCCGGCGCCGATAATGGGTACGTTTAATCCCATGTAGCATAAAAGCCCTGGGTAGAGAATACAGAAAATCATGAGCTTGCAAACTGCTTCAAATCTTAAACTTGATGTTGCCTCTTCGTCAACGAAGATGCCGTCAACATATAGAGAGTCGACTCCATTCGATCATTATGGTTCGGCTACAGCGATTGCTTCCCGCAAAGGTCGTCTGTTTGTTATCGCAGACTCAAAAACCCGCCGACCGGAACCCAGTGATGCCGGGAAAATGGCAATAGATATCATTCAGGAAAATTACTTTACCTATCCTTCAGCAGATATCGCATTCTGTCTACAGCGAGCAATGGATACTGCAAATCGTCGGGTTTATCAATACGCTCAAACCAATGCCCTTCACAAGAAAATCGGAGCAACCTGCTCTGCACTCGTAATTACCGATCGCCATGCGTATGTCGCCCATGTTGGAGACTGTCGTATCTATCGTGTAAGCGTAAGAAAAGTGGAGCGTTTGACGCAGGAACACACTCGCGTATTAGATATGCTTCCTCGTGAAGTTGGTAGTCGTGATGGAACGCGTGCAGTACTAACACGTGCTCTTGGTATAAAACTTGGCGTGAAGATCGAGACAATTAATAAAATTCCCGTTCAGCGCGACGAATATTTTATTATGTCTACAGCAGCACTCGATGTATTGCAGGAGCACGAGATTCAGTCTGTTGTTTTGTCGCACACCCCACAAACGGCCAGCAAGAAGTTGCAGGAATTGGCCATCGAGCGTGGGGCTGATGGTAATGTCGCGGTTCAGGTAATAAAGATTTATAACGAATATCGCAAGCGTGGCCGTGAAAAATCTGGTCAAGAGGGAAGAAGTGATGAAGCTTCCACACGTAAATCGCGCTTGGGTATGTCCATTACCTTTACCTTTTTATTTGGCGCAGCGATGTTCCTTCTGTTAAGCTTCTTTCTTGATGAGCTGCCGCAGATGGCCGAAGCCACTATTGGGCGCTATTCTGTTTCACTTGACGAGGAAGGGTTTCATGCCAAAACGCTTGAAGAACGCCTTTCCAATGCAAGCGGATATATAGAGGGTGAAAATTTGCACGATGCAGTCGATATATATCGACGAATCCTCAAGGCCGATCCTACGAACGCGAAAGCTCTTTTCGGACTTGATTCAATTGTTGGAATTTATATGGCAAGTGGTGATTCATTTGCCGCAGTAAAAAACTGGCGATCGGCAGAGGAAGATTATCGACTTGCAGCAACCATTGATCCAGAGAATAAGCTGTTAGTTAGTAAACTGGCCAGCGTGCGTAGCGAAATAGCCAAGCCTGCCCTGGCACGAACTGCCAGTGTAAAACGCTCGCGTCGTAGCAAGCGACTACAAAATGTTAATCCGGAGCCGGTTGCACCACTTCAGGAAGAGTTGCTGCCTACCTATCTCTCGATGCGAAACTGGAAAACTCCGGGGCTTTATCGAGGCGATGATTTTTTTATTCAGAACAATACGATGATCTTCGAAAACAATATCCGCATAAAAAAGGCGTTTGGAATTGATGCCTATGGAAATGCTGAAATTGTGGTAAACGCCAAACGAGTTGGCGGCTTAGGCAATGGAAAATACGGTATTATCTTCGGACATGACATTTCCGATCCCTTTGACAATTTTTATCTGTTTACAATAGATAAAGATTCGCGCTTTGCTCTGCAGCGTATTTCGCGTAAGAGCATTAAAACGATCGCAAGTGGTGAAATCCCCGTAAGTTTGAATCAGAATCTTACACCTGCTCAGCTTAAGATTAAATGCATTGATAAGACGATTCTGCTTTATGTCAATGGTCATTTATTAACCATGGTAACCGACAAAAATGTGCGCGGTGGTATTGGATTATATGCCGATCCGAATATGCGGGTAGAGTTTGCCGGATTAACGGCAGAGCCGATTGTCGCTAAGCTGGCAGAAAAACAGTAGATCCTTTACTTTAGTTGAGTTGACCTATCTGGTTGTGTTCCACCGAAGCCCTGAAAGGAGGAACGTTTGAATTGCCAGACCATCCATTTCTTTCGTGTATTCAGCCTATTGGCGATTGTCCTCCTTCTCCTCCTTTGTCCCTCATGTGCTGAATCCGAAGACCTCGAAAATTCTGCCTATGTAGAGTTAATGGAGCTCCATGCCTTCGATCAGGTTGTTGAACAGTTTAATCGCGACAGCCGTTTCACTCGCGTAATTGCATTGATGTCCCCTGGAGACCCGCTCTCATTGCGAATTTTTAAAGATCTAAAGCAAATCTTTAACAAGATTCCGGATGAAGATATTCGACTGTACATCGTATGGGTATCGGTTCTCGAAAACGATAAGCGCAAACAGGCGCTTAAGTTAACCAGAGAATTTGATGATAGTCGTTTAGTGGGAATTTGGGATGCACAAAATATCGCTGCAAAGCAATGGCAGCTGGCATTGCAGATAGATCAGCCGGCTTGGGATGTGTATCTGCTATATGATAAAGGGCATCGTTGGGTGCAAACTGCTGAGCCGCCAGACTTTTGGATGCGTCAACTGAGTGGTCTGACGGATGTTCCGTTTTGGGATCGTAAAACGTTTGAGAGCAAGCTGCGGGAAGTTATCGCGATTAGCAAAACGAACCTGAAGGCTGATGAGGGCTAGCTCCCTGCATCAACCTTTGCCTTAGCTTCTTTCTTCTCTGCTATTTTAGGCGCTTCGCTACGCTTAAAAATTGAGGTAATAAGATTACCCATAATATGTCCGGCAATAGCGGGATTCTCCTTTAAACGGCGTGTTGAATAGGCAAACCATTCGGCACCAAAGGGCACATAGACGCGTAGCTTGTGTCCGCTATTGATGATAATACGTCTCAGATCGGCATCAACACCAAGTAACATCTGGAACTCGTAGCGATCCTTCTTTACCTGATACTTATCTAAAATTCGCATCGCCTCCCAAACCAGCTTCTCATCATGAGTGGCAATTCCAACATAGCAATTATTGACAATGAGCTTTTCAAGCGTGTAGGCAAAGTTTTGATTTACCGTTCCGCCATCTTTCCAGGCAACGCTCCGCGGTTCAATGTAGATGCCTTTGCAGAGTCGCAGATCGGCTTTAAGCGGAATTAAGCCGTTAATGTCCTGAACTGTGCGACGCAAATACGCTTGAAGAACTGTTCCCACATTATCAAAATCTTCTCGCAGGCGTTTATAGATATCAATTGTGTCCTGCGTGGTGGTGTGGTCTTCCATGTCGATGCGGACAAAGCGCTTATAGAGGCTTGCCATTTCGACCAATGAACGAATGTTCTTATAGCAAAACTCTTTATCTATTTTCAGACCCATGTGTGTGGGTTTTACGGAGATTCCCGAGTGAAGCTTTTCGGAGTAGATGCGCTGTAGAACCTGTTTATATAGCTCGACAGCATGTAGTGCCTGCTCTTCATGATGAACCTCTTCTCCAAGCACATCCAAGGTTGCGCAAGCGCCTTCCTGCATCAGTTCTCGAACTATCTCTACAGCATCATCCAGACGCTCTCCGGCGATGTAAGGTTTGGCAAAATAGCCAACAACAGCCTTAGGGAAGACGGGAAGTATATAGCTAATCGTTTTGTTTATCAGTTGCATATCAGATCCTTTTTAAGACTGATCCCAATATACTTAAGGCAATTATTTTCTCAAAGGTGAAAGCAGGATTTACCTGCATATGCTGACTGAATTAGCCAACATATGCAGTAAATCAAGAGTTAAATTGGGGGTAAAAACAGGTAACAACTTTAAGCGCCGTTACCCGAGGAATACTAACCATAAAGTCCGCGTACTTCGGCGGCTCTTGTTACGCGTTCGATGGCCAAAATAAAGGCCGCAATACGGTTATTTACTCCATACTGTTCACGCGTTGTCCAGACTTCATTAAAGGCGGTAACCATAAAGCGTTCCAAATCTTCGCGAACGCGGTCTGCAGTCCAGTAGTAGCCCATTCGGTTCTGCACCCATTCAAGATAGGAGACAGTAACTCCACCGGCATTGCAAAGAATATCGGGAATACGCACACAGCCTTTTTCATCCAGAATTGCATCGGCTTCGACGGTAATAGGACCGTTGGCACATTCGGCGATAAGTCGAGCTTTAATATTCTCTGCATTGTCTTCGGTAATTTGATTTTCCAGTGCCGCCGGAATCAGGATCTCAACATCTAATTCGAGCAATTTCATAGGATCATCCATTTTTTCGACACGCGTATTGTGGTCAAGTCCGTCGAGCGTCCAGCGCTTGTTTTTTGCGCAGGTTTGCAGAGCTGCCTCGATATTGATGCCCTTGGGATTATAATAAGCCCCACTTGCGTCGGAAATCGCGATTATTTTCGCGCCGTTTTCATATAGAAAGCGTGCAGCATGCGAGCCGGCATTTCCAAAACCCTGGATCGCAACCTTTGCTCCGCTCATGCGCATATTGAGTTTTTCACAAGCCTCACGAACACAATAGAACATCCCTAACGCTGTTGCTTCGGCACGTCCTGCCGATCCGCCGATTTCAACCGGCTTTCCGGTGATTACGCCGGTAATATGTTGCTTTTGGTGCATGGCAAACGTATCAAACATCCAGCCCATAACCTGTGGGTTAGTATTGATATCGGGTGCTGGAACATCTTTGTCGGGGCCAAATAAATCTTCCAGCTCCGAAAAATAGCGTCGTGTAAGTCTTTCCAGTTCAGCGTCGGAAAGCTGCGAAGGATCGACGATGATGCCCCCTTTTCCGCCGCCAAACGGTACGTTTACGACTGCGCACTTATACGTCATCCAGAAGGCGAGTGCTTTCACCTCATCTACAGAAACTCCGGGATGGTAGCGAATGCCACCTTTTGCCGGTCCGCGAATAATACTGTGCTGAACGCGAAAACCTTTAAAAAGCTGAATCTTTCCATCATCCATGTTTACCGGAAGGTTTACTTCGGTAACACGGCGTGGTTCTTTGATCATAACAATTTGGTTGGTGTTGAGTTCTAGCGCGTCCGCGGCTTTGTCGAACTGCTTGAGGGCATTTTCGAAAGGATTGCGTTGCTTCAGATATCCCATAGTTTATCCTCCGGGGCCATGGGGGCCCAACTGGAATTAAGATGAAATGTAAAAGCGTCACTATGCGTATAGTTACGTTCGATGATTAGGAAATCAAGACGGAAACGGTTTGGCCAGACAACAATACATCCGCTTTCTTTAGAAAGCACGAGGATGTTCTTATATCGTCGTATGAAATCATTCCCTCTTATCTGAATACGGATATATTTATATTCAGATAAGAATCGAATTTAGAGGGAAAATGTGATAATGGCAATAATAAAAAAACGATTTATTACTTCCAGATCACCATATAGATGAGGCCGGCAAGACTTGCGTAGGAAACGCCAAGACTAATCTCGGAAAAGCGGTCGTAGCGCTGGGTATTGTCGAAAAGCCTGTCTCTGGAAGCAGGGTCTCCGGAAAGCTGATATTTATCGAAGTTACTATCTGCAACATTCTTGAAATGAAAGGCAGCCCAGTGCGATGCTACAGAAAGCGCCAGTAGTGAAAATTTACTCTTAACGTGGCGTTTGGGAATCACACCCAGAAGCTGTGGCTTTTTGGCCTCTTCCACAAAGCTGTCGTTCTTTTCGAGTCGTGCCAGAATTGCAATGGGCTCGTTCAATACAAATTTGTGAGGTGCGTAACCGGATTTCGATACTTGAAGCGATTTACCGGCATATTGCTCAAAAGAGAGGGATAAAGGTGTTATACCCAGTTTGGTGGTATCCTGATAGACCTGAGCGCCATACGGAAGGCTATTTATTAACACGGGTCGACTGAAACTGGCCCGAATTTCTTCTACGGCTCCTGCAGAAATCTCAATATCGAAATTACGCTCCTGTAGATTCCAAATGCCCGTCTGAGGCGGGTAGATTTGAATGCGATGGGCGCCAGCAGGAATGGCATAACGCTGGAGGGGTGTTTTGCCAACCAGTAAAGAATCGACTCTCACCCAGCATCCGTCCGGGTTACTATCAACCGTTAGGAAGCCGTCTGTGTTGTCCTGAGCCGAAAGCGGGAGAATAAGAAGGGCGATTAGCAAAAAGAATAGTATATGTCTCATAGTTTTGGTCTCCGTTCTGTCACGATCTTTTCATTTGCCAAGGCAATAAGCTGGTCGTTGGCAAGATGCAGCAGCAGGTAGTCACGATAAATTATAGGAGAACTCTTTACCGGCTTTTTAAGCTCATATTTAAAAACGAGCTGTCCGCTAAGGCGATTCACCACGTGTAGATTTTTATCCCAGGATGTAACATAGACGTAGTCTGGCGAGGGGAGAGGCACTGTGTTGATGATGCCCTCTGTTTGGTAGCGCCAAACGATTTCCCCGGTAGTTTTGTAAATGCAAAGCAGCTCGTGGGCATTGTGTCCTATATAGAGCTCATTTCCATAAATTGACGGGCTGCTGTAAACGGATCCGGGGAAACTCTTTTCCCAAACAGTTTCTCCGGTTTCTACAGATACCGCGTAAAAGTTGCCCGAAACCGTGCCGATAAATATATGCTCGTCATCGAGAACCGGATGAGAATAAATAGTTCCGGTTAGCTGAGTCTTCCAGACTTCTGTGCCTTCTTCAGCATCCAGCGCATATAGGTTGCCGTTAACATCCGCCAGGATTATCGTATTGCCAGATCGAGCCGGCGAACTATGAACCGCTCCTTCTGTTTCATATTCCCAAATTTGTTCGCCGCTTTGAAACTCTGCACAAAAGAATCGTTTCCGGTCGCTGCCGAAATAAATTTTGTCTTCCCAAACCAGCGGCGACGTATTAATTGCAGGATAGGGCTGATTATACTCTTTCTCTGCATAGCGCAGATCGAGTTTTAACAGCTTTTCCTTACCGGCTTTCATTGCGACCAGCAGGCTGTTTCCTGAGATCATCGGCGCATTATCCATTGCCACACCAATCTTACCGGTACCAATACCACTCCCGGTCAGATAATCCACCAGATAAAGTTCACCGGCTTTGGTTGGTGCAATAATGTAGTCGCCTATCGCCAGGGGATGATCGACAACAACAGATTTCACTCTCTTTTTCCACACGATGTCTAGTGGAGGCACAACGTTTTTTGTGGAGAAGTGTTGCCGCTGATCGTTTTTGCCGAGCATGGTCCAGCTCTCATCAGCGTCACGTTCTGACTCCGATGGAAGATCCAGCTTTACCAGACCGGCGCAGCCAGCCAGCACAATCAGCAAGCTGGATAGCAAAATGAGGTTGCTCCGGAAACGACTGCGATAGTTGATGAAACTGCTTATTTTATTTTTCATTAGAAATCCCATCCGAAAAAGAATTGAGTGAACCAGTTGTTGTTGATGGAATTAAAGTCAGTTTTACGACCGACATCGTAACGAAGTACCAGAAAACCACCGAGGTTAACCCGCGCGCCAAAGCCAAAGCTACCGACTAAGCCGTCATAATCATTGCCGTTCCAGGCATTACCGGCATCGAGAAATAAGGCACCGCGAATTCCCGGAAAGACCATTGAGATAAAGGGAAACTTTACACCGAGATAATCAATGAAAGGAAAGCGAATCTCATGCGAGGTAAAAACGATCTTTTCGCCACGAATTGAAAAACGCCGATAGCCGCGCATATCCCAGCTTCCACCGAGATAATACCAGCGCGTCTCGCGACCGTCATTCAGTAACGCAAGATAGCGCGAGGCATAGGTTATTTTACTTGTTAGTCGGTCGTAGCGACGATAATCTGCCAGGAAGGTCCAGTAATTGACGTTAGAGTTTTTAACATCATAGGTGTTACCGATAGACAAGTTGTAGCGACTTCCTTCGATTGGCCCGGTATAAGACCAGATAGAATTATCGTGAATAAGCGAAACAAAATTCGAGCTAAGCCAGGCAAAGCGCCGATCGACAACTACCGACTCCTTGTCGGAGTAGGCCAGATTAGAGCTGAACTCCATTCGGTGATAATGTGAGAACGGGTAGCTAATGGTAAAGAAGCCACCAACCTGATCCTCAAAGAAAAAGTCATCCTTAAAGTTGAAACGCAATCCGGCGTAGCGAAATAATCCATAGGCATAGTTGGTGCGTTTACCGAGCGACACCTTCGAGATTGCGACATTGGTGCTTTTAAGAAAGTCTGATCTACTCTGTGCATTGTTGTAGAGCAGAAAATAATACTGATCGTTGCCAAGCAGGTCTGTAAAGGCGAAAACAGCACCACCACTGGTGCCCCAGAATGGATTTTGGTCCACCTGGGTCTGGGCGACATCCAGATTGTAGCGTTTATTGTATTTCAGCTTTGAAATAACTTTGTTTCCGGGAACTTTCCCGGGCTGCCAGTGAGAATGAGCAAGCATTGGTTTATTCTCAACAACGGCAGAAGGTTCTTCAATCTTCTTGGAAACGTTCTTCATGCTGCGTATTTCGAAGCGGTTTTGCTCATATACGGCAAAGCAGAGTTGATCGTCGCTCACCCACTCCGGGTCGAAGGCGGCATTGGCAAATTTGGATATCTGTTTTAGCGGAATATTTAAATAGCTCTCCGCCGACCATTCTGATATATCGGATACGTCTGCGACCCAAATGTTGAGTGCAGAATCGCGATCTGATGTAAAAGCAATATGTCCGCCGTCTGGTGACCATACAGGGGTATTGTCCTGATTGCGGCTGGAGGTAACGTAGTAGGTTAAACCCGTCTCCAAATCGTAGACAAATACATTGTAGCTCCACTGATCACCGTATGTTGTCCTATCGGAGGAGAAAGTGATATAACGGCCGTCCGGTGAGAAAGAAGGAGCACTGTCATCATAGAAGTCGTTGGTAAGCTGCATTAGCTCTTCACTGGTAAGGTCGTAAACAAACAGATCTTTGTTACCGTTAAATCGCAGCCCGCTGAAAACAATCCTCTTATTGTCCGTTGAAAAAGCCGGGGACGAAATGCCAACAATATCATTCCACTCCAGCTTATGCGTCACTTCTTCATCTTCAACATTGTATAAATAGAGTGCGTCTTTTTCGCCGGCTTTCGAAGAGAAGGCCAATCGACCGTCTTTTGATACATCGATCTTACTCGAGAAAATATGAAACGCTTCGAAATCTGAGCTGGTGCCGCTTTTTACCAGCTGCTTCAGCTTTTCTTTGCCCTTTTTATTCTTGTTCTTTTTCGGATCGAGATCGGTCATAAAAATGTTGGTATAACCGGTGCGATTACCGATGAAGAGCAGCTTGTCATCACCTTCAGAGTTTTTGTAATAGGCCGGCTTAAAATTGTAGCCGTTTTTGACCACTGTTTCAGAGGTGATTCGCGAAAAATCGTGATCTGCGAGAAGCGGATAGTATTTTTTCTTTAAGTGGTAGACCCATTCCTGATCAAATTCTTCATAGCTTTTACCAATCACCTCGTGCCAGACGTCTGAGAATTTTCCGTACTTCCAGACATTTTCCATCAGTAGCAGGATTTTATCTTCACCGTAGTGTTCACCAATATACTCCAGAATTGCCTGGCCTTCCTTATACATCGAGAAGGTGCCGTTAATGCGCCAGATCTGCGAGAGCGGGGCCAGGTAATTGTGTAACACCGCATCTTTGATAATCATTTCTGCCTGCGCATCCCAGGTGCTGGACCAGTATTCAGCCAAGCCCTCCACAAACCAGAGTGGGGGATAGGTTCCATCGAAGCGGCCATGCTCTTTATTTACGAAATATACCTTGGAGTGCATAAACACGTGAACCAGCTCGTGCTGAATCACTTTTTTAAAGGCATTCGTGCTGCCGGTGCTGGGAATAACGACTCGACCTTTCAGGAATTCGAAAAATCCTCCAACCCCTTCCGGGATATGTCCGGGGGTGATATTCGTCTGCTGAAAATGTAGGTGGGAACTATAGAAGATTAGCGGAATGCGTCTGGTAACGGCAAAGTTGAATTTATTTTCAAGATAAGTATAGCTTTCCTCAGCATACTTTGCACCGCGTTCAGCGAGCTCTTCGGTCTCATCATAATAATAGATGTCGAAGTGCTTGGTCTTCAGCACTTTCCAATCGAAGTCGGTGTATTGAACTTTGTTCCTGCCGAAATAAAACCACTGTGAAGCTACAGGGGGGGCGGCCATAAGAACGGTTAGAAAAATGCAGAGTAGTAGTGGATAGCGTGTATCATTTCGTGTCATTGAATACGATCCTCACATCTATATCAATGGTATTATATGCAGCGATTTCAGCTGATAGCAGATCTATCACTGAGCGTTTAATTAATGCTAAAAATGTAAAAAAGGTATATTGAGTCGCGGTTTTTTAGGTCGCGTCTACGAGAGACTGTGATTATCCTGAATCTATATTCTGCTGCGCGGCTGCTTTCGATTAGAGAGGATCGCTGGAACAAATGTTCGAAAGCTATTTCAACCCGTGCTGTTTATTGTATTCTTATCGACAACTATTGTTCATTTTAAAACAAAAAAGATACCAATTAGGGTGTTTTTGTTTCTTGAATACTGTTTTTAAACGAGTTACGTTGATTTCAAAGAGTCGGCTGTTCATCATTTATCGTTTCGTTTTTCCTAGCTAGTGGGAAAAATGTTTCCAAATATAGCAGAAATCAAGGTTTATCCCATTTTCGCAGTGTCTTCAACAGGGCTGTTAGGTCTTTTGATAAGGGAGCTTCAAAATGACGCTCGCTGCCATCGAGCGGGTCGGTAAACTTTAACTGTGCAGCATGCAGCGTCAGGCGATTGGTAAGTGCGCCTCCTGCATTTTCGTCAGCTGTTCGTCGGGCATTGTGCTTAAACTGCTCAATTGTCAATGGATTGGAATTGCCGTAGAGTGGATCGAGTGCCAGAGGACAACCAAGGCTCTGCATGTGCACGCGAATTTGATGCATGCGACCTGTTTTCGGACGAGCTTCAACCAGAGTATAGCGCTTAAAGCGTTCGATAATCTTCCAACCTGTTTCGGCAGGTTTTCCCTGATGACCGATGCGCACCGGGCGTTTCGCGCGTGACGTTTTCTCAAGCGGCAGATCGACCACACCGGATTCTGCCGGTGGAGCTCCCTGAACGACGCACAGATAAGTCTTTTCAATCTTTGTTTCGCTGAACATGATGTTCAATTCCCGATGCATATTTGCGGTTTTAGCTACCAACAGTATACCGCTGGTAGCAGCATCGATGCGGTGAACGATCCAAACCGGATGTTCATTCTGTGGATCAATCTTCCGGTATTCACGTTCGAGCAGGCCACGAACATTCGGAATGTCGGGATCCCAGCGATCCGGAAGCACCGGCAGACCGGAGTCTTTATTGACAGCCAGAAGCTGGTCGTTCTCAAAAAGCGGATCCAGACGGCGTTTTCTGCCATCCGGATCGCGAAAGGGAATTGATTTTATCATCTGATTCGGCAATATTAACCCTTGGTTGCCGCCTCCATAAAATCTGTAAGGCGTTGCACGAAGTCTGATGTGTCTTTTAATTCGCCGTCAATCAGCATAGCGGACTCAAAGAGCTGAAGAATACAGTTGCGTAACATTGGGTCGGTGCTGCTGCCCATATTCAAACGAGACAGATTCTTGATTAGCGGGTGTCTGGTATTGATCTCCATAATCTTCTTCGAACCGGCAAATTCCTGCTGCATCATCTTCATCATGCGCTCCATCTGCGGATCGAGTGCATCCTTGCCGGATACCAACGTAGCTGGAGAATCTACCAAACGCTGCGATTCGATAACGTCTTCAACTTTATCGCCCAGCGTTTCTTTAAAGACATCAATCAACGAGCTTGAAAGATTCTCTGCCAGCTTTTCTTCGCCAGACTTATCATCTTCGTCTAAATCGAGATCTGCCTTTTCAATAGACTTGATCGGCTTGCCGTCGTATTCGTTCATTCCCGGAACAACAAAAACGTCTACCGGATCGGTTAGCAGTAACACCTCGAGCTCGTTCTTGCGAAAATATTCGAGATTCGGATTGCGCAGTAAGGCACTGCGGTTTTCGCCGGAGATGTAATAAATTTCCTTTTGATCTTCGCCCATGCGACTAACATAATTCTCGAGCGAGGTGAACTTGTCATCTTCGGTAATCGTCGTTTCGAAGCGCATTAGATTCGTGATGCGATCTTTATTGGCAAAGTCACTCTGATGACCAAGTTTAATAACCTGTCCGAACTCCTTGGTGAACTCTGCGTACTTGGCGGGTTCTTTCTTGGCCCAGTCTTCGAGAAATCCGAGAATTTTGCCGACGAGAATGTTGCTGATCTTGGTCATTACCGGACTGTTTTGCGTTACTTCACGTGATACGTTTAGCGGAAGATCTTCAGTATCCACAACGCCCTTCAAAAAGCTCAGATACTCCGGAAGCAGATCTTTACAATCGTTTTGGATAAATACTTTGTTGGAATACAGATGCAGTGAGCGTTCTTCTTCCGAACGGAAGAACTGCGGCGGACGCTTGGCAGGGAAGAAGAGCAGTGCCTTGAAATTGACAACCCCTTCTATGCTGAGCTGCAGATGACCCATCGGGTCTACAAAGTCGTTGCTGATAAACTTATAGAATTCGTTTAATTCTTCATCGGTGATATCACTTTTTTGCTTATGCCAAAGCGCCTGCACCGTGTTCACTGCTTCATCATTTACTTTAATGGGAAAATCAACAAAGTTGGAATAGGTGTTTACGATGTGTTTGATACGATAGTCTTCAGCGTATTCTTTCGCTTCTTCCTTTAACTTCAGCGTGATTTTCGTTCCGCGTAACTCACGGTCACTTTCATCAATGGTATACGTGCCTTCGCCTGAAGAAATCCAGCGCAGTGCTTTGGAATCGTTTGCCGCATGGCGTGTATCGACCGTTACCTCACTGGCAACCATAAATACCGAGTAAAACCCGACGCCAAACTGGCCAATCATGCTGGAATCGGCTTTCTTCTCCGCCTTTTGCATTTCCTTGATGAATTCGAGTGTTCCGGAACTGGCGATAGTACCGAGACGGCTGGAAAGCTCTTCTTCGGTCATACCAATGCCATTATCTTCAATCGAAAGCGTGTTGTTCTCTTTGTCGAGCGAAATTTGAATGCCTAGTTCTGCATCGGCATCAAGCGTGTTGTCTTTTTCGGTCAGTAAGCGGAAACGCGCCTTATTCAGCGCGTCTGAAGCGTTTGAGATCACTTCGCGGAGGAAGATTTCCTGATTGGTATACAGCGAATGTACGATGAGCTGTAAAAGCTGCTTCATCTCGGCTTGATATTCAAACTGCTTTGCACTGCTTTTTTTCTTTTTTGCCTTTGTCTCAGCCATGTCCAAACTCCTTGTTCTTATGTCATGCTTCTGAGGTGTATGTAAAGTAATTCGTTTTTTTCAATCTTTAATTTAAGCTATAAACGAGCAGATTTCAAGTCTGGAGTGGTTTGTTTTCCAGATTCAAAATGTCTATCTTTTTTTCCATCGCAATCCGGAGTTTTAATGATTGAGCTACAGCCATTTACCCAGGAAGATGTGCCCCGCCTTGCGGAGTGGGTTGATAATGAAGAGCTTTGTCGACAGTGGACGGGGAATGCCTTCTCCTGGCCTTTGCAGGAGGTCGAGCTTCTGGATCATTTGCAGCTGCAGATCCAGAGTGGGGCGGGCAGACTGTTTCGTGCATGGCATATCGCGAAGCGGCAGGTTGTCGGACACATCGAGTTAAACCAGATTAACAAGAGTCGCGGTACGGCCAGCATTTGTCGTGCGCTGATTGGCTCGAGGGGAGATCGCCAGCTGGGACTGGGAACGCGCATGGTGGAGCAGGTCTGCGATGTAGCTTTTGGTGAGATCGGAGTCGACCATCTCTTTCTGAAGGTCTTAATATTTAATCTTACAGCCGTTGGTTGTTATAAAAATGTTGGATTCTGCCTCGAGCGTACGCTTGATCAGGATACGCAAATTGGCGACCGCTTCTGGAGTACCTATTTGATGAGACTTGACAGGGAGGTGTGGCAGGCACAAAAATAAATACTTTTCCGAATTTTCTATATCTGTCGCGAATAAAGAAGTAAAGTATATTATACCGGACCAGGAATGCAGCACCAGATTTTTAAACGTTTCAAGTATTTGCCCATAAGTGGCAGTCTGCTGCTTACTATATACTTATTGCTTTTTTTCATATGCATGACCTCGCTTACATTCCTTTCCCTGCAGGAGCTTTTGAGTAGTTATGATGGAACTAATCCCGGTAAGGATGATTTTGCCATTCCAATCACTTTGGCATTTCTCAGCGCCTTATTTTTCCTGCTAAGCTTGAACGTCGTCCCGGCTATTAAAGATGCCATGAAGCCTTATAAGATAATGTTTAATGGAGATGAAATCTCGGTTAAGTCGTTTAACGGTCTGCCTACCTTTTTATACTCATCTTTAACTGCGGTTTATCTGACAGAAGATGAGGGTAGAAAACTGCGTACTCTCAGATTCCGAGAAGAAAATAAGGAAGTTGTAAATGTGGACGTCGAGAGGTGGCATGACGTTCAAAGATTACAGTTCCTACTGGAAACGGAGTTAATAGAAGTCCCATCTATATATGAGCCGGTTGTGCGCAGCAAAATGTATCTCAAGTTTAAAAGTTTCTATTTGGCCTACCGGAAGAATTTTAGCATCATCATGCGCTTTCCGGATTGGATTGTTGCACTGTCTTCCTTACTACTCCCACTTTTATACTTTTATATAGCCGCGCAATTTTCACCAGAACTATTTTTCTTCTTAATATTAGTTGGCTTTTTTCTTTACGCTCTTACGTTAATGCTAATTTCCATGGCCCATCAGATCGAAAGGAATAACCCATCCTTAACTGCAGACGCTTCAGATGAGATAATCTCACGTCAAATCGATTGAGAGATTCTCAAATATACAAAGTTCTTTATTTCAGAAAATTTATTCATCCTAAAGGTGTGAGATGTGTGCAAACCTAAAAACAAATCAGACATTTTGTGTATCCTCATGGTTTAGGCTGTTACTTGAGTTCCTATCTCATGCTTACTTGTTCGGGTATGTTATTAGCCTCATTTATTATTGGCCTGATCTTACTACTGAGTCCAATATTCAATTTTACACCTATTATTACTGGGGCGATGGTACTACTGAGTCCAATATTCAATTTTTCTATATCACTATTGTCTCAATTCTTCTTGCCCTCATCATTTCTTCGTTCAGGTACTATCGGCAATTGCGTTGCCTTGAATTTGATCCAGGAAAAATGAATATGATCTTTCCGACCCGAAGTAAAGAATACAATCTTTCTGAATTGATATTCGTGCAACGGCCTCTGAGCCAATACGATGATCCTATGTACCGTGATGATATCAGGATACTCAATAAGGCGGGTGAAACGCTGCTTGATATTAGTAGCAAATGGACTGAGTATAGAAGACTATTGAGTTACCTTAGGGAGCAAAACCTTTACGTTTCTGAGTTACCAATAGCAGGAAAAGGGGTTGAAGAGGGATTTTTAACACAGGCTGTGGGAGATGGCATCAAGCTTCTTATACTATTGATGCTAATACTGTTCTTGCCCATCGGGATTGGGACGTATGGCTTTTGGATTGCGATTCCAGCCACATTGCTGTTTATTGCATTGTTCATTTATTGGCTTCGTTCCTCCTGAAAAATGCTCGATCTGTCGGTATGAAAGCAATCCTCAATTTGCCACTTGTGCAGACTGTTACAAAAGCAATGTCAAGTTAAGGCTATAGGTATGGAACCGCTTGTTATAAGACGATACAACAGTGCGAGTAATAAACTTACGCTGGTACGGGTTACATCTCTGATTGTCGGCATTCTGAGTTTTTATCTGCTCTGGGCTGGTCTTTTACTTTCTACCTGACGGTATTTTTGCTAGTCCTGGAAGTTTTTGTCCTTGCCAATTAAAGTCCGCCAGGCTGAAACACGTTTTATCCAGGATGCTACAGGGCAGGGTGTCCGCTTATTTGCCTTTATTACCTTGATGGTAGTTGCCCTGATTGCTTTGGGAACCTACAGTCTATGGATTGTCCTGCCAGCGATTGCTCTATTTACATTTGTCTTTTTTCGTTTACTTTCAATCAGATAAACGAATTTAGCAAGTCTCTCGCTAGTTCCGGCAACTATGTATTGCATTATTGTAACATGCCTCTGATTGCATAAATCCGGCCCAAATAGTAAGTTAAATCTGTTGCCTGTGATTCAGGTATTGCACTGACGTTGCAAAATGATGTATTTTATAGTATTCATCACCATGAATCCTGAATGGAGCCGCGATGTTCAACGAAATTGACTTGTCCCTCAAACTGCCTCGAGAAGACTATCGCAATCAATACGCCAGCCTTCAGAAAAAGCTGGCAAAGATACAGCGTGAAGCAATCGAACTTGACATTCCTGTTATCTTGTTGCTCGAGGGATGGGAAGCCGCCGGCAAAGGCGAGCTTATCAATCGCATAATTCGGCCACTCGATCCGCGACATTACAATGTGCATACCACGCGCAAGCCGACGCGTGAAGAACGCCTGCGACCCTTTTTATGGCGCTTCTGGAATCGATTACCAGCAAAAGGCCAGATGGTTATTTTTGATCGCAGCTGGTATGGCAGCATAATGACCGAGCACGTTGAAAAGCGCGGTAAGAAAAAGGCTGCACTTCAACCATTGGAACATATAAATGAATTTGAGAAGCAGCTGCGCAATGACGGCACGTTGATCGTAAAATGCTTTCTGCACATCTCGAAAAAAGAACAGAAAAAGCGTTTTAAAAAACTGCATGCGAATCCTGCAACAACCTGGCGCATTACCGAGTATAATTGGAAAGACCATCGCAACTATAAACATTATGTCAATGCGGCGGAGAACGTAATTTCCGAGACCGACACCAGCTATGCCGGGTGGGAGGTTGTGGCAGCCGAAGACAGGCGTTATGCAACAATTGCCGTGCTAAATCATGTTATCGCCCAGCTTACCAAGCGCATTCGATCCGAGAAAGCTGCTCGCCGCCGTGCCGCAACGGCACGTTCAGCACGAAAAGCGACGCGAGCCGTGGGTAAATCACCTCTCGATATGGTTGATTTGTCCCCAGCACTTGAGCGAGAAGAGTATGATAAACGGTTAAAGCGCTATCAGGGTAAATTGCGAAACCTGGAATTCCAGCTGTATCGAAGACGCCTGCCGGTTATTATCATGTATGAAGGCTGGGACGCTGCCGGAAAAGGAGGTAATATCCGCCGACTGACACAGCGCCTCGACCCACGTGGGTTTGATGTGATACCAATTGCTGCGCCTTCTCCGCTTGAAAAGAAACATCACTATCTCTGGCGCTTTTGGAAAGAAATCCCAAAGGATGGCCATATTGCTATTTTCGATAGAACCTGGTATGGGCGTGTTCTGGTTGAGCGAGTGGAAGCGTTTGCGAAAGAAGCAGAGTGGCGGCGTGCGTATGGCGAGATTAATGAGACTGAAAAGCAACTGACTGATGCCGGAGCGATCGTTGTGAAGTTTTGGATTCATATTGATAAAGCTGAGCAGTTGCGCCGCTTTGAAGAGCGTGAAAATACGGCACACAAACGCTGGAAAATTACGGACGAAGATTGGCGTAATCGCAAGAAATGGCCGGCATACAAAGCGGCTGTTGACGAAATGCTGATACGAACGAACACCGATTGGGCGCCCTGGACAATTTTGGAAGGAAATTCCAAACTGCATGCGCGTATCAAAGCGTTAAAAACCGTAATAGACGCAATAGAAGCCAGAATTTAACTCGGAGAATGTTACGTGAGGGCTTCAGAACCAAAGACCACCTACCTATTTACACCTGAGACTGACTCTACTGAACTTTTGCAGCAGATGAGGGCACATTTTCAAGTGGTAACTGACGGTAAAGTGAAATCCAGTATTCAGCTCTATGATACCTTTGATTTTCGCATATTGCGGAAAGATATGTTTCTTTGTTATGAGAACGATTTATTATGTCTTCAGAGCGTATGCAACATGAACTGTGAGGCAGAAATTGAGCTTGCAGAAATGGTGTGTTTTGCCACGGACCTGCCGCGCGGAGGCCTTCGTAAGCTCGTTGCGCCAATTATTGAAATGCGAGCACTTCTTGTTCAGGCAAGTGGGACTGTAGAGGCAGCAGCTTTTCTGTTACGCGATGCGCGAGCCAAGATTGTCGCCAGACTACGGATCAAGAAATATTTTAACCAACAGGGTCGTCGCAAAATTCCGATTGCTACGGAGCTTCAGGTAACCGGCGTCCGTGGCTTCGACAATTCAATGAAGAAAATCGAAGATGTGCTGAATCAGGTCGCATCGCATCGTCCAGAATCTTCGGCACTGATGCTGTTATTAACAGAACAAGCGGGTGAGGCGCTTGCTAAACCACCAGTTGCAATGTTGACGCCCGAGATGAATGCTCATGAGGCGCTTCACGAGCTACTCTTGCCAAATCTGTTTGCGCTACGGCAAAATGTTGATGGCATCTGCAGGGATATAGACACCGAATTTTTGCACGATTTTCGTGTAGCCGTCCGCCGTGCACGCGCAGCATTATCTCAGTTAAAAGGGATCTTGCCCCTTAGCGACAATGATAAATACTCTGAAAAATTTGCTGCATTAGGCAAACGCACCAACCGGTTGCGCGATCTGGATGTCTATCTGCTTGAAAAAGAAACTATGATTGCTGACCTGCTGCCGCAAATGCAGGAAGACATTGCGCCCCTATTTACTGCCTTAGCAGAAGAACGTGCACTGGAACAGCAAAAGTTAAGTCGCTATTTGCGTAGTACTCGGTTTCGAAACTTTCTTGATGAGTGGGAACAGTATCTGTTGAAACAGCCCGATGTTCTCTCTATAGAGGCGCTGGAGGGAGTATTGCCACTGGCACGACGTCGAATTTGGTTTTACTATCGAAGACTCGTAAAGCGCGGCATGAAAATTACCGCAATGTCTGCAGATAAAAAACTGCATGATCTGCGTTTAGATGCAAAAAAACTGCGCTATCTGCTGGAGTTCTTTCAGACGCTTTTCCCCAAAGAGGAAATGACCACGTTTATTACGGCATTAAAAAAGCTGCAGAATAACCTCGGTGATTTTCAGGATGGCAGCGTGCAAATGGAAGAGCTTCTTGCTTATGGTCAACGTGTAACCGGTTCGAGCGTAAAAATGCGCCGCGCGCTATTAGCCTCAGGTAGTCTTTTGGGGCAACTGCATTTGCGTAACCAGGAGATTCGACGCAAGTTTATCGTGATTTTCAAGGATTTTGCGGGAAAAAAAACGCTGCAAAATATGAAGCACATTTGCTTTAAACAATAAAAATTACGCACCATAATACTTTGGCAACAAACGATTTTGCACGGAGAATAACGTTGAGTGTATTAGCTGTTTATCAATCTAAAGGCGGTGTAGGAAAAACGGCAACGGCTGTAAACCTTGCTTATCAAGCTGGCCTGGAAGTGCCCACTTTATTGGTCGATTTAGATCCACAGAGTGCTGCGACTTATTACTTTCGGATAAAGCCCAACTTTGCTCCCGGAGCAAAAGGAATTGCCAAAGGAAAAACATCTGCCTGGAAACATGTTCGTGGAACCGACTATGCAGGATTGGATCTATTGCCTGCAGAGACCTCGTTTCGCAAGCTGGATACAAAGCTGGCTAAGGAAGAAAAGTCAACGACGCGCCTTAAGGCCTTTTTGAAGCCTTTTCGTAAGGATTATGAAGTGATTATTCTGGATTGCCCTCCGAGTTTAAGCGTGTTAGCTGAAAACATCTTTGAGGCTTGTGATGGTCTTATTGTGCCAATCGTTCCAACAACGCTTGCGGCGAGAACCTTCGAGCAGCTCAACCAGTTTCTTGGCAAGAGAACCTATTCGGGGCTCAAAGTGATGCCCTTCTTTTCCATGGTTGATAGACGTCGGAAGCTGCACAAAGAAATTGTTACCAGTTTAAGCACTGGTGATGCACGTTTTTTGGAAAACCAAATCCTCAACAGTTCAGTTGTTGAACGTATGGGAGTGGAACGGAGGCCAGTATCAGACTTTGCACCACGCTCGGCAGCAGCGAATTCCTATCGTTTGCTGTGGCAGGAGGTTGCGCAGCGCATGAGCAACGAGTAATGGCTCTTACATTATTTGTTTTTTTTTCTTACATTGATCTAAGACATCCCTTTTGGCAAGATACTGTCTATTTTTGTCTAAGGTCTTTATTAATTGATATGCTGTGTTTTACGACCAGTATGTATTGTCTTCCCGAATCCGTACACAACATCGCTAACTATTGTCAGCAGGGATAATCCGTTAAGTCGCTGGCAAAACCAGTCGATTAATAATAATTATTCCAGACTAAACTATGGTTTGAGTGCCAATGAATATTCGCAATAAAGAATTAAGCTGGCTGTCATTTAATGCACGTCTTCTTCAGGAGGCTTCCGATACTTCTGTACCACTGATCGAACGGATCAAGTTCCTCGGCATTTTCTCGTCGAATCTCGATGAATTTTTTCGCGTCCGTGTTGCTACCTTAAAGCGCCTTACCAAACTTGGTACACGAGCTGCCAAAGTAATAGGGCAAGATCCGACTAAGGTTTTGAAGGACATTCATCGTATTGTTCTGGAACAGCAGCAGGACTTTGATCGAATCTATCTGACGATCATTAAAGAGCTTGAGCGTGAGAAGATATTTATCATCGATGAAACGGGCCTGAATGCTAAGCAGCAGCAGTATATATCAGATTATTTTCGTACTCGTGTGCGCCCGGCTTTGGTGCCGATTATGCTCGACCAGCTCAGCGAAATTCCTTTGCTGAAAGATCACGCTATTTATCTGGCGGTCAGGATGAGTCACAGCGAGAAGCCCGATGTAAATCAATATGCTGTTATCGAGGTGCCTGATTCATGTCCGCGGTTTGTGCTGCTTCCTCAGAATAAAAATGATCAATATCTGATGCTTCTGGATGATGTGATTCGCTTTTCACTGGGTAACATCTTTTCCATGTTCGACTTCGATACGTATGAAGCCTATACGATTAAGTTAACGCGTGACGCAGAACTCGAGATGGATGATGACATCTCGCAAAGTTTTCTGGCTAAGGTTCATCAAAGCCTGAAGAAGCGTAAACAGGGTAAGCCGGTTCGCTTTATTTTTGACAGCAAGATTCCTGCAGAGTTCCTGGATTTCCTGCTGAAGAAGATGAAGCTGAATAAAAAGGATTCCGACCTTATTCCCGGCTCCCGCTATCATAATTTCAAAGACTTTATGCGCTTTCCGAAAATCGGTTCAGCTAATTTAATCAATAAAGCGCAACCACCATTGCCGCATCCGCTAATCGATCGCAATCACAGCCTTTTTCGTGCAATCGATCAGCAGGATATTTTGCTGACTTATCCTTATCAGTCATTTAACTATGTTTTGGATTTACTGCGCGAGGCGGCGATTGATCCTTATGTCACTACAATCCGAATTACGCTATATCGTGTTGCCAGCGATTCGAACGTGATTAATGCGCTAATCAATGCTGCGAAAAATGGCAAGTCGGTTAAGGTGACGATGGAACTACAGGCTCGCTTCGATGAACAGGCAAATATTGCGTGGTCTCAAAAGCTGCGTGAAGAGGGCGTTAAAGTCGTCCACGGACTGCAAGGGCTTAAAGTTCACGCTAAGCTTATTCTGATAAGCCGCAAAATAGGTAAACAGAAGTCGAACTATCTGTGTATCGGCACTGGAAACTATAATGAATCGACTGCGAAGGTTTACAGTGATCATACGTTGTTTACCTGTGATGCCAGATTGACAGGCGAAGTGCGTAAGGTATTCGACTTTCTTGAAAGCAGCTATAAAATTGATATCTATCGCCATTTGTTTGTTTCGCCATTCAACATGCGAAAGAAATTGATTGCGATGATAAATACCGAAATTGTGAACGCAAAGAATGACCGTCCGGCATGGATCTTTCTGAAGCTGAATAACCTGACAGATCCGAAGATGATAAAAAAGCTATACAAGGCCGCAGAGGCTGGCGTAAAAGTTCGCCTGATGGTTCGCGGAATGTTTTCTGCCGTCGTAGACCAACCGCGTTTGAAGGGGAATATGGAAGCGACAGGTATGGTCGATCAATATCTTGAGCACTCCAGAATTATGGTTTTTTGCAACGGGGGAGAAGAACGCTATTTTCTTACTTCCGCCGACTGGATGCCGCGAAACCTCGATACGCGTGTGGAAGTGGCCTGTCCGATTTATGATCCGCTCGTTCAGCGTGAGATTCGCGACTTTATGGAGATTCACTGGAGCGACAACTGTAAATCACGCCTGTTAGACAGTGATCTACAGAATCGTTATCGCAAGCATAAGAATCGATTGCCGGTTCGTGCGCAAACGAAACTGTATCGCTATTTTGAGGAAAAACTGAGCATCCAGCTTCCAACTGACTCGGACTCTGACTCGTCACTGAAGGCCGGCTAAGCAAGTCATATCAAATCATCAAATAGACACATTACTCGGGGCACCTCATGCTAAAGTTTGCTGCCATTGATATCGGATCGAATGCCGTACGCTTGTTATTGACGCGTGTTTTTGAAAAAGACGGCGAGAGCTGGTCAAAAAAGGAATCGCTTATTCGTATGCCTGTTCGTCTTGGTGAGGATGCCTTTGTCGACCGCAAGATATCTCCTGATAAGGCCAAGATGCTTATTGAAACCATGAGTGGATTTAAACATTTGATTGATGCGTATGGCCCGCTAAACTATATGGCTTGTGCTACTTCTGCTATGCGAGAGGCAAAAAACGGCGCAGACATTGTTGCTGAAATACGCAAAAAAACCGGACTCGATTTACAAATTATTGATGGTAAGCTGGAAGCCGAAATTATTTACTCCAACAATGTTGTTGCTCAGCTAAATCCCAAAAGAGGTTACCTTTATATCGACGTCGGCGGCGGTAGCACCGAGCTGACATTGTTTACACGGAAGAACAGCGTGGTTTCAAAATCGTTTAAGATTGGAACCGTGCGACTCTTAAAAGACAAGGTTCCGGACAGTCGGTGGAAAGACATGAAAAACTGGGTAATGCAGCACACCGAGGGGACAACCGGATTGCGTGCCATTGGAAGTGGTGGTAATATTAACAAGCTGTTTCGCTTGGCGAACAAAAAAGAACACAAGCCGGTTAGTCTGAACGAACTAAAGCTGATTGACAAACTGATAAATGCCTACACGTATGAAGATCGAATCCGCCTGCTTGGATTGCGACCCGATCGCGCTGATGTTATTATTCCTGCCTCACGCATTTATATCGATGTGATGAAGTGGGCAGACATCAATAAGATCTACGTTCCCCAGGTTGGTCTTGCTGATGGTATTGTCCAGGTTCTGTATAAACGCTACCGGCAAGAAAATCCGGCCAAGCCTGCATAATTTTTACTGTTTTTCCAATGAATATGACCGCGAACATTGAAATCGCGGCGTCTTATGTGTATGTTTGAGAAAAATACACCATCTATTCTACTCCTATTAACATATTTGCTTTGCAAAATTGCTGAGCTACCTAAGAACGGACAGGAGATCTTTTCATGAGCAGCAGACCTATTCTGAGACTAAATGATGGATTCGATCATACGTCACCACATTTGCGTGATGAAGTAAAAGAATTGCAGGAATTGCTTCGGGCACGTGGCTTCAATATTACGGCAGACGGATTTTTTGGCAGGGGCACTGAAGATGCTATTAAACGCGTGCAGCGCGATTTAGGTCTGGACGACGATGGTTTGGTTGGACCGGTTACCTGGGCAGCTTTGCTTGGCCAGCCGGAGCCGGTATTGGATACTATCTTTGATACAACGATTGCCCGAAATGACCGCTCGATGACGGATCAGTTTCTGGAAGCAAGCAAATACAAGCCGTTTATTGATGATGTGCAGCTGATGCACGGGTATCAGATCTCGGTCATCGGTGGAATTGGCTCCCGTGAATCTCACTGGGGACTTATTTTACGCCCGAAGGGACCCGGTGGAAGTGGCGATCACAGTCATCGTAACAATCATCCTACGGCTCATCGCAATGGTTCTACACCTCCGGACGGGCATGGGTTCGGCCGGGGCCTTATGCAGATAGACTTTGATTTTCACGAATTTGCACGAGGAGATCAGTGGATGATTGCAGAGGAAAACATAAAGTATGCCGGAACTGTTCTTGCTGATTCAGAGCGCTTTCTGAAGCGTCGAACCGATCTTACCGGACGAGAGCTGTTACGTGGGACCCTGGCTGCCTACAATGCCGGACCGGGTAATGTGCTTCGGGCAATTCGCGATGGACGCGATGTCGATTTCTACACGACCGGTCGGGACTATTCCCGCGATGTATTAAATCGTGCCGGCTTTTTTCAGCTAAAAGGCTGGGAATAAACTATGTCAGCGGCGACCAGCCGGTCGCCGCTTTTTTTTGCCATCTTATCCTTCTAAAACTGATATAAAAAATCCACAGAAAAACGTGCTTTTCCTTCAATTTGAGCAAATTGATCCGAATTAAACGATTGATAGATCGGCAATTGAGTGGAAGCGCTTAAGGTAATTTGCTGCAGATAAACTTGCGTACCTAGGGTTCCCAACAGCATCTTGCCGCCTGAGTTAACTTGAATAATACCATTGTCCTTGTGTGAATCGGCATACTCAAAGTATACGCCGGAAAAGGGAAGCAGCCCTATTCTTGGATTTTCCCGCAAGTAAAAAAAGTTTAATCCGATATTTATCTGATCACTAAACTCATAGCCATCCGGGTTTTCTGTGTTCAGACGATAGCCACCTTCAGTAGCGGCACCAAATGCCCCGGACCGAATTGTATAAATAGCCGAAAGCTGATAATCTGTGCTACCCGTGCCAAGCTGGAAGTTGCGGTTAATTAATTCATCGTTACCTAATTGATTGCTGCTACCTAACGGTAATTTGACACCGGCACCGATCAGCAAAGAATGATTTATTTTTCTTGCCGGATTCATTTCGGTATTAATTGCACTGTAGAACAGAATCGCCAGCGGATCGCCAATCCCGTTAAAGTTGACGTTTTGAATATTCCCATCCATTTTGTTGATGAGATACGGGACTGATAAATTCAACTGAAAATTTGCAGGTAAATTTACCTTTCCCACAAAATCCAGACGTTGGAAGGTATCTGAAGATCGTTCATCCACAAAAAACTCGCTGTCGTATTGAATGGCGGCATTAAAGCTCGCTGTAGTATAGCGCAAGCCGAAATAGTTCGCAGTGGATTGTGGTGTAATGCCCATTGAAAGTCCACCAAGCTTACAGCCACAGACGTCGCAGCACCAGCCTTGAGCGGTGAAGAGGAGTATGAGAATTGCAAAAATATATCGTTTCATTGCGTTACCATAAATTTTGTGTCGGCTACGAAATCAAAATCACTCAATGTCTCAAGGAAGTCTATAATCTGTCTTTTCTCTTCCTCAGTTAGAGAAATTCCGAGCTGACCGTTTTGTTTTAGCTCTGGAGCGAGAGTCGGGGAGTCTATTACACCAGACTCATAATGATCTAATACCTCCTCAAGGGTCCAAAACTTTGCATTGTGCATATAGGGGGCAGTTCGTGCCACATTGCGCAGGCTTGGAATGCGAAACTTTCCAATATCTGAAGCTGCCTCGGTAATGCGCTCTCTCCCGGAATCCGGGAAGGTATCTGCCAGTCCATTATTTTTGAAACTGTGATCTGTAAACAGTTCGCCGGAATGACAGGTGGCACATTTTGCCTGGAAGACATTTCTACCGGCCAGTTCCTCGTTGTTCAGTATTGCACCCTCATTTCGAACATATTTATCATATTTCGAGTTTGCAGACACCATCATTACGTTGAACTGCGACAGAGCCTGCAGCATATGTGGCAGGGAGACGCTGTCTGCGCCAAATGCCTGCTTGAAAAGCTCAGGATATTCCCGGTCATCGTTCAGTTTCCTAACAACATTGGAGAGCATCTCATCCATTTCGATCTCAGATTCTATGGCGTTAAGCGGAACAAAGTCCAGATGAGTTACGCCACCGTCCCAAAAAAAGTTCTCCATGAATGCAAGATTCGTCAGCGACGGCGCATTTCGCATTCCGATACGGTTATCGACACCAATGCTCAACGGATGTTGTTGAGAATCGGCAAAACCGGTTGCCTGAATATGACAATTATTGCAGGATACCGAGCCATCGCGTGAGAGTTGTGGGTCGAAGAAAAGCTTCTTTCCCAACTCAAATCCCTCTTTCGATATGGGGTTGTTTGAGAACGTATATGTTGGATCTGGGAAATTCTCCGGCTTAACAAATTCATAGGGCGATTGTTCACTTCCTATCGATGTAACGGCATCTTTATCCCGAATACACCCAACCAGCAGAACTGCAATGACCAGCATGCAAAACTGGCCACTGCGATTTGAATTGGTAACAGGGTAGGTCACAATGTTAGAAATTGGTCTTAACATGTTATGCCATCCTTATTGATGTACGTGGTCTAAAATAAATACTCCGTTTAGCTCATCTGCGAAAGGAGCGCCTAAGCTGGGTGAGTGAACAGCATACGTTGTCGAAAAGTCTAGTGCGGAGTCGTTCAACAGCTTTAGCGCATCTACAACAATATGTGCTTCAGGTGTCAGGTTCTCTGCAACTTCTACGGTCGTCCCAAAGCTGAGGGTCATCGTCTTAACGTTGTTTACAAATCGCTGCACGCCGGTAGAGTCTGCCGGCAGATCTTTCCAACCACCAACATGAACTGCAAAAGAGTTCGCAGGAGTTGTGTTACCGCCCCCCCAATCTACATATTCCTGCGGAGAATCTTCTGCTCCACCTTCCATTGCAAAACCAATATAACCGGCATTCCAGTTCCAGAACCAGGCGCCATTTGCCGGATCAAGAACACCGCCGGCCGCTCCCTGCTGCACGCCTTCTTCCGGGATACCAATGGTAAAGGTGATTTTATTGTAGATGCCAACCGGAACGTCGGTCAGGTTCAGCCGTGTCGACGGGAGATCACTCTGAAGCACATGATAATAGCCTTTTACTTCGTCCGCATTGGCACTCACGTTCATCTCATCTGCAAAGTATTCGCCATTCGGTCCCTCCAAAACGATACGGTTTACATAGTAACCGAACAGTGAGAAGTTAAACTGCTGACCGGTTCCGGTGGTATACATAAAGTTTGCTGATCCTCTATCTTCTAAAGTCATTTGCTGACTACCGACCATGTTTGAAAACTGGACATCAAAGTTTCCTGTCTCCTGAATGTCTGCCGGATTACTGTCATCACTACAGGATGAAAAAAGCATCAGTAAAGTTGAGATTAATACAACTAATACGTTTTTATACATTATGACTTCTCCAAATCAATTTTTTGCGATTAACAATTGAGATTCTTTCCCAATTGATGAATAAGTTTCAGAACATCACGCATTTTTTCACACAACGACTCACCTTCAGCAAGACGCTGAAATGTATAGAGCATGCGCTATAATACATCGTTATTGACATATAACGGGGCGCTGTGAGGCAATAATTGCCCAACAGGATAGCGTATCTTAAAACGCGTGATACCGAGTAGCATCGATGTTGATTTAGGAGAATTGCGGAGGGGGAATTTCTATTGAAGGATCGTGCTGTGGAGAAAGGGTTGTTGCTACGACGGGGTTTTTATGTAGTGTCTGCAGTCGTCCTGCATAATCTATCCCCGTTGTGGTATAATGAGGTGAATTGTCTTTTGCAAGAAGCTGACTGCTTGAAGTCGGGTTGTTCTCGCCTTCATCGGAGGATTGTTTGATCTTTTTGTTCAGATAGCACTTTCCTGCACAGGTAGAGATTGGATTATCTTTATTAACACAGAGATTTTTGGCAATATAGTCCCAGCGCATCTGGAAATCAATTACCGGTATAACCGGTGTTAGAATACCAAGGAAGTAGCTGAAAAGTAGAATTTTTGCAAAAAATTTCATAGCTATTCAATTAGTGTGAGAACGAAAAGTACACTTTAATCTTAAAAAGTCAAGCCTCAACTTTATTGCTTTTTTCAACGCCGATTGCTTCTGCTTTAACAGGCGTTATCGATTCATCACATAAATAATTCTGTTCATAACACGCAGCGCTACATCTATACCATATTTTTGATAAGGCCTGTTTGTCAACCTATCTTTGTATAAGATATTTACAAAAAAACAGCCCGGGAGGCCATTATCTTATCAATTACTGAACTTTGCAAACGCTATACCAATGGAGTGCAGGCCGTATCCAACCTGTCTCTTGAAATTGGTGCGGGTATGTTTGGACTGCTGGGTCCGAATGGGGCCGGAAAATCAACGCTCATGCGGACTATTGCAACGCTGCAGCAGCCGGACACCGGAAAGATTGAGTTCAACGAGATCGATGTTCTTGCGGAACCGATGCGTTTAAGACAGGTGTTAGGGTATTTGCCACAGGAGTTCGGTGTTTATCCTGCAGTTTCTGCGGAACGACTTTTGGATTACTTCGCTACATTAAAGGGAGTAGACGCTGCAAAAGAGCGGCGACAGTTAATCGAGCGAATGCTTGACCTTACAAACCTTTGGGATGCCAGAAAAAAACATGTTAGTAGCTTCTCTGGTGGTATGAAACAGCGTTTTGGTATAGCTCAACTGCTATTAAATGATCCCAAACTCATTATTGTCGACGAGCCAACGGCCGGACTTGATCCCGCAGAGCGGCAGCGTTTTTTGAATTTGCTGCGTGATGTAGGAACCGAAAATACGGTGATCTTCTCGACGCATATTGTTGAAGATGTGAAAGAGTTGTGTCATGAGATGGCCGTGATGAATGGTGGTAAGATTCTACAGAGTGGCTCTCCGACCGATGCCTGTCAGCGTCTAAAGGGGATGATATGGAACTGTAGCATTGCACGTGCAGACCTTCCCGATTTTGAAGAAAACTATCAGGTGTTGTCTTCGCAGATAAACCGTGATAACACGCTTTCTATTCGAGTCTTTTCCAGCGAGAGACCCTCGGAAAAGTTTACCTCTGTAGAGCCACAGCTAGAGGATGTTTATTTCTCGGCGCTTGGTGGCGTGTCGGGCAACGGTGAACGGGCAACGGTGAACGGGTAATAAATTGCCGACTGCCGATTTACGTATTAACCAGATCCAGCGGGAAAAACTATGCTAAAGAATATATTTAACTTCGAAATGAAATACTGGTTACGCCAACCATCAGTGTACATGTATGTCGGTTTTTTCCTGCTACTGTCACTGGTAACGATGTGGGGCGTTTCAACCGAGGCACCGAAAGAGATTGTCAGTTATTCCAATGCACCCTTGCAATTATTTAAGCTCGCGGATTTTTATTCAATCCTTCTATTATTGCTAATACCTGCGCTTGTAGGAATGTCTGTCTACCGCGATTACTCATCTAATACGCACACGCTGCTTTATTCTTATCCGTTTAAAAAGAACGATTATCTCCTCGGTAAATTTCTGAGCTCCTTTCTTCTTGTTGTCATCATCGCCAGCACCATTGGGATTGGAGCAGCTATTGGTACCCAGTTACCAGGTGCCGATCCACGCATCTTATTACCCTTTGATCCGGTGGCATATCTGCAGCTTTTTATGGTATATATTATCCCAAATTGCCTTTTGTTTAGCTGTGTTGCTTTTTCGGTGGTGGCGCTGACGCGTAATATCTATGCCGGTTTTGTTGCAGTGGTGTTGCTGCTCTTATTCCGAACTTTTGCCGGTCTTGTTCTTGGGAAGTCTGGCAGCTTTACACTGGTTGTACTGCTGGATCCGCTTGGTAAATATGCAGTTGAGTATTACACCCGCTATTGGAGCAGTAGCGAGCTGAACAGTCGCTTATTGCCGATGGAAGAATTGTTTGTTTTTAATCGCCTGATTTGGCTATTCGTCTCGGCAGCTCTTTTTGGCTGGACATATAGGACGTTTGCATTTAGTCAGCAGGCCGTAACGTCTTCTTTTCAGAGAAGACAGTCCGACGATAAAGTTGAACGAGCACGCTTAAGCGAGAAGCTTCCGGTAAACTATCTGTTTAATCTGAAAGCAGAAATTAAGGCAATTTTCAGGCTGTCGTGGTTTGAATTCCGTTCAATGGTTTCGAGTTGGGCGTTCCTGAGCTTATTGGCAGGTGGTTTTCTGGTGATCATTACGCTGCTGTTTATTGCCAATCCGCGCTGGGAAACCACCACCTACCCGGTTACCTGGCAAATGTTGGAACTGCCGGCTCTGTTGTTCTCCGGTATCGTTAATTTTATAACCTTTCTCTATGCCGGCATGCTCATACAACGAGCTCCAATGGCGAGAATGAATCAGCTGGTTGATGTTTCTCCCTGGCCAAACCGAACCATGTTGTTCTCAAAATTCCTGGCGCTCATAAAAACGCAGGTTTTTATGCTTGCAATTCTTATGATTGGCGGAATACTGACGCAGGCATCGAAGGGATATTTCAACTTTGAAATCCCACACTATTTGTTCGAACTCTTCGTCTTACACTTGACCCATTTCATTATCTATGCTTGCCTGGCCTTCTTTATTCAAACGCTTTCACCAAATGTTTATCTGGGATTCTTTGTGTTGGTCTTTTTACCGTTGGGGCTGGGATTTATTGGAGAAAATGCCCCTAAAATGGGGCTGCATTTCCTTGAGCAGGCTGTGTTCCGCTTCAACCAAGTACCAACAGATGGGGTTGGTTCTTTGGCCTGGTCGGATATGGATGGCTATGGTGCAAAGCTATCGGTCTATCTGATCTATAAATTATACTGGTTACTCGCCGGAGGATTGCTGTTAATTGGCACTCTGTTGTTCTGGCAACGTGGAATGCCGGTAGGCATAATTGAGCGCGTTAAGACTGCTGCTCATCGATTCAAAGGGAAAACCGCGCTGGCCGGGCTAATTTTGATGCTGCTCTTCCTGGGGATGGGATACCACATTTATGCCGAGGCAAATATTGTGCGTTCTTCCTTGTCTAAACCTCAGCGCAGAACCTCGGTGTTGCGTGCTGAAAAAGAGATTGAAACCTATGCTCATTTAGTCCAACCTTCTATAAAGGCAGTAGACATTGAACTGGATATATTCCCTTCAAAACGCAATGTTGTAAGTAAGGGAAGCTATAGTTTACTTAACGAGAATAAATTTGCTGTGGATACCCTGCTGATTTTTCATTTCAAAGCTATGAATACAAGCTACCGTTTTACCAGGGAACATACCCTGTTAAAACGCGATTCTGTAGCAAATATTGCCTATTACGATCTTGTGTTGCTCTCCGATAGTTTGTTACCCGATTCTGGTATGACCATGACCTTTGAAATGAAGACCTCACCAAATACCTGGCTGCACAGTAATACTATTGTGAAAGGAAACGGGACGTTTATTAAGGATGACGTATTTCCGCGATTCGGTAACTGGGTTCCTGCTGTTCGAAATGAATTAAGTATGCCGGGAAGGCCGGATAAGGCACTCCCGTCTGACAGTGCTGCTCTACGCCGTTCCTTTATCTCCTTTGATTCCGACTGGATAGATTTTAACGCTGTTGTCAGTACGTCTGCAGATCAAATTGCCGTTGCTCCGGGCACCCTCCTGCAAGAGTGGAGAGAAAATGGACGTCGTTATTATCACTATCGTGCAAAAGAGCCCATTTCCCATGCCTTCCTTTTTACCTCCGGCAGATTTTCTGTATTACGGGATAAGTGGAAGGATGTGGATCTTGAAATCTATTATCATCCTGATCACGCATATAATCTTGAGCGCATGATGCGCGGAATGAAGGCAGGGCTTGATTACTGTTCTGAAAACTATTCGCCTTACCAGTTCGATGAGCTTCGGCTGATAGAATTTTCCCAGACCGGGCGCGTAACAGCTCATGCTTATCCGGGAATATTACCCTTTGGTGAAGGTGCGGGATTTATTGCAGACGTAGACGATAGCGAGAGTGGGGGAGTGGACTATCCGTTCAGCACAGCAGTTCATGAAACAGCACATCAGTGGTGGCCGTATCAACTGATGCCTGCTGATGTACGTGGAGCGAAAGTCTTAAGTGAAAGTATGGCAGAGTTTGTGGATGTTCAGGTAACGCGTAAGACACATGGTGAAGCAAAAATGCGCAAATATTTGTCCTATTCGCGTGATCAATATTTAAAAGGTCGCCGCAACGATCGTCGGGACGAAGCTCCATTGGCCTTGACTTTCCCCGATCAGAACTATCTCAACTATCCAAAGGGAGCATTGGTTTTTCGTGCACTTGGTGAACTTCTTGGAGAGTCCGTTTTTAATGCGGCATTGCAGAATCTGATGGAAAATAAGTCGCATGCTGCACCATTTAGCACCACGACAGATTTAATCGCTGCTCTTGAACAAGAAACTCCGGATTCCCTCAAATACGCTATTGATGATATGTTGAAGACCATTACATTTTACGATAACCGGATGATCACTGCTTCGGCAGCTCGCATGGAAGATGGGCGATACAAACTGACGATCGAGTTCCTTATTCGAAAACACCGTGCCGAAGGTGGTGAAGAGGAAAGCAATGAAGAACGGACGCTACGCTATGAACATCAAGAAGAGGTTTTAAAGTCACTTCCATTAAATGACTATATTGATATTGCGGCCTTCGGTGAATCGAATAGTGATAGCAAATTTGCTGAAAGCGCGCTATACTTGCAAAAGCATCGCGTTCAAAAAATTTATAACAAGCTCGAGATCGTTGTGGACGAAAAACCGGTTGAGGTCGTAGTAGATCCCTGGTTTGTACTTTTGGAAACGGATATTTTGAATAATCGCAAAGAAATAACCATGAATAGCGCAAACAATGGCGGGTAGTAGTTACAGACAGCTAAAGCGACTGGTGAAGAACCAGCCGGAAGCGGCTATCCAGACTTTTATCTGGGTTGGTTACGCCTTTTTCTTTCCCAGCTCGCTGGGCACCTTCTGGGACGATAAAGGTTTCTACACCATCTTTATCGTCTGTATTACTTTTCCTTTGTTATTTCTGCTAAACACCTATTGGTTAATTCCACGATATCTAAAGACAAAGCAATGGTTTCGCTATTTCTCTTATGCGCTATTGGTTTTGATCGCCTGGTTTGGCATAGCGACACTCATTTTTGATCGCGAAGGTTTTAAACTTGTTGCAATTCCAATTGGACTGGCCTCTTTGGCAATCTTCGCATCTTTTTCATACCGTTTTACCCGCGATTGGCTGGTGAATATTGGGGTTATTGAACGACTGAAGGCGGAAAAACTGCAAATGGAATTGGCCTTCCTGAAATCTCAGGTCGATCCACACTTCTTGTTCAATACATTGAACAGTCTTTATGCTGTTGCGCTTGAGGAAAAAGGTACTCGAACGGCCGACGGAATTGCCCAGCTTGGTACGTTGATGCGCTACAACCTGCACGATTCACAAACAGACTTTATCTTGCTTTCGAAGGAGATAAACTATATTCGTGAATATATTGATCTACAGCGGTTGCGATTAACTGAAAAAACTGAACTCGGAATTGATATCTGCTGTCCGGATGAAGAGGTTGCAGACATTAAAATTGCACCAATGCTGCTGATTCCCTTCATTGAAAATGCTTTCAAATATGGCGCCAGTCCAAGCGAAGCCACGACGATTGTCATTCATATTGTGCTTGAACAAACAGATCTTACCATGACGATTAAGAATGATGTGCTTGGGAGTCGAGAGCAGGTTGAGGGGCAGGGGATTGGCCTAAAAAATGTAGAGAGTCGTCTTAACCTGATTTACCCAAATCAACACAGCCTTGATGTAAAAGAATCGAATAATGAATATCTGATTACGCTAGCTATAGGGCTTAAAACATGATACGTTGTATTGCAATTGACGATGAGCCACGGGCATTGGAAATCATAGAAAAGCATGCTGATCGCATCGATTTTCTGGATCTTGAAAAGACCTTTACCGAGCCATTTAAAGCGATTACCTATTTAAAGGAAAATAGTGTCGATCTATTGCTGCTGGATATCAATATGCCTGATATCAACGGCATGGAGTTACTGAAGTATCTCGGTAAAAAATCGCTCATAATCTTTACGACTGCTCATAGTGAATATGCAATTGAAAGCTATGAATATGAGGCCGTAGACTACTTGCTAAAGCCATTTGCCTTTGCCCGCTTCTTTCAGGCGGTAAGCAAGGCAAAGGAACGCATGACGCCTTCCAGCCAGGGTGATTTTTTCTTTGTAAACAGTGGTAATCAAAAACGCAAGCTGCATTTTGACGATATCTGCTACCTTGAGAGTAAGGGCAACTACATTGCCTATGTTACTTCGAAAGAGGAGGTATTGGTGCGTGCGTCGATCAAGGACGCCCTGGAACAACTTCCCGTTGGGTTGTTTCATCAGATCCATCGATCATTTGTGGTTTCGTTACAATGGATTGATCGCATTGAAGATAATCATGTTCATGTGGGAGAAAAATCTATCTCGATTGGCGCCACGTGGAGAGAAGCATTTCTGAAGAGAATCGGATAATAAATGATGCGACAAACTTATTCGAAAAAAATGGTGTTTCCAATTATGTCGGACTGAGTGTAGTCGAAGTCTATACGTGCTTTGGGGATCTTGCGACGCCGCTCAAGGTGACCATTCCAAGTGTCAAATTATTTTGCACTACCACTTATAGTTAAAATAAGTGTAAGAATCTTAGCTCTTTCCTCGAATAGGCTTAAAAAGGTGCAATATGTTTCGTATAGCGATCTGCCTTAAGATTGTTTTTTTAATTTTCCTTACCGGACTATTGTTTGCACAGGGAAATGCTAAAAAAGAATTGCCACACAAAAGCCATTTTCAAACAGCTATTGATACCATGGATGTGAATAACATTGAGCTTGCCGTGGACAATGCAGGTGCACTCGCATTTTATAATGCCGGGGATTACCCTGCAGGAAGTGGGCAGACTTTTCTTTTCGTTGGCGGCCTTGGTCTTACCGGCTATGTTGGCGATTCTCTTCGCACTGCATGGACGGCACGTGCATCTCTGCTCGATGAATTTAAGCCTGGACACATGGCAAATAATCCACTGGATTCTCTTGAGGGAGTTTATGCGGTCACTGCATCTGATACCTTTGGCAGCGCAAATTATATTGCGTGGAGTATGGCCGTATTGGCCGGGGCTGAGTTTCAGGACCTAAATAACGACGGCCGATATAATCCCAATGTCGATCGCCCGGATTTAATCGGTGATAAAACACTTTGGACCGTTTACAATGATGTGACGAGTCTGGCACAGCGAACACCTCGCCTTCTGACAAACCCTTTAAATGTAGAAATACATCAATCACTTTGGGGATATGGTGGCTCCGGCTCTGAGTCAGATATTCTTTTTTGTCGCTATCGGATTATCAATAAAGGTGTATCTGCTATCGAAGAAGCAATTTTTACATTTACCGCCGATCCGGATATTGGCGATTTTGAAGATGACTTGTTAGGCTGCGACGTTTCGAGGCAAATGGCCTACGCTTTCAATAATGGGAATGATTTGGTTTATGGCGATAAACCTCCGGCTTTTGGTATCGTATTGTTACAGGGACCGATTACCCCCAGTCCGGGTGAGGTAGCGTATCGTTATCAGGGAGAATTCTTTGGTTATGATACCATCTCGAATGCCAGAAATCAGCCGATTCAGTCTTTTCTCGAATTTATTGGAGGAGATCCGCTATTGCCGGATCCATACAAATCGCAGGTTGTTCGAAACTATGGAGAGGGCTGTTTAGATGCACATGGAATGTCAATCGACCCAACGTATTGGGGAACCGGTGGCACGAGTGCTTCTGACTGCCGCTTTTTGTACCCAGGCGATCCGGTAACAGCTACCGGTTGGCTTGCCAATGCGCCCGGAGACAAACGAATGTTATTAAGCACTGACTGGTTTAATATGGCCAAAGGCGACACCCAGGATGTGATAATGGCCTATGTTGTTGCCCAGGGCGCCGACCCATTGGATGCCATTACCGAAATTCGCCAGCGTGCCGATCTGGCAAAAGCATTTATTGGTTTCGAAAATACGCCAGTCGGAATTTCACCGGTTTCAGAAAGTTTAGCTGGCAGATTTACTTTGGCGCAGAACTATCCCAATCCATTTAACCCGTCTACCGCGATTCACTTTTCACTGCAAAAAACTGGGTCGGTGAAGCTGACTGTTTTCGACCTCCTTGGACAATCAGTCGCTACATTAGTCGATAGTAGAAAGCAGGTGGGTGATCATGCAATTTCGTTTGATGCGTCAAACTTAGCCGGTGGTATTTATTTTTACCGCCTGACCGTAGGAAGCGAAAGCCTGACTCGCAAAATGATTCTATTGAAATAACTAAGAGTTCAAAGTTCAAAGTTCAAAGTTCAAAGATCAGAAGTGGAAATCCCTATGAGCTGGACAAAGCATTTTATTGTTTGCTATATACTTTTTTTCTCTTTTGCGGCGCTGGCACAGCAACAGCTGTCAAAAAAGCCGTTAATAAAAGCGAGTCAATTTCAAACAGCTATCGATACAATGGATGTGAATAATATCGAACTCGCTGTAGACAATGCTGGTGCACTGGCACATTTTAATGGTGGTGTTTATCCGGCAGGCAGTGACAAAAAGTTTCTTTTCTCTGCTGGTCTTGGACTTACCGGCTATGTAAATGGAAATCTGCGAACGGCGTGGAGTGCCAGAGTATCCCTTATTGATGAGTTTAGGCCAGGTCCTATCTCAGGAAACCCTCTGGACTCACTTGATGGGATTTACGAGGTTACATCTGACGATACCTTTGGTAGTACAAACTATATTGCCTGGGAAAAGGCGGTACGGGCCGGCGCTGAATATCAGGATTTGGACGGCAATGGTGAGTACAATCCGAATGTGGATAAACCGGATCTTCTCGGAGATAAAACACTATGGACAGTCTATAATGACGTCACCTCAGTTGCCCAGCGAACACCCCGCTTACTAACCCCTCCACTTAGTATTGAAGTTCATCAAACTATCTGGGGATATGCCGGTCCGGGAGATGAGGCAGATATAATATTTTTTCGCTATCGTCTGATTAATAGAGGTGTTGCAGCTATAAATGGCGCAATTCTGACCTTTACTGCAGACCCTGATATTGGTGATTTTGAAACGGATAGAATCGGTTGCGATATTGCAAGACAAATGTCATATTGCTACAATGATAGCATAGATCAAATTTACGGTACAACACCACCAGCTTTTGGCATTGTGTTGTTGCAAGGGCCGGTTGTCTCTTCTTTCGGAGAAACTGCCTATCGCTATCAGGGAGATTTTTGTGGATTAGATACGATAAACAATGCACGAAACCAACCGGTTCAGTCTTTTATTGAATACGTTGGCGGAGATCCAATCCTCAGTGATCCAACAACTGCCAGAGTTGTACGTAATTATGGTGAGGGATGTCTGTCTGCAATTGGCTATCCAATTGATCCTATGTTTTGGGGAATTGGCGCCACACAAAATACGGACTGTCGCTTCTTCTACAGTGGTGATCCGGTGAGCGAGACTGGTTGGCGCACAAATTGGAGCGGAGACAGACGAATGTTGCTAAGCACTGCAGCATTTGATATGGCCAAAGGGGATACTCAGGATGTGATTATGGCTTATGTGGTTGCTCAGGGGAGTACTGCTCTGGATGCGATCACCGAAATTCGCCAACGTGCAGATCTGGCAAAGCTAATGATTGGTTTTGAAAATACGCCGGTTGGAATTTCACCGGTTTCAGAAAATGTCGCTGGCGGTTTTACTTTGGCGCAGAACTATCCCAATCCATTCAACCCGTCTACCACGATTCGCTTTTCGCTGGAAAAAGCAGCGCCGGTGAAGCTGACCGTTTTTGACCTGCTTGGGCATTCAGTCGCTACATTAGTTGATAGTAGAAAGCAGGTAGGTGATCATACAATTTCGTTTGATTCGTCTGATTTGGCTGGCGGTATTTACTTCTATCGTCTTACTGTTGGAAACCAAAGTCTTACTCGGAAGATGATTCTCTTAAAATGAAGTTCTGACTTCAGGTTTTGTCACTCTGGGGAAGTGATAAAATCAATGTGATCTTTGTTCCCTGGCCTTCATTTGTTTGCAGCGAAAAGGAACCATTGATCTTCTTCGCTCGCGCTGTCATATTCTTAATGCCATAGCCATCTCCGGAGGCAGGAAGTTCAAAGCCTTTCCCATCGTCAGATAGCTCTATGAAAATTGCGGCTTCTTCTGATTTTATCGTTAAAGAAACAACGGAAGCGGCAGCATATTTTAGCACATTATTCATTGCTTCCTTAAATATCAGCAGTATTGAGCGCTGCAATTCCATTGGCAACCCAACTTCGTTGAATGTTTGGCGCCGGGCTTCAACTAAAAAACGTGTATCGGTATACTGAAACATTGCATTGCCGAAACTTTCCAAACGCTCTACCAGGTCCAGCAGCGTATCCTTTTCTGTATCGAGTGTCCAAAGAAAGTCCCTCATTCCCGAAGAGAGCTCACGTGTATTCTGCTTGATCTTCTCCAGATATTCCTGCAGCTCTTTGTTCTTGCCATATTTTTGCGACGCGACTTCGCTAATCAGATTTATCCTGGTCAGGCGGTTGCCTGCTTCATCGTGGAAATCCTGAGATGTCCGTTTACGTACCCGTTCGCGTTCTTCTCTTTTTGCTTCGGCTATTTTTAGTTTTACTTCCACTTCTGCGTCGAGTTTTTTTCTATGGCTTCTGGTATAAACAAATAATAGTGCTACTGCAAGCAGGAGGTAGGCAGTGTATGCCCACCAGGACTTCCAGGGGGGTGGAAGAACCCGTATTTTTAAGGTCGTCTCTTCTGAACTCCATACACCATCATTATTGCTTCCTCTTACCCTAAAAATATAGGTACCGGAGTTCAGGTTTGTAAATGTTGCCTGTCGTTGATGGCCGAGGTGAATCCATTCATCATGGAAGCCTTCAAGTTTGTATTCATACTGATTTTTTTCAGGACTGTTGAAATTTAATGCTGAAAACTCAAGTGTCACATAATAGTCTCTATGAGACAATGTTAATTCTTTAGTGGTTTCAATAGGCTGCTTTAAATATGACTCTCCGGCTGGATCGAAAGCCACCGTGTTGTTCATTATTTGTAAACGAGTAATTTTTACAGGTGGTGCATGTGGATTATCAGTTATCGAATCTGGGTGAAACTTGACAAACCCTTTTATCCCTGCAAAATAGAGTGTCCCATCATGTCCCTTTGTTACGGATTGTTCATTGAACTCATTGCCGAAAAGGCCATCTGAAACGTCGAAATTTCTGAAAGTGTTTTCTATGGGGGAAAACTTCGACAACCCTTTGTTGGTGCTCATCCACAGGTTGCCCTTATTATCAGACTCAATGGCATAAATGGTATTGTTTGGCAAACCCTCGCGGTCAGTAAAGAACCGAACGGTCGCATGAAGCGTATCAACATTCCCGGTACCCGGATCATCACTAAACGTGGCTTTGGCCAATCCATTGGTTGTTCCAAGCCATAGTGTATTCGCCTCGGAACGAAAAATCGATTTGATATCCTGAGCCAGAATCTGGCGCCACTTGATATTATCAAAAACAACCGGAGTTGAGGTCGGCTCGGTTGCCATGATGTCCTTTACGAAAAAAAGTCTGGCTGGCGTGATTATCCATGCTTCTCCCCTATTGTCGGTAGTGGATTCCGGAAGAATTTTTAGCGAGTCAACTTCTTCTAAGCCAATGAAGGCAATATTGCTCGCGACTAATGTTTTGTTGTTAAACGAAATCCTATCTATCCCAGAGCGATAGGTCTTTGCTATAAAACCATTTGCACTATGCAGGTTTGTAGTAAGAAAGTAGGGGGATGACAGGGAGGTTTTGATATCATCAGTTGGTAGAAATCTATCCAGAAGGATTTTATCCGAACCGCTTTTTTTGCTAATCTTTAGCAAACCGCCAAATGTAGCGAGCCATATAGTGTTGTCGGGGGCTTGTTTTATATCCAGAAGGTGGTTTGTTGGGAGAATAGATGTGTTATGACTGGAGGTGGAGTAGGAAACTACTTTTTCCTTACCCCCGGACTGAGGAATGATTCGCGAAAGACCCGATCCATAGCTTGCACACCATACTTCGCCATCACTGTCTTCAAGCATACCAAAAATATCACCGTTGATAATCGTATTGGTATTCTCCTTATCCGGAAGATAGTTCCTGAACTTCTTTGTTCGCGGAAAGTGGATACTTAAGCCGGTTCCCGTAGTAATCCACAGGTTATTCCACTGATCCGCCATTAAGTCCAATACATGAGGTGCTGCGATACTAGTCGAGTTTTTGGCGTCGTAACGAAAGCTTTGGAAGCTCTGTGTTTTCGGAAGAAAACGAGCGATTCCGTCATATGTCGCAACCCAGATAGTCTCGTTTTTATCCTGAGTAATCTTATTGATGTACTTATGCGGGATACTTGATGGATCCCCGGTATCTGCCAGAAAGCGTCTCACCTTATGGAAGGTGCCATTTTCATCAAAGTGTATTCGGTTTAAGCCGCCCTCAACGGTTCCAACCCATAACGTTCCGAACGAATCGAAAAATACTGATTTTACCGCACTGCTACTGAGGCTATTGCTATTTTCCGGCTGGTGATAATATTGTTTAAACGACCTATCCGATGGATTAAAGCTGTTTAATGCGCCCGTGTCAAGGGACGTCTCCACATCTCGCTGCTGTGCACTAAACCAGATCCGCCCGAAAGCATCTTCACAGATGGATTGAATAATTCCGCCCTTTGGGCCTGTCGTATTGAATGAGTCACTATTTGGAAAAGGCTCGAATTTCCATTCAGATCGTGGTGTGGATGAAGGATTCAGGCGATTTAATCCGTTGTTGGTGCCGACAAATATGTTGGACTGGTTGTCTTGAAATAAAGCAGTAATCAATGAACTTGTCAGGGATGTTGAGTCTGATGCCGATGCAAAAAATGAAAAGAACTGCTCTGTCTCAGGGTTTAACACAGACAGGCCGTTGGGCGTTCCGATCCATATCAAACCGGATTCATCCTCCATCAGACGGTTAATCCAGTTGCTGCATAAGCTTTGAGGGTTTGTTGGACTGGAACGATATACCTTGAAGGTGTAACCATCGTAGCGATTGAGACCATCCTCCGTTCCGAACCACATAAAACCATGCTGATCCTGTATAATGGCGCGAACGCTGCTTTGCGAGAGTCCCTGGTCGGTACCCAGCTGTGTAAAGTTCAGCTGCTGAGGCAAGATTGCTGTGCGAAGACAAAGTAGAATCAAGAAGACCAGAAGCGTAGAGAGTGATCTGCTCATAGCGGAATAATCCTGTGAAATTGAATGGCTAAACTGAAAGCGATAAATCTCCTGTTACCTTAGGGAATAGAGCTGCAGAACAAACTCCGGCACCTCAGGTTCACTCCGCCAGTCGATTGCCTGCTGCTTCTCTGTTCCATAGGCCCAGCGATACAGCCAGGTAACTCCGGAGCGTCCGGCATAATTATCAGACATTTGGTAGGCGGGGTCTTTGAGCGCTTCATCAATGGGAATAAACTGATATCCACGTTTTTGCCACATCTCGATTAATTCATCGAGATAATGTGCATTAATGCGATTTGCATGCAGCAGCATGGTGTGGGGGAGGTTGTAACCAAGTAGTTCCCGCGAGACGTATTCGCAAAAGGCAGTTTGCTTATCCATATAGTCTATATATGCTTCACCAACCTTCTGTTTGGCCTCAATCCCTTGAGCCCTGTCGAAGGCCGCGTTAAAAATCCACTCGGAATTATCAATCGTAACAAAAGCGATTGTGTAACCTCGCGCTGCAAGCCAGCTATGGAACGCATCTCGAATTTCTGCTGTGGGACCGGTATTGAGAAACGGGTGCCGGAAGTAGCGCAATTCTTTATTGTTCTCATCAAGCAGCTTACGGGTAATCGGTTCACCCAGCAAGAGGTCTTCCTGATACGTTACCAAGTCTGTGTTGAACAAAGACGGATGTGAAAAGGTATGATTTCCTAAATCCAGACCGGCATCTAACCACTTTTGCAGGATCTGAATGCGCTCGTCGACCTCGCCAAATTTCAAAAGGCGTTTTTCATTTACAAAGCCAATCGCCGGAATCGTGTCTTTTGCTAATACGCTAAGCAATGAGTCCGTAATATTGTGCATTTGCGCCAGCGTGTAACCACCAGACTTGCCAACGGGTAAATCATCGAAGGTAAGCGCCATTTTATGAGTTTGCGAAAATAGATTTATAGCAGCAAAGCTAAGGATGCTTATGTAGAGAAGAATGCGCCTGGGCATTGGTAACCTCATCGATTTTTATGGAAAACGTAGAAACAGCCCGTCGCGGCGATAAGTGCTCCAAGGCTTTCCCGCGTCTCTTCAATAAAGGGCTTTTGTGCCTTCATTTCGCCATATAGCTCGGATAGATCCGGCGAGGTCAGCCACTCGGCAATGGCTGGTGCATAGAAAACAGCGGTTGCAAAGCAAACTCCAAACATAACAACAGTCAATGATTCTTCGAAACGTCCAAATGCATCTAGAGCACAAACAGCCGCAGCAGCACTATAAAGCATAACCCATAACATAGGATCAGGATCATTAAATTGAATGACAGCAAATATTAGAAAGGCGATTGCTAATAGAAGTGAGGGCTTAGAAGTCATGAGGTTTCCTTATAATATTCTGAATTTCTATTTGTCGTTTCGAAATATCGGATACAATTGGTAGATTTCCCAGCATAATTGAAAGGGACATGTTCATGAATAGCGAATTTTATCAACGACTTTCAGAGCTTAACTGGAAGGCGCCATCCGATTGGGTAGGAATAAGGACCATCGATGCGCATACGGAAGGCGAGCCGTTGCGCGTAATACTCGCAGGTTTCCCCGAGCTCACCGGAACAACCATCTTGGAGCGTCGCCGTCAGGCAAAGGAGCATTATGATAATTTAAGGCGTTCCTTAATGTGGGAGCCACGTGGACATGCCGACATGTACGGATGCCTTATCACGCCACCAGTAAGCGAGACCGGCGATTTTGGCGTGCTTTTTTTGCACAATGAGGGGTATAGCACAATGTGTGGGCATGGTATTATTGCTGTAACGAAGGTAGCTGTCGAGATTGGTTTAATAGAGCCTGAAGGTGCTGAAACTGCCGTTCGTATTGATACACCGGCTGGTCTTGTAACCGCCTATGCCCGCATGCAGAACAATTCAGTCCGAAGCGTATATTTTCATAATGTACCTTCTTTTGTGCTTGCTCTCGATGAAACGGTTGAGGTGCCTGGTCTTGGAAGTATTCGCTACGACCTGGCCTTTGGGGGGGCATTTTATGCCTATGTGAATGCCGAAGACGCCGGCGTTCGCTGTGTGGCAGAAGACTATCGTTTGTTGATCGAACGGGGAATGGCGATTAAGCACACGGTAATGAAAAACTACGATATCCACCATCCTTTCGAACCGGATTTAAATTTTTTATACGGCACAATTTTTATTGGTCCTGCTGAAGACCCTACAAATAGCAGTCGCAATGTTTGTATTTTTGCCGAAGGTGAAGTCGATCGGTGTCCAACAGGAACGGGAGTAAGCGCACGCATGGCCATTCACCATGCCCGTGGAGAAATAGCGGTTGGTGAAAAGCCAATGATTATCGAGAGTCTCATTGGCAGTAACTTCAAAGCCGGAGTTTTAAGTGAGACAACATTTGGTTCTCATAAGGCGGTGATTCCCGAGGTTGAGGGAACTGCGCATATCACCGGAATACACCAATTTGTTATTGATCCGGAAGATCCGTTAAGAAATGGTTTCATTTTACGATAGAGGAGGCAAAAAATGTCTACTGAAATACTTGTTTTAAATAGAGAAGAAGTAGAACAGTGTCTTTCTATGGCCGAAGCTATTGAGTTGATGCAACAAGCATTTGCACGTCTTTCAAGCGGAGAAGCCAAGGCGCCGGTTCGAACCCATTTGCCAATTGGCGATTACAAAAACATCGCGCTGTTTATGCCGGTCGTCGATGAGCAGTTGGGCTATTTTGCGTTGAAAACAGTATCGGTTTTCCCTACCAATAAAGCGTACCAAATGCCACTGATCAACGGTTCGATTATGTTGTATGATGCGCATACGGGTGTTCCGCTGGCGGTTATGGATGCTGAATACATCACCGCTCTGCGAACCGGTGCCGCCTCAGGCCTTGCTACTGCTTTGCTTGCGCGACCGGACTCTTCCATTTGCGGCATCTTTGGAGCCGGAACTCAAGCTGAGACTCAACTCGAAGCGGTTACAACGGTGCGTCCGATTCGCGAGGCGCTGATATTCTCTCGCGATCCCGAGTCCGCCCGTTCTTTTTCAAAGCGAATGAAGAAACGACTGGATATTGATATTCGTCCGGCCACCGGGATGGAAGAACTAAAGACCTGCGATATTGTTTGCACAGCAACCACTGCAACTAACTCGGTCTTTAACGACCAGGATCTGCAGCGACAGGTACATATCAATGCGGTAGGAACTTTCCAACCCAACACCACTGAGATTCCTATGGAAACAGTAATGCGCTCATGGCTTATTGTCGATCAGCGTGAGGCATGTATGAAGGAAGCTGGTGAAATTGCCATGCTGCTAAAAACAGCCCGGATTAAGTCAGACCATATTCGTGCAGAAATCGGTGAAATTGCAAATGGTAAAGTAGACCCGCCCGAAGACTGGCCAGAGTGCTCATTGTTTAAATCCGTTGGTAATGCAGTACAGGATTTATACACGACCGCAGCAGTATACAAAATCGCATCCAATCAAAATCTTGGAAAAATAGTAAAGCTTTAGTAAAACCCTCCACATCTTCCTGTCTATGCACTTTCTTCTTATGCTTTGATAGTCACCTCCGATAATAAAATCGGAGGAAAATTGTGCTGGCATAAACCTGATTTCTTCTTTGTTGAGAAGTTTGTTTTTATTCACATGCAGCACATTCAACAGTGATTTTGGCGATATATCATGTCATTAAGTCGAGGCATTGTGGGCATGCTGCCAATCGGCTTTTTTTCTGAAGTGCAATGTGTTCTAAATGCGTACGAGGTAATTAAAATTCTGGTAATCAATATGTCGGCTGCCGTCAAATTGTTTTCGTGTGGGCCACGCTTTAGCGCTTACTGTGTTCTAATTCTATGGAGCATTTCTTCTTTCACATTTGCGCAACAAAATTCCCTTCAGTTCCAAAATTTATCAATTGACGATGGCATCTCTCAGAGCAGCATTCTTGCAATGCAACAGGATCGGTCTGGTTATATGTGGTTTTGCAGTCAGGACGGACTGAATCGATTCGATGGGCAAGATTTCAGAATCTATCGCCATAGAGGTGCAGACTCTACATCATTAATTCATAATCGTCTTTCCTCAATTCTTGAGGATTCAGATGGTAATCTCTGGATTGGCAGCAATGGGTCAGGTGTGTCTCGTTATGATCCGCTGACTGACAGGTTTCTGAACTTTGGCCAACAGGCAACCAGGTCTCGTGGCTTGGAACATAGCTCTATTAAAGCAATAGTGGAAGATAAACATTGCCGAATTTGGCTCGCCACCGAGGGCGGGCTGTATGTTTCGAATGAAGCACGCGATTCATTTCGCGGGTTTCAACCAGAGGGGGTATTTTCTAAAGAGAGTGATTGGGCTGTTAATTCTGTGGTTGAAGACAACTATGGTAAACTGTGGGTTTCCAGCGGAGCTGGCTTATATGTTCTTTCGTTACAACGCGATAACAATGGTGAACCAGTTCAGTCAGAGATAGAAACGATTTCAGGGATTGAAAATGCAGCTCATATTCAAACACTTTTTTCTGCACTAAACGATACGCTGTGGATCGGCACCTCGGTGGGGCTGTATCTGCTTCATACAGGTTCTGATAAAAGCGCTAATGCTTATCCGGATGAACTTGTTCGGCATATTGGGGTGCTTTCTATATTGCAGGCTCCAAATGGACAACTCTATGTCGGCAGTGATGGCGATGGGGTGTTCAGAGTAGACTGCAAGCGCGGTAAGGTCGATCAATTTAAGAGCGATCCACTCAGGCCTGAAAGTATAAGCGATAACCGCATTCGTTCACTCTATATCGATCGCTCTAATGTACTCTGGGTTGGAACCTGGATTGGTGGACTTGACAGAGTCGATTTAAGCGGCAAAAACTTCCGGGTTTTGCGTCATGATCCTTTCGATGACTCATCGCTCAGTAATAGCTGTGTTTACAGCGTTACCAGTGATAAGAAGGGTCGTGTTTATGTCGGTACTGCGGATGGATTGAATTTGTTGAATAAGGATTATCGGCGTGAACGAGTATTTCGTCATCAGGAGGAAAATGTTGAAAGCCTTACCAGCAGTCGGATCTGGGCTTTGGCTGTCGAGTCCGATAAAGAAGATTTTATTTGGGTCGGTACTAACTCCGGACTTAACTATCTGAATTTGCGCAGTGGGAAGTCGACTCGTTTTCGTTACGACGAAAACAAAAAAGGGACTTTGCGAAACGATCGGATTTTTTCGCTACTTAAAGATTCCCGCGGAAATTTATGGGTTGGCACTGATGGTGGCGGGCTCAATCTCCTAGAGCGTGGTGGAACGGAATTTAAAACTTTCACGTCTTTAGGAAATGAACCTGTGCCGGGTGAGAGCATTGTTAGTATTGCTGAGGACAATGCTCAAAATATTTGGATAGGCACTCCTAATGGTCTCTTTGTAATGGAACCTGATGAACAAATCTTTGAAGAATACAATCGCACACTTTCCGGAAGCCGAAAGCTCAATGACCGGAGCATCTGGTCTACGCATCAAAGCGCAGATGGAAATATTTGGGTAGGCACGGAAACCGGCGGAATTAATTTGATCGATCGACAAAAAGGTCATATTCGCTACATAGATTCCAATCAGGGGCTTGGCAATAACTGGATTTATGGGATAGAAGAAGATGCGCAGGGAAATATCTGGGTTAGCACAAACCATGGCTTGTGTCGCTACAATCCTACTTCAGGAATAATTGACAACTATACACTGCTCGATGGATTGCAAAGCAATGAGTTTAATCTTGCACACCATAAATTACCCGATGGAACAATGCTTTTTGGCGGCATTGATGGTTTGAATTATTTTGACCCGGCGGAAATTCAAGCAAATCCAATTGCTCCGGAGCTGGCTATCGGCAGAGTTAAACTCGATGATCAGTCTGTTGCAGCAGATGGGGCAGTTGTGCATCATTTTAGAAACAGCTCACTTTCCAATAGCGATACGCTGAACTTATCCGGTTCCAAACTCGCGCTTGAAATAGAGTTTGCTGTTCTACATTTTTCGAAACCGACCCTAAACACAGCAGGCTACAAATTAGAAGGACTTGATAAACACTGGCGAACGGCTCGAGATAACGTTCGTAGCGTGTCCTACACGAATCTATCTCCGGGAACATATGTCTTTCGGCTGCGGGGTGCGAACGCAGACGGTGTATGGGCAGAGAGTGAAAAGCAGCTTCATATTATTATCGCGGCACCTTTCTGGCAGTCGGTGTGGTTTATTATGACCACCTCGGCTATTTTAGTCTTTCTGATGTTTAAGCTATATAAATATCGAACCAGACGTATGCGGAACCTTTATTATAAGCTTGAAGAACATGTTAGAATTAGAACAGCCGAATTAACAGATGCCAATTTCGAGTTGAAGGTGGCAAAAGAGGTTGCAGAACAGGCTACTCGTGCCAAGGGTGATTTTCTGGCAAATATGAGTCATGAATTACGCACGCCGATGAACGGCGTTATCGGCATGACAAGCTTACTGCTCGAGACGAATTTAACAGCGGAACAACGAGAGTTTAGTGAGACGATCCGGTCCAGCGGTAACAACCTGCTAACGGTAATAAATGATATTCTTGACTTTTCAAAAATCGAAGCGGGCAAGTTGGATCTTGAAATAATTGACTTCGACCTTCGCGTTGCCATGGAAGATGTTGCGGCCTTGCTCTCTATAAAAGCAGATGAGAAGGATATCGGATTTTCAAGTATTGTATATAGCGAAGTTCCCTCGGCTATTCAAGGAGATCCGGGGCGTCTGAAGCAGGTTTTAATCAATTTGGCCAATAATGCTGTCAAGTTTACGAGGGCAGGAGAGGTGGCAATTTCTTCCTCCGTTGTTGATAGCGATGCTGAAAGCATCACCCTGAAATTCGAGGTTCGGGATACCGGAATTGGAATACCTGCCGAGCGACTTGATAAAATCTTTGAATCGTTTACACAAGTTGATTCTTCCACGACACGCAAGTTTGGCGGCACCGGTTTGGGCTTAACAATCTCGCGACAGCTTGTGGAAATGATGGGTGGTGAAATAGGTGTTGAAAGTGAAGTAGGACAAGGCGCTACTTTTTGGTTTACAACAAGACATACTCTTTCAAAGCCGAGTTCTCTGCCACGATTTAAACATCTTCCCTCGATACGTGAAAAGCGTATTCTTCTAATTGACGATAATCCGACCAATCGTTTTGTGGTTGGCGAGCAGCTGAAATACTGGGACTGTTCCTGGGAGGAAGCCATTGATGGTGGTGAAGCCCTCAAAAAAATTCGCAGCGCAGCAGCAGGGGGCAATCCCTTCGATGTGGCAATTGTTGACATGCAGATGCCTGTTCTTGATGGCGAGGAACTCGGAAAGATTATCAAGTCTGAAGCAGCGCTGAGCGATCTTCGACTGATTATGTTTACCTCTGTTGGGCAGCGCGGAGATGCAGCACGAATGCACAAAATAGGGTTTGCTGCCTATCTTACCAAGCCTTTGAAACATCGCCAACTTTACGATAGTCTGGCCATCGTTTTGGGGATGAAGGCGGAAGAACAGGCAAGTCAGCCAATTCTAACTCGCTATTCGTTGGAAGAAAATCGTCGTTCCAGTGCGCATCTTTTGCTCGCCGAAGATAATAAGGTGAATCAGAAAGTTGCCTCCAAGATGCTCGACAGAATGGGGTATAAGGTTACGTGTGTAGGTGATGGCCAGCAGGCCATTGATGAGCTAAAGAAAACGCGATTTGATGCCATCTTGATGGATGTTCAGATGCCAGTTCTTGATGGCCTTTCGGCGACGAGAAAGATTCGTAAGCTGGCTTCTGAGGAAAATAGCCATCCGGATATTCCAATTATTGCTCTTACCGCAAATGCAATGAAGGGAGACCGTGATAAATGTTTGCAGGCAGGAATGAATGACTACGTAACTAAACCGATTCGCAAGAAAGAACTTCTTGCAGCTCTGGATCGTCAAATCAAGCGCGAGGTAAAGAAGGAAGCTGTATTCGAGCCGCTCGAAAAATAGCATATTATTGATCACATTTTTTGCCTGGTGTGCTTATATTCCTGCGAATGCTAACCACAGGAGCAGCACATGATCCAAATCGCGGCCGAATCATTCGAAGCGATTACCGATGAACACGCGAAACAGCTGGCTGAAGAGGTTTTCGGAATTTCCGGAAAAATTCAGCCTCTGGACAGTTATGATGACCGAACCTTTTGCATTCGCTCTGAAAATCGCGCTCCTGCTATATTAAAGATATCCAATCCTGATACCCCTCTTTGGGAAATTCGGGGGCAAAATACGCTTCTGCTAAGGCTTGCTAAAGCGAAACACCCGTTCACTTATCCTGAAGTGCTTTTTTCCCTCGATGGTGAACAGATTGTCCACCTCAAACTTTCTGATGGGCAATTAGTCTATCTTCGGCTGCTTACCTTTTTACAAGGTCGCTTTCTGTCTGACCTCGACGATCTTTCCCCACTTGCTGGTGACATCGGCTCGGCTCTCGGCATACTCGATAGAGAATTGCTCGACTTTTACCATCCCGGCTTAAATCGTACGCTGGATTGGGATATTATACATTGTCATAAACACCGTCATTTGTTGAGCTACGTTCAGGATACTGAACTGAGACGCACAATAGATCATTTTCTGCTTCAGTTTGAGGTGAACGTTCTACCCGAATTGGATAAAATGCCCAAAAGCGTGGTTCACAACGATGCACATGCGGATAATATTCTGATAACCGCGCAGGGTGAACCGCTTGGGTTAGTCGGACTAATCGATTATGGTGATACGGTTTATACTGCTACAGTTTGCAATCTGGCAATTTCGTTGACCTATAGTGTTTTTCGTCAGCAGGACCCGCTTTTGGTTGCAGAAGACATGGTGCGAGGATATCACAAGGAGCGACCACTTAGTGAAAGGGAAGTCGATGCGCTGTACTATCTGGTTGCTGCCCGGCTTTGCGTTTCGCTATTGATGTGTCTAAAAAAACAGGGTGAAGGCAATACCTCTGATTATGTTGCCACGTCCTTCGATAATGCGAGAGTACTGTTGATGCAGCTGCTTGAAATGAACCCGCTAGCCGCGAAGCGCCGGTTACGAGCAGCTTGTGGAATGAGTGCTCCACTGTCGACGCCACAAGAAGAGTTGCTAAAAAAGCGTAAAAAGAAGATTGGACGAAATCTCAGTGTCGCCTATTCCAGGCCCTTGACTATAGTGCGTGGGGCCATGCAATACTTACTGGATGATGTCGGGGACACTTATCTGGATTGCGTCAACAACGTATGCCATGTCGGACATGCTCACCCGCAAATTGTAAGACAGGTGCAAAAGCAAATGGCGACGCTTAACACTAATACTCGTTATCTGCACGAGCATATCCTGACCTATGCCGACCGCCTGACCGCGACTATGCCCGACAAGCTGTCCGTTTGCTTTTTTGTTAACAGTGGCAGCGAAGCCAACGATTTGGCATTGCGTATGGCGCGAATTCATACCGGCAGAAAAGATGTGCTGGTGCTTGATGGCGCGTATCATGGACATACGAATTCCATTCTTGAGCTGAGTCCTTACAAATACGAGGGCAGGGGAGGTGCGGGGAAAGTGCCAACCACGCATCAGCTGGATATGCCGGATACGTATCGAGGCAAATATCGGGCATCACACTCAGATCCAACTGCGGCTTATCTTGCCGATGCGGATGCCGTTATCAAGAACATGACTGCCGCAGATCAAGCTCCAGCTGCGCTGTTTGCAGAATCACTGCTAGGTTGTGGAGGGCAGGTTGTGCTGCCGGAAGGGTATTTAAAGGGCGCTTTCGAATTGCTTAGAAAGAATGGTGGTGTTGGTGTCGCTGATGAGGTTCAGGTGGGATTTGGCAGAGTAGGCAGCCATTTTTGGGGATTTGATATGCAGTCTGCTCAGCCGGATGTCGTTACGCTCGGAAAGCCGATTGGAAACGGACATCCGCTGGCCGCGGTGGTTACAACTCCCGAAATTGCCGATTCATTTGCAAATGGCATGGAGTATTTCAATACTTTCGGGGGAAACCCCGTCTCCTGTCTGATTGGGATGACCGTTCTGGATATTATTGAAAAAGAAGGACTACAACAGCATGCATTTGAAGTCGGCAACTATTTGAAGGAACGCTTGCTGGAGCTGGAACATCCGTTAATTGGCGATGTGCGAGGTAGCGGACTTTTTATCGGAATGGAACTAGTTCGGGATAAAAACACGCTCGAGCCTGCCACCAGCGAAGCAGCAGCGGTCAAAAACGAGATGCGCGAAAACTATATCCTGATCAGCACGGATGGTCCGTTCGACAATGTGATAAAGTTAAAGCCACCTCTGGTATTCTCGCGGGGGAATGCTGACCGTCTTGTAAATGCGCTTAAGGATGTCTTGAAAAAAATCTGATTCACAAACCCGATTGTGACCTTCGGCACATTGGTAAATGCCGGTGGCATCGTATTATCCTTAAGTGTTATGGGATAACTTTCCAGCCTTTTTATTGGGATCTTTTACCACATTTTTTGCTGCATTTGAGCAGAGTTCAGGCTTATTATCGCTGAATTCCCGTGGCCTATTTTAGCGAAGCTCCTTTCTTCGCTTATTTACATATTGTTGTCCCAGTCGTTCTATTCGTATCGATCTTTTCCAACATATCATAGCATTTCACTATCACACCACAATGCAGATGGAGGATTTATGCAAGGGGTATTTACCAGAGTATTACTTTTTTTACTAGTCTTTTCTCTCGGGGCAGTGTTTGCCCAGACGTCAGTCTTTATAAATGAAATACATTATGATAATGTTAGCGGCGATGCCGGTGAAGGCGTCGAAATTGCCGGACCTGAAGGCACTGACCTTAGTGGTTGGAGCGTCGCGCTTTACAACGGCAGCTCAACACAACTTAATGTGTATAACACGATTGATCTCTCAGGCACATTATCTGACCTTGGGGATGGCTTTGGCGTTGCTTTCTTTGCCCAAGCCGGGATTCAGAACGGCGCTCCGGATGGACTGGCTCTGGTTGATGATGCCGGAAATGTTGTTCAGTTCTTAAGTTATGAGGGGAGCTTTGTTGCAACTTCCGGTCCTGCTGCCGGCCAAACCAGTGAAGACATTGGTGTTACTGAATCCAGCTCCACTCCGGTTGGTTCCTCCCTTCAATTAGGTGGAACCGGCAGCACATACGAAGAATTTACCTGGCAAACTGAATCTGCCTCTACATATGATGCTGTAAACAACGGTCAGGCCTTCGATGGTGGAACTCCGCCACCACCACCTCCGCCGCCAACTCCGACGGAAACACCGATTTTTGTTAACGAACTTCACTACGACAATGTAAGCGGAGACCTTAATGAAGTTGTCGAAATTGCCGGTCCGGCTGGTGAAAGCCTGGACGGATGGAGCATTGTGCTATATAATGGTTCGAATGGCAATTCTTATGGCACAATCGATTGCTTTGGTGCTTTCGAAGATCAGTGTAATGGAATCGGAACGCGGGAGTTCTTCTTTACAGGTATTCAGAATGGTGCACCAGACGGACTTGCTCTTGTAGATGATGCTGGAAATGTCGTTCAATTTCTGAGCTATGAAGGTTCATTCATGGCTATGAATGGCCCTGCTGATGGCATGACAAGCGAAGACATTGGCGTTGGAGAAACCAGCGGCACTCCGGTTGACTTTTCTCTACAGCTTGGCGGAGATGGATTGGTATATGAAGACTTCGCGTGGGAAGAACCACAATTGAATACGACAGGAAATTGTAATGTAAATCAGAATTTTGTGCCCCCGATCCCTGACGAAAATAATCCGGATTGCGAGATTGTCAGCGTTGTCCCCGGACCACCGGTAACGCTTTCCGTTATGTTACAGGATAGCGAAAGCGGGCTTTCACATGTAAATGTGCTTAAGGCGAAAAATGCCGATGTGATGGTTCCGGCTTTTACCCCGGGAACAACTGATCCGATAATAGTCATTGCTGAAAAGATTAATGGCAACAAGGGATCAACCGTTGTTCTGGAAGTCTTTGACATGCAGGGAAACAGCACAATATGCGACCCGGTATATACCACGCTTTCCACCATTGCGCCCGAAAATTTCCAGCTTGAGCAAAACTATCCGAATCCGTTCAATCCAACAACGACAATTCGCTTTGGTGTTGCTGCTGAACAGGCTTCTGTTTCGCTGAAAATATTTGATTTGAACGGTCGTGAAATTCGCACTCTTGTTGGCGAGCAGATGAGCGCTGGTCAGTATGAAGTAGAGTGGGATGGTAAGAACAACAGTGGCTCTACTGTTGCAGGCGGTGTTTATTTCTACCGCTTGGCCGCCGGAACATACGTGCAGACAAAACAGATGATTCTTACGAAGTAAACGAAATAAAACAACACTTCGGTGTTGAACGTAGAAAAAGCGGTCGGGAGAGGGGTCTCTCGGCCGTTTTTTTATTTTGCCAGGGCCGATTTACGCAGGTCGTGGTACTGGGATACTGCTATACCAAAGAGAATCAACGCACTGCCAATAATAATTTGAGACGTGATCTTTTCATCGAGGAACATCCAACCGGAAAGAATACCCACCAGAGGCGTTACATAAATAATTAATGAAAGCGATGTCGGACTCATTTGCTTCAATAGCGAATAATAAAGCACGAAGGCCAGTGCTGAGGCAATGATACCCATATAAAGCACCGCAATAATTGCTGCCGTGTCCAGCTGCAGAGAAAGCGTTTCGCCTCGCAAGAATCCACCGACTATCAGCGTAAGCGTTCCCCAAAACATTTGATGCAGGGTGAGTGGAATAATTTCTACATGCGATAAGTGTTTTTTTACAATTAATACGGAGAGTGCTGCACTAAGGGCGCTAACAATTATGCCGATTGAAGCGATCAGCGTTAGCCCGCTAAAGTCTGTCAGCAAAAACTGATCGTAAAAAATAATGGCGATACCAACAAAAGCGACTAAAAGACCAAGGATCGTGTTTATGCGAAGTGGCTCTGTTTTGAAGACGAAGGCAGAAAGCAAGCCGGTAAATATCGGGAATGTAGCAAAAAAGATAGCGGTAACCCCGGCATATAAATATTGTTCACCCCAATAAATAACACCATAGTCCAGCAGATAGAGTAGCGTAGCGCAAATAAAGATGTAGCGAAATGAACCCTCTGGTATCTTCAGCGAAATGCCTTTAACCCAGGCATAGCCAACCAGAACTAACATTGCAACAGTGAAGCGAAGAGAAGCGCCCAAAAATGGCGGAAACCCGTGAAGTGAGTATTTGATGGCGACCCAGGTTGTTCCCCAAACAATGCTCAGGAAGATTAACTTTAGAATTCGATCCATTCTAATCCGCCTCTTTCTTCGCAGTATCACTGCTATCGATTGCCGCCGGCTCAGTGGGATTCAGCAGAGCTTCGATATCGCTTTGCTTCCAACCCAACCGCGAGGCAAATACGCGCGCCTTGTCTTTTCTGTCCGTAGCAGCATACGTCTTCGCTAAGAGGAATCGCAAATTTAATGACGGTGATTTCAGGTCTGCAGCTTTTTCCAGGTAAACCAGTGCTTCATTTGGTCGCTCCAGCTGAAGCAACAATGCGCCCATCTGAGTGCAGGCCTCTGCGCTTGTCTCGTGTTTTAACTGTTCTCTTACTACCTTCAATGCTTCTTCAAGCGCTCCCATCGAGCGATACTGTTTGGCCAGCAAAGGGTAGATAGAGGTGTTCATTCCAAGTGCGTGTTTAAGAGCGAGATACTCTTTTGCTGCCAACTCTTTTTTGCCTTTCTTCTGATAATACTCGGCCGCCTGCACATGCAGCTCTTCCCAACTTATTTCCTCGCGCCAATACTGCAGAGCAAGCTGTTGAATTTTTGAAGGATTGGCAATACGATAGCTTTCAACAGGTGGGGCTGAACGATCGGTAAATGGCCACCCCTGCATCAGGTAGTCAATACGAATTTTCCCGGCTTCTCGATCTGCTTCTGTCACCGGCAAGGTCTGTAAAAGAGAGTCGGCCTCTGATATATGAGGTTTTGTCAGCCAGGCTTTAGCTAAAATTGTCGCGGTATAGCTGCGCGCCATTATTTCATAACCCTCAACATTTGGGTGGAGATGTTCTAGTAATAGCGTCTTGCCGGGGATTTCATTGGACGAAGCCAATTCAAAAGATCGTTTCACATCAATTACGGTAACGTGAGGAAGCGCGTCAAATTCCCATATAATATCATTCAAATGCTCCGCTGCGCGAAACCTCAGTCCATCAAACTCTTTTGCCTTATAAAAGTCAACTTTTGCCATGGCATATTTTTCAAGCTGCTCATACACTTCTCCACGGATGTAATATTGTGAAGCTGGAAGAGAATCGATCTCGATACAGTTATTTAGCTCGCTTAAACAGGCATTCCAGTTTTTCTGCTGAAAGAATGCCAGTGCCCGGTTGTATGTTTGCTGCCAGTCTGCTCGCGACAACTCATCGGCAAATACGTCTACAAATGGACGCTGGTCGCGAATATTGCTTACCAGAGTACCAATGAGCAGAGGAATGTCCTGTGCTCTGGCCACGTCAGCAACATCCTGCAGATTCGCTCGAAAATTTTCCGCTGCTTTTTGAAAGATCTCACTGTTATACGATATATAGCGATCACCTGCCATGCGCTCCATTAGGGTGCCGGATACGTTTTCCGGAGCAATTGCCGATCGCAGTGCGCTGCGACCGCTGCGAATAAGATTACTGAGCAGTTGCACGGTTTTAAACCGATAGAGATAGAGATAAGACAAAACCGTCGAGCGCCGGCGACCAAGCGACTCTGCAGATGCGACACCCAGTGCCCCGTAAAACTCATTGTGACCACTGTAAACAACCAGCATATCTGGTTCATATTTTTCAAGGTCCTGCGCGATGTCTCTTACGGCGTAGCTCGGTACGGCGGACATACCGAGATTTGCTACCTCAATCAGTTTGTCAGGGTAGGCTTCCTGAAGCATACCGCGCATCAAAGAGGGGAAGGAGGCATTGAACAAATAGGGATAGCCGGCCATCGTTGAACCGCCAAGGGCGAAAATACGAAAGCTCTCGTCCGGCTTTTTCTCAAGGATCGCATCGGTCTTGGAACTTGCCGGAGCAACGCCAACGGTTGGAAAGAAGCGCCGGCCCAGCTCCTGATTTATGCCAAGATAGCCTTCCGCTGACTGAAAGGGGATAAATGGCTCGCTTGTCTGTCCATAGTCAACTATTCGCAGCCCACCTTCCAGGAGTACAAAAAACCCAACTGGAAGTAAAAGTAAAAAAATGCGCGCCAGCCAGCGATGCCGACTTAAGAAATTAAGAAATCCGGAGTTATATGGAGTGGTTTGCTGTGGTGACATGATCGTTCTCTTTGTTACAGTGCGCAAAAATATACGCGGTGGCTCTTTGGAAATCAAGAGTGATAAATGTGAAGGGGATGTTGTTGAGCGCTTTGAGCGCTTTAGTTTGCTAAAACCTAAAATAACTATTGACAGCAATCGAGGGAAAATATATATTTAGTCGCAAATAAGACAATTTTAGTCCTATTTGACAAGCGACGCATTTTTTTTGACCTTAAACAAGACAAATTTAGTCGGGTATAGCCAACGAGATGATACGCTTTAGCAGAAAAGTTGAATATTCTTTAATCGCCATGATGTACATGGCGAAGCGAAACGTAGGTGAATTAACCACCGCTAAAGAACTTTCCCTGAAGTTCAACATGCCTCAGGAAGTAGTGGGCAAGGTGCTACAGAAACTGGCAAAAGCTGAAATCGTTCTTTCTGTGCAAGGTGCAAAAGGTGGCTATTATTTACAGAAGGGTCCGGAGACGATTAAGCTGACAGATATTGTGCGAACGATTGAAGGGCCAATCGAACTGGTAGGATGTATTTCCGATAGCTCTAAAGCCTGTACCTGCGATCAACTCTATAATTGTAACATTCGCCAGCCAATGGAAAAGATTCAATCTCAATTACAGTTGTTTTTTGACATGATTTCTTTGGATCATTTGCTTAACAATAACTTCCCGCTCAATGAGGATGTTCTTAAGAAAAATGTTGCTAGTATCACGCTGAATACGTAAATAGACGCTTGTAATTTTTGACAATATATATTTGGAGGTATGCATGACTTACATTATAACTGAACCCTGTGTTGGAACCTGTGACACTGCTTGTGTCGACGTATGCCCGGTAGACTGTATCTATCCGGCAAAAGATATGTCCCTAACCGAAGAGGACAAGGAAAAAATGATCTCTATTAACGAGCAGCTCTACATCCATCCGGAAGAATGTATCGATTGTGGTGCATGTGAGCCGGAGTGTCCGGTTGAGGCGATTTTTCCTGAAGAAGATGTGCCGGACAAATGGGAAGAGTTTATTGCACTGAACTATAAGAGATTTGATCTGGAACCGTAAATCGAAACCACAACTTAGTCTAAAGATTTAAACTTGGATGATGCAATGAGCAATGAACAGCAAATTATTGACGATCAGATACAAAGTGAATACAAACACGGTTGGACGACCGATATTGACACGGAGTTGGCTCCCAAGGGGCTAAACGAAGATACCGTTCGTCTTATTTCGGCCAAAAAGAATGAGCCGGAGTGGATGCTTGAATGGCGCTTAAAGGCGTATCGCAAGTGGCTAACGATGGAAGAGCCGGAATGGCCAAACGTTAATTACCCGAAGATCGATTATCAAGACGCGTATTATTATGCGGCTCCCAAGACTAAGGAGGCACCAAAAAGCCTTGATGAGGTGGACCCCAAGCTGCTTGAGACCTTTGAAAAACTAGGCATTTCCTTGCAAGAGCAGAAAATGCTGACCGGTGTGGCCGTCGATGCGGTAATGGATAGCGTGTCTGTCGCTACCACATTTAAGGATGAGTTAAAGAAACACGGTGTCATTTTCTGTTCCTTCTCTGAAGCTGTGCAAGATCATCCCGAGTTGATAAAGAAGTATCTGGGATCTGTTGTTCCGCAAGGTGACAACTTTTTTGCTGCACTGAATTCGGCTGTCTTTAGCGACGGCTCGTTTTGCTACATTCCCAAAGGCGTTCGTTGTCCTATGGAATTGTCCACTTATTTCCGAATTAATGCGATGAACACCGGGCAGTTCGAACGCACCCTGATTGTTGCCGAAGAAGGCTCTTATGTCAGCTATCTGGAAGGCTGTACTGCTCCAATGCGCGACGAAAACCAGCTGCACGCAGCCGTTGTTGAGCTTGTTGCTCATAAAGATGCTCAAATTAAATATTCGACCGTGCAAAACTGGTATCCCGGTGATGAAGAGGGTAAGGGTGGCATTTACAACTTTGTTACCAAACGCGGTATTTGCATGGGGGATAACTCAAAGATTAGCTGGACCCAGGTCGAGACCGGTTCTGCAATCACCTGGAAATACCCGAGCGTCATACTAAAGGGAAATCATTCTATCGGCGAATTCTATTCTGTCGCTGTTACCAACAATATGCAGCAGGCCGACACTGGCACGAAGATGATTCATGTTGGAAAAAACACGAAGAGCACAATCATCTCAAAAGGAATTTCTGCCGGGCGTTCCGATAACTCATATCGTGGACTTGTAAAAGTATATCCGGGTGCCACAAACGCGAGAAACTTTTCTCAGTGCGACTCCCTGTTGATAGGTGATCGCTGTGGTGCCCATACCTTCCCGTATCTTGAGATCAAGGATCCGAGTGCGAAGGTTGAGCATGAGGCTACGACCTCCAAGATTGGTGAAGATCAGCTTTTTTATTGTGCGCAACGCGGTATGGAAATTGATACCGCCATCGGACTAATCGTAAACGGTTATGCCGACGAAGTACTCAAAGAACTACCAATGGAATTCGCTGTAGAAGCTAAAAAACTGCTTTCTATCAGCCTGGAAGGCAGTGTGGGCTAGCGAATGCCAATTGAAAATTGTCTATTGAACAATTAACGAGTGTTTAGCATTCTTAAAAAGAAGGTATAACACAGGTATAGACAAAATCTCAATGATGAACTGGATTAGAAAATAATTTTTTTAATAGTCAATGATCAATAATCAATGATCAATTAATACTGGAACTCAAAATGTTAAAAATTAAAGACTTAAAAGCCTCAATAGAAGATCAGGAAATCCTGCGTGGAATTAACCTGACCGTAAATCCAGGTGAAGTTCATGCGATAATGGGTCCGAACGGCTCTGGTAAAAGTACGCTCGCTAATGTGCTCGCAGGACGAGAAGATTATGAAGTCGATGCTGGTTCCGTCGAGCTGGATGGCGAAGATCTGCTCGAAATGGGTCCCGAAGCTCGTGCTCAAAACGGCGTTTTTCTTGCATTCCAGTATCCGGTAGAAATTCCGGGTGTCAGTAATGCGACGTTTTTGAAAACTGCCGTTAATGAAATTCGCAAAGCTCGTAATGAAGACTCAATTGATGCAATCGACTTTCTGCAGATGGTACGAGAAAAAATGAAATTGGTTGAAATGGATGAGAAGTTTCTGACTCGCGCAGTCAATCAAGGATTTTCAGGTGGAGAGAAAAAGCGCAACGAGATTTTTCAAATGGCAGTGCTCGAGCCGCGATTGGCCATTATGGATGAGACCGACTCCGGATTGGATATTGACGCGCTGAAAATTGTCTCGAATGGCGTAAATCAACTGCGTAATAAAGATCGCTCATTCGTTGTTATTACTCACTATCAACGCCTGTTGAACTACATCGAACCTGATTTTGTACACGTCTTGCTAGACGGTAAAATCGTTGCTTCCGGCGGTAAAGAACTCGCAGTGAAGCTGGAAAAAGAAGGGTACGACTGGATTCGCGAAGAGCAGGGAGCTGCGGTTTAAGCAGCTTCAAACCACAAAGCAACAGGTAAAGACTGACTATGAATACAAAATTAGCATCTGAAAAGAAAGAATGGTATCTCTCACGCTTTCCGGGCTTCGAGGCCAATCTAAACGGTAATCGTGCCGGTGAACTGCATCAGACCCGCAAGAAGGCGCTTGAAGCTTTTAATACACTCGGATTTCCGTCAAATCGCCACGAAGAGTGGAAATACACTAATGTGACCCCGCTTCTGAAAGAAGAATTTGAGATGGGGGTTGAGGGGAAAGTGATTGCTGCGGATGTTGCGCAGTTTACATATGATGACTTTAACGAAAACGTTTTAGTCTTCGTAAATGGTCACTATAGTGCTGAGCTTTCTCGCTGTGAATCCCTTGGAAACGGCGTTTCCGTAAAAAACCTTAGCAGGAGTTTACACGATGATGATTCATCACTGAAAGATCATCTGTTTAACTATGCGTCTTTTGATGATGAAGCGTTTACTGCGCTAAACACCGCTTTTACACAGGATGGAACGGTCATTATCGTTGACGACAATGCCGATATAAAGAACCCGCTGCAATTGCTTTATTTAAGTGATGCCCGCGAAGAAGGCACGTTCAATAACCCGCGCAATTTGGTGGTTGCCGGAACGAACAGCCGTATAAAGATTGTGGAAACGTTTCATGCGCTTGGTGATAAACCGGTTTTTAATAATGTGGTAACTGAAGCGGTGGTAGCTGAAGGTGGAAATGTTGAATATATTCGCATTCAGGAAGAAAACACCAATTCGTTCCATATCTGTAATTTCCAGACCGAACTGGCAAAGAGCAGCAACTTCTCACTGCTGAACTTCGATCTCGGTAGCCGGTTGGTGCGTAATAACCTGGGCATTCGCCTGGGCGCACGCGACATCGAAGCACATCTGATTGGCTTCTACATGGGAACCGGCAATCAGCACATGGATAGCCATACCACTATTGATCACGCTATGCCAAACTGCCTGAGCAATGAGCTCTATAAAGGCGTTCTGGGTGGCAAAGCACGCGGTGTGTTCAATGGCAAGGTGTTTGTTCGTAAAGATGCACAAAAAACCAATGCCTATCAAACTAACCAGGCGATGCTGTTAACCGATACTGCCGGTGTCGATACCAAACCTCAGCTTGAAATCTACGCCGATGACGTAAAGTGCAGTCATGGTGCAACGGTTGGACAGATGGATGAAGAAGCCGTTTTCTATCTTCGTTCACGTGGTATTCCCGAAGAGGTGGCTCGTGCACAGCTTCAGTATGCTTTTGCCAGCGACGTCTTTAATTATGTAAGCATTGAAAGCGTGCGAAATCGTCTCGACGAAAAAGTTTTGGCACGTTTTGCTAACCTTTAGGATATATAATGTCCGTTGAAACAGCACCATCTATTTTCACCAAAGAAGAAATTGCTGCAATCAGGCAGCAATTTCCAATCCTGCAGAGGCCTGTTCGCGGTAAGCAACTGGCCTTTTTGGATAGCGCGGCCTCCAGCCAGAAACCGCATCAGGTGATAGATACGATTCGGCAGTATTACGAGGAAGAAAATGCCAATATTCATCGCGGCGTTTACTATCTCAGCGAAGTCGCAACGGCAAAATATGAAGCCGCCAGAAAGCGCGTTCGCAGCTTTATTAACGCGTCCTCCGACAAAGAAATTATCTTTACTTCAGGAACAACAGACAGCATTAATTTGGTCGCAAGTTCCTTTGGAAAGACCTTCCTGAAATCCGGTGATGAGGTTATTCTCAGCACGATGGAGCACCACGCGAATATCGTTCCCTGGCAGCTAATGGCTGAAGAGAGGGGAGTGGTGCTGCGCATTGTGCCGATTAATGACAATGGCGAACTGGATCTTTCCCTATATCAGGAATTACTAAATGAAAAGACCAAATTGGTTTCCCTGGTCTATGCCTCCAATTCACTTGGAACCATTAATCCGGTTGAAGAGATCATTGGGCAGGCTCATTCACGCAGTATTCCTGTATTGCTGGATGCCGCTCAGGCCGTCGTTCACATGCCAATTGATGTGCAGGCGCTTAAATGTGATTTCCTGGCATTTTCAGGACATAAAATTTATGGTCCTACCGGTATTGGCGTGCTTTACGGTCGAGAAGAATTACTCGAGCAAATGAAGCCATATCGCGGTGGCGGCGATATGATTCGCACCGTAAGTTTCGAAGAAACGACGTATAGCGGATTGCCGACGCGCTTTGAAGCGGGAACACCGAATATTGCCGGTGCGATCGGACTCGCGGCAGCTTTGGATTATGTTGCTGAGATCGGCATGGATCGTATTGCTGAATGGGAAGATCATCTGTTGGATTATGGAACAAAACGTCTGCTGGAAGTACCTGGCTTTCGTATGATTGGCACGGCTTCAAAGAAGGTCGGAGTAATGTCTTTTGTACTGGATAATGTGCATCCGCACGATATCGGCACTTTTCTGGATCAGGAAGGCGTTGCCGTTCGAACCGGACATCACTGCACGCAACCTATAATGCAGCGCTATGGTTTGCCGGCGACAACGAGGGCCTCGTTAGGAGTCTATAACAACACCGAAGATCTGGATGCACTTGTTGCCGGATTAAAACATATTGTAGAGGTATTTAGCTGATGATGGATGACCTGAAAGAACTGTATCAACAGGTGATTCTCGATCACAATCGCAACCCGAAAAACTTTGGTAAGCTCGATCCGCATACGCATTTTTCGGAAGGGTTTAATCCACTATGTGGCGATAAAGTTGATGTCTATCTGGATGTTGCTGATGGCACGATTCAGGATGTTCATTTTGAGGGCTCCGGGTGCGCAATTTCAAAAGCATCTGCTTCCCTGATGACGACACTTATAAAAAATAAGTCTATTGAAGATGCGACAGCTCTTTTCGAACAGTTTCATGACATGATTACCTCAGAGAAAGAAACTGAAATCGATTTTGACACGATGGGTAAGCTGGCTGTTCTTGCAGGTGTAAGAGAGTTTCCAACACGTGTAAAATGCGCCAGCCTGGCCTGGCATACCTTTATGGATGCATTAAAGAAAGAAGAACAGGGTAAAGAATGAGTGACTTAAATAAAGAGAAGATGAAAGAAGACGTTATAGATATGTTAAAGACCTGCTACGACCCGGAAATTCCGGTCAACATCTACGAGCTGGGTCTTATCTATGATGTTTTTGTAGAAGATTCTGGGGAAGTCTATATAAAAATGACGCTGACATCGCCTGCCTGTCCGGTAGCTGGAACCTTGCCCGGCGAGGTGGAAGACAAGGCGCGCGGTGCTGCAGATGTTGTTGATGCCAAAGTAGATGTCGTATGGGATCCGCCCTGGAATATGGATATGATGAGCGAAGCGGCCAAGCTTGAACTCGGCTTTATGTAGAAACTCTTTTTGGGTAAAGACGCGATGCTTCGCGTCTCATCTTTACAAAGACGTAAAGCATCACTTCTCAAATGTAAGTAACGTCGCACAATTGTGCGACTCTAATAGCTTTTAATATAGGAGGACACTATGTCCGATCAACCAAATTGGCTACAGCCAACCTACGACCCCGAAGCCGTTCAGCCTATGCGCGACGAGCTCGTGGCCTTTGGGTTTGAAGAAATGTTAACCCCTGAAGATGTCGATGCGAAGCTGGGGCAGAAAAACGATGAAAACGTACTGGTCATGGTGAATTCCGTTTGCGGTTGTGCCGCTGGAAGTGCGCGACCGGGAATCGGTGAGGCGCTACAGCACAGCAAAATTCCGGATCGCATGGTAACGGTTTTTGCCGGACAGGATAAAGCAGCAGTAAACCGTGTTCGCGAAGGCTATCTCAGCGATTTCCCGCCATCCTCACCATGTATTGCCATGCTGAAGAATGGTGAACCGGTTTTTATCATTCACCGTCACCATATTGAAGGTCGAAGTGCTGAAGATCTTGCTGCAGCACTAACTCAGGCATTCGATCAGACCTGTGAGCGTTCTGGTCCATCGATTACACCGGAGCAGTATGAGCAGGTGAATCACGCCCGTGCCTGTGGTTCAAAGATTCCACGCTTTGATGGTTAGGTTAACTTGATGCACTATTTCTTTCACGCTCCGGTGTTTCTGCGCCGGAGCGTTTTTATTGTTAGCACAACAATCTTTTATTTCCTTAGTGTAATTCCTCAATTTCTCCTAGATTTCCATACACGGAAGTGAAACCTGCATTGTGTTAAAAAATGCAGGCTGTTTAGACAGGGAGGTATTGGCCCCATTTTGGGATAACTCTCAAAAACGACTCCATTATGAGTTATAAGGAATAGTATCATGAGCATGAAAAATAAAATTACGTTCCCAAGACGTGTAGGCTTTCATAAGGAAGTGAGAAATCGGGTTAATGCCTATTTCGAGGAAAATGGTATTTCGAAAAACGCAGACTGGCGAATGGTATTGAAAACGACACTGATCTTAAGCTGGTTGCTTGGTTCTTACTTCTTGTTCCTTTTTTCTACACCGTCGTTGCTGTGGGCTGTGTTGTATGGAATTGCAATTTCGCAGGGGTTTGTGTTGGTCGGCTTCAATATAATGCATGATGGCACGCATGGCAGTTATTCGAAGAACAACACGCTGAATAAGATTATGGGTTTCACTCTGGATCTTGTCGGGGGAAATGCCCTGCTTTGGAAGCATAAACACAATATTCTTCATCATACCTACACCAATATTAGCGAAGTAGATGACGATTTGCATGCCGTCGACATGCTTCGTTTTACGCCGGATCGTCCCTGGAAGCCGATTCACAAATATCAGCACATATATGCCTTTGCCTTATATAGCTTTATGACCCTGGGATGGGTGATTGAAGGTGACCTAAAGAAATTCTTATCCGGAAAAATTGGTGATTATAAGCTGCCGAAATTTAGCAAGATGGAAGTTTTTTCCTTCTTTACGACCAAGGTTTTCTACTTTACGTACATGTTGGTAATCCCAATGTTCTTTCACCCGGTGTTAAATGTGCTCGCCTTTTTTGTGGTATCGCATTTGGTTTTGGGACTTACAATGGCGGTTATTTTTCAACTTGCACACCTTGTTGATGGCAATGACTTTCCTGTTCCAGATCCGGAGACTGGTGAGATCGACAATGAGTGGGCGATTCATGAGGTTGAAACAACGGCTAATTTTGCTCCGAAAAGCAGAATTGCTGCCTGGTATTGTGGTGGCCTGAATTTTCAGATTGAGCATCATCTCTTTCCCAAAGTATGCCACGTGCATTACCCGGCGATTAGTAAGATTGTTGAGAACACCTGCAAGGATTTTCAGGTTCAGTACGTCTCTTACCCCACATTTCGCAGTGCGGTTGTGGCACACTATCAGCATCTCAAAGATTTGGGTAAACCAGAGACTCAGGGGCTGGCCGCCTAGCGAACTTTTTACGGGCTTCGGTTTCCTAAGCCGGAGCCTGCTTTTTCCTCTCATTCCATCGACATTCCCAATCAAACCCCATTAACACCTGCTTCTCACGCTCCTTTGTGTTCTGTGTTGCTATTAAGTTGTTAAATTTCTATTTTCATCAAAATTGATATAACGCGGATTAATTTGTTTCGGAGTGCGTATTGTTTTGTACCTAAGTAGTGCAATAGCGTGTTCGATGGAAGGAATGCATGTCAGATTGGATTGAAGTAATGTCGGTAGAGACATTCTCCGGACCATGTGAGGTTGTCGAGGTGGAAGGTTATAGCATTGCACTATTTCGATTAAATGATGGATACTACGCAATTGATGATGAGTGTTCTCATGATGTTGCCTCACTTGGTGAAGGTGAGATTGTAGAAGAATGCAAAATTGAGTGCCCCAAACATGGAGCATTATTCGATATAAAAACCGGAGAAAGCTTAACCTTACCAGCGGTGGTTGGTGTAAAGTCATATCCGGTTAAGATTGAAGACGGGATGATTTTAGTTAACATATGAGACAGGCAGTGCATCGTGGGTCTATATGTTGAAATCGCTCCTCTAAGCGTTATCGCGCCGCGTTTCTTCAATCCATAAGGGCAGGGCGGCAAACGTATCTTCGCGCGGGTAATTGAGTACCAATGAAAAGCAGGCAATAATAAAGTAGATATGCATGTTGTTTTGTGGGCTATACGTGAGCCAATAAAATAGAACGCCATCCACGACGATTAACAAGGCCAGAAGCCACATCTTTCCAAGCTGCTTGCGGAGAGATTTAAACAACGCGTTGGTCAGGTACGAATCGTCTGCGTCCGGATTGTTTTTGAGCGCAGAAGCAATTTCCTGACGAAAAAACTTGCTGGAGATGTAGGTTCTTTTTAGCCTGAAGATTAAAAAGGTGAGTCCAATCGCAATAGCGAAGCTGGCAATGTCCAAGTGGTTCAGATAAGGCAAAATATTGCCCTTAATCAGCGGTCGGGTGTAAAAGAGATGGAGTAGAGCGACTGAATAGATTGCAACCGCCGGCAAAAAATAGGTCTGCCAACTACTTCTCAGTCGTTTAAGATGTTTGGCGATTGCTGTCTGTTTTTGGCGAAGCATGGCAACTCATTATTGATTGGTGAGTTAGGAAAATACGACAAGAGAAGAATAAAATAAACGTTTAAAGATATTTCTGGTTGAAATTGGCAGCAAAATAAGTCTCAACAAGTGAATCACTTTTCTATAATAAACCCGTCTCGGACAGAAAAATGAATTGATTTCAGTCGCTTTTTGGACTACTTTCTTTGATGCAAACTTTTATTAGTGGAATATAATATGCGAATTGCTCTGGCTTTTGTGAAGCTGGTTGTTTTTGTGTTGGCACTTATCATTCTTGTTTCTAATGCCGGTCAGAACGTAACAATCAATTTGTTAACACAAACGTTTCAGCAGGTAAACCTGGTTACGGTTATCGTTATATCGATGACCTTGGGAGGTGTGCTTGGTGCTGTTTTTATGGCATTTAATGTACTTCAAAGTAATTCGAAGATAAAACAGTTAAACTTGAAAAACCGTCAGCTTAGTCAGGAATTGGACAATCTACGCAATGTCTCTATTGAAGAGATACCCGAAGAGACGATCGAGGAAGTCGTAGCCATTCCGGAGAAAGCGTCGCCGGTAGAGAAGAAACTACCATAGGAACCTCTGGTTGATGACGGAAAATCCACTTTTTGATCTTTCACTTATCGCTGTTGCACTGGTGCTGGTTTTTGGCTTCGTTGCAACATATCTGTTTGCCGGAAGAAGCAGGGATGGTGAGCAGGATGCCTATATGCAGGCTCTTGAGTTTCTGGCCGAAGGTAATCCACGGCTTGCCATAGAAAAGTTCAAGGTCGCGATAAAAGAAAATAGTGATAATATTTCCGCCTATGTGCAGCTTGGTGATTTGTTGCGGGATAAGGGACTGCATAGCAATGCAATCCGAATACATCGTGATTTGACCGCTCGTGAAAATATATCACCCGATCAGCGCCAGCGGATATTGAAAAGTTTATTGCTGGACTTCAATGCGTCTGGTGAATATGATCGTGGAATTGAAACAGCAAATCAGCTACTTCGCCTGCAGCGCAAACCAGCCGGCGAGACGCTTAGAACATTGCTGTCTATGCTCGAAAGGGCGGAACGTTGGAAAGATGCCAGCGCGCTGGTTAATAAACACTCCGGTCATTTTCCGGAATACCGTAAGCTTCAGGCACTCTATTTAGTTTTTCAGGGGCTTGACCATCAGGAAGCAGAAAATCCTAAAGATGCACGTTCGCGCTTTAAAGAGGCATTAAAGAAAGATTCATCCTGTACAGCGGCGTATTATCATTTGGGGAAGTCTTACTTTAACGAAAACCGACTGGATGATGCCCTTGCTCAGTGGAAACTACTCTGCAAGAAAGTGCCCTCTAAAGCACATATCACTTTTCCTGAGCTGGAGAAGACGTGCTTTGAAATGGGACGGTATAACGAAGCTGTCAGCTTTTATCAAGACTTGATTGCAAATAATACCAATCGACTTGAACCGGGGCTGGCTCTTGCCGAGATTTATGATAAAAAGGGTGAATACGATAGCGCGATTGAAGTTCTAAATCTTTTGGAAGAACACCAGGAATCGCCTGTTTTAATCGGCCGGAAGATTAATCTGTATTTCAATAAAGGTCAATATAAACTTGCTGCCGACCAATCGCGGACTTATTTTTTGAATGGTGGCACCCGAAATACCCGCATTTACGTTTGCGGTAACTGTGAAGAAAATAGCGAGCGTCCGGTATGGATGTGTCAATCATGTGGAAAAATCGATACATACAACTTATCCTATCACTCCTGATTCTTACAGGGAGTGTCAGTTTCGCGCAGACAAAAGGCGACCTGGCTCGATTGTATAAACAGGGAAAGGTAGAACGACTCCACGCAATAAAGAGTGCCGGTGTTGCGTTCCCGGGTTGGCAGCTTTTTTTAGAGTCTTTGTTTGAGCCGGAATCCGCGACTGCCATTAAAACAATGGCAAAGGCCTATGGTGTCTCCGACGATCTTACGTTAAGAACACTTATTCAGGAACGCGTAGGACAATTCTACTCTGCACAGGGGTATTACGAAACGGCCAGACGGATTAACGAAGACCCGGCGTTTTTTACACGATTGATGTCTGTAAAGAACACCGTGCAAACTGAAGTCGATGAACCGGTTGAAAAACCAACAGCAAAGGCCGCTGCACCTGAGTCTGGTTTTGCCGTTCAGGTTGGTGCATTCAGCAACCGCGACAGTGCTCTTAAGGAACGTGAACGCTATTTAAACACATTTCCATCCGCAAGGGTGTTAAGTAAGGAAAAAAACGGTTCTACGCTATATATCGTCGCTGTTGGAGCAAATTCTTCCAGAAGCGAAGCAGAAATGGTTGCGGAAAAATTAATGAATCGATTTAAGGTTAAAGGATATATTATCCAATTTTAACGGGGCAAGGTATGGATATCAGAGTATTAAAAGGAATTCCACTTTTTTCAGAGCTCAGCGAAAAGGATCTTGAGCGCATCACCAATGTGGCTAGCAAACAGCGCTATCACAAAGACAATTTGATCCTGATTGAAGAAGAAGTTGGCTCTACGATGTTTGTGATTTTAGATGGCAGGGTAAAAATTTCCCGTATCAGTGATGATGGCCGTGAAGTAATTTTATCGATTCTCAGCGAAGGCGATTTCTTTGGTGAGATGTCTTTGTTAGACGGGCAAACCCGGTCTGCAAACGTTACTGCCATTGAAGAGTCTGAATTGATGGTTATTCGCCGTGAAGACTTTCTACAAATGTTGCACGATTACCCGCAAATTGCTATCAATCTGCTAAAAGAACTCGCTCAGCGAATTCGCAAAAGTGATGAGCACATTAAATCGCTTTCATTGCAGGACGCCACAGGACGTGTTGCCAGCACCTTACTTCGGATTGCCGAAGACTCAGGTGTTTTCCGTCGTGGACAGGTAGAAATTAGTGAATTACCGCTTCAGCAGGATCTTGCGAATATGGCAGGAACCAGTCGTGAGACGATTTCACGCGTGATTAAGTCGTTGATGATCCAAAGCTACCTGAAGAAGGAAAAAGGCAAAATAATTATTCTGGATTATGAGAAGTTTAAATCTATCTTTTCCAGATAGAATGAAGGAGCGCCCGGGTGCCTTCGAGAATTATTCTTCTCGGAAAAGAAGAAAAGCACTTTACACTGGTGCGGAATGCCTTAAAGGACTTCCAGTTCCGCTGCGATTATATGCCGCTGACCGGGCTTGCTAAATGCTCGCCCGATGAGTTGCGAAGCATAAAGTTGGTGATTGTCGACACCCTGCCGTTTCCCGAAGAACAGTTTGCCAAGCTGCTGTCTTTCCGTGAAACCAGTATTATGTCTCGTGTGCCGGTGCTTGCTCTGGTGCATGCAGAACCCCTCAAGTTACGCTACCGCCTGGTTGGTTTGGGTGTAAATGACTATTTGCCCGTTCCCTTCGACAAGCTGGACTTACAGATTCGTATTCGCCAGCTCTTACGAGCAGCTTCACCCAATTCACTACCCGTTGAAAGCCCCGAAGCCGGATTGTTGGAGTTACGTCTTTTACGCACGTTTTATAAACGCGCTGAAGAAGTGAATGATACCACTCAGGCCGCTGCTCTCTTGCCTAAGTTACTTGCCGGCCTTAGAAGTCTTCTAAAAGCACGAGCCTGCATATTTCTGCGTGTTGAAAAAGGACAAAGACTTCGTCTGGTTCAGGCCGATCCCGTCGACCTTGTCACGGATGAACTAACCCTTCCGGTGGCAGAAATGCCGATTTTAGTGAAGGCTGTCCGCCTGAAGGAAGCTACAATTCTTAATACCGTACAGTCTAACAATCCCTTTATTACCTATCTCAATGGGTCCCTTAAACTTAAGATTACCGGGTTTATGGTGCATCCAATTGTCTTCGACGAGAAAACCGTGTTTGTACTGGCCGTCTTGAAATCTGATGAGGGTAAGTTTACAGAGATGCACTACCAGGTCTTGCGACACTTCAACGGATTGCTTACAAAAGTGCTGTTGCCAACGCAAAGCAGAAATGCTACTGCCGGTGCGGGTGACCTCACAATCGCAGAGAATCTTGATACGGTCGTAAAACAGCTGAATTTTGGTTTAATTGTATTGAGTCCGGATAATACCATATCCTTTCTAAACGATCACGCTGCTTATTTGTTTGGACTTCCTGTTCAGGCCGTAGTCAACAAAGCATTTGACGATATTATCGGCGCGGAAGCAGCGGTAGAGATTTTGCAATCCCCACATACATACGCCTTGAAGTTGGAGCGGCCGGAAATTGAGCTGCAAACTCCGCGTGGAAAATCTCTGCATCTGGGGTATTCTGTAGAAGCCTTACGCAATGATAAAGGTGAAGAACTCGGCACCATTATTACGATGAAGGACATTACATATCGCAAGGAAATTCAGGAGGAAATCCGAACTGTCGATCGCCTGGCATCTCTCGGGGTGATGGCTTCCGGCATCGCTCATGAAATCCGCAATCCACTTGCAGGTATCAAGGCAATGGCCCAGACCTTTGAAGAAGAGGTAGCTGAAGGAGATCCGAAACGCGAATACGTGCAGCGCATTATTCGGCTGGTAAACCGACTGGATGACCTTCTAAAGACGCTGTTCTCTTATGCAAAGCCTTCCAAGCCGAATCGACAGGGGCATAATGTCGACTTTGTTTTAAAAGACGTGCTTAGTTTGATCAATCAAAAATTTGTTGATCAAAATATAACCCTTAAAAAAGACATTCAGCCCGACCTGCCTATGGTATATGTAGATTCCGGACAGCTTCAACAAATATTTATTAATCTATTATTCAACGCGATTGAAGCAATGCAAAGTGGTGGCGAGATTACAATTGCCATTCGGCCGTATATGCAAACAATGGCTGTTGGAAAAAGTGAGAGAATGTCTTATCATGCACGCGTTGAGAGCGTGCCGTATCTCGAAATAATTATCAGTGATGACGGCTGTGGAATTGCACCGGAAAACCTGAAGCATATTTTTAATCCGTTCTTTACGACCAAGACGTTTGGTACCGGATTGGGATTGTCAATTGTTTTTCAACTGGTGAAAGAGAATGATTCCGTTATCTACTACGATAGTGAGATTGATCGCGGTACGGATTGTCATCTCTTGCTACCAGTGAAAGTCTCCGAAAGCGCAATGAAACCTATTGGAAAGAATAAGTAATGAAGATTGGGCTATCAGATCAGTTGATTGCTGCACCGCTTACAAAGGCCTTTGAAGCGATGCAGGGCTTTTCATTTACCATGCAGTCGCCACGGCAAAACAGTTTGGACCTCGCAGAGGGAAAACTGGATGCCGCTTTTATTACGCCGCTGGATTTTGCTCGAAGTAGCTCGAATCTGTCTTTGCATCCACGAACTGCACTTATCAGTCATGGTGCAACGATGACGTCCCAGCTAATGTTTCGTGAGAACATGCAGACCATAGAAACCATTGCCGTCTTCGATGACGATAGCCCGTATCGGATGTTGGCAGCGATTCTGTTAAATGAAGTGTATGATATTGAGTGTGAGTTTGTTGAAGTCGACTCGTCATCTGAAATAAGTGATTTGTTGAAGAGTCATTCGGCCTGCTTTGTAGAAGGAGATCGTGCCCTCGCTTTATCCGCAACCGATTTGGCTCAGATGGATATTGGCGAAGAATGGTCGGACAAAACAGAAGCAGCATTCATCCATCTGGTTTTGGCAGTTCGCGATGACTCTGCCGAAAAGCAACATCTTCCCGAATTTAAGGCAAGCAAACTGGCGCAATATATTCGTCCCGCTGCTGATGCTTATGCCAAAGAGAATCCTCCGATACAGGCGACGGTACTGGAAACTCTGTTGGAATATTCCTACGCTTCTGAAGCGGATGATTTTAGCTGGGATTCGCTGCGCGTCTTCTTCGAATACTTGTATTATTATGGCGCAATTGAACATATTCCCGGCATTTCATTTATTGATTCTTAAACCTTCAGGTGTCTTCATGAATTCAAAGCGTACCGAACAGCTGTATTTAGACGAAATATCGCTGCTGGCTCAGGATGAGGAAGCATTTGAAGCCTATGTGCGTTTAAATTTGCGCAAGATTAAAAAACATCGTCGAAAGTTTAACATTCCTGTCGTCGGCATTTCCGGCACCGAAGGCAAGACAATCACTAAACGTATGATTTCGGCCATTTTTGGCGAGCAGCGAGCGATTCTTGAGACCCCTCCTGATTGTTCGACCGCCTCGGGCGTCACCTCAACATTACTGCGGCTCTCAGCTGAACACGAGCTGGCCATGCTGGAACTGGGTATTGTGAATCCCGAACAGTTCAAAAATGTTGTGCGTATCGCCGAGCCTACTATCGGGGTGGTAACCAACATCGGAGAATCACATCTTGCCAATCTCGGTGACAAGTATACGATCGCCGATGCCAAAGAAGAATTGGTGCGCTACTTGCCTCGAAGCGGTTATGCGGTGCTAAACATTGATGACGACCTGGTTACCGCACTTTCCCGCTTTGCACCAGAGTCTCGCGTTGTAAAATTTGGTTTAAACCAAAGCGCTCACTTCTATGCAAGTGCAATCGATTATCTCGGGCCGGATGGCATTGCATTCAAGGTAAACGATTTTTATCACTTCCACATGCCGATCTATAGTTCCTCCGCCGTATATAATGCACTGACTGCTATCGCGGTTGCGCGACTTATGGGATTGCCCTTTGAGCAAATTCAACAGGGTTTACAGGAACGCTTTTCCCTATATAGTCGCAAGGGAAATTTGCTTAGACATAAGCAGAACTATATTTTGGATTATACCTACGATGCAACGTTTAACTCTGTGACGAAGGCCTGCGAGTCACTGGTTCAATTTAAGCCGTTCTCACGCAAACTTACATTGGTGATAGGCGACATGAACAAGCCCGGACCGCACCCGGATGAAGCGCATCTAAAGCTGGGATATTACGTTGCCGCTCTACCGATTGACTCTGTGGTAACACTTGGTGAGAACGCCAGGCATATTATTGCGGGAATGAAACGACTAAACAAAAAAGATGCTGTTTACGAGGCCTGTGGTAATCATGCTGAAGTGCTTGCGCATCTGAAACGAAATGAGACGGAAGGCACCACCATCTTATTTACGGGAAAATCTGATCTGGAAATGCAGCATCTTGTTGATGCGCTTATCGCAGAATAGCGGGCTTTCCTTACCTATGATTTCAATTGATAATTCTTTAGAAATCCCTTACCTTCAAACGCTCCAAAAAAGATTCTCATAAATTAGCTTGAAAACATTTGGCATGTTTACATTCCGATGGACTCAGGTAAACAATATTGGCTTTCCACTATCCCGGGATAGCATAATGAGACATATGATACACCTCTCAAATCCCAACGCTCGCCATATCGGCCAGGCAGTTGGCGCTCTTGAAAAGGGTGGTATTATTATTTATCCAACCGATACTGTCTATGGAATGGGATGCAATGTCTATGATAAGAAAGCATTGGAAAAGCTGTATCGCGTGAAAGGAAAGTCGCCAACCGACTCTATGAGTCTGTTGTGTGCTTCAATTCAGCAGGCATCGAATTACGTTAAGATTAACAACTTCGTATTTAAGATTCTTAAACGTTGCCTGCCGGGGCCATATACAATTATTCTCGAGGCAACCAGAGAAATACCGAAACTGATGCTCAGTCGTAAGAAACAGATCGGCATCCGAATTCCCAATAGCGAAGTTTGTCGTGCCCTCATTGAAGGGTTGGGCAATCCCATTGTAAATTCATCTGCAACCGAAGAAGTGACCTTGGAAATTCCAGACGGCGACTTTTCGATGGAATATGTTGCTTCCGCGGATATGTTGCTCGATGCAGGAATTCTCTCGGATGCCGTTGAATCGACGGTTGTACGGATAGTCGGCAATGATATAGAGATTCTGCGAGAGGGCGGGGGAGACCCCGATTTATTGTTCGGGTGAATAACTAAAACGCTAAATAAAAATGTAAATGGACTGACTATGTCGAAGACAATTGTAAAAACAAATGATGCGCCAGACCCGGTAGGCCCTTATAATCAGGCCGTTTGCGCCGGTGGCATGGTGTATACTGCAGGTCAAATCGCTATTGACCCGTCCACAAATCAGCTGCTCGATGGAAGCGTTGAAGAGCAAGCGCATCAGGTTATGAAGAATTTGGGAGCTGTGCTTGCCGCGGCTGGCAGTAGCTTCGATAACGTCGTAAAAACGACAATCTTTTTGAAAAGCATGGATGACTTTGCCGCCGTAAATGCGGTATACGGAACCTTCTTTGCAGAAAACGCTCCTGCCCGCTCAACGGTTGAGGTTAGCCGGTTGCCAAAAGATGTGCTCGTTGAAATAGACTGCATAGCGATTGTTAAATAGTTTTGATGAACTATCATGTTATTCTTAATCCGGCAGCAGGACGCGGAAAAGCCGGAAAGCAGAAAGAAACAATTCTGAGCACGCTTCGGTCTGTGCTTGGAGAGGTGAGCTATACGGAGACCTCTGCTGCGGGAGAAGCCAGGAGTGCAGCAGCAGAATTCAAGAATAACAATACTATTGTGATTGCTGTAGGTGGCGATGGCACGGTACATGAGGTAATTAACGGACTTGCCGGAGGAAAGAGTAGCCTTGCGGTTGTGCCGATTGGATCTGGAAACGATTTCGTTAAGATGCTGAATTTGCCACTCCAGATCAGCGATGCGATCAACGTGATTAAAGAAAATCGACGCAAAGCGGTAGATCTTGGAAAGGTTAATAACACCTGGTTTGCAAACGGACTAGGCATAGGTTTTGATGCCGATGTAGTTGTGCAGGCGAACAAAATACGCTGGTTACGGGGATTTCTTATCTATCTTCTAGCTGTCTTAAGAACGCTGCGCCAATTCAAAAACCGTCCTGTTCGCATAAAATATAGCGGCTATGATTTGCAGAAAGACGTATTTATGATTTCAGTCGGCAATGGGGAATGCCAGGGAGGTGGATTTTTTCTTACTCCCGGTGCTAAAGTTGATGACGGACTGCTCGACTTCTGTATTTTTGATGCCCTTAAGACCAGGCAAATACTTGGTAATTTGATCAAGGTGCTTTTGGGAACTCATATTCACTTACCTCAGGTAAATCTGGTGCAGAGCGAAAAGATGGTCATCGAGTCTGATAGTGGTATCCCGCTGCACGCCGATGGCGAAATGGTCGATCATTCGGCAAAATTACTTGAAATTACGGTGCATCCGAAAGCGTTGACGGTTATTCATAATATTCAAACTTAAAAGCATTGAGACAATCTTGAAATACATGTTTATACTGTTGTGTCTGCTCGCGTCGCATTCGCTTTACGCTATTGATGGTAGAGATGAACATACGGCTGTTGACACGCTAAAATTACTCTCGGATACGCCAATTAAATCTCCAATGGGGGCTGTTCTGCGTAGTGCAGTTCTGCCAGGCTTAGGACAGGCATATAATGAGGCGTATCCTAAAGCACTGTTTGTAGCGGCGCTAAATGGCGCGATGATCTGGCGTTCAGTGCACTTTCACAACAAGTTTAATGATGATGCGCTCCCGGATGATGTGCGTCGCAATGCCAGAAATCGTCGTAATGCCTCCAATTGGCTGCTGGGCATAACGTATTTTCTGACGCTGGTTGATGCTTATGTCGATGCTTACTTATTTCAATTCGACACTGCGATTTCAATAAGTGCTATGGATGTTCCGTTGCCGCCCGATGCGGTTGGCTTACAGTTGCAGATTAAGTTTTAGAGGATGCAGCCTATTTTAAGAGCTCTTGATTATCTTTTTCTGACCAGACCAATTTTATTCTTTCCCGGCTGGGCTACTATGATGGCCGGATATCTTGCCGCCCGCGGCGAACTGCACCTAACGTCCATTCTGGAACATGGACTGACCATTCACGGTGCGCCGGAGAAACTCCTTCATGCCGGAGCCTATCTGGCATTTGCAATGGGATCTGGTGCTATCCTCAACCAAATCCATGATATTGAAAGCGATACGCTGAATAGTAAGCTGTTTATTCTTGGAAAAGGTTGCGTATCGGTTCGACATGCTTACATCGAGAGCGTTTTGTTGCTGGCTTTAAGCATCGTTCTTGCCTGGTGGCTTAATACAGCAAGTGGACTTATGCTCATCTTTTCTTTATTCTGGGCAGGTTATGTATATAATTTTCGTCCTTTTGCCTTCAAGAACTACCCGATTCGCGGGTTAATCGCAAATATGGGAATGGGATGGAGCGTATTCGTAATGGGTTGGTTAGCTTTTCGACCTTTTGACCTTGAGGGACTTTATGCCTCTTTGCCCTACCTGTTTTATAATACGGCACTTTATCTTATCACCACATTGCCGGATCTGGAAGGTGATCGGGAGACGGGAAAACAGACGATAGCTGTCGTTTATGGTTTGAAGGCAACGCTCTGGTATAGTTTGGGCTGTCTTGTTCTGGCTATCCTTTCGGCAGCCTGGCTAAGGGATGCGCTGCTATTTCTGGTGGGCGTTACAGCATTACCTTTTCTAATTCCGGCAGTAATTTCTGGTAAAGTGGCGCCGGCAGTACGTGCCGTAAAGCTGGGGATCTTCTTCTTCTCAATAGGAATTTGTATTAAATTCCCTGGCTTTTTGGTGATGATTGTCGCTGCATATGTGCTGACGCGCTACTATTATAAAAGACGATTCGATTACGATTATCCTAATTTTAAGGGTCAGTAGAGCTCTGGCGGATACAGGTCGACATTTATATTACGTGCAGAATGCTTTAATTTCATCCTTATTTTAAAGCAAAACGAGTTAATGGAAGAGAGCTATGGAAGCTAAATTTATCCAGATTTTTGCTTATTTAGCTATGACATATACGCTGGATGGTTTTCTCATGTCAGCCTCGCGACGCCTTCGATTGCCAGACTTCATTGCTCATATTCTCACCGGCGTTGTTTTGGGTGGCGTTGTGCTTATTTATTCACATCTGTTTGGCTATAAGACTGTTCCCGATTTTGTAGACAATCAGTTTGTTGCTTTTCTTTCGTATTTTGGAATGATCCTGTTTTTAATGCAGATGGGGTTTAGTTTTGACCTGAAGTTCTTTCGTGTTAATCGCGAGCGTATTGTGCCGCAGGTAATTATTTTTTTATTGCTAAATGTGCTTGTTATGGGAACGGTTGGCTACTTTGGGCTTACGCATCAATCCTTCCAGGCAACAGCGCTTCTTATCATTGCTTTTTTGAGTATAAATATTGGTGCTCTGCTGACATCGAATTTCCCGCTTAATCCAACTCTAAAACGCCCGATAACGAATCTTATTCAAACTGCTGTTGTGGTAGACTTGATTGCAATTCTGTTTTTTACAGGTATGGATCTCGTTCGGTATTGGAGCGATTATGATGGTACCAATCTTGTAAATGTCGCCGTCTATACCTTCATCTTGATACTCTTTCTGTTACCTTTATTGATACCTGAGAAGATGACAAAGCTATATAATGCAACTGAGCGATGGATTGGTGAGTTTACAACAGTATTCAAAATTGGTGTCTTCTTCGTTTTCCTTTTTGCATGTCTGAAGCTGGGAGTATCGGTCTTACTCGTTGGAATTTGGGGGGGCATGGTTTTTCGAAACCTCGCCGGGGAGAACCGTTTCGACGTTGCAGAGCAGACATTTGCACTCTCATCCTTTCTTTATGTCCTGCCATTTGTCCAGATTGGGCAACTTCTAATCCTGCTTTGGAAAGACTATGTTTTTTTCTGGTCAAGTTTAGCCTATATTCTGATCGGACTTATATTGGTGTCGACGATTTTCGGCCTTATTTTTCTGAAGAAGCAGCGCTATGCAAAACTGCTGGCAATGGGAGTTTTTGCCCGCGGTGAATTGACGCTGCTCATCTTATGGCTGGGGTTTCGCGTCAACTATATCGGTAAGGAATTGTTTATTGTATCTGTGATTGCAGTAATCCTCTCAAGTCTAATCGGTAAGGCCATGTTCTTACGACCGTTTGAGGCGCAGCAGCAATCCACATAGTGTTGGAGAATTTATGGCAGACCTATTTAAAAAGTTAAAGAGAGGCATTGCTAAAACCCGCGAGCAGGTATTTGGAAAATTGGCTGGTGTAGTTGGAGCGGGCCGTAAAATAGATGATGATCTTCTCGAAGAGATTGAAGAAGTTTTGATTAGCAGTGACGTGGGTGTAAACACATCGATGAATTTGATGGAGCGGGTTAAAGAACGGGTTAAGAAAGAGCGATGTGAAGATTCTGAGCAGCTTCTGGAGCTACTTGCTGAAGAAGTAGCGGGTATGTTCCCACCAAAGCGCTTTTCTGAAGATCTGTTACCGGAAAAGCCTTATATTATGATGATGATCGGCGTTAATGGCACCGGCAAAACCACATCGACAGCCAAGTTGGCCTCCCGCTATAAGGCACAAGGTAAGCGCGTGTTGCTTGCCGCCGCAGACACCTTTCGCGCAGCAGCGGTCGAGCAATTGCAGGAATGGGCCGATCGTATCGACGTTGAGTTAATCAAGCAACAGTCTGGTTCCGATCCCGGTGCTGTGGCATTCGATGCTATGCAGGCCGCGCGGTCGAGAGAAGTAGATATTGTAATGGTGGATACCGCCGGGCGTTTACATACCAAAGTAAATTTGATGGAAGAATTGAAAAAGATTAAGCGCGTCATACAGAAAGTCTTTCCGGAAGGACCACATCTTAACTTATTGGTGTTGGATGCTACTACCGGACAAAATGCTATTAAGCAAGCTGAACAGTTTAAGCAGGCCGTTGGTTTGGATGGAATCATTCTAACCAAGCTGGATGGCACCGCAAAAGGCGGATCGATAATAGGTATTGCTCATCAGCTCGGAGTTCCGGTATATTATATCGGTGTTGGCGAGCAGGTAGACGATCTACAGCCATTTGACCCCTCGTTATATGCCCGCAGTCTTTTTTCCGGAAGTAAGGAAACAGCAGTATAATTACGCCGTACAACCCGCACTGAGAGATTATGACAGATTCCAAAATAAAGCGTATTCATGTTACCACGCTCGGTTGTTCAAAGAACACTTATGATTCAGAGGTGTTAATTGGACAGCTTGAGGCGCGTACTGCTGAAATCGTAGAGTCGCCTGAAGAGGCAGACGTTATTATTGTAAACACCTGTGGCTTCATTGAACTGGCAAAGCAAGAGTCTGTTGACGCCATCCTTGAGGCAGAAGCATTAAAAAAAGAAGACCCGTCTCGCAAGGTAGTTGTCTGTGGATGTCTTTCCGAACGGTATCGCGATCAGCTGCAGGAAGAAATGCCACTTATTGACGGATTTTTCGGCACGGAAGACTATTCTCGTATTCTGAAGTTTCTGGACTATTCGCCAGAGCTATCTCCCGAGTTCCTCTACGAGCGCCGCACGTTGACCACGCCGGCGCACTTTGCTTATTTGAAGATAGGAGAGGGGTGCAATCATACCTGCTCGTTTTGCGCAATCCCGTTGATGCGCGGGCGCTTTCGCAGCAGAGATATGCAACATATTGTTGCAGAAGCGAAACAACTTGCGGCATCCGGAGTAAAAGAATTGATTATCATCTCTCAGGATACCACCTTTTATGGGATAGATCGATATGGCTCACAGAAAATCACTGATTTGCTGCAGGAGCTCGAAAAGGTGGCTGGTATTGAATGGATTCGATTGCACTATCTTTATCCCACAACCGTGCAGGATAGCCTGATTGAACTGATGGGACACAGCAAAAAGATTGTGCCCTATCTGGATATGCCGGTGCAGCACGTTACCGATTCAATGTTGAAAATTATGAAGCGTGGCGGACGAGCACAGAGAATTTGGGATATCTTCGAAAAAGCCCGTAACACGATTACAGACGTAACGTTAAGGACAACCTTCATTGTTGGGCATCCCGGCGAAACTGAGGCCGATTTCGAGGCATTGAAAGCATTTATTCAAGAGTTTCGCTTCGATCGTGTTGGCGTCTTCCAGTATTCGCATGAAGAAAGTACCAGCGCTTATGAAATGAAAGATCTCGATGCGGAATTAAAGGTCGATCGCTACAATGAGCTTATGGAAATTCAACAGGGAATTTCTCATGATAAGAATCAGTTGAAGATTGGCAAGTCGTTTCGCGTTCTGCTGGATAATGTTGACTGGTCGAATATGACCGCCTATGGAAGGACCGTCGGAGACTCTCCGGAAATCGACAATGAGGTCATTATTGAAGCGCTCGAGCGTCCACTACAAATCGGCGAATTTGCCGACGTAAGGATACACGATGCGTCCGAGTATGAACTCTATGCCAAACTAGAGAATGATTAGATGAAAACCCGATCTGTTATTGTAGTTCTTGCCACACTCTTATATGGTTCCACTTTATTTGCGCAGTTACAGCAACGGTCACGTGATGTGGTGGGGCTCCCGGTCTTTGTTGCCAAAATTGCCTCTACGCTGATGCCAACGACAGGCGAGCCGATGGCACGCATCTATATGCAGATTCAAAACGATCAGCTTACTTTCTTAAAAAACGAAGATGTGTTTGATGCCGAGCTCCAGCTGGAAGTTTATTTTCGCAATGAGAGTGAAGAGTTTGTTTTCAATCGCACCATTACCCGTAAGGTGATTGCCCGCGATTATAATGCGACCAATTCTAAAAAGCACATTAATACGTTTTATACCGACATTGCGGTGCAGCCTGGCACGTATGCGGTTACGCTTACTGTAACTGATCTGAATAGCGCCAAGCAGTTTACGCGCAAGATCAACTATGATATGCCGCCATTAGTTGCGAACGACGCTGACAACGCACGTCTGGTTATCAGTGATATTTTGTTCTTCAGTGAGCATAAAACCGATAGCTCAGGTCGAATAACCGCTTTTAGCCCGACACTGAGCAACTCCTTTTCAAGCAACTCAAAAACGCTATATGCCTATTTTTCTACCTGGTCTTCTAATTCGGATGAGGCAAAGGTGCATTATGTCGTTCGAGATCAGCAGAATTTACCGGTGCTGCAAAATAGCTACCAACTGGATAGTAGTAATTATCAGGAACATTTCATTAAGCTAAATCGCTACAGTCTGGGCGAGAATCAGTATCAGATGGAGCTTGAAGTGAAGAGCGGAACTACCAGCCTAATTGCTTCAGCACCACTAAGATTCTTCTGGCGGTTTGTTCCGGATAATCGAGAGGATTTGAACCTGGCAATAGAGCAGCTTCGCTATATTGCTAACACCGATTCGATTAAGAAATATAGAAAAGCGCCTTATGAAGACAAGAAGAACTTCTTTGAGCGCTTCTGGGACTCTCAGGACCCTAATCCGGATACTGAGGTGAATGAGCTTCTGCGTGAGTACTATCGCCGGGTAAATTATTCAACAGAGAGGTTTAGTGCTACGTCTCAGGCCGGCTGGCTGACCGATCGCGGTAGAATCTTCATTAAATTTGGTGAACCTGATGATGTGGAGCGGCATCCATTTGCCCAGGATTCCTATCCCTATCAGATTTGGCGTTATTATTCACTGCGTAAAACTTTCTTGTTTATAGATCGAACCGGCTTTGGAGATTACAACCTTCACCCATCCTACTTTCAGGTTGAATACGAAAATTGACCTGACGAGGCCCGGGAGATTATGCAACCTTCCGGGTATGATTTTACTGCAAATTTGTCCCGCTAAATATCTCGCGTCTCAACCATTTTAGATATCCTTTCGATTTCCTGTAACCTCCATATTTTTCAGCGTGAAACATTCTTTTTGCTCTCGTTCTAAGTTCACTGAAACCCACTTTACTTAGGCCGACTTTACTACCTTTTTATGGCTGTGCACGTTCTGCACGTTTATCAACTTTTTCCGATCTGCAACGGAAATGAAATCAGTTGGGAATTTGAGCCCGGTTTCAAGCGTGATTTTGTGTCATGACCAATATCACATTGGTAAAATCGTGTGATGTGGAACATCGCTTGGCAGTTAAGTAGTTGTTTTTAAATGACTTGATCTATTTCTTGGTTGCTGGGTGTCTGGAAAGGAGTGTGTGATATTAATCACTTGTCTATAAAATTTTTTCTTAGAAAAGGGTTTAATAGGAAAAAAATAAAAAGCTTTAAATGTAGGATTCTGCTGACATGATTCCAAACAGGTTGTTAAGAAATATTACACTAAAATATTTCATTTCCGCTAAGTACTTGTTAACACGGCATAAACACTATGTTTAACGTGAAACATTAAAAAGTTTCTGATTATTTAGCCTGAATAATTTGAAAATACGAATCCAATTTGATATACTTTCATCCCTTTTGGGGGGAGTCGCCGAAGTCACAATATTGATCGCGCCCACTTGACCTCGTCGTACAAACACATTACTAAGCATCCATGACGGATGTACTAACACAGTTTCGAGTAGTTAAACCAGTTGATAGCGCGGGTTTTACGCTATAATGAACCACGTACAGGCGGTACAGGTAAAAATGGTCTCCGGCAGTCAAGAGAAGTCTCGACCTTCAGAGCGATCAGATCAGACAGTCCAGGAAAAGTGGAATGCGTGTCTTGCATTGGCAGAAGGCCATGTAAACGCTCAAACCTACCAAACCTGGTTTGCACCGATTGCTGCTGTAACCATTCAGGACAGCACATTACTGTTGCGTGTTCCTTCCCGATTCTTTTGTGAATGGGTGGAAACACACTATGGTAATCTTCTGAACGAGATTATTGCCGATGTTTGCGGTCCGGATGTACGCATGGAATTCCATGTTGCTGCATCTGCACAGGACAAATCCGAAGTGCCTGCGGACGATCTTCAGCCCGGACCACTCGATGATCCACCCGACAATATTATTCCGACAGCAATAGAGACGCATTCTAATGATGAGGATGCGAGTTGCTATTTAGACTCCAGATTTTATCTGGAAGCATATGTTGCCGGCCCCGCAGATAAAATGGCCTTGCGTGCGGCACAGCGAGTAGCAGAGAATCCCGGTAGAGATGGTTTTTCGCCACTTGTACTCTTCGGCAATAGCGGTAGTGGAAAATCTCATTTGCTGCATGGAATAGGAAATTGCCTTAAGAATGCCAATCCCAAGGCAAAAATTGTCTGCATGAGCAGTGAACGTTTTCTACATGACTATGTGTATTCGCTGCAAAGTGGCAGAATTCAAAAATTTATCAACACCCTTACGCGTGCAGATATGTTCCTGCTGGACGACCTTTCCTTCCTTGCCGGGAAAATGAAGTCACAAGAAACGCTTAGCTTTATCCTTACACAGCTTGTTCAGAAGGGAGTGCAGATTGTGTTAACCTGCAACCAGGCACCAGCCCTCCTTCCCAATTTTCAGACTGGTTTACTCGCGCTCTTCCATCAGGGGCTAATTATTGATATGCCGGGTGCAGATTATGCTTCACGTGAAAAAATAATCCGCCAATATCTAAAGAAAAATGAGCTCTTCCTTGATGAAAAGATCATTCACTTTCTTAGTGATAACCTAAACGGCAATATGCACCAACTGCATTCTGTGATGGTTCGCCTGACGGCTCAGATGTCTCTGATGGATCATGGAATGGAACTGGATGACGTTAGATATATCGTATCTAATATTTGTCCGCAAGCTGATGTCAGCACAAACTTTCGCATTTCACGCCGCGCCCTGCGGGTAGATGAGATCGTAAAGGCTGCTTCAGATTTCTATCAGATGCCGATTGATGTCGTTCAGGGAGTCTCGAGGAAAAAGAAGATTGTTCGGGTCAGGCAAGTGGCCATTTATCTCTGCCGTGAGCTTACTTCCGAGTCGCTTAATACCATTGGATATCACTTTTCAAACCTTCACCACGCATCCGTGTTGTATGCATATAACAAGATTGTCAAAGAGCTTGATGCAGACCCCACGCTAAAGCCTGCCATCGAGAAAATAAAAACGTTATTATTCCGGTAGTCTGAAAATCATCGGCCTTCCCAAGTCCAACTTTAGAAATAAATTTCACCTTTTTTGTTTTTTATCGGAAACAACTGCCGATAAAATAGATATTATATGCAGTAGGCGATTTTTACTTGCGAATGCTCTGGCCTGCTTCTAAGTTACTCAGATGAATGTTTACGAGTGTTCGCTGTGTTTAAGTGTTTTTAAAACAGATATTTACGTGTTTGTTGTTTTTCGAGTGGAATGAGGTTTGTTATGCGAATTTTTCGATGTTGTCATTATCATTTTATTATATACATACTCTTGAACTGCACAGCAGTTTTTTCTCAACAACCAGATAGCAGCAATTCGAACAGCGGCGATTTAGATCCGGGTGTGCAGGCGGATTCCGGAGCTGTGATTCATCCGGACTCTGCTTCTATTCAGGATGCAGATACAACTGTTAAAAAGGAAGTACATTTGCTCGATCGTGTGATCGAGAATGGTGCCTTTGAAGTAGGAGAAAAACTGACATTTAAGATTCGCTACGGTTGGATAAAAGCTGGCGAGGCGACTATGGAAGTTAGAGAGCGCTTTACAATCGGTGATGAGCGTGAAGCCTATAAAATTGTTTCGACTGCAAGATCCAGCCGGGGATTCGATCCATTCTTTAAGGTGCGCGATGAGGTAGAAACACACCTGGATGCCAAGGGCTTTTTCTCGTGGTATTTTTCAAAAAAGCTGCGCGAAGGTGGCTATAAATTCGACTTACTGGTCGATTATAATCAGGCCGGGGGAAGCGCCGATGTAAAAACCATCCGCTACCATAAAGATGAGCCGCTAAGAGTCCGCAAAACAAAAGAGTTCGCTGTTGATATTCCGGAATACGTATTGGACATTCTTGGCTCATTTTATTATGTAAGGACGCAGGATCTGGAAGTTGGAATGCCCATATATATGACGAACCATGACAACAAGAAAATTTATGACCTTCGCGTGATTATCGAGAAGAAAGAGACCATTAAGGTTAAGGCGGGAAAATTTCGCTGTATTAAAGTTCAGCCGGTACTAAAAGGAGATGCGCTCTTTAAGCAAAAAGGTAAGCTTTGGGTATGGTTGACGGACGATAAATACAAGATTCCTGTTCAAATGAAGTCGAAAGTCGCGGTTGGCTCGATTACCACGGAGCTTATTCGTATCGAAGGTGTGGCGACACGTCCGCCGGCACAATTGAAATAAATTGTCTGGCCAGATCACTGTTTTGTAAATCTCTCCTTGCAGAATCCAACGGAATTCCGTTACTTTTTTCAATTTTTTACGACAAGTTTAAGATCGCATCGATGCTGTAAGGCATTGGTTTGGAGGGTCATGTGCATCCATTAAGATATGGCTTTTTATTTAGCCTGATTGTCCTCGGCATTAGCTGTATTCCTGCCGAAAACACCAGTTTGGTCGCACCGGAAGGGGCTGACTGGGCTGCTGAAGTGGTATGGTATCAAATATTCCCCGAACGATTCCGCAACGGTGATGCTGCAAATGATCCCGTCCCGCAAGATATGGCAGGCGGCTGGCCCTATTTTACTCCAAAAGATTGGCAGATTTCGCCCTGGACATCCGATTGGTACGCTTTTCAGCCCTGGGAGCAGGGCATCGAATGGCATGCGCATTTCGATTGGGCAAAAGAGGGTGAAGCCAACTTCGGCGCAACAGCTGGATTAAGGAGATACGGCGGAGATTTGCAGGGGATTATCGATCAACTGACGTATCTGGAAGATCTTGGTATTACCGGTATCTATTTAAATCCGGTTTTTGAATCTCCGTCACTTCATAAATACAATGCCAGCTCCTATCACCATGTAGATAATAACTTTGGGCCGGACCCGCAGGGAGATGCGGCTATTTGGGCAACCGAAGATCCTGCGGATCCCTCAACCTGGAAATGGACCTCTGCAGATAAACTTTTTCTAAAGCTGATCGAAGAGTGCCATAAGCGCAACATCCGAGTGGTGCTTGATGGCGTATTTAATCACGTTGGGCGACGCTTCTGGGCGTTCGAAGATGTCGTGAAGAATCAACAGAAGTCGCCTTATCGCGATTGGTTCTCGATTACGCGGTGGGATAACCCCGAAACTGCTGAAAACGAATTTGCTTACGAGGGTTGGCTGGGTATTCGTGATTTGCCAGAATTTGTAGAGTCTGATAGCGGTTTCGAACCGGGAGTTACCGAACATTTTAAACACATTGTGCGGCGCTGGATGGATCCCAACGGAGATGGTGATCCGTCTGATGGAATTGATGGCTGGCGATTGGACGTAGCTGAAAAAGTGCGTGTTGAGTTTTGGAAGGAGTTTCGCACCTGGGTTCGTGAGATCAATCCGAACGCATATCTGGTTGGGGAAGTGTGGTGGGAAGACTATGATAAGAATCGCATGTTTAATGCCGCACCCTGGTTTGATGGGGCTTTTGATGCTGTTAAAAATTATCGCTTCTCACGTGCTGTTAAACAGCTTGTAATTGATGAAAAAACAAAGGTTTCTGCTTCTGCATTTGTAGATACAATGCAGACGATTTTCTCAGACTATCCAGATAATAAATATCTTGTCTGGAATATGTTGAGTGGACATGATGTGGATCGACTGGCATCTCAAATTCAAAATCCGGACCGTTGGTATGATCATGCCGGCGACGTTATGAATAACCCCGACTATGTAATTCAAAAACCCAGCCAAATGCAGCGGGAGATGCAGAAAAATATTATTGCAATGCAAATGACGCTCCCCGGCGCCCCTTTGATATATTATGGAGATGAAGTCGGTATGTGGGGCGGAGATGACCCTTCTTGTCGCAAGCCAATGGTCTGGCCCGATTTTAACTATAGTGTTGAAAAAAGCCACCCGGATGTCAATAAAACACGCCCCGCAGATAAGGTTTCTGTTGATGTTGAAATGCTGCAGTTTTATAAGGATTTGATCGATATTCGAGGTGAAAACAGATGTCTTTCCATTGGTGAAACACAATTCTTGACCTTCGACGATCCACATGTGTTGGCATATTGGCGTTCCCTGGAAGAAAACCAACTGCTAATTATCCTCAACAGTTCAGCAGAACCAGGTCAGTTCACGCTGAACTCTGATGAACTGCAGGGATATACGAAATTTTTGAGCCTTACAAATAATGTTGGCATAGAAGCGACTGAAGGCGCATTGGGATTTCGCCTAATGCCCTATCAGATGATGATACTTCAGCCAGAGAATTGATGTGACAAAGAAAGCCACAAAAATACCGACGCTCAGCTGGCCAAAAAAGATGCTGTTCACGTTAGTAGCTATCGCAATACCTGTATTGCTATTGTTGGTGCTGGAGGGTATTCTACGTTTGGCCGGAGTTGGTGGTCAACAGCCTCTTGTTATTCAGGAGAGCCGTTTTGGCGAGGGAAATCTGATTGTGAATCGCAAGGTTGCGCAGCGCTATTTCTCACTTGATGAATCGATGGTGCCAGAGGCTTCAGAAGAAATTTTTGAAGCAACGCGACGTCCGAATAGCCTGCGGGTGCTCTGCATTGGTGGATCGACAACGGCCGGGTTCCCATATGAGATTAATGCTACCTTCCCGTTTCAGCTTCAGCATCGTCTGCGAGAATCACTCCTCGATAATTACGTTGAAGTCATCAATCTGGGAATTTCCGCAATAAATAGCTATTCAGTGGTAGACTTATTACCGGAAATGTTGAACCTGCAGCCAGATGTGATGGTCATTTACATGGGGCACAATGAGTTCTATGGAGCCTATGGGGCTGCTTCGACGCAGTTTGTCAGCGGAAGTCATCGTCTGAACAAACTCTATTTGCGGCTCAGAAAATTTCATCTGGTTAATATTATGCGTGACGTTTTATCTGGATTTGCTTCTCCGGACAGCACAGCGAAACAGCCGGAATCGTTGATGAAGGCCATGGCTGCAGAGAATCTGGTAACTCCCGATTCACCACTGCGCCAGCGAGCCTATCAACAGTTTGAAGACAATCTATCCACCATTCTCCGTGAAGCAAAGCAGGCCGGTATTCAGGTCGTATTGAGCAATTTGGTGTCGAATCTTGCCGACCAGCCTCCGTTTGTTTCCGGGAGTGTCCGAGAGCAGTCTGCCGTCGAACAGGCCCGTATGAATAGCCGTTTGCTTGAGGCACAGTCACACGCAGCTGCGGGAAGGTTTAAGCAAGCAGATGAGCTTCTCACTTCGATTGATAGCAGCTCTGCGCGTCGGCAATACACTAAGGCCATTGTGCAACGGCAGTCTGGCAGCCCGGATTCGGCTCTTAAGCTTTATCAGCAGGCGCGCGATCTTGATATGCTGCCGTTTCGCGCACCGACTGAGATAAACAGGCGAATCGCAAAGCTCGCTCGCGAGCAGGATGTTGCCCTGGTCGATATGAAGCAGGTCTTTCGCACTGCAAGTGAAGATCAGCTGCCCGGGAATGCGCTTTTTATGGAGCATCTTCATCCGAACCTCTTTGGCTATCAGCTAATGGCGCAAACCTTTTTCGAAGTTTTGCAAAAAATACAGGTGTTGACCAATGATTCATTGGTTGGCTGGAGCGATTCACTGCTCTCCGACGCAGAAATTCAGCAAATAATTAAGCAAGCCCCCCGCGACCGTGCTGGTGTAACGGCACTTGATGAAGAAATAGGCGCCTTGCGTATTTTTTTGCTCACTCATCGCTGGCCTTTCGCTAATTTGGATGTTCGTCCAAAGGATTACTATTCCGATCAGCCTGAGTTTTTGCGACAGTTGGCATGGCAACATCTGCAAAAAAAAGTGAATTGGGATGAGGCGCATTATGCCTTGGGAGACTCATTGGCCAGGGCAGGGGATACGAATGGGGCAGTAGCTGAGTTCACGGCGGTGCGGAAGGCATTCCCGAATAATTATTATCCCGCGATGCGGATTGGCGATTTACTTGTCGTGTTGGAGCGCCGCGCTCTCGCATTCCAGTGGTATAAGCGTGCGCTTGTTCCTGATGACAAAAATCCATTTGTGTTGGCCAAGCTGGGAAGCGCATTGGTCTCTGCGGGTAGATTCCCAGAAGCTGTTGAACATTTGACTATTGCGCTTCGCTCTGAAGCGGAGCGAAAGGTGCTCTCTGTCGAGCAGAAGACCGTGGCTAACTATTTACTTGCCATCAGTTTTGCGAATCTGAAAGACTTCGAAAAAGCAGGACGTTCACTTGCTGCCTGCCTTTCCCTAAATCCTTCCTATCAACCGGCACTCAAGTTACAGTCGCAGATCGCTCAGTTTCGTTCTGCCCCCAAATAATCTTCTGCTATGGTCATCTGTAGCGTTAAGGCCTGGTAATCCTCCTACTGATTCTTAATTTTTAATAAAAGCGCGTTGAAACGCCTTTAAAGCGAATTGAAGCCCTGTTTTGGGGCCTTCTTTTTTTTAGATTTTTTAGAAATAAGTTGATTCCTGCCGAAAAAACCGTAAATTAGTTACTCAGATCAGAGTGACTAAACTATTAGCCGGGATAATCATTTAAGAAACGCTACATTTACCCCTATTAATCTCAATGCGAAACGAGTGCAATCTACGTGTCGCAGAGTGCTTAAATGATAATTCTTTCCGGTTTCGAAGACCGTTGTAAAACAGGTGGTATTCCTGCGAAATGATCAGCAGCCGGACTATCAAAAGCACATTTGTTATTGCCTTAGTGGGAATTTTCTCTGCTACGGCTTTTTTTGCTTGTGGCGATGCCGAGAAGGCGACTCCACTTGCTACCGTTGGCCCGCACACCATTACCGATAAACAATTTCGCAATCGCCTGGTCGATTTTCTCTATACCGTTGGAATGGACGACAATGCCAGATTACGCGATCAAATCCTGAACAATATGGTGAGCGAATATCTGATTGCCGATTTTGCAGACGAGCAGGGGATTGGCGAGTTACCTGCTTTTAAAAATAGCTTTGACTATCGTCGTAAGTATGCCATTGTAAAGGCCTGGCGGGAACAGACGGTTGAAAACGTACCAGACGTTACTGATGATGATATCCGTACTGCTTTTGCGCGCATGAATGAAACGTTGCGTGCGCGTCATTTGTTTGCAGAGACAAAAGAAAAGGCAGATAGTCTTTATCGATTATTGCAGGCCGGTGCTTCGTTTGAGCAACTGGCGATGCAAAACTTTAGTGACCCCAAGCTGGCAATCAGTGGTGGTGACTTGGGGAATTTTTCCGCAAGTCAGATGGATCCGGCCTTTGAAGATGCCGCATATGCCTTGAAGATCGGTGAGATATCTGAACCCGTGCAAACGGATGCCGGCTATAGCATCATTCGTTTGGATAATCGTACAAAACGACCCATCGTAACTGAAAATGAATATGCAAATAAGAAGCACTATGTGCGTCGTTATTTGATTTGGAAGCGCAAAGAGCTTGCAAAACGGGATTATTTAAATTCAGTGGCTGCCGAGAACCCAATTAAATATAACGAAGCAGGATTGGAGCGGGTTGTTAATATCGTGATCCAGCAAATGCTCGCAGATAACGATTCAGATGTGGGGCCGTTGGCTTTCGATCGAGAGCTTGTAAATGAGGTAGACATCAACTGCCTGATTGCCGGTGACATCAATTGGAGCGTTGCCGATGTTCTATTGCAGCTCGGACAAATAAAAAACAAGCAGGCCAGATTAATAAAGAATACACATGGGTTAAAAGTGGTTTTGCGTGGCCTAGTTGCCCGCTCAGTTTTTTATGAGCAGGCAATTGCTGCCGGTTTCGACGAGAAGCTCAGCGTTCGTAATAGTATTGCTTCCGCAGAGCGCCTTCACAAGACGCGTTTTGTTCAGCAAGCTATTTTTGATACCCTTCGGCTACGTCCGTCTGAGTTGCAGGAAGAGTATCGTAAAAACAAAGATGAGTATTACACCGCGGAAATGGTGAAGGTCCAGGTACTTTTACTGGATGATTCGACACGCGCGGTTGAGTTGCGTAACAGCAAAACAGATTTCGGCACTCTTGTAAAGCAGTATTCCATGCGTCCTGATCGTGAAAAAAGCAACGGTATACTGGACTGGTATAACCGAGCCGCCTTTGGTAAAATTGCTGATCCTATTTTTGCATTAGAGCGCGGAGAAGTAAGTATGCCGCTCGAAAGAGACGGCTTCTTTTATTTGGTGAAGATGCTTGAAAGGCGGCCGCGTCAGCAGCTTTCCTTTGAAGAAGCGCAAGAGCGACTAAATGCAAAGCTTCTGCCGGAAAAACAGGTCCGGGTATTCAAGAGCTTTATCGAAAATCTGCGCAGTGCCAGGAAAGTAGATGTAAATCGACAGTTACTTTCTGAAGTAAGTTTAATAGAAACATAAAATTATATAGATTTTTAATCTGGGAGAACAATTATGATCCTTCGAGCTACCTCACGTTTAGTCATCCTGGCGATGCTGGCTCTTTTTTGTGGCGGTCTCTACGCGGGAACCACTGGAAAAATTGTCGGTCAGATCGTCGATAAGGATACCGGTGAGCCGCTGATTGGGGCAAATGTTATTATTGATGGCCAGCCGCTGGGTTCAACAACGGATGTTGAAGGCAGCTACTTAATTCTTAATGTTCCTCCAGGACGCTATACGCTTGTGGCGCAATATATCGGTTATCAGGATAAGCGAGTAGAGGGGGTACAGGTCAATGTGGATCTGACCACTCGCCAGAAATTCGAGATGTCTTCCGCTACTATCGAGTTTGGAGATGAAATCGTGGTTCAGGCGAATCGCGAACTCCTGACTAAGGATCTTACCTCTTCAGAAGCACGCGTTTCAAGTGAAAAAATCGAAAATCTCCCTGTTGAAGAAATAGATGATGTGCTGGCCATACAGTCTGGTATTACGCGGGACGCCAGCGGAAATTTTCACATTCGTGGTGGTCGCTCCTCGGAAATTGGTTATCAGCTCAACGGCATTTCCATCAGTGACGGTTTCGATAAGAGCCGGGGATTGGAAATCGAAAACGAGTCGGTTCAGGAACTGCAGGTAATTAGCGGAACGTTTAATGCTGAATACGGAAATGCGATGTCTGGCATTATTAACATCGTTACCAAAGAGGGTGGCTCGGATTTTCACGGAAGCCTGAAATCGTTTGTCGGTGATTTTCTTTCTTCAGATGACTTTAGCTTTTACAATATTGATGATCGCGAAGCGGCAAACTACAGTATGCAGGGAACGCTTTCCGGACCACTGCCCGGTTTTAAGGATAAGGTGCGATTTTTCGCCACAGGCCGCTATAGCTATCAGGATGGCCACCTTTACGGAATAAACCTGGTGCAGACAGATGGTTCGGTAAATATAACAGATGTGCCGTTTCCCTCGACAAATAACGCGGCAGACACAGATGAATTTCTCAGGTCCTTTCCAGCGACGGCCATGAATTATCGCGACTTGCGCACCGGACAAGCAAAGTTGACCTGGCAGGCGATGCCAACGTTGAAGTTCAATTTGGAAGGGCTGGCCAGTCTTGAAGAATTTCGCGATTACAGCCATGAGTATCGTTTAACACCAACCGGCGATGTAACCAAATTTAACGATACGTATTCACTGAGCTTTATTGCTAACCATACGCTTTCTAATACGACGTTTTACACGCTGAATTTCGCTTATCAGAACCGCGAATTTAACGAATATCTGTTTGAAGACCCCTTCGATTCCCGCTATCAGGATCCGGCTCTATTTGCTTTTTCCGGTTTCCGCACGGGAGGCACAAATAACAAGCGATTTAATCGCACGACCGAGGCGATGATTGGAAGATTTGATATTTCCAGTCAGGTTCACAAAGCGCATTTGGTGAAGATGGGCGTTGAAGCGAATCTGACCGAGCTTTTCTTCGAAGACTATACGCTTATTCCTGCAGTTGATCCGGCAACGGGCCTGCAGCTGACGCCATTTCGACCGGCTATTCCGGATCCAACCAGCCCAACGTTCAATTCCTATACGGAAAACCCAATTCAGTTTGCAGCCTATATTCAAGATAAGATTGAATTTGAGAGCGTTATTATCAATGCGGGTGTTCGCTTCGACTACTTCAATTCTCAGGGCCGCGTCTTGGCCGATCAGCGCGATCCGAACATCTTCCTGCCGATTAATCCTGCCAATCAGGCACTGACGTTAGAAGAACGCCAGGCCATTTGGTATAAGGATGCTGAAGCGAAATATCAGTTTAGTCCGCGACTGGGTATAGCGTATCCCATTAGTGAGCGCGGTGTCATTCACTTTAGCTTTGGCAGCTTCCTGCAGATTCCCGAATATCGCTTCCTGTATCAGAACCCGGACTTTAAACTTACTCAGTCCAGTGGAATTCAGGGGCCGTTTGGAAACGCTAATCTGGATGCAGAGAGTACTGTTCTTTACGAAATTGGCCTGCAGCAGCAGTTGGGTGAAGACTTGAAGGTGGATGTTACCGGATTTTATCGCGACATTCGCGATTGGGTTACTACCAGTGCACCATTTGCAACGTATCAGGCTGGCACGAACTATGTTATATTTACCAATCGGGATTATGCTAACGTGCGTGGGATAACGGTGAACTTTGCCAAGCGTCTGAGTAACAATTATCAGTTCGATATCAGCTATCAGTTTCAGATTGCAGAGGGCACAAACTCCAACCCTGAAGAGGAGTTTTTTCAAATCAATGCCAATAATCAGCCAACCGTTTCGTTGGCACCGCTTGACTATGATCAAACCCACACGCTGAATGCCAATATGTATTATGGTGGCGATTCCTGGGGAACAACGGCGCTCGCCCGCTTTAACACCGGTTTACCGTATACGCCTACCACCGACTTTGACGAGGCGACCGTTATCGGTGTAAATGCTACGACCGATACGCCGAAAAATAGTCGTCGCACACCAAACAATTTTGTAGTTGACCTACGAGCTCATAAAGATATTAATATTTCGCCTCTGCGATTCAAGCTTTTTGCACGGGTCTTCAATTTATTTGATAAACGTAATGAGCTTGATGTGTTTGATGATACCGGTCGTGCTACGGTAACAACTCGAACAGCCCTTGGCGAAAATGCACTTTTTCCATCGCTATTCTTTGTTCGCCCGGATTATTTCGATCAGCCGCGTGAAGTTCAAATGGGCGTGGAACTGCATTTCTAGTAAACGAAACTGACTTTTAGAAGGATAGATCATGACTAAGTGGATACTTATTTGCCTGATAATGCTCGTTGGAGGTGCCGACTTACTGCTGGCGCAGCACGTGCCAAGTGATGAGCGGGCCGATGCGACCCTGCGCCGTAAAACGGATATCGACGGCAACAATATTCGAGCAACAATTTTTAATACCGGTCTCACCGGTCGTTCCAGTGCCGTTCCCGATGAAGTGGCGTATGAATGGCCGAAGAACAGTCAGGACGAATATATTGCGATAACAACCATTTGGATGGGGGCGCAGCTGGATTCGCTTTTGGTTGGTGGCGACCCAACCGATCCGCTACGCGTAGTGGATTTGGTGCAATATCGTCAGGCACCCGATGGCCGTAGCTGGAACCTTGAACCGGTTCCCGGTTATAGCGATCCGAACTATTTGGTTGCCCCAAATGGCGATCCTAAGGTTGGTATCGCGAAGAGCATCGATCCGTTGAGCTGGCCACCTACCGGCTGGGCAGATAAATTTGATGATAATACCGACCCCGGTTGGATAGGCTCGTGGAACGGCTTTTTTGGTAAGGATGTATTTAATGCCGATCAGGAATTGTTTTACAAAACAGGGGATGATCTGTACGATCGTCCACTCGGGCTTTTTCAGCCGGACGCGACCGACCCGACCCGCGGTGGTATGGGAATGCTTATTGACCAACGCGTAATGGCCTGGTCACAAGTTTTGGTTTCAGATGTAATTTATGTCGTAAATAATGTGCTAAATGATGGCACGAATAATCTTAAAAAAGCAGCAACAACGATTTGGCTTGCCGACGCCATTGGAAATGACTCACAAAATGATCGCATCAGCTACAGCCTTTTTAGTGATATCGCTTTTATGGACGATGATGAGGTTGGATTTGGAACCGCGGGTGTTGTCTTTTTGGAAACGCCGGGTAATGCCATCGATCGCGTCGATAACGATGGTGATGCACTGGAAGACGGTAGTCCGATTGTCTCGGAAATGTTGATTGCGGGTGAAGATCGCACCAATCAGGTAGACGACAATGGCAATGGTTTGATCGATGAGAATGAGTCTCATATTCCCTTTGGCACGCAAGAGGGTGTGACTTATGCAGACTATATTGATAATGATGCTGATGGCGAAAGCGGAAGTCCGTTGGTAACGGCAGTAATGGTTGGACAGGCAAGTGGGGACGTTTGGAAGCGCTGGCCGCCTAATCCTGAGGGTGATCCAATTCAGAATGGCGCTGTTCATTTGTTAATGGTTGAAGGTGAGGACGAAGGACTTCCGTATCGTGACAATATCGATAACAACGGAAATGGCGAAGATAGCAGCAGCGTAGTCACTCAGGCGATGATCGATCAAGCTGCATCCGATCTGTATCGCCGCTATGCAGTTCCGGGTGGACGGGTGGTTCTTTACGATCTGGATCAGACTGACCTTGGTAAAATATATGCCGATGGCATTGACAACAATGGCGACGGTGCAATTGACGAAGGAATCGATGAAGGCATCGACGAAATGGTCGATGAATCCCGCGACGACTTTGTAGATAACGATGGGGATTGGGATCCGATTTCTGACGATGTGGGTCTGGATGGCGTTGAGGGAACCGGTGACTTTGGTGAAGGCGATGGTAAGCCGACCAGTGGTTCCGGAACCGGTTTGCCGGGTGAACCGAATATCGACAAGACGGATGTATCCGAGTCCGATCAGCTTGGTATCACCAACGTGCAGCGCCTGTCTGCAGGAAGTATCGACTTTAGTGTTCGTAGTGACCGTTTTTTCTGGCTGACAATGATGCTGCCTGGTGATTTCTTTATTCTGGAGCCGGGACAGCAAGAAGAAGGTGACAATGATCTGTTTGTAAGTTCAAGTATCTTCCCGATGAAGTCTGGTAATACCGAGCGTATTTCTTACGCGGTTATTATGGGTGAAGATACACTCGATGTGCTGCAAAAACGTAACCGCGCTCAGGAAACCTATAATGCCGACTATCAGTTTGCTAAAGCACCGATTACTCCAAAGCTTTTTGCTTATCCGGGGGATGGACAGGTCACGCTGTATTGGGATAGCGAAGCAGAAAAATCGTTTGACTCTTTCCTTGCGAAACTTGGTTTAGACGGTAATGACTTTGAAGGATATCGTCTCTATCGTTCACAGGACCCTGCTTTTGAGGATATTTTTACAATTACCAACGGGCGTGGAGCACGAACGTTTCGCGAGCCGATTGCTCAGTTTGATATTATTGACGGACGTGTAGATTTTGCGAACGTCGATGTTAACGGAGTGCTCTACTATATTGGTAATGACACGGGGCTGAAGCATGCCTTTGTCGATACCGATGTCGAAAATGGTTTCACCTATTACTACGCACTAACCGCGTATGACTATGGTGCCGAAATGTTTGACATTGCTCCTGCTGAATCTCCTATTCTACTGACAATTGATGCAACAGGTAAAGCAAATCTTGGACAAAATGTTGTTCAGGTTGTACCTGCTGCACCCGCCGCAGGATTTCAACCTGCCCAGATTACAGAGTTCCTTCAGGTTGCCGGCGGTGCAAGTGGAGAGATTAACTTTGAGATCGTAGATCCAACACTGATTCAGGCCGACCATACCTATCAAATTACGTTTCGCGATACGGTAATTGAAGCCACTATTGATACCATTACCACGAAAGACTTTACACTGGTAGACGTTACTAATCCTGCCGAATTAGACACATTGGTTGCTATGGATACAGCGCCGAGAACCGGTCTTGAAGCACCACTTGCAGATGGTGTGCGTGTCTCTTTTGTGAACCCTGCGCTGGTGCAGGTGAATGAGGAAAAGTCCACTCGCAGCCGCGAAGATCTTTTGCCGCTTCAGTTCCGCGTTTTTGAAGAGGGTCTGGATCGCGGCCAGGAAAATCCTGCAGACTATCGTATTGAGTTCGGTGACGTCGGAATTGGAACAAGCACGGAATTCAGCTATCGCCGAAATCCGATCTCAACCATCACGGGTCCGGCTGTTCCTGTGAACTTCAAGGTCTTTAACGTTACCACAGGTCAGGAAATACCGTTCGGGTTTCTGGAATTCTCTGGAAGCGGTGGTGTTTTTGATGCTGATGCCGCAACGCAGCAAACCGACATTATTGCCTTTCTGGAAGAGGACATAAACGGCATGCAGATCACCACGTGGAGTTTAAAGTATGTAACCGGACCGATATTAAGCGATCCGACCTTATCTTTCGCAACAAATGGAGATGAAGCGACATTTGTTCTTGATAAACCTTTTCTGTCGCTGGATGTGTATGAATATACAACTCTTGGTGCCACGGTAGACAACACTACGGCAACGGCAGATATCGACGCCATTCGCGTTGTGCCAAATCCGTATCGCGCCGCCTCCCGTTTTGAGACGCGCAATCCGTTTAATCGCGGCAGAGGTCCACGCGCAATTCAGTTCACCCGTCTGCCTAATGAATGTACTATTCGCATCTTTACTGTCAGCGGTGAACTCATCGAAACGATTGAACATAGAAGTAGCAACAGCAACGGCATTGCAACCTGGGACCTTCTGACGAAAGATAATCTGGACGTCTCCTATGGTGTTTACGTCTATCACGTAGATGCACCTGGAGTAGGGGAGAAGGTCGGCAAGTTCGCGATAATTAAATAGATACTAATGACGTTTGAAATAGATAAGGGGAATCGCTGTGAAAAGGATTCTGAATATTACATTAGCCCTCTTGCTGTTGTTGTCTGCTGCAACGGCTCAGGAAGTTACGAAGGTCGGAACTACGGCCGCTAAATTTCTGAGCATACCTGTTGGCGCACGCTCAGTAGCGCTGGCCGGTGCATTTACCTCAATGGCGGATGATGCCTCTGCACTCTACTGGAATCCCGGCGGTATTGCACAGCTGGAGACTGAAGAACTTTTCTTCATGCACAGCGAGTGGATTGCCGATATTAATTTCGATTACCTTGGCGCCGTTTACAATGCCGGAAACAGAGGCACTTTTGGTGTCAGCGTTACTGCTATGACGATGGGTGACATTGAGATTACCACTGAAGATGAGCAGGATGGCACTGGCCAGTTTTTCTCGGCATCCAGTTTTTCATTCAATCTAAGCTATGGCCGGCGCATTACCGAGAAGTTTATGATTGGTGGAACAGCCAAATATGTGCTTGAGACCATCTGGAACAGTTCTGCTTCCGGCATCGCATTCGATGTAGGAACGCTATTTGAAACGCCTTTTTATGGCGTTCGTTTTGGTACAAGCATCTCTAATTTTGGGACGAAGATGCAGATTTCCGGCGAGGATTTGCTGGTGCGAAAAGATATTGACCCCACAACCAGTGGAAATAATGAAGATGTTAATGCACTACTCGAGACAGATCGATTCGATCTGCCGTTGAATCTGAAATTTGGATTATCACGAGATTTTTATTTGGGTGAAGCAAATCGGGTAACTTTAGCTATCGATGCATATTATCCCAATGATAATCAGCGCAGTTTGAATATGGGAGCTGAATATGGCTTCTTTAACGAGCAGATTTTTCTGCGCGGTGGTTATCGTTCCGTAGGCTTGGACGATACCGAAGAGGAATATGTGATTGGTGGCGGTATTAAGCAAAAGCTGCTGAATAACTTGAATATAAATATAGACTATGCCTTTCAGGGTATGGTTAATTTGCAGGATGTGCATCTGTTTTCGGCTTCCCTGCGTTTTTAAAGTGTGAGAAATAAGGACCCCTTAAGTAATAAGAAGGAGGAATTCAGGCTGTAACTGTGTTGTTTGAGTTTGATGTTGTATTAAGGATTTACTCAGAAATTAATTCATTTATTCTAACGGAGGAATAATTATGAAACGTTTTACTACTATAGTCGCGATATGCGTTTCGCTGATGGTAGGTAATGTTTTTGCTCAGGGCGATATCACCTTTCAGGTTGATATGTCCGTAAAGCAGCAGGAAGCTCTATTTAATCCCGGCAATGGAACTGATATTGTTGTCATTCGCGGTAACATGAACGGCTGGGCCGGTGTGGCAGAAGTTTTGACGAACACGTCTGGCGGTACTGATTCTGTTTATGTAGGTACCTATAACGTCGCAGAAACCAATGCAATCTATAAGCATGTCATGATTGTTACTGCTGGTGAGCTCTGGGAAGATGCTATTGGCGACCGCAATGTCGATATTACTGGTGGAACACAAACGCTGCCGGTTGTTTTCTTTGATGATGACCAGGTAATAGATCCTCCGGCAGTTGATGGAACGGTCTTTTTCCAAGTAGATACCAATCCGTTTCAAACGCTTGGCATTTTTACGCCGGGTGCTGCAAATGATGGACTGGAAGTTCGTGGTGGATTTAATGGCTGGGGCCCGACTCCGGACAACAGCACCATGGATCCTTCTGCTGGCCAGCCAGGCTTCTATGAGCTGAATGGTAATATTTTCTCTCCTATTGGTGAGACAGTTAACTATAAGCATTATATGATTATCGATACGCTTGCTCATGGTAATATTGATGGTTGGGAAGAACCGCCAACTCAGGGTGGTGGTAACCGCCAGGTTGCTTTTGAGGGAACAATGAATCAGCAGGCTGCACCGCAGGGCTACTTCATGGATATTCCGCCGGAAGGTATTGTTAACGGTTCCGTAACGCTGAATTTCTCTGTAGACATGACTCCTGCTACTACATTGGCTGACCCATTTGTTCCGGGAACAGACAAGGTATACTTTAGTGGTGAAGATCAGTTCTTCGGTAGCACTCAGGGCTGGGATCCGCAGCGTGGTGTTCAGGAAACTCTGGAATACACTGATGCAAATAACGACATGATCTACGAATTGTCTTTCGATATTTCCGGTCCTACCTACTATGCATTGGTTTACCGTGTCGCATTCGGTGATAGTGCTTCTGCAACTCTTGCAGAGGGCGGTGGCTTTAACTTTGGTAAGAGTCGTACACGCTATATCCGTCCTGACGGGGGTGGCAACTATCCTGCAACATGGACGTTCGATTTGGACACCTACACCGAGAATCCGCCGCTGGTTGTTGAGACTCCGCCATTTATCGTAGGTATCGGCGACGAAGCTGAGCAGTTCCCGGCATCTTTCTCTCTCGAGCAGAACTATCCGAACCCGTTCAACCCGGAAACGACTATCGACTTTTCTGTTAGTCGCAATGCAGATGTAAGCGTAACCGTTTTCAATATGCTCGGTCAGAAAGTTCGTTCACTTTTCAATGGTCAAGTTGCACCGGGCACTCACAACGTGAAGTGGGATGCTACCAATGATCTTGGACAGTCCGTAACGAGCGGTATTTATTTCTACACGCTGACAGTTGCAAATCAAACTCAAACGCGCAAGATGGTCCTGATGCGCTAAAAAAGCATCATTACAGTTATCGCTAGATGCTTTCCTCTTGTCATGTGTCCCGGGCGAAAGCCCGGGGCATACTTTAACATCAATCCTCGAGCCTGTACTGAAGACGGCTCTCAAAATTATTTATACGCTGCTTCAGACTAAAGAGAGATACTCTCTGTCTGGGAGAGCACAAACGATCGGTTCTATGAACACACGTATTTACATCATCCGCATTGTTACCTACCTGCTGCTCTTATGCCTTATGGTAACGCCATTTTCATGTTCAAATGAAGCTGAAAATCGCATTACTATCTGGACGACCCTCAGACCGGTAGAACGCGCTGCAATTGATGTAAAACTTCAAGAGTTCGCCAAACAATACCCTGGCTATACGTTTCAACAAATTTACTATCAGACAGAAGAATTGCGCAGCAACTTCATGGTTTCCGCGCTTGCCGGCAAGGGACCTGCGCTTGTGCACTGCGCCAGTGATAATGTTGGGCCACTTTCCGAGCTTCAGGTCATTCGTCCTCTCGATGACTTATTCAGCAAAAGCTATCTGGATAGCTTTCTAACCGAACCGTATACCGCTAATAGCGTTTTTGACGGTAAGTTGTATCAGATTGCCGATCGTATTGGCAATCATCTCTGTCTCGTTTACAATAAGAAACTGGTTCCCATTCCACCCGAAACCAGTGCCGACCTGATAACGATGGGTAAGGAACTTGCTCGTGATAATGATGGCGATGGTAAGCCGGATCGCTACGCGCTGGCCTGGAATTTTCTCGAGCCTTACTTCTTTATCCCTTTCCTTGGCATGTATGGCGGTTGGTTAATTGATGAAAATAACCAGCCTACTCTTGATACCGATGCTGTTGTTAATGCTTCTCAATACATTTACGATCTTGCGAACAAACATAAGATTATTCCTAAAGAATCGGATTACGAGACGGCAAATGCACTTTTTCTGGATGAACGTGCAGCTATGATCATCAATGGGCCGTGGTCCTGGGGAACCTATATCAACCGTGGCATGGATATTGGGCTTGCACGCATCCCGCGGCATGATGTAACAGGACAGTGGGCTACGCCGATTGTTTCACCGGTAGGATACTGTATGAATGTGAACCTGAAGGGCAAACAGCTGGATATTGCTACGAAGCTTCTTCGCTATCTCACCTCATCTGAAACGCAGCTTGAATTCGCCAGGGGGTTCAATCTGATACCCACACGAGTGGATTTAATGAGTGATTCGACTCTAAATGCCGATCCACTTTATCAAGCTGCAACAGATCAGTTGAAGGCTGGCAGGCCGATGCCAATAATTACTGAACTACGTTGGATTTGGGACGGTATGCGCCCGGCCTATCAAGGCATTTTTACCGGAGATTTTACACCGGAAGAAGCTGCAAAGCGTATGCAGAGTGACGCGATTCAGCTCATAAAAGAAAACCGGGAATAGGGGATAGCGTGGCGTCAAAATCGGCACAGAAAAGTACCATAAAAACGGCGTATTTGTTTTTGCTACCGGCCATTATTGTTATGGGCCTGGTGGTTTTTTATCCGTTTGTTTACAACGTAATTATTTCCTTTTCAAATATGAACCTTACCAATTTTCGCGATCCCGGGGTAAAGGGGTTTGGTAACTATATCAATGTGCTTACCAGTGGCACATTTTGGTACTTCGGTTTTAAGACGGTGCTCTGGACGGTATTAAATCTGGTCTTTCATGTAGGCATTGGCGTTTTTCTCGCCCTAATTCTCAACAAGAATTTGAAGGGTAAATCCATCTTTCGTCTCTTGCTTATATTGCCCTGGGCAGTTCCACAGTACATTACCGCGCTAACCTGGCGCGGTATGTTCAATTCGGAATACGGCGCGGTCAATCTCATTCTCGATCAATATTTTAACTTTACGCTTCCCTGGTTATCAACAGAATGGGGAGCCTTTACCGCCTGTTTGATAACGAATATCTGGCTCGGCTTTCCGTTTATGATGGTAATTGCACTGGGGGGCTTACAAAGTATTCCCGATGAACTTTACGAAGCCGCAGACATCGATGGCGCTAGCGCCTGGCAAAAGTTTCGCAATGTGACGCTTCCGATGTTAAAGCCGGTGATGGTGCCTGCTATTGTGCTTGGTGTGATTTGGACATTCAACAATTTTAACGTCGTCTGGCTGGTGAGCAATGGCGGAGAACCCTCTGAAACCTCACATATCTTGGTGAGTTGGGTATATCGCGCGGCTTTCTTTTACTATCGAATGGGTTATGCCGCTGCCTTTTCTATGGTCATTTTTGTGATTCTCTTTCTCTTTAGTTGGCGGTTTATCAAGAAAACCAGCGCAACAGAAAACGTATACGGTTAAGGTAAGATTATGAGCAAGGCAAGAGAACTATCGACAAAGGGCAAGATCGGTGCATATTCGATTCTTACCCTTTTTACACTGTTCGCCATTTATCCGGTGCTGCGGGTTTTTTCTATTTCACTGCGTCCGGGGGATAGACTGCTTACCCGTTCTCTGGAAATTATTCCGGAAGGCGCTAACTTTGACTCCTATTATCGCCTCTTCTTTGAAGAGCCGTTTCTAATATGGATGGGAAACAGCCTGCTTATTAGTATTGCAGTGACTATTGTTGGTGTCGGGCTAGCTGTAACAGCAGGCTATGCTTTTTCGCGTTTTAAGTTTCCCGGACGTTCGCAGTTCATGATTGCCATAATAACCACACAGATGTTTCCGGTAAGTATGCTGTTGCTACCGCTATTTATATTGCTGATTAACCTCGGGCTTTATGATTCCTTTCTGGGCTTGATAATCGCATATTCAGCGACGGCATTGCCGTTTACCATCTGGCAGATGAAGGGCTATTACGATACGATTCCCTACAGTCTGGAAGAAGCAGCCATGATCGATGGCGCTTCCCCAGCCTATACATTTTATAAGATTATTCTGCCTCTGGCGCTGCCAGCTCTGGCAATTACCGCACTCTTCTCATTTATGACAGCCTGGTCGGAGTATTTGGTTGCTGTAGTGCTAATTCAAAACACAGACTATTTCACACTGCCGCTCGGATTGAAAAGTTTTCAGGCCAATATGGAAGCCTCGTGGGGACTATATGCCTCCGGAGCGATCATTGTCAGTATTCCTGTAGTTCTACTGTTTATGTTTGTGAGCCGCTGGCTTATATCCGGGCTAACATTGGGAAGTGTTAAAGGGTAAACGTAAGTGCTGGTAGTTAGGGCGTACCGGCGCAATTAAAGGACAAATAAACGTATGAGGATTGCCGTGCTTGATGCAATACGGCAATAGGAGACATGTTAACGAATATTGCTCAAAAAATGACAGAATTAGGCTTTACGCTTTATGAAGCAAAAGCCTACGTTTGTTTGCTACAGAACCATCCCGCCACGCGCTATGAAATCAGTAAAAAAAGCGGGGTGCCGCGTTCTGCAATTTATGATGTTATACATCGGTTGGAAGAGACCGGTGCGGTGAATGTTATTTCGCGCAGTCCGGAAAAGTATATGCCATTGCCTCCGGAACAGTTTACCGAACTGTTGGAAAATCGATATAATGATAAAATTCGCAAATTCTACGATAGCGTTGCCGGACTGAAGGTAAACTTAGAAATGGGTAATCTTTGGGATATTACCGGATATGAGAATTTGCTCATCAAAGCGCGTGAAATGATAAGCGGAGCGGAAACCGAAATCTATCTCTCTGCATGGGCCCGCGAAGTTGCAGAACTGGAAGACGCATTGCGAAAAGCCGAAAAGCGCGGTGTAAAGGTGGTTCTTTTTTCGCTAACGGAGCTACCTGATATCGGTCGGGTATTTAGCTATGGTTTGAATGAAAAGAAGCTGGCTGAAGCATCTGATAATAAGATTATTCTGGTGCGTGATATGGAAGAACTCCTTATGGGAGAGGCAAATAAAAAAGAAGTTCGCAAAGTTGCCTGGACGAACAATAAGGCGATTGTTATGATTGCCGTTAACCATGTTGTACTCGATATAACATTGTTTGGACTTAGAATGGGAATTGATGTTGCGGATGTGGTAATTGAAACGCATCCTGGCGAACTTGAGATTCTTGGACAGTTGATGCACGAAAAATTTCCTGATAACCCCTGGCTAAATAATGCAACGCCTTATCGTAATCGAAATATTTATGAGGCGCTAAATAGAACCATCCGCCAGGCAAATGATGGAGACGGTGAGCAGCAGAAGAGGCTGATTAAAGAGTCGAAGTAGCAAAGCTAAGACCCATACTATTTAGGCTCATCGGACTGTACCAATTGGAGTTGGACTTTAGGATTCATCAATAATGTGCTTAGCAAATTTATCAGACAAAAAGTGGTCGGTTTCAGTTGTGCTGAGATTTCTGATTGCAGGAACGCTTATATTGCTCCTGTCCTGCGACGAGGCGAGGTTTCTGTCTACTGCCTCGCAGCGCGCACTGATTTTTGATGTTGAAGCATCTCGTCATGCAGCCGCTCCATACCTGGTGCAGAATGAAAATTCTTCTTGTGAACCGGTCTTCGCAACCACGCTCGAACGAATTATAAGCGGAGATGCGCGAAGCTCGGAACTGTTGTCTTTTGTTGAGAAAAGCTTGCTTGAAGAGAAGCGAGCAGACAAGTTACTCTGCACCGAAAGACATTCGGGACCAACAACGCGGGAAACCTTCGGATTGCGCGCTATTACTGCGTGCGCGACGCTGCAGTTTACGCTGCCGGGAGTTCCGGCACTAACGCAGCGCCAGGAAGCCGAGATACTCAATAGCGAGAGCGGAGTGAATGCGCTTTATCGAATGCTAATAGACTTGCGCAATACCTATTCCTGCCTAAAACAAGGCCGCTACATGCCGCTTGGTGCGATGATGATGAGCGGCTCTGCTGCCGGGTTTATCCGCGAAGATGATGATTCAATTATTGCCGTGCTGGTGAATTTGCAGAACCGGGCCGTTACGAACGTTAAATTTGCTGTTCATCCCGAACTGAAGCAGGCGTATCAGCATTTCCAATTGACTAACCTTGCCGATTCAACGGAGAGTGTTCGTGCAACAGAGCTGTACCTGGAACAAATGTTACCCTTTGAAGCTGTGCTTTATGCTGCGAAAAAAATGAATAATGATAAAAACCCAAACCCATAAATAGCGGAGCTTAATATGCGCCTGATATATGCTTTAATAATTTGCTTTACCGTTTCGCTCGTTGCGCAACCGGTTACAACCGTGCCGCAGTTTGCAACTCAGAACGATTCGATAAAGATCATCTTCGATGCCACCGAAGGAGACGGCGGTTTGGCCGGCTTCAACGGCACCATTTATGCCCACACTGGTGTTATTACCAGCGAGAGCAATGGCAGCTGGACAAATGTAATTGGCAACTGGGGTGACAATAATGCCCAGCCGACTCTGACTAAAATTGGCACTGATTTATATGAGCTGGTGATAGGCAATCCACGCCAGTTCTATAGTATCACAAATGCAAATGAGCAAATACTGCAAATTGCCTTCGTTTTTCGTAATGCGAATAAAACTCGAACCGGGCGTGACGTTGGTGGAGCAGATATCTTTGCAAATCTTTTCGAATCCGGGCTGAATGTGCTGCTTGTTGAGCCTAATGCACCGGTTCTGTATGAGGACCCACGTCGTTCGCCTTATTTTACGACCTCAAATGAAATTGTTGATGTGAAGGTTGCTGCCGCTGCAATCGGTAGTGAGCTTACCTCATTGACTCTATATGTGAATAATACGCAGGTCGCACAAACGGTCGAAGACTCACTGCTTTATCAGCTAGACACATCTACATTGACCAGCGGTTTTACCGAACTCTCTGCCATTGGCATCGATACGTCCGGGGCAAGCGATACATCGGCCTTTGTGATTATGGTGCGGGATAACCCGGTTGAAGCCGATCCACCGGCCGGAACTATCCCGGGTATTAACTATAACAATTCTACCAGCGTTACACTCGCATTAATAGCGCCATACAAGGATTTCGTCTACGCTGTCGGTGATTTTAATGACTGGCTGGTAGATAATGCCTATTACATGAATCGCAAGTTTTATTCGTCCGACAGCGTGATGTGGTGGGTAACGATCGATAATCTGACTTCACAGCAGGAATATGCTTTTCAGTATTTGGTCGACGGTGAAATTCGTATTGCCGATCCATACACCGAAAAGGTACTCGATCAGTGGAATGATCAGTTTATTCCCTCTGTTACCTATCCTAACTTAAAGCCCTATCCGTTTAACAAGACCGATCAACCAACAGGTGTAATTCAAACCGACCAGCAACCATATCAGTGGCAAACGACTAACTATCAGCGTCCTGCGCAGGATGAGCTGGTTATTTATGAACTTCTGGTGCGAGACTTTATTGCACGTCACGACTACGAAACGATGATCGATACATTGGATTATCTCGAGAACCTTGGCGTGAACGCAATTGAGCTGATGCCGTTTAACGAATTCGAGGGCAATAACAGTTGGGGATACAACACGTCGTTTATGTTTGCAGTTGACAAATATTATGGCACTGCCGATAAGCTCAAAGCATTTATCGACGAATGCCATAACCGTGGAATTGCGATCATTATGGATATCGTTTTAAACCACAACTATGGTCAGTCTCCTCTGGTTCGGCTCTACTTCGATGGTAGTAATGATCAGCCAACGCCAAGCAACCCCTGGTTCAATACGGTTTCGCCAAACCCGGTATTCTCCTTTGGTTACGACTTCGATCATGAAAGCCGACATACCAAAGCATTTGTAGACCGCGTGAATAAATTCTGGATTGAAGAGTTCCGCATAGACGGTTTTCGCTTTGACTTTACAAAGGGATTTACCAATACGCCTGGAGATGGTGGCGCACGAGATAATGCTCGCATCGCAATTCTAAAACGCATGGCGGATAAGGTATGGGATGTTGATCCTGAATCATACGTTATATTGGAGCATTTTGCGGATAACTCTGAAGAAAAAGAGCTTGCCGAGTATGGTAATGGCATGCTGATTTGGGGTAATCACAACTTTAATTACAGTGAAGCCGCTATGGGTTATCACGGAAATGGTGGTGGCGACTCGGACTTTTCCTGGGGTTACTATGGAACACGCGGTTGGAGCAAGGCTCATCTGGTTACGTATATGGAAAGCCATGATGAAGAGCGATTGATGTATAAAAACCTTGAGTTTGGTAACAGCTCGGGTAATTATTCCGTCAAGGATTTTGAAACAGCACTGAATCGCGAAAAGCTTGCAGCGGCATTCTTCTTTACCATTCCCGGGCCAAAGTTGATTTGGCAGTTTGGAGAAGTTGGCTATGACTTTAGCATAGATTTTAACGGGCGGGTCGGGGAGAAGCCTATTCGTTGGGATTACTTCAGAGATACCAATCGCAATCGACTCTATCGCACCTATGCTGCTTTAATCAATTTACGGCGCGATCAGGAAGTCTTTCATAGTCCATCGACACAAGTCGATTTAGCACTTCGCAATTCGAATGGCAGGAAGCGTATTTCTCTCAGTCATCCAACCATGGATGTAACGATTGTTGGAAATTTCGGTGTTACCCAACAGCCAGTTGCCGGACAGTTTAGCCGCAATGGTCAGTGGTACGATTATTTCAGCGGAGACAGTATTGAAGTATTTTTTCCAACCCAAACGGTTGATTTGGCGCCTGGCGAATTTAAGCTGCTTACCAGCGTTCGTCTCGATCCACCAGAACCGGACTTGTTAACCGGTATTGAGGAATTATCTGCCGAGATCCCTCAAGGATTCAAGTTGAAGCAAAACTACCCAAACCCATTCAATCCGGAAACGACGATTGAATTTCAGATTGAATCAGCGTCTGATATTGAGCTAACGATCTATAATATTGCCGGTCAAAAGGTGCGCACCCTGGCTTCGGGCAGTCTTGCCCCCGGAACATATCGCACGGTATGGGATGGTCTAAATGATGCCGATACACAGGTTGCCAGTGGAATTTATTTGCTGCGCTTGAAGGCGGGAAATGAAGTAAGGCATCGTAGAATGGTATTATTGAAGTAAGCTGACTTTAGACTGGAGCAATTTCTAAAACTGCTCCAGTCTTTCTTCAAAACTGCTCCAGTTCTCTAGACCGTCGTCGTGTCAAATTCCTTCATTGCTTCTTCAACGTCTTCACGTTTTCCGATTAACGTGATCTTATCCCCTTCAAGAATTGCTGTATTGCCATCCGGGATAATCACTTCTTCACCACGTGAAATCATGCCGATCAATACTTCTTTTGGCAGCTTAATTTGCTTCAGCTTTTTGTCTTTTAACTCGGAGTCTGCAGAAATCAGCAGCTGCAATATGGTACCGCCATTGCTTTCAAGATCCTGAACCAGACCTTGTACTGCGTCTCTTTCGATTTTTACTTCACCATACTCCTCGGCAAGTTCTTTTTTTGATGTTTCCAAATCGGCGATGCGCTCTTCAAGTTGAGCAATGCGTTCGACGGTCGGAGCTGTTTCAGATTTTACCNNAGCTTACCGAGTTCTAAATGTTCGCGCTTCATTTCATCACGCAGATTACGCTGCTGATTGTTCAATTGCGCAAGGCGTGATAAATAAGCCGCTTTTGAGCTAACCTTTTCGCCTTGTTCTTTAACAACATCTGCGCCAGCCTTAAATAAAACTTCAGCTTTTTGTGCTGTCGTTTCAAGATCTTTACGCAGTTTTTCCCAAAAACTCATATTCTTTCCCCAAGTGTCGTTATTCAGTTTTGCCTTTTAGTTTCTCGGCAAAGTTGATGCGCTCAAGCTCTTCTTCTTTCTGAGAGATGTTTGCTTCAAGCTCATCAATATGTTCCAGATCTACCCCAAAGGTTGTTTTGAATCCCTTAACCTTATCCATTTTCTGGAGGGAATAATATTTTTTCCCGAGTTCAACGTAGGCATTGTCGCGCTGGCCTTTTATTTTCACCAAATCCAACTTTAAGCGCGTCAGTTCCGATGCCTCACCTGCCAGGTCAGATACCTTTTGGAAAACACTCTTTACAGCCTGCACGCCCTTATCAGTTACGTCGCTTAGACGATCGCCTAGCTGGTTACCGGAGTACTCTGTGTATTCCGGATTGGTATCCGAATCATTTCCGGTATTCGCCTCATTGCTCTCAGTGGCATCCGGGTCGTCTATGTTTTTCTTTTCATCCGTCATCAGCAATTTTCCTCTATCTAATCAAACGTTGTCTATCTGTATTATTAGACTGACTCTGCGCATTCTTTGTTACATGAAATAAACAATTTCATTTTGGGTGTTCAGAAAATTTCTATTCAAACATAGCAAATTTACGTCCGCTGGACAATAGCGATATTTGCCAATTCTTCTTTATCTTACCGGGTTTATTGACAATTGTCCAATATTTTGAAGCGCCTTGGTAACAGCAACCTGCAGCCAGGGGTTTACTTCAATAACGTCTTTACGCGTTTCTACGATAAGCTGAGACCGTTTTAAGTCGTTCAGTTTTAATTCAACGGTTTGCTCATCCAGTTTGAAGAGTTGCTGTAGGCGCATTCGTGTTAACTGCTTATGCAATATCATCTGCGTCAGCCATACGGCCTGGTCGTCTGGTAGCTGCAGATCTGTCAGAGGTGGTGTGCCCTGCAATTCTAAATCGAGTGAGTTGCCCTTTATCTCTCTTAGCATGCTGATCCACTGATGTAACGCCAAACCAATATTTCCATCGGAACCATGATGCAGATCATTTGCCAATATCTGCTGCTGTAGAGGAGAAATCTCAACTTCCGGATGGCCATCCAAATTAAAGGTCATTCCGGATGAGCGGTGCCGAAGCATGATCGCATTGTAAATTTGTTCGCTGCTCATAGGCTGAAGACGTATCGTTTTCAGGAATGGAATATCAAGATTTGCATAGTGTTTCATCAGCTGAAAAGCAAATTCGTTACAGTTCACGATAAAAAAACAGTCTTTACTATGTAAATTAATAATCTCGAGAATATTGCGAATTACGCCCATGCCATTTTCCCCACGCTGCCACCAGAGTTCCAAATCGTTAATCATCACTACGCTGTTCAGCGGGAGGTTACGAAACGCATCCGCATAACCGGTGCTACCTCCAAGGCGTTCTTCCAGATGTTTCTGAAAGCCCTCAATAGAGCTACTTCCACCCGGTAGTGCATTGATTTGAAATATTCTGCTGATGTCAAAGTATTTCTCCATGACACGGCGTGACAGGCTTGTTCTTCCGGAGCGGCCTTCACCCAAAATTAGCAGGCCACCGAGATAGCCGTTGCGATAGCGACTGATTGCTGTTTCAGCCTGCTGCATTTCATGCGGACGGGGGATGAGTAACGAATTGTCTATAATCTGTCTTGCTGTGAACAGCTGGCGATATGAAAAGGATAAGGTGTTTAAGATAGACTTCGTCGGTATCAGCTGCTCAATTAGTTTGTAGTGCTTTTCCATCGGATTAAGAGGCGATGGCTTGAACGTGTTGAAGATTTGCAAAGGTGCAGTAAGATAGGAACGCACCATGTTTAACCGGGCTATCATTCGCCAAAACACAGGAACCGCAGATCGGTTATTCCCAGCTGCGGACGCAAGCGGATTTTCGAGGGCGCTGCCCGTTGGATAAGACGCAGAATGGATAATCATTTTAGGGTGCAAACGTTCAGTGGCTTCCTCAAGACGCTTGCCGATAAATAAACGGAGTTCCTCCGCATGGGTTTCAGCTGTACGCCGCTGCTCGGTGAGCACATCAGTTATGTCGTCAATTGTCTGAGCAAAAGACAAGGTCTCCTCCTCCTCATCGCTCCCATTTTCGAGACGAGCATAACTATGGTTTAAGCGTCGCGTCAGGTCTTGTTGAAGAATACCGGATTGACGAAACAATTGACGGATTTCTGTCAGACGGCTTTGGAGCGGGCCGGTAAACTCCGAGTCTATAAGATGATTGAGTAGCCGACGGAGCTGAATCCTGATGGTATGAATGTCGCCAAACTGCCATTCCTCCAAATTTTGAAAAGACTCTTCAGAGAGGATTTCATATTCTTCCTCGACATTAATGAGGGCGGTACGGATTTCGCGGATTAAGCCTTGCATTACTCCGGTATAGTCAAAGTAAGGTTCGGTTTCTATGGAAAAGTGCCCTTGCTTAGGTTTGGTAGTGTTGCCGTTTCCATTTGTCGAGCCATTTAGCATCTGTAGCATTCCACTATAAGGAGATAGTAGTTTATCCTGAAAATTGTGCTGCATAGTTGAGTTGAGACGCTCAACGATCTCTTTTAATTGCTCTTCCAGGCCGAGAAGAGTCAGCTTCATCAAAGTAAAGCGATTGAGATACCCAAGGTTGCGGCTAAGGTGCGTGGGAATTGCATTTAGTGTTGACTGGTGTGCTCGGCTCTTTTTTCGCAATTGGCTGTATGCTTGTTCCGTGTATACTTCATCGAAAATCGCAGCAATTTCCTGAAGTGTTGTTCGGTTGCTGGTTAAAGTTTGATGAAATGCTGCTTGCTGATAGCTTTGTTGATTATTCGAAATTCTATCCAACTGCTCGAAGAGTGAGTCGCCATGCTGTTTTAGATCGCTCTGCGAATTGGCGAGGTGTGCATTTTGTATATAGCGCGCAACATCTTCAAGCCACTTTTGTAAAGTGGCAATACTCTGATAGTAATTCATCCCGACCTGCTCATATTGGCGTTCGATTGAAAGTTTCGCGCTATCGAGATAATGAGATGCAAGTATGTCTTGCCAATTGACCCGCTCTCTGGCGTTTTTCCCGGAGAGCTGCGAAACGAAACGCTTTCGCCATTTAAAGCTTTTTAAGGAAAAAGAATCCGTTGCTATAGCTGCTAATTCGTCGCTCGAATAAATGCGCTGAAGAAACTCAGGCTTCGACGCAATTGCTAAACGAAGCGAATCGATTAACTGATTAATTTCTTGTGTCAGTGACTCGTTCTGAAGGGGAAGAATTTGCTTTTCGAGTTCTTTAAAGCAGCTTTTCGCTTCTTCGATAAACTGCTTAAGATGGCGCAGCTTACGTTGCTGTGCATTCTCGCTCTCCAGAAAAGAAAAATCTTGCAGTAATTTCTCTATAATGCCTTCAAGTGATTCACGCAGTCTAAGCAGAGGTTGCTGAATAAGAGCATTGCCTCCATCTTCCTGAGTGACATGTGCTTTTCTTATAAGCGCTTCGCTCTGATGAAGGAACGCGGAGACTTGATGGGCAATCAGGTCGTCCTTTGGGGGCTTTAGTGGTTCGAGATCTTCCGGGGCAGTTTGTGGCGCCGGGCTACCGCTTTTAAGTATATTTTGTTTCTCAATACCTATAAAGATTGTTTCAAAGTAAGAAGACGCGTGCACCATTAACACATTGCCGAGCGTTGAAGCGAGGCTGTCCATACCCTCAACAAACGTCTTTGCGTTTTGCGGGTTTATCTCGGTTAGTCCGATCATTGTGAGATCGGCATCAGCAGACTCGGTCCGTATAATGTCGCTAAAGCTGCGCTCTTCAATGCTGTTGTTGATAACTAAAATATCCGCTGAAACGCGCTGCTCTTCAAGCAACTCGGTCATATTCTTATAGACGCGTCCGCTGAGCTCCGCATCGTTTACCACCAGTAAGATGCGTGTCTTTGCTTCCCGCCAGCCCTGAGACACCTGTAAAAACTTTAGAACTGTTAAAGAAAGCGTGGCGTTGTTACTGCCACCTCGCCACCAAATATCAATGCGCTGTTTAGCTCCAAAACCCTGCTCACGATCATAATCCAGCAAAAGAATGTTGTAGTCCATCTGCATAAGATTATTAATCATGCGTGTAAAGCGTTGAGGATTGGCGCTGTTGCGAGCCCAACCCATCATTATGGTATTAGGGTCTATGCCGGAAAAGCCATAAATACGAGCAATGTTTTCCATGCCCTCATAAATGTTGTTGCATTCAAGCTGACGACTAAAAACTCCCTTTTCGGATGTCACCGGTGCTTCAGGCTGAATGCTTTTTGTAAACAATTCTCCAGCCTGCGAATTTTCAATTAAATCAAAATTAGTGAGAATGCCTCGTTTATCGACCATCCATTCGCCAAACTCCATGAGATGCGGCCGCACCCTTGTACCACCGCTAAAAAGCAAGATGTTTGGTCTCCAGTTGCGACGATGGCTGCGATTATGCGTCAGATAAATGAGTCCGCTGCGAACAACGGAAGACCAGATGCCCTCCCAGGTATCGCCACTTTCCAGCGTTAGCTCTTTGCGTTTCAGATAGGCGTATAAAAATCCCAGTAAAATTGTGGCCCCAACCAGCGCAAGCGGGTCTAGTTCGAACATGACAAAGAAACAAAATGCTGCTCCCAGTATGCCGATCCAGCTGGGAATTTTAAACGATGGTCGAAAATCCGGCCCCGCCCAGGTCTCAAGAGCCGATACCAGATTGATGAAGCCATAAGTGGTAATAAAAAAAATGGAGATGATGCGTGCGATCAGGTTTAGCTCACCAACCAGAATACCAATTTCCGCAATTAGAAAGGTGAGGATCAGGGCATTCCGGGGATCGTTTCCCGGACCGTAGCCTTTCGCAAAGAATTGTGGTGTTATACGATCTTTGGAAGTGGCCTGCAGAATGCGTGGTGCACCGAGAATGCTACCCATTGCAGAGGAGATTGTAGCGCCCCAGATGCCGGCAGCCAGCAGTGGTGCAAAGAAGGAAATTTTATTCAGAACACCGCTATCGTTTGCCAGAGCATCAGCCGAGATACGAAACGATAGAAAGATTGCCAAAGCGATGTAAACTACGAATCCTACAGCAATTGCCGCCATGGTGCCAAGTGGAATAGACCGTTTGGGGTCTTGAAGATCACCGGACATTTGAACGCCCGTAGTGAAACCGGTTACTGCCGGAAAGAAGATTCCGAACAACACGGCTATCGGTACGCTCTCTTTTGCAGCAAAAAGGACCGGCGAAGCAGGCTGTAGGTCGGTGCTGCCGAATACAATCGAAATGAGTGAAAGGACAATCGCCAGCATTATAACGTACTGCATTTTGATTGCCAGTGAAGTGCTAAACAGGGTAATCGCAGTAACCCCGACGAGCGCAATGGTTCCATAAACTCGGATGTTCTGCGCACTGACGTCCATATTCCAGTAGTCAAGAAAGCTTTCGGTGAAGCCGATAATATATAGACTGACACTGAACGAAAATCCAACGAATAGTGCGATACCCAGCGTACCGCCTATCGGCAACCCAAGGCTTCGCGAAATGATATAATAATTGCCTCCGGCTTCAACTTTTTTGTCCGTTGCGATTGAGGCAACACTTAGCCCGGTAGTAATAGAGATAATATGGGCAACGATAATAATTCCAAGCGTCCACCACAAGCCGGCATTGCCTACGATCCACGGCAAGCGCAGATACATAATCACACCGAGAATGGTAAGAATTGACGGAGTGAATACACCGCCAAACGTACCAAATTTTGTTGCTTTCGCCATTACTGCCTTTCAACCTATGTTGTGCTCATCCCAAATGAGGTGGATAAATTTATAATCTTGCTTGATTTTTTCAAAAAATAAAACGATTTTCGCGCACAAAAAATGATGAGAATGGGCTAAATTACCTCGACTGGACAGATTACGACAGGAAGTGCCTGAAAACAATGACTTCATTGAGAGGATAAAATATGGGGATTCGTTTCACAGAACTAACCGAAGGCACTAAATCCGGGTTTAGTATGGAGATAAAATCAGTCTTGTTTAATGAACAGAGCCCCTTTCAAAAAGTTAGCGTTATAGATACTGAAGGCTTTGGAAAGGTCCTGTTAATTGATGATTTAATTATGTTAACCGAACGTGATGAGTTTGTCTATCATGAAATGATTGCCCATGTGCCTCTTTATAATCATCCCAACCCGGAGTCTGTGCTGATTATCGGTGGTGGCGATGGTGGGACGGCACGAGAATGCGCTCGGCATTCTATTGTCAAGACAATCGACCTGGTAGATATCGACGAGATGGTTACAACTGCATGCCGTGCGCATATGCAGACGTTAACAACCGCTATTGACAGTGGACGGGTTAACTGCGAGTTTCAGGATGGCGTCGCATATGTAAAGGAATCGGATAGAAAATATGACGTTGTTATAATTGATTCAACGGACCCGATCGCAGTAGGGGAGGGGCTGTTTACACGCGAATTTTATCAGGACTGTTTCGCTATTTTAAAGGACGATGGAATTCTGGTAAATCAGAGCGAGTCACCATCCTGGCAGCCGGAAGAGGTGCGCAAAATATCACAGAAGCTGCATGAGCTTTTCCCGCATGTCGGTTTTTTTCAGGCGCATATTCCAACGTATCCATCGGGACACTGGATTTTCGGTTTTGCCAGCAAGCAATATCGACCCTTTAAAGACTTTCAGGCAACGCGCTATTCTTCAGACAAATTGAAAATGAACTATTATAATGATGAACTGCACAGGGGAGCCTTTATGCTTCCGACATTTGTGAGAGAGCTGGTGAAAAATGTTGAGTAACCTGATTAAGGGGGCAACCTTTCTGGAGTGCGCTGCAAACCTCGAAGAAGCAGTAACAGTGCTGGTAGGAGCAGGATATGACGGAACATCCAGTTATCGTGCCGGAAGTCGTTTTGCGCCTCATGCGGTTCGGTCGGAAACGCTGTTTTCCTTAGAAAGCTATAGTCCCTACTTGGATAGAGATCTTGGTGATCTTTTAATTCATGATGCCGGTGATATTGATTTGCCGTTTGGAAATAAAGAAGAAGCACTCGTGTTGATTCGCCAAGCAGCTGAAGAATTGCTGCAGATGGAGAAAAAGCCATTTTTTATCGGCGGTGAACATCTGATAACGTTGCCATTGTTTGAGGCAGCATTGCAGCGTTACCCTGATCTACAGCTGATTCAGTTGGATGCGCATGCCGATATGATTGATGTGCTGTTTGGTGACCGGTTATCGCATGGCACAGTGGTTCGTCGCATTATGGATTTGATAGGTGGTGAGCGCATTTATCAGGTTGGCATTCGCAGCGCAGGAAGAGAGGAATGGCAGTTTGCTAAAGAGAATACGCACTTCTTTCCATTTGACACGGCAGAATTTATTGAACAATCCGCTGCAATTGGCTCTGTGCCGGTTTATCTGACAATTGACCTGGATGTTTTCGATTCTTCTCTGATTCCCGGAACGGGAACACCGGAAGCAGGTGGAATATTTTTTCCGGAGTTTATTCGATTTCTGAAGGCTGTTAGCGGACTAAATATTGTGGCATGCGATGTGGTGGAGCTTGCGCCTCAAATAGATTCAACCGGTGCTTCAACCGCACTGGCCTCCAAGGTGATTCGCGAGACACTTTTAGCGGTACAGTGAGCTGTTAGAAGGAGTTAATTGCTGTTGCAAGGGCAAAGTCCAGCTTTGTTATGCCCCCTTCAGAGTGCGTATAGACCGATATTTGCACTTTGTTGTAAGATATCATAATATCGGGGTGATGGTCGAGCTCTTCTGATGCATCAGCAACCTTATTTACGAATGCCATTGCCTCCACGAAGTTCTCGAATGTGAACATGCGTGAGATTAGCTGTTCGCGCCGTTCCCAACCGTCATTTTGATTGAGATGGTCTTGTATTTGATCGTCTGTGAGTCTCATCTTATTCCAGTATTGTGTTCAAAAAAGTGAAAAGTGAATAGGCACTGAGGCAATGTTGTTAGTCTCCGATTATCCTGCTCACCTGCTCATTGGTCTCTGTGTTCAAAAAAGTGAAACGTGAAAAGGCAATAAGGCAATAAGGCAATAAGGCAATAAGGCAATAAGGCAATGTGTCAATTTAATGTTTTTAATTTGCCGTTATTAATTTGCCGTTATT
>JBOEGD010000026.1:0-159987 GCA_050633245.1 Calditrichia bacterium | reverse complement strand
CTGCAAACGCTCTACCTTAGCTCGAATAAAATCAGCGAAATATCAAGCGTACCGGAGCTGCGTTTTTTACAAACTCTGAATTTGGGAGAGAACCAAATCGCAGCATTGCCGGAATGGATTACCAATTCGGCAATGCATGTGGGTATTGATTCAATCTTTAGCTTAAGTGGGTACTTAAGCCTGCACAATAATCCTCTCCAGTCTCCACCGCAGGAGATCATCTCTCAAGGCAAAGAGGCCATTCGCAATTACTTTGCGCAGGTTGAGGCACAGGGGTATGATAATCTCTATGAGGCCAAAATGCTGATCGTCGGTGAGGGCGAGGCCGGTAAAACAACCCTGGCACATAAGATTCCAGATCCGGACTGTTTATTGCCTCATGTAGATGACCGCACCAAAGGGGTCAGTATTCATCAGCACCATTTTACTACCTCGAATAAAACGGATGACAGCGAAGAAGACTTTCAGCTCAATGTGTGGGACTTTGGCGGACAGGAGATCTACCATGCGACTCACCGTTTCTTTCTCTCCAAACGCTCTCTCTATGTGCTGGTAGCAGATAACCGTAAGGATGATACCGACTTCAATTACTGGCTAAATATTATCGAGCTGTTCGCCGGTGAGAGCCCGTTAATCATTGTGCTTAATGAGAAAGGCAATATTCAACGCACGGTCAATAAAGCGGAGTTGAAGGGGCGCTATGCCGAGAGCATTAAAAGAATCCTCTCGGTAAATTTTAAGACCGCAGAAGAGAAAGATGCGGGATTACGGCAAAAACGTCTTAAGGAGATCAGGGCATTAATTCAGCTTATGGAGAGTGAAGCTGCGGCTCTTCCCCATATCGGTGATCGAGTGCCTAAAGGATGGATCGCTGTTCGTGAAAAGCTGGAGAAGGATGATCGCAACTGCATCTTCCGCAAAGAGTTTTATCAACTCTGCCGGGATGCGGAGATCACCAAGGTTGAGGATATCGATACCTTACTCGGCTACTTCCATGATCTCGGCATTATTCTAAATTTTGATGATGTCCCCCTTCTTAGGGAACGTGTGATTCTCAAGCCTTTCTGGGCCACAAACGCTGCTTATCGCGTTTTTGATGATGAAGAGATGAAAGCAAAGCAAGGGCGCTTCACGCGTTATAACTGCGCTGCTTTATGGCGCGAGCCGGAATACGAAAACCTACATGATGTGCTCATCGAATTGATGAAGCGATTCCACTTGGTTTATGAGATAAAAACCACCGGTCAACTGGTTGCCCCCCAACTTCTGCCATCAGACACGCCTGACTATGGGTGGAACAAGGAAGGTAACAGCTACATGGAATTTCACTACGATCACTTTATGCCTAAAGGAATTCTCTGGCAGTTCATTGTAGAGAAGTATAAGCATATTAATAATCACGACTGGGTATGGAAAACCGGTGCCGTCATGCAATATGAAGATACGTCATTACTGATCACCGAAAGCATTCAGGATCGCAAAATTTTTCTTCGCTTCTCTGGTTCCGGCATCATTGAGTTCCGGGCTATTGTCGTAGACGCCCTCGATGAAATTAATGAGTCTTTTCATGGTCTTAAATATGAGAAGATGATACCCTGCAACTGCCTCGAATGTACGGCGTCAGATACACCCCACTTTTTTAAATTTAGTAATCTGGTTAAACGCATGCGTAAAAATCGGCTGGAATTGCAGTGTGATGAAAGTTTTGATAATGTATATGCCGATCAGCTACTAACCGGGCTAAGATTACCGCCAATAGATCAAGAGGAGCTACGACGCGCCAAGGATAAGAGCGAGTTTCTCCAGGAGCAATTGGATAAGTATGTTGAAGCCGGAACTGCTCCCAGGTACCAAACCACACGTAATGTGAACATTGGAGGCAATGTCGACAACACCCAGATTAATACAGGAGATGAAAACGATATAAAGCAGGCGCAGACGGGAAAAGAAGATTAGGAGAGCAACGACAACTAATCCTGGAACATCGAAGAACAGGGAATGGCGAGGAGTTCTCCCGCTTCTAAAAGTGAGGCAGCACTAAAAACCCAGGCGATCATGCAAAAGCGCCTTTTTTATTTACAGGGATTAACCCGGTTCTGACATGGATGGAAACGATGAATTGGATTTGAAATGTAAAGCATATAAGGAGTCTTTTTCTTTTGCTCCTTGTCACCCGCTCTCCCGTTCACCCCTTCACCCGCTCCCTAAGCGAAGCAAAGGAAGGGTCCGCTCGTGAAAAGTTGCATCAACAATCGTAGGCAATTTCAGTAGACTTCACAGACGGCTGGAGCTTTTCACCCTTACAGTCATAAATAAAATCAGACCTTATTCCAGTTTTATTTGTTGATAAAAAAGAATTTATGTAAGATGTAAATATTTGCTCATTGCTACTACCCGCTTAAAATGCCGGTTAATATCGAAAAAAGTAAAAAACTGGCATATTAGCATAAAAGTAAGCAAAGAATTTTACGAACAATTATCGCAAATTTCCGTTATCTATAAAAACCGTTACTTAAGTAAGAAGAAGGTCTACCAAGAATGAAAAAACTCCTTTTTATTATTGCAATAGCGCTTTTTAGTGCTTGTCAAACGTCACCAGATGGAACTGAAATGCAAACATCAGGCAACCCATTTGAGCAGGAATGGGATACACCTTTTGGAGTGCCGCCTTTTAATCTGGTCAAGGATGAACATTACATGCCGGCGTTTGAAAAAGGCATGGAAGAAAACCTTGCTGAGATTGATGCCATCGTGAAGAGCTCTGAAGCGCCTACGTTTGCCAATACTCTTGAAGAATTGGAAAGATCTGGAAAGTTACTTACTAAAGTGCAGCGCGTATTCGGCAACTTGGCAAGTTCAAATACCAATCCCAAGATTCAAGAATTACAACGCGAATTAAGCCCGCTGCTTTCCGCTCACTACGACAAAATAACGTTGAATGAAGAGCTGTTTAAGCGCGTTGAAGCGGTTTGGCAGGCACGTGAGAACCTTGATCTGAGCAACGAGCAACGTAAATATTTAGACGATACACGGAAATCATTTGTTCGCAGTGGTGCACTGCTGAATAAAGAGCAAAAAGCTCAAATTACTGAAATCAACTCTAAAATTTCCGAGCTAACAACCGCATTCGGTCAGAATCTATTGGCCGAAACCAATGGCTTTGAACTAATTTTAGACAAAGCTGACTTAGGCGGCCTGTCCGATGGTATTATCGCAGCAGCAGCAGAAACAGCAGCGCAAAAAATGGAGAAAGCTGAATCTGACGAAGAAAAGGCAAAATATAAAGATAAGTATGTATTTACGCCGCATCGTACCAGCATGTACCCTTTCCTGACGCAATCCTCCCGACGTGACCTGCGTGAGAAGCTTTACAAATCATACGTGCAGCGTGGTGATAACGATAACGAAACAGATAATAAAGAGGTCGCTGCGAAAATAGCAAAGCTGCGTGCGGAACGTGCTCAATTAATGGGTTACGAAACACACGCACATTTCATGCTGGAAGAGCGTATGCTAAAAACCCCTGCAGAAGTTTATGATTTATTAATGCAGTTATGGAAACCTGCACTCGAAAGAGCTAAAGTAGAAGTTGCCGATATGCAGGCCGTTGTTGATAAAGAAGGTCACGATTTCAAAATAGCAGCCTGGGACTGGTGGCAGTACTCAGAGAAAGTTCGTAAGGCTAAATATGATTTAGATGAAGCCGCACTTAAGCCGTATTTATCACTCGACAACGTTCTTAAGGGCGTATTTGAAACGACAAATAAATTATGGGGCTTAACTTTTACAGAGCTATTCGATATCAAGGTTTATCATCCGGATGCACGTGTTTGGGAAGTAAAAGACAAAGATGGCAGTCACCTGGGAATTTTCATCGGTGATTACTTCACTCGTTCAAACAAACGTGGTGGAGCATGGATGAGTAGTTTTAAAGGGCAATCAAATCTTGATGGCAGAGAACGCCCCGTTGTTGTGAACGTGTGTAATTTCCCGGCTCCTGTCGGTGATGCTCCATCACTACTCAGTTTTGAAAACGTCACGACCTTATTTCATGAATTTGGCCACGCCATGCACGGAATTTTAACCAATGTTACCTACGGCAGCATGTCGGGCACATCCGGCCCTCGTGATTTTACCGAGTTCCCTGCGCAAATTCTGGAACACTGGGCAAGCGAGCCCGAAATCCTGAAATCCTTCGCCACTCACTATCAAACAGGTGAAGTTATTCCTGACAATTTAATCGGAAAGTTATTGAAGGCCTCTAAGTTCAATCAGGGTTTTGCGAATACTGAATATCTGGCAGCATCTTTACTGGACATGGATTGGCACACTATTACGGCCGAAGAGGCTGTTAAAGATGCAGATACTTTTGAAGAAGCGTCACTGGCTAAAATTGGCTTAATTAAGGAAATAGCACCTCGCTATCGCACCAGCTACTTTGCACATATCTTTGCGGGCGGATACTCTTCCGGATACTATAGTTATGTTCACTCCGCTGTACTTGACTCAGACGGTTTTGAAGCATTTAAAGAAGCAGGAGATGTTTTCGATCAGGGCCTTGCTGCAAAGCTGAGAACGCATGTTTACGAAAAGGGCTCAACTGAAGAAGCAATGGAACTTTATAAAAAATTCCGCGGACGTCAGCCTAAAATAGATGCCCTTCTGAAAGTGAGAGGGTTGGACGGTTCAACTGACTAACCCGGCTCAAACGTATTCAAAAAGCGGCTCGGAAATCCGAACCGCTTTTTGTTTTTAATACGAATTTTGAGTTGAAAGAAATAATCCTGATTAATACTGAAATTCGCAGCTTTTCCCCTCGGCTACGCTCGGGGAACGTAAGTGCCCGCTCCCTGAGCGCAGCCGAAGGGGAGGGCAAGAGTCAAGATTAGCATACTTTCTTTCAACCCATGACCCACATTAGTAATAGTACCCGCTACGCTTATGAGGCTACTTAAAACACTTCTTTTTTGCATTGTCTTATGTTCAAGTTTTACAGTTTTCTCTCACACAGAAGACGAACTTGTTATTCTGGAAATCGAACAGGGACAACTCACCTTCGAAGATCAGCAAATGGCTGCTGAATACAAAGCAGCCTTAAAACGTCAGCGAACGCGTCAACTGGCGGCCATGCCCTGGCAAGAAAAGTTTTTGCTATTTATTCGGGCAGGTATAGAACATATAATCCCCAAAGGCCTGGATCATATTCTCTTTGTATTAGGGCTATTTTTTTCCAGCCTTATTTTAAGATCGCTACTCTGGCAGGTAACCGCTTTTACGCTTGCTCACACCATCACATTAGCACTTGCTGCATTAGGTTTTATACAGATTCCAGCCGATATAGTAGAACCTCTTATTGCTCTTTCCATCGTCTGGATAGCTGTCGAAAATTGTGTGTTTGAACAAACGAACAAGTGGCGCCCTTTCATCGTATTTGGCTTCGGCTTACTACACGGCCTGGGTTTTGCCGCTGTGTTAAGTGCATATGGATTACCTAAAGGCAGTTTTGTGCCTTCATTATTGGCGTTTAATATCGGTGTGGAGCTGGGTCAGCTGCTGGTATTACTTATTGCTGCGGCATTAGTGTGGTTTATTAGACACAAAAGCTGGTATCGCCAGCGGATACAAATTCCAGCGTCACTAATGATTGCCCTGGTTGGCATATTCTGGTTTATTGAAAGGGTGTTTTAAAAGTAGGATTTTGGTGCCACCAAGGAATAAAACAAAAGCTTAGGCCTGATTGAGGGTTTCTCAATCAGGCCTTTTCAGTCTAATGTAATATACCGGTAACCGGTGTAGCGGAACATCTGATCTGATTACCCGTTCAAGACTTACAACCACTAAATCACCACAAATCTGAGTCAGATGCAACTGGAGAAATCATTCTCCTTCACCTATCTTAACCAGCCGGGGAAATGCATATGAAGAAAACGCAACCATTCTGCATAATTACCAGAGTAATTCTGTACAGCCTGCTAGTGTCATTTACCGCTTTGGCACAGCAAACGATAAACTCTTCAATCACCCACGACAACATACAGCGAACCTATATTCTCTATATTCCGGCCAGCTATGTTGCGGGTTCACCTGTTCCGCTGGTGCTGAGCTACCATGGTCTTGGACAGACCAACAACGGCTATATGCTTCAGGGTGATTTTCGAAGCATTGCCGATACAGCCGGATTTATTCTAGCCTATCCGCAGGGCACGATATTCAATGGCAATACACATTGGAATGTTGGTGGCTTTACTATAGGCAGCACCGCTGATGACATCGGATTTAGCGACGCACTGATTGATTCGATTTCCGCTGAATACAGCATCGATCCACTGAGAGTTTATAGCACCGGGTTCTCCAATGGTGGCTATTTGAGTTTTCTTCTGGCATGTCAAATCGGTGAAAGAATTGCAGCGATCGCATCGGTTGGCGGGTCGATGACCCCGCAGACCTATAATAATTGTAGCCCTGAGCATCCTACCCCGGTGCTACAGATACATGGAACCACCGACAATATCGTTCCCTATAACGGTGCCAACTGGTCAAGATCCATTGTTGATGCACTTCAATACTGGGTTGTTTACAATAATAATACTCCGACCCCCGTTACGACGCAGATTCCCGACATCGATCCTTCAGACGGTAGCACGGTTGAACATATTGTCTATAATGGTGGTGATAACGACATTAACACAGAGCACTTTAAAGTCACTGGCGGTGGACACCAATGGCCCGGTTCAGCTGTTAACAATCAGTCCGGGAATCTCAACCGTGATATCGATGCCTCAGCGGAGATATGGACATTTTTATCTCGATATGACATCAATGGGCTGATCACGGTCTCTGGAATTAATGATCCTACTGACGCTTTCCCGGCAGCATTCCAGCTCTCTCAAAACTATCCGAACCCCTTCAATCCCAAAACCACTATCGAATTCAGCATTTCCGGCAGCAGCCATGTGCGACTGACGATCTTCAATATCGCCGGAGAAAAAGTCGCCAGCCTGGTCGATGAGAGCCTTCCTGCAGGATCACATTCAGCAGATTGGATTGCCGGTCAAACAGCTGCTGGTGTTTATCTCTATCGCCTGGAGGTTGATGGAATTTCACTGAGCAAAAAGCTGGTGTTATTGAAATAAAGGATATCACGAAGTTTCACATGTAAATGAACGCGTGGGTAATAGCACTACTTTTTGCCCATAAATGCGAATTACGGGTTGAGAGCTATAATTACATTCTTGTCACGCCGAGCGGAGCCGAGGCGCGAAGAAAAGTAATTTCAAGGGCATAATTCACGAAAATGTGCACTTCGACTCCGCTCAGCACGACATTTTCGTTTCAAATTGTGACATAAGTTCAACATGTAATTCACATCATAGGTTATTTATAGAAAAATAGGTTCGGTAAATGCCATGAAAATGAGAGCCTAACTCTTCAGGAGTTTTTGCCCCGGGGACAAAGAGATGAAAATCGTCATATATGCGCGAGTGTCCACCCGGTTGTAGTCGAAGGGCAAGACCAAGTTCCTTGAGGCGTCCATATGACCCAAAGCTTCAAATGTGAAAATATCTCCTGTTTATAGTTCCTTAATGAAAGTAATTTGTATTTTTAATTTCAATCAGAAAGGAAAATTATGGCAATGAACAAATCGGAATTTAGAGAAGTAATCAATGCTTCTAAAGAAAAAACGTGGGAGGTTTTATTTAATCAATATGGGGATATCCATATACACAATCCGACCATGATAGCATCTAACTATATGCACAGCGCTTCAAAAGGAGAATTAAATTGTGTGAGACATTGTAAGTTTGATGAAAAGTTATTTCTAGAAGAAAAGATAACTGAGGTAAATGGAAATGATAGCTTTACCGTAGTAGTTACAGAGCATAATTTACCATTTTTAAAAGAAATGTCTGCTACCTATGAAATATCTTCAATTGGAAATGAAAAGACCGAAGTAAAGATGACTTCTTTTGCTTCAACCTCTCCTGGCTTTATGATATATTTGATGAGAGGTCAACTGGGTAAATCTCTGCTTAAACATCTTTTTGGCATGAAGTATTACACAGAAACAGGGAAAACGGTAAATAAGGATAATTATGCAGAAATTTACAAAAGCTACACGTAAATTATTAGGTGGTGGTCTAAAAGCGACTGATATCTAGCTTGTTTAAGTGGCGGTTTACCTACCTTTATAGGGTTTAAACCTTGAGGATGAAAAAAACCAACCGTTCGAAATCACCTTATATTTTTTGAAAAGATATTTATGCTGGGGGGAGGAGGTTTATCCCTCGGCATAAAATTCCACAATAAGTCAACACACTCTGCGGAATACTTAAGCATTTGGGCTTTTAAGTGCTCTCAAGTGTCCTAAAATGCCCTCAAATATCCTCTACCTCCTCTCAGCTAAGCATCATCAATAACAATTGATTGTTACGTTAAGAACCTAAACCTGGCTCGCATCTCCCAAGCAGGGCTGAAAATCCATGTCCCGTTCAAAAAAAAGCAGGGTTGGGTTCTACCATTGAGCGTCAGCGAAACCCGAGGGGTGAGTCACAACTCAAAGGGCTAAAAAAACTTGCAGCCTTTTTTTATTTACTAAGATTGCTCGATCCTGACGTGGATAGAAATGCATAAAAGAAACGTTGTCTTTTGCTCCTAGTCTACTTGTCACCCGTCTCCCCTTCACTTGCTCGTCTTGTCGCCCGCTCCTAAAGTTTTACTCCTTCTCCCAGACCGGAAATCTACCCGGAGTAAATGGCGCACCGGCAATTTCCAATTCGTCTTCCAGCTTTTTCAGATCCACTGTAATCAGCTTCTTCAGCTGCGGTAATACGGATGCAAATTCATCCGCTGCAAGGTCGTAAGCCGTTTCACTCGTTTGGGTCGGAGCCGATGAAGATGCCCACTGTGCCTGAATAATTTCACCCATGCGCCGGGTAATAGACATTGGTGCCGGTTCACTCCGCCGGGAAATGGTACGATCTCCTTGCAGTAAACGCTGAATATCCTTCAGATCGTTAACCATCTTCTCCGTTCGGGAGATCCAATCACCTCCACGTGAATTGGTATATTGTATGGCCTTTCTAATATGAGCCAGGCGACTGGAAGCATCACCAACCAGCGTGTTGGCGCCCAAAACGGCCCGCTGTAATCGCGCCGTTTTTTGCTGAAAAGCCAGCAACGTTGCTTTATCCGCTGCCGGCAAGCTTGCCAACCCCAGTGAGTTTACTGTAAACTGTTTAGCTTCGGCCAATGGGGTTTCCTGACCGTTAACCCGCTTCTTCAGTTCAATCTGATATTTTCCCGGAACTGCCAAAGGACCGGATGGCTTGCTACGAAAGGGGTTATCATCCGAGGGTGGCGTTAAATCAGTCGGGTTTAATGCCGGATAGCGCAGATCCCAGGCAACCCGATGAAAACCCGCTTTAACGGGTCCGCTAATTGTGCGAACAATATTGCCAGCTTTGTCTTTTACAGTCAAAATAATTTCGGGTTTTTGCTCCCGATCTTCCGCTCTCAATTCATCCCAACCAGGGTATTGCGCGCCAGCGCTATTCTTCTCTCGCGCCTGGCGATTTTGCTTTAAACTTTTTAGCCCATCGCGAAGATAGTAGGTAAAAACAGCACCAAATGGGGGATTGGGTGCGGTATAATAGGAATCACCCTGAAACGATTTATCAGGTAAGCCGAGCGGGGCATCCGGCATATAAGCGAGCGCATCTTTAACGGCAAATAGCTGCGCGTCCTTCTCCAAAGAACCGGGGGTAAGTGTTCGCAACATGGAGTAATCATCCAGCACATAAAATCCTCGCCCAAAGGTTCCAGCCACCAGATCGTCTTCCCGTCGCTGAATGTCGAGGTCCCGAACGGCAATCACCGGAATTCCCCCTTTTAGCTGAACCCAACGCTTGCCACTATCAACTGTAAAAAACACGCCGAATTCCGTACCGGCAAACAGCAGATTGGGATTTTCATGATCCTCTACGATGCTGTAAACAGTTCCTCTTTTCGGCAGGTTTCCACTAATAGAAGTCCAGGAAGCCCCGCGATTATTGCTCTTCAAAATATACGGTTTGAAATCACCATCTTTATGGGCATCCAATGCAGCATAAGCCACATTCTCTTGATGTCGGGATGCCAAAACGTCACTGATATAGGGCATCCCCTTGATGCCGGGAAAGCGATCGATTCGTCGCCAGTTTTTACCACCATCTTCCGTTACCTGAATCAAACCATCGTCACTACCGGAATACATTAAGCCTTCCTTAAGAGGGGATTCATCCAGAGACACGATGGTTCCATAGAATGAGGTCGATTTATTTTTAGCAACGGCATCAACCGACTGAATTTTGCCCATCACTTCCAGCTGATTACGATCGAGATCACGCGTTAAATCCGGGCTAATCGTCGTCCATGAAGCGCCGCGGTCATCACTACGAAAAACTTTCTGCGCGGCAAAAAAGATGCGCTTATGATTGTGCGGGCTAATCAACAAAGCAGAATCCCAGTTCCAGCGCAGAGGTGCTTCTCCCTTGCCAGCCTGCGGGCGAATAAACAACGTTTCACCACTTTTTTTATCAAATCGAACTAATCCACCATATTGGTATTGAGAATAAATGATATTGGGATCCGTCGGATCAATTGCCGGCTCAAATCCATCGCCCCCCAGCGTTACAAACCAGTCCCGGTTGGTAATGCCCTGGATATTGGTGGTCTGTGATGGACCGCCCAGCGTGAAGTTATCTTGAGTTCCCCCATATATATTGTAGTACGGCTCGTCGTTATCAACCGCAACACGATAAAACTGGGTAATGGGTAAGTTCGCTTTAAAATGCCAGGTTGCCCCTCGGTCAAAGCTTTCGTATACGCCACCGTCGCAACCGACCAGCAAATACTCCGGATCTTCAGGGTCAATCCACAATGCATGATCATCCACATGCCTGAATTTTCCGCCCACCTTCTTTATGGTCTTTCCACCATCTGCTGTCACATGCAGCCAGGTATCCAGTGAATACACCCGGTTTTCATCCTTGGGATCCGGTACCAGTTCCTGATAGTATTGCGGACTACCGCTAACATATTTGTTCATCTTTGTCCAGGATTCACCGCGATCGGTAGATTTAAAAAAACCTCCCTTGCCGTCGGCTGCTTCGATAATGGAATACAGCACATCCGGATTTGCCGGTGAAATCGCCAAGCCGATTCGTCCCATATCGACTGTGGGAAGTCCGGTTTTGACTTTCCGCCAGGATTCACCGCCGTCGGTAGATTTGTAAATTGCCGATTCCGGTCCTCCGTTTATCAGCGTCCATACCCGTCGTCTGCGCTGATAAGTTGAAGCAACCATCACGTCCGGATTGCGCGGATCGTAAACCACATCAGTAACCCCGGTTTGAGGACTGATATTCAGAACCTTTTTCCAGGACTCACCGCCATCCGCCGACTTAAAAAGCCCGCGATCGCCTCCATCATTCCAGAGAGGGCCCTGAGCAGCGACAAAAACAACATTGGAGTTTCGGGGGTCGACAATAATCTTGGCGATATGTTCCGAGTTTTTCAGTCCCATGTTTTTCCAGTTTTTTCCCCCGTCTATAGACTTGTAAACCCCATCGCCATAAGAAACGCTTCGCTGGCTGTTGTTCTCTCCACTTCCCACCCAAACCACAAAGGGATTATTTGGATCCAGGGTGATACATCCGATGGAATAAGATCCCTGGGTATCAAAAATGGGTTGCCATGTGGTTCCATTATTGATGGTTTTCCAAACTCCACCCGATGCCACTGCCACATAATACACATGACGTTTTTCGGGGTGAACGGCGATGTCGCCAATTCGACCGGAAGTTAAAGCCGGTCCAACCGATCGAAACTTCAAGCCCTGAAACGTGCTTTCAGTCCATTTCCCTTGCTGTTTGGAATCCTTTTTTTTCTGGGCCAACAGGGAATTTCCAAAAAGAGACAGCGCGAAACTACATAGAATCAGAAGCCGGAGCATGGGAAATCCTTTCATTAAGGATGTAATACTTTAAATCTTCCGGGACGAACTTAATATTTAATCGGAAGAGCAAATAAGCATTCATTGGGGTTCAACATCATAAGCCATGTATGGTTTTCTTCAAATTATCAAACTGTTATCAACCTTCCAAATTCATATTCAAATCCATTTTATTTGAATAGGTTAATCTTTGATGCGAATTACGGATTGAAGCTTTGGCTCCTTGTCGCTCCGTCACCCGATCGCCCCAAACTTTAACATTTTTTGCATATTTTACCGGTATTTGCTACTTTTTTGAAAACCACCTCAACGTTTCAAATATAGTTGAATAAGCACACGAATGCTCTCTTCGCTAGGATTAAAAGCCACGTTTTAAGCGGCTCAGAATTTTTGGGCTTTCAACTAATTGAAAGAGCTATAAGCTAAACATCTACGCGAAGCATCTCTACAAAAATCAAAGTCAGATCTTTTGTCTGACGAGTTTATCACATCTACAAAGGGCTGACCTATTAGGCGGCACCTTCGACTTATGGGGGAAAATATATGAGACTGTTCAAGGTATGCATCAGAATATTTTTTCTGGGATGGATACTTGTATCTAATCAGAGTATTATGGCACAAACATATCCGCCAGCGGCTGAATATGCTTCGCTACTGGGTATTGGATTCTATAATCAAAACGGCAGTTTTATGGTAGACAAGCTGCAGCTCGTCTTTCCACCAGCTGATGATAAGCCTGTGGAGTTCGTTATCAGTAAAACAAATGGCGATGTAGTAGTTAGTCTTCCGATGCGAATTGAGCGCTGGAATGGGTATCCGGCCTTTGCCGGCCTGCGAGCCCCCAGCGGCCATCCCGGAACAGTTCGTTTGGAAGAGCCTGGAGATTACATTATGACAATTAATGTAGGCGGAGAGGCGGCCACTTCAGTGCCATTTACCATGAATATGGAGAGTAGCGGAGACCCATTTAATCCCCGGAAAAACTTCACGCGTGAGGGCCCCTGGAGCACACTCGGGTTCCTGGGCGACAATGTCGATAAGCCGGATTCTCCGCTACTGTTTTACTGGTGGAGCAATAATCGTGAACTTCCGGAGGGTACAAGTTCTGCAAGCTGTAGCGTGCATCTGATGCGTAATGGTAAAGAGATCGCTATTAGTGCCAAGAAAATATCTGTAAGCGGAACCAAGTGGCGATTCTTGCGAGTACCATTTAAGCAAAAGACAAGCTCTGGAGAAACCAGCTTTACAAAATCGATGCTTTGTGAAAAAGATGGCGAATACAAACTTGTCGTTAAATCAAAGGATAAGGTTGTAAAGTCATTCAAAGCGCAGGTGAAAGAAGGTGTTCTGCAAAGATCTCCTCGCTGCAACCTAAGTAGTGAGTCGAATATTAACTTCATTTCTCCCCGGCTGATGGACATGAGAGACGGATATGGCGGTCGCAATTTTATGGTAGACGCATATTGGGTAACCACTGATTAGAGTTAGGCGATCGTGCAAAAGCGCGATCGCCTTTTTATTTACAAAGATTCATTGGATATTAACATGGATGAATACGATAAAATGGATTTGCAACATGGATGGGCAGGGTGAATTAGATAAAATGGATTTGCAACATGGATGGACAGGATGAATTAGATTTAGAATGAAAAGCTTTAAAGAGTCTTTGGCTTTTACTCCTTGTCACCCCGTCACGCGCTCCCCCACCCTCACTACTATTGCCCTTGCCACAACCCATACTGGATGCCATGAAGGATGTAAATAGCCCATGTTCCGGTATCGCCCTGTTTGGTTGGGGGATAAGCGACAATAGCCCCGGCTGCTTCGGCATCGCTCACTGTCTTAGATATATCATCGACTGCGTAATACGTCCGAACAATTGGGGTTTCATGATCAGCTAATGGTGCTCGCACTCCAACAGAACTCCCGTTTGTTGCTTTGGAAACACGTGCATTGCCTAAATCTGCAACCTCATCACCAAACTTCAGACCGTGGACCTTTTCCAGAGCTGCGCACGTGTTAGCCACGTCACTCGTTACAATCTCAACATAATGTACTTGCATTTCATGCTCCTTTGTGGATTCTATTTCCATTGCTGACTCATTTGCAGGCTGGTTGTTGCATGCCATAGCCAGCAGACAGGCAAACAGGATAACACTCCAGATATAACGTCTTTGTCTCATAAGAACCTCTGTTTTTTCATCATCACAGCATCTGCTGCAGCTGAATATTATTTCCGCAGGTATCATCCAAAACAGCAATCATTACCGGTCCAACCTCTTTGGGCTCCATGGAGAATTGAACACCGAGTTCCTTTAGCCGGTTGTATTCTTTCTTTAGATCATCGACTGCAAATGCCGTCCACGGAATACCGGCATCCTTCAGCGCCTTTTGAAACACTATAGCAGGTTCAAAACCCATGGGCTCCAGCAACAACTCTACACCGCTCAGCTCCACCGGAGAAACAACGGTAAGCCATTTATGCTCGCCCATGGGAATCTCTGTTTTTTTGACAAAACCCAACACATCTGTATAGAACTTCAGGGCTTTGTCCTGATCGTCTACCATAACGCTCGTTGCGTGTATTCTAATCATTTCCTATACTCCCTGTTATTTCTGTTTTAAACTCAATACAAGATGCTAAAGTCTCTCTCAATAATCTTCTTCCGGATTGCTATTGTTCATCATCTGATACTTTTTAGGTGAATAACCGGTACCGCGTTTAAAAGCACTCGAAAACGTTGACACAGATTCATACCCGACTTCAAAACAGGTTTGTGTAACGGATAATCCTTTTTTGAGCAACTCTTTTGCTTTGGTAATACGCAGATCTCTTAAAAACTGACGGGGAGTCAATCCATAAACCTGTTGAAATATTCTGATGAAGTGAAAGCGGGACATGGAGGCGGCTGCAGCTATTTCCTGCAAATTAATATTCTCTGAATGATATTTCTCCATAAACGCTTTGGACTGTCTCACTTGTATATAGAGGTGCCGCTGGAAGTAGTGATTTTCGGTAATTCGCTCTACTTCCTGCTCGTAGAATGTCTTGGTCTTGTCAGTCACTTGAGGCCCATGGTTTATTAGTTCAATAAATATAAGCCTCGGCATTAAAACAAGCTAAGTACATGCATAAAATTATTTGTCATATAGGCGGAGAAAACGATGCGTATTAAATGGGCAGAGAGATCGTAAATGTAGTGCCATCATCAGGCTGGCTCTCAACGGTCAACTCCCCACCATGTTCCTTAATAATCTTATATGCCAGGGGCAATCCAAGCCCCATCGACATCCGGCCTTTATTTGACGAAATTCCGATTTCAAATAAACCGGACATCACGTTTTCCGGTATACCCGGTCCGGAGTCTGCAATTTCAATAAGCATACGCTCCCTGGCAACCTCTCCCTTAATTGACAGTGTGCCGGTTCCATTCATTGCCTCAAAAGCATTCAGAATAATGGTCATAAAGACCTGGTTAATCTCGCGTGGTTTACATTCTATACCCGGAATGGAGTCATATTCCCGAAGAATCTCAACATCTCCCTTTATCCCCTGATCCACCAGGGTCAGAACGGTATCCAGATCTTTTCGCAGATCAGTGATTTGCGACTCCGCTTCGTCTAATCTCGAAAATCCCTTCAAAGAGTATACCAGGCCGGAAATTCTTTCTACACCCTGGTTCGCGAGGCTACTATTATCTCTCATGAGCTGAAACAGACGATCAACTCGCGGGTTATCAGAACCATTCTGTATTTCACCTTCAAGCCTGTTAACACACTTTTCAGATGTAGCCAAGCTGCTTTTTACAACACCAAGCGGATTGTTTACTTCGTGAACGACACCGGCAACCAATCCACTCATGGCCGTCATTTTACTATCGTGTAAAAGTTGAGCCTGCTGTTCTTTTATTTCAAAGTTATGAACCTCAAGCTCTATGGCATCTTCAATGGTTTGTCGGGAAAACCATGTCAAAAATGTTAAAAAGCATGCCACAAGTGCCAAAACAATAATGCGATTATAGAAGATCCCCGGATTAACAGCCTGTGTATAAAAATGCTCCATAAAATTAGATGTAACAACTATCTGGGGATCCGATAAGACCCACCACATGATAAAAACATGTATGGCTATGGCACCTATTCCCATCAGTAACGGATATAATGGCCGCAGCGAGACGCTATTGATAATCATAACAACAATCGAATATGTAATCAGTTCGTTTTTCATTAAGAAAGCAGGCGAATCACCTGGCATATCGACCAGCCGATACCACACATAGGGAAGCAGGGCAAGGATTATCAGGTCAAGCAGGATAGATGCAATACCAATAGTATAAAGATGCTGTTCACGCCTTGAAAATATCATCCCCAGCGAAATAAATATGACTGCAACAACTAAAATTGCCAGCATTATAAGGGCATCGTTTGTATCCTGCGCAACAACCCCGGGACTAATAAGATCCAAAAGGTGCAGGATCAACAAAACGATAAAGATAGAAAAGAATACCAGTCTTGAACCCAAAGCCCAGGTTAAGACTTTTGCTTCCCTCGTCTTCAACATCGTATCAACATGAGATAATTTTACAGTAAGGCTTTGCATCATACCTCGCTACTGATGAACACAAATTGAATTCAATATAAACGACAACCTAATTGATGAATAGTTTTATTTAGGTTAATACACCAAATCTATGAGATGATTCAACGGTCTTATTATTCGCCTTAAATCTGTAAATAATTTTTTACTGTTGACAAGAGACCACAAGTCTCTTATTTTAAAATAAGAGACCACTGGACACTTAGGAGTGCCACATGGATTGGCAGCGAGCAAGAACAGATGATAAAAAGAGGGAAAGAAGAGACGCCATATATGCTGCAGCATTCACTCTTTTTAAAAGAGATGGGTATGAGAACGTGAGCCTCAATGGAATTGCGGCTGAAGCCGGTTTTACCAAGTCAAACCTATATCGCTACTTTTCCTCCAGGGAAGAAATATTTTTGAATATCTTTTCGGATCTATTTGAAAAGTGGGTTAATGATTGTCTCGGACAATTGCAACAACTTGATCAGGGTGTGAGGATCGACCGGTTTGCAAACGCCTATGTAAGGTCAATGAAAGCTCATGCCCAATTTCTCGACCTTACACCACTTCTCTTTATCTCTCTCGAAAGAAATAGCTCATTCGAACAGCTACTTGACTTTAAGAAAGTAGCCATGACCAGGCTCTACGAAATTGCAGTTGAGGTCTGCCGAATTTATCCAAAGCTAACCATCCGGGAAGCGTTTAAATATCTAAACCTTAGCTTTGCCGCGACCAACAACTACTGGGCGGCTTCTACAGAAAACTATGCGCTTAAAAAAATATATGACATGGAAGAGTTTAAAGAGCTAAGAACAAATTTTGAACAAGACCTGGCAACAGGTATTGAAATCATTCTGCGAGGATTAGAAGTATCTCAAAAACAGGATGATAAATAAATTATCTAAAAATGCAAATGATAGTATTTCATGTTCATATTTTCAAAGGAGAAAAAATGGAAATCTTTAAAATTGTCGTCCTTTTTTTATCGGGTCTCATGTTGTCTTTTGCCGGCATGATGCGATTGATTACACCTATAAAAGCATATTTTGTAAAAACCTACTTGGAGAATTCCGGTATTAAACTGGAAGACGATGTCGATATGTTAAACGAGATAAGAGGGGTAAGCGCGGTCCTGGTTTTGGGGGGAATCATTATTCTGCTTGGAACGATCATTCCTGAAATTAGATTAACATCATTTATTGTCGCAGTCCTTATTTTCCTTGGATTTGCAATTGGGCGGTCACTCAGTCTGGGTTTAGACGGGAAACCCAATCAAGAACTGGTTCAAGGCACCACTGCCGAAATCATCTTCAGTGTGGTCAATGTATTCTGTTTAGTACATATGTTGAGCTAGAATCACGCCTGCTTCCGGAATTTAGAACGTTCTAAAAACTACTGTAACAAAGAGAAAATAGCACAGACAGTAAACCTCCCAATTGTGGGAGGTGAATTAGATACCTTACCAATTCTTCTATTGCAATCGATGCTATCAGTACCTATTCTGAGTCTATAGAGTAAAGACAAATCCAAAGATATTAGAGTAACCCAACTCAAAGTCAGGTTTACAAATGATGCACAAAATAAGCTATCGGTTATTGCTGATTATATCGCCCTTCATCTGTACTGCTTTTTTTATCGCATGTCAGGAAACTCCGGCTAAAGATACACCGGCTGTGGAGACTCCGGCCAAGGAAGTTCCGGTAATGGTAATGTCAGATATGGATCGTCTACAGGGAGTTTGGGAAGGACAAGGCCCGGGTGGACCGTGCACCATTACAATTAGCAATGATACTCTAACCTATCGTCAACCCTCAGAAAATAAAGATAATCAGTTTTGGTATGAGACGGTATTCACACTTATCGACTCCGGCATGCAAAGACAGCTGCATGCAACCATCACCCGAAATAATTCCAACGACCACATCGGAAGCGTAGTGGTTAACATTTTTCAGTTTAAATCAGACTCATTATTCCTGGGCGTGCTAAAAAGTTTTGAAGAGCCACCGGCTGAAATCGTAACCGGTGGTTGGAACACTGCGATGGACAAATATGATCTCAAACGGGTTAAACCATAGCTTATTTAAGCACACCCATTTGACTCAAAATTGTGCGGGTAATTTGCTTGCGGCAGCTACCAAAGTTTTTATTGATAACATCGCGGGGTTTTATTAGCCGCGTTGCAAAGAAGTACACATTGTCCTTCTTCTCAACATAGCCAACCCACCAGCCGGTATCCATGCCGCCGTCTCTCGTCCAGCCGGTTTTAGCTCGTAAGGTGTAGCTATCGCCCTGCTCGACAATCATCATATCTTTTAGGATCTTGAAGGATTCTTTTTTGAACGGTAAGGTTTCTTCGTAGACCCCGATTAATACCTTTATCTGATTTGCCGGCGAAATCGCAAAGTTACCGAAATTCCAGAAGTCAGGGTCGTCAATCGAGAGGTCTGAGTTACCATAACCGATTTCGGTCAGATATCTCTTATAGCTTTCTTTTCCAATTTTTTTAGCCAGTTCAACATAAACCCACCCCGCGGAGACCTTAAATGCCTCTTTCATGCTCATATCATGGTAAATCCCAAGTCTATAGCCATATCTCAGCGTATCTGTAGATCCGGGCCATTTGACAATCTCGTTTTCATCTGCTATAACACCCGATTCCAGAGCAATTAAAGTATTTACAACTTTAAAGGTGGACGCCGGTAATGTTGGAAAGCTACTATCGGCAATATCGCTCGATATCCACTTCGCAGCGCTGTAGTCATAGATGGTAATACTCCCATCAAGCTTACACTTCAAAAAAGGATCGCTTAGATTTGTTTGGCCGTAAGCACCATAAAAACTCAGAAAATATATCGTCGAGAATAATAAGAATTTTTTCATTTTTTCCATTCTGCAATATATCATAAAAATCAATATGCTTTGTCCATAGACGAACTCCAATCCAAAAGCATATTTTTTTTCACGATGAGCATCGTGTACAATAATTTGACCACAAAAAGTTTCATAGTTGATACTGCTTCCATATTTTCCAATAAAGTGGTACGGCTTTGTTAGAATCGCGAAACTCAATTGAACGGCCGGCCGTTATAGTTAAAAAGACAGGGAAAAATCAAAAGGCTCAGGATATGAAATATCATTATGTCTTTACCATCGCCGCTATCGTTCTTCTTTCCACCGTAACACATGCACAGGATTATCCAACTAACTATTTCTCGACGTTTTACGGTGGCTTCGAAGTAGGTACAAATAGCTATAATACCCAAATAACGTTTGATGGCGTCAATGACCCGGCAGGGCGGGGTGGCTTAGGATATAGCGCCTTATTTGGATATAATCACACTGATAAAAAATGGGTAGTTGGCTCTGAACTATCATTCCACTTTGCTTCCGTTCCAAATCCGTATACCTTTGATCCTGCCGTAACCGGATTTGCAGAATTGGATCTAAGGCGAGACATCAGTGTTGGCCTTGATATTCGTACCGGCTACCTCGTAGTCAAGAAAATTCTGATATACGGCAACGTCGGGTATTCCGTAAACAGGCAGTCGGTACGTATCGATAACGTACCGTTAGACCAATTTGAGGGAGGTGCAGGGACAGAAACATTTGGCGCCTTGCAATTCGGTGGAGGTCTGGAGTTCTCAGTCCTGGCCAAACTGAGTATGCGTACCTCCTTTAAATATCTTGGTGGGCATGATCTCAGCGCAATAGACTTCGGCACGATCCCAACGGATGCCTCTTTAACACGCTTTGATGTTGAACCAAGTCAGCAACAATTCTTACTCGGCCTGATTTTTCATTTTTAGGGAAGGTCTACTATGACCATAAATTCAACAAATGTTCCGGAAAGCATCGACCATTTATTTCGGCATGAGTACGGAAAGATGGTTGCTGTCTTGACGAAGACGTTTAGTTCATCCAATATCCAACTGGCCGAAGACGTTGTGCAGGAGGCAATGCTCGAAGCTGTCAATCAGTGGTCGTACAAGGGAATTCCCAACAATCCGGCTGGCTGGCTATATAAAGTAGCAAGGTACAAGGCATTAAATATTCTCAAACGTGAAAAGTATAAGAGCGATGTCCACTCAGAACAGATCCTTTCTGATCAATACGAACCAGAGTCGACTATTTTTACAGATAAAGAAATTGCCGATGATCAATTGCGGATGATGTTTACCTGTTGCCATCCCTCCATATCCCCAGACTCACAAGTCGCACTCACCCTTAAAACACTCTGCGGGTTTAGTATTTCCGAAATCGCGAGTGCTTTTCTAACCTCAAACGACAACATAAACAAAAAGTTGGTAAGAGCACGTAGCAAGATTCGGGAGGCTGATGTTCCTTTTGAAGTCCCTGTCGGCAAAGATCTTTCGCAAAGATTGATGAGTGTTCTTGAAACGGTTTATCTACTATTTAATGAAGGATATCATTCATCAAGCGGTACTGATCTAATTAGGTTTGAGTTATGTGAAGAAGCCATTCGGCTGGCAGAAATAATTGCATCCAATTCTAAATTAATCCCAACTTCAAGTGTATATGCACTATTGGCTTTGATGTCTTTAAACGCAGCCAGGTTTAACTCCAGAATAGACAATTTTGACAACATAATTGATCTAGAACATCAAGATAGAGACAAATGGGATAGGGAATTAATCCTCAAAGGGCTCGCCTATTTAGACCGCTCTTTACATCCCAGAGAAGTCTCTGTTTATCATATTCTTGCCGCTATATCGGCTCATCACTGCACTGCAAAAAGTTTTAAAGATACGGATTGGGAGAATATTTTATCTCTTTACGACAGCCTGGCAGAGATTGACAGTTCTCCAATCGTGCTTCTAAATAGGGCTATTGTTATTTCTAAAATAACAAATGCACAATATGCTCTACTAGAAATTGACAAAATAAAAGCTAAAACCTCCCTCAGAGCCTACCTACCGTATTACACTTCAAAGGCTGAACTTTATTATCAGAATAACGAACCGATGAAAGCCATTACCCTTCTTAAGAAAGCCCTCCCCCTTACCCAAAATGAAAAGAGTAGATCTTTCGTAATCAATAAGATTGCTGAATACGAAGGATAATTTCGATTTTTTAAATAATTCGTGTCCCTATTTCCTTTTTCTAATTGACTTATAATAAAGTATCTGATTTATCGATCATGAAAGCAGGAGGTAAAGCCAATGAATGAATTTATGATATTTATTAAGACCAAAGGCGATCATTTAGCAAATTCATCACCAGAACAACAGCAGGCTCACGTTCAAAAGGTAGGGAAGTATATTGCCGGATTAATGCAGGAGAACAGGCTAAAAGAGGCACAGCCATTGGATACGTCGGGTGCAATGATTCGAGTTAATAAAGGCGTGTTCAAAGACGGTCCCTTTGTTGAATCAAAGGAAGTAATCGTCGGCTACTTTCATATTTTGGCAAATGATCTTGAAGAGGCGATTGAAATTGCCAAAGCCAACCCAATGTTTGAGGATGCCGATGGTGTTATCGAAGTTCGTCCTGTTAAGCAGATGGAGGGAATAAACTGATATGGAACAGACAAAGAAGAATCATACCGCTGAGTATAACGGGCATTGTGCATTTGCTGTGAGCCTTGGAAAGATGGATGTAGAGGGAAGTAGCTATTCCTCCACAATTGGAGGTAAGACCTACAGCTTTTCAAATCCTATTGCAAAAATATTGTTCAGAATATTGCCAAGCCGCGTTAAGAGGGCCGACGAAAACTGGATTCAGCGAGGAGAAATTAACGGATGAAGTCAAAAAGAATGAAGATAATTGCTGTGGTGCTAATTGGTCTGATTGGACTGGCATATACTTTTGCAAAGATTGAAAGAGTTTCTCCACTATCATGGGCACACAATGAAATCAACCAACCCATGTTCTCGAATGAGGCAATTAATGGATATGACCCGGTTGCGTACTTTACGAAACAAATGGCGGTTATTGGAGATGAGAAACATACCTATAGCTGGCGAGATGCTGCCTGGTATTTTTCTTCGGAAGAGAATAAAAATCTTTTTATTAATAATCCTGAAAAGTTCGCACCGCAATTTGGCGGGTTTTGTGCATTTGCAGTCAGTAAGGGGTTTACGGCTAATAGCAGCGCAAATTCATTCGAGATCATTGACCATAAACTGTATCTGTTTAATGGTGAAGATGTAAAGACTGAATGGAAAGCCAACTTTGCGGAGAATCTGGCAAAGTGTGAAGCAAATTGGGACAAATAGTGCCAGTGTACGTTAATTGAATAAAAAATCCTCGAAGTACTTTAACAAATATCAAAGCGCGCTCTTTATTAGAGTTACTAATTGAAGAGCGGGTAGCCGCTGAAACTCCTGAGCAACACTGTAGCCACGATCAATCATGAGAAATCTCTTCAACCGTCTCCTTTTCTAATTGGCTTAACCTACTATTTTATAACCTTGCTTCCCGATAAATAATTCAGGCTGTTCAATTAATAGCAAACATTAATATTTTGAACCTCTTGACAAGAAAGTTTATATTTGTTAACATTGGTTGTTGCTACAACAACAATAAAGACAACAACAAAACATAACTCAAGAACTGGTAACCTTCGTGGACGACAATCAGGACTCCAGGAAAACAAAGCTGGATCATAATCTCGGCTATCTAATAAACCGGACAGCCTGGGGTTTAAAGCATGCCATGCAGAAGGCCATTAATGAAAAAGAACTGGGGATAACAACAAACCATTGGGCTATCCTACAGCAATTAGATGAGACGGATGGTTTATCACAGATAGAATTGGCAAAGATATTGGAAAAGGACAGACCAAATGTTACTCGAATATTAGATGTGATGCAGAAGAAACAGTTGGTTATTAGGAAAGCTGATCCAAATGACCGCCGAAAGTATCTGATTTATCTTACGGATAAGGGTAAAGAGATTAAGGCTCAAATAGAACCTCTCTCTATTGCTGTCCGCGAGGAGGCATTCGAACATATATCAGGCGCTGATTTAAAGAAACTTCGAAAGCTAATGATTCAAATAACGAATAATTTAATGTAGTTTTTTTTGTATTTTTTGTTGTTACAACAACTGCTGTTGCAACAGCAAAGAAAATAATTAACCAGATCTTAAAAATCGGATCAATTCAGGAGATAATTATGAGACAGCATGTTACTCTACTTGCCATAGGACTTTTTGTCGTTCTGACATTGCAGTTAGGGTGTACTAACACTAAAACCTCTACCGATAACCCCACAGAGAAAAACATGAAAAACGAGCAGCAGAAACAAAACCCTGTAGTGCTTATTAATTTATTTGAAGTCCCTGCAGAGAATGAAGATGGTTTTGTTGAAGGGTGGAAAGCTGCAGCAGATTATTTACGGGAACAAGAGGGTTTTGTATCTACTGCCCTGAGGCAAAGCATCGATCCAACAGCAAGATTTCAATACATTAATATTGCTGTTTGGAATTCACCCAAAGATTTCAAGACCGCCACCAGTTCCGAAGCGTTTCAACCCATTCGTTTAGAACTAAAAGAAACCAAGGCACAAGGAACTCCCTCCTTATTCCAAATTATCCCTATACCAGAGAAAAAAGCTCCAGCTGAGTTTCATGCTCAATACCTTGCAGAAGACATCGTCTTTCTGATCAATCCATTCAAGGATATTCCAGCTGATGCAGATGACAAGTTTATAAGTGGTTGGCATGCCGCTGAATTATACTTAAAGAAACAAAAAGGATATATAGATACAGCACTTCACCAAAGTATATCTGAGACAGCATTCCGCTTTATCAATGTCGCAGTGTGGGCCAGCGCAAAGGACTTTCAAACTGCGGTAAGCAATGAAGAGTTCCGACAGATAGGGGGAAAGATTCCTTACACTGCCTATCCTTCGCTTTACAAGGTGATCGCGCAATAACATACGAGAAAACAGATAGTAGATATTGCTTTATAATAAACAAAAGGAGAGAATCATGCCTTTGAAAAGCACAACAGATGAATTTGGCCGCCTGGCTCAGATTTTCCATTGGATAAGTGCGATTCTAATAGTTCTTATGGTTCCAATGGGTTTCGCGATGCAAAACATTGACAATGAAACAACAAAAGTTATGATTTACCAAATTCATGCCGTAATTGGAATTGCCGTATTACTTCTCACTATAGCAAGAGTTATCTGGAAACGGATAGACATAAATCCGGATCTGCCACCGGGTTTCTCTCCGCTTCATGCGATTGGATTCAAGGCCGTTCATTTCTTGCTGTATACAGTATTGCTGGTTCTTGCTGCAAGTGGTATCGGAATCCTGGCCATTAGCGAATTGGGTGACACCTTGTTTGGCTCCCAAACTGCGATAATCCCCCAGGGTCTCGGTGATCTTCCACCACGCCAGGCGCACGGAATTATGGCGCGTTTGTTTATCGCACTCTTTATAGCCCATGTCGGCGGTGTTTTACTTCATCAGTTTACAAAGTCAAACGTTTTGGCTCGAATGGGTTGGAAAAGATAAAAAGAAACGGTGCAAGATGAGCAACCAAATGAGTTTGTTGCGCATCTTGCAGCCCTAAAATTGGCGCCAGCTGCGGGTTTGCCGCCAATCTGCGATTCTAATTTGAGCCAGCCCTGCAGGTAGTACCCTCTGCCGTTGTACGTATCCGCACTAGAAAATGAGGGCCCAATTCCATCGTCAAGACCTGCAGAATCACTAACTCCATCATACGTTATTTGTGCATTATACCAAATGGGGTCCGGCATAAAGACCAATGAAAAATTCGATAGGGTTTCACCCTAGAATAACTGATTTTTATTAATCATTTCCAGAAACTCTTGCCTTTGACCACGGCTAATCGGAATGCGATGTTCCTTTATATAGATCGTATTCCCCATAATACTTTCAATTGCCTGAAGATTGACAATAAACGAGCGATGTACTCGGAAGAACTGTTTCTTCGGAAGTACCTGAGTAAACTTGCTTAATGACTGAAGCGTTAAAACCAATTTCCTTCGTGCATATATTTGTACGTACTCGCGTTCGCTCTTGATAAACAAAATTTCATTCACATTGAGTTTGACAATTTCCTTATCCGCTTTAACAAAGATGGAAGTATTATCTTCTGCATCCGCGCTTGTTGCCAGATGTCCACTTTGTCTATTTTTTGAATCATCAGTCCTCTCAAGCCAGTTTATTGCTTTAGAAACCGCTTTATAAAAGCGCCCAAACTCTACCGGTTTCAGCAAATAGTCCACAACATCCAGTTCATAGCCTTCCAGAGCATAGGTGGAATGGGCGGTAATAAAAATTGTTGCGGGCATATTATTCAGCAGCCGCAAGAACTCAACTCCCGTTAACTCCGGCATTTGGATATCTAAAAAAAGGATGTCGATATTCCGGTTATTAAGAATCGGTTGCGCTTCCATCACATTTTTACAAACCGCGATCAGTTTGAGCTCGAGTATTTTCTCGATATAGCTTTCGATCAGATCCCGGGCTGGTTTCTCATCATCAACAATTATAGAATTATAGTTCTTCATTCCCCCTCGCTCAGACTTATAGTTAATTTAATCATAAAATTGTCTTCGTTTTTCTCCAAGCGAAGGTAGTGCATACCAGGATAGATCAGAGATAACTGCTTCCTGATATTTTCCAGTCCCAGGCCATTCTCTTGATCCGACTGAGCCAGCTTATTGGAAATACTATTTGAGCACATAAACTCAAACGAATCTCTCTCTACCACGCAGGAGATCTTTATCCAACCTCTTGCATTCCTGTCGATATCACTATGTTTGAAACTGTTTTCCAGTAGTGTCACCAGGATTAATGGTGCAATTCTGTGCTCAATTTGAATGCCCTCCGTATACAAATCAATATTACGTGCAGAATCAAATTTTAATTCTTGAAGGTTGATAACATTCTTTATTAGCTCCATTTCTTTCTGCAAAGGCACCCGTGATTCTTTACAGTCATATAGCATATAGCGAAGAATAGCAGATAATTTGGCGATCATTTCTGCCGATCTCTTATCACCATTATAAGCCAGTGAATAAATATTGTTAAGCGTGTTAAATAAAAAGTGAGGGTTGATCTGAATTTTCAGAAAGTTCAGCTCCGCCTGTAGCTTCTCCTTCTCTATTTGTGCTTCGCGCTGGCGGTTATAAAGCCAGGTTTCCATCCCCTTGAACGCCGTTGACAATAGCAGAAAGAAAAAGAAGTTGCTGACGCCATCAATATTGGGGTCATAACTGGTTTCATCTACAATTAACCAGCCATAGTCAGTGAAGTTTATCATAACAACTGGCACCAATAGAATTAAGCTGATCAACATTGTAAAACGGAAGTATTGTTTCTTTAGAAACAGAAAGTTGGAGACATAAAAATAATTAAGGTAAAACGGGATTGCAGATATAATGAGAGCATAAAGTGTCAGCGCAAAGGCATCGGCTAAATTGTAATCCCTCAGCAAATAATTCATATATGTTGCAGCCATTACCAACCAAAGAGTAGCCTGCAACAGAGCTTGTATCGTCCTGATTTTCATCAATTCTCGTTTTTGATCTACATAATAGGAGTCCATAACCCAACCGGAGAATTTTTTCAATCAATACCGCTCAAATGGCGGTCAATTGTATTTTTTGTTCCATTAATTGCACGCTGATATCCATTAAGCAGATGTATAGACCCGAATTTCCCTGTTCCAATCAAAGTAAAATCCAGCCTACCCATAGCCGAATACCTACCGTTCGTTGAAAAGATTCCTGAATAAACACATCTGCCTATTAATATAGGTCGAATTTTATAGTGAAGAGCCGCTAATCTTTCCTAAAGAACTTTTGGTATGAAAAACATCATTTTTATCGGTATTGACTTTGCAGTCTTTTTTATGCTCTGGATGGGTCCTGGCATTCACTGGGGCATTTCATTCTTTCTTTCTACGGCTATCACTTTCATAGGCTGGTGGGCATTTGAATGGCTGATATGGCTGGAAAAATTCAGACGCAATGGACTGGGATAATCTTCTTATATCAGCAGATGATTAATGGGATCTTTTAGAATATGAAGCAACTACATACGAAACCAATCTCCCTAAGCAACCTGCTCTATAGGTTTCGGGCAAAAATTCTGTATACCTGGACTCTGGTTGTCGCGGAAGCTGTGCTGCTACTTCTGTTCCCCCTATTTATGGGAATTGCTATCGACGACTTTGTAAAAGGTAGTTACCGGGGATTATACGCATTAACAGGAATTGCGTTCGTTTCTTTAATAGCCGGTGCAGGCCGGCGATTTTACGATACCCGGACTTATGCGCAGATTTATACCACAATTTCACCGGAGATGGTAGAAAAAGAGCAACGACGTAATTCCACAACCTCTGTCATATCCGCACGTGTTAATTTAGCGACGGAGTTTGTGGAGTTTCTCGAAAACCATTTCCCGGCCATGTTCGCAAGTATCATCGCACTCAGCGGTACGATTATCATTATTTACTTTATGAACATTAATGTGTTTTTTGCCTGTGTTATATCCACGATTTTAATCGGAATACTCTATGCTCTGACCAGTAGAAAAACATACTCACTGAACGGTGACTTTAACTCTGAATTGGAAAACCAGGTATCCGTTTTATCCGGAAATGAACCTCATATTATCGCTACACATTTTAAAAACGTGATGAGATGGAATATCAGACTTTCAGATCTCGAGACGGTTAATTTCTCATTGAGTTGGATTGTTTTGATGGCACTGCTGGTCTATGCCATTATTGCCGTAATTGAAAGTGGCATATCTGCCCACGGTCAAGTTCTGGCGATCCTGATGTATGTATTTAACTACATCGAAAGTGTCATCACAATCCCCCTTTTTTACCAACAGTTTGTACGATTAAAAGAAATCGCTCATCGCCTGGAATACGGCGAACAGAAAATCAATTAAACCAAGTGCGTATTCAACTAAAAAGAACAGAGAATAAATTATGTTAAAGACAACCTTCCTTTTGCTGATCATTTTCTTAACCAATGCTTGTACGCAGGATAAAATATCATTCCCTGAAGATGAGCGATTTATTCAAATGGCTTCAAATAATACTTCGGCACAAACGTTTCAAAAAGATTCATTATGGCAAAAGGCGGTTGATATATCCGTAGCTAATGTCAATTGGCTACCACAGAAATTGGAAATCAGTGAGGTAACCAAAGATAACTTCGGTAAAATCGAAGAGTTCTCAGATGCAACAATAGCATTCTCGATAGGCAATCGTGGTGAAGTCGTTATGACACTTGTATCTACCAGAGAAAATGGTGAGGATACCACAGAAAAGCGAAAAAGAACGTTCACGGAAGATCAGGCAGATTACCTACCGGTAATTTACGATATCGATCCATTTACCACCGAACACCAAAAAACTATTTTGGTTACTCCGCTGAAAAAAACGAGAGAGATTAATGGTAAAACCTGCAGCGGCTACAAATTTTCGTTTAAAGTTGAAAATACTGAAAAGGCAGGTATTGCCTGGTTGCATGCTGACAAAGGTTACCCGGCAATGATCGAAACGACATACCCGGATACGGTAGAGGAGAATATTGAAGTATCGGATATCAAATTAGAAACGTATTACCATGTCACATCCGAAGGATTTTGCTATCCGGACATAGAAATCACCACTATGAATCTAAGCGCATCATCTATGCTGTTCTCCACCTGGAATGGGAATACCCGTATAGAGGTAAAATTTAATGAGTATGTTCATCTACAATAAAAGGCCAGCAAATTATGAATATTAAAACACTTTTTTGGAGAGCCGCTGTTTGCCTTGCAATCTTGAGTGCGGTTCCACATTGTATTGCCTATTTTACTGATTTCATTACAATAATATCACCAAATCTGTTTAACAGAATCTTCACTGAAACTGAAGTTGAATACTGGTTTAGCCTGATAAATGATGGGAGTCTATTCTATATCATTATTCCCTTCTTCATTCTCGAACTTATTCGCTATACCATCTTAAGACGATTGAGCTGGGATATCATCGGAGATTCCGTTGCTAACATCATTACGCTTGTTTTGTTTCTCGCAACGGAGGTAATTCTGGGAATTCTGTTTTTATATCAACTCTACTTTGGGGTCTATCAGAATCTGAGTTTACCACATCTACCACTAAATCTACCAACCATTATTAGCTGTATATTACTGGCCGACTTTGCTTACTATTGGGATCATCGACTTATGCACCGGGTAGGTATCGGCTGGGCAACACATACTGTTCATCATAGCTCGCCACATTTTAATATGTCCGTTGCGTATCGTTTCGGGCCATTGGATGCCATTTTTCCGATCTTATTTTCCCTTCCGCTCGTAATGCTGGGCTTTAATCCCTGGCTTCTTTTGGCAGCAGAAGTATTCGTGCAAACCTATCAGGCAATATTACATACAGAGGTCATTGGAAAGCTGCTCAAACCAATTGAGTACATCATGAATACACCATCACATCATCGCGTGCATCACGGTTCAAATCAACAGTATCTGGATAAAAATTATAGTGGCATTTTTATAATCTGGGATCGGATATTCGGTACATTTGAGGAGGAAAACGAAAAGGTTGTGTATGGTGTTACTGAGCCGATTAAATCTGTAAACCCGATAACTGTATTTTTCCACGGCTTCACTCGCCTGTTCGATATGATGTCAAAAACAAGGGGAATCAGGCAAAAACTTGGTTATTTGATAAAACCACCTGGCTGGCATCACAGAGATTCGTAAGCAAATCAATGCTCCGGAATTGCAATACTTTTACCCTCAGAGTATACGGTGTGTGGCCTTGATAATACATGGGTGACGTAAAACCATCTCACATGATTCGGATTTCCACGCCAATCGCATGGCTGGAAAACCTGTATGGGTAATTGCTTAAATCTCTGCCATAACCAGAGTCATATCGGTAAAACATCGGGAGTGAACCCAAGAGCTTAAGATACACTTTTGCCCAAATCGTAGGCGAAAGATCGGAGGTTAAGTAGCCATGCCGAAAGCCAATCGTAAATGAAGGATCATAAACCAGATAGTTTTCCTTCCAAAAGTTAAAGTGGCGGCTGTCTCCACGCCAGTCAATGGTATAACGAAAGCCGTCATAGTCGCGAATGGATGTTTTGCCATCTAACTCGCGATCATAGAAAATATTGTCTTCAAGGTCTTGATTACTCGGGTCGAGGGTGCCGTGCTTGAAAAACCACCTGAGATGCAGGTTAAACGACAGCAGTGCGTTCGTTCCCAGAATGGAGTTCTTTTTAACAATCCATTCGGTATAAAAATAATTCCACCCCATACTTGCCCAGTCTTCGATATTGTACTGATAGAATCTCGGATTCTCTCCTGAAGGGTCCGTTCCATGAACGCTGTCTGCAAAGGCCTCTTCAAAAACGTCGTATGAGTTCTTCGTTGATATAAATTGCCCGTTTGATTCATGACCGAGGCCAAGTATCGCTTTAACTTTCAGATTTTTTATCGCATGCTCAGTAAAAAGATAAAGAAGCGGATTTTGATTTCGCGATACAACGGGACCGGAGTTCCTTGTACCGAAGTAAAAATCGTAAATCCCGATATAGCCTACAGAGATACCACTTTCACCCCACACTTTGCTTTCCTTAAGCGGATAAAACGTATAATTGGGCGTAACGGTAAAGCGATAGGCCGCATCGTTAAGCTGCGGTTGATTCCGGCGAAAGTTCGGCATATTAAATTCAATTTTAGTCCCGCCCTCCAGTCCGGTCTTGCTATAATTCTGCTTCACCTTTTCTTCAGCAAAGGATGGAGTTAGCATTATCAAGCATAGGGTGAATTGGAGTATTTTCATTTGTCAGTCCTGAGAGTTTACTTTATTTCGGTATGCGCATAATATTTTTGATGGGGGGGGTTCGAAACATCTGGTGAACGCCAAGAAAATAGAATTGCCAGGCTTCTCAGTCTTATATAGTATTATTTACGAAAAACAGTATTATTCTGAAATCCATTTTTGGGTTCGCAATAGGTCACGGTCGAATATTTGAAACGCGTAGCCGCTCAGAAAAGGAAGATGCCTGAAAAGAAAGCCCGACCGAGGATACCTCGATCAGGCTAATCTTTATTTGGGTTGCAAGAATATCTTACTTCAGCACCACCATTTTTCGAGTTTGCACAAATCCTTCTGCCGTTAGGCGATACAGATACAATCCACTGGCAACCTTCCGGCCAGCGCTATTGGTAGCGTCCCATACAATAGTGTGTTCGCCCGCATTATGCTTGCTATCTACAAGTGTTGCTACCTTCTGACCTAGCGTGTTAAACACTTCAAGCCGAACATCCGTACTGTTTTTTAACTGAAACCGGATTGTGGTCTCGGGGTTGAAAGGGTTGGGAAAATTTTGTGCAAGAACGATTCTCCCGGGAACCCGGTCTTCGCTGGTACCAATGATGCCAGTGATACCCCCACCGAGCAGAGCGTCTCCAACCAAATCGCCATGATTACCATTTACTGAAAGGTCACGCACATCATTTGCACCCGGTAAACCAACACCGAGATCTTCCAATTCATCAAAGCGCCAGTAACCAATTAGTCCACTTGTGTTTGAAGTATATACCTCAGGACCAAGAGTATCGATCAGAGAAGCGCGAATTTCTTCCATGCTGCGTTCAATATTCCAGAGGCGAACCTCGTCGATCTGCCCGGCAAACTGCGCAGCAGGGTCATCCTGTCGGCTACCGATACGAAAATCATTAAGCTGGGGATGTGCATCACCAACGTTCGTGCTATGATCGTCTGCAGTAAAAAACGTCTCATTTCCATTGATATAGAACTTTACAGCAGCATCCACTGAGTTTTTATCATACGCCAACGCGACGTGGAACCATTCACCGACATCAGTAACCGCGTCGGTATTGTACCAATACCAGTTTCCCTCATTTTTTGCTAATGAAAACCGGATTGTACCATCCGGGAAACGGGCTATCTGAAACTCACCTTCTTTGTTAAGCAGGGTTGCGTAATCATTATACCCCTGCACATGTGCTTCGGCCTTTGCCCAAGCCTCAACCGTTATAGAATTAGAAACTCGTAAGGTATTCGCATCACCCATATTTACATAACCGCCGCCATTGCCACTGCGGTTTAGCTGCACCGTTTTCTCATCAAGCTGTACCTCATCAGCCGCAGACATAACCTCGGTTTGATAAACCAGAGCTAATGAGTCGCCTTCAAAGCCAAACAGATCGGTGACGTAATCGGCATACGGCCAAAATAATACATCAGCGCTTTTCCGCATGGCATCTACTTCAATGCGCATAGACGTCGCGTTCCAGAGTGGACTGTATTCCGGATATGCAGCCAGGGCAAAGGGCGTCCCATTCAGATTGATATTCGCATGAACCGTATCAAATAGTTCAACACTATTCAGTGTTACGCTGCCGTATTTAACATCAACATCGTTTGAAGACCAATTTCCACGGACAACTTCAAAATCATGGAAGGTGGTATCATTCCGAGCAACCTTGAGAGTTCGGGGGTTTATCCTGAGTTTGTTCCACCATAATCGTTTACGCGCATTGCCGGATTTAGACAAATCGACAAAATTACTCGAATTGCCACTTTCCGGTAGGGAGATATACTCGCGTGGCGTTGCCAGCTCCTGTCCGGTTTGCAAATCAAAAAAGAGGCAATATGCTTCGAACGGGCGCTCGGAATTCCCATGATGAAACAATAAAAAATTGCCTCCGGGATTGGGAATCAATCCGGATAGCAGCTTAACATCAGCAGCACTGGAATACCCTGCCGGAAAAGCGATTGTCGCAACAGCAACATCGCCTCGCGCATTTTCCACTCTAATCGTACCATTGGGTTCCGCGAAATTGTCAAATGGAATAGCATTGGTAAACAGCGCGCTATCTGCGCGAACCAAATCGATTTCCTGTGCCTGATTATTAATCGTCACATTTGCCTTCGCCGAGATAATCGGAAAATTATTGGGAAAGGCACTGACATACACCTTTTTGAAATCGTGCGAATAGATAGCCAGGTTAATTTTAGGAGCAGGATCAGTTCCCGGACTCATCATCGCCAGCAGGGTATTAGGATACATCGGCAAATTCATAAGATTATCCGGGCGCCCTAACGCATCCCACTTATTTATCAATGAATCTGAGGCTGTTGAGACATACCACTCTGCCGGATAATTGCGACCTTCAATGGTGGTGTTTGCAACACCTTCCTGTAGATTGAATACATGTTTAAGGACATCTCTGAACCTAAAATCGAGGGTATAGTATTCGGTCTTGACGTAAACCTGATAATATCGGATATCATCATCACCAAGATTAGCCTTGATGGTAGTAACAACCGGATCGATCTCAGCCTCAAAGCTACTCCAGCGGATCTCGGCATCAAAACCTTCTGTTGCCGGATTCCAGCGTGCAACGTTCGCAGACACCTGAATTACTGCCAGACTTAATGGGGCTCCCATTTGAATTGCACGTAACTCATCCATCGTAACCGTAATATCGTTGCCCTGATGATCTTTTTCAATTGCAATGCTTCCCAGGATTGGGTAGCGACTACTGGGAAGCCCGCGGGCAGTAAGAACCTCCGCAGCATCTTCCTCGGCAAGTGTAATCGTGGCGATTGTCTTGTCACCTAAAATAAGGTTGAAGGTTGGGATAACATCCAGCGCTGTAGCGCTTCCCATGTTTTGCAAAAAAATCCGCAATGTCAAATTGGCCGCCGCGGCCGGGTTTGTCGACCAGGTACGGTTCCAATTCGAGCCAAACGTACTGGTCGTACTATTGGTCGTTGTCCGGGTCTCTGAGTAGGAAAATGATGTTCCAATGCCACCTCCAAGCCCTGCAGGGCTGAGTGACAACTCTGTATTAATTTCGCCGCCTTCCTCTACACTAAAGCTGGTTTCATTGGTATAAGACGTACTTTGACTTCCACCATTAGAGTTCGATATCGTACCAGTAGGATGCACCTCAAAATCTTCCATAGCCACCACAATTACCGGACGTGCTGCAACCAGCGGGTGATTGTAGGGAGATGGAACACCGGCCGGCATATTTGCACCGGTAACTTCCATCAAATCTGAATATGGATCGCCATCAGTAGACCAACGGAGTGGATCGGTTTTATAATAAACGACGCTGCTATCTCCACTCCACGGTTGAAGTCCATCCAAAATCGAATAAGTAAATCCAAATATCTCCAGGCTATTCGAGATTTCATCATCATCTTCATCGCCATTGGCATCAAGAAGAATTGAGTTTCCATTTTTACTTATCAACTCAATCTGTTTGCCTTGAACGATTTCAACAGTGCGGACCTCCTGCGCAGTAAGCTCTCCTAAAGCAAAGAGCATCAGCGAAAATGCTGCAATTAGCGGAGCGCATAAACGATGCTTAAACTGTGATAAATACATTGATCTTGCCATGATTGATCTCCTTGGCGTTAAATAGATCTGATGAATTACAGTAAAACACGATGCATGATCATTTGGGTTTTAGGCATAAATATTAGCATCTGGGGTAAAGTGTTATACGGACGCATATGTTCGCTTGCACATATGTTCCGAAACATTGCACTATTGTTGCTTCAGGCATTTTAGAGGAAGGACTAGCTGACACCAGAGTGACAGACAGCACACGAAACCATTGATTTACAAGAGTTTAGCAAAAACAGAAAATACGTTTATTCGTCAGTTTGTTCATTAAAACGAGCTGCATATGCAGAGGGCGACTCATCGAAAAGCTTCTTAAAAGAGCGAATAAAATAGGAAAGATTGTTAAACCCAACTTCATAGGCGATATCGGTTACATTGCCAGTCTGCCCGGCAAGAAGTTTGGCAGCACGCTTTAACCGTAATGCGCGAATAAATTCAGTCGTCGATTGATCGGTAAGAGCTTTGAGTTTGCGATGAAGGCGGGTGCGGCTAACGCCGACCTCCCGGGCAAATGTCTCCACATCAAAGTCTACATCGGACATATGCTCCTCTACAATTTCAATTGCCCGTCTCAGAAACATCTCATCCAGCGAGGTGATGGTAATGTCTTTTGGCTCGGCGATTACTGCTCGGCTGAACTTCTCGCGCAACCTCTGACGCTGCTCGATCAGGTTCTTTATGCGTATCTGTAATTCGCGACTTTCGAACGGTTTGGTAAGATAATCGTCTGCACCGGTTTCCAGGCCTTCGAGCTTGCTGTCTCCGGAATCGCGAGCAGTAAGCAGGATAATCGGTACATGACTGGTCAATTCGTTGCCCCTCAGTTTCTCACAGAGTTCGAAACCGTCCATTTTAGGCATCGTTACATCGCTGATAATCAGATCAGGTTTCAACTTAAGAGCTTTCGACAAACCCTCCTCCCCGTTTACCGCCTCTACAACACGGTAGATGGGTTCCAGGCTCTGCCGAATGTAAGTGCGGAAATTTTCATGATCTTCCACAATAAGAATGAGCAGTTGAGTATTCTTTTTGGATACAGATTGGGTAACCATATTCTGAGTCCCAAATCAGTTGATAGCGCTTGAGTGTAAAAAACTAACGATGTGTGATTTTGAGTAATATGGGTCTATTTGCAGCTGATCGCCAACAGTTTTCATCCCCATTTCAATACTTCCTAAGCGAGATTGAAAGAAGTCGTATTCGTATTGTTCCAACCCTTGGAGACAATACGCGGATATCGAAATGGTTGAAAGAGTCTCAGATTTTTTTAAAAATAAGAGTAAGTAGCGCGGAAGTATTCTGACATTAGACGATCACGAAAAAGCGTAATCGCCTTTCTTATGAAAAGTTAAATAACTGAAAGGTTTTATCTCCTGCATCTTTTCGCCCGTTCTACTTGTCATCCGCTCACCCATGGCGTGTATTATTTCTCTATATGCTCTAATGAAAATAGATGGTTGGTTTTCTTCAGCGGAGCATGACAAGCACGACACTCATTTAGATCCTTATCAGCAATACCACCGTTTGGTTTAAAGGTAGCAAACTCCCAATTGTCATTGCTCAAGCTGTCAGGGTAGTCTTCTCCCCAACCTTCTCCACGCTGCATCACGGCAATCACGGCAAATTTATCTCTTATGCGTCGCCCAAGCTCTGAGACAATCACATTGCCAGCACTATCTTTTTTTGCTTTGAAAACCTCCGCAACCAGAATAGAACCATAAGGCAGCTTCCCATCTTCACCCGGTCCTTCCATAGCAAGATCATTTCCAAACAGACGCAAAATTTGATCAGAATGCTGAGTGCGATCCATACTCAGGTAGTTTGTAAACTCACTGGCATAGCCCTCCGGAAATGGAATCAACGCTTCTTCTTCAGTAGGCTTATCTGCCCCAACGCCAAAAAACAGAAAAATTAGAATCACGCTTATTATAGTTAGAATCACTCGCATTTCATCATACTCCTTTGTATTATATGTATTGGAAAGATATTTATATTATTTATATTATTTGTAATATGCGAATAATACAAATAATATTTGCATATTACCTTAGAGCCAACATGAACAGGTGCTAAACCCCATGAATACATCTCAAAAGATTATCAACTTGCTCAATCGAAAAGAGCGAACGGTAAGTGAACTAGCAAAAGAGCTCGGTATTTCCCGTAACTCCGTTCATTTACAAGTTAGTAAGTTGGAAGCAACGGGCATCGTAAAAAAATTCCAAGCTGAACATCAGAGCGGAGCCGGGAAACCTGCCCGCTGCTACCGAGTGGCAGGTGGTAAGGAAGATTCGTTTTCTTCTGCACATAAGCCGGTTCTTAATGGCCTCATTCAAACAATTGCTGAACTACCAGAGCAACAACGTCTTAAAATTTTGGAGAACGCAGGACGCTCAATGGCAAAGCAAGCCGGATTGGCACCGACTGGAAACCTTGTGGCAGATACTCAAAAAGCCGTTGAGGCGGTAAATAAGTTAGATGCAATGGCGGAGTTATCGCAAAAAGACAAGCAACCCTACATCAGCTGCCATAGCTGTCCGGTTGCGACCTTAGTTCATACCGATCCGCTTGTTTGCAAATTGGTAGCGGCCTTCTTTGCAGAGGCGACCGGCCAACCCGTCAATGTGCAGTGTCAGCATGAGGAAACTGTTGTCTGTGGATTTCTGGTCGAGAAATCCTGAAGAAGTATTTAAATCGATTTTAACAGCTGTGGTTTATCTCGATACAGCTTAACGATCAGCTCACCAAACAGCGTATTTGCCCAGGCAAACCAAGAGCGCGAATAGCGCGTTGCGTCATCCTTATGAAAGGTTTCGTGTATGAAACCAAGATCGGCATGGGTATTTAGAAGCTGCTTTACACACCAAACTATCTTATGATTTTCAGTGCTCGTCATTGCGCGCAGAATGATTCCCATTGGCCAAATGGTATCCATCCCGGCATGCGGCCCGCCCTGCCCTTCCCCGGCATCAGCCTGTGGGGCTTGATTCCCCTGGGGATCGTTACTTGCCTCAAAGGTAATCGAAAAAGCTGTTCCGGAAACCCCACCGCCATTAATGCCGGAGTAAGGGGTCGCCGACAAGTTGTGGCTGCCTATGGCCGGAGTCCAAGCATTGTAATTTCCGTAATTATCTCCAGCCAGGGAAAAGGGAGCAACGTTTTCAGTTGTAAAAGTCGGATTGCCGTCATAGGCAAACACTATGCTGCCGGCCTACACATCAAACTTTTTAGTCTTTGCTCGATTAATCGAACAGCCGAGATAAAGCCTGTTATTAAGACACTTACGTGTTTAACACTGTAGGTAATGGGCAAAAAGCAGGCCAGCGAAGGATTTGAGGTTGGAAAAACGCTATTGGCGATCTTGGGGAACCGGAGGAAAAAGTGCCTTTCCCAAAACTTCTTTAACCTTGCGCAACCTTAAAAAGACGCTCAAGTTTTGCACGCCCAATAATTATAATATTCATTTTACAAGAGCTCCATAAATAGCTTGAACTAATTTGCTTCGCCCCTCTTCTGAAAAAAAATCTTCACAGTGCAAATGTCTCAATTTATCAGGAACGTCACACTCATTTAGTCTGATAGGGATAACATAGATACTATTATCTGGCAACGTCGCCTGAACCTTAAATGCTTCTTTTAGTTCCTTATGAACATACCCCCGCTTGGTAATACTATTTGTAGAAAGACACACAATAAAAATATCACTTGCTGCAATCGCCTTTTTAATCTCCCGCTTCCATTTCTGACCCGGTAACAGCTTTTTTTTATCAAACCACAGGTCTACATCCTGAGTCTTCAAAAACAGACGCAACGCATTTACGATTTCTAAATCCTCCATTGCATACGAAATAAACACTTTTTTTCTTTGTTTAAGTGTTGAAATGTATGATTGCCTTTCAATCAGGATCTCTATTCGCCCGGCAAGCTCATATTGATCATATGGTTTTGTTAGAAAATCATCCGCGCCGGTTTTGTATCCTCTTATAAAATCATCATCCTTCCCTTTTGACGTAAGCATCAATACCGGTATTTGTTTGCTACTTTCGATGGATTTAATTTTACTACAGATCTCATACCCATCCAGGCCGGGTAGCATAATATCAAGAACAATAAGGTCTGGCCTGGTTTCCTCTACCAGCTTTAACCCCTCCAAACCGTCATATGCCAGGCAAACTTCGTAACCAAGATACTCTAACTGATCGGACATAATAGTAACCAATCTCTTATCATCTTCAATTACAAGGATCTTTTTAGATGGTATCATGCACTCTCCTTCGTAACCGGCAGGGTAACACTGAAGGTACTTCCTTTACCAACTTTACTTGCCACAGAAATGGAACCACCATGAAGTTCAACATATTTACGGGCAATACTTAGACCAACTCCTGATCCACCAACACCCCTGGTTGACGAACCATCTATCTGATAAAATTGTTCAAAAATTTTTTGGTATTCACTTTTAGGTATTCCAACACCAGAGTCTTTGACTTTAATTGTAAGTCCACTCTCCTTACGTTTAAGCGTAATAGTTATTATACCATTATCAGGGGTAAACTTTATGGCATTATGAACAAGATTTGTAAGCACCTGTTTAATCTTCGTTTTGTCCAAAACATCGCAGACAATTTTATCCGATGGCAACTTCGCATGTAATGAGAGACTCTTTTCCTTCGCATCATACTCTAACGACTTTAAGACGCTGATTATCACCTCGCATAAATCAAATTCAACCATTTCCAACTGAATTTCCCGATCCTGCATTCGAACAAGTTCTAACAGGTTTTCAACCAGTCGCGTTTCATCATTAACACTTGCTAAGGCCATTTCCAGTCTGCTCTTTTGTTTCTTTGTGATCGGCCCATAATATTTACTTAATACATTTTCGATGCACCCTTTCACTGTAGTTAATGGAGTGCGTAATTCGTGAGAGACTGTTGATAAAAATTCAGACTTTCGTTTATCAACCTCGGTTAGCTTTTCATAAGCTTCATTTAATTCTTGATTTTTTTCCGTTAGTTTTTGCTGGTATCGGGCATTTTCAATCGCAATTGCAGCTTGATCAGCAAGAGCTTGTAGAACCTCAACATCATCTTCATTATAAAAATAGTCTTGCCCATAATGTTCATTTGCAATTACTCCGAAAACTTTGTCCCCTAAAATCATTGGAACACCGAGCCAGGCACTCGGAAAAGGCCCTCTATAGTTTTTTTGTTGAGGAATAGGTGAGAAACCCATACTGCGAACTTCTTTCTCAGTAGAAAGAAGCAAGTACTTTTTACTCTTTATCACCCGTTCCGTTTTACCACTCCCACCTCTTCTTGGCTCCCAGCCATTACTTTTCACATCAATTCGTCTACCATTCAAAGATGCGATAGCAAATCTTACTGTATTCAACGGTTCATCATATAAAGCGAATGACATATTTTCCATATTCAATAACTCACTTGCCTGGTTGTAGACAAACTCAAGAACCTCCATTTCGCTGACATTATTTTTTGCTGAAAGTTCTTTTCCAATTTGAATTAGCGCTTTACGGCGCATATTTACATCAGAATACAAGCGTACATTTTTTATGGCAATCGCGGCATGACTGGCGAAAAGTTCAATAACATCTTTCTGCTCTTTGGAGAAAGCTTGGGGGAGTCTATAGTTAGCAAACATTAATCCCATACTTTCATTTAGGGTCCTAAGCGGAATCACTGCTGTTGATCTTATTTTCTGTCTTACAACAAATCGCTGCACGGGTAAATCTTTACGATGTTTACGTTCCGGAGAATAATCAGCAGATAACCTGTTACTTTTTTGAGCATCCCGAGCATAGAGTGGTCTTGATTCCGTGATCAATCGCCAAACAGAATTTGACGGATATATTTCAGTCGTTTCCAAGTCATCAAGCCTTTTACCAACAGATATAGGGGGTAAATTATACTTGTCCTGATTTTGTTGATATTCATAAAGTTCGATAAGGTCTGCTTTCAGCACATCTTTGGCACTTTCAGCAATATCCTGTAGCAGCCTTCTGGAATCCGGTGACTTCTCAAGGAATACAAGACGGTGAGCCAACTTATTTAACTCAGTTAATGCTTGTGCTTTTCCCCACAATGCCTGAGATTGTTCCGTAAGCGCCTGAGATTGTTCCTGTACTTTTTGAAATAAACGAACATTTCTTATTGCTATTGCAGCATGGCTTGCAAATACCTCAATTAACTCACGTTGATAACTTGTAAAATTTTGCTTGGTTCTATAATTTGCAAACATTAATCCGACGCTTTCATTTTTTGTCCACAAGGGTACAGCAGCGGTCGACTTAATTTTTTGCCTTAATACAAACCGTTCTGCAGGCAGATCTTTACGATCTTTACGTTCTGGAGAATATGTTGCAGATAATTGATCACTTGCTTGAGCGTCTTTCAAAAAAAGTGGACTGGATTCATTTATCAACAACCAGACAGAGTTTGTTGGGTAGATCTGCTTTGTAACAAGTGAGTCGAGCTTTTCTCCGACCGAAATTGGCGGTAGTTCATATTTTTGTTGTTCATGATTATATTCATAAAGCTCTACTAAATCTGCTTTCAAGACTTCATGTGCACTTTCAGCAATATTTTGAAGTATTTGTCTTGTATTTGAGGATTCTTCAAGAGAGGCAAGCCGACGCGCTAAATCACTTATTTCAGATAAAGCACTATCGTTGTTTTTATAGTTTCTTTTTGGCATTCTGACTCTCCGTTAAACGGTATCTACGTGAGAACACTATTAATACAACCATAATACGCTGAAGCAATTTTCAGGTGAGACGCTATAACAATTATCAGATCGTATTATAAATGATATAGTGTGTCATCAAATTCGTAAAGTGCCTTGATGATCAGGTTCTCTTTTCACAGAACTCACATTGAAATTATGTGTACATGTTTTGCATCGTCACAACAATACAGCGGATTGTGGTAAAAAACTGCTTTTCGACTGTTTCCTGTTTATCTCAGACACAATTGTTAGAAGGGGAGATTTTTAAAAGATATCAACTTAGCAGGAGATAGAAAAGTAGAAAACATATAGCATCAATTTTGGCTGGAAATCCTTGCCTAAAATGAATAAAAACTCTAGCAAGAGCAAACGCAAAGAGTGACTTGCTAAAAAATTTTATACCTCACAAAAGGAAGTAAAACAAATGGCGAAAAAAGGCAACTATGGCCGCAGCGTAAAGCCCAAGACAAAAGGCGCGCCAGGAATTATTGACGCTTATGAGAAGAGCGGGTTACCCAAAGTTTCTTCGGCTAAAGATAAACCAGACGACATTGTATTACCGACGACTTTAAAAGAAGCGAAAGCCAACCTAAAAGAGATAAAAACAACTTTATCCGGACTAAATCTGAGTGAAGCCAACAAAATGACAGTTGAAATGGGGCTTCAGCAGGCTGAGCAGCATATGAATCTGGAAGAAATTTCTCAGCAGCGTATTGCAAAGGCCATTAAGCAGGTTCTGGAAGCACTACAGGGTGAAGAAGAATTTGAAGCGGCGAAGGGAAAATTGGTTACTCCCGTAAAGACAGTCGCCCGCTGGCTGGGCAATAACTGGCTGCATATACTGGAGTTACTGGAAGAAGAATAGTTAAACGGGATTTGTTTTTTTCCTGCCACGAATAGCTTTCAGCGTTTCTTGTTCAGCTTTCTGAGCATGATACAAATCCCACCGAAGTTGTAAATTCATCCAAAACCCGGCAGACATACCAAAGTATTTTGCTAACCGCAATGCCGTTCCCGGCGTCATCCCCCGACGTCCATTGACCAATTCATTTACGCGTTGGTAAGGAACATGGATTGCATGCGATAATTCGCGCTGGGTAATGTCTAACGGAAGGAGAAATTCTTCCAATAGCATTTCGCCTGGATGCATTGGTGTTCGATGTGTTGGGACTCTTACCATATCGTTCTTCTCGTTTCTATTTGTGATAATCGACTATTTCTACTTCTTTTGCATCACTTATTTCCCAAAGGAAACAAACTCGATACTGGTCGTTGATGCGAATACTATATTGACCTTTTCGATCCCCCTTAAGTAGCTCCAGTCGATTGCCTGGTGGAACTTTCATATCCTCTAGGCTTTCAGCTGAATCAAGCTGATCGAGTTTTCTAGCTGCAATCCGCCATAAATTTGCTGGCAGCAATTTCCTTGCAGGCTTTGACCTATAGCCATTAAAAATATCTTCTGAGGCAGAGTTAGCAAAAGATCGTATCACAATAGCATTATAGCACGGCTACCATGCTACACGCAAACTTAAAATATAATTGCGCTTATTAGTTGAGGATGGCATTAAGTTAAAAATTAGATCCGAAAAGGCCCGTTGACTCAGATTGAGCCTTTCGACATTGCTAATGAAACTGCCAAAAGCAATAGAACGAGCATAAATATTAGGATAACGTTTGCTACCGGCCTTAAGACTGCCACAGCTTCCAGGCTTCTTCTAACGAATTGAACAAGGCAATTTGCCCACTAATTAAGGCAATTATTATGATCAATTTTAGCGCTGTTATCCACGGTGATTTTTTCTTGTCGGTGGGTAAGAGCCAAACAAAATAGGCCGTAAAAAGCACGCTTCCCAAAAGCCCAAAGTTGTTCACGCTAAATGGTAAGCCTTGCTTATCCCGTACCTCACCGTAGTAAAATGTACTGCCAAACCAAAGTTCTGTCCAAATAAGTCCAATCGCAACAACAATCAGCAAGAGTACCATGATACGCAAAGCAGACGTTGCCCCACTTTGCTTTAAGGACACTATAGAAAAGATGATGAGCAGGTCAATTACAATAGCCCCAAAAACCAGGAGGCGAATTACCGGATTCGCATAATATTCAAAATATGGATTTCGGGGATTCAGTGGATCCCAGGCACCATTCGTTGAAAGCCAGGACAGACATTCAGTGCCTATGAAGAACAGACAGAACCCTATTATCAGCCAATCAATGCAGGAGAACGATAGCGTGGGTCTTACTTCAGACATATTATGTGTCAGGGATCTGAAAACAATCAATTAGCTGCGGCTAAAGCTGCCAGACCAGCGACAACTGCGACTACCAGTGATAAATAAAAAAGTCCAACTCCGGCAATGAGGCTTCGTCCGGCACTAATCTTTTTCTTTTTCAGAACGGCGATATCAGATTGTGCAATAGTAATATTTTCTCCCCAGAGACTATCTGGAGTTGCCTGGATTACAACAAAAGTAAATTTCTCGCCAGTATTCAAATACACCTGCACTCTTTCTCCGGCAATCGCCGGACTATCTGTGCGGGATACGGATTTGTAGCTCATACAACTGCTAAAAAGTGCAAGTGTCAACACAAAAGCGCAGATGACATTACGAAGCATAGGTACCTCTCTAAATTATCAATTGTAGCACCTCGACTCCCCTCGGCGTAACGATTAACTTCGAAACGATGAGGGTACTATTGAACAATGTCAAATGGACAATGAACGATCATAATTCATCATTCATCAATTAAAGCGGTACCACACCACCATACTTCACGCCGGTCAGATACGCCATGTCACGATTAAATGTGGTTAGGTCATCTACACAGAATTCATTCAGATGAGTATGTGAACAGGCGCGTGCCATTACCTGCATTAGCTCTACTGAGGCTTCGAAGAACCGCTTTAGGCGCAGAGCAGAGAGCTGAATATCTAGACGTTTGCGCAGATGTTCCTGCTGTGTAGCAATACCTACCGGACAGTTATTGGTATGGCAGGCGCGCATTGCCTGACAACCAATTGCCTGAATCGCCGAGTTCGATACCGCAATTGCATCGGCACCCAACGCCATCGCCTTAATAAAGTCCGGAGCGGTGCGCAGTCCACCGGTAATCACCAGCGAAATGTCACTACGTCCACGCTTATCCAGATGATGGCGAGCACGAACCAATGCCGGAATAGTCGGTACTGAAATGTGATCGCGAAAGATCAGTGGGGCGGCACCGGTTGCTCCACCACGACCGTCCAGAATAATGTAGTCCACACCAACGCGGATTGCTGAATCGATATCCTCTTCGATATGATTTGCAGAAAGCTTATACCCAATCGGAATGCCACCGGTAAAATCACGAATCTCGTCCGAGAATTCTTTAAGTGCAGCCTCACTTGTCAATTCCTTAAAGCGCGGTGGAGAAATAGCAGACGTGCCTTCTTTTATGTTACGTACCTGGCTAATCTTGCCCTTATTTTTATGTCCCGGTAAATGTCCACCAGTACCGGTTTTGGCTCCCTGTCCACCTTTAAAGTGAAACGCCTGAACCTTAGAAAGCAGCTCTTGCTTATAGCCAAACATCGCCGACGCCAACTCATAGAAATAGCGGCTGTTTTCTTCCTGCTCTTCGGGCAACATGCCCCCTTCACCAGAGCAAATTCCGGTTCCGGCCATTTCAGCGCCACGCGCCAGGGCAATTTTGGATTCTTCAGACAGCGCACCAAAACTCATGTCGGATACAAAGAGCGGAATTTTAAGCGTCAGCGGTTTTTTTGCGTTCGGACCGATTACAACATCAGTCGAAACCGCCACATCTTCCAGGTGCGGCTGGCGAGCTAACTGAGCCGGCAGGATCTGAATGTCATCCCACTTTGGCAAAAGCTGCGAGCTTACGCCCATTGAAGACACCGGACCATGATGACCGTCCAGATCCAGACCGTGCTTGGCAAAACGGTGGATCTCGGAGGTCTTTGGCTCTTCACCCGCAGGATGAGTGGCCTCATATAACCCTAGGTAACCGTCGCGATCTATGGCTATTGGAGAATTATCTTCATATTCCTCAATTTCAGCTTCATCAATCCACACCTTGCCGTCTTCGATAACAGACGTGAATTTATGGAGCACCTCATGATTATCATATTCACTGACGCCGGTATCAAGACGATAGTCCCAGTCGTGCACGCCGCAAATCAGGTTATCTCCATCTACATGTCCATCGGACATTAATGCACCACGATGCAAACATCGCCCATATAACACGGAGACCGTATCATCAAAGCGCACAACAACTAAATCGGTATTGCGAACCAATGCATAAGCAGGTTTGCGGTCTTCCAGTTTATCCCAATCGTAAATCGCAATTTTCTTTTTCATAGGTTTCCCGGTTTGTGTTTCTACTTGTCGCGCTGAGCGGAGTCGAAGCGCAAAGGTCTTAGTTTGCTATTGTTTTGAAAAGATGCCTACTTCGACTCCGCTCAGTATGACACCTTTCAGTTGCTTAGCACAACATCTTTTCGTGCTATATCAGATCAACATAACGTCGGCAACGACTTCAACAACTGCCGGGCCGTTGTGCGCTAATGCTTCTTTTATCGCATCATCGAGCTGCTCGGCCTTCTTCACGCGAATTCCCAGCGCACCACAGTTCTTCGCATACTTCGCAAAGTTCGGGTTTTTCAGGCTGGTCTGCCATACATCCCAGTTACCGGCTCGTTGTTCCTTCGATATTTTACCCAGCTCACTGTTGTTCAGCAAGACGTGAGTAATGTTCATTTCGTATTTTACAGCCGTGGTTAACTCGGCAAGATATTGCCCATAGCCACCATCTCCGCTAACGCAAATAATCGGCCTGTCCGGAGCTGCCGCCCAGGCACCCATTGCTGCCGGAAAGCCAAATCCAATTGAACCGAGATAACCGGACATCAGAATAGACTGCTCACCACTGCACTCAAAATAGCGCCCAAAGGAATAGGTGTTATTACCAACATCCACGGCAATTACGGCATTTTTGGGAATTTGTCTATTCATCGCATTGAAGATACTTACAGAGCTAATACCCTTTCTGCGATCGTCCTGCTCTCTACTTTTCTTTTCTTCACGCCATATTTTCCAGCGAGTGGCTACTTCTTTGGTTTGATTAATATTGGTCATCTTACCTTTCAGCACCTTACGCAGCTCGGCCATCACCACACTAATCTCGCCCCAGACCGGAACGGTTACCGGATGAAAGCGCCCCAGTGCCATCTGGTCAAAATCGACTTGAATAATTGGTTTTTTTGGAGTAATGCCGGTATGGTTTGAAAAAGAAGCTCCCAGCACTAATAAGCAATCGGCTTCATTCATAAACCAGCTGGCAATTGGCGTTCCGCTTCGTCCCAGCACACCACAGCCCAATGGATGATTATCAGCAATCAATCCTTTTGCCTTAAAGGTTGTTACCACCGGAATTTTATGAGTTTTTGCAAAAGCAATAATTGCCTTCATATTGAAACGCGCGCCATGTCCCACAATAATCACCGGACGCTTCGACTTTTTCAACAGGGCAATTGCTTTTTTCATAGAGGAAGCAGGCGGCGTAATTTCCGGTGAGGAGATGCGTCCAACCGGACTACCGGCTTTTGCCTTTTCCCTGGCGGGAAGCGTCTGAACCTCATCAGGGAAAATTAAATGAGAGACATCGCGCTTCAGGACTGCATTTTTAATGGCGAGATTCATCAGCTCGGCATGGCGACTATCGTGCAAAACGGTTTTGCTAAATGCACTTACCGCTGAGAATGCTGCAGATAGATCCACTTCCTGAAAAGCGCCCGGTCCGAGCACCTGAGTATCGACTTGTCCGGTAAGAGCAAGTATCGGTGCGCGATCTACTTTTGCATCCCACAGACCAGTGAGCAGATTTGTTGCGCCCGGTCCGGCAATAGCTAAACAGGCGGCAGGTTTTCCGGTAAGCTTGGCAAAGGCAGAGGCTGCAAATGAAGCCGCTCCTTCATGTCGGATACCGATAAAGGTTAGCTTTCCCGCTTCTTCCTGACGACGCAGTGCATCTGCCAAACCGAGGTTCGAGTGCCCAACCATTCCAAAGACATGAGTAATGCCCCAATTTACCATGGTCTCAGCCATCACGTCGGTAACAGTGCGCGTATGCGGAGCTTCTTCTACTAATCCGACATACACACCGTCTTCACGAATTTCTACCGGATGTGTCGCAACACCATCATCGTGCCCACCGGGGGAATTTCCGCTATGCGGACAAAAATCCCAGCCGTGCCACGGGCAACGTAGCCAACCGTTTTCGATCGAACCCTCACCAAGCGGACCACCCTGATGCGGGCAAGCATTATCGAGCGCGTTAATTTTTCCATCATAATGCGTCATCGCCAGACTTACATGCCCGGCTGTCACCGTCATTACACGACCTTCGGGCAGTTCACCCAAATCGAGTACTCGAAACCAATTTAACCTTGGGACATCGTCAGTCATAAAATCTCCGGACTTATACATGTGGTTAGAGATAACACCAGGAAACCGTTCTGAAGAATCCCGGGTTTCATGTTCAAAACATGTTTTCTAAACAGGATGGTTTGTTCGCAACACGAACAATTATTCATAATATGAATGCAACAGCGATATTGCCAATCTTATTTTGGCGAATCGCCTAAGGTTCGAAGATAATGGAAGATTGCTGACGGTTACTCTACTAAAAAGATAATAAAAAATGTTCACGTTTTAACTGCGAACCGATAAAGAAAGTATAAACTATAGAATTGATGAATGATGAATCATGACTGATAATTCACCAATCATAACTCACCAATCATAATTCATCAATTCCATTACATCTTGTATCCATTTTTCAGCAAATACTCGCTGGCTTTGTTGTGCGATTCGCTACCGGGGTTATAGTATTTAAATGAATCGGCCAGGCGATCCATCCAATTAAACATAAAGCTCACCATAATGGCATCTTCAATAGCTTCATCGCTAAGGCCAACCGCACGCAGTGGCAGTGCATCTTCGACAGTTAAGTCACCGGGATGCAGCGTCATTTTTTCCAGAAAGCGGAGCATTGTTCGTGTTTTCTCATCAATGTCTGCCGTTTCATAATCATCGAGTACCGCCTGAACCGTATCTTCACCCAAAACTTGTGACGCGACCGCGCCATGTGAAGCCGTTCAGAAAGGGCATTGATTTTTGCCTGAAACAAATGCCGCAAAAAGCTCGAGTTCCCCAACACCCCACCCTTTACTTTTTCGCATAATATCTTGTAACAGAGAGGAATATTCCTTGCCGAAAAAATCCGGGCGATACTGTAGCAGACGCACTACGTCTGGTGGGGCTTCCCCCATGATCAGCTTTATCATTTTCATGATAAACTTTGCTTTGAGACCGTGACCGCTATTTAGATTTTCAAGCCTCATGCGGCACCTCCTTCAATGCATCGACAACGCGGAGTGCAGAGTGAAGCCGTGAACGCGCAGCCCCCAATGCCGTTGCGAGCGTTATTTCGAAGATCTGATCTTCCGAATAGCCAGCAGCTTTTAACTGATCAATATCTTCATCGGTGGTTTTATAGGCATGAAGGGAAACCTTCTCTACCCATACGGATAGATCATCTGGTATATCGGAAGCTGCTGCCTGTCCGCTGTATTCTGCTGCCTTTGCGGCAACCGATTGTCTTAGTTCGACGCTAGCCTCTCCTGGCCCGTTTAATATCCGTTTAATCAACTTATCCAGCTTTTGCTGATAGTGAATCATACATGCCCTCGCGATGGATTATGATGAAGGATGATTTGACATATCGGATTGGAGTGCAGCCACCTTTCGGATAATCAGGGTCTCTGAAACGATATTTAGTATAGGTGAGAGAATGCAGTTTTATGCATTTCCATAACTGAATATATAATTCAGGGAGGACTTCTTCAAGAGGTTTGGCGGATGTAATTGAAAGAATAGGCTCTACGTGCTTAGCAAAGCATCATTATTTTCGGGGCTGCATTTCATAACTGGCGCCAAAAACAAGTCCGAGACTAATTCCAAGCGCGATGTTATTCAATGCTACACCAACGGCTACTCCTATTGCCAAGCCAATAGCAATACCATTAGCTTTACGGCGAGGCTTCTTTTCACTCGTATTCATTTTTAATCACCTTTTGCTTTGACCTACAATATGCTCCGACAAAGTAACAGCTTTCTTAGTCCACATTCTCGCTGATAGTTCGATCCAGGCCATCAATTAATTCATCCACAGACAATACAACGCTGCCTTTCTTTGAGGAAGGCTGCAGTACATTTCCAACCTGTTCTTTCATTTTATCTGGACGTATTTTACAGTTGGATGTTGCGATGTTTAGCAATCGTTTTTCCCCGGGATGCGGTAGTTTGTTTAACGCAAACAGGATATCGAAGTAACTGGTCAGTAATGCCGCGATGCGGTGATTCACGCTGATCCAGTCTTCCCGTGCAACCGCTGTCTCAATTTGAGTGCGATATGAAGAAAGCGTATCACGCAAAATTGGATAGTTCTTGGCAATAATGTTTCGCTGAAGTTGCTCAGGATAAGGCCTGTTTGCCAACTGCTGTAATCTGCCAAACCAGCCATTTTTATCCAGCAATATCTGCGAGGTATTTACATTGTGCCAGAAGCAGGTAGAGTAACCAACCGAAGCCTCATGCTGTTCCAGCACCCACGCCAATTGTTCTTCAATCCAGTGAACACGACGAAACATCACGTCCACCTTAATGCCTGTCTCGTTATCTACCCACTCATCGCCGGGCTCCCAAAAACGGTTATCAAAATCGACACGTTCGGATGCACTCTCTGCTATCTTGCGGCGATCATCCAGTGCTATCTCATCCGTGACATATACATATAAATCGATGTCAGATTTGGCGTCCGTTTCGCTGGTTGTTGATGAACCGGAAAAAACAACGGCCTCTACTGCGGAGAATAATCCATACGCTGTAGCAATTCGCTTTATCAGCAGTAAGTGTTTGCTTTCTAACGGCATCGTTGATTCCTTTACATTTGAATTTAAACCGTATTTCACTGGTAATAACAGTATCATACCGCTATTATGATTGTACTGGTTTTTAACTTGCTATTGAGTTGATTTTAAACCTTTTTCATTTTTCGAATAATTACTCCCGCTACAAAACCTATGCATTTTTGGTATAAGAGTGTTAATCAGGAGAAGATATGAGAGCACTATTTAGTTTTTCTCTGAGTGTAGTCAGTTTATTTTTTATTGCCAGCTGTAGCTCCGGCGAAGCTGAGAAAGTAAGTGAAGTAAAAGGGGAAGCATTATCTCCGGTAATTATGGTATGTGAACACGGAGCCGTGAAAAGCGTTATGGCGATGGAGCTTTTTAATAAGGAAGCAAAGAAGCGTGGACTTAACGTTCGCGCAGAATCTCGCGGTATAGATTTATACGAAGCCATTCCACCGAAGATTGCGACGCTTTTAGAAGCTGATGGGTTTAACGCAGGCGCTTTTAAGCCTCAAGCACTTTCAAGAACTGATGTGACGATGTCTTCACGAGTCGTTGCCATCGGCACAAATTTGTCGGCATTCCAGTCTTTTACGCCTAACCAAATTGTTCAGTGGAATGATATTCCACCAGCCAGCGTGGACTTTAAAGTGGCACAAGCTGCCATGTTAGTTCAGATTCGGGAACTGTTGGATGAGCTGGAGAAGAGTTAGTTTTCTCTTCTTACGGATCCGATAGTACTATTAATCCTGTTTTTGATAAACCTCGAGTGACATAAGAGTCATGATTCAAAAATCGCTAGCCTGGCTAAATAAAGCCGCCCATAAATGGATTTTGCTGGAAGATGATCCGGCAAAGATTACGCGCAGTCTGGTGCTGGGCGTATTTATCGGGATGACGGTACCGATCGGCTTTCAGGCAATGCTCTGCGTTCCGGTAGCTATTGCAGCCTCCAGCAATGTTGCAATCATGATTGCCGCAACGCTGGTGTCGAATCCACTTACGGTGCTGCCGATTTATTATACCGCCATGCTGGTCGGCGAGTTTTTCACCGGCAGCAGCATTCCCTGGCAGATGATTGTTGATGGTATTAATGACATGTCGGTTAAACGCTGGATGTCTTTGGGCTCAGATGTGTTTACCGTGCTGGGAACCGGGGTATTGATTCAGGCAATTGTTTTGTCGGCATTGACTTATGTAATTGTCAAGCCTTTGCTGGATGGCTATTTTAGGAGGAAGGCGGGAAGTGAGGGACGGGAATTAACGAACGGCAAATAAAAGACGGCAAATAAAGGACGGGAATCGGGAATCGGGAATCGGGAATCGGGAAACATTCGATGCCGCTGCCCGAGCGGAGCCGAGGGTAGGCGTCCAACGATTATAGCTTAAAGGTAACGTAAACCGATAGCTCTTCCTCACCATTTACCGACTGGTAAAGTTTGCGCGCAGGAGCATTGTCCTGATCAGTAAGCACCCAAGCTTCTTTACAACCGATAGAGCGGCCGTACTCAAACAGAGTTTGCATCAACTTTTTACCAATACCACACTGCTGCCAGTTTGGTGAAACACCGACTTCATTAATCCACAGCTCACGCGGCTTATCCGGGTGAACATAGTCAACAGCAGTCGCCATACCAACCACCAGATCACCATCTATTGCGACTGAAATGTGATGTCGTGAATCGGCCAGAAACTCTTCCGTCCATTCCATATTGACAGGATTGTCGAAGACGTCGGGTGCAACGTTTTGTAAAATCTGCGCCTCGTTCTCCACAAGAACTTTATATTGGATGTTAGCCATCTTGCCTCAGTTTAGCCTTTATCTCGTCAACCATCTCCAGCGCACCACCACGACCGTGATAGGTGTTCGCATACATCTCGAACGTTTGCTCACAATTGGTACAGGAAAAATATATTTGAACACCATCGCCATAATTGTAGGTTCTGGAAATGAATTCAAACGACCGCGAGTCCGGTGCATATCCCAGACTTTTAAACTTTCCCTCGGCGACTAATTCACTCATATCTATGAGAATTTGTTTCAGATCAGCCCTTGTTTTAATGGGCATCGGCGTGTTTTCACAATGCGTGCAACTCATTTCGTTCCCCAGTTTCTAAAATCAATGTACAATATTTAACAGAAAAACGATTTGGCTGAATAGTTTTCAACTTTTAATGGACCATTAAAAGTTTATAGTGAACACAACTGTTAACTATGATCGTAACTCAACACTCGCTTCAACTTCCAATTCTCCCCAACCAGAATCCAAAGGTGAGTAAATTTGGACGAAGTGGTATAGCGTAGTTCGCCATTGGCTTCTCGGATATAAAACTTATGCTCCCCCCTTTGAAGCGCGCCGTAAAGCGTGCCGTTCGAACGCATTGGAAACACCTGCAAGCTTTTCTCCACCAATTCGCGAATCGGCTTGCCCTCTGGATTACCACAGATATTCTGTACATAGGTTCGCATAAACGCTTCTTTGCTGCTGTCAATACCACCGGTATCGTGGTAAAACTCAAAATCTTCGTGAATGGCATCACGGGTCGCGGCCGTATCGCACTCATTGAAGCCTTTATCAAAAATCTGTTGATCCATTTTTTTCAGTGCAATAAAAAGATCGGAGCTGGTTTCCACCTGCGCAAAACCATTACTAAGTGCAACCAACAAAGTGATTAGAATTATTAGCTGTTTTTTCATTCGGAAGCGTTTCCTATTTTTAAGTGAATGCGTATGAATAAACTATTTGAATACAAACGCATTCGCTATCTAAAAGTTGTCAAATAATGTCATCAAAGAAACACTTTCGGAGCACATGATGGTTATATATCAAGTCAGGCTTGTCGTTAAGCCGGAGATTGAAGAGGATTGGGTTTATTGGATGCGCGCAGTGCATATTCCGGACGTTATCGCCACCGGTCTAATACGTAACTTTCAATTTTTGAAGGAGCAAGATACTGATGATTCAGTATATTTGGCGAATTACCATTTTGATAGCATGGAAGACTATAAGCAGTACGAATCAGAATTCGCTCCTGAGTTGAAGATGGACGTTATTGAGCGTTATTCCAATCAATTTTCCGCCAGCAGAAAACTATTTGATCAAATTTAAAACCGAGTAAAGATGAAAGAATCTCTCACAAAAATCGGATCGGCCGGAGCCGCATTTCTGGCATCTCTGTGTTGTATTGGTCCACTAATTCTGGTTGGATTAGGGTTTGGTGGAGCCGGGCTGGCAACCAGCCTCGCCGAATACCGACCGTTCCTTATGGGCATTACCTTCATTCTGCTCGGTGCAGCGTTTTATTACACCTACCGAAAACGTGAAATCGTCTGTGAAGATGGAAGCTGTACTACCTGTCGCGGAAGTAGGAAAAGCCAGCTTTCGCTGTGGCTGATCATGCTTGTTGCTATCGGCATGCTCAGCATTCCCTATTTGGATTGGAATAGTACAAGCGCTGCGGAAATGTCTGCAAATGCGGGCTTGAAGACAACAACTCTACAGGTAAATGGAATGACCTGCACAGGTTGTGAAACCCCACTTGAAATCGCTTTGGGAAAGCTTGACGGCGTTACCAGCGTTAAGGCGAGCTATGCAGATAAAGAAGCGGTAATCTCATTCAACCCGGAGCAATTCTCGGCAGCAGCGGCGATCAGTAAAATCGATGACCTGGGATTTTCAGCATCACTGAAAGAGTAAGTGGTAGGGCAATAAAACGTCTGACAGGATGCATTACGCTCACCATCAAGGGTTATTCAGCAAATTTATGTATTTCTCTACGTAGTTCTCAATCTTCTTGTGCTTATACTGCATCACGTAGCGCGGATGCTCCAGCGGCACGACGCGCTCAAAAAACTTTTCCTGCTTATTCAGCTTGTCCAGATACTTAAAATTCTTACCGGTTCCCATACAGTAACAAACCGCCGTATCGATGCCGAAGGCCAATTGCTGACGAATCGACTGCACAACAAATGGTGTTACTGCTTCGGTTAACTCACGGCTATCGTAATAATTGTAGTTCTTTTCCTTGCCCTTTTCATCCTGAATCACAAACCCCAGTGGGCAAACCGAGCTGATATATACATCTTCATAGAATACCTCGGGGCCCCCATAAGCAGCCACCACTTCATACACAAAAACGGAAGACGGTTCATGCGTATGTTTCCCCTCAAAGGGCAACCCGCATTCTTTTTCCAATCGCTTGGTATCGGTAAATGGCACGCCGGTTGAACCGGCACCCAGCCGACCCGGATTAATGCCCAAGATCAGCTTACGCGTTTTGCTATCGGAGTAATATTTCCGATAAAACTTTGTGGAAATATCGCGGGCAGTTTCGCTTTCGGCAAATGGATTCATCGCACGGATGTTCAGCGGCAGTTCAAAGTTCAGCTCAAGTGAACCATTAAAATCGATAACGTTTTCAGCAAAGTTTTTCGACATGCTAATTCTCCCGTTTTTTAATCCGCCACATTAAGGATTTATGCTCTGCTCGATTTTCCTTGCTCCTTCTACCTGCTTTTCAACAGCGGTTCTAAAACGTATGCGAGTCTCTTTTGCAGCAAACGTGAAAAAGCCACCCAGAAGGTCTCTTGTGGCCCGTATAAATTTACTTCCAGGTCCGGTCTGATGAAACTTGGTATACGTTTCCAGCTCTGATGGCTCAAGTGCTGAATATTGGAGGTAGAGTCCAAACAAATTACTTTTTGTTCCTTCCAGGGCTTTAGCAACAGCAGTATCATGCATATTTGAGTAAACATCACTGGCAAGAAAAGCTTCTATCTCCTCAGTCCCCTTATTTTGCGTCATCAGATTCTTCCGAACTATCGCTTCCATCATAATTGGCGTAAGGCTATTTGCCATTTGCTCAAACATTTCTTCCATTCCTAAGGGCTTTAATAAAGTGTCGATGACGGCCCGAGACTCGCCAGGCATATTTTGCACGCGCATTGAGTCTTCTTTCGTATAGGAATCATCAGGTGCAGTCTCAATGCTAACGATTTTCTTACCCAAAGGGATCTGAAACCATTGAGTTACATCCAGCATATCCGCATCTGAAAGTCTTTTAAAGTATAACTTCCGAGACATCTGAAACAGGCTATCGGTGAGGCTCAGGATCTCCGTTTCGGTAAAAGCTTTACCATCAATCAGTGTCAGAGCTTCATTCATCACAGGGAAAAAAGAAGTTGGTATTTCTTGTATTTGCTGATCCATTCCTGTAGCGTGCAGAAAATCTCGAAACAGATCATCTGTCTCTCTTTTCTCATTTGCTTGAGCAGATAAAAAGGTCGCAGCAGCAATAACTATTAAAAGTATACGCATAGTATTCTTCCAGAAAATGTTTACTCCAAAAACGTCACAACTCTATCCAGGACAAAGTCGGTTCTCAGCATACGAAAATGCCCGGTGCCTTCTACTTCATCAATGTCACAGACCGGCCATCCTTGCTGAATGTGACGAGAAATTTCTATTGGAATTACCTGATCATCTTTATCGTGAATAATCAGCGCCTGCTTTACATTTGCTGTTTTCAAATAGTCGCTGACGTTCATGGATGCAGCCGGAATTCCCGTCTCTTCTTCCAGACGTTTTATCAAGCGCTGCTTCACGTTTTCGGTAATTCCCACTTGCTTAGCAACGTCCTCAATGCGATCCAGAAATCGATCCGGCGTGGTAAGAAGACAGTATTTCTCAATTTCAATGTCGGGGTTACTGTGCAGCGCGAATGCTGTTGCCACTCCTCCAAATGAATGACTAATAATCTTATTCATTTTATAGCGCGCCAATAAGTCGCTAACAAGTTCGGTAAACTCAAACAGGCTGGTTTTACCGCCGCTGCTGAATCCATGAGAAGGACCGTCAAAAGCTATAACCGTGTAGTTTTTTTCCAGAAGCCTTTCGACCAAATCACTGAAGTTGCCGGCTTGCCCTTCCCAACCATGCACAAGAAGAACGGTATCGGGGCCACCAGTCCATTCATACAGTTGGATGTCAAAGTCCTTGAAGGGCAGCGTTTCACGTTTCGCTTTATCCAGAACAGCCAACTCTCGTTCGCGCAGCTTGCGCACCTGCGGACTGGTTAGAGATTTATAAGCGAGCTTAACAGTAAAGCCCGGAAGTAAGACAGAGAGAATTCGTATCAGGAATTTCATTAAATAAGCTCATATGTTTTGGTAATTCAGGTTGTTTTATTGGGTTAAGAATAAGATAATTCTTCAAGAAGTGAACTGAAAGCGGAATAGATTAAAATCTGCTAGAAATGAGGTTTCTTTTAAAACTCAGGAAGGCAATATGGTAGCAATGAAAATAATCTATGCAGCAAATGTCATTGTTGCCGGGTGGATTAGCATCAGCAGTCTATTTTATCCAAGGCTTGCCGAGAGCACTGTATTCAGCAATAGCTTTGCTTATTCAGATGCCTTTCGACTGGTGGGGGCATTGTGGTGGGCAATATTTTTGCTGTCATTATTGGGATTATTCTTCCCGAGGCAGATGAGCCTTGTCTTTCTTTTTCAGCTTATCTATAAATCATCCTGGCTTTTAGTCGCGGCATTACCTGCGCTGCTTAATGCACAACCTTACCCGAAAGGAATGGCAATATTCTTCGTGATATGGGTAATTGTTTTGCCATTCATAATTCCGTGGAAGGAAATATTCGCATAAAACAGATAGACCTCCTCGACAATACTGCTTTGAGGGAAACCTATCTGTTCACGCTTTCCGAGGCTCTTTCGATTAAACAATTAAAACATCCCGGACTGGCATTGTGAACATGTAGGTAAGCGATCTTTTCATTGCCGAACAGCTCACGAATACATGTCTCGAGTAGCTCCCCGTCAACAACTTTTGCATTTAGCATCATGCCTTTGGCATTATAAGCGCGAACAGACATCTGTCGATGAAACAGCATGATTGGTAGCTCATTTTTTTGAAGCTTCGCTTCTGCTGCGGCTTCCCGGACAAATATCGGACCGGTAGATTTATACGGAGAGTTCACCACGTGATGGGCGTAGTTTACCAGGATCACTTTTTCACCGGGTTGGGCATCCTGCAGGCTAACGCGACAGGGAAATCCCGGCCATTTCGTTGCCGTGACACGTTTAGCATCAATGCTCTTAAGCTCTTGATCTGATAGCGCAAACAAATACGAAAAGTCTTTAATTGGTGCTGCAATCACTTGAAAATCTGTATTCATGATATTTTCCTCCGAAGTAGTTTCGTTCTTTTTGTTAGAGGAAAATATTGATTTGGGATTCGTGCTTCCACCCGATACTTGCTCTTTAAAAAAGTTCAGAGTTCAAAGCTCGGAGTTCGAGGAAAAGAAGTGAGGCAGTTGGGCAGTTGGGCAGTTGGGCAATAGGGCGAAACTAACGCTTCTGATATTTTCATCACCTGCTCACCCTATCACCCGCTCATCCGTTCTTTCTATTCTCTGCTAAATCTTTGCTCCAACCCAAGAAACCGGATCGGCAAATGCCTTTACGTCAAACAATATCGTCATGGACTGACGCGTGCCGTTTTCGCTAATCACGTAACTGGTATTCCCCTCAATAAGTAATACCGAGTTCACGTCGCGTGTTTCTGATGCCCAAACAAGCCGTGCCTGATTATTACCGGCGTCCTGCAAGGTCCAGGTTAGCGTTGTCGTATTTCCAAGATTATCAGTATAGCTTGCGTGTGTGCCAGAGTCACCAATTTTTGCCGTTTGCGGGATGACCGCAGCAGAAACGGGAATTCCAATCACCATCGTGAATAAATCCTGACTACCGAGCAGAGTTTTGTTATCTGTCGCTGTAGAATAGTATTCTGTCGAGCCATTGCTGAACATCTGACTGGTATTGGTATCTGTCCAGTCATTTTGGATGCGCACCGGATTGGCCTGCTGACCATTGAATGACGTAGCAGTCTGAGTTAATTGAAGATGCGTTCCCTGAAGCATGAGTCCACTGGGGCTGGTGCCGGTTATATTGTATTCCTCTCGAAACCCTGCCGAAAAATAACCATTTGGAAAAAGTTGAAATGAAACCTCTGTCGGTTCCGGAGATTGTGGGTCGCTGCCTCCACAACTACTAAGAAAGGTTAACAACAGTAAGCCTGCGAATACTAAAAGTCGAGTAATGAACATGGGGCCTCCTTTACTCAATGACGATGTAAGTGTTTACCGGAATGTGCGGTACCGGCTGAAATGAGTTTTATATAGGGAGTCAAAAACAGGGAGTTATTCTTACTAAAATTAGGGTAAATATTCGGCGAGTTCAAGCCGCATATTTTTTAGTTGCACTATTTAGCGGACTAGCAGCATTTTTCGCGCTTGGCTACGCTCACCGGTCTGTAAGCGATAGATATACACACCACTTGCCAAGTTCGCAGCATCCAATGTCTTTTCATACCAGCCGGGCGCTTGCTTTTCATTAACCAACTCTGCAATCTTTCGTCCGGCAATGTCATAGATTGTGAGGGTAATATTGGCTGTTTTAGAAATCTGATAGCGAATGGTTGTAGTTGGATTGAAAGGGTTGGGGTAGTTTTGGGTAAGGATAAAGTTATCGCTCTGTTGGCTTTCTGGTTCAACAGACGTAAGATTACCATATTGAATGCCACTAATTTTAGCACCTTGAATCGAATAGGCATACCAATGCGGGTTTTCAAAGCTTGTTAGTCCAAGCGAGTCCGTTATTGTTCGATTATTCTCATCATCAATGAGTCCTACATTGTCAAAACCAAATACCCATGATCGTAACTCACGCCCCAACTTGGGTCCAACCCATTTATTTAGAAGAGTTATTTTTAAGGTATCTCCGTAGGACAATGGTAGTTCTGTAATAATTTCGCCACTATCTGCACCGAAATAATATGCCAGATATTCCATATCCAGCAAGGTATCATAAACAAAAACAGAATCATTCGATTGCCGATAATACTCGTTTCTGCTGCTCCATTGCGACGATATTTCTGAATAGATTTTATCATTTGGCATGCTGACATCACCAATGACGGTATTTCTAAAATTAGTCCAGTAGCCAAATTCAGAGTAAAGCCAGGTGTCCCCCTGCTCTAAAGGAAAGTATGGAGTAGATTGTGCAAAAAGCCCCGTGGAGAACAACATAAAAATGATGATCGTGAAATACCGCATTCTCTTCTCAATTTTTAAAACAGGATGCTATTTATACTTATCGTTAAGTCCGATACCAGACAAGATTAGTGGGAGGATTTTTTCAAGTCGTTTCAGCTTTGTCTCTTCACGCTTTGCATTAGCAATGTATTCAGCAAAATCACGCTGTTTGGATGGACTAAAGCGTGCGAAAGCAGCAGCTAGTTCAGAATCTTTGTCGAACTCCTGTTGAAGAAGCTCCGGTACGATCAGCTCTTTCTTTTCTATTATCACTTCCCGGCCGTTTTTCTGATTTTCAATGGCTTCCTGTACATATTTTTTTACCATGTCCACATCCAACTCATCGATTGAAGCAAATCGCCAATGTCGCATGGCCTCTGTTTTCCCCTCCTGAGCGTTCGTCAACTTTCCTGCGGCATCTTCCAGAAGCGCACCGTTATAAAACCAAAGTCCGGTATGATTTTTAAACGCGGCAAGTCCGATAACATTCTTTGTTCCGAATCCATAGACAGGAATCCCCCACTTGAGGTTTTCTTCGAGGTCATTTTCCAGAAGAGCATTGCGTAGCGTGATCAATAGCTCCTGCCACTTCGGATGCTTTGCAATATAGGTTTCGATAGGGTTGCTCATTATTCTCCTACAGTATTTCCTCAACGACTTTTTTTAATGTTGCGACGGTACGATCAATATTTTGTAATTTATCCAATCCAAAAAGCCCCAGACGGAACGTTTGGAAGTCATCACCCTCATCACAGCGCAGCGGCACACCGCCGGCTATTTGCATTCCGGCAGTAGAAAAAGCTTTACCTGATTTTATCTCCGGGGTATCTGCATAGCAAACAACCACACCTGGAGCCTGGAATCCTTCTGCAGCGACACTTTTGACTCCGTTTTCAACAAGCATGCTTCGCACTTTATCGCCAAGCTCTTGCTGCCAATCGCGCACTTTATCGAACCCAAGCTGCTCGGTTTCTTTCATCACATTGTGAAAAACAGTAATTGCATCAGTCGGCATAGTAGCATGATAGGCGTGTCCACCATTTTCATACGCCTGCATAATTTGATGCCACTTTTTTAGATCACAGGAGAAGCTACTGCTTTGAGTTTCGTCGAGCTTCTGCAGCGCGCGCTCATTCATCATTACAAGTGCACAGCACGGAGAGCCACTCCAGCCTTTTTGCGGCGCAGAAATCAGCACGTCTACATTGCAGGCTTTCATATCCACCCACATCGCTCCGGAAGCAATCGAATCCAAGACAAAAAGCCCGCCGACACTATGCACAGCATCCCCGATGGCTTTCAGATAATCATTCGGCAACATCATGCCTGCGGAAGTTTCTACATGTGGAGCAAAAACGACGTTTGGCTTTTCATTGTGTATTGCTGCTACAACTTCATCAATAGGTGCCGGTGCAAATGAAGACTGTTTGTCTGATCCCAACCGCCTGGCCTTCAGAACAGTCTCCTTTGAAGGAATACCCCCCATCTCAAAAATCTGCGTCCAGCGAAAACTGAACCAGCCGTTACGAATCACCAGGCAACTTTTTCCGGTTGCGAATTGACGCGCAACAGCTTCCATTCCAAAAGTCCCGCTTCCCGGAATAACGGCAACAGCATCAGCATTGTATACTGCTTTCAGCGTTGAAGAGATATCATTCATTACCAGCTGAAAGGTTTGAGACATATGGTTTAGCGAGCGATCGGTAAAAACAACAGAATATTCGAGTAGTCCGTCTGGGTCAACATTGGGGAGTAAGCCGGGCATTTGGTCCTCTATTGATGAATTTTGATTGATGAATNNGGCAGTCGGCAGTCGGCAGTCGAAAATGTATAACTTTATTTATTTCTCATTATTTCTCACTGATCTTACCATCTGTTAACTGCCGACAAACCCAACAAGTCTGTTTGTGTCCACGTGCTTCATATTCTTTCATTAAATCCGTGGCTTTGCTGCGGCTTAGATTTTTCTGAATAAGAAACACATTACCATTATCGTCCTGGCGATAGAGAGCGTACATACATTCAACGTTACCATCCTTTTTCATGCAGGCGTTACTCACGATGTATTAAATAGTCGTACACAACTGGCGGACCAGCAAGATACTTTTTGAGCTCTGCACGAATGGCAAGATGCTGCTCATTCTGCTGGTATGAAGCAAGCCGGGCAGCATTTTCAAACAGCAGCTCAAGCACTATCTCGTATTGAGACATCGCACGCGGATCACCGACATCCTGATAGCGTCCAATGTTAAAACTCTGCACGTTGGCAATTTCGCCAAGCTGATTGACTTTCTCCATGATCCCCTCAAGCTGCTCTGGCAAAAGATCACTCTTCAAATCTAAAAAAACTAAATGTGTTAAGCCAACCTTACGGTCAGGCAAGTTTTCAAGTCGCTTCGTCAGCTCCCCGATCTCTAGCTCCAAACGCTCCAACTGTCTGGTATTCGAATCCTTTTCTTCCGCACAGCCAATCAGCAAGGCAATGGAAATCAAGCTAATGAAACATATCTTCATACGGATCTCCAGTTTCTTTCATTTGATTTATCTGTAGCGCGTGAATTGCCTGGAAAGCTTTAAATCCGCCACATATTTCGAGCACTTCAGATCCGGCAACAATCAACTGCTTCCGAAACGGTAGCTGCATCTCCTGATAAGAGGACCATGGCCACAAACGGTAATCTGTTACCTGTTGGTGCTTCTGCGGATTTAGATGGATATACGTAATCAATTTAAGAAAATAGTAATCGGAATCAATCAGTTTACGCCGGTATGGCTTTTCCATCATGCTGCCAGATCTATCATACGCTTTATTCATTCCCTTAGAGTAGGCAATAAAGAAATTATTGAAGTGACGCCAGGCTGGTTTTAGCTCTGATATTTCAGATTGACTTCCAATACGTCTTTCACTTTCCGATTTAATTCGCACCAGTGCGTGGAAGTGATTTTTCATAAGACAGTAAGCATAGGTCTCCGCTACCGGATTGATGTGTTTTGCATAGAGTCGAAGAAAGTACTCATAATTACGTTCTTCAAAGAAAATCATTCGGCGATTATTTCCGCGGTTGTAGATGTGATAATATTTACCTGGGAGTAGTGGAAAGTTTGTTTTAGACATGGTGGCTCCGATTGTTTTTTTGGATGCCAGACTGGAGCATTGTCAGACTGGAGCAGTCTGGGAGCTTTCGGGGTACTATATACTTAGAAAAAAACCACCGTTTTTTGAAAAGGTAATCCAGAAACTTGAACCAACAAGGAAAGAACCTACGCAACTACTAATATTGCATAACTTGGGGAGGCCATCTCAAAAGAAGAAAGACAGATGACCTTCAGCGCAGCCGAAAAGGAAAGAGTCTAAGGGAAAAAAACAGACTGGAGCATTGTTAGAATGGAGCAGTCTTTCTTAGAAAAAACCATCGAAATTTTGAAAAAATCTTTAAGAACCACCAACAAAGATCAAATAATCCCTCAATTTTCCACACCGTTTCCAACAACATCCTATCAATCATATCCCCAAAAGCATATCCAATAGCCCACTCAATTGCGTCATTCAACGCTACTAAAATTATTATAGCGATTTAAATCAACTCTTAGGTGCATTGGATCAATTCCAACCACTGAAGGACGCTCATCCACGATCAGCTCAACGACCGTTTTGCCAGAGCGAAAACGATGTTTCTCTAGCAAAAGCACATTATTTTCCGTTCCATCACGATCAGGATGTTCCCGAAAAAGACCAATTTGTAACTCCTCATCCAAATCACGATTCGTTGGTTTACCCCCTTTATCCCACGACCGCTTTCCTGCATCAACAGCAACCTCAACCCTGAATCTCTGATCCTCAAGTTCGGTAACGACAACATTCTCAACTTTTAAGTCATAAGAAGTCACTTCTTCCAACCACTCTTTAACTGTTGCAAGACGCTCTGGCGGTGCAATCGCATAAAGCTTTTGTAAAAAGTCGGCTATCGTTGCCTTTCGCGAGGGAATACGGTGTTCTTCTAAAAGGTCCTGTAAAACACCATTCACTATTTCTTCACCAAGAAGATCATCAAGAGCCATCAAAACAATCGCTCCCTTATTGTAATAGACATAAGCGTCCGTTCTCGCTTCAACATCTTTAAGTGCTCGTTCTTCACTGACAAATCCTCTATTCATGGTGTAAAAATCCAGCTCATTTACAGCAAACTCCCTCAAAAAGCCGTCTTTACGTTGACGCTTTAAAACAAGAATCTCAGAATACTGTGCCAGTCCTTCAGTCAGAAATTTATATCCGGGTTCATATACAGGCTCAAGTTGCCCCGCCCACCACTGATGTGATACCTCATGCGCCGAAAGCATTGAAACATAATCCATCTTCGTAGAATCACGCACATCTAACAAGAACCCGAAGTCAGTGGTGGCAAATAATGTTGAAGGATAAGCAGTAGCCGCTCCGATATAATGTGGTATTTGTGCATACCGCAGCACATCATATTGATATGGGCTGAATGAATTTTCGAAAACACTTAAAGATGATACGCCGCTATCCAGAAGCCGTTTGACATTATATTCATGGCCGAGGTGATAATATAGCTGCAGCGAAACATCTTTATAGCGACGCTCCATCTTTTCGTAAAACGCAGATGAGAATGCAAACATATATGGAATTGGCTGAGAGGATTTATAGTGAAAGTAAGAACGCCCCTCCTTCGTCCAATTGTTGACTAAATTACCAACCGAAACAACAGTCTGTCCGACCGTGGTTGAAATAGTTGATTCAAAGTCGATCCACTGATATTCTTGGCTTTCAGCCCGGCTACACGCTTTCGGGTCTCGAGATAGACCAACAGCAAGTCTTTGAGCTGGTTTACTCAACTGTATTTTATCTGAAAAACCGAAGAACGGCAGATATTTTTCCATCTCAATATAAGAGCCGTTTTTTTGAACCGAATGTTCGCTGTTAAATGCAACAAAGCTATTGCGCAACACCTCGGTAGAAAAGTGTATCTCTCGCCGCTCACCAGGTAAAAGCACGGGATCCAGTCGATAACGAAAATTCTTAAATCGCTGATCCTCCTCCAACAACTCACTACCTGAGATCTCCAGATGCACATTGCTGACCTCTGGATCCACGCCAATCAGAATGGTGTTTATGGGATCATCGTGTTTATTTTCCACCAGCAGATGCCCCTTAACCGAATAGCGCATTTCCTCTGGAAACAAATCAACCGTTGTTTTTACCCCAACTATTATCGGATGAGACAACCACTTATATTCGCAATATTTCTTTTCGTAATCCGCACGAAACGCTAACTGCTCCATTATCGTTTGATAGGAGTTCTTGTAGTTGGTTTGATAGAGGATGTAACCGCCGACAAGAATGCTGAACGTCACCAACCCGACAAGTATTCCGGATATATGGCCAGGAAGCGCAGGCGAGAAATTCAGCCTTTTGCTTATACCATTTTCAGTCCCGCGACGCCAAATGAGATGCCCTCCAAGAATTAGCAAAACAGAAATGCCGGCCCAATATAGCATTCGCCAATGAAAAGAATCCGCGTAATGTCCAAATCCGTTCATGTCGCTAAACGACACCGGCGGCATCATCGCAAATCTCAACAAAGGATGCTCAAAGCCAAAGTCTCGTGGTGTATAAATCAAAAAGAAGAAGATGCCTGTTATTAGCATCGCAGGGTATTTTCTACCCACCGCCAGTTGCACAATTAGTGCAAAAGCTGCGATAAGAAGTAGTGGACCCCCGCCATAATAAAAGAGCCGGGCATATTTTTCGAGTTCAAAGTGGATATATCCGCTGGCAATTTGAATACAGATTCCAACTAGAATTCCCACTCCAATAAATGAAAAAATCATGCAGACAAGCGAGAGCCATTTGGATAGCAATATGGTAATATTTGACATCGGGGTAACGTACATAATTTCACTAAAATTTGCCGAACGCTCACGCCAGAATTGTTCACCTGCATAAAAGATGATCAACAAAACCCCAAACATTCTTAGTGGATCAAGAATAAACGATACGATTTGACCAGTCGTTGGATAAGATCTTGTTCCCATCATTCCGCGAAAAAGCGATTCACTGGTATCAATTCCCAATAAGAGTATCCACAGTGCCATCAACACTAAAAAGGGAACACTCTTAAAGATTGATTTTGTTTCAGATTTTGCAGCGAGAAAAAGAGTTTGAACATAATAGGCAAATCCACTGATCTGAACATTCCATGGACGATAGGCTTGCTTAACCAATACTCCCGAACCAAGATCGGTATTTTTTTCTCTGGATCGCGATAGAACACGAAAACTGAAAATGGTATACGTCAATAAAAAAAGAGCTGTAATACACCCCAGCCAAAAGAGTCGATTGACGAGGAAATCTCCCTCAAGAGGCAAAAATTGGGTGTTTTTTTGAAAGGTTGTCCAGTAGCGCGCCTGATCGAAAAAGGCCACTAAACCAAAAGGATCAATTAAAATTGGAAAGAGTTCATTCTCCGGGCCGGTCGCCGTCGAACGTGCCATAAGTGGGGAGTTACCCAAAATCGAACCCACAAAATAGAGTGCGTAAACAAGAACACCTCCAACATATGTTGCCGCCACGCTTCGGGTAAGAAGAGCAATTGTAAAACAAATACCACAGGCAAACAGTACGTTGGGAATGCAAAATATAATTAGTGGATAAAGGTAATTCCAAAGTTGGATTGGCCCAATTTGTGACTGGTCTGCCATGGCAGAACCAATCAGCATTCCAACAGCCGCGCAAACAAGAATCGCCCATGATGCCAAAAACAGCCCAATAAATCGACTAAACAGATAGCCAAACTTACTAATTGATGTCGTGTAAACAATCTCTTCCATCAGGTAAGACTTATCACGCAGAACACCGCTTGCACAAAATATTGTCACCGGAAAGATAGATTTCAGAGAGAGGAGCGTCAGGAAATAGGTAACGACAAAAGGAGAGTTAATATGCACATCTAATCCACCAAAATTTCCTTTGGTTCCGGCTATTCCAAGGAGCACATATAAAATGGCGGCTATAAAAAAGAGTAATTGGCGGCTATAAAAGCGCCATTCAAAACCGATAAGTTTACCAAGCATCAACGCCTCGTGACAATATTCTAAGTGTTTTCGTTCTGATCAATTATTTAGAAGTGTGGAAAAATAAACGTCTTCGAGATCAGGTTTTGCTGCTTCAAACCCATTATTGGGATGAATATCGGCGATAACATGAATAATAGTTCGCCCGGCAAACAGCTTGGAAGAAATCACGTTATACGCTTTGCGATAAGCCGGCTCAGCCTCTTTCTCGATAGTTTTTTTCCAAAGCCGTCCGCTCAGTTCCGCAATAAGCACCTCTGGAACGCCCTCAGAAAGAATCTTTCCGCCTGCCAGGATAGCCATTCGAGAACATAAGTTTCGCACGTCTTCAACAATATGTGTTGATAAGAGCACAACGACATTTGTGCCTATCTCACTTAACATATTCAAAAAACGATTTCTTTCCTGTGGATCCAATCCTGCCGTCGGCTCATCGACAACGATCAGCTTTGGATTTCCTAAAAGTGCCTGGGCGATACCGAAACGCTGGCGCATTCCCCCGGAAAACGTGCTAACTGCTTTCTTGCGATGGGCATGTAAGTTAGTAAGCTGCAGCAGAGCTTCAACCTGCTCTCTACGCTCCTTCTTTTTCAGCACGCCCTTAAGCACCGCTATATGATCAAGTAGATCCAGCGCTGAAACCTTTGGATAAACACCGAACTCCTGGGGTAAATAGCCAAGCTGCTTGCGCAAGCTTTCCGGCTTTTTGCGAATATTCGTTCCGCTGAACAGCAACTCCCCCTTATCGGGTTCCTGTAGCGTTGCAATTGTGCGAATCAATGTCGATTTACCGGCACCATTTGGTCCGAGCAATCCAAACATCCCGTTTGGGATTGACAAGGAGACATTATCTAAAGCGCGAGTTCCATTTGCATAGGTTTTGGATAAATTTTGTATTTCCAGCATTTGCTGTCCTTCCCAATATCAAAATTGTATTAAATAAAATGTGGGGGTTGCGTTTTCTGTATGGAAAGTAATACCTAAGAGACTTGGCACCAAACTATGAGGACAAACGACACGATTTGCCACCTAAATGACAATCCTGCATGGATAAAGTGTTATAAATAGTTATAAAATGTCGTTTATCAGTAAAAACATGCTGTTTAACGACAAACTTTGCCTCACCGAGAATTCATCTTTATGTTGCAGCATGAAAATATTCAAATCGATATTTACCGGAATAGGACGATTTTTTCGCGCACTTTTTACCAAGGGTCTTTATTTCCCCGTTTGGCTGTTGAAAAAAATCGTCAGGGGCTTGTCCCGTCTTGGCAAAGTAATTTGGCAACAACGCAGTAAAATTGGAATTGCCCTTCTGGCTCTGGCATTTTTTCTAATGATTGCCAATGCAGGTGAAGAGGGTGTTCCGGAAACAATTCTAGCATTAATAATTTTTGGAGTTGCAGCATTCTTAATCGTCGATCGCTTCATTCAACGACGCAAGGTAAAGCAGCTTCATGAGATGGCGATGCAGGCCGAGCTCCATATGCTGCGGACTCAGATCAACCCGCACTTCTTCTTCAATACGCTAAACAACCTTTATGGTCTAACTGTAGAGAAGTCAGACAAGGCACCTGAGGTCATTCTAAAACTATCGGATATTATGCGATATACAATCTATGAGGGCGAAAAAGACCTGGTACCGGTTGAAGCTGATATTGCTTATTTAGAGAACTATATCGAGCTGAATAAAATCCGCCATCATAAGAAGGTAGATATTTCCTTCAGTCACATGGTAGAAGATCCTGATTGTAAACTTCCACCACTACTGCTTATCATGCTGGTAGAAAATGCGTTTAAACATGGCGCGGAAACCCTGATTGATGATGCCTTTATTCATATGCAACTCATGGTAACAACCGAACAGGTCTATTTTGAAATCTCTAACAACTTCGATCCAACAGAAAAGGGAGAGCCAGGAATAGGCTTGAAAAACTTGCGACGCAGGCTGGAGCTTCTCTATCCGGACAAGCATTCGCTGCAGACTAAAATTGAAAATACATCCACCTATAAAGCATCACTGAAACTGTTTCTATCATGAATATATCCTACATAATCGTTGATGATGAGCCAATTGCCCATCGCGTTATCGAGACCTATTGCAAAGATCTCGCATTTATGAATCTGCAGGCAAATTGCTACGATGCGCTACAGGCGCTGGACTTTCTGCGAGACAATCAGCCAGACATTATCTTTCTGGACATGAATATGCCAAAATTGCGTGGTTTCGACTTTCTAAGAACATTGGACAATCCACCTCAGGTTATAGTTACTTCGGCTCATAAAGAATTTGCGCTGGAAGGATTTGAACTAAGCGTTTGCGATTACCTGCTCAAGCCATTCGGGTTCGAACGGTTCCTGAAGGCTGTGAACAAGGCCATTAATACCTTTTCCGCAAAAGCGCCCGAAGGCACAACCCATGTCGCGGCAACAATGACAGGTAAGTCTGGTAAGGAGTCGCTTTTTTTAAAGGGAGAAAAAAAATATCACCAGGTTGCGATCGCTGATATTCTTTTTGTTGAAGCCAAAGGGAATTATTGTGAACTCACGTTGCCTAAAAAAGTGATCTTAACTCCGGAAAAGATTTCTGTCCTGGCGAAAACATTACCCTCATCCAAATTTATGCGGGTCCACAAATCATTTATCGCGGGAATTACTCATATTGAGGAAATCGAAGGCAATATGATTCATATCGGTAAGGCCACACTGCCGATCGGCAGAGTATATCGTAAAAATGTGGATGAGCTTTTAAAGAATAGCTAACCCCCTCTTAAAAACAAGTTTCACAGCTATTTCAACCAATAACCTTGGCAAAGGTATTCCTTTGCCCTTAAACAACGAACGAAGGTAATCTATGAAGAAGAACTGCTTCAGTAAAAAGACCTTAACTCTTATAATGACGGCTCTATTTCTGGCAGGAGCACAATTGCTGTCTGCTAAAGCGGCAAGTGAGCTTGACGACGTTAAAAATCGCATTGACGGATATCTTCGTGCCGGAACAGCGAACGGATTTTCGGGAGCAGTTCTGATTGCTATTAAGGGAAAACTCATAATTAACAAGGGATATGGTATAGCCAACAAGGAAAGCGGAGTTCTGAATACCCCGAATACAGTTTTTGATATTGGCTCCAATACCAAGCAGTTTACAGGAGCGGCAATATTAAAGCTAGTACAGTTCAAAAAGCTAAAAGTGAGTGACCCCCTCCGCAATTTTTTCCCAAATCTCCCGGCAGATAAACAAGAAATAACCATTCAGCAATTGCTAACTCATTCAGCAGGTTTCATAGAATCTATAGGTCGAGACTTTGATACAATTTCTACGGAGGCATTTTTTGAGGAACTTTACGAAAGCAAACTACTTCACCAGCCGGGGGCAACCTATTCTTATTCTAATACCGGGTATAGCATTTTGGCACGAATCATTGAACTTGTTTCGGGCCAAAGCTATGAAAGCTTTCTAAATGAACATTTATTCAAACCTGCCGGGCTGAATCAAACAGGCTATCTAATGCCGGAGTGGAACGGTCGCAATTTAGCAAGAGGTTATAATCGTAATGTTCTAGATATGGGGTCTATGGTTACACGTTATCAGGAAGATGGCACAATTAGTTGGCATCTTAAAGGGAATGGAGGAATTAACTCGACTCAGCAAGATATGCACAAATGGTTTAACGCTTTGAAAAGTCATACAGTTTTACCAGAGTCTCTTTTTTACGAATTTACGACTCCAAGAATTGGACCGAAGGGCGGCACATTTAAGTATGCCTATGGATGGGGAGTAAGACAATCGAAGAGAAATACAGCTGTTCTTTCTCATAATGGCTCGAACGGCCCGTTCTCACATACCCTCCTTTGGCTCCCGGAGGAAGATGTGTTAATCATATATGCAACCAATGCAAATAGTCCAAGTGTTGAAAGACTGGCCTATACAATTAAGGACATGATATTTGATCAGGCTTATAGTCCTGAACCGATCAAAAAAAATGTCTACTATTTTATTCGGGAGTATACACAACAAAACCGCCCTGAAAAATCTCCAGGCTTACTAACGTATTTAAACAAAGCCTACATAGAGGATATCAGTAATCCGGATCCACTGAATCGAATCGGCTATCTTATTCTCAGGGTGGATAATAATGTGAAGTGGGCGCTGGAACTATTCAAGCTGAATTCGACGTTATTTCCGGAAGAATCCAACGTTTGGGATTCACTTGGTGATGGATATTTAGCCAATGATGAGAAGGCAAAGGCCATAGCGAGTTTCAAAAAAGCGGTTAAATTGGGAAGCGATGGCAGCCAGGAGAAGCTAAATGAGTTGATGCAGTAGTCTATTAAGGTTGATAGTCTCGCCCTACATTTAATACACCACATCAAAACATCGTCAGATTCGAATAGGGCATTCTGGAGAACGACTTAACGTGAGCAGTTTTAAAAACTACTCACGTTTCTAAGTAGAAAATCGTTTTCGAAGAACAATTGTATTAGCCACATTGGAGCATTGTCAGAATGGAGCAGTCTTGTGAGCTAGACAGTTAGTACTATATTAGAAAAAAAGACGCATTTTTTGGAAATTGTTTTTCTGAGAACCAGACTGGAGCATTGTTAGAATGGAGCAGTCTTTCTTAGAAAAAAACATCGAAATTTTGAAATTATTGTTATTTCTCCCCCTTCCTCCTCACCTACAGTCCATTTCTACCAATTCAACTTCATCAGGTACAGCAACATTTTATTTGATTCCACTATAGATTTTATTCCGCCTTCATCTTACCTTTTATGAACCCGAAGATAAAAAAAGGAGTATAATCTGAGACTTAAAAGGAGCCTTTATGCCTAAAAAGCTGTTCGTGCTGGATACGAATGTTCTTCTCCACGATTACAACTGTCTTCAAAATTTTGATGAGCACGATATCGCTATCCCTATCACCGTTCTCGAAGAGATAGATCACTTTAAAAAAGGCAAGGATCAGATTCATTACAACGCACGAGAGTTTATCCGCACTCTCGATGGCCTCTCCGGCGACAAGCTGGTAAATGGCGGGGCCAATCTTGGTAAAGGAAAAGGTAAAATCCGTATCATTACCGAATACCAACGCACCCCCGAGTTTCAACAAATCTTTTTGGAAGACAAACCAGACCACCGCATCTTAAGTGTCGTCCTTAATTTAAATGAGAAGTTCAAGCGACGAGAAGTTGTCTTCGTATCAAAAGACATCAATCTGCGGCTCAAGGCAAAATCTCTTGGCATTCTTGCACAGGATTATTTCAGTGATCGCGTTGCCGATATTCGTAATCTCTATCCTGGCAAACGAGTTATTACTGATATTGCAGATTCTCATATCGACATGCTGTATGCTAACCAGGACGGCTTAGCCCCCCGAGAGATTGGACTTCGCGGTCTACAGCCAAACGAATATCTCATTTTAAAAACACAGCAAAAATCCGTTCTGGCATATTACAATACCTCTACAAAGTCCATTATGCGAGTCGATAAGCAGGCTGCCTATGGCATCACGCCGCGAAATGCAGAACAAACGTTTGCGCTACATGCGCTTACAAATCCGGATGTGCTACTGGTAACGCTTTCGGGCAAGGCCGGAACCGGAAAGACGTTGCTCGCTTTAGCCGCTGCTCTTGAAATGCGACGACGCTATCAGCAAATCTATCTGGCACGGCCAATCGTGCCACTTTCAAATCGCGATTTAGGCCACCTGCCAGGAGACATCGGAGAAAAACTGGATCCGTATATGCAGCCGCTCTACGATAATCTGGCTGTTATACGCAATCGCTTCAAAGAAAATGATCGTGACTTTCAACGTATCAGCGAAATGATCGACAATCAAAAGCTTTATATATCGCCGTTATCCTACATTCGTGGTAGAAGCCTCGAGCGAATTTTCTTCATAGTAGATGAAGCTCAAAACCTTACCCCACACGAGGTGAAAACAATTATTACTCGCGCAGGAGAAGGTACACGGATTATCTTCACTGGCGACCCATACCAAATAGATACGCCTTATCTCGACGCTCAGTCCAATGGTTTGACGTTTCTAATCGACCGAATGAAGGGCCAATCTCTGCACGCACACGTGAATTTGGAAAAGGGAGAACGCTCTGCCCTAGCCGAATTAGCAAGTAACTTGCTTTAGAAAATGTTTGTCGTATATTTACGACAAATTTTTACACTCACTAATTCCTAATGACGGTTTTCGACCAGACGATAATACTGGTAAGCTGAGAAGCTTTCATGGACGAAACCATCTAATGGAAAGGGAATTCGGATGCACTTTTGCAAAACGAAACGACATGTTTGGTCGAAAAAAGCAGACGCAGTAAAATGCTGCAATGGTTATAAACGCATGATGGTATACGGGAATGATATTCCTGAAAATACCAAGGGTGTCAGCACAGATCCGGAAACAGGCATGAGCTATGCCAGAGTTTGGATTAAGCAGGACGAAGAAACCAGAGAGCAGGCGCTACTCTAATTTCTATCCTTCCGCAAATACTATCTCATCAGGATCATCTTCTTATGGTCACGTTCCAGATTTGTTTCAAGACGGTAGAGATACACTCCGGAAGTCACTTCATTACCATAATTGTCTAAACCATCCCAGCGGGAAATATGCCAACCCGCAGGTTGTGTAGCGTCAACAAGACTTGCTATTTGGCGTCCAAGCAAGTCGAATACCGTAAGCTGAACTCGCTCACTTCGCGGCAGATAATATCGGATTTCAGTCGCCGGGTTAAATGGGTTAGGGTAATTTTGGGTAAGCGTAAAGCGTTGGGCCTGAACGTTATCATCTGATATTCCAACCAGAGTCGGATCAACCAACTTAATATCGATTGCCAAGCTATCTCCGCCTTGTAATGCAATTCCATCAATAATACGAGTTGTATAACCTGTAGCACTTACTTCAATATCAATAGAGCTTTCTCCGCTTGGCAAATCCCCAAACTGGAACTCGCCATTGAAGTCGGTAGAAAACTGCCGAGATCCGGGAGTAACCAAGACCTGCGCTCCGGCTATCGGATCTCCACTAATCGAATCTATAACCGTTCCATAAACGCGCGCAGCTTTGGTGTTGTTAAAGTTAAACACCACAAATCCTTCTGTGCGATCTCCTCCGATTACACGCCCTGATGGAAAATAGGGATACGCAGACCATAAGCCATTAAAGCCACCACTCGATCCCGACCAAGTGTCGTAAAATCCTACTTCAATCGGCAACGCAGGGTCGGCAACATCCAAGACGCGAAACCCTTCTGTATTGTGCGAAATGAAAACAAAGTCATCACGCACGTAAGGATTGTGAACAAGACTCTGCAAATTTGCACTGTATTCAGCAACCAGAGAAATATTCGACAAGTCCTCAATATTCCAAATTCGCGCGGTTAATCCATCCACTTCATCAGTAACTATAATGTGCTTGTTATCTTTGAGCGTCCAGCTACTGTGCGTGAAATCTTGCGGATGCGTTATTTTTGCCAGGAAAACCGGGTTTGTTTTATCAGAGATGTCTATGATATCAAGACCATTTCCCAAGGCGGCAGCATACATTCGGTCTTCACGAATATGTGCATCATGGATATAGTAGGGATCGTAATTCGCTACTTCAACGGGGCTAACAGGGTTTGATACGTCTAACACCCGAGCACCCGGGTTCGCTCCAGCTCCCATCACGTATATATATGGCGAGTCCGTATAAATGTCAGCCTGAATAATGTGGGCTGTCGAAAATCCAGTTGTATAGGTGGTTTCCAGAGTTATGCCGGCCGGTAAATTGCCAAGGTTAACAATCTGCAAACCGGGAGTCCCGCTAAAACCTTCTGACGTCACGTAGGCATAGTCACCCACAACGGTTATCTCTCGCCAGTTTGACGATGGCCCTGCAACAAATCCCACCTGAGTAAACGTCGACATTTCAAACGCATAAAGGCCATCGCCTCCACCAATCAGCGCATATTCGTTTCCTGAAGCGTCAACGTACCCCCATGATCCTGAATGCCTTGGGGCAATGCTATTACTATTTAACAGGCTGACATTCTGACTGATTTGTGCCAAAAGAATGGATGAACAGAAAGTGACTAATAGTGCTAATTGCCTAAATCGCATCGAGCTATCTCCGGTTACTTATTTTAGTATATCAATTAACCAGTCTGGCGAATTAAAATCAATGCTTAAACCAGCAGAGATAAAATGAAGAGTAATACGTTGACGAGTAAAAATGGTTATTCTGTCCCACGCAGTTTGAAAACTTAGACGCTTCCAGATACGAAAATTCACCCCTGCACCAACACCAATATGAAGCTCACTTTCCGAGACCTCGCCCAAACCACGATAGACCTGATTCTCTTCAAACTTCATAAGAGTATTGCCGACACGTGTTCTCGCAGAAAGGCTCGCAACAGAAATAGTTCGTGAAAGCTCCCAGGAAACAAATAACATCGTCATATCAAAATCGGGCAAAGACTCATTTTTGCCGGTAAAATCGAGCTTTGCGAATCCGAGACCTGCCTGCCCTAAATAAAACGGAGTAGATACTGTTCCGGAAATTGCCGTTGAAGATTTGAAATAGCGGTGAAGCAATTCACGATTGGTATTCACTGCGCCATCGGCGTGAACTCGTATGGTTGAAAAAAGTTTTTCATCTGCCTGCATAGCGGAAAAGAGAAAAAGCAGCAGAGTAACCGCTTGCAATGCCGTTGAAAAATAATTGCCTGGAAGTATAACCTTCGCCATCTTTCTCCGTAGAAGTGATAAAGCATGTGCATTCAACATTTTGAAAGATACAACACCTGCCCCCTGAAGGCAATCTAACACTATACAAATCAAGGATCGTTTTATGGCGCCAACGAGAAGAGAACTCAGTTTACTTACTTGTTTCCTGATAACACTATTATTTATATCTCCACATTATGCTCAGCAAAGTGGGCTTTCCCAACGCTCGGTAACTGCATATAAGGGCACTGATATCGAGCTTGATGGTAAGCTCAATGAGAGCATCTGGCAAAATGAATCATTTGCAAGCGCGTTTGTCCAGACACGACCGCTTGAGGGAACGGCCTCTTCGCAAAAGACCGTCGTTCGCTTCGCTTATGACGATGACGCACTCTACATTGGCGCCACCATGTTCATACCCAATCCGGAATCTATTATAAGCCCTCGTGGGCGTCGGGATGATATTTCGAATGCCGAACGGATTATTATTGTATTGGACACCTATGGCGACCGCCGCACCGCCTACAGTTTTGGTATTTCTGCTACCGGAACACGCGTAGACTATTATCACCCAGAGGATTCTGAGTTTAATCGCGACTATTCATTTGATCCGGTTTGGCAGGGCGAAACAGTGATAAGTGAGACGTATTGGACTGCAGAATTGAAGATCCCGTTTTCACAGCTGCGCTTCAAGAGTACAGACAAACAAACCTGGGGACTGAATATTAATCGTTGGGTTCCGGCTATCAATGAGGACTCATATTGGGTGCAAATCCCACAAAATGAGGGCGGCTGGTCTTCCCGGTTTGGAAGCCTTCAGGGAATCAAAAATCTAAAACCTTCTCGTCGACTTGAGGTATTTCCCTACATCGCCGGAGAGTCAACCGTTCGGGATGCTATCGACAATGACGATCCCTTCGCTTCCAAGACCGACTATACGTCACGAGTCGGTCTTGATCTGAAGATGGGAATCGGTCCCAATGTTACACTTGACGCCACAATCAATCCGGACTTTGGTCAGGTAGAAGCCGATCCTGCTGAAGTAAATCTATCGGCGTTTGAAACATTTTTCGATGAAAGACGACCTTTTTTTACCGAAGGTGATCAGCTTCTGCAGGGCGGCGGTTCAAGTTACTATTATTCAAGACGCATCGGCGCCAATCCACGTGGTGAGGCAGATGGAGATTTTGTTGATGAACCGGATAATACGACTATTCTGGGAGCCACGAAAATTACCGGTCGACTCAATACCGGACTCTCTATCGGTGCCTTAACAGCCATAACCTCGCGCGAATATGCCAAAACATTCGACGAGGCGACAAATACAAAAGGCGAAGTGGAAGTGGCGCCCCTCAGCAGCTTCTCCGTTTTGCGGCTTCAACAAGAGTTCGGCGAAAGCGCCTCAACATTCGGGGTATCCCTAACCGGTGTTGGCCGGGATCTTCGCACGGACATTCTAAAAGAAGCGTATAACAAAAATGCCTTCAGTGGTGGAGCCGATTGGAATCTTCGCTTGAAACAAAATACCTACAGGTTGCGTGGTGCAATGGGATTCAGCCATATCGCCGGAGACGCCGCTGCCATTCGCAATATCCAGGAAAACAGCACACACTATTTTCAACGTCCTGATGCCGACCACGTAGAGCTTGACACGACCAGTACCTCAATGAATGGAATGAGCGCCAGTTTACGTCTGCAAAAGATTAACGGTGAACACTGGACCTGGGGCATTTTCACCGGCTTAGAATCCCCGGGATTTGAGGTAAATGATGTAGGGCGCCTGCGCGGTGCAGATGATCTCTCTCTTACCGGTGAATTGATTTACCAAGAGCGTACCCCCAAGAGCTTTTACCAAAACTACTACGGGTTCATCTTCAACGCCAACGAGTGGAACTTCGATGGCATCCATAATGTCGCGGTATTTGGAGTCGGCGGCGGTATCACCTGGAAGAACTTCTGGGTAAGTGAACTCGATATCGACTATGTTCCGGCAAAACTGGATGATCGTCTTACCCGAGGTGGACCGTTGATGAAAACGGCAACTACCTGGGACATAGAACTCGAACATCAAAACAATCAAGCATCATCCTTTCGTTGGAAGGCAGAAGTTGAATATGCCTCTGATGAACTCGATTCTCGTCAGTATTCGTATCAACTTGATTTTAATTATCAACCCGGCGAAAGGTGGACAATTGGACTTAGTCCGGATTTTGAGCGCTCGGAAAATCGACGACAATACGTCGAGACCATTGCCAATCCAAGCGGCAGTGCTGCAACCTTCGGCAACCGCTACATTTTTGCCACAATCGATCAGAAAACCATCGCTGCTCGTTTTCGTCTTAGCTATGCATTTAGCCCGGATCTTACACTTGAACTATACGCCGAGCCGTTCAATGCCAGTGGACGCTTTTGGAACTATGGCGAGCTAACCGAAGCACGCAACAATGATTTACTGCTCTACGGACGCGATGCAAATACCACGTTACAAAGTACAGATGATGAAATCAATGTAACGGAGGGCACCGAAAGCTTTTCCTTTGACAATCCGGATTTTAATGCACAGTCATTTCGTAGTAACCTGGTAATGCGCTGGGAATGGCGACCGGGCAGTACCTTCTTTCTGGTTTGGCAACAAAACCGCGAAGATGACATTGCAGGACGTGCTAATATAAGTCGCTTCTTTCGCTCGGTTGAAAACGATGGCGATCAATTTTTTGCCGTAAAATTTAACTACTGGCTACCAGTGAATTAACTAATTGATATGTAGCCGTCGACACGCCGGTCGACGGCTTTGCTATAAAAAACGCGGGCTTTGCTATAAAAAATGTGGGTCATGACCCGCGCTACCGGCTTTCGGCTCGCATCATGCCTCTTGCGTCTTGCATCTTGCGTCTCTAACTTCCTGCATGAAACCGAATCCGTCTTATACAACCTTCACAATATTTCGCTATCCACCGTCCAAATATCTCTGGGCTTTCCTACAAATGGGACTCGCTCTACCAAAATTACGCAATGTTCAAGGACTGGATTTTTGTAAGCTGGTTGGCAGCGGGAAAGGCATCGGTTTTAGTCTGATACCAGACTGGTCTCGATACGGAATTTTAGCCGTCTGGAAATCTGAAGAAGATGCCGAAAGGTTCTACACCGAGTCTACTCTTATTGCAACCTATCGCAAACATGCCGAGGAATCATTTACGCTAAAGATGGTGCCGTTTCAATCTCATGGGAAATGGTCTGGAGAGAACCCCTTTTCTGGTACAATCGGCAAGCCGGATGCTGGTCCGGTAGCTGTATTAACCCGAGCAAAGATCCGCTGGAGCAAGTTGAGACAGTTCTGGAAACACGTCCCGGCTGCCAGCAAATCACTGGAAGAAGCGCCCGGCCTCATTTGTTCATTTGGCATTGGTGAAGCGCCATTTGTTTTACAGGCAACAATAAGCGTATGGGAATCTTTGGAAAGTGTTAAAGAGTTTGCCTATTCGCAGCGTACGCATCGTGAGGTAGTGAAAAAAACGCGGGATGAGGATTGGTATGCAGAAGATTTGTTCGCACGATTTATTCCAATAGAAGTTGAAGGCACCACCAATGGTATAAACCCATTAAAGGATAAACCCTAAGCTCCTTCAGTATCACGTGTAAACCCGAAGATACTTCCACAAATCCCACCGACAATATGTGCAAACTCAGAAATCTGATTGCTCTGCCAGGCATTCACAATTTCTTTTCCAAGAAAAAGAATGAGCACTAATAGAAACGTCAGCGGAATTGTTCCGGCCCGGAAGTTTGCAAACGAACTGAGTAGAATCAACATAAAAACGACACCGCTTGCTCCCAATAGGCCGGTCTGAAAGAAAAAGGCATTGGCAACACCTGTAATCAATGCTGTCAGAAACGCCATTACAACCATCTTACCGGTTCCATACTTTTCTTCAAGTATAGGCCCAAGCAAAAGGATAAAAGTCAGATTCGATGCCAGATGTTCCCAGTTACCGTGCCCAAGTGCATGAGTGACCATTCTCAGATAACTCAGTGGATTGGTATACGATTCTATTGGATAAACCGTAAAATACAGCTTGGTAGACATTCCACCAGTAAGGTCGCTAAAAACCATCACCAAAACGCACAAGAAAGTAAAGGTTAAAGCAAAGGGGGCATTGTATTGCATACTTATAGTAGTTCCGTTTAGCTTGTTTCGCGCAATCCGCTGACCATTATGCCCAGACCGCCAATAAACAACGTTAGTATTGTAATCAGTTCAAATGCAGACATTCGGCGAAGGTGAAAGTCAATCGACGAAATTACCCCAAAGAGCAACATCGCAAGACTGGCACCGGCAAGAATCCATCCAATGGGATTTTCAGAATTGTAAAAGACCATACCAATACCAAAGATAAATGGTACCAAGACCATCCCCGTAGTTAGTCCAAATCCGCCGAAGCCACCGATGCGGCTGCCCATACCAAATCCATGATGCACTTGAACAGCGTCGAAGAACATGTAGCCTCCTGCTACCAGCATTACGAATCCCAGAAAAAAACGACCAGTACCACCTGCCGTACCACCTGCACCTTGAAATGACATGTAATTCTCCTACTATCTTATTCTTGTTCTAAGGTCTAAGTTCTAAGTTCTAAAAGTGAAAAGTGAAAAGTGGAAAGTGGAAAGTGAATTGGCAATTTTCGATGGCTCCCACCGTTCCGAGTTCCGAGTTCTGAGTTCTGAGTTCTGAGTTCTGAGTTCTGAGTTCTGAGTTCTGAGTTCTGAGTTCTGAGTTCTGAGTTCTGAGTTCTGAGTTCTGAGTTCTGAATGTAAGCATATTATCAAAGAAAAATAAGCAGTTCTACTAAATAGCGAATGACAAATAACACAGGCTATTCCGATAAATAGACATGGAAAAAGGAAACTATTGTAATACAGCTTTTTGAGATTGTATCTTAATTTCTATTTATTGTGAAAACAATCTCAATAATGCTTCGTAAATATATCGACCATTTTTATAATCAATCGATTCAGGAGAAACTATTTATGCGCAAGCTAACCCTCAGCCTTGTCTTTTTACTGGCGGCTTCCATGCTGGTAAGCGGGCAAGACAAAAAGGGATTCTTTCCCTACGCGTATGAGACGCACACGCTGCCCAATAAACTAAGCAGCATCTTAATTCCCATGAAAGGTAGCGGCCTGGTGGCGTATTACACCATCGTTCGCACCGGAAGCCGTGACGAATGGGAGCCCGGTCGCAGTGGCTTTGCCCACTTTTTCGAACACATGATGTTTCGTGGTACCGAGAAGTATCCCGCTGCACAATACCAACGTTTAATCAGCGAGATGGGCGCAGACAATAATGCCTACACCACAGATGATTATACGTGCTATACCGGAGTGATTCCAGGCAGTAGTCTGGAAACAATGATGGATCTGGAAAGCGATCGCTTTCAAAATCTACAGTATGCGGAAGAAGCATTTCGCACCGAAGCCGGAGCTGTTTATGGGGAATATCGTAAAAATCGCACCAATCCATGGTCGGTTGCCTACGAAGAAATCTCCAATGTGGCGTTTGATAACCACACCTATAAACATACGACAATGGGCTTCGAACGCGACATTAAAGAGATGCCAAATATGTTCGATTACAGTCGTTCTTTCTTCGAGCGCTATTATCGCCCGGAAAACTGTATCGTGATGATTGTGGGTGATTTTGATGCAGCCGCCGTTAAGCCGATGCTTGAAAAATACTACGGCGACTGGAAACCTGGTTACGTAGAACCGGAAATCAAGCAGGAGCCGAGTCAAACAGCCGAACGCACAAAGCAGGTAAAGTACGACGGCCAAACTCTTCCCCTCGTTTGGATGGGCTATAAGGGCGCAAAGTTTGATCCCGCAAGCAAAGCAGTAGCTTCCGCATATCTTCTGGGTGATCTTGCCTTTGGTGAAAACAGCGACATTTATAAGCAGTTGGTTATTCGTGAATCCAAAGTTCAATTTGTTTCTGCAGACTTCGGGTTTAACCGCGATCCTAAACTCTACGACATCTATACGATGGTTAAGAGTGAAGACGACCTCGATTATGTAAAAGGCGAAATAGACAAGACCATCGCCAAGTTTAAGACCGATCTGGTTTCGACAGACCAATTAGAGAATCTAAAAAAGCGTAATCGCTACGGCTATCTGATGGCACTGGATACCCCAAGCCGCGTTGCCAGCAATCTGGCCCGCTTTATCGCGCTTGGTCAGGATATTGAAGTAATTAATAAACTTTACGCAACTATCGCGACGCTCACACCGGAAGATATTCGCGATGCTGCAAACAAGTTCTTGAATAAAGAGCAGCGTACCATAATCACATTGAAAGGGGAAAGCTAATGAATCGCTTTAAGCCACTTATTATGCTGGCGACAGCGGCACTGCTGCTCTCCGGCTGCTCATCAAAAGACACAATGGTGAAAACAACGACAATGGTTGAAAACACCAAAAAAACCATGATGCCGATGTCCAGGAACGTCGTGCAGTTAAAAGATGCAACCGACCCGACTATTGCATTTCGCATTGCATTCCTCGTCGGTTCACAGAATGACCCGGCTGGTAAAGAAGGCATTGCAGCAATTACTGCTACTATGCTGACGGAAGGCGCTACGCAAAATCATACCTATGAAGAGATTCTGGCCAAGCTATATCCAATGGCTGCTGGAATCAGCGAATCCGTAGATAAAGAAATGACTGTTTTTTCCGGTCGTACGCATAAAGATAACCTTGATGAGTATTACGCCTTATTTAAAGAGGTTCTACTACAGCCGGCATTTGCTCAGGAAGACTTTGATCGCGTAAAAAGCGATTATCTGAATTATGTGCAAAAGGCGCTACGCTATTCTCAGGATGAGGAACTCGGAAAAGAAGTACTATATGAGTTCATCTTCAAAGGCACGCCCTATGAGCATAATGAAGAAGGCTATGTAAAAAGCCTGCAGGCATTGACGCTTCAGGACGTGAAGGATTTCTATGCAGCAAACTATACCCAGAGTAATATGCTGCTGGGATTAGGCGGCGGATATTCGGCCTCTTTTCTTAAGAAGGTAGAAGCAGATTTCAAGGCTCTGCCAGAGGGCAGCAAAGCAATGAAAGCCAAACCGCAGGTTACTGCGATAGACGGCATGCATGTAAAGATTGTAGAGAAGAACGCCAATTCCACCGCTATTAGCTTCGGATTTCCAATCGACGTACAGCGCGGAAGTCGTGAGTTTTACGCTCTGGATATTGCTCGCTCCTGGCTGGGTGAGCACCGCAATTCGTTCTCACACCTCTACGAAGTTATTCGTGAGATACGTGGGCTAAACTATGGTGACTATGCTTATATCGAGCATTTTCCGAATGGCGGCAGACGCTCCTTTCCACAGGCAAACGTGGCACGTAGCCAGCAGGTCTTTCAAATCTGGATTCGCCCGGTTCCCAATGAGGCACGCGTATTTGCTTTTCGCGCCGCACTTCGTGAACTACAGATGCTTGTTGACAACGGTATGAGTGAAGAAGACTTTACGCTGACCAAGAAGTTCCTAAAGAGCTATAACCTGCACTATGCGACAACGAATATGAAGCGCCTTGCAGACAAAATAGACGACCGCTTTTACGGCATCAAAGAGGGGCACTGGAAGCGTTATTCCAAGTCTCTCGATACGATTACGCGCGCAGAAGTAAACGCCGCACTGAAAAAGCATCTGAACTATAAAAATCTGAAGGCCGTCTTTATTACTCGCGACGCGGAAGATCTTAAAAAGACTCTGACGGAGAATCTGCCAAGTCCGATTGAATACTCATCGGATAAGCCGGCAGAGGTTTTGGAAGAAGACAAAGAGATCATCAACTATCCGCTGATGGTTAAACCGGACAATGTGGTAATTCAACCGGTTGAAGCAATATTTGAAGGATAAATGACGCGGCTAAACGGCAGCGTGTTAATCTTAAGTCCTCTCATCGGGTATTCGGTGAGAGGACTTTTTTTAAGGTACCGGACATTGTCCTTGTATAATCTGTGCAAAAAAAGATGCCACGATCAATGCAATGACCATCACAACTACAATTGGATACTTTCGCATTTTTCACAATCTCCTCTTTCAAATCTAATCGAATAGTATTAATCTTGTCTAAGGTTCGGAGTTGAATCTTATCATGATACCAACAACCCAGCAAAATAGATCCTTACAATTTCGCGTTCCGGCGCTTATTGCACTAATTGTAATCGCGCTTCTACCCTATGGTGGAACCGGGTACTCAAGCTGTCCGAGTAACTGGCTTTTACAAATATCTTGTCCGGCATGTGGCCTGACCCGAAGCATGAACGCGATACTGCACATGGATATGGCTAAAAGCCTGGTATATCATCCGCTGGGGTGGTTAACATTAAGTTGGATCGTATTAACTCTGTTAACTAACAATGTTCGTTCCGGTCATACTGTTATTGAGAAAATCAGCCCGTCCTTACGGCACTGGTTTTCCTTTAAAGCCTTGGCGATCGCTTTTATCATTGTGTGGCTGATTCGACTATACTATTATCGGCGTCTGCTTTTCATCTAGGACTTTTCTATCACTAATTCAAGATTGTTTAACACGACTGATTGGAGAAACTACTATGCTAGACCGAGAACATTCTTCATCCCCACAACGTGAGTACGCTAGCGTATTAACACGATTCGGTGCTATTATTATTGATGGGCTTATTATGCTTCCCTTTTATATTCCAATGTTTATAATCTTTGCCATTTTTGGAGAGAACCTTGAAGAGAATGATACAATGCCGGGATTCGTTCTTATAGTCATGCTCGCAACAATCATTGGGATATTCGCTTTCGCTATTTGGAACACTATTATCAGAATGGGTAATACCGGGCAATCTCTGGGAAGAAAATTCCTGAATATTGCAGTTCTAAATGACAGGGGTGAGCCAATCGGTGTTGGCAGCGCCTTTTTTCGCGAAATTATTGGGCGCTTTATTTCCGGACTGGTTTGCTATATCGGTTACCTAAACGCTTTTTGGGATAAAGATAAGCAAATGTGGCACGACAAGATGGCGAGTTGTTATGTGTATTATGTGGAAGATAATTTTTCCTGATCAGTAGTTTACAGAATGTCTGACGCGGAATCCTGTAGGTAGAGAAACTTGTATACATCAATACCGAAAACCAGCAGGTTGTTTAAACCATGTAGCAGGATTCCCGGCAGAACAGACCGGGTTTCTTCATATAGCTTCGCAAAGAGAAACCCCAATAAGAAGATGTAATAGGGAAACGTTGAGAACATCGCCGCGAGAATAAACATATGTGCCGCCGCAAAGAGCATCCCGTTTACCACAATGCGCTCACGTGGTCGCTTAAACTCATCCAGCATAGACGTCTGTAAATACCCTCGAAAAATCAACTCCTCTATTATCGGTGCGAGTATAACCGCACTTAGGAATGCCAAAGAAACCACGAGCGGATCACCGTCAGCAAACTCGAGTTCCGTTTCGGTAGAAAGAGCAGAGGTAAGTCCTACAAATAATGCGCATGGAATAAAATAGAGGAGGACACGCGGAATCTGCTGACTCAGAATACGAAAGTCCCAATTAAAAAGCGACGAGGGAGCAATATTATGTCGGTAGATATCGTTCAGCACAACTCCCAAAAATAAGAAAAACCAAACAATCCCCAGCAGATCATTTATTATGTAAAAGCTGTAAGAGGGTTCATTCTCTGAAGCGACAAATAGACTAACGCCGTAAGCCAGAGCAAGAAAGAGTGCTGTAAATTGATAGCCTATAACCATCACGGCAATGATCGTGGCACTGCGCTTAAAAGTTAGTTTCTTTGCAGCACCGTCATCGTTTTCAAAAACAGGTTCATCAGTCAATTCATTCGATTGATCATCATTTGCTGAGAACGAATCCTGTCGATTTAATTCACTTTTGTCTTCCGGTATTTCCTCAACCACCATTGTCTTCCCCCAAAGAACTAATCCAGCTCTGTCAGCAACTCTTCTAACTTCAATTGAGCTTCTTCCCAACGCACCATTGTTTCCTGAAGCTCCTTTTGAACCTGACCGTGTCGCTTCTGAAGTGTTTTCGCTTTTTCCGCATCCTGATAAGTCTCCGGATCGGCCATCTGCTTTTCAAGATCGGCCTTCTCATCTTCAAGATGAATAATGCCGGTTTCACAGGTCTCCACTTCCTTTTTCAACGCACTGCGTTTTTTGCTTACCGCCTGCCGCGCCTCTGCTTCAAGTCGCTTCTGCTCCTTGCTCTTTTTCTGAACCGCTGCGGAATCCGACTTTTCTGTTTTTACAGCGGCGGTTTCAGCAGGGGCAGCTTGCGCATCGACCTTTAAACGGCGTTCGTAATAATCCGAATAGTTACCTTCAAAAATTGAAACACCACCGTCGCGAATTTCGATAACCCGCGTTACCAGCTTATCCAGAAAGTAGCGGTCGTGCGAAATAAGCAGTAAAGTTCCATCATAAGCATTTAACGCTGTTTCCAGCGCATCCTGCGACTGCATATCGAGGTGATTTGTCGGCTCATCCATAATCAAAAAATTTACCGGCGAAAGTAAAATCTTTGCCAGCGAGACACGAGCCTTTTCCCCACCAGACAGCACGCTGATTGGCTTCTTGACATCATCACCGCTAAGTTGAAACACGCCCAGGATATCCCGCAGTCTTGGGCGATGTGCATCTGCCGCTGTTTCTTCAACCTCTTCAAAGATTGTAGCATCCAGCCTCAGTGAGTCTATTTGGTGCTGCGCATAGTAACCTAACGCCACGCGTTCACCAATATTTACATCCCCTTTTTGAGGCTGAAGTTCACCGCTTATCAAACGAGTAAGTGTCGTCTTTCCAGCACCGTTTATACCAACTAAGGCCACTTTTTCACCACGAAACAGATCGATATGTACATCCTGCAGAATCCACGGTTCATCATAGCGAAACGACAGGTCTTTTACCGAAAGCACGTGTTTATAGCTTTGGGTTTCTACCTGAATATTAAAGCTGATATTAGCTACCGGCGGCGGAATTTCCAGCATTTCCATTTTTTCAAGCTGCTTTACACGGCTTTGCACTTGTGCTGCTTTACTGGCCTTATAGCGAAAGCGATCGATAAAGCGTTGAATCCGCTCGCGTTCAATACGCTGTTCTTCAATGCGTTTTAAGAGAAGCTCTTCGTCCTCAGCCTTCTTCTTCTCGTAAAAGCTGTAATTCCCGGCATAAAAGGTAAAACGCCCGCGATCTAACTCATAGATTTCCTCAGCAAGGCGATCAATAAACGATCTATCGTGCGAGATAAATACCATGCTGCCTTCGAACGTTTTTAAATATTGTTCCAGCCACAGCATAGATTCCAGGTCCAGGTGGTTTGTCGGCTCATCCAGTAAAAGCAGATCGGGCTGCTGTAATAGCAGACGCGCCAGATGTACCCTCATCCGCCAGCCACCGCTAAAAGTGGACATCGGATTTTCCAGCTCTGCCGGATTAAATCCCAGACCGGTAAGAATAGCCTTCGCGCTGCTTTCCATCTGGTAACCACCGCGCGCGGTAAACTGCTCTTCAAGATTGCCCAAGCGATTGAGCAAAGCATCGTTTGCTTCTTCGCCATCTTCCAGACGCTTATGAATCACCTGAATATCTTTTTCCAGCTGCTGCAATTCTTGATTACCACGCTGCACAACGGAAAGAATTGGGCCGACCTCTTCCGACTTCTCTTCCTGAGGCAAATAGCCTATGCGATAATCCTTGGCATGCAACATCTTGCCGCTATCATACTCCAGTTCACCGGCCAGAATGCGCAGCAGTGTGGTTTTACCAACTCCGTTGCGACCGATTAACGCGGCTTTTTTTCCCGGACGAATTGTCCATTCAACATTCTTCAGCAATTCTCGATCGCCGATGGAATAGTTCAGATTCTGTATTTGTAACATGGCGCTCTACCGTTTCGTAAAGGCATAATATAAGACATAGATTGGCTTCAATCAGCGGCTTTTTTAACAATTCAAAGGCATTGGATAGTAGAGTCACGATGCCCAGCGTCGTAGTGTCATGATAGTGTTGGAGAGCAGAACACCATGGGGGCGCGTAGTAGAGTTACGATAGTGGTGGAGAGTAGAACACCATGGGGCGCGTAGTAGAGTTACGATGCATCGTGACTCTACTACGCGCCCCTTGAACCTGCGGTGAATTAGGTGTATATTAGAATTCAGAAGTTCAAAAGTTCTAGGTTCTGGGATCTGGATTCCGGGTTTAAAATACAGAGTTTGGGTTGTTGGGCAGTGTTGCTGCTTCTTATTGTCTTTTTCCCGCTCTCCCCTTCTCCCAGTCACCCGCTCTTTGAGTTCTCTGTTCTGACAAAAATTAAACATCTCATAAAGGAGCAAGTCTATGTCATCTAAACCGCCGTTTGATCTAAACGATTTTCGGCCACCCTCTGTATCCGGCAATCTGGTAAAGGTCGGTGTTCTTGCGATCCTGCTACTTGGATTGTTTGGTACCAGCTGGTTTTCAGTTGAGCCTGAAGAGGTTGGAATCGTATTGCGTTTCGGTAAATACGATCGCACTGTTACATCAGGATTAAATTTTAAATTACCGTTCGGCATCGAGTCCGTTCAAAAAGTACCGGTTGAGCGTCAGTTAAAGCAGGAGTTTGGCTTTCGTACACTGGTTGCCGGCAAACGCACCCAGTATTCTGAAAAAAGCTATGATGATGAATCGCTGATGGTAACCGGCGACTTGAACATGGCGGAAGTAGAGTGGATTGTACAATATCGCGTTAGTGATCCATATAAGTATTTATTCCGCGTGCGCAATGCCAATCAAACGTTCCGCGATATCAATGAAGCAGTAATGCGCGAGATTGTTGGAGACCGCAGTGCTCTTGAAGTCCTCACTACCGGACGTGGTGAACTGGCACAAACCGTATCTGATATTATCCAGGGTCTCTGCGAGAGCTACGAGCTTGGACTTACCGTTGAAAAAGTTCAGATGCAGAGCGTAACTCCACCAGATGCTGTAAAGCCTGCTTTTAACGACGTAAACGTTGCGGAGCAGGAGCGCGAAAAGCTGGTCAACGAAGCACAGGCTCAGTACAACCGCGTTATCCCAAAGGCGCGTGGTGAAGCCCAACGCAAGATTGAAGAAGCGCGCGGGTATGCGCTAGAGCGTATCAATGAGGCAAAGGGTGAAGCGGCTCGTTTTAACGCTATCTATGCGGAATACTCCAAGGCTCGTGAAGTAACCAAACAGCGTATGTATCTTGAGACCATGACAAAAGTAATGAAAAAGATAGACAAGAAGTTTATTACCGACGACAAGGCCAGCGGCATTCTCCCGTTGTTCGATTTTAATAAGGGAGGCCAGAAATGAACAATAATCCAAGATTCATATTTTTCCTCGTTATCGCCGTTATCGGCATGCTGATTTTTTCTCGTTCTGCTTATACCGTGCACGAAACCGAGCAGGTTATTATTACTCAGTTTGGTAAGCCGGTTGGTGAAACGATTAGTGATCCCGGCTTGCACTTTAAAATACCTTTTATTCAAAAAATTAACCGTTTCGATAAGCGCTTCCTCGAGTGGGATGGTGATCGTGAAGAGATTCCAACGCTGGATCAGCGCAATATCTTTATTGATACCTATGGTCGCTGGCGCATAACCGATCCGCTGAAGTTTTTTCAGCGCGTTCGTGATGAACGACAGGCTCAAAGTCGTCTGGACGATATTCTTGACGGTGTAACTCGTGATGCCATTGCATCGAATAATCTGGTAGAATTGATTCGTACCAGTAATCGTGAATTTTCAGTTGCAAACGGACAGCTTCAGGATACAACCTCACGCTACGACTATTTAGCCATTACCGTAGGTCGCGACAGTATTCGCCGCGCTATTGTTTCTAAAGCGCAGCCGATTATTGAGGAACTGGGCATCGAGCTGTTGGATTTACAGTTTAAGCGCATCAACTACGTAAAAAAGGTTGAGACCGAAATCTTCAGTCGTATGACCACCGCCCGTCAACGTATTGCCGAGCAGTACCGTTCTGAAGGCCAGGGTGAGGCTTCACGTATTCTTGGTGAAAAAGAGCGCGACTTAAAAGAGATCGAATCGGAATCTTTTAAGCAGGCAGAAACGCTTCGTGGAGAGGCCGATGCCTCGGCAACACGTATTTATGCGCAGGCTTACGACCGCAATAGCGATACCCGAGAATTCTATCGTTTTCTGAAAAGTATGGAATCGTACGAAGAAGCTATCTCGAACAATGACATGCTCATTCTATCTACCGACAATGAATTTTTCAAATATCTGAAAGACAAGAACGGACGGTAATGAAAATCTCCATCCGTATTCTATATCTTCTGTTTGCCTATTCCGCAACATTGGGAGTTCTGCTACTCGCAGGACTCCCGATTTTGCCTTTTCTAACCGGTGAGAACTCCGGAAACAGTGTAGAAACTCAGCGTCAAATCTGGGGTGTCTATGCCGCACTTGTCGCCTTCCTGCCAATCGCAGCCGTCTTACTCACCCACCGTTACTTCAAGAAGAAACTCGGCGAAGAATAGCTTTTCCTAAACTCATTCACATTTTTGTCCAATAGTGTCTAACTCAATCGTTATCTGGGTGAACATCATTTATTTCACCTAACAAAGGAGACGATTATGAAAGACATGTTTAGCACCGCGACCATTATAGAAATTACAGAGCGCATTCAACAACTTACCCCGGAGCATTCGTCAGAATGGGGCAAGATGAATGCAGCACAAATGTTGCGTCACTGTTCTGAGTCTATTGAGATCACTTACGGCGCTCGTCAAGCCAAACAACGGCTGATCGGCAAATTGCTTGGGCGTTTCATTTTGAAAAAAAGCATCAAAGATAATTCTCCAATTGCAAAAAACATTGCAACACATCCAGACTATGTCGTAACGAGAACAAATGGATTTGCTACTGAAAAATCTCGTTTAATAAAACTGCTGGAGAAGTATCCGCAGCAAAAAGCAGATGATATCAGCGGACGAAAACATCCTTTCTTTGGCTCAATGAACGCCGATGAATGGAGCAAACTGAATTACAAGCATTTTGATCATCATCTGCGGCAATTTGGCGTCTAAAGAAACTGTCCTTACAAGGGGTAAACACGGCTCCGCCCGGTGCGACGTATCAGCGTTCGGGCGGAGTCTGTTGTTTTTGAAGCGCTCATTTTACCAGTAGCATTTGGCGGGTCAGAAGCTCACTACCGACACTGAGTTGATACAAATACACCCCTGAACTCACCGGCAAGCCTACGGCGTCACGACCGTTCCAGCGAACCTGATAAGTACCGGCAATTTGCAGTTCATTAATCAATGTTGCTATTTTCTGCCCCAGCGTATTGTAGATTATCAGCTGAACATTGCCTGGCTGGTTTAGCTGATAACGAATAGTCGTTTCGGGATTAAATGGATTTGGGTAGTTCTGATCCAATACAAAAATCTGTGGCGTAGCGAATATGTCTTCATTCCCTATTCCCGTTAGAGTAGGCATTCCAAAAACACCTTTACCGGTAACTCCCACAAAGGGATTCAGTGTAACACCGGGCTGAGCCGATGGTGCAAAAACACCGGCAGCTTTAAAGTCGTTAATAAATTCAAATCCGCTGTCCCACTCCTCTGTCTCCTGCCAGATATTAGCAGATTCCATATATTCATAAACACCGACATTGGGGTTTTTCGCTACTATTGCAATCAGTTGACCATCATCACTGATATCAATATCCAGCGCCCGTCTGCCATTAGGAAAGCCGTCATCCAGTGCTTCGACATCTCCCATTCCGGTTGCGCGGTAAACGGTGTCGCGCGCGACAAATGCAAACGACGTTCCCTGCGGAGATGCTACCATTTCACTGGTAAAAATCGGATCGGTATACTGCGACCAGCTATTGCCGTCATTAGTCGATTCATAAAGACCGAAGTTGGATTGCGCAATAAACTTATTCGTATCGGTTACGTAAATCATATCTGAAATAAAGCCCTGTGGCTTATTTGAAGACGTGTAGCTTAGCCCTTGGTCGCTGCTGCGAAACATCTCTTCCCCTCCCACCAGCAAAGTGCCGGTTGAGTCTGAGACTGCAATGGATTGAATAAAAGGAGAAGTAATTCCATTAATCCGCTTCGCCATAGAATCGCTCCCCGCCTCCAGATAACGTACTTCAGGTCCTACAATGCTGGTACCCACAAAATACGAGTTTCCGAATTGATCGGACGTTGCGGCAGTTACATCAATCAGGTTGGAATTATCCAGCTTCTTCCAGGTAGCGGTCGGGTCCTGTATGTCCGCCTTATAGATTCCGCCGGTATTATTACCAACCACCAGTGTGCTATCATCCGGTATGAGTATCGCTGTGGTGTTATGGTTAGATTCAGCCCGCTGTAGGACTACGGGAGCACTATTATTCACGCTCTTTGTTAGTCCAGCACCGGTGGTGCCGAAAAACGTTGTATCGTCAACAACCAAAAAATCATTCACGATATCCTTATCATCTGAAGCAGGCAATTCGGTAAATGTTGCACCATCATCTACAGATGTAAAAGTACGGGAAAAGTCTTCCGGGAAGCCAACGACCGAGACATAAACCGGTCCACCATTTGCGTTAATTGCAGTAACCCATCCGTTCAGTGGCGTTACGCTGGATACTTTTTGAAACGTGTTACCATCATCTACAGAGCGATAAAGCCCATCGGTAAACGTTCCAACATAGATGGTGCAGGTAGAGGGGTCAATATCAACTTCGCTTACTGGAACAAACGGAAAAGAAGTACTGACAAAAGTATTACCCGCATCAGTTGATATAAATACTCCGGGAAAGCCCCCAAGCAAAACGGTATCGCCCTTTGTAGCCATGTCACCTATGAAACTCATCCCGGGGGGATTTTGTGCCGGAAGAAAAGTCTGTCCGCCGTCAATACTTCGATTGATACCAAAAAACTCAGTTGCAGCAACGATTGTCGAGTTATCAGTTACCCCGACCTGAGTTCGTCCGCCTCCTGTTTCGGGTCGTAGTGTTCGCCATAGCTCTTGCGCTACATCGAATTGATGTACACCACCATTACCTGATCCAACAAGCACATTGTTATTCGCACTGTTTCTTGCAATACTGGCAACTTCCTCAAATAGGAACCCGCTAAAGAGCGGATTGGGTAATATTCCTTCACTAATCGGAATTAATGGAGACTCAGGAGAACCGGTAAGCCCGGCAACCTGTATTACCTCACCCTGGATAGTAACAGTAGCCAACGCCTGCACATTACCGCCTGGTAAGTTCAGACTTTGCGGTTGCGTCTGTGCAGAAACTAAACTAAACGCTCCGCTAAAGGTCAAAAACAGAGTTAAAAGTATTGAATAATTCAAGTGTAGTTTTTTCATCATAACCTCATCCGTATTTTGAGTCTTTCACATAAAGTTGAAAGCTCCTCGGGGCCCGTTGGAGGTATCGATTATTCAAAAGCTATTACGGACGAGGTCTTGATTTTGGATCACAAACATTTTCAAAGACCATCATACAAAGCACACAATAGAGGCTATTAAACTACTTTAAAAACATCATCTTACGAGACAGTGAGAATTTATCACTTTTTATGCGATAGACATATAATCCCGAGCTGACCAGCGCACCCTTTTCATCACGACCGTTCCATTCAACAGTATGCTCTCCCGCTGGAATCTTGTTGCTGAGCAGCGTAGAGATACGCTGCCCTGAGAGGTTGTAAATCGTTAGTTTAATCTTCTGCGATACGGGTAAAAAAAAGCGAATCGTCGTCTGCGGATTAAACGGATTCGGATAGTTTTGAAACAGCTGAAATCCATTAAAAAGGCCTTGATCATCAGACTGAATTCCCGTGGTTCCGCCACTTTCTGTAATGGTCAAAAATTGATTCGCGGAGACATTTTCCAGCACATCGACAGCGCCGGAAGGCCATTTTATAATCAGCGAATCAATCGTTGTCGCCATCCCCAACCCAAACTCAACGTTAAGGCTATTTTGACTCTGATAACCCGTTTGCCCGGAAACCTCTCGATACTGCCAGCCGGTCGTGGTTTTAATCGCTACTTTGGCTCCGATTCCTGAATTATTTGAAGTCGTTCCCTTTAACAATACGTTAATCCAGGCATTGGTATTTCCATCATTTTGATACAAAAAGTTACCCTGGCCATCAAAATTCACCGCATACATGTCCAGATCACCATCAAGGTCGTAATCTGCCCAGGCACACCCTTCAGACTGACCTCCATTACTGACAATATCACCTGTTGAAACGCGAGTAAATGTTTCATCACCATTATTGCGATAGAGAAAGTTGTTCTGATTCGATAGATTTGTTACGAAGAGATCAAGAAAACCATCGTTATCGTAATCTCCCCAGGCACTGCCAAATGAGCTGCCACCATTTCCAACAATATCCCCACTGGTAATTCGCGCGAATGTGCCGTCGCCATTATTGCGGTAGAAGAAGTTATTTTGATTGTTAAAATTCGCCACAAACAAATCTGGATATCCATCGTTGTTATAGTCTCCCCAACTACAGCCAATGGAATTCCCACCATTGTTTGAAATATCCACGCCGGTAATTGCAGTGAACACATCTCCGCCATCATTGCGATAGAGAGTGTTGTTCTGATTAGACAGATTACCTACAAACACGTCAGGATCGCCATCCAGGTCATAATCAGCCCAGGCACAGGCTGCTGAAACACGGGCACCTGTGGTTAGCGCCCCGGCATCCACCGAGCTAAACGTGCTGTCACCATCATTACGATAGAGAAAATTCCTGCCCGATTCGCTTGCGATAAATACGTCCAGTAAACCGTCATTGTTGTAATCTACCCAAGACACGCTGCGAGAGTCGTATTGCTGTGCACCAAGCGCTCCGCCGCTGATCTTTTGAAAATCGCCGCTACCAGTATTCACGAATAGAAAATCAAAATGCGGCCGGATGCCAAAGCGCGAATTGGCTACAAATAGATCGATAGAGCCATCATTATTGAAGTCGCCCCAGCTACTGCTTTCTGAAAACGGATCATCCTGAACAGACACATTACCGGTAAGGCTGCTAAACGTGCCGTCACCATTATTTTGATACAGATAGTTTACTTCGGCTCCATTAACAATGCCGTTCGTTACATACAGATCCGGATCGCCATCATTGTCAATATCCGCCCAGCTACAACCTACCGAGTGTCCACCATCGCTTACAACACTGCCGCTTGTTATTCGCGTAAAGGTTTGCGTATATGCCATTGAAAGAAATAAAACCGTCATAATTGCCGTTGTTCTGAAAAGCGCCATTGGCTTTCTCCTTTAAGTTTTAGGAGAAAACTAGAGCGCAGAATGGCGAAAATCGTCGTAATTCAGGAAGTCGAACGCTTTTTCGAAAATTATTCAAGCGAAAGACGGCGAAATTGGGAAGGTGTCATGCCGGTAGCTTTTTTAAAGGCAGTGTTGAAAGAGGATTTCGAGTTAAATCCGACATCATAAAGTACCTCCAGAACAGTGATCTTTTCATCCGGTGGGTTCACCAGTTTTGCCTTTGCTTCCTCGATGCGATAGCAGTTCACAAAATCGAAGAAATTTTTCCCCAGCTTTTCATTGATCACTTGCGAGAGGTACTTCGGCTGAACATTTAATGCTTCAGCAAGCTGCGCGAGAGTGAGCTCAGGATTAAGATGCGGCTTACGGGTTTGCATATGGCCTTGTAAATCTTCCACCATCTGCTGCTTACGGGATTCAGACAGCGCCGACTTTTCGTATTTGGGAGCGGCAGATTCCTTGCCGTCCCCATGAAAAAGAGCCGGTTTAAGCAAACCTTTGAAAACGAATACATTAATATAGCTAAAGGTATAGGTTCTTGAAACGGCTTCCAGCCAGGGGTAATAGACGCTCGCCAGCTCGGGCGTAAATGCCTTCATCCCCAGCATAACCATGTCAAATATCCAGATTATCGCAAAGCCATACAGCACAAATTTCAACCAGGAGATATTCTCCGCAGAGCTGGCCCCGAGAAGTTTAATAGAAACTACAACATATGTGATAAGCTGTAGGTAATAGGAGTAAAGCAACAAGGAAGAAACCCAGGGCGCAACCAGCGCTTCCCTGCTTTGTAGAAAGGCCAGTTTCTCGGATGCAGAAAGTATATCGTAGCTAAAAAAGATATAGCCGCCAAGAGCAATTGCAGGGAAAAAATGAAGCCAGTCTTTCAGCTGGATGCCTACACCTTTAGCTACAGAGCGAGTGTACAAATACAGTAACGGTCCCCCCAGAAAGATAAACTTACTCCCCTGATAAGCAATATGAGGGATCGTTTCCAATAGTTGGAAGCGGGCTGCCAAGGCATGCATTAACTGAAAAAATAGCGTCAACAAATATATTCCCAGTATTCGGTTGTCGCTTTTTTTCTTACTTCGTAACGCCAATAAAAACAGTGCAAAAAGACCGCTTTGAAAAGCGGTTAGAAATAACATCAGATTAGAGTAGTCTTTTAGCATGTCTCTCCCGGGACAGGTTCTAAATCTTTTACGCAGAAGAAATAAATTAGTTTTCTGGTAATTTGTCGGCAAAAGACATGAACCAAAGACAAAACATCAAAAAGACAACACTTATTTGATAAATTATCATTTTTTCTTGACAAGACATGATTTATTGTTTTTATTTATCTCAAGTTAACCACAATTTATCAGGAGTTCAGATGGATCAGATCGATTTACAGATACTCAAATTACTTCAGGAAAATGGCCGCATTAGCAATTCAGAGATCGGTCGCAAGCTCGATATGGTTCCGTCAGCCATTCTCGAGCGCATCCGTAAATTGGAAGAACAGGGTCATATTACCGGCTTTCATGCCCAGGTTAATCCATCGTCCTTAAATCTGAACTTTCTGGCTTTTGTATTCGTTCGCGTCAACGGCGAATTATGGCACGACGAGTCTACCCAAAAATTGGCTGAGCTTCCGGAGGTATTGGAAGTACACCACGTAGCAGGAGAGGATTGTTATCTGCTAAAAGTACGGGTCGCCAATCCACAGGATTTGGCAAACTTCATGCGCACAAAGATGCGCGCTATTAACCCACAGGCATCCTCTCGCAGCATCATCGTTTTGGAAACCATCAAAGAGACGTCAATCTTACCTTTGGAAAGGGACTCACAATGATAGCAATGATTCAGCAAAAATTCAGCAGCACTTCGCTAAAGGTGCTTGGGGCATTCGCAGTCGTTTACGTGGTATGGGGCTCCACTTTTTTGGCAATTCGCTATGCAATCGATTCGATCCCTCCCTTTTTGATGGGTGGATTGCGGTTTGGTGTCGCAGGACTGGCACTCTTTATCTGGGCCTGGTTTAAGTATGATGCGCGACCTTCCTGGTCCGACTGGCGTTATGCTACTATCGTTGGAGCATTATTGCTTTTCTTCGGAAACGGAAGCCTCATTTGGTCCGAGCAGTATATCTCATCGGGTATGGCAGCACTTATTTGTGCAATGGTACCGGTTTGGATGGTTTTAATTAGCTGCATCTACCAGAAACAGCGCCCTTCATTCGGACTAGTCGCTGGAATGGCATTAGGTGTTATTGGCGTTGGCTTGCTGACTGGTGCGGATTTTCAGCCTCTGTTTAGCGGTGAATCTGCCGGGACAAAGCAAGCGGGAATTCTGGTTCTGCTATTCGGCACGCTTAGCTGGGCGGTAGGCTCTCTTTATTCAAAGTATGTAAAAAACGAACTGCCAATTCTCATGACAATCAGCATGAGTATGTTAAGCTCAGCGGTGATGTTGTTTGCAATGGGTGGCTATAGTGGCGAGTGGAACGAGTTTTCGACGGCAACTCTTACCGGCAGCTCTATTGCCGCGTTGGTTTATCTGATTACCTTTGGAACGCTGCTTGGCTACGTAGCTTATGTTTGGTTGCTCTCCGTCAGCACACCCGCGAAGGTTGGAACGTATGCTTTCTTTAATCCACTGGTGGCAGTCATTCTCGGTTGGAGCTTTCGCGGCGAACTGCTTACGCAACCAATGCTTGTTGGTGCAGTTGCAATCCTAATAGCAGTTCTATTGATTTCAATCTCGCAGCTACGCGAAGATGCCGGTCAGGAAGTAGGGCATATTCCAACAGCAAAATACCCGGAGTTTGCCCTGGATAATACGGAAGGGTTTATTGCACGCACCTGGCATGGCGTGGTGGCAAATGAGCAGGCGGAAGAATACTATAAGTTCCTACAATCAACCGGCGTCCCCGGCTACAAGGCAGTAAAGGGCAACCGCGGAGTATTTGTCTTTCAACGGCCGGAAGGTGAAAACACACACTTTTTCCTCTTAACACTATGGGAGAATTTGGAAGCACTACAGCGATATACCGGAAGCGACATCAACCGGACTCGCTTTTACGACACCTGCATGAAGCTATTGGCTGAACCGGATGAGGCTCCCGTACACTACGAACTAAAACTATCTTAAGGGCTTTGTCATCATAGTAAAGACGCGATGCCTCGCGTCTCATAGAGTAAAGCTTTACGCCTTAATAAAGTCTAGATCTAAAAGGAAAAAATATGATATCAAAAAGACATGATCCTCAACCAGTAAGAGATCCATACCACGGCATTTTTTCCTATGGAGTAGAGACAGCAGCTGATGTTAGAATGCTACACATTTCCGGGCAGGTGGGTGAATCGCCGAAAGGCCATTTACCGGAAGATTTTCGCGGGCAGTGTGAGCAGGCATTACGCAATGTCGAAGCAGTATTGCAAAGTGCCGATATGCAGCTAAGCGACATTATTAAGATGACTTTTTACCTCACGCGGCCGAAAGACATGGCAACACTTGTAGACGTTCGCAAAGAAATATTGGACGGTGTTCGTCCGGCTATAACAACGCTTTTTGTGTCGGGATTAGTTTCCCCGCATTGGCTTATTGAGGTAGAAGCTGTGGCAGCAGCAAAATAAATTCCTCGCCCTACGTTTGGCGTTTTTAGCAGCCGTTCTGCAATGCCAACCCTCGCAAAGCTCCGGACTGTGCATTCTCTTTCCGGGGCTCTGCTGCGTAAAGAGCTTCCCACTTTTATCTTCGATACATCTTCTTCAATAAGCTCTGGAAATGGTAAACGCCTGACTCGCGCGTGACGGAAAAACGACCTTTATCGTAGGCGCGAGAATTTAAACCACACTGCACGCGAAGGCAGATGTCGATATCCTCCTGTTGTATCACATCGCTGTACTCGATGTCTTCGCGAATGAGCTTTTTTGCCTCAGATGAATGCAGATCAGCATAATAATAGTCGAAAATGACGCGGCAACGCTGCTGCTCCAACGGCAGAATCAAGTTCGTTTGCAGTCTTCCGGGAAGAATGTTCAACATGATGTTTGGGAAGATAAAATAGTAATAAGCCTCACCACCATCGCTGCCATAGATGTTTTCCCCCTTTTTGAAAGGGCTGTATTGAAGTGAATGAAAGGGAAACGTTTCGGTGGCATATTCACGATAGTCCAGAAGTTTATTCAGTTCAGGGTGCACATGTGGAATATGATATCCCTCTAAGTAATTGTCGATATACACCTTCCAATTGCAATCAATATCATAGACTGTCTGGGAGTGAAACTGAAGTTCGGTAAGGTCCAGTGGAGCGATTCGCTGCTCGATTTCCGTAAGGGTTTTATCGAGGTGGTTCTCACCATCTTCCAAGCGCAAAAAGATGAGTCCCTGCCATACCTTGATGGGAACAGGTGTAAGGCCAAAATCTTTCTTATCAAATAGCTTTACGCGATCGAACTCTGGCACACCGCGAAGCATGCCATCCAGCCAGTACGTCCAACCGTGGTATTTACACTGGAGTGCATTCACGCAGCCACTTTCATCGGTAACCAATGGCCCACCTCGATGGCGACACACATTATAAAATGCTCTGAGTATACCGTCTTTATCACGCACTACCAAAACAGGATTACCGCCAATGTCTGTAGCAAAATACTCGCCCTCATTGGCAACGCGTGCGACATGTCCGACACATTGCCAATTGTGAGCAAAAAGCGTCTGCTGATCCCAGTCATGAAATGCCGGGTCGGTGTACCAGGAAGACGGGATTGTATCCGCTTCTTCAACCGGCTTAACAACAAGTTCGGATGGTAAAAATGGCGGAATTCGTTCTGTCATGAATGTTCTCTCCGGCTTAGGAAATTGTCAATTAAACTGCGGGAAATACTGTAGGCTGATGGTAGTCCCGGGAGCGTATCACGTGTATACCATCCGGCATCTTCAATCTCTTCGCCATCTACTACGATGTCTCCATAATCATATTCAGCGGTAAAACCAATCATCAGTGAATTTGGAAATGGCCAGGGCTGGCTGCCAAAATACTGAATATTTTTGATATGAACTCCCGTCTCCTCAAAGGTTTCGCGGGCTACGGTTTCCTCAAGCGTTTCACCTGGCTCAACGAACCCTGCCAGCACGCTATAGCGCCCGGGAAGAAAACGCGGGCTACGAGCCAGTAGAATTTCATCACCTCGTGTTATGCTCATAATAACTGCCGGGGCAATTCGTGGAAAATTTACAAGCTTACAGTTCGGACATGCTTTGCTATGATCTTTTTCGCTGGTCACCATCCGACTGCCGCAACGACCACAAAACTGATGATCGCGATCCCAGTTCACAATTTGATACGCTCGCCCGGCAATTTGCAGTAGGTCTTCATCCACGCGAAAAAAAAGCTCCCGCAATGTTTGAAAAGTCATGCCGGGGGGTGCTTCTGTATCCAAATGCAGTTCAAGTGAGAAACATGGCACGCCGTCGTAATAACCAATATTCTGTTTGCGCAGAAATCGCATGTCTAACATCATAGTTGACGATAGTTGAGGTATATCAACTTGTTCATTTTCCATCCGGATAAGCAGTTGATTTCCACGAAAAGCAAAAAAGTATGCCGACGCTTCGGAGTTTTGTTGAACGCGCACAGTAGCAACAAATGGTTTCTTCATATATAAAATCCGAGTATGGTGAACAATGGAGACGATTTGTATATTTGATCGACATAAAACCCAAATAACCCAACCAATATAGAAAAGGCTTCGCGATGAAAAAAACGTATTTACTGGAAACCGAGCTCTGGCTACCTACCAGCGTAGAGGAGACATTTCAATTTTTTCAGGACGCTCGCAATTTGGAAGCAATTACACCACAAATCTTAAAGTTCAATATTCTACCGCCAATTCCAGACCCAATTGAGCAAGGCAGCTTGCTTAACTACCGACTAAAGCTTTACGGCATTCCATTTGGCTGGAGAACAGAAATATTCGTTTGGGAACCACCATATCGTTTTATGGATCGCCAACTACGCGGCCCATACAATAAATGGGAGCACACCCACACCTTCGAGGCAAAGGATGGTGGCACCTGGATGACAGATCGCGTAGAGTACGAGGTTCCGGGTTGGTTTTTTTCTCCGCTGATTCACAGCACAATGGTTCGAAAAAACGTAGAAACCATTTTCGAATATCGTAAGAAAAAGATTGTTGAAATTTTCGAGGAAAAAACGCAGACGTATGAAAAAAAATGATTACAATTGTGCGGCTCTATTTAAACACTTTTTCACCTGCGGTTACGGCAATTGGCAGATCATTTTCTAATGGTGGGATTGCACAGGAAAATTTTGCATTATACGCGCAGTATGGATTGTAGGCTTTATTGAAGTCTACAACATAGAAATTGTTATCATTTTTCACCAGATCAATATATCGACCGGCGGGGTAGCTTTCATCTCCGCTCGTTTTGTCTGTAAACCCAAGAAACAAATAGTCTTCATATCCACTCTTGGAGCGTAACATCTTGTAGACCAACAGGCTCATATCTTTGCCGTTTTTGCTAAACTTAAACCAGCCATGACGCTTGGCAGGACGCTTATCTTTCGCCTTAGTTCCCAATATTGTATCAATTACAGTGGACTCATTTAGAACCAGCTTTCCTTCAAAACGCCAATCCACGCTGGCGGGGAAATAGTTGAGTCCCTTAAAGTCATTCTTCATTTCCGGCTTAAGTGGAGAATGTTCTGCCGTTCGGAAGTTCAGATCTTTTGTTCGTCGCTCTTCGGCAATGGCGTTGAGGTATTCCGTATCTTCGGGGTTATACGTTGTGCATCCCGCAAGAAAAAACAAGACCAGAATCATTAGATAGTGGGGAAGTATATGTCTTATCATCATGGTGAATCCTTTTGCTTCTCCAACCAATCCGGAAGGTCTGCAATTGAAGGTAAAACCAGATGAGGTAGTCCTTTTTTAACATTGCTGCGCTTACCAAACTTGCCTGTTTTAACAGCAATTGTATAAAGTCCCTCTTTTGCTGCCCCAATGATATCCGCTTCCATATCGTCGCCAATCATGGCAAGATTTTCTTTGGCAATGCCGATTGACCGGATGGCTTGTTGAAAAAAGTCCGGGCTTGGCTTACCGATAATGCGCGCTTTTTTTGAGGCTGCATATTCGAGTGCTGCTACAATTGCTCCGGCATCAATCGCCAGGCCATCTCCACGTAACCAATAGCGATTTTTTTGCAAAGCAATCATTTTTGCCCCATTGAAAATAAGGCGGAAAGCCTGGTTCAAGCTTTTATAAGTAAGATCATCGCCAACGTCACCAATCACCACATATTCAGGCTTGTTATTGGTGATCCGAAAATCTTTGAACTCGCGATACGCATCGCCGCGTAAAAAAAGATTTATTGAGGAGACATTCTGCTCTTTCAACCACTGAGCAGTAGCAAAGGGAGCAGAGAAAACCTGCTCAAGATTTAGTTTAAATCCTTTTCGCTGTAAATTCGTGTGTAAAGTATTGCGACTTTTACTTGTGGTGTTTGTGACGAGGCAGAATGGGATCTTGTTTTTCTGCAGGTAATTGATGGATTCGACAGCACCGCGAATAACCTGTTTTTCAACATACAAAACGCCATCAATATCTATCAGAAAACCTTTGACAGGCTTAATAGGATTTTGGGGAGAATGCGTCATAGTCTCAGATCCTGCAGCGTATGCAAAACGGTGACGGGCTATTGAATAATAGCCAAACACAGGCATTTTCCCAAACATTTTTTCTGCGCTACTGCCCCAGCAACTCGGTATCAGGGTTTGTGAGACTCCAGTTGTACCAAAAAGTATCGAATCCACCAACAGCCTTTAGTTTCATTGAGTCGTCACCTCTAAAGCGCATTTCTTCAACGTTAAAGTTAACGCCCAACGTGGTCTCTGTCCAGACACCATCTTTCTGTTCAAATTTGTCTCCGATAACTGCAATACTGGAAAAATACATCGCGGCGTCTTTGGGACGATAAAAGAAGAGCTGCTTACCCCCGACATCAAACGCTGCCCCGCCTTCAATTTTTTTTGCGGAAACGGCATACGGCTGACCATTATAGTGGAAGGAATAAACCTGCGCTTTGGTTGAGAGACGATCATCCGTTGCTTCCAGACCACGAAATCCGCCTTCGGAAGTGAAATAGCGCGCATAGCCAAAGGGGGCATCTTCTTTATCATTTACTGACAGCACCATTGTTTTCGGATGTTTCTGTAGCCACTTTTTCCAGATTGTTTTAGTACCGATTGGCAATTCGTTTATTTGGGTACCAGAGAGTTTTCCGGCAATCACTTCACTGGTCATAAGTGACCAAAAGCTATCGGTCTCGCGGTCACGCATAATCAGTGACGCGTTTATTAAGCCACCAGATGCCTCTAAAGTATAGACCTGCTCATTGTATTCTCGGCCGTACACGACGGCGGTATTTGCGAGAGGTCACCACACTGCGGCAAAGTGAATATCACCTTCAGTATCGTTTACAACTTCATGTGAATTAAGCAAGTTTAAGCTGTAAGCGCGAGCCTTGCCATTTACAACGACTCCCAAAATCCAGCTGTCATCTGCGATTTCGGCCTCTCCAGCCGAAATGAATGTAGGCTGAACGATAGCAGAAATTTTGCCACGTGGCAGTAATTGCTCATAACCTTTAGGTGTTTCCTGCGCCGTCAATTGCAGAAGGCCGCTGCACATAAACCAAATTGAGAAAACAAGTAATAACTTCATAGACACCTCATTTTGAGATAGACAAACTTGTGATAGTCAAACATACAAAGATTGTTGAAAAGAAGAATCCTGTCAACCTCAATAAAGTATCACGTAAGTATAAATTCTGGCTTATTAAGGCGAGGTTTTCGAAAAGTGGGGGACCCCAAATTTGAATTAGGGTGGAGCAGTTTTGAAAACTGCTCCACCCTAATGCTCCATTCTTACAATGCTCCAGTCTGATTAAAAATCGGGCAACATCTGTTCAGCGAAAACTCTCCCTCTCTAAGTCAAGCAATAATGCACCTTGGATGTATTTTTTAAAAAAATCAAAATTTCCTACTTTTCTAAGGAATATATAGTACTCTTAGAAATCCCCAGACTGCTCCATTCTTACAATGCTCCAGTCTGGCCTGATAAAAAACACGGAATTTTCGCAATTATGACCACCTGCTCTCTTTGTCAATCCGAGGCAACCGCCTTTCACCGTGATACCACACGTGATTACTTTCACTGCTCGACATGTCATTTGGTATTTGTTCCGCAATCGTTTCATCTTACCCCTGATGAGGAAAAAAGGCGTTACGATAATCATGATAACAACCCGGAGGATCCACGTTACCGGCAGTTTTTATCGCAGATGAGCGAACCGCTCATTCCGCTGTTACCAACCGGAGCCAGTGGGCTCGATTTTGGTTGCGGACCCGGGCCGGCGCTCGCAAGAATGTTGAAAGAAGCCGATTTTGAAATGACATTATTCGATCCTTATTACGCCAACAATCCTGAAGTATTAGAAAAGATCTACGACTTTGTCGTCTGTACAGAAACAGCAGAGCACTTTCGTAACCCGGAAAAGGAATGGAAAACTTTAGTTGAATTGGTGAAAGAGGATGGATATTTGGGCATTATGACTCAGCAGCTTACCGAGCTCAAACGCTTCCCCACATGGCACTACATTCGCGACGATACACATGTCTCATTTTATTCTCGCGAAACGTTCGATTGGTTAGCAAACAGTTATACGCTGAACATTGTTTACCACACTCGTACTGCCGTTATTTTTAAAAAAGGGACAGCTTAAAACAACAGCTAATTATTCTGCTTCCGGCTGCGAAACAAACGGAATGTTCACCGGAGAATCCGGCTGCAAACGTTTATCCTTTCTGTAGGGCAGAGTATGAATAATTTCCCCTTTATCGATTCGTTCCTGCAACCATTGCCAATATTCCACTTTGTAAATTTCCTGGTGGTTTTGCAGGAAGGCAATCCGCAGCTTCCCCAATAAACCAAGGAAATGAATAAATTCGGTCGGAAAAATATCCTTCTCACCGATGGTGAACCATTTCTCGGCATCAAAATTTTCATCAAGATCGGCCAGGTTGGGGGCCTGTGGAATATGTCTGAAATTGCATTCACTTAATAAACAAAGCTCATCATAATCGTAAAAGACCACCCGACCATGTCTGGTGACACCAAAGTTTTTCAACAACATATCACCCGGAAAGATATTCGTCTTAGCAAGATCTTTAATCGCCTGCCCATAGTCGACAACCGCTGCAATTGCCGCATCTTCCGATGCTTCGGCAGCAAAAATGTCTAGTGGAATCATCCGACGCTCAATATATGCGTGCTTTATTACGACCTGATTACCCTTAATTTCCACGGTCTTCTTTGCATCCTTAAGCAAATCGGCCAACAACGTTTCATTAAATAAAGTCCTGTCAAATTCAAGGTAATTGAATTCCTGCGCATCTACCAAACGACCGGCACGATCGTGTTTGAATACCAAATTGTATTTATCCAGCACCATTTTATGATCCGTAATCTTCGGGTAGGTAAATTTGTCGCGGATAATCTTAAAGACAACATCCAGTCCGGGAATTGTAAACACAATCATTACCATGCCAACTACACCCTGGGTATATTCAAAACGGTCATCCGAAGCCTGGAAATGATAAATAATATCCCGATATAGTTCCGTTTTGCCATGCTTGTTATGGCCAAGAGCAATATACAGCTCCGCTATTCGCTTACGGGGCATAATGGACTTAAGGAAACGAACAAGATCGTAATATCGATCGACATCTACCAGAAAGTAGGAACGCGTAAAGCTGAAGAGAATACTCACATCATTCTCTTCCAACAAAACGGCATCTATGGAAACGCCATCTTTTTTATTCAGAAGCGCCAAAACGATTGGAATTTGATGGGAACCGCTAAACAATTTGCCAATAATGTAGGCGCCTTTACCGCGATAAAATACCGACTTTATCATCTGCGTTCGTTGCACCGTACGCATCGCACCAATGCTTTCGAGATGTTCCTGAATTCGACTGGCAATAAGGTCGGCGCTCTTACGAAGATTACAGTAGGTTGGCTGAAAAGGGTAGTCCTGTAGAATCCGGAGGACTAAATCAACAAGCGGAATATCATCTTGATAGGTATAATAGAGCTGCTCGCCATATAATATCGGTGGGGTTTCGACAACGGTATCAACAAATTCGAATTGTGGATTAACACCAACCGTAGTAAACAACCGACGCGTAACAGAGTTGTAAAACGTCTCGGCCAGTTCCCAATCTTCCCGATCAATCAGCAGCTCTGAATAACAGGCCTTCGCCATACTCCATAGCTCAAGCTCATTAATTCTATCACCCATAATAGCCTTGATATCCTGGAGTGCCATATCTGTAGCGCGACGATAAAATTTTAATCGTACGGAAGCATCCGTTTGCATTCCGTGCCAATGGCGTCGCTCAAAACGGCCTTTAGCGCGACGTGTAACGGCTTTGAATTGAGCAAAGAACCCCTCAAACCCACGCATCATTGCATGGGCGACACGATCGGAAACCGGGGCATCGGAAGATTGGTAGCTCATTAAGACTAATCCTTATTCAGTGGCAAATACATCTCCAGAAATTCTGTCATTTTTTTAAAGAGATGATTACGATCATTGCGAATACCGTGTTTTTGATTTGGATAAAACATCTGATCGAACTGTTTACCGGCGTCAACCAGCTTATCCGTCATATGCACAGCGTTTTGCATATGTACATTATCATCGCCCGTACCATGAACCAGCAAGAGCCGCCCACTCAAATTTTCGGCAGCATTTACCGGTGCGCTATCGCGATAGCCATCTTCATTCTCAGAGGGGAGTCCCATATATCGTTCAGTATAAGCAGTATCATAATTGCGCCAATCCGTTACCGGCGCGACCGATATTCCGGCCCTAAAAACATCGGAGTGCGTCATTGCATACAGCGTCATATAACCTCCATAGCTCCAGCCCCAAATGCCAAGACGGTCACCATCGACGTAGGGAAGAGATTTTAAATAAGCAACGCCACGCAGCTGATCTTCCAATTCAATTTTACCCATCTGCTCATGTATCGGCGTTTCCCACTCGTGGCCTCGCCCTGCAGCACCACGATTATCCATACTAAAAACAATATAGCCTTTCTGCGCCAGCATGTGATGCCAGAGATTCCCTCGCCCATTGTTTTGCACCACCTGCGCATGCGGGCCACCGTAAGTAGAGATAAGAACCGGATATTTTTTGTTCGGGTCAAAGTTTATCGGTTTAAGAATATTCGCATAATAGGTAAAGCCGTTATCCCCTTTGAATGTAATTAATTCCAGCTTACTAAGATGATACGTTTCTTCGAGTGAATTATCGGCTTCAACCAGCGTGTGTGTCAGTTTGCCTTCGCGAGTATAGCTGCGCATTTCTGTGCCGGTGCTTGTATTGCTAAATGAGCCAAGGTAGTATTCTCCAGCCTTGTCCATGTTAATACGGTGAACACCTTTGGCTTTGGTCAACTGCTTTAAACCCTTGCCATTCGTCTTTACCTTATACAGATGACGTTCACGAACATCGGCTTTGGTCGAGGTAAAGTAAACCTCACCGCGCTTTTCATTTACAGCAGCAAGCTTATCAACAAGCCAGTCTCCGGATGTCAGCTGCTTAACCATCTTACCGCTATAATCATAAAGGTAGAGGTGGTTGTAACCGCTACGCTCGGAGCTCCATAAAAACTGATCTTTCTTTTCAAAAAAGTGAACAAAGTCGTTCAAATTTATCCAGTGCGGATCGCTTTCCTTTAGCACGACAGTCTTTTTTTTGCCATTGGTGGATGCAAAAACAAATTCGAGGTTCTTCTGTCGCCGATCGAGGCGAAAATATGCAACTTTTTTAGATGAAGGAAGCCAGTACAGTCGTGGGAAATAGGCATCATTTTCGGCATTGCTATCTATCCAGCTTGTTTCCCCACCGCCGACAGACACAACGCCCAGTTTAACAATTGAATTTGGATCACCGGCTTTCGGATAGCGCATCATGTCTACTTCAGCACGATATGGATCCCAGTTTACCAGAGGATAATGCGGAACCGGTTCCTGATCAAATTGTAAATAGGCAATATGTTTTCCATCCGGAGACCATAGATAAGCACTAAACTGCCCTCTTCCGACAAGCTCTTCCTGATAAACCCAATCCAGCTTGCCGTTCAATACCATATCGGAACCATCAGTTGTCAGACGGGTTTTGTTGCCCTCAAGGTCGACCACATATAAATCTCCGGCATCGACAAAGGCAATATGCTTTCCAGTAGGCGACATCTGCATCAACTCGATATCGGTTTCACTTGATATCACCTGAATCAGCCTCTTCTGGCCAAAGCGATATCGCCAGATGGTATTGCCATCCTGAAACACGATGCCGTTGCCATCGGGCTCCCAGCTATAGTTGTTAAAAGAAGGTCCGGCAGTATCTTCGTCTTTTTTCAAATCATCACTGGATAGAATCATTACCTCTTTGCCAGATGCGGCATCCATTTTCCATAGCTGTTGGCTGCGAGTCTTACGATCTGTTTTGACATGGCTGGAGCGTTGTCCTTTAGGTAGCCATTTCACACTTCTGGGAAGACGAAAAAAGCCGGCAAAAGCCAATTTGTTTGCCTCTTCAACCGTCAGCATTTTCTTTTCTTTTTTTGTGGGGGAAGTGGAATCCTGAGCGAATAAGCCAGAGGCTAGAAAAGCGGCACAGAACGACAGTAAAACCATTGCACGAAAATTCATCGGAGACTCCTCATTTGGAAAGCATACAAGTAGATCACAGCATAAAATATGCTGTGTCCTTTGCAAAATCGAAAGAAGTTTCTTAAGAAGGGAGAAAAGGGCGGTTAAAGCAGCTTATTTTTTACAAACGCGCTTTATCTTTTGAAGGAGCTCAGATTTTACCTGATCCGGGACAGGTGCCTGCTCGTGTAATTTTTTGCAAATTTTTACCGTACTTTCAACGGAAGAGATGTAATCGCGCCATTCAGGACACGTTTCGATAAAGTCTCTTAGTTCCTGACACATATTTCCATCGAGTTCATAGCCGAGATAGTTACAAAGCTCATCAATAGCAGAGGGATCAAACTTCATTTTTTCAGATTTTGACATCGCTACGCTTCCTTTACCAATTCACTCATATAGCCTGCTAGTTTTTCTCGTAAGAACATGCGTGCACGTTTTAATCTTACTTTTACATTTGTTTCGGTAATGTTGAGAATCTTGCTGGTTTCTTTTATTGAAAGACCTTCAAGATCGCGTAAAACAAATACCGAGCGATAAATTTCTGACAGCGAGTCTACAGCCCTATCCAAGTGCAGACGAAACTCCGCAGACAACATACTTTCGAGTGGAATATCGCGCCATTTCTGAATTTCGACGCTATCCGGACGATCGAAATGTTCCTCCAGGTCCTTATCCGTGACCACCGTGCGCTTTTCCTTGCGCAACTTCATCAGACTCAGGTTCGTTGCAATACGATATAGCCAGGTAAAAAAATCGGCTCTACCATCGAACGTATTTATTTTCTCATAAACCTTAATAAAGGTTTCTTGTAAAATATCGGCAGCATCATCCTGCTTGCGCAGAATCCTTAGGGCGAGATTATAAACGCGATCGCTATATATCGTTACCAACTCGGTAAATGCCTGTTCATCGCCCTGCTTTGTTTTCTCGACCAACTGTAGCACATGGCTTTTTTGAAGAGCTTTATCCTTAATCATCAGTCCACATATGTTATTGGATTCAGGTTTCGTTATCGGGGTTACAATGTAACAGCAGAAAGAGGAAATAAAAAGTAATTTTAGGTTCGAGAGGGCGCAGCTCTACCGGCATGCGTTGGGACGCACGAAAATTAGTTGGCAATGGCAGCCGAGAAAAGGAATAGTAATATTATAGTAGCGTAAGAACTCGATAGAATACCTGTATTTAGAACTTTTTCTTGTAGAGACGGCGAGGCAACTTTACTCGCACGCAATCATCTAACTGCTCAATAGTAACTTTGGCTTTGGGAAGCCAGGCATTCATACTATTGTGTTCAATAAGAATACCGGTTCTTGTTTCATGAGTGATTTTGGGTACTTCGATGGTAACGGCTCGATTAAATAACATAAATAGCTCCTTGAAGCTCATAACCCCTCCCTGGGTAAATTGAACAAACGGCCCTGTCACAAACCATAATCGGGTTTGCATGGGCAAAACTTAATGGGAATAATTGTGTTTGAAAGAACCTGATGCGAGGCCACATCGGTGAAATAGCGGAATGATTTTTAAGGCATCCCCTCCAGTGCTATGCTAGACAAAGTATTGACACCTGTCACTTTTGTGTTGATTTTGCTCAACAAATGATGAAATCAATTCTTAACACAAATTAAATAGCCCAATGCTGCACTGAAATAGTCCTCGGTAATTTACCGAAAAAACCACAAATATCAGGCAAAACATTGACATTAAAGCTAATTGATTGAATATTGACGTAACCATTCCCAGTTATGGTAAGCCAATTCATATCCCATATATAAAAATAACCATAATTTTGGTATATCCAAATAACGGCACAAGCGGGAATGAAAATAACGAACATGAAATTCAATTACTTTTTACGATATCACAATAATTAGGGGCAAATATGAAGCGTTTACTACAACTATATTTCAAGGCTCTTCTATTCATACTAATTTTTTCTCTCTCGGCTCAGGCGCAGAAAAGCTATAGCCTGGACTTAGTAGGGAAAGTGAACTTTACTGCGCTGCGCACAAATTGTGCAGGCACAGATACCACCGGCGGTTCGGACGTTTGGGGGTATACTGCACCCGATGGCAGCGAATACGCTATAATGGGTGTTACGACCGGGGTTGCCTTTGTAAAGGTTCCGGAAATGCAGATTATTGATGTAATTACCGGACCATCACTTGGCGACTGCTATTACCATCGCGATATACAGACCTATGGTCAGTACGCCTATGCCGTTAGCGAGATGAGTGGCACAGTTCGCGGACTCATGATCATGGACATGTCAACATTGCCCGATAGTGTTAGCCTGGTGAACACCTATGAAACCGGCTCAAATATTCGCTCACATAATATGCACATCGATGTGAACAAGGGATTCGCCTATATTATTTCACAGAACGCGCGCGGCGTCCGCTTTGTAGATCTTGCCGATCCGGTAAATCCTGTCGATGTCAATCTGCTTATTACGCCAACCTCAAACACACTGACCCACGATGTCTATGCGCGCAACGATACGCTGTATGTGTCAGAAGGTACCAATAGTGCCTTTTCGATTTGGGATGCTACGGATAAACAAAACCCGGTCTTCATTAATCGCATCGTGTCGCCGACAGGTGGCTACGGCCACAATGCCTGGCCAACTGACGATGGACGCTATTTGATGACCACAGAGGAAACTAACAATCGAACCGTGAAATTGTGGGATATCTCGGATCTTTCAAATATCGTTTTGGCAGATGAATACCTCGCACCCAATAACATTGCGCATAATGCCCACATTTGGGGAGACCTTGCGGTAATTTCACATTATGCATACGGCGTGTCTGTTGTCGATATTAGTGATCCATTAAATATGGAAGAAGTCGCCAGCTACGATACCTATCCGCGCAACGACTCACCGGGATTTTGGGGTTGCTGGGGAGCGTATCTCACGCCTGAGAGTGACTACGTGTACACCAGTAACTTCAATGGAGACCTGACGGTTCTAAAATTGAATCGCAACATTACCGGTGTCGAAGATGAGCAGAATACTCAGATTGAAACGGTCATTTTGGAGCAGAATTATCCCAATCCATTTAATCCATCGACAACAATCGAATATGAGTTGGTTGCGGGTGCGGACATCAAACTGAGCGTTTTTAATACGCTGGGACAGCAACTCCAGATTCTCACACAGCAAAGGCAATCGGCCGGAGTACATAGCGCCGTCTGGGATGCACGCGACTCAAACGGCAATGCGCTTCCAAGCGGCAGCTATTTTTATCGATTGGATGTATCATCTGGTCAACAAAGTTACAGCATTACAAGACAAATGATATTGGCAAGATGATTCCGTATTGTAGAGCCGCAATGCATTGCGGCTCTACAATACGGCAGTACAGATGGGATTATTTTTCTGCAACCACGATATACTGATAAGCCAACGAGCTGCGATCAATTGTAACCTTGCTATAACCGGCGGCTAATAGTTCCTTTTCAACCGTCTCGGCACTCATTTTCATTTCAACCGGCGGCCCCATCGGCAGTTCTTTTTTGCGAAAATCTACGACCCACAGCGAGCCGCCTTCTTTTAAATCGTTGCGTACGCCGGCGAAATAAGCTTTTCGATTGTGAATATGATGGTAGGTGTTCACAATAATTGCGTGGTCAGCTTCGTCCTTTTTCAGCAGAGGATCATCTTCTTTTGCCAAACGCAGTTCAATCGCCGGTTGGCTTTCCATCTTATTCTTCTTTGCATCTACGTAGTCAAGAAAGCGCTGATCAATATCAATAGCAATCACCTTCGCCCCGGCTTCTGCCAAAGGAAATGCAAAGAACCCGGTTCCAACACCAATATCAGCAACCGTCTTTCCTGCCAGGTTGCCCATCATAGCCACCACCTTTTTCGGCTGTTGCCAATCGTCGCGTCCAGGCTCTTCAAAACGCTTTACCAGTTCTTCGAAGGGTGTCTTATGCATATGCGCGTTGGCATCGTCATCATGATTATGATTATGCCCATCGTGTTCATCCGCAGGATCACCATCATGCTCATCACTCAGGTCCCCGTCGTGTTCACCATGCGCCTCGCTATGCTCACCCTCAGCATAATGGTTCTCTGCATTGTGATTATTACAAGCGACAAAGACCAGTAATGCAAAGAAAACAGGTAAAATCAATCGCCACATATCATGTTCTCCATTTTTAGCAATTTGGTTGAATGCTGAAATATCTCACTTACAAACGACATATCAAACCGTTGCAAATCTTTACGAAAATGCGTTCTTTAGAAAAAGCATTAGATTATGTATATTGATTGAAGAGATCGTATTGCCGGATGGAGGGAATAAGCCGGAAGACAAAACTGGAGGAGGTCTCTTATGCATCACCCGTCGCAACGACCCGCATCGTTCGCTAACTTTCTGCGATTTAGTTCCATCGCAATTTGCTTCGCAGTATTCACGTATTCGGCGTGTAGTGCGCCAAGAATCATCAATCCGCACGACTCCATTGGCCTGGAAGACAGTAAACAGGCCGGAAAAGGTGAAGTTGGAAAAGGCACACCAACAACCAATGTTGGAGAGGTCGTAGACAAGAACAGTCCGATTGGTGAGTTTATTATCGAGGAAGATAATCCGCGCTTTAACAGCGGTGGCCCCGTCGGTTCCTATGCGATATGGGTCAACTCCGGATGGAATTCGTTTCTTCAAAAAAGAGAAGAGTTTGCGAGAGATAATCTGCGACTAGCCAATGTTGAGGTCTATCGTCGCAATGGCAAAAATGTCTATGCCGGAATCTGGCATAAAGATCAAAACCGACGCCCTATCTGGAACACCGGGAGCTGGAGCGACATGCGCAACAAATGGGAAGAGTTCGGTCGACAGGGGTTTCGTCTCATCGATTTGGAAGTTTATCCGGAAAATGGCAGCAATCATATCGTAGGCGTATGGAAACGCAGCAGCAAAACTCACCTTTTTCGCGCAAATATGGACTGGGAAACATTCGTCGGTCATCAAAGAACCGCGCGCAACGACGGTTATCGCACTATTGATCTGGAGCCCTATGTTGTAAATGGTGCCGTTCGATATGCCGCAGTGTGGGAGCCGAGCAGCTCTTCGGATAAAATATGGAAAACCAGTTCTAAAAGTGAATTTCAGGACAAATGGAAAGAATTTGCCGGAGATGGTTATCGCCTCTATAATCTGGAAATTTTTGTTGAAGACGGACGCCGTAAATATGCTGGTATCTTCCATAGAAAATCCGGAAGTTATCGCCTCTGGATGGGAGATGATTGGGATGGCTTCCGAGAGAAACATCGCGAATACAGTCGCCAGCGGCTTCGACTTGTAGACTTGGAAGTTGACGTCCATACCGGCAGCCTACGCTACAGCGGCGTCTGGCAGCAAAACTAAACGGACATAAAATCTACCATAAACCAAGAGAAATAAAGACTATAGCGAATCTTTAACTCTTATTTTTTGGTGGATTTTTTTAAGAATTATCCGTATAATTGCGACAGATGCTAAATCCTAAAAGATAAATTGTTTAGCTCGATTATCAGAGTTTTGTGTTTTTCGCTGATTTTTCACAGTGAAAATGACGCTAACATGTACAAATTAGGCATGCGCCCGTAGGAGACTGAATCGTGAAACAGACCTCACCAGCCACACTTGTGTCGGCAATACGTCGTATTTTGGCACTTGGACTCACTCTGCTTGTTTTGATGGTGGCTCTCGAAAGCTGTAAACCACTACGCACACCAAATGATGATGACGGCGGTAGCGACACCACTGTGCCCGGAGATGATACCGGCGGCGACAATGGGAATGATACTGGCGATGACACCGGCGGCGGTGGCGACAACGTCAGCGAAACCTGGACCGACCTCTCATGGAGCGAACTTAATTCGAAGCGAACGAGCCTACAGCGTGGTGATCTTCAACTCGTAGACGTCGAACCTTATCTTGTTGGACGCAGCGTTCGTTATGCAGCCGTCTGGTTTGAAGGCAGCGACGATGATCGCCTGTGGAAAACCGGTAGCTGGACAGACTTTCAGGATAAATGGGATGACAATGCCGGTGATGACTATCGTCTTATTGACCTGGAAATTTATCAGGACGACGGTGATCGACAGATTCTCGGCTTGTGGCGTAAAAGCTCGAAGCCACACATTTTTCGCGCGAACTTTAACTGGGTAACCTTTCTTGAACTTCAGCGTGATCTCAGTGAACGCGGCTATCGCCTGCTGGACGTGGAGCCTTATAGCTATAAGGGTGATCTACGATATGCAGCAGTGTGGGAAGAAGCATCAGATGATGAACGCATTTGGAAGGCTTCCTCTGAAGATGAATTTGTGGCGAAATGGAAAGATTACAACACAAATAACCTCAGGCTGGTCGATATGGAAATTTATACAGGTGAGGGCAATAGCAGAAAACACCTCGGCATCTGGCGTGATGGCGATGACAACCACAAGCTTTGGCTGGAAGACAACTGGAATGGTTTTAATTCCAAGCGAAAAACGTTCGAGCGTAATGGTTACCAGCTTATCGACATTGAAGTTGAATCAACCAACGGTGGTCGCACCTACTCTGGCATCTGGCGCTTTGGAAAAGTGGAAGTAAAGATCGACCCGGAGAAGAGAGACTTCCTGGTATACAATCGCGAAACGCAGGAAAAGGAAATCGCGAAAACAGTGAAGAAAAAAACGACAAAAACGACCAACAAAAACACACGTCGCTTTTCTACAGACAAAGAATTTGAAGTCTACGCAGAATAGAATTCACCCTACTCTTTTTCAACGCCGAATGCATCAGCATTCGGCGTTTTTAGTTTTATACACCCGTATTCACACATCTGAGGGTCACCGCATGAGAATATTCTTCAGTATTTTTTTAATTGTTGCCTTCCTTACCGGATGCGCTACCCCCGAACCCGTTGAAGCACTTTCAACCGGCAAAGGCCTGCGTAAAGTTCCGACGGCCGATGCAGCAACGATTGAAAAGTTGACCAATGCCGGAGCTGAAATTCTGGTAAAGCAACCCGATTACATTATTATTCGCATCGACGGCATGCAGGCCGTGCAGGCCGTTAACACCGTGCAGCTAAATGAAGCAGATTTGATACAGCGCGTCGTTGAAATTCAACTTCAGGATTCGACATCTGTCCAAACCATCGTTGACATGGGAATTGACCTGTGGGATGTTGAGGAAAACAAAGCAGTTGCACAGGCGTACGACCTGCACATCACCCGCTTAAGAGACGCCGGTTTTACGGTGGCCATTCTGGAAGAGAACAGTCAAACGCGCAGGGAGGAGAACAAATGAGCTGGTCGAAAATAAGTTCCTTAATGCTGCTAAATGCTTCCCTGCTATTCCTGCTCAACTCGTGTAACGGCACCACCACTCCGCCCGATCCGACGGCCGGCCTTTTTCATAACTATGCGGAAGTGAATCAAAAACTACAGTCATTTCAAAACACGCATCCACAAATAGCAGCGGTGTCTTCAATTGGCCAATCTCTGGAAGGGCGTCAGATTTCCGCATTAAAAATAAGCGACAATGTCAGCCAGGATGAAGACGAACCGGTGGTAATTTTCTTTGGCGCACATCATGCCCGCGAATGGATTTCCGTCGACGTTCCATTGCTAACTGCGGATCACCTGTTAAACGCATACGGGAGTGATACACTAATAACGCGCTTAATCGACAATGCAGAAGTTTGGTTTGTTCCAATGGTAAATCCCGATGGACACCAGTACTCGGTTACCACCAATCGCCTGTGGCGTAAAAATCGTCGCGATAATGGTGATGGAACATTTGGCGTCGACCTCAATCGTAACTATGGTTATCAGTGGGGTGGACCCGGTTCATCGGGAGACAGTTTTTCCGAGACCTATCGAGGACCGTCAGCCTTCTCGGAGCCGGAGTCTCGTGCCGTGCGTGATTTTCTAAATCGCGAACAGCCAAAAGCAATGATTACCTATCACAGCTATAGTCAACTGGTTCTCTATCCCTGGGGACATACCAATGCACCGACACCTGATGACGTGCAGCTCGATCAGCTTGCCAGCGCGATGGCCGCAAAGATACTGGCGGTACACGGCAAGTCCTACACGCCGCAACAGGCATCCGATCTGTATCTTGCCAGTGGAGACACTGCGGACTGGTTATATGCCGTGCAAAACGCGATGGCCTTCACCATTGAATTGCGTCCGCGCAGCCGTTTTCCCGGTTTTGAACTACCAGATAGCGAGATCCAGCCGACGTTTGAAGAGAATCTGCCTGCGGCACTGTATCTGATTGATTGGGCAATTGGTAATACGCCTTAAAACTCCTCGATATTTTTATTTACTACAAAAAAATGTAAAGCGTCAAAAAATCGGCGCTTTACATTTCATTCAATTCTTTTCTCTTAAACAGCTTATTAAATTGTGTATTAAGAATCCCTTGGCAGAAGTCAAAAAAAATCAGATTTAGAGATTGAAGTTTACTTCCAAAAGCAATCCTACAAAGTAACTCACATAAAGTTTATGGTAGTTCCTCCCAAAAATCGTCAAATGCATTCTCGACATCATAACTTCATCACTGAATAATAAGGTTAGTCAAAAAGGTCTGAATGACTTCCGGTATATTCAAGAATAATACGATCTTCTTCAACCTTGTAGATTAATAGCCAGTCGGGACGTATATGGCACTCGCGGCGTTGCCAACAAGTTTATGATCCTTATATCGCTCAGGTAAAACTTCATCCTTTGCTAGCATTTGAGCAACTGTTACAAGTTCCTCTTCGTCCCAACCTCTTTTTCTAACCCTCTTCATCCCTTTCTTGAAACTACCCGTTACAACAATCTTTTTCATTACACATCACCATTTCTTGATTGATTGCCTCAGATCGTCAATGGTCTCGAATTCTTCTAAGTCTTCGTTTGCATCAGTTTTCTTGAAGGTTTCAATTACTTCTGGTTTTAAAACGGGTATTTTAACTTCAAAGGGTATTCCATTATGTAGTCTAATCATATTGAATAAGAGACTGATTGCATCAGATACATTCAATCCCATAGTATTCAATATACTTTCGACATCCTGTTTTAACTCAGAATCAATTCGAGCTCTAACGACTGTGTTCTTATTGCTGCTCATAATGACACCTTGGGCTGTGTAATTAAAATCAGCGTACTCTTCCTACAAAACGACTTGGGCGCTATAGATCACAAAAATCGATGTGGGTGGAGCACGCTTTATAATATCCAACTAAACTGCTCTATTTCCGAGCTACAATGCAGACACGATGTAACTACAATGCAAGTGATTTCTTTATCGGCACGTACTTGCCATTTATTACAATTGATTACAATCTAATAGCAGCCAATCAATCACAGGTGAAAAAGATGGTGCTGCTGCGATAGTTTTGGGTCAGAAAAGCAGACCGCTACTCACTCTGCTTGAAGCCGCTGGTGAATACCGCTTTTCAAACTCTCCAAATCTTCCAGCTTGTTGATCTCAGCCGCCGACATCCAAACATCAAACGTGATTTCCTTGCGCAGAAAGATTGCCGGCAGGTCGGCACTATCGGAACCACCGGCCTTAACAAATTCATCGCGATGCAAAAACTCCAGTTCCGCATTGAGAGTTTCCAGAAAATCCCGCCAGTCATCCTTCATTCCAAATGCCGTGTGGGTGAGCGCGCAGAGGTTACAGCTATAGGTTTGCGGAGAAATAAGCTTATGCGCAATATCGGCCATGGTGTTAAACAAACCGCTATCGGCATTGTAGACAAAAACGAGCTGTGGTTTCATAAATGCTTCTCCTTGATGAGCCTTCACTTGTTCGATGATGGCGAACAATTAAAAGACACAGAACGTGCAGATTTGGTCAAAAAATCGTATGTTTGAAAAACTCGGACGTTGACAGAATGATTTCCACTCGGGTTTTGTCACCTTGGCGCAGCCGAGAAGCTGGTAAGATATCAATAGGGCTTCGACTCCGCTCAGCCTGACCGATCCCGAATCACAGTTTTGTCCATTATATTTGCCAATAAATCGGTTAGCCAGACAAGAACGTATCCCCCGGACAGATATTATGAGACTCTCTATCTCGATATTGCTACTCTTAATCGGCTGCACACTCTGCGGGCTTGCAGATATCCGCGATCAACTATCTGCCCTTGAAGGCATGCGCGTTAAAACAATCGAAACCCGAGACGGGTTTAACCAATCGTTTGAGATTTTCATCTCGCAGCCACTGGATCATCAAAACCCGGCAGCGGGCAACTTTGAGCAGCGCATCTACCTCGATCATTATGATATCACCCAGCCGGTAATTTTTATTACCGAAGGCTACCAAATTAATGGACACGTTCGCAGCGAATTGTGTGACCTTCTTTCGGCAAATCAATTGAGAGTTGAACATCGCTTTTTCGGAGAATCGGTTCCGGACAGCCTGGACTGGCAATACCTGACGGTTCGTCAGTCTGTCGACGACCTACACAAAATTGCCGAGCACTTCAAGTCCATCTATGCAGATAAATGGATCAGCACCGGAATCAGCAAAGGTGGACAAACAACGCTCTTCCACAAGCGGTTCTATCCAAACGATGTCGATGTAGCCATCCCGATGGTAGCACCCATTCCACTGGCAGTTGAGGATAAACGTCTGGATGAGCATCTCGCAACCGTTGGCACAAGCGAGTGCAGAGAAGCGATTGAACAGTTTCAAATACTAATGCTTGAGAAGCGTCATGAACTAATTCCACTTCTGGAAGAATGGGCTATCGAGAAGAATGAAGTTTTCCCCCACGGCGCTGATACGGCTTTGGAATATACCGTTTTGGAATACCCTTTCTCTTTTTGGCAATGGGGAAGATGGCGTTGCGATCAAATTCCAGATTTGACAGCATCTGCCGCACAGATTTTCAGCCATATTGCAAAGATGAACATTTTCGGCCTGTATACTCAAAAAGGCATCACTACCTATCAGCCGTTCTTTTATCAGGCAATGACGGAGCTGGGCTACTACGGATTTGTCAGCAACCACCTTGCTCATCTACTAACATCCGCCCCGGAGCCCTCCAATCGTCCGTTTGCACCACAGGAAGCCGATCTCACCTATCGTCCGGAGGTTATGCAGGATATTCATCAGTGGCTGGTAAACGAAGGCAACGAGATTCTTTACATCCATGGAGAATTAGATACCTGGAGTGGAGCTGGAGTTGTTCCTGCCACATCTGTCGATGCACTGCGCATGATAAATCCCGGTGGTTATCACGATACCCGAATTGGCAGCTTTCCGCCGGCGATGCGACAGCAAATTTACGGGAAGCTCTCCGAGTGGCTCCAGCGCGACGTAAACGAGAGCTTTTTTAAACGCAACTTTATGTTAGTTAATGCAGCGTATATGCTGGCAATTCTGCTGATGACGCTGTTTCTGGTCTACCGGAAATCCCAAAGAGCAAAAAATACTTGACAATTCGCCTCAGGCCAACTAAGATAGCCACATGATCGAAGCAACCTTCGACGTCTACGCAACAGATTACGAGCAGAAATTCAACCTGAATAGGGTTGGACGATATCAGCGCAAGCGCATCCATCGCGTGCTGGCAAATTTGCTCTCTCCCGGCAGCACGCTGCTGGATGTTGGCTGCGGCCCCGGCTCTGATTTCGGCTGGTATGGTTCGCGTGGTCTGCTTGTTACCGCCCTCGACATTTCCAATGAAATGGTAAAACTTGCAAAAGAACAGTCTGGTAAAACCGGACTTGATGCAGAAGTCCATCATCTCGATTTTTTTCAGATGCCTGAGGACAGACTCTATGATGCCATTCTGCTGAACTTCGGCGTTATTAATGCAATGCCGGATATCGTGCAGATACAAAAAAAACTAAAACGTCTTTTGGCTCCCGGTGGAAGAGTTATCATTGTAACGATGCCGCCACTACACCTTTTCTCTGCACTTGGTAATGTTTGTCGATTGCGCTTTTCCTCACTATATGGCAGGCTTATTTCTAAAACGCTACCGGTTTCCGGAGGCATGAGCGTGCATTACTACTCTAAAAATATGCTTCCGGCGGAGTTTGAAGTTTTACAACGGGTTCATCTGGCATCTGTCTTACCAACACCGGATCAATTCGCAAATCATGAAAAATTGTTTATACCGTTCTTTCCCCTGTTAAAAAGACTGGATAAATATCTTGCGGAACGTCTCCCGGAATGGGTTGGCGGAGATCATGTCTGCTATGTTTTTGCCAGAAGAGATGACAGCTAAGATGAGAAAAGAATGCCCCTACAGCAGCTAGAAAATCAATTAAAGCAGGCCGGTGCTCGCAGAGAAAAGCGACTCTGGTTCTACGATCGCATTATCCCAACCAGCTTTGAAGAAGCGTATATTGCACTACGCAAAAAAGAAGGTCGATTTTATTCCGATGCGCAGCTGTATGCCTTGCCACTGGTTTCAGAAAATCATCCTCTAACACAAGAATGGACGATTCGCGCGCAGTCTCTCGAACGAATGCAACGCTACTTATCCGATCTAAAAAGTCCACCCCGTCTGTTAGACATTGGCTGTGGTAATGGCTGGATGACCCGACATCTCCACCCCTATTCCCAACTAACTGTCGGGCTTGACATGAACAGCGAAGAACTGCTGCAAGCGGCTCGGGTCTTCCATGAATACGGCGATAAATTGCTGTGGCTGTATGGCAGTATTTTTGACAACGTTCTTCCGGAAAAGTGTTTTGACATCATTTTATTGGGAAGCTCGATTCAGTATTTTCCAAACGTCACTACATTACTAAACAGATTGCAATACTTTCTGGCTGAGGGCGGAGAAGTTCATATTATCGACAGCCCATTCTATGCGAGAGAAGGAATCGAAGCTGCTAAAACTCGGAGCAACAGCTATTATCAGTCGGCAGGATTTCCAGCGTTAAGCTCTCATTTTTTCCATCATGCGTATGAAGAACTCGCGGCGTTTAAGCCAAAGACCTTATACGATCCACGATCGTTTCGCATAAGATTGGGTCAAAAGTTGAAAGGAACTCCAAAGTCGCCATTTCCATGGCTATGTATAAAAAGATAGTTAAAAAGCGACAGGCTCTTCTTCTGAAGCATTAACACTCATGTTATTCGGTAAACTGAAAAAGAAAGAAGAGCCTTCTCCCTCCACCGATTCTATCCAGACTCTTCCACCATAGTTTTCAACAATCTTTTTTATAATGCTAAGGCCTACGCCGGTATTTTCGAAACTCTCTTTACCGGAAACGGTTTGGAAGATGCGAAAGATTCGATCAAAATGTTTCTCCGAAATACCTGGTCCGTTATCTTTGATGCAAAAGATACACTCCGAAGCCGACCTGGTATAGCTAACCTCAACTTTGCCATTTTCTTTATCCATATACTTAATAGCATTACTCAGGAAGTTTTGAAAAACCTGTTCAATTCTGGTTTTACCAATCCGCAACGTTGGTAGTGAGCCCAAAACCTGAATCTCGATGTTCTCCGGTGGACTAAGCATCTCAGTTACGTCTTTCACAGATTGCTGCAAGTCGACCAAAACCCGATCTTCGTTTGCCTGGCCAACCCGCGAGTATGCCAGCACTCCTTCGATAAGGTTGTGCATGCGCAATACCCTGCTTCCCAGAAGATCGAGCATTTCTTTTCCGCTATCGTCGAGCTGTTCCTGGTAATCGCTTATCAGCCAATCGGAGATCGACTTTATTGAACGCAGTGGTGCCTTTAAGTCGTGAGAGACAATATATGCAAAATCTTTTAGCTCTGAATTTATGCTCTCGACTCGGTCTAAAAGCAGATGTTGATTTTCTGCCACCTCTTTTTGATACGTAATATCCCGAATAATGATAACAGCCTGCGATTCCGAGAGCGGTACAAAGCGCGATTCATAGTGCATGATACCATTACATCGATTCGAGCTAAACTCTACTGTTTCACGGGCGTTATTGGATAAACAGCTTTCTAGCGCAGCACGAAATTGCTCCGTGACATCCGGGAGTAAAACACCATAAAGCGGCTTACCCAAGTTCTCGCCGGTAAAATTATGTAACCCACAGACAAGCGAACCACGAGAGTCCAAAAGTATACCCTGATTATCGACCCTCAAAAACAAGTCGGGGATCACTTCAAAAACAGCCTCCAGCTCCTGGCTTGTCTGCTGAAGCATTCTCTCCAGCCAATTGAGCTTGGTAGAGATGATCTGTTTAATTGATTCATCCAAAATCTCGTCACTCACCACAATTAGCTTGTAGCTGGTCGTTTTAAAACCGATCAGTTCCCCTGCACGGATATAGAGTGAAAATGTATTTCGGTGAATCAATTTGTGAGCAGATGACTTAATTGTGTGTTCATCCAGGCCGGTGTTAACTAATACTTGATCGTTCTTTAAAAGAACATAGCGCGCTTTTACAACCGCCAAAAAATCGAACTCATATTCAAGTGCAACGCCCTGAAGAGCCAGCTTATCGGCAGCGGCAGAGATATCACGAAGCTCATTGCGAAGAATATCGTTTTCTGCCTGAGCCGCCTGCATAGGTTGAATTTTGGTAAGCAGTTTTTCCAGGCTGCTCTTTATGCGAAAAATCTCAGACGTAGAATAGCTGTTGTCCACATAGACAACCATCCCGGTATTGCGCAGTGGAATTCGCTTTAGTTCGGCATCCGAACTCAATTCCTGATCTTCAGGAAGAATTTCAACCTGAAGCATATCGGCTATGAGCTTCTCCAGTTGCATTACGGTTGCACCACCAAACGGATAAAGCTGTCTTTGTCTACTTCCGAACGAAAGTATCCCTCAACGATAAGTTTATCAAAGTCAATCTTATCAATAAGCTCGCTGAAGTCGAGTTTGATCGCCTCCAACGCATCATTGAGCAGCTCTTCATCATGCGAATCATAAGCAAAGGACGTTCTCAGCTGCATTTCAGGAACCGTGAGTGTAACCGGTACAAAGGAGAGCGGGTGGAAATAAGTCCCAAGATTAAGCACTGTCCCGCCGTTATAGATATAATCAAATGCCTCAAAGATTGCTGAGCGTTGACTTATCGGATCGCCTCCGGCACAATCGATTACAATATCATACTCGCGCTTCAACTGATTTTTACCCAAGACATTGAAGCCCGCTTTTTTGATACGTGCAAGACGATTTGGCAAAATATCGGTAAGCGTAACATCAGCTCGAAAGTAATCTCGTAAAACTGCGGCCAGACAAACACCAATACCTCCCGCTCCCATAACCAGCACCTTACTGGCAGGCAATAAGTGTTGAATAACTCTTCCGGCATGAAGTCCAACAAGAATCGGCTCAATAAAAGACATAGCAGCAGTATCCTGCACCTCCACAATATTTTGCTTTGGTACAACGGCATATTGAGCAAAACCACCATTCTCACCAAGCAAACCGATATAGGCAATTTTCTTGCAGATATGTTCTTTACCAGACCTACAATAGCGACACTCTCCACACGTTATCCGTGGTAATGCCGCGACTTGCTTGCCGATAAGCTGCTTACCGGCAGTAGCGCCAACTTCTTCAATAATACCACCAAATTCGTGACCGGGAATAAGCGGGACAGCTTTTCCGGTAAGGGGATGCGGAGCTGTATTGATAACAAAAGGGCCTTCAACAAATTCATTTACTTGAGTTTGAGAGATTCCGGCGTGAGTTACCCGAATCAATACTTCATTAGGTCCGGGGGTGGGTTTTTCAACATGTTCTATTCGAATATCACGGCTACCGTAATAGACCAATGCCTTCATGGTTTCAACAGACACAAGGACATCTGATTGTTCTCGATTCACAGCTTCCAGCATATCAACCTCCTTGTTTTATGCTATAATTAGTTTCGGATTGACTTCTCTCCAAGCTGAGCAAAATATAAATTTTTCCGATACACTTTATCAGCATTAGCTTGTAACAAACTGCGAAATGCCTATATTCGGTTAGATTTCATCAACATCCAAGTGATACGACTCCATGCGAAACATCAAATTAACCTCCCCCATTTTTCTTTCATCATGTTTCTTCCTTACCGTACTCATTATTCGCTTTTTTTCCGACTTCAACGGGCTCTATGGGCAGGATAGTCACGAATATTTACGTTTTGCAGAGCGTCTGCGCATATTTTTAGAGGAGGGACAGCACCCGGGGATTTTTTTTTGGCCGGTGAACTATCCATTGGACGCAGCTATATTAGCAATTTTTCTTCGTGACAGCGCGATATCCGCACAGCTTATTTCAATGCTCGCGGCATCTGCAACGATATGGATGACAAGCAGTTATTTGCAGTCTGTCTATCCGAATGCCTTAGGGCGAACATCGTATATTCTCATCCTTTTACTTCTGTCGCCTCTTTTTTTTACTAACAGCCTGCTCATTATGTCTGACATGCTGGCCGCTGCTTTTATAATGGCCACTTTTTTTATGGCGCATCGATTGCGAACAAGGCCGACAGACAACGGCTATATCCTCCTGTTGTTTTACGCAGCGTGTGCCGTAACCACACGCTATGCCGTTGCACCACTTATCGCTTTGCCGGTCATCTTTTTTTTACGCATTCAAATGTCCACATTTAGACCGTTATTTCTAATTAAGTGCGCTCTTTTCTCGCTTGCTCCTGCAATACCGCACATGTTGCTTCGAGGTGGCGAAAGCAGCGCGTTTCTTGCGCATCCGTGGTTAGTGAGTTGGTCTTTGGGGAACTGGCCAATACGCAGTTTTCAAACATTGGATGGCTTCGCCAATTATACACTCCCCAATATCGTCTATGCAGGAAGCGCTTTATTTCATCCGGGCTTTATTCTGCCCGGTTTCATTTTACTACTCTGCTTGCGACCCGTGGATATAAAAAAGAACTTTTTGTTGATTGGCAGTATTGCACTGTACGGGCTCTTTCTTGCCGGGGTTCCTTTTCAAAACCTGCGATTTTTATTGCCAGCGTTTCCGTTATGTTTTATTGTACTATTTCCGGGTTGGCAACGCCTTCATAAGTGGCTGCCGTCAACTCGTTTCAGATATGCGTTATACCTTTTGTTGATAGTCACTCAACTGCTTCTAATTATGCGTTATGCAAACCCGCTATATCAGGCAAACAAGCTGGAGAAGACAATAGCTCTTGAAATAAAACAGCAAGACAATCTGCCGATTTATACCTTTTGGATAGATCTTTCTCTTCGTAGTTATGACGTGAAAAATGAAATTATTAATCTATATTATGAAAAACTGGCAGCGGCAAAGACTCCGTCGCTATTGCTTTTCAATCCGCAAAAATTCGCCGTGCAGTGGCAGGGAAAGAATCCTATGCTAAACTGGGAATTCTTGAAAACAACCTACAGCCTGCAGCCTGTAAAAGTGCTCCCCCAGGGTTGGACATTGTATAAAGTAGCAGAGATCGCCACAAACACAGTTCCGGAGACACCTGGTGCCCGATAAGCCGCTACAGCACATCCTACTAATCGTCCCCGGCTTCCCTGAAAACGAGCAGGACACGACCTGCATTCCAGCGCTGCAAAGCTACGTCCGTGCACTTGCCAATTCCCATCCGGACATTCAAATAAGCATTATTAGCATGCAATATCCATTTGCCCGTGGCTACTATATGTGGAACGGAATTGACGTTTACTCATGTGGAGGTCAAAACAGGGGGAAAATTCGTCGCCTATGGACATGGGCAATCGCGATGAACTATATTCGTAATATTCAGCGAAAAAAGACAATTGATCTGATTCATAGTTTTTGGTTGGAGGAGACATCGCTTATTGGTCAGCATGCAGCACGCTTCTATTCTCTGCCGCATGTAGCATCAGTAATGGGACAAGATGCACGAAGCAACAACCGCTATTTAAAGAGACTAAACTTCGAGCGTTTTACAAGTACCGCGGGATCGGCCAATGCAGCAGATGCGCTGGGAAATCGCGGCTCTATCGATGCGATTATCCCCATCGGCCTGCAAAGAAATGATTTCCCAGAGGCAAATACTGCGCGACAAATTCATATTCTCGGTGTCGGCGCGCTGACAGAATTAAAAAACTACCAACTCTTTGTTGAGTTAATCGATGAAATACGATCCGATTTCAATGACTTAAAATGCGTTCTAATTGGCGATGGTCCGGAGCGTAAAAACATAGAACAGTTAGTTGCTGATAAAGATCTTAATGCGACAATGAAACTAATGGGACACTTACCCCGCAAAGATGTGCTTCAGCATATGGCAGATAGCTTAATATTACTCCACACTTCAAGCTATGAATCTCAAGGCTACGTATTTAATGAAGCCTTGTATAGTGGAATGCGCGTTATTTGCTTCGATGTTGGAGCAGCTAACTCACCAAAAACACATTTATGCCTAAATCGGAGAGACATGCTAAAAACGTTACGTGAACAGCTGCAATCACCACCAGACACGCGGTCTATTATGATTCAATCCATCGACGAGACCATTCGAGATTTTGTAAGATTGTATCGCCGCCCGCGGAAACCGTAACGTTTAACAAGGAGCATTTCATGCGATTCAATCCCATCCTCGGCATTTTTTCTCTCTTAATTTTGGTATTGAGCTGCTCACAGCGAACGCACCTCACTCAGCCTGCAATACAATCTCAAGACCCGGTTCTGGTAACGGAGCTGCAACAACTGGCAAAGCAACACGAAGCAATCGACCGCATGATGATTTATGACGCTGCATTGCGTCTGGAGGTCGCTAAGGATAAAGCACCAGACCTTCATTTGGCAGTGAACTCAATTGCTAAGAAACATGGTGGTTATCTTCTAAAAATGCAAAAACAATCCACTGAGATTCGCGTTCCATCAGAGAGGATGGAAGAGGCCATAATAGAAATTGAAGCGTTGGCTAAGGTCGTAAGCAAAGACATTCGCGGTGTGGATATAACCGAGCAGTATCAGGACTTAACCGTTCGCTTGGATACAGCAGAAAAAACGCGACAGCGTTATATCGAATTGTTGGCAATGGCTAAGGGAGTATCTCAGGCTCTGGCTATAGAGAAAGAGCTTGAACGCTTGAATGTCACCATCGAACGCCTCAAAGGCAAGATGAATCGCCTGCAGCATCTGGATGCTTATGCGACAGTTACTATTGAAACACAAGAGAAGCTAAAACCGGGTCCACTTGGCTATCTGGCCTATGGGGTGGTAAAGGTTGTGGGCAAACTCTTTGTCTGGAATTAGGTCGTGACGGGATAACGGGGTAACGGGGTTAATTTCTAGCTTGTGTAGCAGAAGGTCATTAAATTTCTATGGCTTAAAGGTTCTCCGCTTCTCAAATATATATTTTGCCCTATTGCCCTATTGCCTTATTGCCTTATTGCCTTATTGCCTTTTCTCACCGTATACTGGGCAGAGTAAACGAACAGTGCATGGACAATCGTGAAAATCCCCAAACTGCTTAATAGACTTTGGTTAATTGTAATCAGTTCGGCAAACACGCTGGTCGCCCCCATTTTGAACGTTGCAGTATCACTGCTGGTTGTGCGTTTGGGATCTGTAGAGATTTGGGGTGAGTTTGTACGCGTTTTGATTATCGTAAATCTGGCAAATCATCTCATCTATTGGGGAAACCGCGAGTATCTGTTGCGCGAGTATAGTCGCATGCCCTCCGGCGTATCGAATATCTGGCAGCAAAACGTTAGTAGCAGACTCGTACTTCTTGCTCCGATTTTGCTTCTTGTTTGTCTCTTTCCGCTTTCTTTAAACAGCATTCTGTATATTTCCCTGTGGATCGGCGCTGCATTTCTATCTCAATCTTTTGAAGCGATCATTATTTTCTATCGCAAGTTTACTAAGTCTTTATTGATCGAAATTATTGCTCTAATCGCCATTCTTTCAATGATTTTTTGGCGACATGAGCACCTGTCCACAGATACAGTGATTGCCGCATTTGCATTGGGCTCGACTCTCAAAGCAATTCTCCTGACAATTCTATTTCGCAAAAGCGTTTTAAAGGATCTTCGATATCGCTTTCAAAAATCGGAGCTGACGGCATCTATTCCATTCTTAATTTTGGGCCTCACCGGGATGCTTCAATCTCGTACCGATCTCTATATTGTGAGTGGGTTTCTTGAGAGCTCATCTGTAGGACGTTATCAAATCACCATCAACATTTTGATTTACTTACAAACTCTGGCAGCATTTATTCTTCAACCATTTTTGAAGAATATTTTCCGACTACCAGCAGAAGCATTATATAAACTGACTGCAAGGCTAACGTTGTTAGGCTGCGTAATTCTGGCACTTGCGGTCCCAACTGTGGCGTTTGCGATTGCTGCGCTATATCAATTCGAGCTTTCCCTTGCTCAACTCATATGGGCCGTCTTATTCGTGCTACCGATTTACGCCTATCTACCTATTATCTATAAGCTCTATCGGGAAGAGAAAACCAAAAAAGTGGTAATAATTAATACTTTGGGAATTCTGATGAATGCGCTGCTCACACTTTTTCTTGTTCAGACATACCATATTACCGGTGCGCTTGCCGGTAGCGCGCTTGCCCAAACAACGATGGCAATTGCCTATTGGACCAGCGAGAGAACTTCTGTAGAGGAGAAAAAATGAATAGTGAACTCATTGAGCTTGTAGGCGATCTTACGTCGCTTGAAGCCAAAGGCTATTCGATTAAAAATGAATCCGGGATCTGGAGTATTTTGCAATCGGATGTTGCCAATCGCATTCTGGAGTTGGAAGCGGCATTAAAGCTCTCCCGAGCAAAAATGGATCAACAACGAATTCGCGATCCACAACATTTTCAGGACTTGCCATTTGGGCCGGGAGCAGGCAATCACCCGGAATGGCGGGACAGACAGATTGATCTACAGCAACTTACAGCTGAATTAAAAGACAGAAGTAACCTTCAGATTTTAGAAATCGGCGCGTGGAATGGTTGGTTGTGCAATAATTTAGTTCGTCTTGGACACCGCGTAACAGCTCTGGATTACTTTTCCGATGATTTCGATGGGTTGCGCGCAGTGAAGCATTACGAGCAGGAATGGCAATGTGTGCAAATGAATTTAGCCGAACCATTAATCATCAAGAAACAGTTCGATGTCATTATCCTCAATCGCTGCCTGGCATTCTTCGCAGATCCGATTGGCTATATTCACACATTAAAACAACTGACAAAAAGTAACGGTATTCTTATCGCAACGGGTCTAACATTTTATTATGACGCACTGGCACAGGCCAAGAAAATTGCTGAACGCTCAGCAGACTTCAAAGCATTGTATGGAACCGACATGATGCTTCATCCTTGTCGGGGATTTCTCGACAATACAGATATGCTACGACTAGAAGAAGCCGGAATGCAGCTCCACTCCGATCGAGCCTGGCGAATTGCCAATACACGATCCAGAATGTTTTTAACACGGCCATTGCTGCGCTGGGGAAAGATTACAAATGATGAATGATGAATTATTATTGATAAGCTGGATCGAGACACAGCTCGATCCCTTACCACTTCTCACCACTTCTCACCGTTTCTCACCTTATTTTCTGCCTTTCTGCCTTTCTGCCTGACACCTGATCCCGGCCGTCCGGGAACTCCTGACTCCTGCTTTTATCCCGTTGCCCAAACCCTCTCACTAATCTATATTGTGCTATGCCCGGTAAAGATTCTAAAAGTTCATGGATTGTGCGCGGTTATCAGATCGGCGATGAACAACAAACTGTTCCGCTATTCAATACCATATTCAATAAAAAGATGACGGAGGCAGAGTACCTCTGGAAAGTGGTTAATTCCCCCTGGCCTACCGGAACGGCAACGACCTGGGTAGCTGACTCAAGAGGTAAGATTGCCGGACAATATGCAGCGACAGCAATGCGTTTCCATCTGCACGAAACGGAACACCAAATCGTGCATGTCTGCGATGTAATGACGCACCCGGATTTTCGCCGACAGGGAATTTTAAGCACCATTGGAGAGACTGCGCACCAAAACTGGGCAGGTAATAACGTTGCTTTTGTAACCGGGTTCCCGCATAAAGGCTGGGGAACACGCAGTCACTATTTAAACTGGCAAACCATGTATCAGGGAATATGGATGTGGCGATTGCTTGATGCCGGACGCATGTTGCCAAAATCCCTACAAATCATGGCCGGAGTCACCTCTCTGATAAGCAAGGCGTCGAATAAGTTTTACGACCGGCGGCTCCAGCACCTTTCACAATCAATCTCTACTCGATCAATCAGCAGAGTTGATGAAGAGTTCGACACACTCTGGCAAAAGCTCAAGCCACACTATCCAGCCTGTGTCGTTCGAAACGCTGCGTGGTTGCGCTATCGTTATCTGGATTCTCCGCACAATGAATATTACCCAATCGCCGCGTACGACAACCGTGGTGAGCTTTGTGGATACGTGGTATGTCGCTTGAGAAATTTAGATGGCAAGCTCGTTGCCTATATCGCAGATTTATTTTGTCTTCCTGAAGATGAGGCAGCACTTGCATCGCTTCTTAAAGCAGCGATTCAAGAGATGACCAACAAAGGTGCACGCGCTCTGCTTTCGGTAATACCAGAACGTTCGTTTGTGACGAAACACTATCACCGCGCCGGGTTTATCAAACGGTATGGTAGTTTTGATGTCTCTATTGTTCCTTTTGCTGAAGGCCTCGATTATTCGGCCTTGCAAGACCCGCAGAAATGGTATTCTACCGGAGGCGATTTTGACATTATCTGAGATGACCAGAAGACAAATGTTAAAACGATCTGTGTTTAATCTTGTCGAGTATATCTGGGGAAGGGGATTTCAACTCATTGGTTTAATCGATAGAAGACGACCATTTATCAAACCCGAAAGACAGCGCATTCTGGTTATTGCCCCCCATCCTGATGATGAAACCATCGGAGCCGGTGGTGCCATTGTACAACATCTTGAAGCTGGCGCCACGGTCGACGTTCTCATTGTGACAGACGGACGACGTTCTAAAGCAAACGGACTTGCAACGGATGAAATGATTACTCACCGAAAACAGGAAGCAATACAAGCATCTAAAGAACTGCGTTCGACATTCACCCAGCTTCAGCTTCCAGAAGGGACTTGGAAACCAGATGAATTTATACAGGCTGTTAAATTCCATATAAGTAAAGCTGAGATTATTTACGCTCCGTCCCATATAGATTTCCACCCGGAGCATCTGAAGGTAGCACTGGTTATTGCAGCGCTGGCAAAGGAAAATCAAAGAATCAGGATCATGCAACTCGGTGTGCCGTTAACAGCAAAGCGAATAAACTGTCTGATAGACATTTCCACTGCGTACAACAGAAAGCTGAATGCGCTGGTTGCATACCGTACTCAGCAAGGATCTATCTACCCACTGAAACGTATCACCACATATCAAGAGCTACGTTATGGAAGACTCGTGGAATGTTTTCAGGAATTAACTGCAGCTGAGTATCAATACCGGGTTGAGGCAAACAACTGGCTTAATAGGAACTCGCCTTACCGGGGAATTCGATCGAGGCCATTCAGTGATCCGCTGGCTTGGTTGGTGCAGATGGTGAGCGGTGAGCGGTGAACGGTGTATATTGTTTGACAAAGACCTGCAAAAGTTTAATATTCCCGATTCCCGATTCCCGATTCCCGATTCCCGATTCCCGATTCCCGATTCCCGATTCCCGATTAAAGTTTAATGGAGAATACAATGTTTCGAATCAGCATATTTTTCATCTACAGCCTGATCGTCCTTGGCTGTAGCAGTAACTCGCCGGTATCTCCCAACCCGACCCCCGGTGAGGATGTTAAGATCTTTCGACCGGTTGTGGTAGACAGTTTTCCGCACGACATAAATGCATTTACTCAAGGGCTTCTTCTGAAAGATGGCTTTCTATATGAAAGCACCGGACGCTATGGCAGCTCCACTCTTCGCAAAGTCAATTTGGCAGATGGCTCTGTTATTAACTCAAAAAGCGTGAGTGCGAACTTTTTTGCAGAAGGCTTGGCAGAGATGAACGGTCGTCTTGTCCAGCTTACCTGGCAGTCTCAACGCGCATTCGTTTACGATCTGGCAACATTCGACTCGCTGGATACGATAACTTACTCCGGCGAGGGGTGGGGACTGACCACAGACTCAATGCAATATATTATGAGCAATGGCAGCAGCACGATTGTTTTTCGCAATGAAAATTTTGACATAACACGCCAGATAGACGTAACACTGGACGGTAGTCCTGTTTCAAGACTCAATGAACTGGAATTCATAAACGGCAGCATCTACGCCAATGTATGGCAGCGTGATTACATCGTACAAATCAGACCATCAGATGGTAAGGTAACCGCAATTATCGAATGCGAAAACCTGGTAAGTCTTTCCGGAACCAGCGGAAATTCAGCAGTGCTAAACGGCATTGCATATAACCCCGCCAGCAATCGGTATTACCTAACCGGTAAGCTATGGCCCACGCTATACGAAGTAGAGTTACAGGAAGTAGAATCTTCCATCCCGAATCGTCAGAAAAATTTTGCCAGTGCACTCCAACACTAGCTGTCACTTGCGCGATCGATCGATGCGCAAATCAGGAATGACAAGACCATAATCAGTATGGCGAGCAATGTGGCTATCATTGGTCCATCCATAATGCCTCCCCCTTTCATGGGTAGAGATTTAACTGATGTGTTGTCTGCTTAGCGCAGACGAATTGGTCCCCTATGCAACGCTCTCCCTCCAGAGAAATGTGATGCTCTCTAATTTTATAGAGAGATAAACATGCGTTTTTTCGCGTTTCTACAAATTTTTACTCAATAAATGTGCCAAAACAGACCGTTTGTCGGTCTAAATAGGTGAAGAATACAAAAAGTGCATTAAACTGTGGTTCTTGTTGAGGGTCTGCTTGAGATTGAAGAAGTGGGCAGTGGGTATGCTATACTCATTTGTGTTAACCGCGTTAACAGGAATACGAGAAATCGTGAAAACTCTGTTTACGTACCACCTTATTGATCTTACAAAAAATCATCCACGTTAATGCGGTTTTTCTTTTGCTTACGATCATTTCGTCGGGCCATCGCACCAAAAAGAAGTGCCAAAACGATGAGGCCCAATAAGATAAGTGTAATTATACTTAAGCCGTCCATAAGCTATCCTCCCGTAATAGTCTGTTATTAATATACTCACGTATTCCCAAGATGGTTCTAAGTTATTAATTTCACTATCTTTCAAGACGCTTTACATTTCTCTATTATAGTGAACAAATAGCTATAACCTACGTAAGATGGACTATGGTAATTTCAATTTGCTTTTAGTAGATTTTAACAAATTGCCAAATTGCAATACTCTAAATTATGATGTTTCACTTCAAAGCAAAGAAGAGAACAATGAAGAAAGCTTTACAAACCGTACTCATTTTAAACATCTTATTTGCAGCTGGATTTGCCCAAGAGCAGGATCCGCATCAATGGTTAGAAAATGTAGACGACCAAAAAGCATTGAGTTGGGTTGAAGAACAAAACACCAAAACGCTAGACGTTCTGATGAAGCAGGAAAGCTATCAGCCAATTTATGAGAAGAGCCTGGAAATCTACAATTCCGCAGACCGCATTCCTACGCCGAGCATTTACGGAAACTATATCTACAATTTCTGGCAGGATCAGCAAAATGAACGCGGCATCTGGCGCCGTACGGCTAAAACTACCTATATGAGCGGAGAACCTGAATGGGAAACGCTGCTCGATCTGGATGCAATGTACTCACAAGATAGCATCAAGTGGGTATTCAAAGGCGCTACGGGTTTATCTCCCGATTACAATCTCTTTATTCTCTCTTTGTCTAAAGGAGGAGGCGATGCTGTTGTTCGCCGCGAATTCAACGTTGAGAAAAAAGCATTTGTTGAAAAAGGTTTTGAGATGCCGGAAGCAAAAGGTGCTGCAAGCTGGATCGACAAAAATACGCTTCTTATATCCAGCAACTTTGGTGAAGGCACAGTAACAACGTCTGGCTATCCGCGACAGGTTAAGATCTGGAAGCGTGGAACACCGCTCGAAAGCGCCAAGCTCATCTTTACAGGAAACGAATCTGATGTCGGCACTTGGGGATTTACCGTTAACAAGCCGAATCGCACTTACACCATGCTCACGCAGGCTATCACATTTTACACCTCCAAAACCTATGCCTACGAAAACAACCAGCTTATTGAGCTGGCCATTCCAGATGATGCAGACCTTAGTGAGATCTTAGGCGATCAGGCGATTATTGAGCTAAAATCTGACTGGGAGGTTAATGGCAAAACGCTTCCTCAGGGAGCTGTAATCAGTGCGCACTACGATAAGCTGCTTAAAGGCGAGTACGAATTGAGCGTCGTCTTTGTTCCAGACGAGACATCGAGCGTTACGTCAATGTTGTCGACTCGAAATCAACTGATTATTAACGTTCTTACCAATGTAAAGAGTGAGCTTCGCTCTTACAGCTTTAACTATGGTGAATGGGTTTCAAAAAAGATCGACGCTCCCGACTATGGCACGATTCGCCTGAGCGCAAGCGATGACTTAACCGATCAATATTTCTTTTACTATCAAAACTTCCTGACACCATCCTCCCTGTTTTTTGCGGATGACGCAAAAAACAGTATTCAGGTGGTACAATCACTTCCTGCATTCTTTGACGGCGAAAAATATGAGGTTGTGCAGTATGAGTCGATATCCAAAGATGGCACTAAAATTCCATACTTTGTTGTCGGTGCAAAAAACATGGATCGCAATGGAGCAAACCCAACCTTGCTATATGGCTATGGTGGATTTGAAGTCCCTATGCTACCTTTTTATTCAGGCACGTTTGGTAATAACTGGCTGGCCAATGGCGGCGTTTTTGTTCTGGCGAACATCCGTGGTGGTGGAGAATTTGGGCCGCGCTGGCATCAGGCCGGACTAAAAGAGAATCGCCAGCGAGTCTATGACGATTTCCATTCCGTTGCCGAAAACCTGATCAAACGAAAGATTACATCTTCCCGCAATCTTGGAATTATGGGAGGCAGTAACGGTGGCCTTCTGGTAGGCGTCGCATTCACTCAGCGACCTGATTTGTATAACGCAGTCATTTGCGCTGTACCGCTACTGGACATGAAGCGCTTTAACAAACTGCTTGCCGGTGCAAGCTGGATGGGTGAGTATGGTGATCCCGACAAGCCGGAAGAATGGGAATTCATCAAGACCTATTCCCCCTATCATAACCTGAAAAAAGACACCGAATACCCGGAAGTATTTTTCACAACGTCAACCAGAGACGATCGCGTTCATCCCGGACATGCTCGAAAAATGGTTGCTAAAATGAATGCTATGGGACATAAGGTTTTCTATTACGAAAACACTGAAGGTGGACACGCTGGTTCTTCAACAAATGCGCAGCGCGCGAAAGTAGCCGGACTGCAGTTCTCTTATTTGCTGATGAAGCTTACGGGTAAACCAATTGTAAACTAGTTTAGAGCAGATTAGAATAGATTGGAGCAGTTTTAAAAACTGCTCCAGTTAAGTTAAAAACAAAGGATAAAGCGATGCGATTCGTCCTGTTTTTTCTTGCAATAGCAACCCTTGCATGCAGCGTAGAACAAAAAACTGATACCGCCGAGTCCGGCGAACCAACGCAACCGGCAGAAGTTGTTCAGGAGTCTACATACAATCCCGAGTTAGCGGCCAAATATGGTGCAGACAATTACGGAATGCGCAAGTATGTTATGGCATTTTTAAAGCGTGGCCCCAATCGCCCAACGGATGAGAAGAAATCTGCTCAGCTACAAGCTGCACATATGAAGAATATTGGACGGATGGCAGAGGCCGGGAAACTATCGCTGGCTGGTCCTTTTCTCAATGATGGCGAACTACGCGGCATTTATATCTTTAACGTTGAAACCGTCGAGGAAGCCAAGGCACTGACAGAAACAGATCCGGCGATTCAACATGGCAGCCTGGTAATGGAGCTTGTTCCATGGTATGGCTCAGCCGCACTAATGGGTGTAAATGAGGTGCACAAAACTCTTTCCAAAGTTGAGATGTAGTTATTCAAGGCTGAAACCTGGAGCAGTCTTGAAGTATTAGATTGGAGCAGTTTTGAAAACTGCTCCGATATCTTACCGGAACGATTCCAATTGCGAATACGATTTCAATGTTTTAAACTGAAAGCCAACCTATGGCCGAAGTTTTACAAAAAGGAAACCGTATGTCACCAAAAGCATCATTTATAGATTCGCTCTCCCTCCCGGCAGTTGCCGCTCCAATGTTCTTAATCTCGGGTCCCAAGCTGGTTACCGAATGCTGCAAAAATGGCATCGTCGGAACTTTTCCGGCACTTAATCAGCGAACCAGTGAGGGCTTTGAAAAATGGCTGATCGAGATTAAAGAAACGCTCGACGAGTTTGAACAAACAACCGGGAAAAAAGCTGCCCCCTACGGCGTTAATCTAATCGTACATCACAGCAACCCACGCGTGCAGGCAGACCTGGAGCTTTGTGTAAAACACAAGGTGCCGCTGATAATTACGTCGCTTGGTGCAGTATCTGAACTTGTGAACGCGGTACATAGCTATGGTGGACTGGTTTTTCACGACGTTATAAAGCGCCGACATGCTGAAAAGGCAGCAGGAGCTGGTGTTGACGGTTTGATCTTAGTTGCTGCCGGAGCCGGTGGACATGCCGGAACACTCAACCCGATGCCATTTATTCAGGAAATCCGCAGCTTCTATGACAAAACCATCCTGCTTTCCGGTTGTATCAGTAACGGCCGCGACATTGCCTCGGCTATGCAGATGGGTGCCGACCTCGCCTATTTGGGTACGCGCTTTATCAACACCACCGAAAGCAAGGCAGAGAAAGAATACAAAGAAATGATTATTGAGAGCGGCGCGAGTGACATCGTTTATACTGCTGCTGTCTCCGGAGTAAGTGCAAACTTTCTGCGACCCAGTCTGGAATCGATGGGCATTACCGAAGAGCTGTGGAATAAGGCAGCAAAGGTAGATTTTGGCAAGGAACTCGATGCCGCTGAAGCGGAGGCAAAAGCCTGGAAGACCATCTGGTCTGCCGGACAAGGCGTAACGACTATCCATGATGTGTTGCCAACTGGCGAGCTGATAGCAAATCTAAAGGCAGAGTTTATCACGGCAATCGAAGAACAAACAACGCTACTGGAAACATACAAGTAAAGACGCATTGCAATGTGTCTTAGTCAGTATAGACGAGAAGCATCGCGTATCCAACTGGACACTACCACTCAGCTTACTGTGTCTATCGGATATCTTGCAAAGACGCGATGCATCGCGTCTTATCTGGCAAAGGAGAACTGATGAAAATACTTATTGTAGGTGGAAACGGCACTATCGGTAAAACTGTTGTCGCCCACTTCAGCAAGGAACATGAAGTAGTCATTGCCGGGCGCAGTTCAGGCGATGTAACGGTTGATATCAGCGACAGCAAGTCTATTGAAACCATGTTTGAAAAAACAGGCATTGTAGACGCTATTATCTGCACCGCAGGTGAAGCCAAATGGGCTCCATTTGCAGACCTGTCAGAAGAAGATTTTCATATCGGTCTGCGCAGCAAGTTAATGGGACAGGTTAATCTGGTTCGTATTGGCCAAAAACACTTGACATCCGGTGGCTCATTTACGCTCACAACCGGCATACTTGCAGACGATCCGGTGGTTATGACCACCAGTGCGGCTATGGTAAACGGTGCCATACATAGCTTCGTTCTCGCAGCCGCACTTGAAATGACTAACCAACATCGCATTAACGCCGTTTGCGCAGGACTTGTTGAGGATTCCGCGGTTAAATACGCCGGCTATTTCCCCGGACATAACCCGGTTCCAATGCCCAAAGTAGTCAACGGCTATGTGCGCAGCGTTCTGGGAAATGACAACGGCAATATTATCAGAATCTATGAGTAGAGATAATAACATGAATTCTAGCGTTAATTTCGCAGAAATCCCGGCCAGCACTTATCAATCTCTTCGCAAGGCCTGTGGCCTTTCCAGTAAATCAGGCTTAGCGGCTAAAACGGGTCTGGCAAACAGTTTGGCCTCCGTATTGGTAAAAAACGAAGAGGATGAGCCAATCGGAATGGGTCGCGTTATTGGTGATGGCGGCTGCTTCTGTCAGATTGTCGACATTTGTGTGCTACCAGAGCTGCAAGGCAAAGGCATCGGGAAATTAATTATGGAAAAATTGATGGAATTTATTTCTACTCTACCAGACACTTGCTATGTCAGCCTGATAGCCGATGGCAATGCAAACCGACTATACGAAAAATATGGCTTTCAAGACACGCTTCCAGAATCTCGAGGCATGTATTTTAAAGTAATGAAATAACGCATCATGTTTTGAAAGTGATAGAATGCTCACAATTCTGGCGATATCAGGAAGCACCCGCGCTCAATCTACAAACACACTGATTTTGCAATTCTTACAGCGACAATTCGCCGATTCAATACATATTGAACTGTTTGAAGGATTAGCAAACTTACCGCATTTCAATCCAGATTTAGATAAAGCTCCTTTACCGGAAAGTGTTGTTGAGCTTCGCAACAAAATTGACCGGGCAGATGGCGTTATCTTTTGCACACCGGAATATGTTTTTAGTCTTCCCGGCGCACTGAAGAATGCCATTGAGTGGACCGTCTCAACAACCGTCTTTTCCGAAAAGCCGGTCGCATTAATTACAGCCTCAACCGAAGGCACAAAAGCGCATGAGGCGCTAAACCTCATCATGCGAACAATCTACTCCAACGTAAATGAGCAGACCAACCTGCTTCTCCAAGGCGTAAGGGGACAGTTCGACACCGAAGGTAATATTAAAAATAAACATCTAAAACAAGAGCTTTGTAAGCTAATGGAGGCCTTTCTGGAGATAATCAAACTAATTACTTGATACTATAAATGAATATTTCTCTTCCTCGCGGGTAATTCTACAAAGACGGCAACTCATTAAACCCCGGTTACTCGCATGAACACAAAACTTAAGCTTTTCCTGCTTCTTTTTTTTCTCGGACTTCTTGGCATTTTATCTCTTCTAACCATTCAAATTCCAATGGACTCCATTCCTACTGAAATAGCTGAGAGGTTTTCACCGAATGAACTGAAGATGCTAACACTTATCAATCCGATGGTTCTCTTAATAATTGCACTGATTATCGGTATCCTTCTGTTCGACAAGGTAAATCTTCAGTTACCCTTACTTTTTCCTGAGAATGACATTGAACAGTCTGAAAAAAGCTTCGCTGAAACTATCAAATACGGACTGTTCGGTGGAGCTCTTTCGGGTAGCTTGATTGTATGTACCGGTCTGCTTTTTCAGCCCTATCTTCCAACAGAATTCAACGAAGCATCTCAAAAAATAGAGCTTTCTATTTTTGCTCGTCTGCTCTATGGTGGAATAACCGAAGAGTTGCTGCTGCGTTTCGGCGTAATGACACTGGCAGTCTGGATCGTATCAAAAATGACGAAGGCCCTCTCTCCAGCAGTATACTGGAGTGGCATTCTAATTTCCTCACTATTATTCGCACTTGGTCACTTTCCCATCGTGTTTCAAACGGTGGAATCGCCTTCCTCAATACTGCTAAGCTACATACTTCTCGGGAATTCAGTTGGTGGACTCATCTTTGGCTGGTTATATTGGAAACAAGGGCTGGAGGCGGCAATTATTGCGCATATGGCCACACACATTGTAATGATGCTTGGTGAGTCGCTATTCACGTTGTAACTCCAATGGTTTTTTGTACATAGATAGAAAGTAGTTTCTTGAAATCAATAATCAGAACTCATGCCCTTATTGTATTAACTGCTATGTATCTATTCTCCTGTTCAGAAACCCCTGAAACATCCCGACTTGAGAATGGTGATATTATTTTTCACGAATCAACGTCTGCGCAAAGTTTAGCCATTCAGCTGGCGACAAATTCGCGCTACAGTCATATGGGAATTTTGTATGAACACGAGGCAAACTGGTATGTTTTTGAGGCTGTTCAGCCTGTAAAGCTGAAACCGTTGAATCAGTGGGTTGCGCGCGGAAAAGATAAACACTATGTCGTGAAGCGCTTAAAAAAGTCAAAAACGATTTTAACGCCATCTGCACTTGCAAGAATGCAGGATCTGGGAGAAAAATATGCCGGCAAGAGCTACGATCTATATTTTGAATGGTCCAATGAACGAATTTACTGTTCTGAACTTGTTTGGAAACTCTATAAGGAAGCCGTCAACATCGAGATTGGTCAGCTGGAAAAGCTGAAAGACTTCAAGCTGGATCACCCTCGCGTACGGGTCAAGCTACCCGAGCGCTATGGTGATTCACTCCCATTAAATGAAAAAGTAATTTCTCCGGCAGCCATGTTTAATAGCCACCAGCTGCGCACCATTATTTCATCTCAACCCAATTGAGATTGCCTGATGAATGTTGATATTCTTTTCTACGCCGGACTTGCATTTATTTTAACCCATGAGATGGACGCTATTTACAACAAGGAATGGCGTATTTTTCCACTCACCTATTGGATGTCGGACAAGGCAGGCTATTCAGTCTTTACTCTGACACATGTACCGCTCTACATTTGGATTTTCTACTCATTATTTTCTCCAGATATAAGCCCGGAGTCTAAACTGGTTTTCAAAAAAGGGCTAGACATTTTTCTTATAGTTCACGTATTTCTACATATCGCTCTTGCATTCTATCCGCAAAATACGTTTCGCTCTGCAACCTCATGGTTCCTGATTATTGGCGCAGGTTTGTGCGGGGCTCTTCATTTATTTCTTGCATAACTGAACCAAAATCGAGTATTTATGCAATTCCGGTTTCAAAAAAACTCACGCTTCCATAAAACCCGACAGGTTCTAATGAAAGACTTCTTCAACTTCGCCGTATGCACACTGCTCGCCCTATGCACCGCATGCTCTCAGTCGATCGAAAAACAGCCTATTACTCTCACAGAATCTCTCCACGACATTGAAGTATTAAGTGACGATCACGCTATTGCCTATTCATATGGCAGTGGACAGGTTTATGAATCCCGGGATGGCAATATAAGCTGGACGAAACTGGCATCGCTGGACTCACTTTATTTGGAACAGATTCAATTTCTCAACCACAAAGACGGTTGGCTCTGTGGTGAGAGCGGAAGCCTCTTCTCAACCTCGGATGGCGGCACGACCTGGAAAAATCATAATGCAAAGTTCCCTTCAGAGGAAAATAAGAACCTGCTATTTTATGGCATGCTCTTTCTTTCAGAGCATGAAGGATATTTATCGGGAATGGAGTTGAATAGGGCAGAGCGCAAGATTCTAAAAAGGTTTTACCATACCAGGAATGGTGGTGAAAACTGGGAGAATATCAGTGAAACCCTCCCCCTTATTTTGTTGAATATTGAGGCGGGGAAGAGTAATGAACTGTGGGGAAGCGGTGCCGGAATTGTTCATCAACCCGGGCAAGGAGAAGCCTGGGAAACCGTATTTAAAGACAGTACATCAACAGTTGCGCAAATTCGGGATATGGCATTTAAAGACGATTTGATTATCGCGGTTGCATTTTCCGGACATGCCATACGTTCAGTGGACTACGGCAAGACATGGACAACCCAACAATTGACATCAAATAGAATCCGAAAGATTGCATATATCAAGGATAGTTATTGGATTGCGGTTGGCGATACCAATAAAGAACCGGGTAATATGTTTATATCGCACGATGATGGGCTCACCTGGACTACTTCTGAAGAAACCTTGCCGGATATTCACCGGATTTCGCTCAGCGATAAATATATTTGGATGGTTGGTAAAGATGGCTTTTCTAAGCGGATGCCAAGATAAAAATCGCACAAATCGGTATTTCCAATCAGAAAAGTCGTAACTAAACTTAGGGAGAAACACGTGTCCACTCACCTTATTCGTTTTGCACGAGAAACCGATATCGAAACGCTCATCGACTTAATCTCTGCACATGCGGCCTTCGAAAAGGCTGAGTTTAATCCTGATGGCATCACAGATAGACTGACACAATCTATTTTCTCCGATCCTCCGTCACTGCACTGTCTCGTTGTTGAGCTGGAAAGTAAACTGATAGGATATGCAACCTATATGAAGCAATATTCTACGTGGGATGCCGCATTCTATATCTACATGGATTGTTTATTTATGACAGGTGACAGTCGCGGGCGTGGTATTGGAGAACAGCTAATGGATCGAATTAAGCGGGAAGCGGAAAAGCTCGGATGCAGCCTGATTCAGTGGCAAACACCGGACTTTAATATCCGGGCAATCAAATTTTACCATCGCATCGGTGCAACGTCAAAGAGCAAGGAACGGTTTTTTCTGGAAGTGTGAACGGTGAACGGTGAACGGTGAACGGTGAACGGTGAACGGTGAACGGTGAACGGTGAACGGAATCTACTCTTGCCACTGCAAGATGCCAACACAAATAGCCTCATAGCTCTATTCCAGCTCGCTCTGATTTCGACTCCGCTCAGTCTGACGCGGACTCATTGCCCCCCATTACCTTTCTAACTGTTTCTCACTTTCTTTTCTCACTGCTTCTCAATTTCATTTCTGTCTCATTGCAACATTGCTGAATCCCGATTCCACCTTGACTTTTTCACCTTCCTGTCTGTAGTTTTTAAGAAGCACATCTTATCCTACACACGCCAACTTGAGGAAAACATGAACGATCTCGACATTGCTCGACAGGTAGAACTCCGCCCCATTCAGGATATCGCAGCAAAAATGGGTTTACAAGCCGACGACCTTGAAATGTATGGTAAACACAAGGCCAAACTCCCTCTGTCGCTCTACAATGAAGATAGCGCATCGAGGTGCAATTTGATTCTCGTCTCTGCCATTTCCCCAACACCACCGGGAGAAGGAAAGACAACAACGTCTATCGGATTGTCGGAAGGTCTCAACCGCATCGGGAAGAAAACCGTGGTGGTATTGCGAGAACCTTCGCTTGGGCCAGTCTTCGGTATCAAGGGCGGCGCAACCGGCGGTGGCTACTCACAGGTGCTGCCGATGGAGGATATAAACCTGCACTTCACCGGAGATTTCTCCGCTATAGAAAAAGCACATAATCTACTGGCAGCTTTGATTGACAACAATATTCAAAGTAAGTCCACTTCGCTGGGCATCGACCCACGAACAGTAGTGTGGAAACGCGTGATGGACATGAATGACCGGGCATTGCGCAAAATCGTTGTCGGGCTTGGCGGCACCACAGGCGGCATCCCGCGCGAAACCGGCTTCGACATTACCGCAGCCTCTGAAATCATGGCAATCCTTTGTTTATCGGAAAGCCGAAGCGATCTAAAGGAGCGACTGGCAGGAATATTTATCGGCTTCACCTTCGACAAAAAGCCAATTTATGCGCGCGATCTAAAAGCAGAAGGTGCTATGACCGCTCTGCTGAAAGACGCTATTAAACCGAACCTTGTTCAAACAATTGAAGGAAATCCGGCGATCATTCACGGTGGCCCATTTGCAAATATTGCCCAGGGAACCAATACGGTTATCGCTACGCGAATTGGCATGAGCCTGGCAGACTACGTTGTAACGGAGGCCGGGTTTGGGTTCGACCTCGGTGGCGAAAAGTTTCTGGATATTAAGTGCCAAAGTGCCGGACTTGCACCCAAAGCAATTGTTCTGACAACGACAATCCGCGCGCTAAAATATCACGGTGGCGCCAGCCTGAAAGAGTTGACCACACCAGATACCGACGCGCTGATCAAGGGATTGCCAAACATGCAAAAGCATCTGGAAAACATTGCCCGGTTCAACATTACACCGGTTATTTCAATTAATAAGTTTACCAGCGACAGTCCGGAAGAGATTCAAATTATTAAAGATGAAGCCGCACGTCTTGGAATTCGGGTTGCCGAATCGGATGTGTGGTCTAGTGGTGGAAAGGGAGCCGAGGAGCTTGCCAAACAGGTTGTCGAGATTGTAGAAGAGAACAAGAGCAGCTTTACACCGCTCTACAGTTGGGATAGCGACATTAAAACGAAAATCGAGACTATAGCCACAAAAATCTATGGTGCCGATAAGGTAGAATACTCCGCGAAAGCAAAAAAAGATCTGCGCACTATTGCCAAACTTGAACTGGAAGGCTTACCGGTTTGCATTGCAAAAACACAGAAGTCGCTTTCAGACAATGCGAAACTTCTGGGGCGCCCAACGGGCTTTACCATCACAGTTCGTGAAATTGAAATAGCAGCCGGCGCAGGCTTCCTGGTTCCCATTACCGGCGCCATAATGCGTATGCCCGGCCTACCGGCAAATCCTGCCTCAAACGGAATGGATATCGATGAAAATGGCAATATCAGTGGATTAATCTAATCAAAAGAGGGCGAATGCAGATTACATATGCCACAGATTTTCTGAAATATTATGGGAGAATAAAAGACCGTACACGAATGCTATTCCCATCCATACCCGCAGATAAAATTGAGTGGACTTACCAAACCGGTAAGTTTACCATCGGGGATATTATTCGTCATCTGGCCTTAATCGAGCGAAATATGTATGCCGAGAATGCCCAGTTTCAACCCAGCCGATACAAGGGATGTGGCAGCGAATACGCCAACGGCTATGATGCAACAATCCAATTCTATAATGATATGCAGGAAGAGTCATTCGCTATTTTCGCGAAACTCTCGGAGGACGATCTGCAAAGAAAAGCAATGACCCCGGCAGGAATTGAAATCACTCTTTGGAAATGGCTACGCGCGATGGTAGAACACGAGGTTCACCATCGCGGTCAACTCTTTCTTTATCTTGGCCTGTTAGGAATCGATCTGCCTCCACTTTATGGATTAACCGCCGAGCAGGTAAGCGATCGAAGCATAGATTAACGTCCTATACGAAAACTTTCTCGTTTGTTCCTCCGTATTAGAAGCTCACACAACGAAAGAATCCTTATGCACAATATTATTGGACGTTTGCTTATTTGTCTGCTGTTTAGCCTTTCAATGCAGGCAAAGGATGCTAAAACCATTCACGCAGATTCGCTGCAGTTATTCCTGAACACTACAATATCTGAGCATCAAATTCCCGGTATCGCGGTCGCCTTTTTTCAAAGCGATACAATACTCAACATTGCCACCGCAGGCGTCCGCAAACTTGGGGCTGATCCGCTTCTGAAAAAAGAAGATAAACTACATCTCGGCTCTTGCAGCAAAGCCATAACAGGACACCTCGCCGGAATTGTTGTGGAAAGCGGCAAGATTCGGTGGGACAGCAGAGTAGTCGATGTGTTTCCGGAGCTTGAAACGGAAATCAATTCGCGCTATAAAAATGTGACTCTTCAGCAACTTCTAAACCATACCGCCAGAGTTCAGCCTTTTACCGAAGACGTCGAGTGGGAATTGCTCGAGCGCTTTACGGAAAATGATCCGGTAAAACGTCGCTACAATTTTGCGAAGTGGGTCTTACAGATGGATACAGTCGTAATGGACTCAGCAGCTTTAAAACAAGGGTATGTTTATTCAAATGCCGGATATGCTGTCGCAACCAGCATGCTGGAAAAGGCTACCGGGAAATCCTGGAGTAGCATGCTGGAAAAAGAAATCTTTCAACCACTGGGCATAGACGGTCTCATTGGCTGGCCTGCTCAAGCAGAACCCTCGCAGCCGTGGGGACATTGGACCGGCGAAGCAGATAGCAGCAAGACACTAAGGCCGCATCCCCCGGAACACTTTAACATTGACCCCATTCTTGCTCCATCAGGGGATGTGAGTCTGTCGTTGCAAGACTATGTTGTTTATATTCAGAAACATTTGTCCGGCCTCAATGGAAATGACAAACAATTTCCCGCGACATTTTACGAGCATCTACACTACAGCAGCATGGAGACAACCTCCTATTCTGTTGGTTGGGGCGCAACAAAACGCTTTAACGATACACTGAGTACGCACACCGGGAGCGCCGGGACATTCCATTGCTATATTATTCTATTTAAAAAAATGGATATTGCTGTAGCAATTATAAGTAACTCTGCTGATGAGGGTGCTGAGAAGGCTGTTCGTCCAATACGCAATTACTTTCTTCAGTCGTATCTGAAGAAATAGCTATCGAGAAGAAAGATGCCTGAATATGATTGAACAAAAAATAATGGACAGCTTCAACAAACAGGGTTTAATGCAAACGCTTGGGGCGCAAATAGAATCTATTTCTGAAAGAGAAGTGATTTTAAGCTGTGCATTTAGCGATAGCCTCTCACAACAACACGGTTATTTTCACGCCGGGGTGATGAGCAGTCTGGCAGACACTGCCTGCGGCTACGCGGCCCTATCCGTTATGCCGAAAGACGCCGATGTCTTGAGCGTCGAATTTAAGATTAATATGCTGCGTCCAGCTAAAACGAATCGCATTCTTGCGATCGGAACCGTATTTAAGTCTGGGCGAACTCTGGTTATTTGCGACGGACTGATAACCGATGCAGCTCAGGAAAAGGTTTTTGCCAAAATGCAGGCCACAATGATCGTTATGCGTAACGAAAACAAATAAGGATTAAAAATGTCGGACAAGGTGAACTCCCGGAGTTTATACAAAGAAGATGACGGCAAAAACGGCGTATCCGTTGAAATCTATTTTTCCGAAAAGGGGCAGCTTACCATTCTCTGTGTTGAATATGGCGAAACGGTCAAAAAGGTTCGTGGCGATTGGGATGATGAGCTTTATTTAACCGTCGAAAAGGAGCACATTTATCAGCTAAGAGATAGAATCTGGCAAAAGTCAAAAAAGAACGTTTCAGAGGATAATGATCTACTCGACTGGTTTGCGGATTCTTTTAAGTCAAGAGAAGCATTCCGAGATATTAAAACCTTTTTTATCGAAAACAATATCCCCTATCGCTTTTTTAACTGGACATAAACGGAATCTGAAAAAACATTCTGTCTCAGCAAACTCAACTATTTATGTGCTTGCGGCGTCTCACTGATATCTCACCGACCACCCCGAAAACCGGAGCACAAAATGAATCCATATCGAGAACGCCAACCACGCTATTGTATGAAAGCCAAATTACTAAAGCTATTTGCCGTCCTTCTTATATCTTTTGGCATTTCTCCGATACATGCGCAAAGCGAATCTTCTTACCAAAAAGTTGCCGAATTAACAGCCGAATCATTAAATTCTCGCACAGCAGAAAAGCTGTTTCCTTATTTCTCAGATGATTTCAGTATTGCCGGCCAAAGCGGTCCGGTTGCAAAGATGGTATTCAAGCAACTCTGTCTACAGCTGGGAGACAGCATTCATCGAATTGAAAAAAAGGGGATGATAGCCGAAGCAGCTCAAACGCGCGTTATTTACACGTTTCATTACGATCAAAAAGGTCCTACAGAAACAAAATTCATCTTCAACAAGAGTGGTCTGCTCGAAGGACTGGAGCTTTTTGAAATGGAAGTAAAGCACGCAAACAAACAGGCCGAGCTTAGTAAACCGAGCAGCTCGGACGTTCGTATTCCCTTCACAATGGCCGGTAAGCTTATTTTAACCAAAGTGCACGTTAATGGTCAGCTCAAACACTTCCTGCTCGACAGCGGTTCACCGAAGGTCATTCTTAACGCTGCCTACTTCTCAGTCGAAGACGATGGAAGAAAGACTATCTCATCCACCAAAGGCGTTGGCGGAGCCGTTTCCGGAATGAATCTGATAAAAATTAAGAGTCTGGGGTGGTATGGAATTGAAATAGCGAATCAAGAGCTGCTCACGCTCGATCTAAGTCACTTGGAAAAAGAGCTTGAGACTGAAATTCACGGCTTAATCGGTTATGAAATGTTTAGCTCGTATGATGTATTCTTCAACTATGCGGATAAAGAACTCCTTCTGCTCGAACCCGAAAGTTCCACAGCATTTCTGGAATCTCATTTTCCGGATGCGAAAACAAGTTCTCAAACATTTGCATTGGGTCATCATATTCCGATTTTAGATGCGACTATTGACGAGCAAGTACTTAAGCTCGGTCTTGATAGCGGCGCGGAAAGCAACTTACTTAGCAGCAGTCTGTTCGAAACTGTAAAGGAGTCGCTTGACAATATCAGAACAGATGAGCTGGTTGGAATAGGCAATAACCCGAGTGACGTTACAAAAGCAGCGATAAAGAGGCTCGAAATGGGCGGAAAGATTTTTGAGCAAACAGCAACGGTTTTCAGCGACATTTCACATATCGCTGATGGTTATCAGTTAAAGCTGGATGGCCTGGTCGGCTATGAGATTCTAAGCAAACAGAAAACACTTCTCAGTTTTAAGCGCAAAGAGCTGACGTTTATTTACTGATGCAGCAAAAATTTGTTTTTCGGCAACCATGATTGGTAACTTTTCCCAGCAACGTGCGTTTCTGTTTGAATGAGAAAATTACAGAACAACCTGTGGGCTCAGCTCCTCATAATCTACACGCGCTATTTAATCGGTGGCGCGTTTCTATTTGCCAGCATGATAAAGATTATGGGTGGCCGATTTACCACAGACAGCGGCGCAGATGCCCCGATAAACTCTGCCTGGCATTTTTTTGAGACGCTGTATCAGTCCGGTCTTTACTGGCAATTTATCGGCATGGGACAGCTCGTTGCAGCATTCTTTCTAATGACGCAACGCTATTCCAAGCTCGGCGCGCTCATGTTTCTACCGATCATCTCGAACATCTTTGTCGTTACCATCTCATACGATTTTCGCGGCACACCGATTATTACCGGACTCATGCTATTGGCAAACTTGATGCTTTTACTGTGGGAATGGGATGAGTTGAAAATACTCTTCAACAAAGAGCCCGTGCTTAATCAAAAAAGCGCCTTCGAAATGCAGCGATGCTGGGAGGTAACCGGCCTGTTGCTATTTTTGTTCACGGTGGTCTTTCGAAGCGTGGTTGGTTCCTACAACATTTTCATTTGGATTGGAGTTTCACTACTCGTTGGTTTGGCAGGATTGGTTTGGGGATTGCGGGGAAGGAAGCACTAAACCGATCTATAGAGAAACATCATCCACAATACCAACGATTATGCTGCGAAGCGGTGCATCGGGGTTACCGATAATCTGTCGCGCAGAACCACCTTCGTCTACAATCAAGACCGTTTCATCTGCACCGGCACCGACAGAATCTACCGCAATCAGGTAACCACCAGAGAACGTGCCGTCTGATCCGATCTTTTCAACAATCAGCAACCGCTTACCGTCGTAAAAGGGATGATTGATAGTGGAATTGATTTGTCCGCATACCTTACCGAGAATCATGCGTCCTCCCGAAGGTTCACGTCATCGACGATTCCAATAACGGCATGGTCAACCGGCACGAACGTCACTTCCAGCGCCATTGCCGCTTCTCTGCCGCCTTCGTAATAGACCAAATCTCCCTGTCCGGCCTGACGGGTAGCGTCTGCCGCAACTAGTGGTTTGCCAGACTCCTGTTGCTGCTTGTTTAGCGGCTGCAACAGCAATAGTGGAACACCTTGCAAACCGGTATAAACAATCGCAGGCGTTACGGTACCGATAATTTTTCCGAGGAGCATGTTATTCTCCATCCGGTAAGATTTGCAAAGCAGACTGACTAAACCGCAGCGCACCGTTCACGTGCTCGCGCATACCGTCCGTTAGGTTTGCTATGGTTCGGCAACAGCATTTTTTACCGCGCACCGCAAGGACATCAGACACAATCTCCATGGCAATCTCAACGTCTTCGATCTTGCCACTCAGTAACAGATACCCCTTTCCGCCAAAATTGTCTCCCAGTCGAAGCTCATTAACGGAAACATCCGCTCCTTTGATTGCGGCATCTGCCGCGGCAATGACGCTGGCTACCGATTCCGTTTCCAGAACCCCGAGCGCTTCTGCTTGAACATTTTTTTTCTCTTCCAGCAATCCTGCAAAAACATCGGGGTGAATATCCGGCAGCATCAGGCTGTCAATTATTGAATCTTGCGCAATTGCCAATCCTTGTCCAAAGGCCTCATCTACGGCAGCAACCGAACCGCCTACCAGCACCAGATATTTTCCACGGCTTATTGTACCGGCTTTTAGCATCGCGACTGGCGACTGCTTAAGCATAGCATCCCCGGCATAAATACCGTCCGCAATGCCAGACAGCTCTATTAGCGCAATGGCTGGATAGGTCTTCATAAAATCCTTTTATACAATTCGAAAGTAATCCACGAGCGTGCAGCGACGTTCGCGGGTGAAGCTAAATGGCCGGGTTAGGCCATCGCCGGTTGGGCTGGCAATGGAAAACGAGCAATATCCTTCGCCACCATATCCCAAACCTGCCGCATTCGGGCCGTTCTTCACGAAAATACTGCAGTCCATAACGCGAGCCATGCGGCTAAGCCGTTCAATATTTTTGGAGTGCATACTGGCAGTGTGACGAAATCCGTGTTCAGCCTTTACCGACAGGTCTATTCCTTCATCGGCACTGCGAACGCGAGCTACCGGCAGAACCGGCATCATTTGCTCCGTCCATACCAGTGGATGGTTCACATCAACCGGAGCAACAGCAAGTCGCACATTCTCATCCACCTGTACACCAATTTCCGCCAGAATAACGCCGGCATTTTTGCCGATAAACTTCTTGTTCATCTTGGCTGGTTTTCCCGGACCGCGCTGTTCGGTGAAAATCACCTTTTCAATCTGCTTTATTTGATCCGGACTAAGCAGATAGGCGCGATTTGCCTGCATGGCCTGAAGAAGGTGATCGGCCACGCTGTCTACTACAAACACTTCTTTTTCATCCGTGCAAATAATGTTGTTATCAAATGATGCACCAAAAACAATATCTTTTGCCGCCTTGGCGATATCCGCTGTCTCATCGACAACGACTGGTGGATTTCCAGGGCCGGCACAAATTGCCCGTTTGCCTGAATTCATCGCCTCTTTGACCACACCGGGTCCGCCAGTTACCACAAGCAAACGCACCCCTTTGTGCTTCATCAGAGTTTGAGCGCTTTCGATGGTCGGTTCGGCGATTCCAGTCACCAGATTTGCCGGGCCACCAGCACGAACAATTGCTTTATCCAATAAACGAATTGTGCGGGCGCAAACGTGCTTAGAGTTCGGATGAACGTTAAAGACTACCGAGTTACCTGCCGCAATCATTCCAATAGAGTTACAAATAATCGTTGATGTGGGATTTGTCGTAGGCGTAATCGCTCCGATAACGCCAAAAGGTGCGCGTTCGATAAGCGTTAATCCATTATCCCCGCTCCAGCTTCGCGAGGTAAGATCTTCTGTTCCCGGCGTTTTAGAAGTTACCAGCTCATTTTTGGCAATCTTACTATCGATGCGTCCCAAGCCAGTTTCCTGATAGGCCTCTCGAGCCAGTGACTCCGCTTCCGTCATCATATCCTTGCGAATTTCGGTTATCATGGCATCGCGAACCGCCAGCGGCAAATCTGCTAGCTGTCGATATGCCTTATGAGCAGCCTCTACGGCTGCGTCTACCGAAGCAAATAGCGGTGCTTCACTTTTTCCGGAAATGGGAGGGAATTTAGCCGCTGGTTTTTCGCCCGCCATATTTGCAGCGACCTGACGGGCAATAATTTCAAGCTGCTCATTGGTTAGCTTCATTGATCGGAGGACCCTTTTTTATATTTGATCGTGCCGTCAACTTCCCAATTATCAACAATCGCCATAATTACCGCATCACATGGGCGATTATTGGTTGCCTCTGTTTGTCGCGCTGAACTTCCGCTGGCGTACAGCACAATTTCGCCGACGCCACAACCGACGGCATCTACCGCTACGGTAAATCCACTACCGGCACTACCGTCAAGCCCAACCGGCTGAACCAGCATGAGTTTTAATCCGTTCATGCTTGCTTCTTTTTCAGTGGCAACGACTGTTCCAACTACTTTTGCCAGAATCATACTGTATTCTCCTGCATGTTTAGCTAATTCGAATACCTGATCTGGCGCTAGCGTTTACCTTTGGGCTTTGCTTCTTCGGCTCTTCCAAGAGGAAGTACAGCATCCACATTATTATGCGGACGAGCGATAATGTGAACCGAAACCACCTCACCAACGCGCGAAGCACTGGTTTGTCCGGCATCGCATGCTGCGCGCACTGCTGCAACATCACCCCGGATAATAGCAGTTACATATCCACCACCCGTGTTTTCATAGCTAACCAGTTCTACCTTGGCTGCCTTTACCATTGCGTCTGCTGCTTCAACCATGGCAGCAAAACTTCGTGTTTCGATCATACCTAATGCTTCAGCCATCGGAATCTCCATTAACATTGATGAATGATGATTGATAAATGATGATTAGATGAGCTATGTTCAATTCATGAATCATAACTCATAAGTCAAAAATTATTTCACTTCTTTCCCGGAAATGCTGGCGATTGCTTGTTCTGCGGCCGGGCGGGCAACGTCAATATCCCGTTCTTCGCCACCAAGGTATAGTCTGCCAAAACTACCGGAAGCCCGGACTTCCAAAATATTAATGTTTGCGGCTTTTTCCGCCTCATTTGCAGCCAGCGCAGCATAAGCAGCTGGTTGTACTTCCATAACGTATAGCGTTTCGCCGGGAATGATCATATTCCCATGTCGCATGCGATTGATAAGCTGAGTCTGGTGATCATCTACCCGTCGGATTGTCTGGCTGGAAAGGATCTTTGGCTTGTGACGATCTTCCAGCTTTAACTCAAGCGCTTCCAATATGGCATCACCCGCCTGGCGCACATTGGCCTGAGATGCGGAATGCAGCTCCAGCAACCCATACAAACGCTCTACAATCTGCATTCCCGGTGTAACATCAGTGGACTTCAACGCAATATCGGCAATTCGGTTTATCTCAATTCCGGGAGAAATCTCTACCCACAATGAGGCCATACCCGCCAGAGGCAGGAATCCACGGGCAATTGTTCCCATAAATGCGGCATGCTGCGGCTGAAGATTATCGAGTATTACAAAGGATCGTAAGTCTGCCAATGGAAGCTCCTTTAAAAGCGGTTCAAGGTTCAGAGTTCAAGGTTCAGGGCCGTGGGTCGAGACCAACGTTACGTGCTTTCTGCCGTCTGTTAGCTGCCGATCTGGTCACCCCGTCTCCCGCTCACCATGTCGTTCTGGGTTCTGTCTTTAATATCCCGATTGCGTAACGTTAGGGTCACCTTTAACTATCTGTACACTGGCGCTGGCACCGATTCGAGTTGCACCAGCTTCTATCATTTCCATCGCGTCTTCAAAGCTGCGAATGCCTCCGGAAGCCTTCACACCCATGCCGCTTCCGCGAACGGCCTTTGCCATTATTGCGACATCATGTGCTGTTGCACCGCCGGTCGAGAAGCCGGTCGATGTTTTAACAAAGTCGGCACGCGCACGCCGAGCTGTTTCTGAAGCGATCACCTTTTCTTCGTCGGTCAATAGTGCTGTTTCGATAATCACCTTACAAATTGCACCACCATCCTGACAAGATTCAACGACAGAGCGAATATCGCGATATAGTAAATCTATGTCTCTACTTTTCAGTGCACCAATATTAATCACCATGTCAATTTCCTGCGCACCTTCACGAATTGCCTGCCGGGTTTCAAGCGCCTTTATTTGCGGCTGATGCGTTCCCGTTGGAAATCCGATAACAGTGCACACCTTAACCGGAGAACCCTTTAGTAGTTTTGCCGCCAGAGGCACATAAGTTGGACTAACGCAGACCGAAGCAAACGTATGCTGGCGCGCAACCTCACAAAGACCCTGCACATCAGCAGATGTTGCATCCGGCTTCAAAAGGGTATGATCGATATATCCTGCCAGATCTTCGGAAACCGCATCACCGTTGCCTCCGCGATAGCTAATCCGGCTTGCCCCTATAGTGATAAGCTCCTGTACGGTTTCAGGTGCATTTTCAGCACATCCACCACCACAGCTGCCGCCACAGCAGGTACAACCGCTTCCGGATGCAATTCCTTGCGACTGCAAGATTTCCGTAATTTGCCGGGCAATCTGAGCCAGGTCGTCTGAGGACAGGTTATTCACTTTATTCTCCACAGTTGCCGATGAGGAATCGTTTATTCCACCACGTTCAATATCAATAATTTGATTCGCTCGGCGTAAATGCCGCGCTTCAGTACACTCTGTTGTAAGCCATACGTTGACGATTTCGCGAATAACTGCGAAGTCGAGCAATTTGCCACCAAGCGTTAACACATTCGCATTATTGTGTTCACGACTATTGCGAGCCGTCTGCACATCGTAACACATAGCCGCTCGAATTCCCGGCACCTTGTTGGCTGCCATACAGGAACCGATCCCGGCACCATCTACGACAATACCGCAATCGCAGGCTCCGGAGGCAACCAAACTCGCAACCTTAAATGCAAAAAGCGGATAATCCACAGAGACTTCTTTATACACACCAACGTCTTCGACCTGATAGCCCTGTTGCTGTAGCAATGCAAAAAGCTGCTTTTTGGTTTCAAATCCACCGTGATCTGAACCGATAGCGATTGTTTTTATCGTGGAATTCAATGGCATAGGCAGATGGGAAAAGGGTTCTTCGAATACAATTTATTCGACATGCAATAGTCCGGTAATATGTATCTTCCGGCTGCGGAATAGTACGACAAAAGTGCAGATAAATCAAGTTTAAACTGTGGCATCCGTTAATTGAAGATGCGGGTGAAACAGCAAAAAGCAGGATAGGAAGACGATGTCCATACTACTGGTTGATGACGCAACTGACGATAGGTTTTTACTAAAGAGACTCTTGGAAAAGGGTAATGCCGGAACAGTCCTTGCCCTCTCTTCTGCGGAAAAAGCACTCGACTATTTAGACAACTGTCGATTTGACCCCTTAGCCGAAAGCGTTGATTTAATTTTGATGGATTTTGACATGCCGGAGATAAACGGTATTGAAGCCTGTCGGATTATCCGCGCCTATGATTACCTGAAGGATATTCCAATCATAATGGTTACTGCAAATGAAGATATCCATTTGTTAGAAGAGGCTTTTGCCGCGGGAGCAATAGATTTTTTGCGCAAGCCGGTAAATCAGGTTGAACTATTAGCCAGATCCAAGTCTGCTCTACGCTTGAAGGCCGAGACCGATCAACGCAAAAAGCGAGAGCTTGAGTTGCTAAAGGCTCAGGCTGGATTATTACAAGCCAACGAGCAGCTTCATGCACTTTCAGCAACGGACAGGCTGACCGAAGTTCACAATCGCCAAAGGTTTGATGAATACATAGAACGCGAATGGAAGCGCGCAATCCGTGAAGAGTCCGTTTTATCACTTCTGCTGATAGATATCGATTATTTTAAGCTGTTTATTGAAACGTATGGTCAGCCTGCCGGCGATATCTGTCTAAAATCAGTTGCCTCTGCACTTTCTCAACAATTACAGCGACCCGGAGATTTTTTCGCACGCTATGGTGGGGAGGAATTTGTAGGCGTCCTCCCACGAACAAATACGGAAGGCGCTATGTGCGTCGCAGAGAAGCTGCGAATAGCTGTAAAAGATCTAAAAATTCCACATGAGGGTGCTCCAAGTTCAGACCACGTCACGATAAGCAGTGGAATCACCAGCATACAACCTCAGCTAACGCATACCCTGAGTAGTTTTATCAAAACAGCTGACGAGGCCCTCTACCACGCCAAAAACTCCGGAAGAGATGCCACAATGCTGTGTCAGATAGTAAAAGATCCTTTAGCAGTGGTGAACGGTGAACGGTGAACGGAGCTATTGCTTAGCATAAAGCTGACGCACCAACTAAATTGCCCTATTGCCCTATTGCCCGATTGCCCTATTGCCTTATTGCCCGATTGCCCTATTGCCCTATTGCATACCTTCTACCAACCCACTACATTTAAATATGAACTTCAAACCTTCTCTTCTTGATCGTCTGCTAGATAAGACTATCCTGTTTAGCTTTTCATCTATCGGTTACTACTTAAGACGTATGTTTCAGCAGAAAGAAACCACCGGAGTTACGCTGAGCAATAAGGTTTGTGCCATCACGGGTGCAAATGCAGGCCTTGGTAAAGCTCTCGCAGAAAGACTCGCCGGTCGTGGTGCCACCGTTTATTTGCTTTGCCGAAATGAGGAGCGCGGCAAAAAAGCCGTTTTGGATATTTGTAGTCGCATCAACCATCGCCGCGTCTTTTTAGAGCTGGTAGACACGTCAGATATCGCATCGATAAACGCGTTTGCCGAACGATTCACAGATCGCGAGAAACAGCTGGATATCCTCATCAACAATGCGGGTGTATTACCACTGGAGAGGAGCGAAACACCTGCCGGGCTAGAATTAACATACGCGACAAATGTGTTGGGTTATCATAAAATGATTGTCGCTATGGAGCCTTTGTTGATTAAGACACCAGGCTCACGCGTTATAAACGTTAGTTCTGGCGGTGCTTACGGCGCAGCTTTAAATCTGGAAGATGTCGAATGGAAAAATCGCATATTCGATGGAGTGAAAGCTTATGCGGAAACGAAACGTGCCGAGCTTTACCTGACACGCGAGTGGGCAAAGCGGTTTATTAATAAGAGCGTGCTTGTATTTGCCGTGCATCCCGGCTGGGCAGATACACCTGGTGTACGCTTTTCCCTCAAAACATTTCATCGTTTTATGCGACCCATTTTACGCACTCCGGAACAGGGCATCGAAGCCATCGCCTGGCTGGCGTATGAGCCTAAGCTAACTATCGGGCACAGCGGAAATTTTTGGCTCGATCGACGAATTCGTCCATTTGACTATGTTAAGAGCACTGCCGCAAGCGAAACAGAAATAAAACAGCTTTGGGAGATGGTGAATGGTGACGTAACATAGGGCTCTTCACTGATTGCCTCTTTTCCGTCGACACATAGGTCGACGGCTCTTAACCTCCTGTCCCTTTCTCAGTTTTTTTTCTCACCGCTTCTGACTGCCTCATTGCCCGATTGCCTGTATTCCATAAAGATTTTCCCTCAACATTCGACAATAGTAGCACATCAATTTTACACTTTTTGTTGAAACCGAGTGGCTTATTGCCGGTAAAATGATAAACAATATACATGGAGGTACAGATGAAGGTTGCTCTGGTTTTAGGAGGCGGCGGTGCACGTGGATTAGCCCATATTGGCGTATTAAAAGCATTGGAACGGGCAGGAGTTGAAGTTGATCTTATTGTTGGTTGTAGCTTCGGCGCAATAATCGGTGCCATGTATGCGCAAACACCGGACGCAAAATATGTTGAAGAAAAACTGCATGAGTTCACCAGAACAAAAGAATTCGGCGATTTAGGCGTAAATGCTCTCAAAAAGCATGTTCATAAATCAGACGATATCGTTACTCAGTTCACACGCAGTGTAAAAAACTGGCTGATGCTGGGACTCAGCGCAAAACGAGCCGCTTTGCTCAAAGGCGAACGCCTCGAAAACGCTATTACCTGGTTAATAAAAGACGAAGACATTACCACTGCAACAATTCCGTTTGCCTGCAATGCGACCGATTTAATTACCGGGAGACCATATTTATTTACATCAGGCAGCATTTGTCAGGCCGTTGTTGCAAGCTCAACCATACCTGGCTTCTTCCCACCTGTAGAAATCGATGGTCACAAACTGGTTGACGGTGCAATTACCCATAACCTGCCAGTACGCTTTGTCCGTAACCTTGGCGCAGATTTTACAATTGCAGTAGATGTTCATCCAAACCTGCACCCGGAGAATGAGTTTAACAATGTACTAGACGTCATTCTGCGAACAAAAACGATCACTGCTCATACTCTTTCGGAAGAGGCATTATTCGAAATGGACTTAATTATTAATCCGGACGTAAAGTCATTTTTCTGGCATGAGTTTAATGAAATTGAGGCAATTATTCGCGCTGGAGAACAAGCTGTTGAACAACGGTTGGAAAAATTGGAGAAGGTTCAAAGAAGTGTGGTAATGAGCTAGAATAATACCGGGCCGCCCCAAAGACTGAGGCAGCCCGATTCATTTTAAGGAAATTTTATTTGCAAACCAATACGTGGCTTTCCAATAAAGCGCGTCTTAAATGGATCGACATCCTGATTTGCCAACACATCACCAACAGCAAATCCATCTTGCAAATCATTCGCAACTTCCACGCTATATCCGGCAAAAATTCCAAGCGCAGCAAGACCAAGATCAAAGCTGGCTCCAACACCAACCATGCCCTCCATATAGTTAGTTAATCGAATACCTACCAGAGCATGTAACGAGTTACCAAAGTTCTGACGCTTGCTATCGAATGGCGAAAAATGATAGTTCAGCGTAAGGAATTGGGCAGGATCCAGTGTTGGCTTGGGTTCAATAATAATTGAGCCATCTGCACCAATAATAATATTCACGTCATCGATGCTGGTTACAGCTGTGGCAACACCAAAGCTCCACTGCTCCAAAGAGGTGTTGTCAAAAACCTGCGAAGCAATAGCCATTTCATCAGAGAGCTCTTTCTTCACGATAAATGAAAGGTCACTAAATTCTTGATAGGCTTCCGGCAAATCAAATTTTCTAACATCAATATAGGTCGTACGGTTTGGGCTGTCGAGCGTTGCAGCAGCATTCGTGGGAATTGGAAAAAATAGACCAAGCACCTGCAATAATGCCTGGTTAAATGGTGAATCCTTTTCGGTAGCCATTACAGAGACATAGGCATTTACGTTTGCTTCACGGGTAATAAAAATAAAATAGAGATTATCGGAATTCAAACCATACATCCGCGTTCGCAGAAACTCACTGTCTTCTGCGGTTCCATCTCCACGAAACAGGCCGATCGGACTAAAGCGATCCGTAAAGTTTGCAACAACAACATAGTATGCGTTGGGATCCATCGTGAATCCGGCATTTTCTACGAGCGTGCGTAGTTTTGCTGCACCTTCGTTTACCGCCCCCTCGTGAATCCAGCGATATGATTCACCAAAGATATCATCTGTATCTTCATAAGTCAGCGGCATATCGGGTAGTCGTTTGGGAATCAGAACTGTGCGTTCCTGAGCAATAGCAAATTGGCTCAACATCATAACACAAGCTAAAAGTAGCAGTATACCTTTTTGCATGAAGCCTCCTTTTGTCTGCATAGACATATGGTTTTCAAAAACGGTCTTGATTGGATTGCGATTTTATATTTATCAGATCAGGCATCAAAAGCAGCGCTACGGTGATGCTGCCTGAGCAGAAAATTTGCATCATTTAATTCAGGGGCCAGAATTATGGCAATGTAGTGCATGAGTAGCAAAAAACGAACTCAATTCTAACATGGATGAAAAGGAGGAATAGATAATTAAACTCTACTAACCTAGAAGGTATTTGAAAAGGAGAAGTAGATAATTAAACTCTACTAACCTAAAAGGTAATTGAAAAGGAGGAAT